>NZ_CADFDL010000006.1:0-426892 GCF_902832865.1 Burkholderia sp. BCC0397 | reverse complement strand
GCGGCCCGCGGGCCGCTGCCTGACGCGCTACGGTTTGCCTCTTCTTCTTCATCGACATATCCATGACTTTTGCCTCTCATGATATGCCCCGCCCACAAAATGACGGATAGGTCCGTTCGCGAAGATGCCTGGATCTGGCCTCGCGACCTGCATCCCTTCTTCCGACAGAATCTGCCGGAAGGGTTTCTCTTTCAAGTGATTCGCGAGGAGTTCGGCCCTTATCTCGATGGAACCGACCTTTCGCTCCTGGCCATCATCGGCGGCTCCGGAATCGGCCGAGTAACCGTCACACCCGAAGGCGGTACGCCAGGCGGCGAACTCGACTCGCTTGACCTGAAAAGCTTGCTACACGAAGACATCACCACCGCCCGCTTCGCGGAACTTGTTCGGTACTACGCGCGTGCGGCAATTTCCGGCGCCGTGCCCAAATTCCTCGCGCCTGAATCCCCGTCAGTCCAGGCAACGCCAGGCAAGCAAACACTACGCACGAGCCGACACATCATCAAGGGATCCGACGAGCAAACGCCCTATCTCGGTTTCAACGAGCATTACTCGATGCAGGTGCTGGCAAGACTCGGCGTCGCACGAGTAGCGAAGACCACGATGTCGGACGACGGCCGCGTGCTCGTCGTCGACCGGTTCGACATCGACGAACAAGGCAAACCGGCGTTTGGCCTCGAAGACGCTTGTAGCCTGCTTGGCCTGCCTCCGCATGAGAAGTACCGCCCGTCGACCGAACAGGTTCTCAACGCGACAAAGCCCTACATCGGTCCTGCCAATTGGCGAAGAGAGGCAGAGCAGCTCGGCTGGCAACTCATCACCAACTACGTCGTGCGCAACGCGGACTGTCACGCAAAGAACATCGCACTCCTCTACTCAAACATCGACGACGTCATCTACACACCCGCCTATGACATTGTCACCACGGAGGCTTATCCGCGCTTTGCAAACAATCCGCCGGGGCTGAGCATCGACGGTCGAAAAACGTGGGCCCCCGGGAAGACGCTGGAGCGTTTTTTCAACACGCGTCTCGGCATCCCACCGAAGCAATACCGCGAGATGGTCGAAGCACTGTGCGACTCCGCCGTATCGACAGGAAAAGATATCGTCGAAGCAGCAAAAAACGAGACGCGCTGGCATTGGATCGCCAAGCAGATGCTGCACGCATGGAATGAAGGAATGGGATCGCTCCGCAGCGCCAAACCGCAGGTCGCACTCAAAGCGCTCACGCCAGTCATCGAGGCCGCCGGTTTTTCAGACGCCGATCAAGCCGATAACGCGAAAGCGATCATCGGTCGCTCGGAATTGCTGGCAAATCACGACAAGAAACACTGACGTTTGAAAATTTGGACTTGATTGGACAGACGATGTCAGCTCGTGTCCGGCTCAGTTCGGCCATGAGCCGACTACCATCTACGCGATCCGCGCGTCCGCAAGGCGAAGACAAACGGACGCACAGTGCCTCACGCTTGAAGAAATAAATACCCCGAAGCAACTGCGCCCCGACAAGATTCGCTATACCGTCACTCAATCGCCGCGAAAAACGGCCCGTTCGGAGAGAACGATGCGACAGTGACATTGAAGGCTCAAACGGCGAGTGAGCCACCGTCAACGTAGAGTTCGACGCCTGCGATATAGCTGCTTTCGGTCGACGCCAGGAAGAGCACGGCGCGCGCGATCTCATCCGGCCGGCCCAGGCGCCCCATCGGCACGAGTTGCTTCAACATATCTTCGACGCCCGGCCGCGCATCGAGGTAGCTCCGCATCGGGCGTGTCTCGGTCCCGCTCGGGGAGACCACGTTCACGCGGATGCCTCGCTCCTTCAGGTCGGTCGTCCAGCTTCGCGCGAACGACCGCACAGCCGCCTTGCTTGCGTTGTAAAGCGACTGGCCAGGAAAGCCTTTGCTGCCGGCCACCGAGCCATTGAGGACGACAACGCCACCTGACGAAAGTAGCGGCAAAGCCTTCTGCACAGTGAAGAGCATGCCACGCACATTGAGGCCGAAAAGTCGGTCGAAACCCGCCTCGTCGATGGTGCCCAGCGGTCGCGGCTCGACTTCGGCCACGCCTGCATTGGCGAAAACGACGTCGAGTCTGCCGTGGTCGTGCTGGATGCGCTCATAGAGTCGATCGAGGTCGGCGAGGTTACTTGCGTCCCCCTGAACGCCGACGGCACCGTTGCCGATTTCTCGTATCGCCTCGTCTAGTCGACTTTGCCTGCGGCCCATGATGTAGACCCGGGCTCCTTCGTCCGCGAAAAGCCTGGCGCTCGCAAGGCCGATGCCCTCGCTGCCGCCGGTGATCGCCACAACCTTGCCCTCGAAACGCTTTGTCATATGGACCCCTGGGTTAAGTGGAGAATTGCTCCACTTAGTATATGGAGGCATCATCCACTTATCAAGAGAAATCAAGGCAAGGATGAAGAGCAAGCATTCCACGACCGACGAAGCACCGCTGCGTGCCGACGCGGCTCGCAACCGGGAACGCATTCTCGAAGCGGCGGAAGCGCTGTTTCTCGAACGCGGCGCCGAAGCCTCGCTCGACGAGATCGCGAAGCGTGCCAACGTGGGTATCGGCACGCTCTATCGTCGCTTCCCGACGCGCGACGCGCTCCTCGCCGCGACGAGTGATGAGCGCCTCCTGTCACTCGCCGAAGCAAGCCGCGCACGCGACGACAAGCTGGAACCGGACGCTTCCGTACGCGCCTTCGTCAAGGAGCTCGTGAACCACGCGACCCACTATCGCGGGTTGGCTGCGTTGCTGGGAACGGTACTGCAGGAAGGTACCGCTGGCTGTCACGCCGGGCGTGAAGAGGGGCGCCGGCTGCTCCAGCGTGCCCAGATGGCAGGGACGGTTCGCAAGGACGTCTCGGTCGACGATCTCGTGTGCGTGGTCACGGCGATCGCTCTCGCCGTCGAGCAAGGCGGCGCAACGAAATCGCGCGTTGCCCACCTGGTGGACCTCTTCCTCGACGGCATAGGCAATACCCAGGCGGCGTGAAGACATCAACTGCTTTTCGCTTCAAACAGGCAGCACGGGCAGCGATTGGATCTGAAGCGGACATTGGCTGGAGGACAGTGAAGGTCCGCTCGGGGTCGCTTGCCGCCCTTTGCCTCGAAAAGGGTGAGGCCCCTTGCGCCCTGATCTGACTGTGTCTGTCAGATCGCGTCGTCTCGACTTGTACAACTGACGTCCGCCCAATTCAATCCACCGGAACAAGCCCCGGCCGCACTCACCCCAGCGGCCGCGCCTTGATCCACAGAAACAGCGGCACGCGCGCCCACTGCTTCAACTGATCCGTATCGGCGTGATCGGGCGGCGGCTCGCGCAGCGACACGATCGCAAACCCGGCCGCTTCCAGCGCTTCCATATACGCCTGCAGCGGCAGCGACCATCCCGCGAAATGCATCGACAGCCCGTCGCGCGTTTCCACGCCGTCGAAATGCTCGCGCCCGAAATAGCTGCCCGTCAGCACGAACGGCGCGTCGGGCTGCGGCCCGGCAAAGCCGCCGCGATCGCGGAACGGATGCACGAGCGAGATGAACAGCGTGCCGTCGGGCTTCAGCACGCGGCGCGCCTCGTTCAACGCGCGCTGCATGTCGTCGAGATCCATCAGCACGTTGTACGCCATCACGAGATCGAAGCTGGCCGCGTCGAACGGCAGCGCCGCCGCGTCCGCCAGTCGATAGCGATGCGCGGAATCCGCGTGGCGCGCGGCGTCGAGCATCGCGGGCACCGCGTCGCTCGCGGTCACGTCGTAACCGAGCGCCTTCAACTCACGGCTCACGCGACCTTCGCCGCAGCCGATCTCCAGCGCGGCGCCGGCGCCGCGCCCGATGTAGGCCGCGAGCCCCGCGCGATATTTCCAGAACGCATCGTGGCCCGGCTTGCCGGCCCAGTCGATCCATTGGTCGGCGACCCGCGTCCAGTGTTCGGTGATGGCTTTCGTGTCGGTCATGCGTGCTCCCGCCCGGTATGCGTCGTTGGCTCAGGATGCGCATGGTAAGCCGAAGCGGATCGACGCGATTGCGTGCAAGCAGCATCCGATTTCCCTCGGGAGCAAGTCGATTGATTCGCTCAATCCCACGGATTCAGAATCGCGACACCGGTTTCAACAAAATCGGCAACGTTGCGCGTCACGACCGTCATGCCATGCACGATCGCCGTCGCAGCAATGAGCGCGTCCCGCTCGGATCGCCGGTCCGGCACATGGAGCCGTGCGCATCGTTGGGCGACGGCGGTATCGACCGGTAACACGCGCCCAGCGAACTCGGGCAGGACGTGCCCGTCAAGCCATGCCCTGAGAAGCGCCCCCTGTTCCGCGTCTCTGCGCTCGACCTGCAAGACGCCTGTCCCCAGCTCCATGATCGTGATGGCCGAGACAAACAACACCGACGCATCGACGGTCGAACACCAGGCCACCACGTTCCTGTCCGCCTTGCCCGCCCGCACTTTCCGGAGTTCCGAAACCACATGGGTATCGAGAACGAACATCATCAGAAATCGACCTCTTTGATCTTGACGTTTGCGCGCGGCGGGTCGAACTCGATGTCCTCGACACCCGGCATAGCGAGCGAGTCGGCAATGTTGCGCCGCTGCCGGGTGAGGCGCTGGTATTCCTCGAAACTCAGCAGCACATGGGCCGGCCTGCCGCGATCGGTGATGAACACGGGGCCGTCCTTTGTCGCCTTCTTTGCTTTGGTCACGTCCTGGTTGAGTTCACGACTCGAAAGCGTGGTGATGGTCACGATGAACTCCTGGAAACCATAAATGTAGGTATGTTACTACAATACATGATTCCGTGCCATTCCTCGCCCTGTACGGCGGGTTCCTCGCGATGCCTGTAGCAACGTCCTACAGTTACGAGAAACAACCCGCACCGCCGCGCATCGCCCCGCTCGACGATGCGCACCCGATTCCGAGGAAAGCCCATGCCGAGTATCTTCGCCGCACCCGCCGACGCCCCGCCAAGCCCCGTCGCGGCGGAAACGCGCTTGGTGCACGACGTGGCGACGCTGAAGCTGTCCGACTACCGCTCGGCGGACGGCGCGTCGTGGGTCATCTCGACCATCACGCCTGCCGCGGACAGCGGCGAGAACGTCACCGGCACGACGTATTTCGACACCGCGAAAGGCAGGACCGTCCCGGTGCCCGACGCGCGCCGCCGCTATGCGAATCGCGGTACGTGGCAGGTCGTCGCGAGTTCGAGTCCTGCCGTGCCTGCGACGGGCCGCTACGACTGGCTCACGCTCGCGTGGCTGCCGATCAACCGGCGCCCGCTGCCGCAAACGCCCGAGCACCTGTATTCGCCGTTCATTCGCGGCGGCACGATCGTCTATCGCTGGAATCCGGCCGCGGAAGGCGGCGAGCAGTTCGGCAACGTGCGGATGATCTTTCCCGAGTGGGCGCAGCAGGTGGCCGATGCGTTGCGGTCCGCGCCCGCTGCGGCGCAGGACGGCGCGTCGTCGGCCCCACCACCGGCGCTCGACCGCCTGAAAGCAGACACGAACCCGATGACCGCCGTGCTCGACTTCGGCGATGCGCTGCGCGAGGAGCCGGCGGAACGGATCATTGCACGGCTGCCTGCGCTGCTGCGGGTGAAGGACCGTCATGAACTATCGGCGATCGTATTCCTGTGCCTGTCCGCGGCGCGCGATGAAGACCGGCCACGCTTCGTCGAAACGATCGACGCAACGATCGCGGCAACCGACGACCGCGCCCGCCTGCTGGCGATCGCGTATGGCGCGTTCGCCGCGGGGCGGACACAACCGGTTCCATTCCGCGACAGGTCGCTGAATGCGCTCATCAACGACGTATTCGGCGCGCTGAAACAGCGGACGGCGGCGCTCGGCGTGCCGGTCGGCGAAGGGACGCAGTGGTACGAGTTCTTTACGGCGTATCGGCTGGGTGAAGCGGGGCCGGACAACGGCTCGTGACGCTGACGGCACGGTACATCCCCCTTTCCGTACGCCAGCGCGCAACGTAAAAATCCGCCGCTGCATGCAGCAGCAACGGCGTCCAGCGCTTGCTGCTCGTTTCGCTCCCGCCTGTCTCCCTGCGCTCGATAAGACCAGTCCTACGAGAATTCCCTCCTGAATCAGCCGGAACCGAATGATCGGTGCGCGCCTGTTTTTTACTCTTGTATGACGCACTGACGAACAGACAACGATCCGTCGTTCGCACAACGCCTCGCCCGACAGCGGTCCCGCGCGATTCGTTCGCCATCTGCACAGGTGATGTTTCCTCGACGGTGGCGCGGTTTCGCCTCGATGTCCCTATAGTTCGAATCACTCGATATTTCCACAGGAGCGTTCTCATGTTTGCATTCTCGATCCGAAACCTCGCCCGCTACGCCGTCATCGCGTCGGCCGCCACCATGCTGCCGACCGCCGAGGCCGCATCCAGCCTGGCCGCCACGCCGACGATCCGTGCGATGGCCGGCGCGCAACCGATCGACCATCTCGATCCGAAGACGACCGCGCTCGTCGTCATCGATTTCCAGAACGAATACCTGAACGGCAGGATGCCGATCGCCGACGTTCAACAGGCGATGGCCAACGCGAAGCGCTTGATCGACTTCGCGGATCGCAACGGCATGCGCGTCTACCAGGTCCAGCACATCGCGCCGGCCGGCTCGGCGGTGTTCGCACTCGGCGGCAAGACCGTCGAGTTCATTCCGGAGATGAAGCCGCGCGCGAAGGACACTGTCGTGCAAAAGGAAACGGTCAGCGTGTTCGCGAGCACCGATATCGACAAGCGCCTGAAGGCGGACGGCATCAAGACGCTGGTGATCGCGGGCCTGATGACGCATGCGTGTGTCGCAGGCGCCGCACGCGATGCCGCGCCGCTCGGCTACAACGTCGTGGTAGCATCCGACGCCTCTGCGACGCGCGCCATCGCACGCGCGAACGGCCAGTCGATCGACAAGGACACGCTGCACCGCGCTGCGCTCGCCGAGATCGAAGACACGTTCGGCGACGTGAAGACGACGGCCGACATCCTCGCACTGCCGCTACGCTGATCGGTCGCTACATCGCGCCCGCCGAAGCGGGTGCGGCAGCCCCGATCACCGCTTCTTCCGCGCACCGGAGCCCGACATGGATCAACTGCTTGCGATGCGCGTCTATCGAAGTCTCGTCGAAGCGAAAGGATTCTCGACCGCGGCCGATCGGCTCGACACGACCCATTCGACCGTATCGCGCCAGTTGAAACTGCTCGAAGCCAGCCTCAGTGTTCAACTCGTCAACCGCAATACGCGTCACTTCTCGCTGACGCCTGCGGGCGAGCGCTACTACGATGCGTGCGTCGAGATCCTCGAACGCGTCGCCGCGGCGGCGGAAGACGTCACCGACACGCCTGGCCGGCCGTCAGGTGTGTTACGCGTCAGCATGCCGTTGTCGGTCGGCACACTGGAAATGCCTGCGTGGTTGCCCGCGTTCCGCAATGCCTACCCTGACATTCGCCTCGACGTGTCGTGCAGCGACCGCTTCGTCAATCTGATCGGCGAAGGGTTCGACGTCGCGCTACGCATCACCAGCGAACTGCCGGACTCCGATCTCGTCGCGAAAACCCTCGCGATCTCCGACGAAATTCTCGTCGCGTCGCCGGACTATGTCGCGCGTCGAGGCCTGCCGCGCACAGCTGCCGAACTGGCAAAACACGATCTGCTCGCCTACAGCGGCGGCGACCGCACCAACTGGCGCGTCACGCCGCCGAACGGCGCCGTCGTCGTGATCCCGCTCGACAGCCCGCTGCGCATCGACGCAATCACCGCGCTGCATGCGGCGACGATCGGCGGGCTCGGCATCGGCGCATTCACGTACCACACGGTGTGCAACGACATCGCACACGGGCGGCTCGCCCCGATCCTGCCCGGCCATACGCTGGCGAAGCGCCGCTACTACGTGCTGTATCCGAAATCCCGGCATGTGCCGCCGAAGGTGCGTGCATTCGTCGATTTCGTGTCGACGTTGTACGACGGGCAGACTATTGCGTGACGCTCGTACAGCCAATAGATTCGGTGTCGCCATGAAGCGTAGCCTCAATTGCCGCGTCAGGACGGGTATGGACCTCACCGGTTGCGAACCGGCGTCAGGCAATGCGCGAGTGAATGCCCTGTGCTCGCATCTGGCAGCGTTCCTATTCCGTTAAATCAGCCGATATGCACCGGAGTGCGGCCGCGCCCACCGACCGCCACAAGGCATTCACGCGCGCGCGCATGACGATGAAAAAGCGGCCGCTCGCGAGCGGAGCGGCCGTCAAGGAGAGATCCCTATGCGGGATACCGGCGGACACCACACCAGACCGGCCTGCGTATTGTTGATGAACGATCTGCCGCTGACCATCAGACCGGTCTGATTCGCTGCATGTCGACGTGAACAACATGCAGTCCTGAGCTACCCGCGCGTATATCACGATCCGCAACACGCCGTTACGTTCTCGAAGGGAACCCCCATACGCGGCAACCGGTCGAAACGCCGCACGACCGTCGACGGCTTCGTCGCCGCGGCGGACAATCCCGTCTCCTGCCCCGCTCGATCACGTCCATTCTTCCTATTTCATGCTGAGCATCGGTCCCTTCTCGATCCGCGTCGTCGCGGTAGCCGTCGCCGCGCTGCTGGCGTGGCTCGTCGCGCGCTTCATCCAGCGCCGTCCGCCCGACGGGCATCACAAGACCGCGTCGAGCCTGATCCTCGACGCGCTGCTGCTCGGGTTGATCGCCGCGCGGGTCGGTTATGTCGCGCAATGGTGGCCGGACTATGCGGCGTCGCCGCGCGCGATCGTCGCGCTCGGCGACGGCGGCTTCGATGCGCGCATCGGTATCGCGGCCGCGCTGGTGTTCGCCGGCTGGCGCCTGCGCCGCCTGCGCCGCCTGCCCGCGCTGCGTCGGCCTGTGCTGGCCGGCATCGTCGCGGGCCTCGGTGCGTGGGGCATCGCGCAAGGCACGCTGGCAACGTTGCAACGCAGCGCGCCGCCGCTTGCCGCGATGCCGCTCCAGACGCTCGATTCAACACCCGTGTTGCCGGCGGGCTTCGTCGGCAAGCCGGTCGTCGTGAACCTGTGGGCGACGTGGTGCGCGCCGTGCCGCCGCGAGATGCCGATCCTCGAACAGGCGCAGCGCGACCATCCGGGCCTCACGGTGCTGATGCTCAACCAGGGGGAAAACGCGCAAGCCGTGCGCGCGTTCCTCGAACAGCAGGGCCTGCGCTTCGATCACGTGCTGCTCGATCCTTCGCTGCACGCGATGCACGCGTACGGCTCGCGCGGGCTGCCGACCACGTTGTTCTTCAACGCGAAAGGCGAACTCGTCGAATCGCACATGGGCGAGCTGACCGCCGCGCGGCTGAAGGACACCGTCACGCAACGGTTCGGGCAGTAACGCCCGCCACGCCGGAATCAGACTCGTCCGATAGGCCCTGCGATACGCGGTCCGTACACTCGGGCGCATGATTTCGCTGATCCAGTCCTCCTTCGATACGGCGCGCGATGCCGTCACGCATGTCGCACGCCGCCCTTCGTTCCTGCGCAAGCTCGACATCGCGGTGCTCGCGCTCATCGTCGCGAGCGTACTCGTCGTGATGGCCGACAGCGTGCAGGAGCTGCACCAGCAATACGGCCACGCGCTCTACGCGGCCGAATGGGTGTTCACGCTGCTGTTCTCGGCCGAGTACCTGCTGCGCCTGTGCACCGCGAAGAAGCCGGCCGCGTATGCGCGCAGCTTCTTCGGCATCGTCGATCTCGTCTCGGTGCTGCCGACCTATCTCGCGTTCTTCTTCCCCGGCCTGCACGCGCTGATCGACGTGCGGCTGCTGCGTCTGCTGCGCGTGTTCCGCATCCTCGGGTTGTCGATCTATCTCGAGGAAGGGCAGATGCTGATCCGGGCGCTCACGCGCGCACGGCGCAAGATCTTCGTGTTCATCGGCGGGATGTTCGTGCTCGTCGTGATTCTCGGTACCGTGATCTTTCTCGTTGAAGGGCCGGAGCACGGGATCACAAGCATTCCGGTGGGCGTCTACTGGGCGGCGGTGACGATGAGCACGACCGGCTACGGCGACCTGACGCCCGTCACGCCGCTCGGCCGGTTGATCACGTCGTGCGCGATCCTGCTCGGCTACGGGATCATCGCGTTTCCGACCGGGATCATGGGCGCCGAGCTGGTTGCATCGGCGCTGGAGCGCACCCGGGCGAACGCGCGGCCGGCCGATGGCGCCGGGCCGTGCTGCCCGCATTGCGGCGGCGCGCTCCCGGTGCAAGGCGCGCCGAATACCAACGCGCACGGCGGCGTGCCCGCCAAGGGCCGCGACGCGCGATAGGCGCCGCAAGAATAAGCCCCGTCCTATTTAGCTTCCCTCTCCGCTGGCCGACACTGCACGCATCGAGCGGGTCGACCACGACCGATTGCCCGGGCTGGAACGGCCTGCGCATCGGTCGCGATCGCCGCGGTTGTCATGAAAGTTCGCATGAAGCCGCACGCGCAATGCCTCGCTCGCATCCCGTCATTTCATTGAGGAGTTCATATGATCATTCGCGCTACCCTGGCGACGCTCGTCGCCGCCACGCTGACGACCGCCGCTTCCGCGCAGGTACTTCAGGAGAAAAACCTGCCGCTGAATCTCGCCGCCGACATCGCGCAGCAGACGATCCAGGCCTGCTCGGCCAGCGGCTACAACGTGACGGTCACGGTGGTCGACCGCAGCGGTATCGAGCGCGCGGTGCTGCGCGGCGACAACGCGGGGCTGCATACGGTGGACGCGTCGAAGCGCAAGGCCTATACCGCGCTGTCGACGAAAACGCCGACCGCCACGCTGGCCACGAACCTGCAGAAGAACCCGGCCGCCGCGCAGATGACGGCCATCGACGGCTTCCTCGTGCTCGGCGGCGGCGTGCCGATCAAGGCCGGCGATGAGGTGATCGGCGCCGTGGGTGTCGGCGGGGCGCCGGGCGGGCATCTCGACGAAGCCTGTGCGCTGCAGGGGATTGCGCGGGTACAGGCGAAGCTGCTGTAACGCGACGGGCCGTTCCTTGACGGAGCGGCTTTTTTTATCGGGCGCCGGCAAAGACCGTGAATGCGCCCGCCCCTCACCCCGCCTGCCCGCCCAGCATCTGCACGAACGCGGCCAATCCCGTCAGCATGATCTGCACGCCCACGCACAGCAGCAGGAACGCGGACACGCGCATCGCGACCTTCGTCCCTTCGCTGCCGAGATAACGCGCGAGCGTCGTCGCGCGGCTGTAGATCTGCCAGATCGCGAACCCGACGAGCGCCGCGACCGCCACCGACACGACACCAGACAACAGGTAATCGCTCGCCGTATGCGCACGATTGGCATGCAGCGCGATGCCGGCCGCGATCGAGCCGGGGCCGATCGTCAGCGGCACCGTCAGCGGAAAGAACGCGCGCGACATCAGCTTCTGCAGATCGTCGCCATGCATGGCGACGTCGCCGCCGGCCGGTACGTCCGGCGCGTTCAGCATCGACCAGCCGGCCACCGCCACCGCGAAGCCGCCGCCGATCCGCAGCGCCTCCATCGAGATCCCGAAGAAGTTCAGCACCGGCGCGCCGACGAAGAAGATCACGAGCAGCGTGAAGAACACGTTCGTCGCGAGCTGCTTCGACAGGATCGCGCGCTCGGCTTCGGTCAGCGATTGCGTGCGTTCGAGAAACACGAACGCCATGCCGAACGGGTTGATGATGCCGATCAGGCCCGTGAAGCCGAACAGGATTTCAGGGATCAGGCGGTCGATCTGCATCGCGGTCGTGCGCTCCGGTAACGAACGGGAATAAAAAAGCGGCCAGTCGAGAAGACCGGCCGCGAAAAGGAGATATCTCCATGATCCGGCACGCGTTCACGTGCCAGGCCGCAGAAATCCCATTGTCACGAAAACGAACGGCGCTGGAAATCAGTCGCGTCCGATTCTGCATGCAGGGTGGGCGTGGCGTGCGGCGAGAACCGTCGACACTGCCGGGCGACCTGGCGCGCCGTCACGATTGCGTGCCGTCGGCCACACGATGCAGGCAAAAAATGCGGCCGGTCGGAAGGAGCGGCCGCTCAAGAGAGGAGAACTTTCCGCGCATCGATTCGGCGCTGCCGCGCGCATGCGCGGCCTGCCGGGAATCGACGCGTCACTGTCCGATCAACCGCGTATGACTCGGCAGCTCGACCGAGAGATCGGTACCGCCCGCAGCCGACCGCGACGTATCGCGTGTCGCGGCGAGCCATTGCGTGAACTCGGCGGCCGTCATGCCGACGGCCTGGGCCGAACTCGATACCGGCGCGGCCGCCGGCGTATCGGCCGCTCGGGCAGCCGACTGCGCATGCGGCGGAGCGCCGCGCGCCGCAATCGCCGCGGGTTGCGCGGCAGGCGCGTTCGCGTTCGATCCCGCCTGACGCGCCGTCTTGCCGCGCGACGGCGCGGCGGACTTCGCCGCCGGTTTCGCCGCCGGGCGTGCGGCCTCCACAACCGGCTTGCGCGCCGACGCGCCACGATCGGCACGCGGCGCCGCGGCTTCCGCGACGACGGCATTCGACGCCACCGCCATCGCAATCGCCACCGGCTCACCCGCCGCCCCGCTACCCGCGACGTGCAACGCACGCGCTTCCGCGGACGCGGTTTCCGCCACCACCGTCGCGGCGGCCTTCATCTGCGCATCCGTCGGCGCCGCACGGTCCGCCCGCACGATCGCGACTTCCGCCGCGTGGCCGGTTGCCCGCGCCACTTCCGTCGCCGCGACGGCGGCCGTCGGCGCAGCCGCGATCGCAGCCGAATAAGCCGAGTCGTGCTCCGCCGCATGCTGGCGCTCGTCGACCAGATGCGTCGCGAGAATGCACGTCGCGCCGAACAGCGCGCACGCCATCAGCGTGAGCCGCCAGCGGCGGCGCAGCGGATGCGGGCGCACCCATGCGCGGTTGTCGGAGCCGAAGTCGGCCGCGCGAACGACATTGACGGGCCGCGCGGCGCTGGCGACGTGGCCGCCGCCCGCCGCAGGCGTTGGCACGCGAGGCGCGCCGTAGATATCGAATACGTGTTGCCGCGCTCGTCGGCTCGCCACGAACGGCCGGCGTCGCCGGCCGTACGGCGGCGGCACATCCGAGAACGGATGCGCGAGCGGAATCGCGTAATGCCCGGTGATGTCCTGCATGCTCATGATGTCGACGACGCATTGCGCGACATCCGCCGCGGCAATCCGTGCTCCCGTAGTTGAACGAATGGCTTCGAGTATCGCCGCCGCACCGGTTCCGGTAAATCGGACGGCGTCACCTTCAGTCCGATCCGGCGGTCAGCCTGGTCCTACCGCTGCCCGGGCGGTCGAACGGACGGCGCCTCCCCGCGCGAGCCCTGCGTCGAACCCACGCGCCCTCGCGCCGTCCGTCGACCGTTCAACTGCCGCGATACGTCGACACGTACCACGGCGAACACAGCAGCGGCACGTGATAGTGCTGCGCAGGGTCGGTCACCGTGAAGCGCACCGGCACGACGTCCAGCAACGCATCCGCCTGCATGAAATACTCGCCGAGATGAAACCGCAGCTCGAAGTCGCCGCTGCGCGCGAGATCGCCGTCGAGCATCGGCGCGTCGTTGCGACCGTCCGCGTTGCTGGCCGCGCGTGCGACGAGCAGCGGCGGCGTCTCGCCCATGTCGTAGAGCTCGATGCGCACGCCGACCAACGGCTTGCCGCTCGCGATATCGAGCACGTGCGTGCTGATGCCTGTCATGTCGTGTCCTTTCGCGATGGCGTAATCGCGTGCGTGACATGCGTCACGTGCCGCGATACACCGTGTAACTCCACGGCCCGAACTGCACCGGAAGATGCAGCCGTTCGTCGCCGCGTGCGATCCGGAAGCGGATCGGCACGACGGTCAAGAACGGCGACTGCACATTGCGTGTGCGGAAGTACTCGCCGACATGCAGCATCAGCGTGTACGTGCCCGCGCGATACGCGTCGCCGGCCAGCAGCGGTGCGCCGGTGCCGCCGCGCGCATCGACGGCAGCGGTGCGCAGCGGCACGTCGTGCGCGCCGTCGACACGCGACAGCTCGACGCGCATGCCTTCGGCCGCGACGCCGTGCAACATGTCGACGATCCGCACCGTCAGGTCGGGCGACGCGTCGCGCCGTACACCGCGCGCATTGCGCGGCGCGGGCTGCGCGTCAGCCGCCCACGCGGGCACGGCGGCCAGCGCGGCCGTCGCCAGCACGAGCCTGCGTCGCCCCGAATCGATCATGTCCTTCATGCGATGCGCCTCCTCGCGCGGGTACGCCGACGGCCTGCCCGTTCGCTCATCCATCAGAACCGGCCGCGCAGGCCGATGAACACTTCGTTCGACGACAGCTTCGACTTCAGTTGTTCGTCGCGCGCGTTGATGCGGTTCGCGAACGTGTTGAAGCCGGTCTCGACGTTGCCCATGTCGACATAGCGATACCCGAGGTCGATCGAGAAGCGCTTGTTGATCGCATAGCTGACGCCCGCGCCGGCCGAGTACGCGAGGTTGGTTTGCGTCTTCGACGCGAAGCGGCGCGTATCGTTGGTCTGCCAGCCGTCGGCCGACACGATCGCGACACCGATGCCGAGCGTGCCGTACACGGAGAAGCCGCGGCCGAGGTCGAAATCCTTGTAGCCGTTCAGCATCAGGCGCTGCGCCGACACGTGGAATTCGTTCGCGTTCGCGTCGAACGGCGCCCAGTAGCTGGTGAAGTTGTTGGTGCGCTTGAACACGTATTCGCCTTCCGCGCGCCAGCCGTTGCCGAACTGGTAGCCGAGGCCGAGCGAGCCGGTGACGTTCGAGCCCGTCTCCGGGCCGCCGACGCGGCTCGCGACGCGCGGGCTCGTCAGCTCCATGTTCACCGCGTTGTCGAACGCGCCGATGACGCGGCCCGTCGCGTAGTAGCCGGCGTCGCTCGCGTCGGCGGCCTTCTTCGTCTCCGGCACGGCGACGGCATCGGCAAAGGCGGTGCCCGAGAACAGCAGGGCGAGCGTGGACGGCAGGGCAAAGCGCTTGATCATGATGAATCGAATCCTTGACGATGAATGACTTGTCGGAGAAGCCGTCATCGTAGGAATCGCGCCGTGATCGTTGAACCCGTTCGGCTACGGGTTGCGCCTCCGTAGCGCTACGGAGGCGAGCCGCCCGCGAGCGCTGCATAGTCGCGCACGAGCTCGACCAGCGACGCGGCCCGCAGCTTGTCGAACACGTTCGCGCGATAGGTCTCGACGGTGCGCGGCGACAGCCCGAGTTCGCGGGCGATCTCCTTGTTGCTGCCGCCGCGCACGATCCCGTCCAGCACCTCGCGTTCGCGCGCGCTGAGCGTCGCGAGGCGGGCCACGCGGGTCTGGTCGGCGTCGTCCTGGCCGCGCTGCGCGGCCTGCCGGCGCAGCGCTTGCTGCACCGTGTCGATCAGCTCGTCGTCGTCCACCGGCTTGCGCAGGAAATCGAGCGCGCCGCGCTTGAACGCGCGCCGGCATGCGTCGACGTTGCCGTGGCCCGTCATCACGATCACCGGCAGGTCGCGGCGCGCGCGCAGCGCGTCGAGCGCATCGAGGCCGCTCATCCCCGGCATCCGGATGTCGAGCAGCACGCAGCCGAGCGCCGCGTCGTCCGCATCGGCGAGAAAGGCCGATGCGTCCGCGTAGCAGCGCGTCGCCACGCCCACCGTGCGCAGCAGCAACGCGAGGCCGTCGCGCACAGCTTCGTCGTCGTCGACGATCGCGACCACCGACGCGTCGCGCGCCGCATGCAGTTGAAGCGAATCGTTCATGCGGCCTCCCCGGCCAGCGGCAGCAGCAACGCGGCCTCGACCCCGCCCGACGGCAGATTGCGCACCGTCAGCGTGCCGTCCTGCCGCTGCGCGAGCGTGTCGCACAGCGGCAGCCCGAGGCCAAGCCCGCGCGCCCGCGTCGTGAAGAACGGTTCGAACAGGCGCGGCAGCACGTCGTCCGGCACGCCGGGGCCGTTGTCGGTCACGCTGAAACGGTAATGCCGGCCGACGCGCGCGCCGCTGACGCGGATCTCGCCGCGCGACGCGCCAACACCGGCGCCGGCCAGCGCGTCGCGCGCGTTCTGGATCAGGTTGTGCAGGATCTGCTCGACCGCGATCGGCTCGGCGAACGGCCGCTCGCGCGCGGCCGCGTTGTGCCAGCCGAGCGCGATGTGCTCGCGCGCGCATTCGTCGCGGTACAGGAACAGCAGCGTATTCATGATCGCATCGGGATCGAGCGGGCGGCGCTCGCCGCCATGCGCGGTGGTCACCGCTTCGCGCATGCGTTCCAGGATCGCCGCCGCGCGCTTCGCCTGCGCGACGCTCGTCTGCAGCGCGCGGCGCACGCTGTCGCGCTCGGCCGGTTGATCCAGCATGCGTTCGGCCGCACGCGTATGGCTGACGATCGCGGCCAGCGGCTGATTCAGCTCGTGCGCGAGGCCGGCCGCCATTTCGCCGAAGGTGTCGAGACGACCGAAGCGGTCGAGACGCGCACGCGCATCCTCGCGCCGCCGCGCCTCGCGCAGCCGCCACGCGCCGAGCGCGCCCGCCGCGAGCAGCGCCGCCACCGCGTTCCACAGCGCGATCGGCAGCCACGGCAAATCGGCGGCCGTCAGCGTGCGCGTGGTGCGCAGCACGAACGCCTGCGGCTGCGCGGGCAAATGTTTCTCGAGATGCATCGTCCATAACGGCGTCGCGTCGCCGCTCACGCGCTGCAGCAGCTCGACGCGGCGGTCGCGCAACTCGAGCGTCGCCGATGAAATCGCCGTCGACCAATCACCCGGCTGCAGCATCTGGCCCGGATCGACGCGCACGGCCCAGCCGGTCCCCGCGACGAGCCAGTACGCGACGGGGCCGTCGAACGCGAGCATGAACGGCTTGCCGGGCCGCTGCTGCGGCAATGCGTCGGGAACCGGCCCGCGGTCGGTCTGCCAGCCCGCGCCGGGCCGCCAGTAGGCGAGCCCGTCGAGCTGCGGCATCCGCTCACGCAGGTTGTCGAGCATGTGCGCGGGCGGCGCGGCCAGCGACGACGCGCCGAGCGTCGCGAGGATCGCCTCGTGCTGCGCGGCCTTCTGCGCGAGCAGGCGGATCGTGATGCTCGAATCCTGGAAGAAGCGGCCGTACGCGTCGGACACGGCGCGCGAGATGACGAACGCGGTGCCGGCGAGGCTCAGTGCGAGCCACGCGGCCAGTGCGGCGATTCGGAAAGACGGTTTCATGTTCGATGGCAAGCCGGAAAGCGCGCCGGTGCACAACACGAGACGATTGCCGCACCCAGCGCCGGGTTGCCGTCATTGTCGGCAAATCGACACGGCCCGTGGTCCGAATCCGGTTATGCCGGATGTCAGCCCAGTCCCAAACCGCCGCGGCACCGATTGCACCGCGTGAATTTCAGACTGGGCTGATGTTCTTCACACGCCGAACCGACCAGAATCGGCTTGCTTGTTCTCCGTTGCCTCCTGGAGTACAGGCTCCATAGTCGATACTTTTCCCGCCGCCCCCGGCGGGACTTTTTTTGGACGGCGTCACGCCGCTACCTGCCCGGAACCTGTCCGGCCATGATCGCGCTCTCCTCTCCTCATTCGCGCACGCACGGTGCGACCGCATCGTGACCGACGCCCCTTCCACCGCCGTCGCGATCCTGACGATCGACCATCCGAGCCGCGGCACGTTCGACGATCGGCTGCGTCGCGCCGGGTACGGCTACGACCGCCTGCGCATCGACGACATCCTGCGCCGCGCCGGCTATCGGCCGTCGCGCTTCGAGTATCTGCCCGACCTGCTCGCGAGCTGCGACACGCGCGCGTTCGATCTCTTCATCATCCAATGCGAAACGGCCTGCCGGCGCACGACGGACGCGATCCGTGCGTTGCGCGCGCGTTTCGCCGGCACCGTGGCGATCGTGTCGATCAGCCAGCGCGACGCGGATCTCGCGCGCTCCGCGTGCTTCATCGCCGGCGCGAACGAGCATCTGCCGTACACCGTGCCGCCGGACACGCTGATCGCCAGCATCGCGACGTGGCTGCGCTGGTCCCATCATCGTGCGATCCATCATCGCCATTGGCAGATCGGCCAGTTCGAATTCGATACGGCCACGCGCAGCGTGAACGTCGCCGGCCGCGAGCACGTGCTGACCGAGAAGCACTTCCAGATCGCGACCGCGTTCTTCCTGAACATGGGCCGCGCGCTCGACCGCGCGCACGTGAGCCAGCTCGTGTGGGGCTCGCTCGTCGCGGCCTCCAGCCGGCGGCTCGACACGCACGTCGCATACCTGCGCGACCGGCTCGAACTCGACGGGCGGCACGGCGTGCGGATGATGACGATGTACGGATTCGGCTATCGGCTCGTCACGTGCGAGCCGGATGCGGAGCCTGCGACGGACGAAGCGATGCAGCAATAGCCGGCCGCGCAGCGGAATCCTGCGGGCCTCGCGCGGTCGCCAGTCGCAGGTCGTTCGGCGTACGTCCGTCGCTGGGTCGACTCGCCGGCCCCTCGCAACCCTGACAGCGCCCATTGCGCGCTGATCGGACTCCATTATCATGGGGGCACCCTGGCCGACCGCCCCGCTCCCGATGGACCACCGCGCCGCACCCGATCACTCCCGCTCCGCCGCCGCGCATGTGTCCGCCGCGCCGACCCGCGTCGGCCGTCGCCAGCGCGCGCTGCTCTATGCCGGCGGCGCGGCCGTGACGGTCGCGATCCTGCTCGCGAGCGGCCTGATGCTGTATACGATGGCGCGCGAAGCGATCCAGGCGCGCTATACGACCTTCGCGGTACGCCAGTTCCTCGTCCAGATCGAATTCAAGATGCGCACGACGGGCATGGACACGCTCGTCACGCACGACGAAGCCGTGTGGAACGCGCGCGCGACCGATCCGGCGCGCGTCGCCGCGCTCGCGGCCGGCCGCGGCCGGCTGGTCATCCAGGGCAGCCCGGCCTTCCCGCCGACGCTCGTGCTGGCCGACCTGTCGCCCGCGCACCCGGCCGACAGCTACGCGCACGATCTGGCGATGGCGAGCGACATGAGCTATCGCGTCGGCGCGTACGTCGCGAAGCACGACGCCGATCGCTCGATCGCCGGCTACGTGTATCGCCCCGACCGCAGCTTTGCGGTCGTCATCCCCGAACCGGTGCCGCCCGATCCGCTCACCGCGTCGCCCGCCACCGATGCGGCCACGCTCGTCGCCCAGGTCGCCGCCGGCATCGCGACGCCGCCGCCCGGTCAATACGAATGGCATCCGCCCGTCTACGATCCGGTGCAGCGGCGCGACGTGTTCCGCGTCGCCGGCGCCGTCTACGACAGGCAGGTGCCGCGCGCGGTGTTCCTGTCGACGCTGCCCGTCGACGTGCTGCGCACACGCCTGTCGACGGGCGACACGTCCGACGCCGCGATCGTCGTCGATGCGCACGGGCGCACGCTGCTGCGCGCCGGCACCGCGGCCGACGACGATGCCACGCGCGCGGCCATCGAACGGCTCGGCGCACGCGCGCGTGATGCGGCCAGCCGCGGCGGGCCGCGCACCGCGTTCGGCGACGGGCTGTTCACGCTGAGCCAGCCGATCGCCGAAACCGACTGGACGCTCGTGCAGGCGTTCACGCTGCGCTCGCTGCTCGCGACGATCGGCCTGCGCGCAGGCTGGTACGTCGCGATCATGTTCGCGGTGATCGCGCTCGTCTGGTGGCTGCTCGTGCGTTTCGACCGCCGCGTGCTGAAACCCGACGACGCGCGCACCCGGCGCGTGATCGACAGCGAGAACCTGAACCGGACGATCGTCGAAGCGGCGCCGTCCGGCATCGCACTGCTGTCGCTCGCGGACGGCGCGGTGCTGCTGCAGAACGACACGATGCGCGACTACGATGCGCGCCGCGCGGGCGAACCTTCATTACCAGCGAGATTGCTCGAACGCTTCGACCGCTCGCCGGCCGCCTCCGCGTGGCAGCCCGATCTGCACGTGACGCTGCCCATCGCCGGCGGCGAGGCCGTCGACCTGCTCGTCAATCTCGTGCGCACGCGCTTCCACGACATGGACGTCGTGCTGTGCAACTTCTCCGACATCACGTCGCAGAAGAACGTCGAGCGCCGGCTCGACGAAGCGGCGCGCGCCGCCGACGCCGCGAACAACGCGAAATCCGCGTTCCTCGCCACGATGAGCCACGAGATCCGCACGCCGCTGAACGCGATCCTCGGCAATCTCGAGCTGATCGGCCGCGAGCCGCTCGCCACGACGCAGCGCGAGCGGCTGCAGACGGTCGAAGGCGCGTCGTCGGTGCTGCTCGACCTGATCAACGACATCCTCGACCTGTCGAAGATCGAGGCGGGCCAGATGACGATCGAGGCGATTCCGTTCGATCTAGCCGAGACGATCCGGCAGACCGGCGCGATGTTCGAACCGCTCGCGGCAGCGAAGGGCTTGCAGTTCGACGTGTTCGTCGACGATGCGCTGGCGTCGCGCTATCTCGGCGATCCGACGCGCATCCGGCAGATCGCCGCGAACCTGCTCGGCAACGCGATCAAGTTCACCAACCACGGCGAAGTCACGCTCGAGGTCTATCTGCGCGACGACACGAACCCCGATTCGCCGATCGCGATCGGCGTCAGCGATACCGGCATCGGGATGACCGACACGCAGCGCGCGGCGCTGTTCCGCCCGTTCACGCAGGCCGATACGTCGATCACGCGGCGTTACGGCGGCACGGGCCTCGGGCTCGCGCTGACGAAGCAGCTCGCGCAGATGATGCACGGCGCGGTCGACGTGAAGAGCGAGCCGGGCAAGGGCAGCACCTTCGTCGTCACGCTGCCGCTGCCGGCGGCCACCGACGCGCAGGTGGCCGAACACGCCGCCGCGCAGGCCGACGATGCCGCGCTGCTGCCGGCCGTCACCGCGCGCGTGCTGGTGGTGGACGATCATCCGGTGAACCGCACGTTGCTGCAGGGGCAGCTCGTCACGCTCGGCTATGCGGCCGATGCGGCCGAGGAAGGGGCGGCGGCGCTGCGGCGCTGCACGGACACGCGCTACGACCTCGTGATGACCGACCTGAACATGCCGGGCATGGACGGCTACACGCTCGCGCGCGTGCTGCGTGCGCAGTATCCGGCACTGCCGGTCGTCGCCGTCACCGCGCATGCGAGCGCGGCCGAGCATGCGCGCTGCGCGGAAGCGGGGATCGTCGCGGTGCTGGTGAAGCCGGTGCTGCTCGACACGATCGACCGGACCGTGCGGCGGTATGCGCATGCCGTCGCCGGGCGGGCGCCGGCACGGCGCGCGCTCGTCGATCTCGCGGAAGGGCCGCTGCCGCCGGACGTGCATGCGCTGCTGGATGCGAGCCTGACGAAAGCGCTTGCCGCGATTCGCGATGCGCTCGCACGCGACGATATCGGCGTGCTGCGACATGAGCTGCATGCGCTGCGCGGCGCGTTCGCGACGATCCACGAGCATGCGGTGGCCGATGCGATCGGCGAACTGCAAGCCATCGTGCACGGCGGCGACCTGACGGCGTTCGATGCACGGCTGGCGGATGCGGAAGGCCTGGCGCGCGACGCGCTGCAACGGCGCACGACGCAGGCGCCGCCGGCCTGAATACGGCTCGGCCGGTGCTCGCCGGCCGGCCTCTCCCGCCCTTCTCCCATGATCTTGCGGCGTTCGCCCGCAAGGCCGCTTCACGCGTGTAGGACTGGGCCTACACAGCCGCTATCTCGAATCAGCCAGGGACGACTGATTAGGACGAGGCTGATCCCTACCATCGGTTTGTGACCTGACAAACTGAAAGGAGTAGGGCAAATGAACAAGACTTATCGCAACGTATGGAACGCTGCAACCCAGACCTGGACGGCGGCGGCCGAAACGGCGACGAGGAAGCGCAAGGGCTCGTGCCGTGTATCAATTGCGACCTGCATCCTTGCAGGCGCACTGATCGGCAGCGTATCGACCAGCGCGATCGCCGACGATCAGATCAGCTCCGATGCAACGCTCACCTGTGAGGCAGGCTACGTCGCGGACGGCGCGACGTGCGTTGCCACGCGCACTTCCGGGTCGGCCGAAGCGAAAAGCATGAGCACGACCAGCAGCGGCATCGGCATCATGCTTGGCGCGAACGCGTATCAAGCCGGCCCCGGCGCAACGGCGGACGGCGCGCAATCCGTCGCAATCGGCAATAACACGGCGACGGCCGCCACCGCCGGTGCTTCAACTGCACTTGGCACCAACTCCACAGCGTCGGCGAGTTACGGCGTCGCGATTGGCGGCGCCACGCAAGCCGGTCGAGGCGCGATCGTAACGAGCGGAGCAACAGGTTCGATCGCGATCGGCACGATCTCCAGTGCCAGTGCCCGAAACTCCGTCGCCTTGGGAATGGGGTCCGTGGCCGATCGCGAGAACACTGTGTCCGTGGGCGCGGGTGTACCCAATATCGACGGAAGCACGTTTACTCGACAGATCGTGAACGTATCCGCCGGCACGCAAGACACGGATGCCGTGAACGTCGGCCAGATGAATGCCGGCCTGTCGACCACGAACGCTTCGATCGCCGCGACGAATTCGGCATTGTCGACGACCAATGCGTCGCTTGCGAGGACGAATACCACCCTCTCGACGACCAACACGACGCTCGCCGCGACCAACACGGCCCTGTCGACAACGAACTCGCAAGTCGCTTCGCTCGAAGGCGGCCTGTCGACCGCGAACACCAACATCGCGACGCACACCACCGAGATCACGACGCTCAACGACAAGCTGAACGAACTGTCGAGCGGCACCGTCGGCCTCGTCCAGCAGGCGGCCGCGGGCGACAACATCACCGTCGGTGCGAACACCGACGGCGGCGCGGTCAATTTCGCGGGTACGGCCGGCGCGCGCAAGCTGTCGGGCATCGCAGACGGCACGGCGGACGCGGATGCCGTCAACGTCGGCCAGATGAAT
The DNA here is from genome assembly GCF_902832865.1 of Burkholderia sp. BCC0397. Classification (NCBI taxonomy): domain Bacteria; kingdom Pseudomonadati; phylum Pseudomonadota; class Betaproteobacteria; order Burkholderiales; family Burkholderiaceae; genus Burkholderia; species Burkholderia sp. BCC0397. The sequence goes on along the minus strand of NZ_CADFDL010000006.1, from coordinate 404,002 downwards.
GCCGGCCTGTCGACCACGAACGCTGCGATCGCCGCGACGAACGCCGAACTGTCGACCACCAACACGACGCTCGCCGCGACCAACACGGCCCTGTCGACGACGAACTCGCAAGTCGCGTCGCTCGAAGGCGGCCTGTCGTCCGCGAACACGAATATCGCGACGCACACCTCCGATATCTCGACGATCAACGACAAGCTCGGCGAACTGTCGAGCGGCACGCTCGGCCTCGTCCAGCAGGCGGCCGCGGGCGCAGACCTCACGGTCGGCGCGAACACCGACGGCGGCGCGGTCAACTTCGCCGGCACGGCCGGCGCTCGCAAGCTGACGGGCGTCGCGGCGGGCGACATTTCCGCCACCAGCACCGAAGCCGTCAACGGCGCGCAACTGCACGGCGTGTCGGACAGCGTCGCCTCGGCAATCGGCGGCGGCGCATCGGTGAACCCGGACGGTTCGATCTCCGCACCGAGCTTCACCGTCGGCGACGGTAGCGGCGGCACGAAGGTCGTCAACTCGGTCGGCGACGTCGTAACCAATATCGACGGTCGCGTGACGAGCAACGAAGGCGATATCAAGAAGCTGGCCGACGACATCGGCAGCGGCACGCTCGGGCTCGTCCAGCAGGCGAACCCGGGCGACGACATCACCGTCGGCGCGAATACCGACGGCAACGCCGTGAACTTCGCCGGCACGGCCGGCGCACGCAAGCTCACGGGCGTCGCGGCGGGTGACGTGTCGGCATCCAGCACCGAAGCCGTCAACGGCGCGCAACTGCACGGCGTGTCGGACAGCGTCGCGTCGGCGATCGGCGGCGGCGCGATCGTGAACCCGGACGGTTCGATCTCCGCACCGTCCTTCACCGTCGGCGACGGCAGCGGCGGCACGAAGATCGTCAACTCGGTCGGCGACGTCGTGACCAATATCGACGGCCGCGTGACGAGCAACGAGGGTGACATCAAGAAGCTCGCCGACGATATCGGCAGCGGCACGCTCGGCCTCGTCCAGCAGGCGAACCCGGGCGACGACATCACGGTCGGCGCGAACACCGACGGCGGCGCGGTCAACTTCGCCGGTACGGCCGGCGCACGTAAGCTGACGGGCGTCGCGGCGGGCGACATTTCCGCTGCCAGCACCGACGCCGTCAACGGTTCGCAACTGCACGGCGTGTCGGACAGCGTCGCGTCGGCGATCGGCGGCGGTGCATCGGTGAACCCGGATGGTTCGGTTTCCGCACCGTCCTTCACCGTCGGCGACGGCAGCGGCGGCACGAAGGTCGTCAACTCGGTCGGCGATGTCGTGACCAACATCGACGGTCGCGTGACGAACAACGAAGGCGACATCAAGGACCTGAGCGAGCAACTCGGCAGCGGCACGGTCGGCCTCGTCCAGCAGGCCGCCAAGGGTGACGACATCACCGTCGGCGCGAACACCGACGGCCGCGCGGTCGACTTCACCGGCACGGCGGGCGCACGCAAGCTCACGGGCATCGCTGCGGGCGACGTGTCGGCCACGAGCAACGAAGCCGTGAACGGTTCGCAACTGCACGGCGTGTCGAACAGCGTCGCCTCGGCAATCGGCGGCGGCGCATCGGTGAACCCGGACGGTTCGATCTCCGCACCGAGCTTCTCGGTTGGCGACGGCAGCGGCGGCACGAAAATCGTCAACTCGGTCGGCGATGTCGTGACCAATATCGACGGCCGCGTGACGAACAACGAAGGCGACATCAAGAAGCTCGCCGACGATCTCGGCAGCGGTACGGTCGGCCTCGTCCAGCAAGCCAATCCGGCCGACGACATCACGGTCGGCGCGAACACCGGCGGCAACGCCGTGAACTTCAGCAGCAAGACCGGCGCACGCAAGCTCACGGGCATCGCCGCAGGCGACGTGTCGGCAACCAGCACCGAAGCCGTCAACGGTTCGCAGCTGCATGGCGTGTCCGACAGCGTCGCATCGGCGATCGGCGGCGGCGCGTCCGTGAACCCGGACGGCTCGATCTCCGCACCGAGCTTCACCGTCGGCGACGGCAGCGGCGGCACGCGGATCGTCAACTCGGTCGGCGACGTCGTGACCAACCTCGACGGGCGCGTGACGAGCAACGAAGGCGGCATCAAGAAGCTCTCCGAGCAGCTCGAAAGCGGCGAACTCGGCCTCGTTCAGCAGAACCCGTCGACTGGCATGATCACGGTCGGCGCAACGACCGGCGGCACGTCGGTGAACTTCGCCGGCACGGGTGGCGCACGCGTGCTGTCCGGCGTCGCGAACGGCGTGGGCGACGACGATGTCGTGACGGTATCGCAGCTCCGCGCGACCGGCCTGATCGACTACACCGGCAAGGAAGTCGGCGCGGTCACCTATGACTCGGGCCTCAATTTCGACACCGTGACGTTCGCCGGCACCTTCGGCACGAAGCTGCAACGCGTGGCGGCAGGCGAGATCAGCGCGACGAGCATGGACGCCGTCAACGGCAGCCAGCTGTTCGACCTGCAGGAGCAGTTCGCGAAGCAGTACGGCGACCTGAGCGGCCAGCTCGGCGACCTGTCGAGCCGCTTCGGCGATCTGTCCGACCGCCTCGGCGATCTCGAAGCCAACCCGGGCACGGGCGGCCCGGGAACGGGCGACGGCTCGACGGTCGTCGGCGAAGGCGCGGTCGCGTCGGGCGAAAACAGCTCGGCGATCGGCCAAGGTTCGCTGGCATCGGGCGAGAACGCGTCGGCGGTCGGCCAGGGTGCGGTCGCGTCGGGCAACAACGGTTCGGCGATCGGTCAAGGCTCGGTGGCCTCGGGCGAGAACGGCTCGGCACTCGGCCAGGGCGCGGTGGCATCGGGCGAAAACGGCACGGCGCTTGGCCAGGGCTCGGCGGCATCGGGCTCGAACGGCACAGCCGTCGGCCAGGGCGCGGTCGCCTCGGGCGAGAACAGCACGTCGCTCGGCCAGGGCGCATCGGCCACCGGCAACGGCTCGGTCGCGATCGGTCAAGGCTCGGTCGCAACGGAAGCCAACACCGTGTCGTTCGGCAACGGCACGGAAGAAGGCAACCGCCGGCTCGTCAACATCGCAGACGGCATCAACGCGTCCGACGCGGCGACGAAGGGTCAGCTCGATCGTGCGATGGAATCGGTCGACGCACGCTTCAACGACACGAACCGCGCGATCAACGACGTCGCGAAGAACGCGTACGCCGGTATCGCGGCCGCGATGGCGATGCCGAACATGACGCCGTCGCAGCCGGGCAAGACGGTGGTGGCAGTCGGCGCCGCGAACTTCAAGAGCGGCTCGGCGATCGCCGCCGGCGCCACCTACCGGTCGCGCAACGGCAACTGGCTCGTGAACGGCGCGACGTCGATCACGTCGGTCGGCGATGTGGGCGTGCGCGCCCAGGTCGGCTACGAGTTCTGACCGGACGGCTCCGCGCAAGCGGAGCGTCGACCCGAAGCGGAGGGGAGCGATCCCTTCCGCTTTTCGGCCGACGGCCAGTGGCGATTCATCGGAGTCGCCACCGGCCGTCGGCGCGACGGGATCGCGTCCGGCCAGCCGTTTCGCCGCGACCGATCGCACCCCGCGCCGGCCCCACCCCGCATCAACGACGCCGAGCGCGTGCCGCCAGGCACGACGCAACGCGTGAGAAACCATGAACAGAACCTTTCCCATCCGCATCGTGATCGCCGACGACCATCCGGCGGTCGTCATCGGCGCCCGCTACGAACTGTCCGCGACGAACACGATCTCGGTCGTCGCGACCGCGCACAACTCGACGGAACTGATGGAAGCGCTCGCGAAATATCCGTGCGACGTGCTCGTATCGGACTACGCGATGCCGGGCAGCGATTACGGCGACGGCCTCGCACTGTTCACCACCATCTTCAAGCGCCACCCCGGCCTGAAGATCGTCGTGATGACGATGATGGAGAACACGGTGGCGCTGCGCGCGCTGATCGATCTCGGCATCGCCTGCATCGTCAGCAAGTCGGACTTGCCGAACCACCTGACGATGGCGATTCACGCGGCCTATACGAGCGGACGCTATCTGTCGCCTTCGATGGACCGGATCCTGCGCCATGCGGGGAGCCTGAGCGGCAAGGCGCCCGCGTTGTCCGTGCGCGAGGTGGAAGTGATCCGGCTATTTGCGTCCGGATTGTCGGTCAACGAGATTGCCGAAAAACTGAGCCGCAGCAAGAAAACGATCAGCACGCAAAAGAGTTCGGCGATGCAGAAACTCGGCATCGAGCGCGACGTCGATCTCGTTCGTTATGCGATTTCGTGCGGGCTGGTGACCGACTACGGTTATGCGCCGGCGCATGCGGCCGGCGAGGCGAAATGAAACGCCGAAGACATGAATCGATGAAATGAACCGGCCGGCGCCCGCGAGGCGCCGGCGCAGAGTGGCTCACGCCCCCGACCTCCGCCATCCGGTTCGCCGCCTGGCGGCGGCTGCGCACGCCCGTATGCAGCCGGCGTCGTCAAACCGGCGCAGCCCCGCCTTCTTCCTCTTCCCCGCCCCGCCCTTCGCTGCCCGATGCGGCGACGATCCCGTGCTCGATCGCATAGCGCAGCAGGTCGATGTCCTTCTCGATCCCGAGCTTTTCCATCGCGCGCGCCTTCTGCGTGCTGATCGTCTTCTTGCTGCGGCTCAGTTTTTCGGCGATTTCGTTGACGGTCAGGCCCGACGCGTAGTGCCGCACGACCTCGAGCTCGCGCTCGCTCAAATCGCGCTTCTGGTCGGCCGCCCGCGCGCTCGAATGCGACGTGAGCGTGCGCACCACCTTCTCGACCGACGGCGAGTAATAGGTGCCGCCGGTGGCGGCCGCGTGAATCGCGGGAATCAGGTGATCGACCGTGTCGGACTTGCTGACGATGCAGGTAATGCCGAGGCGTGTCAGCGCACCGACCACGGCCGGATTGTCGAGCATGGTCAGGACGACCAGCTTGACCGCCGGATAGTGCCGCTGCAGGTAGGAGAACAGCGTGATGCCGTCGCCGTGCGCGCTGCCCGGCATCGCATAGTCGGACACCGCGACGTCGCACGCGCCGGCATCGAGCAGCTTGATCAGCTCGGTCGAATTGACGGCCTTGCCGGTCAACTGGATCGTCGGCACCGACGACAGGCCGTGTTCGACACCGGCGAGCATCGCCGGATGATCGTCGGCCAGTACCACACGTATCTGATAGCTTCCCATAGTCGTCCAGATTTGCGCGGCAATCGTCGCGGCCGGATCGCCGCGCGGCTGGCGGCTAACGGCGCGCATCGCGGCGTCGTGGATCGTAATTGGGCGCTATCTTCGCATGAAACCGGGGGCATCAGCCATCGCCCCGGCCGGTGGCGGCTTCCGGATGGTGCGACGCGATAAAAAAACCGCCGGCTCGTGACGAGCGGGCGGTTTCGGGTACTGGCTGAAGGGGGGAGCGTCCTGCATCGGCTCAGGGCCGATCGCCGCCCCGCGCATACCGGTGGAACGGCATCCGTTACGCGTTACTGCGCGTCGATCCGGACCTCGACGCGGCGGTTCTGCGCACGGCCTTCGGCCGTCGCGTTGGACGCGACCGGCTCGGCCGCACCCTGGCCCTGCGACACGAACGACTGCGCCTTCAGGCCGTTGGCGCTCAGGTAATTCATCGCGTTGCGCGCGCGCGAAGCCGACAGCGCGAGGTTGTGCGTCGCGCTGCCCGTCGAATCGGTGAAGCCGGTGACGGTCACGCGACGGAATTCGACGCCGCGGTTGATCTCGATGAAACGGTCGAGATTGTCGCGCGCCTGCGGCGTGAGCACCGCGCTGTCGAGCGCGAAGTTCGCGTCGCCCTGCAGCAGCACCTGGCGCTGCGGGACCGGGGCCGGCCGCGGTTGCGGCTGCGGTTGTGCGACCGGCTGCGGGGCCTGAACGACCGGCTGCGGCTTGCCGCACAGGAAGGTGATCTCGCGCGGATCCTTCTTCGGCGCACGGCTGTACACGCGGTCGATCATTTCGAGCGGCGTGAAGCCTTGCCCCTGGCAGAACTCCTCCGCCGCGCGGGCGCATGCGTTCGCGCTGCCCAGCAGCCCGTCGCAGCTCACGCGGAACACGTTGTCCGGCTTGCCGGGAATCGACACCGCGCGGATGTCGTAGGTGAGGCCCGATTGCGTCGTACACGCACCGAGCGCCATCGCGATTGCGCCGATCGACGCGGCGCGCAACAACAAGGTTTTCATGGTCATGATGAAACGTCCGCCTGGAGGCGGACGCATAAAAAGTTGAATGAGGGAAGTCGGGACGGGCGGGGCGATGTGCCCCGCCCTGCGCGTTACCACTGATACGAAGCGCCCACGCCGACCGTATTGCCGCCGCTCGACATACCCACGCCGGCCTTCATCTTCAGGTTCTGCGTGATGCGGGCTTCGCCGCCGAACGCCACGGCCTGATAGCCCTTGTAGGTCGCGCCGCCGATACCGAACGAGATCGTCTTGCCCGGATCGACGCCCGGAATCATCGTCAGCGCGGTGGCCGCGGCGATACCCGAGTACGCGTTACGCGACAGGTCGTTGACCTGGCCCTGCATGCCGCCCATGGCCCGGTCGAGCTGACCCTTCGTCGCGACGTCGGTCGCGTTCACACCATCCGACACGTTCGAGATCGTGCGGGTCCGGTCGATCGAGCCGACCGATACGGTGTCGTCGCTGTACGCCGTCGAGCCGGCACCCAGCGCAACCGAGTTCGAACCCGACGCATTCGCGCCCGAGCCGATCGCGACCGACTGGTTGCCCGATGCGTTCGAGCCGCTGCCGATTGCGGTCGAGCCCTCGGCCGCGCTCTTCGCGCCGGAGCCGATCGCGACGCCGTTGCTCTGCGACGCGCCCGCGTTCGAACCGATCACCGTGGCGTTGTTCGCGCCCGTACCGATCGTCGAACCCGAACCGGCGGCCGTGTTGCCCGTGCCGCTGCCCGCGTTGGCCGGCGTCGTGCTGCCGGTGCCAACATCGGTGCCGGCGAAGTACTCGTTACCCGAGCCACCGTCACCCGGACCACCGCTGCCCGGGGGCTGCTGCTCGAGCGCGCCGACACGGCCGTCGAGACCGCCGATACGGTCGCTCAGCTCGCTCAACTGGCCGAAGTTCACCGCGTCGTACTGGCTCGCGCCGTCCGCCACGTTCGTCAGTCGCACCGGCGCCGCGCCCGTGCCGCCCAGCGTCACCGAACCGTAGTTCGGCGTGCCGTCGCCGTTCAGGTCGTAACGCACCGCGAGCGAATCGGTCGCACCGTACGCGGCTGCGGCCTGCACTGCTTCGGCCACGGTCTTGTACTTGCTGCCGTTCACCTCGATCGACGTATCCGCGAGCTTGCCGTCGGCATCGACCGTCGTGCCGCCGCCGATCACGTCCGCCACGCTTTGCGCGGTGCCGTGCAACTGCGAACCGTTGATCGCGTCGACGCTCGTCGCATTCACCGCACCCGCGGCCACGCCGGTCAGCACGCGGTTGCCCGCCGTGCCCGCGAAGTTCACGGTCGTGCCGTCCGTGTCCTTTGCGACCGTGATGTCGCGCGTCGTGTCGTCCTGCTGAACCAGGCCGATCGAGCCGTGGACGAGGCTGTTCGAGATGTTCTCGATCGCATCGCCGACGTTGTCGAACGTCTTGTCGCTGACCTTGTACGACGGGTTCGTCACGTTGCCGTTCGCGTCGACGGCCGCGCCGCCGCCGAGCGACTTCGCGACGCTCTGCGACACGCCGTGCAGTTGCGCACCGTTGATCGCGTCCGTGCTGGTGGCCGATACCGCGCCTGCCTTCACGTTCGTGATCGTCGTGCCGTTCGCGCCGGCGAGCGTGACCTTGTCGAAGTTCGCCGAGCCGTCGCCGTTCTTGCCATACGTCACCGCGAGCGAAGCCAGACCCGCACCCGGGTTGGTCGGATCGACCGGCGCCACCAGGCCTGCGTCCTGCAGCTGACCCAGGTTGATCGCGTCGTGACGATCCGTACCGTCGGCAACGTTCTTCAGTGCGACCGGCGTCGTTGCACCCGCGCCGCCCAGCGTCACCGAACCGCGGTTCGGCGTGCCGTCCGCATTGCGGTCGTACGTCACCGCCGCGATCGACTGGCCCGTCACCGGATCGACCAGGCCCGAGTCGCCCAGCTGCTTGTTGATCACGGTGATGTTTTCCGTGTTCGTCGACGTACGGCCGTCGAGGTTTTCCAGCGCGCTGCCCACGTTGTTGTACGCGACCGACTTCGACGCATCCGCCGGATCGGCCAGCGAGTACGTCGGGTTCGTCACCTTGCCGTCCGCGCCCACCGTCGAGCCGCCGCCCAGCGATTCGGCGACACTCTGCGCCGTGCCGTGCAGCTGCGCACCGTTGATCGCATCCGTGCTGGTGGCCGTCACCGCGCCCGCCTTCACGTTCGTCAGCGTCGTGCCGTCCGCGCCCTTCAGCGTGACGACATCCTGCGTCGCGCTGTCGTATGCCACCGCGAGCGACGTCAGCCCCTTGCCCGGGTTGGTCGGATCGACCGGCGCAACCAGGCCTGCGTCCTGCAACTGGCCGAGGTTGATCGCGTCGTTGCGATCCGTGCCGTCGGCGACGTTCTTCAACGCCACCGGCGCCGTTGCGCCCGCGCCGCCCAGCGTCACGCTGTCCTTTGCCGCGCTGTCGTAGGCCACCGCCAGCGACGTCAGGTTGCCCGCGCCGTCGTCGCCGACCAGACCGGCGTTCTTCAGCTGGCCGAGGTTCAGCGCATCGCCGTCGTCCTTCGCATCCGCGACGTTCTTCAATGCGACCGGCGTCGTTGCACCCGCACCGCCCAGCGTCACGGTGTCCTTCGCCGCGCTGTCGTACGTCACCGCTGCGATCGGCTTGCCCGTCGACGGATCGATCAGGCCCGCGTCCTTCAGTTGCGAGACGTTCACCGCGTCCATGTCGGCCACACCGGCCTTCACGTTCGACAGCGTCGTGCCGTCCGTACCGGCGAGCGTGACCTTGTCGAAGTTCGCCGAGCCGTCCGCGTTCTTGCCATACGTCACCGCAAGCGAAGCCAGACCCGCACCCGGGTTGGTCGGATCGACCGGCGCAACGAGACCCGCGTCCTGCAACTGGCCGACGTTGATCGCGTCGTGACGATCCGTGCCATCCGCGACATTCTTCAGCGCCACCGGAGCCGTTGCGCCCGCGCCGCCCAGCGTCACCGAACCCATGTTCGGCGTGCCGTCAGCATTGCGGTCGTACGTCACCGCGGCGATCGACTGACCCGTCACAGGATCGACCAGACCCGAATCGGCGAGCTGCTTGTTGATCACGGTAATGTTTTCCGTGTTCGTCACCGTGCGGCCGTCGAGGTTTTCCAGCGCGCTGCCCACGTTGTTGTAGGCGACTTGCTTCGACGTGTCCGCCGGGTCCGCCAGCGAGTACGTCGGGTTCGTCACCTTGCCGTCCGCACCGACCGTCGAGCCGCCGCCCAGCGAATCGGCCACGCTTTGTGCCGTGCCGTGCAGCTGCGCACCGTTGATCGCGTCCATGCTGGTGGCCGTCACCGCGCCCGCCTTCACGTTCGTCAGCGTCGTGCCGTCCACGCCGGCCAGCGTCACCGTGTCACGTGCCGCGCCGTCGTACGTCACCGCCATCGACGTGAGGTTGCCCGCGCCGTCGTCACCCACCAGGCCGGCGTTCTTCAACTGGCCGAGGTTCAGCGCGTCGCCGTCGTCCTTCGCGTCCGCGACGTTCTTCAGCGCGACCGGCGTCGTTGCGCCCGCGCCGCCCAGCGTCACCGTGTCCTTCGCCGCGCTGTCGTATGCCACGGCCAACGGATTGCCGGCGCTGTTCTTGTCGAGCGCACCGAGGGCGTCGCCCACGCTGTGGTAGTCCTGGCCGCCGACCGAGTACGTCGGGTCGGTGAGCGAACCATCCGCGCCGACGCCCGCGCCGCCGCCGATCTTGTCCGCGACGCTCTTCGACACGGTGAACAGCTGCGAGCCGTTGACCGCGTCGTTGCTCGTTGCGTTCACCGCACCGGCTGCGACGTTGTGGATCGCGACCGGCACGCCGGCGTTGCCCAGCGTCACGCTGTTCTTCGCGGCGCTGTCGTACACCACGGCCAGCGATTCGCCCGTCGTCGGGTCGATCACGCCGCCCTTCTCCAGCGAATCCTTCAGGTCGCCGAGGTTCTGGTTCGTCGTGAACAATTGCGAACCGTTCACCGCGTCCTTGCTGTCTGCCGCGAGCACGCCGTCCGCCACGTTGTGCAGGGCGACCGGCGCGGTCGCGCCTGCGCCACCCAGCGTCACGCTGTCCTTCGCCGTGCCGTCGTACGTCACCGCCATCGACGTCAGGTTGCCTGAGCCGTCGTCGCCGACCAGCCCTGCATCCTTCAACTGGCCGAGGTTCAGCGCATCGCCGTCGTCCTTCGCGTCCGCGACGTTCTTCAGTTGGGTCGGACCCGTGCCGTCACCCAGCGTCACCGAGCCATAGTTCGGCGTGCCATCCGCGTTACGGTCGTACGTCACCGCCGCGATCGGCTTGCCCGTCGACGGATCGATCAGGCCCGCGTCCTTCAGCTGCGAAACGTTCACCGCGTCCATGTCGGACACGCCGGCCTTCACGTTCGACAGCGTCGTGCCGTCCGTGCCCTTCAGCGTGACGACGTCCTTCGCCACGCCGTCGTATGCAACGGCCAGCGACGTCAGGCCCGCACCCGGATTGGTCGGATCGACCGGCGCCACCAGGCCCGCGTCCTGCAACTGGCCGAGGTTGATCGCATCGTGACGGTCCGTGCCGTCCGCGACGTTCTTCAGTGCGACCGGCGTCGTTGCGCCCGCGCCACCCAGCGTCACCGTGTCCTTCGCCGCGCTGTCATACGTCACCGCCGCAATCGGCTTACCCGTCGACGGATCGATCAGGCCCGCGTCCTTCAGCTGCGAAACGTTCACCGCGTCCATGTCCGCCACACCGGCCTTCACGTTCGACAGCGTCGTGCCGTCAATACCCGCCAGCGTGACCTTGTCACGTGCCGTGCCGTCGTACGTCACCGCCATCGACGTCAGGTTGCCCGCGCCGTCGTCACCGACCAGGCCTGCATCCTTCAACTGGCCGAGGTTCAGCGCGTCGCCGTCGTCCTTCGCGTCCGCGACGTTCTTCAGCGCCACCGGCGTCGTTGCGCCCGCGCCGCCCAGCGTGACCGTGTCCTTCGCCGCGCCGTCATACACCACCGCCAGCGATTCGCCCGTCGTCGGGTCGATCACGCCACCCTTCTCCAGCGAATCCTTCAGGTCGCCGAGGTTCTGGTTCGTCGTGAACAGTTGCGAACCGTTGACCGCGTCCTTGCTCGTCGCGGACAGAACGCCGTCCGCCACGTTGTGCAGCGCCACCGGCGTGGTCGCGCCCGCGCCACCCAGCGTCACGCTGTCCTTCGCCGCGTCGTCGTATGTCACCGCCATCGACGTCAGGTTGCCCGAACCGTCGTCACCCACCAGGCCAGCGTTCTTCAACTGACCGAGGTTCAGTGCGTCATGATCGTCCTTCGCGTCTGCGACGTTCTTCAGCGCCACCGGCGCGGTCGCACCCGTGCCGCCCAGCGTCACGGTGCCCTTCGTTGCATCGTCGTACGTCACCGCATTCGGATCGCCGATGCCACTTGCCGCGAGCGCATCCAGTGCGTCGCCGACATTGTGGTAATCGTTGCCGCCCACGCTGTAGGTCGGATTCGTGATGCTGCCGTTCGCACCGACCGCCGCGCCGCCACCGAGCGCATTCGTCACGCCCGTCAGCTGGCTCACGTTCACCGCATCGGTCGCCTGCGTGCCTGCCGCGACGTTGACGATCTGGCGTTCCGCACCTGCACGGCCGACCGACAGCGCGTTCGCACGATTCGCGAACGAATCCGCGCCGAGCGCAATGCTGTTGGCCGCGCCTGCGGTCGCGTTCGCGCCGAGCGCCATCGCGCCTTCGACGCTGCGCGCGATGTTCGCACCGGTACCGATCGCGATCGCGTTGGTCGCACCGGCACGCACGTTCGCGGCGTTACCGACCGCGATCGAGCTGTCGCCGATCGCTTGCGCGCCGTTGTTGCCGATCGCCAGCGCGTAGTCGCCGTTCGCCTGCGCGTTCGCGCCCATCGCGACGGCTTGCGTGCCGTTCGTCTGGACGTTCGAACCCATCGCGACCGAGTAATCCTGGCCGGCGCCGGTTTGCGCGAAGCTGCCGAGTGCGACCGAGTTGTTCGAACCCGCGATGTTCTGCAGGCCGACCGCCACCGCGTTGCCGCCGCTTGCCACCGACGACGTGCCGATCGCGGCCGCCGTGGCCGTCGCCGGGTCCGCGCCGTTCAGCGAAGCGAGGTTGTTGCCCTGCAGCCCTTCGATCGCGACGAGCGGATCGCTGACGTCCATCGGCTGCATCGAGCGCGCGCTCACCTCGTCGATCGCGGCCTTGGTCTTCTTGTCGAGTTCAGACGAGAAGCTGTCGATCGCCTGCTGCGTCTTCGACGTCACCGACGTCGACAGGGTGTTCAGCGCCGCATACAGCTGACCACCGTTGACGGCGTCCGTGCTCTGGAATGCGACGTCACCGTCCGCGACGTTGACGATCCGGCGTTCCTGGCCGGCCGCGCCGACCGACACGACGTTGTTCTGGTTCGCGACCGAGTTGTAGCCGATCGCGACCGAGCCGTTGCCGGACACCCGTGCACCACTGCCGAGCGCGAGCGAATTGGCGCCCGCGCCCTGTGCGCCCGCGCCGATGGCGACGGCCAGCGCACCGCTGGCGATGGCCGGCGTGCCCGTCGTCGGGTCGGCATTGACCTTGACGAAGCGCAGGTTGCCGCCGGACAGCTCGTCGCGAAGATCCGACAGGCCCGTGTCCAGTTGCTTGACGTTGACCGCGTCCAGGTCGTCGACACCCGTCGCGACGTTCTTGATCTGCGTCGGGCCTGCGCCGTTGCCGAGCGTCACCGTGCCGTAGTTCGGGGTGCCGTCCGCGTTGCGGTCGTACGTGACCGCGGCGATCGACTTGCCGTCGTCGCCGATCAGGCCCGAGCCCTTCAGTTGCGAAACGTTTACCGCGTCCATGTCGGCCACGCCGGCCTTCACGTTCGACAGCGTCGTGCCGTTCGTGCCTGCCAGTGTCACGGTGTCCTTCGTGTTGCTGTCGTACACCACGGCCAGCGATTCACCCGTGACCGGATCGATCACGCCGCCCTTCCCCAGCGAATCTTCGAGGTCGCCCACGCGGGTGTTCGTCGCGAACAACTGCGAGCCGTTCACAGCATCCTTGCTGTCGGCGGCGAGTACACCATCCGCTACGTTGTGGATGGCGACCGGCATAGTCGCGCCTGCGCCGCCCAGCGTCACGCTGTCCTTCGCTGCGCCGTCGTACGTCACAGCCATCGACGTCAGGTTGCCTGCGCCGTCGTCGCCGACCAGACCCGTGTCCTTCAGCTGACCGAGGTTCAGTGCATCGTGGTCGTCCGTCGCGTCCGCGACGTTCTTCAGTTGCGTCGGACCTGCGCCGTTGCCCAGCGTCACCGTGCCGTAGTTCGGCGTACCGTCCGCGTTACGGTCGTACGTGACCGCAGCAATTGCCTTGCCCGTCGACGGATCGATCAGGCCCGAATCCTTCAACTGCGAAACGTTCACTGCGTCCATGTCGGCCACACCGGCCTTCACGTTCGACAGCGTCGTGCCGTCCGCGCCGGCCAGCGTGACCTTGTCGCGCGCCGCGCCGTCGTACGTCACAGCCATCGACGTCAGGTTGCCTGCGCCATCGTCGCCAACCAGACCTGTGTCCTTCAGCTGACCGAGGTTCAGTGCATCGTGATCGTCCGTCGCGTCCGCGACATTCTTGATTTGCGTCGGACCGACGCCATTGCCCAGCGTCACCGAACCGTAGTTCGGCGTACCGTCCGCATTCCGGTCGTACGTGACCGCGGCAATTGCCTTGCCGTCATCGCCGATCAGTCCCGAATCCTTCAACTGCGAAACGTTCACTGCGTCCATGTCGGCCACACCGGCCTTCACGTTCGACAGCGTCGTGCCGTCCGCGCCGGCCAGCGTGACCTTGTCGCGCGCCGCGCCGTCGTACGTCACAGCCATCGACGTCAGGTTGCCTGCGCCATCGTCGCCAACCAGACCTGTGTCCTTCAGCTGACCGAGGTTCAGTGCATCGTGATCGTCCGTCGCGTCCGCGACGTTCTTCAGTTGCGTCGGGCCAGCGCCGTTGCCCAACGTCACCGTGCCGTAGTTCGGCGTGCCGTCTGCGTTGCGGTCGTACGTCACCGCGGCGATCGACTTGCCGTCGTCTCCGATCAGGCCCGAGCCCTTCAGCTGCGAGACGTTTACCGCGTCCATGTCGGCGACACCTGCCTTCACGTTCGACAGCGTCGTGCCGTCCGTGCCCTTCAGCGTCACGGTGTCCTTTGCGTTGCTGTCGTACACCACGGCCAGCGATTCGCCCGTGACCGGGTCGATCACGCCGCCCTTCGACAGCGAATCTTCGAGGTCGCCCACGCGGGTGTTCGTTGCGAACAACTGCGAGCCGTTCACCGCGTCCTTGCTGTCGGCGGCAAGCACGCCATCCGCTACGTTGTGGATCGCGACCGGCGTAGTCGCGCCTGCGCCGCCCAGCGTCACGCTGTCCTTCGTTGCGCCGTCATACGTCACCGCGAGCGACGTCAGGTTGCCTGCACCGTCGTCGCCCACCAGGCCAGCGTTCTTCAGCTGACCGAGGTTCAGTGCGTCAAGATCGTCCGTCGCGTCCGCGACGTTCTTCAGTTGCGTCGGACCTGCGCCGTTGCCCAGCGTCACCGTGCCGTAGTTCGGCGTGCCGTCCGCGTTACGGTCGTACGTGACCGCGGCGATCGACTTGCCGTCGTCTCCGATCAGTCCCGAACCCTTCAGTTGCGACACGTTCACTGCGTCCATATCGGCCACGCCGGCCTTCACGTTCGACAGCGTCGTGCCGCCCGTGCCCGCCAGCGTGACCTTGTCGCGTGCCGCGCCGTCGTACGTCACCGCCATCGACGTCAGGTTGCCCGCGCCGTCGTCGCCGACCAGGCCCGCGTCCTTCAACTGACCGAGATTCAGTGCATCGTGATCGTCCTTCGCGTCGGCGACGTTCTTCAGCGCGACAGGCGCCGTCGCACCTGTGCCGCCCAGCGTCACGGTGCTCTTGGTTGCATCGTCGTAAATGACCGCATTGGGATTGCCGATACCGCTCGACGCAAGCGCATCGAGCGCGTCGCCGACGTTGTGATAATCGGTTCCGCCGACGTTGTAGGTCGGATTCGTGACGCTGCCATTTGCCCCAACAGCCGCGCCGCCGCCGAGCGCATTCGTCACGCCCGTCAACTGACCGACGTTGACCGCATCGGTTGCCTGCGTGCCTGCACCGACGTTGACGATTTGTCGCGTAAACACCCTTCCGTCGCCATTCGGCGATCCCGCACCGACGGATACCGTGTTGTCACGGTCGGCTACCGACCCATAACCTAACGCAACGGAGTCCGTGGCAGTCGCCTGGGAAAGCGTTCCCAGTGCCACCGCGTAAGATCCCGTTGCAACCGCACCTCGACCGCTTGCTGTCGCGCCGCCCAATGCGACGCTCCAATCACCCGTGGCGGACGCGTTCGACCCCAATGCAACCGCAGCGGTGCTCGTGGTATTCGTCAATGCATTGTTGCCCATTGCGATGGATTGGGCAGCCAGTGCATTCGCAGCACGACCGACTGCGACAGCCGAGCCACCGGCTGCGGAGGTGGATCCACCAATCGCCACCGAACCGCCAGCCGCCGCCGCTGCAGTAGCCCCCGCGCCCGGATTGACGTTCACGTATGCATTGTCGACCTTCGCAGCAAGCGCTGTGTTCATCTGGCCGAGGTTCACCGCATCCGTGTTTGCCGTACCCGCTGCCAGATTCGTGATCTGTCGTTGCAGCGAAGTCGAACCTACCGAGACTGAATTGTTGCGATCGGCAATCGAGTTCGCACCGAGCGCGACAGCGCTCGTACCGGTAGCTTGGGTGCCACGACCGAGCGCAGTGGACGTTGCGCCCGTTGCGCTTGCCCGCTCGCCCAATGCGACGCTCGACGCCGACGCGGCATTGGCGAGCACGCCGATCGCAACCGCGTTCGTGGTTGCATTAGCGGTATAGCCGATCGCCGATCCAAAGGTGCCGCTCGTGCTGGAGCCGCGACCCACCGCGATGGCGTTCGCACCCACGGCGCTTGCTGTCATGCCAAGCGCAGTGGCGCCATCTCCGCTCGCATAGGCGTTATTGCCGGCCGCAGTCGTATTGGTTGACGCCGCTACGGCCAGGCGCCCCATTGCCGTGGCGTTATTGGCAGCGGCATTGGCACCTACGCCGACCGCCACTGTCTCGGCGCCCGTTGCGCGGGCCAGCGTGCCCAGCGCCACGGCATTGGTAGCGTTTGCAACCGTATTTCCGCCCAATGCCACGGCCGAGACACCCGTCGCGCTGGCGTTGGCGCCGATTGCGGTCGCGCTGGTGCCTGCCCGCGCCGGCGTCGCCGCAGCATACAGACCCGTGCTGATCGCCACATACGGATTGCTTGCCGTCGCTGCGCCCGCAATCGCCGAATTCAACTGGCTCACGTTGACCGCGTCCGTGCCCGCCACGCCAGCGGCGAGGTTGTTGATGCGGTGGTTCGTCATATTGAAGTTGCTGTCGACGTCCACCGCTCCCCGAAGGTGTACGCCGGAACCGCCCAGCAAGAAGAGGTGCCCGTCGACGGTGCCGCTAATGCCAGCCTCGGTCGCTGCGCTTGCCTGACCGATGCCCGAACCGCGTGCATCCGCATTGTTGTAAAGCTGAAACGATCGGGCGTGGCCTTCGCTGAGCCGCCAGTTAGCGATCGGAGCACCGCAATTCGCCCCGGTGTTCCGGGTGCCGGTGGCGTTGCCGCCGCCAAAAAGCATTCCTGCGGTTCCGCCCGGCGCACAAAGCGACAACGACCCGCCACCGTTCGCTGCCTGCGCATTCGCATCGGCTGCCATCGTACCGCCACCCACCCCGGCCATCACCGCGACAGCCGCCGTCACCGACGAACGCATCGCCGTATTCGATTTCGATTTCGTGCGCATCCGCGCCGTTTCGGGCGCCGCCGCCCATGTGCCCGTCGTCGCGTTCCAGACGGTCCGATAAGACTTGTTCACGTTGATAGCCCCTGTAGAAGAGAAGTGGGAAGGACGAACCTCGTCCACAGATGCCAATGTATTGATCGCCTGTCATTTCGATAATCAGACGGCTGGACGCGATAGCAATTATTTTGTAGGCCTGGTCCTAACATAACGTTGCTTGACAATCAGCCGTGTCAAACACGACCCGACGCACCATTCTCTCGATCGATTCCGTTTGACACATCCGCGTCCCGGGCCTTATATACGCAGCGCGCCGCCGATTGCACGAGTAGGACTGGTCCTACCCATCGCGCGCGAGTGTTTCGGACTGCCCTACATACAGGCCCGTCCGCTATCCCGATAATTTTCCCGTTCCCCGAGCCGGCAACGCATGGCGCTGCCATTCGTATGGCTCGCGGATATCGTCCGCGTCCCGGCCTCGCGGCGGCGCTTGCCGCACGCACCGCGCGCGTCTCCCGATTTGCGCATTGATTCACCGGTGTTCGTCACATGCCCATCCGCCATCTCTTCGCGTCCCACACGGACGCCAGCGCGCCGTTCGCGTCGATCGACGACGACGCGCGCGACCTGAGCCTGCTGAACCGGTATCAGCGCTTCACGCTGTACGGCGGCGCGGTCGTGCTGTCGCTCGTGATCCTGATCGCGGCCGGCATCCTGCTCGTCGGCTCGGTGCGCGACTACATCGCCGAGCGCCGCGACCTGTTCGCGACGCACAAGGCGCTCGTGCAGCTCGAAATGGACGCGAAGCAGGCGTCGATGCGCCGCGCGGTGATCAATGCCGAACTGCTGTGGAACGGCCATCCGCCGCATGCGCGCGCGGCGTCCGACGCACTGCGGCGCGACGGCCACGTACTGCTTGCACCGATGCGCGGCGTGAGCGAGATCTTCCTGGCGGCGTCGCCCGCCGCGCTGGCCAACGACGAAACCGATCGCTACGTGCAACTGATGGAACGCCAGACGATTTCCGTCGCGGCCGCCGAGCGTCAGACCGGGCGCGCGGTGCGCGGCTACGCATACAGCCCCGACCGCAACGTGATCGCGATCACGCCGCCGCCGTCGATGCCGTATCACGACGTGCTCGCGCACATCGGCGTGTCCGACACGCACGCGCTGATCCAGCACCTCGCGTTCGACGCCGCCGACTGGTCCGATCCGGCCATCGCGCGCTACTGGCGCCTGTCGCGCCGCATCGCATGGCAGGCGCCCGCCATCGATCCGCTGACCGGCAAGATGGTCTTCCGTCTCGTCGAACCCGCTTTCGACGGGCAACGGCATTTCATGACCTTCGTCAGCGACTTCGACGTCGACGTGATCGCCGACCGGATGAAGCACGCGCCCGACGACACCGTCGCGATGCTGATCGACGAAAACGGCCGCGTGCTGCTGCATGTCGATCGCACCGACAACGCGGAAGACGGCGCCGCGCTGATGAAGCACGCGCTGGCCGAAGGCACCTGGCGACGCGGCCTCGTGCATTTCGACGAAAGCTACCGGCACGGCGTGTTCACGATCAGCGACCGGATCTCCGACACCGGCTACGCGATCGTCTATGCGTATTCGTGGCACACGATCGCCTATGCGCTCTGGTCGACGATGCTGCGCGAATTCGGCACGACCGCGACCATCCTGATCGTGCTGTGGACGCTCGTGATCGCGTTCGACCTGCGGGTGTTCGCGCCGCTGTTCCGCCGCTCGCGCCGCGTATTCGAAAGCGAGCGGATGAGCCGCACGATCGTCGCGACCGCGCCGTTCGGCATTGGCCTCGTCGCGCCCGACACGCATCAGGTGCTGCTGCGCAACCGGATGCTCGAGCTGTACGACCGCGAAGCCGGCGATCCGCCGCTGCACGAACGGCTGCTGGCGCGCTACCGCGAGCACGCGCACGCTGCGCCGGTCCAGCTCGACGTCGAACTGCCGGTGACGCTCGCCGACGGCCGCGCGCGCGACCTGCTCGTCAACTTCGTGCGCGTGCGCTACAAGGGCAAGGACGCGCTGCTGTGCAGCTTCTCCGACATCACGACGCGCGCCGACGCCGAGCGCGCGCTCGACAGCGCGAACCGCGCGAAATCGACGTTCCTCGCGACGATCAGCCACGAGATCCGCACGCCGCTGAACGCGATGCTCGGCAATCTCGAACTGCTCGACAAGGCGCCCGACCCGAGCCGGCAGAAGCCGCGCCTGCATGCGGTCACGTCGGCCGCGCGGATGCTGCTCGACATGCTGAACAACGTGCTCGACATGACGAAGATCGAGGCCGACCGGATGACCCTCGAAGCGACAGGGTTCCGGATCGACGAGCTGATGCGCGACGCGGCGGACCTGTTCGAGCCGGTGGCCGGCGCTAAGGGCATCGCGCTGCGCATCGACATCGATCCGGCGGTCACGCATACGTATCTCGGCGACCCGATGCGCGTGCGGCAGATTGTCGTCAACCTGGTCAGCAACGCGATCAAGTTCACCGATCGCGGCGCGGTGGCGTTGTCGGTGTCGGCGCCGCCGGGCGACGCGACGCCGGTGACGATCCGCGTCAGCGATTCGGGCATCGGCATGACGGCCGATCAGCTGGCGCACGTGTTCGAGCCGTTCGCGCAGGCCGACGAATCGATCGCGCGCCGCTTCGGCGGCACGGGCATCGGCCTCGCACTGAGCTACAAGCTCGCGGAATCGATGGGCGGCCGCATCGAGGCGAACAGCGTGCCGGGCGTCGGCTCGACCTTCGTCGTCACGTTGCCGCTGCCGCTCGACCGCCAGCCGGGCGCGGCCCAGGCGCTGCCGGGCGAGGATGCGCCGAACGTACGCGTGCTGTTCGTCGACGACAACCCGGTCAACCGTTCGCTCGTGCACGATCAGCTGGACGTACTCGGCTATCAGGCCGATATCGCATCGAACGTCGCGGACGCGCTCGATCTGGTGGATCGCCACGACTACGCGGTGGTGCTGACCGATCTGAACATGCCCGGCCTCGACGGGTACGCGTTCGCGCGCGTGCTGCGCGAGCGCGGGCGCGTGCAGCCGATCCTGGCGGTGACCGCGCATGCGGAACCCGACGTGTTGCGCCTGGCGTGGGAAGCGGGCATCGACGAGATCGTCACGAAGCCGACGTCGCTGAAATCGCTCGACCAGGCGATCACGAAGTACACGGGGACGTGGCGGCGGCCGGTGTATCCGCCCGCACCGACGCGGGCGCCCGGCCCTTTGCCGAAAGACCTGCACACGGTGCTCGCCGATGCAACGCAGCGTTCGAGCGCGACCATTGCGCGCGCATTGCAGGACGGCGACCTGAAGGTCGCCCGTTCGGAGATTCACAGCATGCGCGGTGCGTTCGCGATGATCGGCGAGCGGGAGATTTCGGGGCTCTGTGCGTCGATGGAAGCGCTGGCGCTGGCGGGCGATGCAGCGGCGTTCGCGCGGGAGTTCGAACGCTATCGACAGGCTGCGAACGAGATCCTCGTGCGGCGTGCGGCAGGCTGATCGAAGGCGTCTCTGAAACGCTTTCTGACACATCGGCAATGAAACGACGATGCGTCCAGCCGATGCGAATGCCCCGGAATCGTTGTGCAGCAAGCATTCGAAGCATTGGCCAGATGGCCAATGCCGATGAATTCGTACATGACTGGTGCCTGACGCCGGATGTTCTCGGCTACAGTGGTTGCACGTTTTCGCGACGATTTCTCAGGCCGCTTCGACACGCAGCACGTGTGATGAAGCGATGCTGGAAATCCGCTGCGTAAACGAGCGCGGCCCGCAGGTGATAACAGCACCCACGGGCCGCTGACCACAACCAACTCAACAACGGAGTTGACCATGGCTGGCGCGAATCATAACGCACCGATGTATTTCCACGATTGCTTTGTCTCCACTCGATCGTCTCTTCAATCCCGCCGTATCGTTCCGCACCTCCGGCTCGCCGACATGGCGCCGCCTGTCGTGCATCTGTGGATGAAATTGTCCGGCCGATGGATCGAGGCGGCGGGCTTCGATCCCGAGCAGCGTTTGCATATCGAGGTGTCGCACAAGCGGCTGGTGATCACGCCGATCGACGACGCGGATTGCGATCATCGCGGGAAAGACGAGTGCCCCGATGTCGGTCCTGCGGCAGCACAACAGCCGCAGCTGGTTTCGGTGACGGCGGGAGAAGCGCAATGAACTACGGCGATCCGAATCAATACACCGACGACGTACCGGACGATTTCGACTACTACGATGTCGGTGAACTGGCGGCCAAGTCCGCCCTCGTGCTGAAGCTCAACGCACTGATCGCTTCGCGCGGCCTGAACGAGGAAGAGACCGCTGCGCTCGCCGAGATGGCGCGACCGGCAGTTACGCCCGAGCAGCGCGAGCGGCTGCGGAACGTTTCACTGGATCAACTGATGCTGACGCTGGCGTCGTTTGGCCAGCATGTGGAGATCGTGGTGAAGCCGGCGGGGGAATCGGGGCCGGCGGGGATTACGGTTTCGATCTGACGGCCGAGCCAAGGCCAGCGCCAATAAGTGTTCATGTGCGGCATCGCAACGCTTCCGCCGAACGTGGAGCACATCGACAAACGGTAGCCGGCCGTGCTTGCCCACGACGGGCAAGCACGAGAACAACGGCGAATCGCAATGACCAACAAGACTGACTTTCACCAGATTCGAACCGAGGCGGATTACGAGGCCGCCCTGAAGACGGTATCCGCGCTCGTCGACCTGGATCCAGCGCCAGAAACGCCTGCGGGTAAGGAACTGCAGATTCTGGCGATTCGGATTGAGCGCTACGAGGCGAAGCGCTTCCTGAAAGAAGTGTGTGGCGGCCGGAAGCGCCTCGGCGCTCGCATGAGGCAGCGTTAGGAGTAGTGCTATCAAACACATAGCATGACGACGGCCGGGCCCAACGGCCGCCGCCGAAGCGGTTCCGGCGCCACACTCGTTCAATTTAACGTGAACGATCGTTACAACCAATCGGACCAGGCTGATTCTGTGCGAGCCGTGCATGGAGCGCAGCGAACTCCTCCTCCAACTCGTCGTACGCAACCTTGACGGCCGGATCTTCAAGCAGGCGAGCGGCGTCGGCCGCAGTGTGCGGCACCGGCACGTACTGGTCTTCGTCCGAGTGAGCCTTAGTCATCGTTGATTTCCTCCTTCAATTGCCTGCGGGCGATACCCGCGATGGCGTGCGAATGAAGTTCAAACAATAGCGGCTTCACAGGCTCGACACAAAACAAAAAAGCCGCTACCGAAATCGACGGCAGCGGCCAACCCGACGAATCACCCGATCCGCCGTCTTCCTGATACACCCGCTTACTGTTGAATCGTCGCCTGCTGCGCCAGCTTGTCCACCAGCGCCGCCATCGCACGCTGCTGCGCCTGCGCTTCGAGCTGTTGACGCAACACCGTCTTCGCCGCCTCGAACGTCGGCACGACTGTCGGGCGCTTCTCGTCGAGTTTCACGATCGCAAACGCATTACCGATCCGGATCGGGCCCGCGACGGCGCCCGGTTGCAGCGACGTAATCGCCTGCGCGAGCGACACCGGCAAGCCGCCCGCCTTCCCGTCGGCCACCGGCGTGCGCAACTCGACCCACTGTGCAACACCCCCATTCGGCGTCGTGTTGTACTTCTTCGCCACGGCGTCGAACGCAGCGCCCTGCTTCAGCTCCGCAACCAGCGCGTTCACTTCGGCCGGATCGGCCACCGCGATCACTTCCGCGCGATATTGAAACTGCCCGCCATTCGCGACGATGTCGTCGTAACGCGCCTTCACCTGCGCATCGGTCACCGCTTGCGGATGCACGTTGTCGCGCAGGTAGAGATCCGTCGCCGCGACCGTACGGGCGCGCATCACGACGCGATTCACTTCGGGGCGACTGCCGTAGTTGGCCTTTTCCGCCGCCTGCTCGACCAGATGCCGGGCGATCAGTTCCTGTTTGGCCTGCGCGCGCAGCGCGGGCGTGACGGCTTGCCCGGACGCTTCGATCATGCCGTCCACATCGCTGCGCGCGATGGGCGTGTCGTTGACGACCGCTTCGACGCCCGTCGGCAGCGGCGTTTCGGTTTTCGTGCCTGCGGCGCGTGCGACAGGGGCACCGCAGGCGCACGCGAGTGCGATCAGCGTGGAAACAATGGAAATGTGATGCTTCTTCATGACGATTCCTTCATCGAGGGAGGGAGATGCCGCACGCGATGGCGGCCGGGAGGAGATGCGGCAGCTTCGCCGCGGGCAACCGATCGCGTCGGCGCCTGACAGGCCGCGCGCGAGCGATCGCGCCACGGCCAGACCTGAAACGCGAACCGGTCGGGCCGGCCGCGCATGGCTTTGCAGCGTCGTCGCCGCCGGTCACGCTGCGACGATCGACGGGCAGAAAGACAGAGATGAATGCCCTGCGCTCGCATGAGGCAGCGTTCTCCCAACCTGCGACCCAAATGGTGCAGATGCGACCGAGCCCACCGGTCGCCGCAAGACATTCACGTGTGTCCGTCCGGCTTTGCGGGTACCGAAGGCATCGTTCGCTTCGGCCGCGCGCGGAGAAAAATACGCTGCCCGGTGACCGGGCAGCGCGTCCAACGAAGCTAGGCTTCGGATACGAGGTATCGGGCGCATACCATGCAGCCGCCCGACCTTCGCATTGTCGAAGCGCATATGGCGTCCGCACAATCAGCCTGGTCCTATTCCGCATGACATCACCGTTGAATCGTCGACGTGTCGCGCGCGTTCATCGTCACGGCGAGCGGCGGAAACGCGGCCGCGCTGCGCATCGCGCCGTAGAACTTGTTCATCGCGACGTCGATCCCGTAATTCGGCAGCGTGCGGCCGAGGCCGTGCGAGAACAGCGTCTCCGGTCGCAGCGGAAAGCAGTGGTCGAGCAGGAAGCGCGCACCGGCCGGCGAAATCGTGTACGCGCAAATCCCGTAGAACTCGAGCAGATCCATGACGAGTACGGGGCCACGGTCGCTGCGGAAATCGTCGACGGCCTGCCCGAGCGCCGCTTCGTCGAAACGCATCGTCACCGGCGTGCGGCTGTTGAAGATCGCGCCACGCAAAATCGAATCGAAGTTGTAACCCCACGCGACGAAGTCGTAGCGATCGGCATGCGCGGCGAGGAATTGCATCGCCGCGTCGTTGAAGTCGGGACGAAAGATCGCGTCGTCCTCGACGATCGTGACGAGTTCGTTGCCCGCCGCGATGTCGGTCCACAGGCGATGCGTGGTCATCGCGACGCCGATCGCGCCGCGTGTGTACGGCAGGCCGTCCGCGAACAGCGCGCTTGCGGCGATGTCCGCCTCCGACAGCGCGCGCCCGTCGATCGCGTCGGCGAATTCGAAATCGATTTCAGGATTGTTCGTACGAAACGCGTCGCGGCGGCCACACTCGCCGCGCAGCGAAATCACGCGAAGCGTCGGGCAGACAGCCGGTATGTCGGCGGCTGGCAGCCGCACCGGTGCAAGGCGGATATCGGTTCGATCCGTAACGGGCATCGACATCGTCACCACCCCGTCACGATCGAAATGCCGAACACGATGCCGATCGCCATGCCGAGCGCACGCCCCTGCAACATCGGCTTCAACGCCGCCGGCTCGTAGAACGGATCGACCACGTCGTCGCGATTGCGCCACGCGGCGACGAGCGGCGGCACGAGCAGCGCCATCGCCATCAGCAACGCGGTCGCGATCGTCACGACCATGCCGCTCGACGACCAGCGCGTGCCGAACTCGACCACTACGTGAACCAGCCCGACGGTGGCCGCGCTCGCGACCATCCCGACCACGGTGCCTTTCACCAGAAAATCTGCCGCACTCATCAATCAGTACTCCCTGTCTGAACTGGCCGAACGACGTCGGCCGGAATACTGCGTATTAAAAAGATCGTCGGACGCGATCTCTATCGGACAGGTCTTATTGGCACACCGTGAACGCAAAAATAGGACTGGGACTACAAACGTGACGGCAGGTGAAGTCGGCGTGTCGGCGCATTTCGTACCGTGTCGGCGCATTTCGTACCGCGTCGTCAATTCGGACTGGTCTTATTCAGTTGCCGGATGGCGATCCATAAAGTGGCAATCAAGACGGCGCCGCGCCGCTTGTGCGAGGAAGCGCAAGCCGCCGGCAGCCCCCGACACAGACCACGCAACCGCCCGCCGCGTCGACACGCGCGCAGGTTTCAGGAGAGCCCATCCCATGCAGACCACCCCGGCCCATCACACGCCTGCTTTCGACGACACCGCTTTGCTGGAACACGGCATCGACAACACGATGCTCGCCAAGAGCACCGATGCATCGTCGCTCGATGCGAACGACGACGCCGTCGCCACCACCACGCAAACGCTGATCGATCGCGGCGAAGTCGGACGCGCGGCCGCTCTGGCCGCCGCGCATTGGGAACGGCGTCCCGACTCGCCCGCAGCCGCGTTCAACTGCGGCTACGCGATGCAGATGGCAGGACGTCACGCAGACGCCATCGCACCGTATCGCCGCACGCTCGCCCTCGCGCCGTCCTGGCCGTCGCTCAAGAACAACCTCGCGCTGGCGATCCGCCTCACCGGCGGCGATCCTGAAGTGGAATTCGCGTTGATCGAAGGCGCACTCGACGACAACCCCAACGACCGGCGCGCGTGGACCAACGCCGTGGTCACGCGCATCGACCGCTTCGATCTCGACGGCGCCTTGCGTGCCGCCGCACGGGCAGCCGCGCTCGCGCCGGACAATGCGCTGGCGCTGAACAACGCGTCCCTCGCGCTGAAAGAAGCGCAACGCCGGGACGAAGCCGAGCACTACGCGACGCTCGCGGTCGAACGTGCGCCGCACAGCGCGACGTACCGCCACAACCTGTCGCTGCTCGAACTCGCGCGCGGCGATTTCGCATCGGGGTGGGTCAACTACGAATCGCGCTGGGACGGGTCGGCCGAATTGCGCGGCCACCTGCCGGCTTTTCCGGGCCCGCGCTGGCGCGGCGAATCGCTGAAGGGCAAGACGCTGCTCGTATGGGGGGAGCAGGGCCTCGGCGACGCACTGCAATTCTGCCGCTACGTGCCGCTGCTCGCGGAGCGCGTGCATCGCGAAGGCGGCCGGATCGTGTGGAACGCCTTTCCGGTGATGGGCGCGCTGTTCGCGCGCAGCCTCGCGCAACACGTCGACGTGTTCGACACCAGCACGCGAATCGACAATCTGCCCGCGTTCGATTTCGAGCTGCCGCTGATGAGCATTCCGGGCATGCTGGGCCTCGACGGCGACGCGATCGCCACGACGGCGCCTTACCTCCACGCCGACCCGGCAGCCACTGACGCGTGGCGCACGGCGCTCGCCGGCGAGAAACGGCTGAAGGTCGGGCTTGCGTGGACCGGCAGCCTCTCGCATCAACGCAACCGCTTCCGCCGTGTCGGCCTCGAACGGTTCGCGGAAGCGTTCGGCGGCTTGCAGCAGCACGTCGCGTTCTACTCGCTGCAGCCCGGCGCACAACACGACATCGAGGCCGCCCGTTCCAATGGGTTCGTCGTGAACGACACCACACGCGAATGGAAAACGCTCGACGACACCGCCGCTTTCATCGGCGCACTCGATCTCGTGATCACGGTCTGCACGTCGGCCGCCCACCTGAGCGGTGCGCTGGGCCAGTTCACGTGGGTGCTGCTCGATGCGAACCCGCACTGGGTCTGGCAGAACGATCGCCGCGACAGTCCGTTCTATCCGAGCGCGTCGCTGTATCGGCAGAAGACGTTCGCCGACTGGCAGCCCGTCCTCGACGAAGCCGCCGCCGATCTGCGCGATCTCGTCGGCTGACCGCACGGAGGCGCGCGTCATGGACTACAACCTCTGCATCGTCCGCCCGTCCGGCTATGCGCATTCGGGCGCATTCACCGAACTCGCCGAAGTGATCGCGTACGGGCTCGAAGATCTCGGCCACGCGGTTCACTTCAACGAGAACACCATGATGTCCGACGCACGGAACATCCTGATCGGCTGCCATCTCGCCGATCCACGCGAGACCGAGCACGTGCCGGACGACACGATCGTCGTCAACACCGAGCAGCTTCATGTCGACGAACAGCCGTGGAACGCGAACATCTATCACTGGACATCGCGATACGAAACCTGGGATTACAGCGCGCGCAACCTGGCGAAGCTCCACAGCCTCGGCATCGGGCACGCGCGCTACCTGAAGCTCGGCTTCCATCCGAAGCTGCGCCGCATTCCGGACGACGTCGAGCAGGATATCGACGTGCTGTTCTACGGCACGATCGGCCCGCGCCGGGCAGCGGTTCTGGAGGCATTGCAGGCGCGTGGGCTGACAGTCGGGATCGTCAGCGGCGGCATCTACGGCGCCGAGCGCGATGCCTGCATCGCGCGGGCGAAAGTCGTGCTGAACCTGCATCACTACGCGTCGCATATTTTCGAAGTGGTGCGCGCGTTCTATCTGATGACGAACGGCAAGGCGATCGTCGGCGAGGTGTCGCCGACGACATCGGTCGATCCGGATTATGTGGCCGGGTTCCGTGCGGCGCCGTATGACGCGCTGGTCGACACCTGCGTCGAGCTGGTGCGCGATACCGCGCAGCGCCGCCGGCTCGAAGCGGCCGCGCTCGACACGATCGGACGGATGCCGCAGGCGAAGTCGCTCGCGCCGCTGCTGTCGTGGGAGCCGGTGGCGGCATGACGGCGCCGCGGCGGGGCGCCCCCGCCGTCACGCCTTCTTCTTCGCCCTCAACACGAACGCCGCCGCCGTACAGCCGATCATCGCGATGCCCGCGATCAGGAACGTATCGCTGTACGCCATCAGCAGCGCCTCGCGCATCACGCGCTGGTTCACGAGTCCGAGCGCCAGCTCGTGCACGCCGGAAATCGACCCGCCGGGCAGCACGTCCGCGCGCGGCGCATGCACACGCGCGAGCAGCCGCGCGAGCATCGCCATGCGTTCCTGGAACGCTTCGGAGAACGGCGTGACCGCCTCGCCGATGCGCATCGCGTGCAGCTTCTGCCGCTCGACGACGATCTGGCTCATCACCGCGATGCCGATCGCGCCGCCGACGTTGCGGACCATGTTGAACACGCCCGACGCGGACCCGAGCTGCGCCTTCTCGATCCCGTCGACGGCCATCACGGCCAGCGCGATCACGACGAACGACTGCCCGATCCCGCGCACGATCAGCGACGGGACGATCACGTTCGACGCCGCATCGGCGTCGAGATGGATGTTCATCAGGCACCCGGCCGCGACCAGCACGAAGCCGAGCACGATCGTCGTGCGCGGGCTCGTGCGGCGCATCAGCGGCGGCGTCAGGAACGACATCACGAACTGCACGAGCCCGTACGGAATCATCGCGAGACCGATGTCGCGCGCGCTGTAGCCGTGCAGCTCGGCAAAGTAGTTCGGCACGAGGAACACCACGCCGAACACCACCGCGCCGAACAGGAACTGCATCAGGCTCGCGATCCCGAAGTTGTACTGGCCGAGCAGGCGCAGGTTGATGAACGGCTCCTTGCGCCGCAGCTCGATCGCGACGAACGCCGCCAGCCCGGCCGCCGCGACGATCGACAGCTCGACGATCAGGTCCGACGCGAACCAGTCCTTGCGCCCGCCCTCCTCCAGCACGATCTGCAGCGCACTCAAGCCGACCGCCATCGTCGCGATGCCGAACCAGTCGGCCCGCCTGAGCATCCCGAGCTGCACCGGCACGGGCCGGATCGCCCAGCCAATCGCCGCGACCAGCGCGATCGCCGGCGGAATCTGCAGATAGAAGATCCAGCGCCACGAATACATGTCGGTCAGCCAGCCGCCAACCGACGGCCCCGCCGCCTGCGCGACGTTGTTCGCGATCGCGAACAGCGCCATCCCGAGCGGATGTTTCGACGGCGGCAATTCGGTGACGATCAGCTGGAACGACAGCGGGATCAGCACGCCGCCGAACGCGCCCTGCAGCGCCCGCGCGATGATCATCGTCGAGATGCTCGGCGCGACCGAGCACGCCATCGAGAACGCGAGAAAACCGGTCGCGCCGACCAGCAGCACGCGCCGCGCGGAAAACACCTGCACGAGCCAGCCGGTGAGCGGAATCACGACGATCTCGGCGACCAGGTACGCAGTGGTGATCCACGAGCCTTCCTCGAAGCTCGCGCCGAGCGAGCCGCGGATGTCGGGCAGCGACGCGTTGGTCACGTGCACGTTCATGCCGGCCATGAAGCAGCCGAACACGCCGCCGAGCACCGCGACCCACGCGCGCAGCGAAACGGTGTCTTCGTGCGCAGCCTGTGCGGTCGTCGCGGTCACGAGCCGGCCCCCTGCGTGCCGCGCGTGTCGACGCGCGCGATCACCGACATGCCGGGCCGCAGCACGACGCCGGCCGGCGGCGCATCGACGCGGATCTTCACCGGGATGCGCTGCACGATCTTCGTGAAGTTACCGGTCGCGTTGTCGGGCGGCAGCAGCGCGAACTGCGCACCGGAGCCCGGCGCGAGGCCGATCACGCGGCCGTGCAGCGTGTGGCCCGAATAGGTGTCGACGTCAAGCTCGACGGGCTGGCCGTCGTGCATCGCGCCGAGCTGCGTTTCCTTGAAGTTCGCGACGACGTACACGTCGCTCAGCGGCACCACCGCGAGCAGCGGCATCCCGACTTCGACGTACTGGCCCGCACGCACCGCGCGCTGGCCGACGCTGCCGTCGCGCGTCGCGCGGATCACCGTGTGGTCGAGATCGAGCTGCGCGAGCGCAAGCTTCGCCTGGGCGGCCGCGAGCCGCGCACGCGCCTGCGCGATCGCCGCGGTGCTCTGTTCGCGGCGGCGTTGCAGCACGGTCTGCTGGTCGGTCTGCACGCGCACGGCCGCGCCGGCGCGGGCCAGCTCGGCGCGCGCCTTCAGCGCGTCCGCGTGGGCCTGCTCCCAGCGCTGTCCGCTCGCGGCGGATTCGGCCAGCAGTTGCTTGTAGCGCGTCGCATCGGCGTCGCGCCGCGCGGCTTCGGCGCGCGCGGCGGCCGCGTCGGCGTCGGCCTGCGCGATCTGGCTGCGCTGCTGGCCGACCTGCGCGTCGAGCGTCGCGGCCGCTGCCTGCTCGGCCTGCAGCGTCGCGTCGGCCGCCGCGACGGCGGCCTGCGCATCGTCGACCTTCGCGCGATAGTCGCGATCGTCGAGCCGCACGAGCACGTCGCCGCGCTTGACCCGCTGGTTGTCGTCGACGGCGACCTGCGTGACGTAACCCGACACGCGCGAGCTGACGGTCACGACGTCGGCGCGGACGTACGCGTCGTCGGTGCCTTCGATGAAGCGGCCGACGGTCCACCAGTGCCAGCCGAACACGGCGAGTGCGATGACGGCGAGCACGACGCCCGCGGCGATCAGTTGGCGCCGGGAGAACCGGGCGGATTTGGTTTTTTCGGGTACGGCAGTCGTGCTCATGATCGGAATGATGAGTAGGCGTGCAAGAGAACGGACAGGGACGCTGCGAACGCGGCCGGCTACGGTTGCCAGCCGCCTCCGAGCGCCTTGAACACGGCGACCTGGTCGAGCGAGACCTGCTGCGTCGACTCGGCCAGCGCCGAATCGACCGCGACGAGGCTGCGCTGCGCGTCGAGCACGCCGAGGAAATCGAGTGCGCCGGCTTCGTAGTTCAGCTCGGCGAGGCGATACGCGCGCGCATGCTCGGCACGCGCGGTTTCGAGCGCGGCGCGGCGGCGCCATGCGGCGCCGTACCGGGCCAGCGCCTGCTCGGTTTCCTTCAGCGCGCGCAGCACCTGCGCATCGAATTGCGCGCGGGCGAGCGTGTCGTCGGCGCGGGCCTGCGCGAGTCGCGCGCGACTCGCCGCCATGTTCGGAAAGCGCCACGTGATCAGCGGGCCGACGCCCCATGCGATCGCGTACTTGTCGCCGAGCGTCGACGGATCGCCGCCGGTCGACAGCCAGTTCACCGAGCCGCCGAGCGAAATCGACGGATACAGCTCGGCCGTCGCCACGCCGATCCGCGCATTCGCGGCGGCCAGCTGGCGCTCGCTCTCGCGCAGGTCGGGGCGGCGGCGCAGCAGCGACGCGCCGTCGCCGACCGGGAACGGCCGCGCGAGCACCGGCGCGGTGCGGCAATGCGCGGCGGCGTCGGGCAGCGCGCCGGGCGCCCGCCCGGTCAGCACCGCGAGTTCGTACAGCGCCGCGCGACGCGAGCCGACGAGTGCCGGCAGATCGGCGCGCGTGTCGTCGGCGAATGCGCGCGACCGCGCCACTTCGAGGTCGGACACGAGCCCGTGCGCGCGCTGTTTCGCCGTCAGCGCGGCCAGCCGGTCCGCGATCCCGACCGACTGCTCGGCCACGTCGATCCGCTCGCCGTATGCGCACACCTGCGCATACGCGGCCGTCGTCTCGGCGGCCACCACGACGCGCATCGCATCGGACGCAGCCTGCACCGCATCCGCATCCGCCCGCGCGGCGTCGACCAGATGGCGCACGCGGCCCCACAGATCGACTTCCCACGACAGCGCGAACGACGGCGCGAAACCCCAGCGCGTGCGCGCATCGGTGTCCTTGGCCGCCGCGACGATCTGGTCGGGCGCGTGCTTGCCGTAGTCGACGCCGAACCCGGCCGTCGTGTCGGGCAGCCGCGCGGCGCCGGCCTCGTCGAACACGGCACGCGCGCGCTCGACCCGCGCCACGGCCGCCGCGAGATCGCGGTTCTGCTCAAGCGCATCGCGCACGAGGCCGTCGAGCACGGGATCGTCGTAGAGCCGCCACCAGCGTTGCGGCGGTTCGCCGGCCGCCGCGGCCGGCACGTCGGCCACCGCGTCGAACGGGCCGGTGCGCGCCGCGTCGGATACAGGCGGCCGGTACGGCTCGCCGACCGAACACGCGGCCAGCGCGGTCGATGCCAGCAGCACGGCCGCACAGGTGGCGCGCCGTACGCGCGGCAAGCGCGCCTCGACGGCGGAAGAAACGGGCGGAGCGGACGGAATGGACGGAACGCGCATCGGGTGGCAAGAAGGTCGAACAAACGATGGGCTTATGGTAATTTCGACCTATGCGGTCGATCTCGCGCGTAAAGCGCATTCGTCGTCGAGAAAAGGACATTCGGATCAATTGGAAAATTTCTTCGTCGCACTCGAGCGCCAGGCGCGCGACAAGCAGATCGCCGTCGTCGCGTCCGACTCGCCGGCGGGCATGGCGTACCCGCCGCATTCGCACCGCCAGGGCCAGCTGATCCACGCGATTTCCGGCGTGATGATCGTGCACGCGGACGCGGGCAGCTGGGTCGTGCCGACGGGCCGCGCGGTGTGGGTGCCGGGCGGCACGCAGCACGAGATCCGCTCGGCCGGCGACGTGCAGATGCGCACCGTGTTCGTCGGCCCCGAGGTGCGGCCGAGCCTGCCGGCCGAATGCCGGGTGATCGAAGTCGGCACGCTGTTGCGCGAACTGATCGTGACGGCCTGCGACCTGCCCGCCGACTACGACCTGTCGCACCGCGCGGGCCGCGTGCTCGCGCTGATCCTCGACGAGATCGAGATCGCGCCGTCGCTGTCGCTGCACGTGCCGATGCCGCGCCATCCCGCGCTCGTCGCGCTGTGCACGCGGCTCATCAACGACCCGTCGTCGGTCGTCACGCTGCAGGCGTGGGCGCGCGACGCGCACATGAACGAGCGCACGCTCGCCCGCGCATTCAAGCGCGAGACGGGCATGACGCACGGCGCGTGGTGCCGCCACGCGCGGCTGCTGCTGAGCCTGCCGCGCCTCGCCGCCGGCACGCCGATCCTCGAACTCGCGCTCGAACACGGCTACGACAGCCCCAGCGCGTTCGCGGCGATGTTCCGCAAGGCGCTCGGCGTCGCGCCCAGCGAATACTTCCGGCGGCGTTAGGGCCTGTCGATTGTCCGTTTTGCGACGATCGATCGCTGATGCGCGCGCGCGGCGTGCCGCGGCCGTCGCTACAGTAGCGGCATCGCCACATGGCCGGCCGGAGGTTTCGTTATCCCGATGGATCTGATTCAAAGCATGCAGGCGTTCGTCACGCTCGCCGACGCGGGCACCTTCACCGAGACCGGCAAACGGCTCGGCATCACGACCGCGCACGTCAGCCGGCTCGTCGCGTCGCTCGAGCATCGTCTCGGCATCCGCTTGCTGAACCGCACGACGCGTTCGATGTGCCTGACCGAAGCGGGCGAGCGCTATCTCGCCCGCGCCCGCGACATCACGCTCGCCGTCGATGCGAGCGAGCGCGAGGCGCGCGACGCGCGCGTGCATCCGCACGGCCGGCTGCGCGCGCATTGCAGCGCCAGCATCGCGAACCATTTCGTGATTCCGCTGATCGGGCAATTCCAGGCGCGCTACCCGGACGTCAGCGTCGACCTGACGCTCGCGCCGCACCTGCCGAAACTGGTGCGCGACAGCTACGACGTCGCGGTGATCGCGATGCCGAGCCTGCCGAGTTCCGAACAGGTCGCGATCGACGTCGGCCGGATCCGCAGCGTGCTGTGCGCATCGCCCGCGTATCTCGATGCGCACGGCACGCCCGATTCGCCGGGCGCGCTCGTGCACCATCGCTGCGTGCAACTGGTCGCGCCCGCGTATCACGAGCGCATCTGGACGCTGTGGCACGGCGCGGAAGCGCAAACGGTGGACGTCGATCCGTCGATGACGGCCGACGTCGCCGCGTCGCTCGCGATCGCTGTGCGCGAAGGCGCGGGGATCGGCTTGCTGCCGGACTTCGTCGCCGCGGCCGACCTGCGCTCGGGCGCGCTCGTGCGCGTGCTGCCCGACTACCAGGCGGAGGAAATCGGCGTGTTCCTGGTGTACGCGTCGCGCCAGCATCTCGATGCGAAGACGCGCGCATGGGTCGACTTCATGAAGGCCGCGCTGCGCGACGCATTCGCACAGGCGCACGACGACGCATACGCGCCACCGCCGGGGAAAAAAGGCCACGCGCCGGGCAAGGCCGGCACGTGGGCCGGCGCGGCCGCGTAGCGGCACCGCGCCGGCGGGCGATGCACGGTTACTGCGGCTTGAACAGCGCGCGCAGGTTCGTCATCGCCATGTCGAGGAAGCCGGTGACGAACGCGTCGAATTCCGGCTGGCGCGCGGCGCCGCCGTGCGACGGTTCGCCGGCGATGTCCCACGTCACCGTGCAGGCCTGCTCGCCGCGCGGCTCGACGCGCATCAGCGCCCACAGATTGCCGATGTCGAACGACGTATGGATCAGGCTCCACGTCATCACCATCGCTTCGTCGTCGTGGCTGTTGAGCTGTTCGACGACCACGTTGCCGTCCGCGAAATGCTTGATGCGCAGCGAGCGCACGCCTTCGCCGATCATGTCGGTATGGTCGAGCCCCGTGATGAAGCGCGAGAAGCCGGCGAAATCGCCGACCACGCGCCACGCGTCGCGGGCCGGCACGTCGAGATCGGCCGTGCCGGACAGGATCGGGGTTTGCGGCGCGTAGACGAGCGTGGACGGACGGGGTTGCGTTGCAGTACGTTGCAGCATGATGCCTCCTTGATGAATGATGCGATGACAGCGATTGATCAAACGGGGTACGTCTTCACCACGCGGGTTCGGGCTCGGCGTCGCGGCGGGCGTCGTTCGCGCGCGGCGCGAGCGCGGGCTCGGCCGGCGGCGGCATGAATCCGCATTCGGCGAGATAGCCGAAATGCGCATCGAGCAGCGCGTCGTCCTTGTCCGGATACGCGACGCCGAGCCGGCGCAGCGTCGCCTCGGTGCGCGCGTGGTCGATCACGGCCATGTCGCCGATATCGTCCTGCCGGTCGTCGAGATAGAACGCGACGACGTCGAACAGCGCATTCGATTCGTCGATCGACAACAGCCGCTCGCGCCACGCTTCCGGCGCCTCGAAACGCAGCGGATAGCCGCGCCGCGCGAGCGCACGCAGGTAGCCGGCCCAGTCGAGCGGGCGCGGGTTGTGCAGATGGAACACGCGCTCGGTGCGCGCACCGTCGAGCGTGCATGCGACGATCGCGCGCGCCAGGTAGTCGACGGGGCTCAGGTCGAACAGCCCGCCCTCGCTCGCGAGCGGTGCGCAGCCGAGCTGCACCGCGCCCTTGAGCAGCAGCAGGATCCGGTTGCGTCCCGGCTGGCACAGCCCCGTGCGCGAATGGCCCGTGATGTTGCCGGGCCGCAGGATCGTCGTGTCGATCCCGCGCGCCGCCGCTTCGGCAACGAGATGCTCGGACACCCACTTCGTCAGGTTGTAGCCGTTGTTGACGAAGGCAGGGCCGGCCTCCGACGGGGCCGCCTCGATCAGGCGGCCCGTCGGGCCCGTCGCGCTCGCCGCGGATAGCGTCGATACGAAATGCAGCGCCTTGCGGCGGCCGCTGCAGCACAGGCGGAGCAGTTCGAGCGTCGAGCCGACGTTCTCCGCGTGCAGGTACGGGTAGTCGTACACGTGGTTCACGTGTGCGCCGTTGTGGTGGATCGCGCCGACCTCGGCCGCGAGCGTCTGCCACTGCGCGTCCGACAGCCCGAGGCGCGGCGCGCCGAGATCGCCGCGCAGCACCCGCACGCGCGGATGCCCGCACAGATGGCCGAGCCCGTTGACGAACGCCGCTTCGTCGAGCCGCCGGCGCGCGCTCGCATCGTCGTCGCCGCGCACGACGCAGTAGACGATCTGGTTCGTGCGGCTGATCAGCTCGCTGAGGATGAAGCTGCCCAGGAAGCCGTTCGCGCCGGTCAGCAGCACCGCGCCGGGGCCGTCGCCCGCCGGCTGGTCGGCCGGCAGTCGCACGTCGTCGGGCAAGCGGCGATCGTCGTGCACGCGCGCCGGCACGTTCGCGCCGCGCTCGACCGACTCGTCGGTCAGCAGCGCCGCGAGCGCGGCGACCGTCGGCCGCTCCATGAAACGCGCGAGCGCCGCGTTGCCGCCCAGCTCGCGCTTCACCGCCAGCATCAGCCGCGACACCAGCAGCGAATGGCCGCCCAGTTCGAAGAACGACGCATCGCGGCCGATCTCGTCCGGCGCGAGTTCGAGCAGCGCCGCCCACAACGCGGCGAGACGCGTCTCCAGCGGGCCGCGCGGCGCGGCGCGCGTGTCGCTCCCGGCACGCGACACCGGCAGGCGCGCCAGCGCGGCGCGATCGATCTTGCCGTTCGGCGTCGCGGGCAGCACGTCGAGCGCCGTGATGTCGTACGGCACCATGTAGTCGGGCAGCGTGGCGGCCAGCACGGCGCGCAGCGCGTCGGGCGTCGCCGCCGCATCGACCGGCTTCGCGGCGAACAGGCGGATGCGCTTGCGCTCGTCGGGCACCACCGCGCACTGACGGTACAGCCCTGCCGCCAGCGCGGCCGTCTCGATCTCGCCCGGCTCGACGCGAAAACCGCGAATCTTCAGTTGCGTGTCGCGGCGGCCCACGTAGCGCAGCGAACCGTCCGGCTCCCAACTGGCGATGTCGCCCGTGCGGTACATCGTCGCGCCCGGCGTGCCGTACGGATCGGCGACGAAACGCTCGGCGCTCAGGTCGGGGCGGCCGAGATAGCCGAGCCCGACGCCCGCGCCGGCGATGCACAGCTCGCCTTCCTCGCCGGTGAGCGCCGGACGGCCGTCGGCCGCGAGCACATGGCAGCGCGCGTTCGCGATCGGCCGGCCGATGCGCCGGTTGCTGTCGCCGGCGCGCAGTTCGCCCGTCGTCGCGAGCACCGTGCATTCGGTCGGCCCGTAGATGTTGTGCAGCCGCCGGTTCGCGCTCCAGCGCGCGATCGTGTCGGGGTCGCACACGTCGCCGCCCGTGACGAGATGCGCGAGCGCGGGCCAGTCGCAATCCGGCAGCGCCGCGAGCAGCGCGGGCGGCAGAAACGCGTGCGTGATCCGCGCGTCGGCAACGAGCGCCGCGAGCGCGTCGAGTTCGCGGCGCTGCGCTTCGCTCGGCGCGACCAGCGTCGCACCGGCGAGCCAGGTCGGAAACATGTCGAGCAGCGATGCATCGAATGCGACCGTCGAGAACTGCAGCACGCGCGACGACGCATCGAGCGACACGTGCGCGCGATACCAGTGGCAGAACTGCACGATGTTTCGGTGCGACAGCATCACGCCCTTCGGCACGCCGGTCGAACCCGACGTGTAGATCGCGACCGCGCAGCGCGCATCGCGGTCGGCATCGCGTTCGAGCGGCCACGCGCCGGCCGGCGCATCGGGCGCAGCGTCCGCTTCCGCGTGGGTGCCGCAGTCGATCACGTCGAGGTCGAGCCCGTCGAGCAGCGCCGGCTCGACCGCACCGCCCACGACGAGCGCCTGCGCACCCGATTCGCGCAGGATCGTACGGGCGCGCTCGGGCGGAAACGCGGGATCGAGCGGCACGCAGGTCGCACCGGCGCCCAGCACGCCGACGATCGCCGGATACAGCGCGACGCCCTTGTCGAGCCGCACGGCGACCACGCGCGGCGCGGCAGGCCGCGCGGCGATGCGCGCGGCGACCTGGCGGGCACGCGTGACCAGCTCGCGATAGGTCAACTGGCCGTCGGCCGCGACGAGCGCGCAGGCGTCCGGCGCAGCGGCCGCCGCACGCGACACGAGTTCCGGCAACGACGGTTCGCACGGCCACGCTGCGGCCGTGTCGTTCGACGCGTGCCAGCCGGCCAGCCGTTCGAGATCGAGCACGATCTCGGCCGGCCCGGGCGGCGTGGCGCGCGGCGCATCGTGCGGATCGCTCAGCTCGCGGGCGATTGCGCTCGCGACTTCGTGCATCAGATCGACCGCGCATGCGGCGATCTCGTCCGCGAGATCGGCGCCGTTGAGCGCCGCGCCGAACGCGAGCGTCGCGTCGGCCAGCACGCGCGTGTCGCCCGGCGCCGCGTCCGCGAGCCACGCGACGCGTACCTCGCGCGGCGGAAACGCATCGGCGACGATCTCGCAATGCAGCGGCCGTGCGTGCGCGCAATGCACGGCGGGGTCCGGCGCGCCGCAGACGATCGACCACTCGGCCGCGTGGCGCAACGTGTCGGGCGCCGGCGCCGGCAACAGCAGCGCATCGGCCGCGTCGCGCAACGGGCCGTCGCGGCCGTCGGCGATACAGACGGTATGGCCGGTCGCCTCGAGTTCAGCCGCCAGCCGTGCAGCGAGACGGGTCTGGCCGCCGATCGCAATGATGATCGCTTTCATCGACGTGACTCACAGGTAGTCGGACAGGGCCGCGCGGGTCGGCGCGTGATCGAGCAGGCCGCTCATCCGGAAGAACTGCCGGATGTTGACGATCATCGGATGCTGGCTCGTGATCGGATATGCGCCGACCATGTCGTCCGCGATCCGCGCGCGCTCAGTGGCCGGCAGATCGAGCGCGTCGATCAGGCGGCGATCGAACTGCAGTTGCAGATCGGCGCTCAGGTATTCGCGCAGGAAGCACGGCAGCCCTTCGCCGAGCGCAAGCCGCGCGGGTTCGTCGATCTCCGACCAGTACAGCTTCACGAGATTGATCCAGAACGCCGAGTGACGGCCTTCGTCCGCGAGGTGATCGGCCATCACGCCCTTCACCGAGCGCTTCAGCGTCGCGTCGCGCGAGAACGCCGCGACTTCCGCCGTGACCGTGTTCTCCGAGATCGCGACGCACAGCAGCTCCATGCCGTCGCGGTACTGCGCGCCGACCCGCTCGACCGCGCGCGGAATCGCGCGCGACAGCTCGATCTCGTTGTTCGGCGGCAGCGGCGCGATGCCGGTGGCCTCCTCGACCTGC
Organism: Burkholderia sp. BCC0397; assembly: GCF_902832865.1. Classification (NCBI taxonomy): domain Bacteria; kingdom Pseudomonadati; phylum Pseudomonadota; class Betaproteobacteria; order Burkholderiales; family Burkholderiaceae; genus Burkholderia; species Burkholderia sp. BCC0397. The sequence continues at coordinate 365,301 of NZ_CADFDL010000006.1, read as the reverse complement.
CGCAGGTAGTCCATTGCGACGTACGCGTGATAATCCTCGTCGATCACCACGGTCATCGCATCCTGCCGGCACGCGAACGGAAACGGGTGCGCGAACCGGCCGCGCGCGATCCGCAACGCGGTGGCGTTGACGATCTCCGTCTCGAAGATAATCACGTCCTGGATGTACTTGTAGAAGCTCTGCAGCAGGACGAAATCGCGCACCGCATCGCCCGCGTCGACGATCGCCGCGTGCGCGCACAGCGGCTGGCGTTCGAGCGGGTAGTAGCGCAGTTCGTCGTCCTCGACGATCCGCCGCGGGCGCGATCGCACGGTCGCGCGCGCCTCCCAGCGATCGACGTGACTCACGTAGGTGACGGCGGTCGTCATCGCGTGTCCTCCGGGGAACCGTAGTAATGGATTTCAAGCAGCAGGCAGCCCGCGTCGCTGCGGAACGGGCCATGCGGCGTGCCGGCCGGACGCACGAAGTAGCTGCCTTCCCGATACGTCGCGCGATACTCGCGCGTCGCGACGTCGACCAGGCTCTGGTCGCCGTCGATCAGGTGCACTTCCTCGTGGTAGTCGTGCAGGAACGGCACGCGCGTGCCCGCGCCGGGATCGAACCGCACGATCCGGGTCCGGATGCCGCGCTTCGCGTGCTCGTCCAGCGTATCGACGAGCACGACCTGGTCGATGCCGTCGTCGAACGCCGCCGGGTGCTCCCAGTCGAGCGCCGCGAAATCGACGATGCGCTCCGACAGCCCGCGCGCGTTCATGCCGGCACCACGTTGCGGGTCTGGCCGAGATGCGCGAGCAGCCCGTCCCACAGACGCATCCGCTCGTCGATCGCATCGAGCCCGGCCTGCAGCGCTTCCTCGAGCTTCGCCGCGTCGCCGTCGGCCGCCTCGCGGATCATCGCGCGCGCCGCCGGCCCGTGTTCGCCCGAATCCACTTCGATATGGCGGTCGAGGTAATACACGAGCAGCGGGATCGACGCGCGCTCGATCTTCCATTCGTCGAGCAGCGTGCGGAACATGTCGGGAATCACGTTCTCGCGGCCGTAGAAGAAATTGCCGAGCACCTGGTGCGTCGCACCCGACGTGCACGCAGCCATCGTCGCCTCGACGAAGCGGATCACCGGCTCCGGCGCATCGACGGCCTTCAGCGCGGCCGACACCGAGAAGCCCGAGCGCACCAGCGACACCATTTCCTCGATGCGCGACGTCGACGCGCCGACATCGCGCATCGCGTGCAGGTACAGGTCGTAGTGGCTCATGTGGCCGTTCGGCGTTTCGTCCGATTCCTCGCCGAGCACGATCTCGTTGATGAGGCGCGACGCGTTCGCGTTGCGCGGCGCGACCCACGGCACCGCGACGGTCGTCAGGTCCTGCTGCAGCCGCTTCACGAGCGACATGAAATCCCACACGGCGAACACGTGCCATTCCATGAACACGCGCAGCTCGTCGATGGTACGGATCGATCCGAACACCGGATGATGCGCGAGCCGCTCGTGCTGCTCGCCGATTTTTCGCTCCAGCCCTTCCAGTTGATTCACGGGACTCTCCTAGTAATGTCCGCTCGCGCCAGCCCACCGCGCCGGCTTCCGGCGCCGGAAACCGTTTCCGGCGAATTGCCTGCATGCCGTTTTCGGCTTGTGCAGCAATTTCAGGCATCGATGCTAAATAAGCTGACAATTTGCCGCCTATTCAAAACGGACATTCTCATATTCTTTCCGGACCAGACTACCCACTCACGCCTCAACGCCTTTACCGGCAAGGCTTTGCCGAATTACCGACGAAACCGCGCGGAATTGACAGCCGCAAATCGGGCTGTCTAGGATAAGAATTGCAATTCATCAAGAAATGAAATGCACGATGCGAATGTGCATTTTTTATTAAACAAATACGCGCATTTAATTCATCCACCGGCATAAGCTTTCCAGGAGAAACGACGTGACCGATTCGACGCTTCAATTGCCGCTGTCCGCGCCGCAGCGCGATTTCTGGGAGGCCGCGCTCGCGTATCCCGTCCCGTCGACGCATATCTACGCGGCCGAGTATTTCGAGATTCGCGGTGCACTCGACACCGATGCATTCGAACGCGCGCTGCGGCAGGTGATTCGCGAGGCGCAGACGCTGCACACGACGCGGATCGTGCTGGATGGGGACACGCCGGTGCGCGTGCTCGACGCCGCGCTCGCCGACGACTGGGCGCTCGAACGCGTCGACCTCGCCGGCACGAAAGACGCGCACGCCATCGCGCTCGCCGGCATGCGCGCGCACTGCACCGGCGCGATCGAGCTGGCGCGCGGGCCGTTCTTCCGCCACACGCTGTACCGCATCGCGCCGGATCACTACTACTGGTATCACGGCTACGCGCACATCCTGGTCGACGGCTATTCGGGCAGCCTGATCGCCACACGCGCCGCCGAGCTGTACAGCGCATTCGCCGCGGGCGCCAAGGCGCCGCCCGCGCGCTTCGCGTCGCTCGCCGAGCTGCAACTCGACGAAGACGCGTACCGCGCGTCCGAACAGTTCGCGCACGACCGCCGCTACTGGCTCGAACGCTTCGCGGACCAGCCGCGCACGGTCACGCTCGCCGGCCCCGCACGCTTTCCCGAGCGCGACGACGGGCCCGACCTGCGCGAGACGCGCATCGCGAGCGCGACCGAGAGCGCGCGCATCGAGGCGGTCGCCAAGGGGCTGTTCACGTCGACGGTGCCGCGGCTCGTCACCGCGCTGACCGCCGCGTACCTGTACCTGAACACCGGCGCGCACGACATCGTGCTGTCGGTCGCCGCGATGGCGCGCACGTCTGCGCGCGAGCGCCGCACGCCGGCGCAGTGCGCGAACATGCTGCCGCTGCGCCTGCACGTCGAGCCGGGCCACACGCTCGACGATCTGTGCCGCCAGGCGAACCGCGAGATGACCGCGCTGCGCCAGCACCAGCGCTACCGGATGGGCGACCTGCACCGCGAGCTGACGTCGCTCGACAACGGCCAGGGCGTGTTCGGCCCCGAGATCAATATCATGGCGTTCGACTACGACCTGCGGTTCGGCGACTGCGTGACGACGTCGCACAACCTGTCCGTCGGCACCACCGACGACCTGATGGTGAACCTGACCGACCGCCGCAACGGCGAGCCGCTGCGCTTCGACTTCGACGCGAGCCCGCAGTACTACAGCCGCGACACGCTGAACGCCCACGTCGGACAGTTCCTGACTTTCATGCGCGTCGCGCTCGACGACCCGTTCGCGACGCTCGGCGCGCTCGAAAGCCGGCTCGACTTTCAACCGGCGGTGCTCGCCGGCTGAGCGTCATCCGCATCACCGTGTTGCCCTATCCAACCGAATCACTACGGAGTCCTATCATGTCCTATTCGGAATCGCGCTTCTGGCATCCCCGGCAACATCCGCTCGCCGCGTCGCGCCCGCCGATCCGCATCACGCGCGGCGAAGGCTGCTACCTGTACGACGACACCGGCAGGCCGTATCTCGACGCGGTCGCGTCGCTGTTCAACGTGTACGTCGGTCACGGCCGGCGGGAGATCAAGGAAGCGATCGTCCGACAGCTCGACGAGCTCGACTATCACCCGGTGTTCGCCGGGTTCAGCCATCCGCGCGCGGAAGAGCTGTCGGCGCGGCTGGTCGGCATGCTCCAGCCGGAAGACATGAGCCGCGTGATCTTCGGCTCCGGCGGCTCGGACGCCGTCGAGGCCGCGCTGATGATCGCGCGGCAATACTGGAAGGTGTCCGGGCAGCCCGAGCGCACCAAGTTCATCGCGCTGCGCCAGGCCTATCACGGCTCGCACTTCGGCGGCAGTTCCGTCACCGGCAACACCGTCTACCGGCGCAACTACGAGCCGACGCTCGCCGGCTGCTTCCACGTCGAGACGCCGTGGATCTATCGCAACCCATTCACGCACGACCCCGAGGAACTCGGCCGGCTGTGCGCGTCGCTCGTCGAGCGCGAGATCCTGTTCCAGGGGCCCGATACCGTGGCCGCCTTCATCGCCGAACCGGTGCAGGCGACCGGCGGCATCATCGTGCCGCCCGCGAACTACTGGCCGCTGGTGCGCGAAGTGTGCGACCGCCACGGCGTGCTGCTGATCGCCGACGAAGTCGTGACGGGCTTCGGCCGGACCGGCGCGGCGTTCGGCAGCCGCGGCTGGGGCGTCGCGCCGGACATCATGTGCCTCGCGAAGGGCGTGTCGTCGGGGTATCTGCCGCTCGGCGCGACCGTCGTCAACCGCCGCATCGAGAACGCGTTCGCGTCCAACCCGGGCGGCATCGGCACGCTGATGCACGGCTACACCTACTCGGGCCACCCGATCGTCTGCGCGGCCGCGCTCGCGAACCTGCAGATCATCGTCGACGAGGATCTCGCCGGCAACGCGGCGCGCGAAGGCGCGTACCTGCTCGAGCGGCTGCAGCCGCTCGTCGACCGCTATCCGGTCGTCGGCGACGTGCGCGGCAAGGGGCTGCTGGTCGGCATCGACCTCGTGAAGGACAAGGCGACGCGCGAATCGATCGATCCGTCGGACGGCTATGCGGCCGCGCTCGCCGACGCCGCGCGCGATGCGGGCGTGCTGATCCGCTCGCTCGGCAACCGGCTCGCGATCGCGCCGCCGCTCGTGATCGGCCGCGAGGACGTCGACCGGATCGTGCACGCGGTCGAGCATGCGTTCGAAGTGGTGCCGCGCTGGACCGCACGCTGAACGCGGCAGCGGGAGCAGGGCGGCGGTCAGCGCGCCGCCGCTTCCGCCGCCGCGAGGTACTGGCTCGGCGTGACGCCGAACGCGCGCTTGAAGGTGGCCGCATAGGTGGTCGGGCTGCGATAGCCGACCTGATGCGCGGCCTGCGTGACGGGCATGCCGCTCGCGAGCAGCGCGAGCGACATCGACAGCCGCAGTTGCTGGCGCCACGCAGCCACGCTCATGCCGGTCTCGCTGCGAAACAGGCGCGCCAGGTGGCGCGCACTCAGCGCGGCGTCGCGCGCGAGCGTGTCGAGCGGCAACTCGCAGTGCGGCTCGCGCTGCAGCCGCTCGCACAGCTTCAGCAGGCGCCGGTCGCGCGGCAGCGGCAGCGTGAGCGGCGTCTGCGCGAGTTCGCTCAGTTCGTCGGCGAACAGGCGCGCGAGCGGGTCGTGGTCGATGCTGCAATCGAACGGATGCGAAACACGCGTGGCGAGTGCGCGCAGCAGCGGCGATACCGTCATCGCGCACAACGTGGCCGGCAGCCGCGCGCTGAGCGCGTCGCCGAGATAGAGCGAGTAGAGCTGCACGTCGTCGGCGACGCGCATCGCATGGACGGTGCGCGCCGGAATCCAGATCGCGCGCAGCGGCGGGGTGATCCAGCGCTGGCCTTCGACGTCGAGTACTAATACGCCGCGCGTCGTAAACAATAGTTGCCCGGCCTGATGGGCGTGCGGTGCATACTCGTGAGCAAGCGCGTGGGCAGGAGCCGACGCGCAGGGAGGCTCGATCGCGCGGATCCCGCCGAAGGCGAACGCGCGCGCACCGGCGCGCGCGAGGAGAGGCACGTCTTGAACGCTGGTCATGGTCGATCGTCCTGATACGAAACCGGAGGGGCACCGCAACACGTGAAACGACGGGGGGACAGGTGCCCGCACAAGCGGGCCCGTCGTGCGAACAGCCGCCATTAAACCGGCGTCGGCTTCGTCTCAAAACTGTCCTTTTGAACAGGATACGCGCGGGCCGCAATGTACGGCCCGCCCACACCAACGAGGAACACCGATGGACCTGACAATACTGCACGACTGTTTCGACGCACTACAGCGCGCACCCACCGCGGAAGCCGCGTTCCCGCCGATTGCCGCCGCCGCCGCCGCGCTCGGGTTCCGGTATTGCGTGTATGGCTTGCGCCGCACGCTGCCGCTCGCCCGGCCCGACATGCAGATCGTCGGCAATCATCCGCGCGAGTGGGAACACCGTTACGTGAAATTCGGCTACGTCGCGATCGATCCGATCATCAAGCGGGTCGCGAGCCAGCCGCGGCCGGTCGTCTGGAACGCGTTCGACGAACCGGGCGACACCGCGTTCTGGCACGACGCGGCATGCTTCGGGATGCGTTACGGCTGGTCGCATGGCGGCTACGACCGGGCCGGCAACCTCGGCGTGCTGACGCTCGTGCGCGACACGACGCCGCTCGACGCGGATGAAATCTCACGGCTGCGCGCACCCTGCGCGAGCCTCGCGCATGCGGCGCACGCGTACCTGATGCCGCGCCTCGCCGATCCGATCGCGCCGGTCGGCAGCGGGCTGACGCTGCGCGAGCGCGAGGTGCTGGCGTGGACGGCCGACGGCAAGACGGCCTACGAGATCGGGATGATCTTCGGGATCGCGGAGCGGACGGTAAAGTTCCACCTGCAGAACGCCGTCGTGAAGCTCGACGCGATGAACAAGACGCATGCGGCCACCAAGGCCGCGATGCTCGGGCTGCTGCCCTGACGGCGCGCATGCGCGCGCCGTGATCTGAAAAAAGAAACCCGGGCCGGCCCTGCCGCCCGGGTTTCGAGCCGCTTACGCGACGGCCTGCACCGCCGGCTGCCCGGCAAAGAAGGTTGCCTGCACAACTTCATCCGCGCGGGCATACGCGCGGTTCACGCCGCTGATCACCGCACGAATCGACGCGGTCGTCAGGTTCGCATCGACACCGACACCGAACGCACTGCCGCGCACGCCCGTGCCGGCCAGCTCGGCGATCGCGATCGCCTTCGCATCGGCGCCCTGCGACAGCGCGCGTTCCTCGTAATGCTGGATCCGCAGCGGCGTGTGCAGCGCATGCATCAGCGCGTCGAGCGGGCCGTTGCCTTCGCCGCGCAGCACGCGGCGCTCGCCGTGCACGTCGGCGGTCAGCACGATCGTCTCGCGGCCGCCGCGTTCAGTCAGCTCGTGGCCGACATAACGCAGCGGCGTATCGCTTTCGACGTATTCCTGTTGGAACAGCGACCAGATCTGCGCGCTCGTCACCTCGTGCCCGCTCTCGTCGGTCAGGCGCTGCACGGCCGCGCTGAAATCGACCTGCATGCGGCGCGGCAGCGCGACGCCGTAGCCCTGTTCGAGCAGGTACGCGATACCGCCCTTGCCCGACTGGCTGTTCACGCGAATGATCGAATCGTACGTGCGGCCGAGATCGTTCGGATCGATCGGCAGGTACGGGACTTCCCACATGGCGTCGGCGCGCTGCACTGCCAAGCCCTTCTTGATCGCGTCCTGGTGCGAGCCGGAGAACGCGGTGAACACGAGGTCGCCGACATACGGATGGCGCGGGTGGACCGGCAACTGCGTGCATTCCTCGGACGTACGCGCGACTTCGTTGATCTGCGAGAAATCGAGGCCCGGATCGACGCCCTGCGTGTACAGGTTCAGCGCGAGCGTCACGAGATCGACGTTACCCGTGCGTTCGCCGTTGCCGAACAGGCAGCCCTCGATCCGGTCGGCGCCGGCCATCACCGCGAGCTCGGCCGCCGCGACCGCGGTGCCGCGGTCGTTGTGCGGGTGTACGGACAGGATCAGCGAATCGCGGCGCGCGAGGTTCCGGTGCATCCATTCGATCTGGTCCGCATAGTAATTCGGCGTGCCGATTTCCACCGTGGCCGGCAGGTTCACGATCGACTTGCGCTCCGGCGTCGGCTGCCACACGTCGAACACCGCGTCGCAGACTTCCTTCGCGAAATCGAGTTCGGTCGCCGTGAACGTTTCCGGGCTGTACTGCAGCGTGAATTGCGTGTCGGTCGCCGCATCGGCGCACCGCTTGATCGTGCGCGCCGCGTTCACCGCGAGCTGCTTCACGCCGTCGCGATCGAGGCCGAACACGATCTTGCGGAATTCCGGCGCGGTCGCGTTGTACAGGTGCACGATCGCGCGCTTCGCGCCGCGCAGCGACGCGAAGGTGCGCTCGATCAGGTCGTCGCGCGCCTGCGTCAGCACTTCGATCGTCACGTCGTCAGGAATGTGGCCGCCTTCGATCAGTTCGCGGACGAAGTTGAAATCGGTTTCGGACGCGGACGGGAACGCGACCTCGATCTCCTTGAAGCCGATCGCGACCAGCGTCTTGAACATCCGCATCTTGCGCGCGGCGTCCATCGGTTCGAACAGCGCCTGGTTGCCGTCGCGCAGGTCGGTGCTCATCCAGATCGGCGCCTGCGTGATCGTGCGCGACGGCCACGTACGGTCGGGCAGGTTGACGGGCGTGAACGGTCGGTATTTCGTCGCGGGGTTCTTCAGCATCATGATGTCGGTCCTCGGTCTGTTTGTCGGTGAAGCGCAGCGCGGCGGCCATCGGCGGTAGAGGCCGGCTGCACGCGCAGCGGTGAAAACGGCAAGAAAGCGGCACAACGGCAAAGCGGTACGGCAAACGACAGCCTTGGCGGTTGAGCGACCGGGACGGAGCAGAGTGGTGACGGAAGAAAGACGAACTCAGGCGCCGGTCGACAACCGGGGCCAGGTCGGTGATGCGGGGAAAATCTGGCGCTTCAGGAACGAAGCAGATGGAAAGCGCGCAGCCGCAGACCCAGCCCGGAGAAGCGGGCTAGTAGTCGTAGCGAGAAGAGGAACTGGGCGGCGTGCATGACCCGCATCAAATCACAGGGTGGCCACGGCTGTCAACCGGGGGGCTTCCGTCCCGCTTCATTCCCCGACGCACGCGTTGGCGCAGAATCAGCCCTGTCCGATAGGCGACGGCTGTCCCCGTCGATATGCTTCACGGGTGCGGCGCCGGTGAGGCCCTATTCATGTTCGGAGTGAGTCGGTCCATCCTCTTCGCCGGTCGCCGCACACACCCCTCCCTTGCAATCGGGCTTCGGTGTGGGCGTTCGACGGTGGCCGGTGGGCGCGGCCACGACAGAGATGTCGATGTTGAAACGAAACGCTGCCATATGCGAACGCCGAGCGTCTGCTCCGAAGCCCGATTGCGCCCCACCTCGCTCGCCCCGCCTGCCCGCTCGCGCATCGTTCAGGAAAGCGATACGCGCATCGATATAATTTATCGAATATATCGAAATCCATTTCATTAAAGACATTTCAGTCAATCGATTAGCGTTGCTTTTCGATTTACTGAACAATAACCATTCCCATCTGAATATTTTTTTATTTATTTTTCGTCATGCTCGGTACGTCGCGTTTCAAACTGCAAACGTTTGCGCGACAAGGCCCACGGCCTTACCCAATAATCAACAGGAGATAAGCATGGCCGATTCTCAAACGTCATCCAACCGTGCCGGCGAGTTTTCGATTCCGCCGAATACCGATTTCCGTGCGATTTTCTTCGCGAATGCAGCCCAGCAACAGCACATCAAGCTGTTTATCGGCGACAGCCAGGAACCCGCCGCGTATCACAAGCTGACGACGCGCGACGGCCCGCGCGAAGCCACGCTGAATTCCGGCAACGGCAAGATCCGTTTCGAAGTGTCGGTGAACGGCAAGCCGTCGCCGACCGACGCGCGCCTCGCGCCGATCAACGGCAAGAAGTCGGACGGTTCGCCGTTCACGGTCAACTTCGGGATCGTCGTGTCGGAAGACGGCCACGACAGCGACTACAACGACGGGATCGTCGTGCTCCAGTGGCCGATCGGCTGACCTGACGCGCGATCGACGCCCGCCCCGCGACGCCTCTGCGCCGGCCGGCGCTTTGCGCCCGGTACAGCGGCGTCTACATCGACGACGACCCGAAACCACCGCGACGTTCAAGGGCGCCGGCGCCCAGGACCAGAACCTCGGCACGAAGGTGCTCGATTCCGGCAACGGACACGTGCGCGTGATCGTGACGGCGAACGGCAGGCCGTCGCGGCTCGGCTCGCGACAGGCCGACATTTTCAAGAAGTCGTACTTCGGGATCGTCGGGTCGGAAGACGGCGCCGTCGACGATTACAACGACGGCATCGTGTTCCTGAACTGGCCGCTCGGCTGAGCGGCGGCCGTCACGACACATCGCAATGGCGACGGGGCCAACCCTACCTTGCGAATCGTTCGAGCAGTCATTTGCAGTTCCACGCTTTGCTCCGCGCGCGGCCCGGCGACATCCGTTCACCGGCCGCGCGACGCGAAACCTTCCATCGAGACGAGGACGACATGTCACAACCCTTTACCCACGACGACCTGTACGCGCTGCTGCAACTCGCGGGCAACGACGCCACTGCCGTGCAGGCCAACGGCGATCAGGCCGTGCTCGACCGGATGCGTCAATTCATGACCGCGCAGCTCGTCGAGAAACTGCCGCAGTACGACGTGTTCGTCGATATTGCGACGATCCCGTACAGCTTCGACGTCGGCAGCTGGCAGAACAAGGTGAAAGCCGATGCGGCGGGTGAGGTCGTTGCCTGCACGGTGACGTGGGCCGGCGCGCCGGGCGTGCTGCCCGGTGCCGCGGCGAAATTCGGCGTCGGCGCGGTGGTCAATTACTTCTCGAAAGCGACGCCGCAACCCGTGCAGCCGGCGCCCGTGCCGACCGGCGGCGGCGAACGCGACGGCATCTTCAACCTGCCGCCGAACATCGCATTCGGCGTGACCGCGCTGGTCAATTCGTCCGCGCAGCAGACGATCGAGGTCTTCGTCGACGACAACCCGAAACCGGCCGCGACATTCCAGGGCGCCGGCACGCAGGACGCGAACCTGAACACGCAGATCGTGAACTCGGGCAAGGGCAAGGTGCGTGTGGTCGTGACGGCGAACGGCAAGCCGTCGAAGATCGGCTCGCGCCAGGTCGACATCTTCAAGAAGACCTACTTCGGGCTGGTCGGGTCGGAAGATGGCGGCGACGGCGACTACAACGACGGCATCGCGATCCTGAACTGGCCGCTGGGTTGAGTCGCGGCGGCCTGACGACCGTCGCCACGCCGCCCGGCGTGGCGACGGGCCTGCGCACCTCAGCCATCCGCCATCCGCGAGCCCAGGCCCTTGCCGCAAGAACGATCAAATGCCCCGCCCGCCGATACCATATAGTCCGCCCGACACCCTCATTGGCACGCTATGGACCCGGTTGGACAAGCACTCTGGTTTATCGAAACCGAACTGGACAGGGAACTGACGCTCGACAGGATTTCCGCCGATTGCGACATGACACGCTTCGGCTTCTCGCGGCTGTTCTCGATGAATACCGGCTGGCCGGTGATGCGCTATGTCCGGTCGCGCCGGCTGACGCGGGCGGCGCATGCGTTGGCGCAAGGTGCGCCGGACATCCTGCACGTGGCGCTCGATGCCGGCTATGGCTCCCATGAGGCGTTCACGCGCGCGTTCCGCGACCGCTTCGGCATGACGCCCGAAGACGTGCGGGCACGGCGCACTCTCGACGGGTTGTCTCTTGTGGAGCCGCTACGCATGAAAGCGCTGAAAATCATCGACGTTACGCCCGCCCGCTTCGAAGCCGCCGGCAAGCAGCTGATCGCGGGCATGAGCGATCGCTACACCTTTGAAACCAACGAAGGGATTCCGGCGCTGTGGCAAGCGTTCATCCCATACATCGGTACCCTTCCAGGCCAGGTCGGCGATGCGACATACGGTGTGTGCTGCAACCCCGACGCTGACGGCAGCTTCGAATACATCGCGGGCGTGGGGGTCACGAGTTGCGATCGGCTGCCCGCGCTGTTTCGCTGCGTGGAACTGGAACCGCAGCGGTATGCGATCTTCGAGCACGTCGGACACATCTCCACGCTGCACCAGACGTTCTACAGCATCTGGAACGGGTGGCTGCCAACGTCGGGATTCAAGGCAGTGGATGCACCCGAGTTCGAGCGCTACAGCGGCGACTACGATCCGGTGACAGGTACCGGTGTGCTTGAGATCTGGCTGCCGGTCGAACCCTCCGCCTGAGCAACCGGAACCGGTCGGCCGCGACGATACGCGCCTCGGCCGATCGATTCCGGTGTCGTCTCCATCAAATCACCACGCGCGCCGCACACCCGCATTGCCGGTAATCGTGCGCGGGTGCTCGCCGCCGAGGTTCGTCAGGTAGCTGACCGAACCTCACATCGCTCATGCATCGATCTGGATCGATGTTTACGTCGATATATTCGCATTCTTCTTTTCCGGCCACCCGCGTACAACTACGTCCTGCGGCGACGCGGCTCATCGCGGCTGACGCTGACCATACGCTCTTGCCGACAGCACGAAAGGAGACAACAAAATTGAGACAGCTAACGTCGTGACCCTTCCCGGTACCGTTCGCCCCGACATGCCGGCGCCTGCGGCGGCGTCGACACCGAACTGTCGATGCATCCTGCCCGGCTGACACGCCGATCCCCGCGTACGGCCTTCGCCCCACGCAGTCCCCGATCATACGAACATTCATCAAGCGCCGCGCTCGTCGGCGCGCACACACGCCGCCCGCCGCGGCATGCTCACGGAGACATCGTCGTCATGCATCGCCCCGAGACCCTCGACCTCGCTCGCGCCGAACCGACCGGCCTCCAGATCGAGCATCATTCGATCGACTACATTCCGGAGAGCGAGCGCCATGCGAAGCTCGCCAGCCAGGGACCGTTCTGGTTTCTCGGCAATTTTCACTTTTTCACGATCTCGATCGGTTTCGTCGGGCCCGGCATGGGCCTGTCGGCGGGCTGGACGACGCTCGCCGGCGCACTCGGCATCATGTTCGGCACGCTCTTCATGGCGTTCCACGGCTCGCAGGGGCCCGAAATGGGCTTGCCGCAAATGATCCAGTCGCGCGCGCAGTTCGGCTATCGCGGCGTCATCGTCGCGCTGCTCGCCACGTTGTTCGTGTTCGTCGGCTTCAACGTCGTCAACGTGTCGCTGATGGTCGACGGCGTGCACAACGTCTTCGGCATCGACGGCGGTTTCGTCGCCGTCGCGGCGGTCGCAATCGGAGCACTGCTCGCGATCTACGGGCATGACCTGATGCATCGCACCTTCACGTGGGCGCTGTTCGCCACGCTGCCGCTCTATGCGCTCGTCACGCTCGCGCTCGTGTTTGGCCATGCTGCGCCGTCGAGTGCTCCCGTGTCGTCGATGCCGTCCGGCTTCAACTGGGTCGGCTTCGCGACCCAGTTTGCGATCGCCGCGAGCTACAACATCTCGTATGCGCCGTATGTATCCGACTATTCGCGCTATCTGCCGAAACAGACGAGCCGCGCAAAGCTGATCGCGGTGATCTTCGCCGGCGCATCGCTGTCGGGCACCTGGATGATCGGCCTGGGGGCATGGCTCGCCCAGAAGTTGCACGCGGCCGATGCGCTGGTCGCGATGAACGACGTCGGCGCCTCGCTCGTCCCGGGTCTCGGCAAGCTGATCGCGTTCGTATCGCTCGTCGGTTTCCTCCCGATCATTGCGCTCAACGCATACAGCGCGATGCTGACGGTACTGACCGGCATCGACTCGATCGTGCCGATCAAACCGACACGCCGCGCGCGGGTCGCGTCGATTCTCGCGATCAGCACGTTCGTGCTCGCCTGCGTGTTCGCGATCCGCGGCAACGGCATCGCGCTGCTTCAGACATTCCTCACGCTGATGCTCTACTTCCTCGTGCCGTGGACCGCCGTCAACCTCGTCGACTACTTCTTCGTGCGTCGTGGCCATTACGCGATCGCGCATTTCTTCACGCCGCGCGGCTTGTACGGGGCGTGGCAATTGCGCGGAATCCTGTCGTACATGATCGGATTCGCGTCGATGGTGCCGTTCTTCTATGTGTTCGACGCGGAGGTGAACCGGGAGGTATTCGTCGGGCCGTTTGCGCGGATGCTCGGGGGCGTCGACATCGCCTGGCTCGTTGGCTTGATCGTCTCCGGAGGCGTCTACTGGTTGCTGTCGCGCTCGCTCGACCTCGATCGCGAACGCAGCGTCATCGCTGAAACGCCCGCTATCGATGCGTGAACGGACTGAGTGAGTCTATGCGTCGGCGCATCCCGGCGCTCTCGCCGGAACGGCTTCCGTCACCCTTGCCATCCACTGTCATGGAGTACCGACAATGAGTATCTTGCGATTGCGCCTGATCCAGTCCACCCTGAAGGACGGCGCGTGTGCATCGAACCTTGCTCAGGCCCTTGCGCACATCGCAGCGGCGCAAGACAACGCCGATCTGGTCGTCTTCTCCGAGACGTATGTTCCGGGGTTCCCGACACCCGACAACATCGCGCAACTGGCGGAGCCGCTCGACGGGCCGTCCGTATCGGCCATTCGCGCCGCCGCGCGTGACGCGCAGGTCGCCGTTGTCATCGGGTTCGCCGAACAGGACGACGGGCGCTACTTCAATACGGCGATTCTGGTCGATGAATTCGGCGAGCTCCGGCTGCGCTATCGCAAGTCCCACCTGTACGAATCGGATGTGGGCGTCTTCGAAGCGGGCGGCACGTTCGACGTATGCGAATGGCGCGGTATCAAGGTCGGCATGTTGATCTGCTTCGATCTGGAATTCCCGGAAACCGCCCGGGCACTCGCACGGGCCGGCGCGGAATTGATCGTCATCCCTGACGGCATGATGCAACCTCATGGCCACGTCCATCGGAAAATGATTCCCGTACGCGCGCTTGAGAATCAGGTCTTCGTCGCGATGGCCAATCGGGTCGGCCCGGGCGATCGCTATACGTTCAGCGGAGAGACCGTTGTCGCGTCGCCCGACGGCGACGTCGTTGCCGCGGCACCGTCAGACCGGGACGCGGTGCTCGACGTCGGTATCGATCTGGATGCAGTTTCGCGAAACCGTGCCGCCTTCCGCTATCTCGATCTGGTGCACCCGGGTCTGTGGCGTGCATCATGCCGGGACACCACGACCGACGCACGCCCGAATTCCGGGTGATCGTGCGCTGGTGCTCGCCGCCGAGATTCGTCAGGTAGCTGACCGTCGCATACACGCTGCCGCGCTTCGTCAGTTGCGCGACGCGCCCCGCGCCGATCAGCCCGCCTGCGGCGCGACTGCCTTCGACATCGCCACCGGCTGAGCGAACGTGGCCGACGCCAGTTGCGTGCGCGCGTCGCGGGCCACGCGGTTGAACGCCACGCGCTGCGCGCCCTTCAGTTTCGCCGCTTTGGCGGCGTGCACGAGCTCGATCGGATCGACGAGACGGGCATGCCGGCGCACCTCGAAGTGCAGATGCGGGCCGGTTGCCGTGCCCGTACTTCCGACCGCGCCGACGCGTTGACCGCGCATGACGCGCGCGCCGGTTCGCAGCGTCGGCTCGAACGCCGACAGGTGCGCGTAGTACGACGCGTAGCCGCCGTCATGCCGAATCACCACGTACTTGCCGTAACCGCTCGGCTCGGTGCCGATGAACGTCACGACGCCGCGCTCCGACGCATGCACGGCGCGGCCTGCCGGCGCCGCGAGATCGACGCCCGAATGCACGTGACGCGCACCGCTCACCGGATGTACGCGCGTGCCGAACTGCGAACTGATGCGCGTCGCGGTGACCGGCATCGCGAAGCGCGCGCCGGCGAGCGGCATGCCGTCGAGTTCGTAATAGGCGCCCGGCGAGCCGGCCTGCGGGGCGAACCACACGGCCGCGACGCGCTGCCCGCGAAAGCGGATGTCGAGCGCCGTCACGCGTACGCGGCCCGGCCGCGTTGCGTCGTGGTCAGGCTCGAATGCCACGCGGAACGTGTCGCCATGCGCGCCGCGCTGCTTCGGATCGACGCGCCCGGCCAGCATGCGGACGATCTGCGCGGCGATGCCGGCCGGCAGGTCGGCGCGCGCCAACGACGCGCGCAGGCTGCCGACGATCGCGCCGGCGCGCGTGCCGCGATCCGGCTGCGCGAGCGTGAATGGCTCGGCGGATGCCAGATCGACCGAACCGTGCACGAACGTCGGCTGCGCACCCGTCGCGGGCAACGCCGACGCCAGCCCGTAATCGAACCGCGACGCATAGCCGCGCTCGACCGCACCGCGCGCGGTATCGCACAGCACGCGATACGCGACGCAGGCGCCGAAGCGCGCCACCGGATCGTCGCGCCCGGGGCCGGCCGACACGCTCAACGCATGCGATGCGTAGGCGATGTCGAGCGGCGCGGCGGCCGATACATGCAGCCCGCCCCACGTCGTGCGTGCGGAATTGAAGAAAGGCACGTCGCCAAGATCGGTGGTTTCCGCCGTCGCGGGCGCGACCGGCGCGGCGTCGTGAAACGCCTGCGCTGCCGCGCCCTGTGCGCCGGCCACGCAGGCCGCCGCGACGATGCCACGCAGTAACGCGCGGCCAATCGGGAAACGGTGAACGCCGCGGGGTGCGGGTTGACCTTGCTCGCGTGCGACACGGAAACGCAGGTCTGACCGCATGACGTCGTCACTCGCTATTCAATGAAAAATCGGGAAAGAATCGGCATCGCGGAGGAACGATCGTCGCGATCCGGCTACTCGAAAGCGAGTGTATCGGCGTGGCCGAAACGGCTAAATAGGACTCGTCCTATTTGATATAAAACATCGCTTGTACTCGTACTAAACCGACACAGCCGGGGCGCCACGCATTCGCGCGAACCCCGCTGTGCCGTGTACAGTCGAGGGCTGCCGGCGCGCGACACGCGCCGCGCACTGTGTCTTCAAAACCGGAATCCCGTCATGTTTCTCGATCATCTTCATCCGGAACGCTGGACGTTCCTGTGGAACGCGTTGTCCACGCTCTCCGTCAAGCTGTCCGCCGGCCTGGCGCTGCTCGTCGCCGGCTGGTGGCTGTCGAAACGCATCGGCAATTGGCTGAACCGGCTGCTCTCGAACAAGGAGCGCGTCGACGACACGCTGCGGCCGATCCTCTGCGACGTCGCGGTGTGGGGCATCCGCATCGTCGCGATCGTCGGCGCGCTGTCGCAGCTCGGCATCGAAACCGCGAGCATCGTCGCGGTGCTCGGCGCGGCCGGCCTGGCCATCGGCCTCGCGCTGCAGGGCACGATGCAGAACATCGCGGCCGGCATCATGCTTCTGCTGCTGCGGCCGTTCAAGGTCGGCGACTACATCGACGGCGGCACGGGCGTCGCGGGCACCGTCGACGAGGTCGGGCTCTTCATGACGCGCCTCACGAAGCCGGACGGCATCTGTGAGTACGTGCCGAACAGCGCGCTGTGGGGCAGCTCGATCCGCAACTACACGCGCAACCCGACGCGCCGCCTCGATCTCGAAGTGGAAGTGTCCGTGCATGACGATATCGATCGCGCGCTCGACGCGCTGCGTGCGCTGGCCGAAGCCGATCCCGACGTGCTGCAGGACCCCGCGCCGGACGTGATGGTGATGCGCTTCGACGACAGCACGGCCGTCGCGAACATGCGCGTGTGGACGCATACCGACAAGTTCTGGGCGATGCGCTGGCGCCTCGCGCGCCAGGTCCGCAAGACGCTCGCCGATGCGGATTGCGCGCTGCCGATCCGCACGCGGGAATTGCACATCGTGCACGATGCGGAGCGCCGCGCGGACGGGGCACGCGTGCGGGTTTCGTAAGGCAGCGCGGCGCGCCCGGCGCTGCGCGAGTGAAGTTCTCGTCGCGCGTGCCGGTGCCGGACGCGTGACCGTTCATGCTTTTCAAACGCCCGTACACGGGCATCCGCTGTCGATCGTCATCCCATGGAGCGCTACCCGATGAAACGTCACTCTCCTACCGCATTGTTTGCCGCCGCGATTGCCTGCGTGTTCGCATTGAGCGCCTGTGCGGCGCAATCGTCTGCGCCGGCCACTGCTTCAGCGCCGGCCGACGCTGCCGCGCAAGCGGCCCCGCCGGTGGTCGGCGGCGATCGCGATGCGCACGGCTGCATCGGCTCGGCCGGCTACGCATGGTGCGAGCGGACGCAGCAGTGCGAGCGTCCGTGGGAACTCGCGAAGGCGCAGGGTTTCGCGAATTCGGCGCAGGCTTATGAGCAGTTCTGCCGGAACGGCGGAACGAAGTGAAGTGATGTAACCGTGAACGGGTCGCGGTGCAACGCCGCGACTCGATGATATTCCGCTCTGCCACACGGCATGCGCGACCGCCCATTCCGCGCCGCCGATCCCCATCGATTTTCCCGCATCGCGCACCGTCATTCCGGAAACCCGGACGCACAAAAAACCCCACGAAAACAGGGATATTCGTCGGCTGCGACACATTGTCCGAGTTCGGTTATATTACGCGCCCCTTGCCACCCCGCCCCCGCACAACGCGTCGCGCGCGGCCTCTTTCAACGCAGCCTGAAGCGCCGTCCGCTCAGGCTTGCCGCCAGGGCCCCGGCGCGTGGCGCACCGTCGCGACGCAGGCGCTTGCCTGCTCGCGGGAAGCCGATCCGAAGGTGTCCTTCCGAATGGCTTCGCATGCGCAAATGCAACGGCGCGCAGTGCCGATCCGGAATTCCGGATTCGCGGTCCGGATCTCCGGATCCGCGTTTCGGCGCCACGGAACCGCGCGCCGGGCGGCATGGCAAACCGATGCATTCAAGTTGAAAAAGGGATCTGCTGTGATCAAAACGTTACGGGTAATACTGTCGGCGCTCGCGCTGTGCGTCGCGACATCGTCCGCGCACGCCGCCGATACGAAGAAGGTCGACGTCCTGCTGGTGGGCGGCGGCATCATGAGCTCGACGCTCGGCGTCTGGCTGCACGAACTCCAGCCCGACTGGTCGATGACGATGGTCGAGCGCCTCGACGGCGTCGCGCTGGAAAGCTCGAACGGCTGGAACAACGCCGGCACCGGCCACTCGGCGCTCGCCGAGCTGAACTACACGCCGGAGAAGGCGGACGGCAAGATCGACATCTCGAAGGCGATCGAGATCAACGAGTCGTTCCAGATCTCGCGCCAGTTCTGGGCCTGGCAGGTCAAACAGGGCGTGCTGAAGAACCCGCACGCATTCATCAACTCGACGCCGCACATGAGCTTCGTCTGGGGCGACGACAACGTCCGCTTCCTGAAGAAGCGCTACGACGCGCTGCAGGCGAGCCCGCTGTTCCGCGGGATGCAGTATTCGGAAGACTACGACCAGATCAAGCAGTGGGTGCCGCTGATGATGGAAGGCCGCGACCGCAACCAGAAGGTGGCCGCGACGTGGACGCCGATCGGCACCGACGTGAACTTCGGCGAGATCACGCGCCAGTTCGTCGGCTACCTGAAGACCCAGCCGAACTTCACGCTGTCGCTGTCGAGCGAAGTGCGCGAGATCTCGCGCAACGCCGACGGCACGTGGCACGTGTCGTGGGTCAAGCTGCACTCGGATGAACCGCCGCAGGCCGTCGACGCGAAGTTCGTGTTCATCGGCGCGGGCGGCGGTGCGCTGCACCTGCTGCAGGCGTCGGGCATCCCCGAGGCGAAGGACTACGGCGCATTCCCGGTCGGCGGCTCGTTCCTCGTGACCGACAACCCCGAGGTCGTGAAGCAGCATCTCGCGAAGGCGTACGGCAAGGCGTCGGTCGGCTCGCCGCCGATGTCGGTGCCGCACCTCGACACGCGGATCATCGACGGCAAGAAGATCATCCTGTTCGGGCCGTTCGCGACGTTCTCGACCAAGTTCCTGAAGAACGGCTCGTACTTCGACCTCGCGAAGAGCACCAACCTGCACAACGTCGCACCGATGATGCGCGTGGGCGTCGACGAATTCCCGCTGGTGCAGTACCTCGCCGGCCAGCTGATGCTGTCCGACGACGACCGCTTCAACGCGCTGAAGGAATATTTCCCGAACGCGAAGAAGGAAGACTGGCGCCTGTGGCAGGCCGGCCAGCGCGTGCAGATCATCAAGCGCGACCCGAAGAAGGGCGGCGTGCTGAAGCTCGGCACCGAGATCGTCGCATCGCAGGACGGCAGCATCGCGGGCCTGCTCGGCGCGTCGCCGGGCGCATCGACCGCCGCGCCGATCATGCTGAACCTGATGCAGAAGGTGTTCAAGGACAAGGTCGCGACGCCCGCGTGGCAGCAGAAGATCCGCCAGATCGTGCCAAGCTACGGCACCAAGCTGAACGACAGCCCGGCGAAGGTCGTCGAGGAATGGACCTACACGAGCGACGTGCTGCAACTGTCGCCGCCGCCGAAGATCGACCTCGGCGTGCCGTCGCAGGCCACCGGCACCGCGCCGGCCCGCCCGGCGAAGGCGTCGGCCGACATGGCGCTGTAACGCGCCCGACGCTGCGCAACACCCGCGCGGCACCCGCGGCACCGTTACGCCGCCCGACACGGCCGCCCTCCGGGGCGGCCGTTTTTCGTGGTGTGCGCCGGGCGGAAGCACCGGCTTCCGCTAGAATTGCGGCACGCGCGACCCCGTCGCCGCCCGATCCATCACCCGCATCGACACAACCCGAGCCACCGCCGGTGCGGCCCGCGCCTGAGCCGCGCGAGCGCCGCCCGTCATGGCCGCGCCCGCCCGGGCGCGCCATCAACCGAATTCAGCTGGAGAAAGACCGTGTTTACCTGCCGAAACCAGAGCTGCGGCACGCAGTGGGAGCAATCCGACGTCGTCATCAAGGACGAAGGCCAGGGGCTGCTGTTCCGCTGCCCGCTGTGCGGCGCCCGCAACTATCTCGAACGCTTCGAGGACGACGAAGGCAACGTCGTCTACGAGCAGATGGAAGGCCGCCCCTACCTCGGAGACCTGTCTTGACCCAACCGACCGCCACGCCGTTCAGCGCGCTGCCGCTAACGCCCGCCACGCTCGCGAACCTCGCGCAGCTCGGCTATGTCGACATGACGCCGATCCAGGCCGCCAGCCTGCCGGTCGCGCTGGCCGGCCAGGACCTGATCGCGCAGGCGAAGACGGGCAGCGGCAAGACCGCCGCGTTCTCGCTCGCGCTGCTCGCGCGCCTCGACGTGCGCAGTTTCGACGTACAGGCGATGATCCTCTGCCCGACGCGCGAGCTCGCCGACCAGGTCGCGCAGGAAGTGCGCCGCCTCGCGCGCGCCGAGGAGAACGTGAAGGTGCTGACGCTGTGCGGCGGCACGCCGATGCGTCCGCAGGCGCAGAGCCTCGAGCACGGCGCGCACATCGTCGTCGGCACGCCGGGCCGCATCATGGATCACCTCGATCGCGGCAACCTGAAGCTCGACGCGCTGAATACGCTGGTGCTCGACGAAGCCGACCGGATGCTCGACATGGGCTTCTTCGACGACATCGCGAAGGTCGCGCGGATGTGCCCGACGACGCGCCAGACGCTGCTGTTCTCCGCGACCTATCCGGACGGCATCGCGAAGCTGAGCCAGCAGTTCCTGCGCAATCCGAAGGAAATCAAGCTCGCGGAACGCCACGACGACAGCAAGATCCGCCAGCGCTTCTATGAAGTGACCGAGGACGAGCGGCTGCATGCGGTCGGCCAGTTGCTGAACCACTACCGGCCGGTGAGCACGATCGCGTTCTGCAACACCAAGCAGCAGTGCCGCGACCTGCTCGACGTGCTGCACGCGCAGGGCTTCCACGCGCTCGCGCTGCACGGCGAGCTCGACCAGCGCGAGCGCGACCAGGTGCTGATCCAGTTCGCGAACCGCAGCTGCTCGGTACTGGTGGCGACCGACGTCGCCGCGCGCGGGCTCGACATCGCGCAGCTCGAGGCGGTGATCAACGTCGACGTGACGCCCGACCCCGAAGTGCACGTGCACCGCATCGGCCGCACGGGCCGCGCGGATCAGGACGGCTGGGCACTGAGCCTCGCGAGCATGGACGAGATGGGCCGCGTCGGCGCGATCGAACAGGCGCAGAAGCGTGAGGTCGAATGGCATCCGCTCGCCGAGTTGAAGCCGGCGGACGACAGCGTGCTGCTGCCACCGATGGAAACGCTGCAGATCCTCGGCGGGCGCAAGGACAAGATCCGTCCGGGCGACGTGCTCGGCGCGCTGACCGGCGACGCCGGGTTCGACGGCAAGCAGATCGGCAAGATCAACGTGACCGAGTTCTCGACCTATGTGGCGATCGAGCGCGGCGTCGCGCGCGACGCGCTGCGCAAGCTCAATGCCGGGAAGATCAAGGGCAAGCGGGTCAAGGTCCGGTTGATGGACGACGAGGAGTAAGCGGGCCACGGCGCGGGCGGTCGCAGCACCGCCGTGCGCCGCCCCGTGCGTCACCTCAGTTCGGGATAGCCGTGCGCGGCGGCCCCCTGCGCGAACCGCGCAATCGTGTCGTAGTCGGCCGGCGACAGCCGTTCGAACCCCTTCAGCCTCAGCACGCGCGCCCGTTCCGCATCGACGGCAGCCGCGCGATCGAGCGCATCCTGCAACGCGACGACCTGCATGTCCGCCAGCGCCCGCGATGCCACGAACGGCAAGCCCGGCGCGGAGGCCGTCGCGCCGATGATCCGGATGTCCTTCAGCAGATCAGGCAGCGCGTCGCGCACATACGCAAACGTCACGCAGTCGATCGCCGCGCAATCGGCTTCTCCCGACGCCAGCGCACGCAGCACGTTCAGGTGCGAACCGAACGGCGTGACCGAGCCGAAGAACCGCCCGTCGTGCGCATGCGGCGCGACCGCGTGCCGGAATGCGTTCATCCCGCTGTGTGAATCCTCGCCGTTGAAGGCGGCCCGCAACCCGCGGCATGCGGCGAGCGTCGTCGCACCGCCCGCATGCACGCGCGCCGACACGACCAGCACGCTGCTGTAGCGTGCGCCGTCGCAGCCGTCCGCATCGAAAATCGGGGTCGCAATCAATCGCACGACGTCGCGCAAGCCGAGCATCCGGTACGGGTAGCCGCAGGTTTGCGACAGCAGCAGATCGTCGCGCCGCCACAGTGCCTGCAGGTCGTCGAACGGTGCGTCGGGCAACGCGACGTCGGCCGGCCCGCCCGCGTTCGCGAACGCATCGAGCGCGTCACGCAGCAGCGCGCGCCACAGGGCGGCGTGGCGCGGCGTCACGTTGTACATCGGCAGCACTGCGATCCAGGGGCTCATGCAGGCATTCTACGCATCGGCGGCGGCCCGGATGCTTATCGGCCGCAACACGATAAGCAAATGCGAATCGATTGGTTGGCGCAGCCGCGCCGCCCCGGTACCGTTCGAATGCCTGCCGGCGCCGCCACCGTGCGCGATGCCGGGCAGGCCGACCGTGATCCGCGAGACACCAGCGCACCCGGGCCGAGCGCCCCGGTTCCATCGCTCGTTCCCCGCACTGCCCGATCCATCCGCCTCAACGCCATGGCCGAATACTTCGACGTCGACCACGCGCGCGCGATCGCCGCGCTCGACGCCCGCTTCACCGCCCGCACCGAGTGGCCGACCTGGCTGCTGGTCGTCGTCATCTACGGCGGCTGGCTCGCCGTGCTGCTGCTCGTGCGCGAAGGGCGCCTGTCGCTCGCCGCCGCGACGCCGCCGCTGATCCTGCTCGGCGCGTGGCACCTGTCGCTGCA
Organism: Burkholderia sp. BCC0397; assembly: GCF_902832865.1. NCBI lineage: Bacteria > Pseudomonadati > Pseudomonadota > Betaproteobacteria > Burkholderiales > Burkholderiaceae > Burkholderia > Burkholderia sp. BCC0397. The sequence goes on along the minus strand of NZ_CADFDL010000006.1, from coordinate 342,102 downwards.
GCACGAGCTGCTGCACGGCCATCCGACCCGTTCCGCCTTCGTGAACAAGCTGCTCGGCTATCCGCCGCTGACGATCTGGTATCCGTACACGCTGTATCGCGACACGCATCTCGACCATCACCGCGACGAAGACCTGACCGTGCCGGGCGTCGATCCCGAAACCAACTACGTGACGCGCGAACGCTGGGCGCGGCTGCCGCGCTGGCGCCGGGCGCTGACAGTCGCGCGCAAGACTTTCATCGGACGCATCGTCGTCGGGCCGCCGCTCGCCATCGCCGTGACCTTCCGCGATGCGTTCGCCGCGTTCCGGCGCGGCGACTTCCGCTATCTGCCGATGTGGGCGACGCATGCCGCGTGCGTGGCCGCGCTGCTCGCGTGGCTGCAATGGGCGATCGGCGTGCCGTGGTGGTACTACCTGCTGGCCGTCACGTGGCCCGCGCTGTCGCTCGCGATGATCCGCTCGCTATACGAGCATCGCGCCGCGCCGCATCCGAAGGCGCGCATCACGATCAACGAAGCCGGCTTCGCGATGCGGCTGCTGTATCTGAACAACAACTATCACCTCGTCCATCACGACCTGCCGAAGCTACCGTGGTACGACCTGCCGCGGGCGTATCGGATGCGGCGCGACGCGTATGCGCAGAAATGCGGCGGCTTCGTGATCCGCGGCGGGTATCGCGCACTGCTCGCGCGCCATGCGTGGACGCCGACCGATCCGCCCGTGCATCCGTTCGACGAGGGCACGGCATCGCTGTCGACGGGCAGCGGCGTGAAAGTGGCGGTGGTCGACACGGTGTTGCAGATCAGCACCTGACGTCGCGCTCCGCGTTTCGGCACCCATCCTTACGAAAAGCCGACAACACCGATCGTCGCCGGCGAATTGCCAATTGCGCCGGCCATGCCCAGAATGGCGGCTCATCCGAGGCTTCCAACAATCATTCGCCCCGGCTCCGCCGCACGGCCGCGCGCCGCATTCCCCGACGACGATGCAACCGAACACCCCGCCCGGCGCGATCCGCACGATCGGCAACGACTGGTCCGTTTCCGCGATCACCGCAGGTTTTCTCGCGGTCCTGATTTCCTACGCGGGCCCGCTCGCGATCTTCTTCCAGGCTGCGCAGGCCGCGCACGCGTCCAATGAAATGGTGTCGTCGTGGGTCTGGGCGATCTCGATCGGCGCGGGCATGTCGGGCCTGTTCGCCAGTTGGAAGCTGAAGGTGCCCGTCGTCACCGCGTGGTCGGCGCCCGGCACCGCGCTGCTCGTCGGCCTGTTCCCGCAACTGACGCTCAACCAGGCCGTCGGCGCGTACATCACGGCCGCGCTGATCATCCTGGCGATCGGCGTCTCCGGCTATTTCGACCGGCTCGTGCGCCATATTCCGCGCGGCATCGCCTGTGGAATGATGGCCGGCATCCTGCTGCCGTTCGGCATGCATGCGTTCTCCGCCGCGACCGCGCAGCCGGTGCTCGGTTTCGGGATGATCGCGGCGTACGTGATCTTCAAGCGCCTGCTGCCGCGCTACGGCATCGTGCTCGTGCTGCTGACGGGCGCCGCGCTCGCGACGCTGCTCGGGATGACGCATCTCGGCAACGTGTCGCCGAGCCTCGCGCGGCCGATCTTCATCGCCCCCGAATGGACGCTCGGCACGACGCTCAGCCTGGCGCTGCCGCTCGTCGTCAGCCTCACAGGCCAGTTCCTGCCGGGGATGACGATTTTGCGCGTGTCCGGTTATCACACGCCGGCGCGGCCGATCATCACCGCGACCAGCGTGATGTCGCTGGTGGTCGCGTGCTTCGGCGGAATCACGATCGTCGTCGCGGCGATCACCGCGGCGCTGTGTACCGGCAAGGACGCGCATGAGGATCCGGACCGGCGTTATATCGCGGGCATCGCGAACGGCGTGATCTATCTGATCGGCGGGCTCTTCGCGGGCACGATCGTCACGGTGTTCTTCGCGCTGCCGAAGGCGTTCGTCGCGATTCTCGCGGGGCTCGCACTGATCGGCGCGATCAGCGCGAACGTGCACGGCATCTTCGAGGACGAGCACCATCGCGAAGCATCGGTGATCACGTTCCTCGCGACCGCGTCGGGGATGACGTGGCTCGGGCTCGGGTCGGCGTTCTGGGGGATCGTGATCGGGTCGGTGGCGTATGCGGTGCTGAGCAAGGTGCGGGGGCGTCAGGGGGATTGAGCACGCGCATGACGCCGTCCTCAAACACTCGATGCAATGCCTTCCCGGGCACGGGTTCGTCGGCTCTCGCGATTCAGTTCATCGAATGCGCGGGTCGGTTCAGGTAATGTCCTTTGCATTTCAAGGATCGTCATGACGCCCGGCCAGTCAGGCACTACCTCGATGTGTTGCGAATAGCGCCGCTGGCCAACAGAAGCTGATCGACAAGCTCGAGTTTCAACGGCTTGTCCGCATCGAGCCTCTTCTTTTCGATCACGTACTTCCACCCGTCGCCGTTGCCCGGGTTGCGATAGAACGCCACGACCGCCACGTATTTCGTATCGGCCTGCATCGGCTGCGAAAGACTCGCGGCCGCCCCCGGATTCAACACCGCGGCAAGGTCAGCCTGCAGGTCCTGTGCAAGCACCGTCCGGTCATTCTTCAGCAGATCCTCGTAGGAAGCACCATCGAACGTCTTGCGGTCCTTCAACTGATACACGCGCACCGCGACCGATGTCGCGCGGCCGGCGTCATCGGGGTTCAATGCCTCCCGAGCGGACAGATCGACGTTGAGCACCTTGACCTGCTTGACGAACACCGCGTGATACGCGCTCGACGAGGCGTCCGAGACGGACTGCCAGGCACCGCACGCAGACAGCAGCAGAACCGACAAGACAGTTGAAACAGCGAAACGAATGGACATTGATGCTCCTCAGCAATGCATGGTGCAGGTCATGAGCGTATTGGGGTCAAGCGTTGTCGGCCAGACACAAATCGCAAGCCGATAGCATCAAAACGGATGCAACGGCTGAAGCGGAAAATCTGAAGATCATGCGTCGTTCCTGGTCAAGCATGCGATGCGGTAAGGTATGGATTCGGAGCCGTCGCGGGGAAAAGCCTCGTAGACGCCGAGCGCGATATTGACGATCCGTTCCTCGTCGGCGGGCAGCACGGTAGTCCAGCCGAGCCGGGGCGCCGGCCCGGTGATTCCCTGACCGATCGCCGGTTCCGGCGTGTATCGCGACGACACCTCCATACGCAGATGTACGTCCGCCTTGACACCGACATATAACTGCACAAAGGCCATCAGGTCGCGATGCAGCCCTGCACCCGGCAATAGGTCCTGCGCCTGCCGAGCATCGGCCGGCCGCAACGTCACCCGTACCGCCCGGCTTCGATACGACATCCGCTTTCCCAATACGTAACCTCCGCCCAACCCGCTACGTTGACTGGTTCCCGATTTCCCGGCAGCACGTCCGGCACCGGTAAGCGGCCGCGGCCGCCCCGTCGACGTCACGACCGGCCAGAATTCGTCGACCCGAACCTCGACTCGCGGGATGGCCAGCGCAACGACGCCCGCCAGCCCCTCCGGCGTGCGAGTGCGCTGAATCAGGAGCCCCAGCAGTGCCAGCATCCGCGAATCGGGCAGGCCGGCGCGCTTCGGCTTGTCGCCCCAGCCGAACCCGGCCAGACACAATAGGTTGCGCGAATGCGCATCGATGCCGCCAGGCCTGAAGTGCTCGGGATAGCGATACTTCCGCCACGCGCGATACAGCAACGTGACATACCGGTGATTGAACTGGTCGAGAAACGCCTCGACCGCCTCGTGCCCTTCCTCGCGCAGTACGATCTCGTCGATCATGTGCGACGGCATCGCCGCATCGACACCGTACAGCCCCATGAAAGTCGTGCGCACGGTCGGCGGTGAACCAGGCCCGAATGCGTCCGATCCGTCATCGAACTCGACCGACGCGACCTCACTCGCCGGAAAACCCATTCGCGGTCGCGGCCGGAAGCGAACCGGTTCATGCTCGAGCGCGTCCCGTGTACCGAACCCGGGCTGATCGGGAAAACGCACTTCGAGCAACCGGCAAAGCTGCATGAAGTTCATTCGCGGTGCGCGCTCCAGGAGCGAGGCGACCAGCGGATCCAGGTTCGGGAAGTCGTGCAGTTTCATAGCGGCGCCCGCTCGGCCTTGCTGCGTGGCCATTCGATCCGGGCCTGCGACGGCAGGCTGACGATCGCGAGCTTCGTGAACAGGTTGATGTCCGCGTAGAGCGCGAAGAACCGATGCAGCAGTTCGCCGAACAGCATCACGTCACCGTCCCCGGCGAACGCATGGCTGTCGAGTGTGACCTCGATCAGCACGCCCCGCTCGACCGAGCCACGCGACACCTCCTCGATCAGTGCCTGTGACACCCACAAGATGCCCGCGAGCCGTCGACGGTTCAGTTCGTCGTCCGTCCAGTCGTAGAGCGCGAGCGCCCCGCGCAGCACTTCCGCGTTCATCATCGACAAGAAGTTCGGCGCCAGGTGCGACAGCACACGCCACTGGAACCGGTCTTCCGTCGGCGGATACAGCGGTAGCGTCGGCGAGACGAGATTGCGCACCCCGGTGACGTTCTGTGAACTGGTCGCGAGTTCGTCGAGACTGGCTTCCCGCAGCCCCTTGCGCGGCAGCAACCCGTTCGTGCCCGTCACCCGCAACGACACGCTTTCCTCGGGTAGCGCCTCCATGGTTTCCCATGCATGACCACCGAGCACCACCCAGGTTTCGTGCAACCCCGCCACTCCCGAGCGCATGCGCGAATGGAAATACCGCTCCGGCGCCTCGTGGCGCAGCATACCGCCGCGATGGCGGAACGTCGCGAACGGCACATATTCATATCGCTCGGCCGTTTCGTGGTCGAATGCCTCGATCGCGTCGACGGAATACGTTTCGACATGCTCGCCTTGATGCCCCGCCGGCACCACGCGATATTCGGTTTCGTGATGGTCGATCTCGATCGGCTCGGCATCCAGCTCGAACAGGTTGATCACGGGCGAGCAGAATAGCCGCACGTTTTCTGCGCTGAAGCGCTGGTCCGACGGATAGGTCTGCGTCAGCACGATCTCCAGCTCGAACCGAGTGGTACGTTCGGGCAGCTTCGTGACGTCCAGTCCGCAAAGATCCACAAACAGGAATTTCTCGCGGAACGTGAAGTATTCGAGCGGCAACTGATAGCCGGAGAAAGCCGCATCGGCCTTCGGCCACAGTCGTTCCTCGGCCGAGAAGCCGGCCGGTTCGATCGTGACGCCGGCGAGCGGCATCGCCTCGCCGTCGCGGATCTCCGGAATGCGCAAGTGGATCGTGTCGATCTGGCGTGTGAGCGCAAGGTGCATCGCGAACGCTGTCGGCAGATCCGCATTCAGGTACAGGCGCAACCGGGACAGATCCGTTTCCATCCGGCGTGCCGACCCGCCGAGCGAGAAGCCGAGCCGGATCACCGAGCGGCCGTCGTGACGCACGGTCGGCCCGGCATGCGTCACCGTGACCGGTTGCAGCGTGACCGCTTGCGTGGTCCTGTAAATGCATTGCACGGTCTTCGGCGACAAACCTTCCGCGCCAGCGGGCGGCGGTACGGCGATCGGCGCGGAGCGTATCGATACGCCTGCCGGCACGACTTCGGTCTTCTGAAGCTTTTCCGACAGCGGGATGAGTTCGACGATCGACAACGAGGGGATCATGCGCAAGTAGTGCGGCCATAGCAGGCTGACCAGCCCTTCCGTCAGCTCCGGCAACTCGTCGTCGAGCTTCTGCCGAAGGCGCCCGGTCAGGAATGCGAAACCCTCGAACAGCCGCTCGACGTACGGATCGCGATCGCCGACACGGTCGAGGTTGAGCAGCCGCGCGCGATCAGGATGCGCCTTCGCGAATTCCTTGCCGGACTCGCGCAAGTAGCGCATTTCCGCTTCGTAGTAGCGCAGGATGGGATCGTCGTTTGCCATGGATTCTCGTTACGAAAGAGTCAGCGCTCGAGCCGGGTCGAGCACGGTAAGTTCCGCCTGCAGTTCGCCGATGCGGCGCGCGAGCGTCGATTTGTCGGCATCCTTGCGGTTGCTCGTCGCTTTCAACGCGCGCACGAGTTGCTGCTTGACCTCGAACGCCAGCGCAGGCTCCCAGCGCATCACCGGCAGCGAGCGCGACGACGTGTCGAGTTCGACCAGCAACGCGAGGGCCGTATCGGGTCGCCCCGCATGATCGGCCAGGCGCGCCATCACCAGCCGCTGCAGGAAGCGGTGACGCTCGGTCTTCATGCCGGGCAGCGCATCGAGCCATGCGAACGCGGCCTCGACACCATCGCGCGCGACCAGCTCGCGAGCCTGCGCCTCGATCTCCGGCCAGTCGCCCGCATCGCCGTCGCTATCCGCGGACACCGGCAGCGGCGCAACGGTCTCACCCGCTTCGAGGTCGCGCACGACGGCGTGCCGGGCGATCCACTCGAGCGTCGTGTCGTCGGAGAATGGCGTGCCGTCGCTGAACGAAAGCCGTTCGATACCCGGCAATCGCTCGAGAAACAACGCAAAGTCCGCGCGCAGCACTTCGCTCCACGTGTGGTACGGCGCGCCGACGTGATCGAGCGCGATGTGCTGGAAGTACTGCAGGTCGAACCACAGGTGATTCACGCCCTCCATGAACGCCCCTTCGACACGCTCGAGCAGTTCGTGCCACTGCTTCTGCAGCACGAGCCGCTTCAGTTGCTGGCGCAACTCGGCGCGTGGCGGTGCCAGACGCGTGTGCGACGCGGTATCCGACGGCGGCACGTCGTGCAAGGTGTCCCACCGAACGCTGCGCGCGATACGCACCGACGGCAAATAGCCGTTTTCCTGATCGCGCAGCCATGCCGACATCGCGCGGGCATGATCGAGCAGGTCGCGCGCCGATGCGATCGATCCGCTCGAAACGCTTGCTGAGGCGGGCGTCTGCGGCATCGCCATGTCCGGGCTCACGTTGCGAACCGGTTCATCCTTGTTCCCGAAGCGGGCAACAAGCGGATGCAGGTTCGGACGGGCGGCGTCGGACCATGTACCTGTACGAGTGACGAGCACGTCGAGCGCCGCAATCGCGCGCTCGAGATCCGCGGGCGCGAAGTCTCCGCGGCTGTCCAGCGTTTCGATCATTCGCGCGGTCGACAGCATTTCCAGCGCCGCCCGCTTTGCCTCGGCCCGCGCAGGCAGCAAGGTCTCGCCGAACCGATCGACTAGCGAAGCGGCCAGCTCGAGTCCGTCGGCGAACCCGGCGGGACCATCCTGACGCAGCCGCGCAAACGCGTAATAACCGACCAGACGCAGATCCTTTCCGGTTTCCTTGAGCAACTGTTCGCATGCGCGAGTAATCAGTCCGTCGTCGATTCCGGACAGCTTGGTCGCTTCGTCCTTCAGTTCGAAGAATGCATCCTCGTAACCGGGATCGCGGCCATGCGCGTGTTCCCCCGGTATCGGGGCAAGCCATGCCGCCCAGGTATTCCGGCGCGCTTCGTGCAGCGAATCGATGCGTGGACCGCCGACGAGTGTCTTTACGAAATTGGCTAGGGTCATGGCAGGTCTCAAAACGCAAATGCGTCGCCCAACAACTGGAGGGCATGTCCGAACGGTTTGGAGGAAGCGTCGGCTGACATCGAAGTCGTCGCCAGCGACGACACCGTCATCCCCGGATTGGCCCTCGGCGTCGCCATGCCGGACGAAGCCGGGTGCGGGTGCGGGTCCGCTCGAGCCGATTCCGTCGCGGAAGTTCGACGAGGCGCCGGTGCCAACGTCGCCGGCATCGGTTCGTCCCGCAACGAAATCGCACCCGGAAGTCCCGGCGGCAACGGTACGGCAGCATGCTTTGCCGCGGCGATTGCCGCAGCCGGCAACGGCGGCGGACTGGTTGTCGACACCTTCGGCCCGGTACTCGCCGCCCCGGTCACGAAAATCCGCGCCGGCAGCGCAAAGTTGCGCAACTGGAGTACGTCGAGCGGCCCGGCGCCCGCCTCGCTGCGCAATTGCACCTTCAGCGGAATGCCCTGGCTCGTGTCCGGCATCCAGGTCAGCACGTAACGCGCGTTGTCCTGCTGTGCGACCTTCGCACGCTCCAGCAGCCGGATCAGGCCGAAGCGCCCCTGCGAGTCGAGCGCCGTGCGCAATCCGCCCTGCTCGGTCTGCCATTCGATATGCGACAGGTTCTCGAGCGACTGGCCCGGCCACTCGAACGGCACCCACTCCTGCTTCTGGTTGAAGTAGCGCAGTTCGCGCCCGGACAGCACGAACTTCATGCCGGTGACGCCCGGCGTCGGTACTGCCTGCAGTTCGTACCGCACGCGCGCGTCTCCGGACGGGAACAGCACGATCGAGATCCGCGTGAGCTTGTTCAGGCTGCTCAGGAAGACCGGATCGATCGTGAGCGCCCCCTGGTCGGCACCTTGCGCGACGACCCACCGATCGCCCTGCCGCTCGATCACGCCGGCAAGCTGCGTTGCAACGAACTGCGCGATCACGCCATTGTCGGGCCGCATGAAGCGCGCCATCTCGGGCAGCGACGCGTCGTTGTCGGCGTCCGAGAACGGATATCGGCCGCCGAACGACTTGTTCCAGTCGGCCAGAATCGCCGTCCGCCAGATTTCGTTCAAGCTCGACGCGGCCGGCTGCACGACGACCTGCCACGCCTGATCGAACGGTGCCCGAAACAGCGCACCGAAGCCCGCCCACTGTTCGCCCAGGCTCGCGGCTACACGGCTCGCGTAGTCGCGGCTATCCGAGATATCGGACGTCTTGCCCTGCAGGACCGACTGAGCGGCCAGCCGTGCGATCGCGTCCGGATCGGCACCGGAGACGATCTGCGATGCCTTCAGACGCATCGCCGTGACCCGCTCGAGGTAGCGTGCGAGACTGAGGTCGCCAGTCGCGGCCAGTTGAGTGGCGGCCTTGTCGTTGACCGGTGCACCGGACGCCAGATCGCCGCCCGTCAGGCGCAGGATCGGGCCGAAGGCTGAGGCAAGCGGCGCAAGCTGGGACTGAACCTGCTTCGACGGATCCTTTTCGTCGACGCCGACCAGTTGCTGCGCCTTGTTGATCAGGCTCTCGGAAAGCGACTGCGCACTCGCGCCGGCGCCCGCCTGGTAGACGATAGCGTTCATCAGCGCGACGAGCGGCGAGCGTTGCGAGTCGCCCAACCGGCTTGCTTTCCTTCGCGATCAGGTTGAGCAGCGCGTCCATGCCGCGTGCGACCCGTTCGTCGGCCGATGCCTCCGACAGTGCATCGTTGTCGCGGAACGCTTCCAGCGGCCGCGCCTCGGCGACCGGCTTCAGGTTGATCTTGTTGCACAGCGCGGCATAGACACTGTCGTTTTCGAGCGCGATGGTTTCCGTGGCGCCCTGGCGCGATTCATTCTGGTTCATGTTTCTCTCAGTCACGTTTGGTATGGCTGCGTGGTTGCGGGATGCGGTGACGGCCGTCTTGGGCCGGCCGCGCTCACGCATGGCCTTCCTGTTGCAGGGTGGCCGTGGCGATCTGCCCCAGTTCGCCGCGCAGCTTGTCGGACAGGCGCTTGTCCTTCAGGATCTTCTCGAACTCGCGGCGGAACATGCCGTTGTCGAGCAGATTCGACTTGAGATCACGCAACAGATTGCGCATCGCCAGCATCGCTTGCAGTTCGGGAATCTGGCGAGCAACCTGCTCGGGCTCGAAATCCTTCATCGAGCGGAACGAGAGATTCACCGGCAGTTCGGAGCCGTCCCCGGCCAGGGTGTTCTCCGCGGCAATCTTGAGATCCGGTGCATGGTCGGCCAGGACCGCATCGAAGTTGTTCTTGTCGATATTGACCTTCTTGCGCTCGGCCAGCGGCGGCTGTTCGCGGCCCGCGCTGAAGTCGCCCGCGACAAGCAGCTTCAACGGTAGCTCGACCTTCTTCTGGGCCCCGCCCGTATGCAAATCCAGCGTAATCGAGACACGGCTCTTCGGAATTTCTCTCTGGAAGCTATCCATTTGCAATCCTTATTTAGTGATGGTCAAGCATTGGGCGGGCGCACGGCGTGTTCGGCACGATGGTCTCTTCGATATGTCACGCGTGGATGCAATGTGCAGTGTGTCCCGGTCGATATTTCATCGCATGGTCTCCGTTCGCGCGACGAAATCGAATGGGACTTATACACGGCAAACTCCGAGTGAGTCAAAGCGCGTCGCTCAAAAAACCACAACGATCAAATGCAAAAAATTGCAAACATTCTGAAACAATTTACAAATTCAAAAGGCGCCCAATATTTTCGAGACAAATCACATTCGAGCCGAATGACGTTACCCAAAGCGACCGGCAATTCTGCTGCACTCCCTTGTTACACGATGATCCGTGCGTTTCTCATTGATCGCACGTCATCCTTTTCGGCGCCTCTCAAATTCGCCTACAAAATCAAATATCCCAAAAATAATCACCCGACAGATTGTGAAATTTGTTCACATTTCACACATTTCCATTAGTAAACAAAATCATATGGGCATTCGAAAAATAGGTTGCATATCCAAAAAGATGTCGTGTATAGGTTACGCCCTTGACCTGAATAACGAACAAACAAATCACACGAGAGACCATGCGAATCGCGAAGCCGCTATGGCACGAGGGCCTCATCCTGACCCAGCAGCATTTTCAGCAACAGGATAGATGGGCTGAATTTGCGCTACGTCAGTACGCCTGCGCGGCTGTCGCACAGCCGTGGGGAACACTTGCTGTCGAGATCGACGAAGAAGCGCTGTCGACAGGGCGCCTGAAACTTGCCCGCCTGCGGCTGTGTTTTCCGGATGGCACGCCGATCGATACGACCATCGCCGATACGCTGCCGCCTGCGCGCGATCTGACGCAAGGCGTGCCAGCGGACATGCAGAGCGTCGTAGTGTTCGCAGCGCTCGCGTTGCCGGACGCGAATGGCAGCAACTGCCGTTTCGACGAGGCGTCGCTCGCCCGCCCGCGGCGCGCTTACCGTGAATTCGTCAAGGTCGCGGACCTGAACGGGACCGGCGAGACCGAAATCGCAGTCGAACGGCATGCAGTCCGACTCGTGTTCGACTTCGAGTCGCACGCCGACGACACGGTTTGTGCGATCGCGCGACTGACACGCGGATCTGGCGGCCAGTTCCAGGTCGATCAACAGTTCGTGCCGCCGTGCCTCACGCTCGGCAGCCATCCGCTGCACATCGAGCGAATCATTCGCCTGGCAGACATCCTGCACGCCAGGACCCTCGCACTCGGCACGCGTCGTAGCGAGCGCATCGCCGAGGTTGCGGAATACGGCGTGGCCGACGTGCAACTCTTCTGGCTGCTTCATTGCATCCACGCGGCATGGCCGCAATTGCGACTGTTCGCCACGCATCCTGGTCGCCCTCCGGAGCATCTGTACACGACACTCGCCCAGTTGGTGAGCGCGCTGATGACGTTCTCGACCGAAGCGCAGCTCACCGACATTCCGGTGTACGACCATGTGCGAGCCGACGAGGTGTTCGCGAAACTGGAATCGCTGATCCGCAATCTGCTCGACGCCATCATTCCGTCGCGAGTCGTGTCGATCGGTCTCACCCGCAAGGGGCCGACCACGTGGACCGGCCAGTTCCTCGACGAACGGATCATCGCGGATGCCGCCGACTGGTATCTGTCGGTCAACGCGCCGATGCCCGCGTTCGAGCTGGTCGAACAGTTTCCACGGCTTTGCAAGATCGGCGCTCCCGACGACGTCGAACACATCATCAATTCGGCTTTGCTAGGCGTCCCGCTCAAAGCCGTCCAGCGCGTGCCGGGCGCGATCCCTGTGCGTCTGGACAATCACTATTTCGCGCTGGACGCGTCCAGTGCCGTGCACGCGAAGATGCTCGCCGCGCGAGCCTGCCAGATCTATCTGCCAGCGTCAGTACCGGACGCCTCGCTCGAACTTTACGCCGTGTTGCGCTCATGAATGCCCTGACTCCCAATCGAAGCGACACCGCCCTGATGCCGAACGTGACGGGCGCCAGCAACCTCCCCAGCGACGGGATGCGCGATTTGCTACGCGACACCGCATTGCTTGTGACGACGCTCGCCTCGGGCGGACAGACTCAGGACGCGGTCGCGTTGCGGGCCCGGTGCAAGCAGCTTGTCGAGCAATTCGCGAGCGCGCTGCAGCAGCGGGGCTTTCCGGACGACGTGCGCAACGAGGCACTGATTGCACAGTGCGGGCTGCTCGACGAGGTGGCGCTGCGACACCTGCCCGGCGAATCCCGGTCCGCATGGGAGCGCGAGCCGCTGCAGGTGGAACAGTTCAATCTGCACGAAGCCGGTGAGCGTGTATTCGACCGCCTGGACATGCGCATGCGCGAGCCCGCGCCGCCCGTCGCGTTGCTCGAGTGCTACTCGGCCATCCTCGGGATGGGATTCGTCGGCCGGTACGCCCGTGACGGTGAAGCCAAGCGGACTGCGCTGATCGAGTCGTTGAATGCCAGGCTGGAAACGCTGCGTCCTGCCCTGGATCGGCCATTCGTCGCGGATCGCGCCGAACGCCGCGTGTCCGACTGGTTCTACCGGCTATCTCCATGGGCAATCGCCGGACTTACATGTGTCGCTGCCGCGATCGTATGGGGCGTCTGGTCGGCCACGCTCGACGGGCAGCTCGCGCATCTCGTAGCGGCAAAGGCCGTTCGCCCGTGAGATCCGACCTGCCTGTTCTCTCCACGGAATCGAAGCGGCCGCCCGATCGCGGGCACGAAGGCCTCGGGTATCCGTCGCGGCTCATGGTCGCGTTCGCAACCGTGTTGGTGCTCGCAGTGATCTGGCTGGTACTTCCGCTCGGTTCCGGCGTCGCCTGGGCACTTTCGGCCATCGCCGGGCTTGCCGCGCTCGCGTTAATGGTGTGGTGTACATGCAAGCTTGTCCGCGCGCGTAGCCAGAGCGCGCATGTGTTGACCGCGCTGGGCGCAGCGACGGGTGACATTCCGGTGAAGCTGCGCACGCGCATGCCGCTCGTGCTGGTGACCGGCGACGGACTGCCCGCGCTGTTCGACCGTACGGGAGAAGCCAGGCACGTACACGTCGGCGACGGCGGCATCTGGCTGCGCGTCGATCGCCCTCGGGATCTGCCGCGGCTGGCCGTTGCGGTCAGGCAGTGGCGTGACGGGCGCGCCCCGGACGGCGTCGTGCTGTCGGTCACGCCTGCGCTGCACGCGGAAACCGACACACTGACCCAGAACTTGCGCGCCGTACGGCAGGCCGTCGCCGATGCCGCCCGCATGCTGGGTACGCGACTGCCGGGCTACGTAGCGGTCTACCAGCGGCTCACCACCAGCCCCGTCGACCTCTCGACGCCGGTGTGGTACGGCGTGTCGTCGGCCGCCCGCCTGGCGGTCGGCGAACGTTTCGAATCCGTGGTCCGCGCAGCGGAAAACGAGGTCCAGCGCGCGGCCGGCGATTGCGTCGCGGCGGCGCGCGCCGCCGCGCTGGCCTCCATCGTCGGCTGGGCGCAGCGCGTGGTTTTCGGCGCACTGACGGACCGACAACAGCCGGCGGCGCCATGGGCGCTGTTCGGCGCCGGCTGGATCGACTGCGGACCGGCGAGTGCGTCCCGAAACCTGTGGGAACGCGATGTCGAAATGCAGACGCATGTGGCGCGTGTCACCGCCACCGCCTCGCCGACGCCGTGGCCGCTCCCGCAGTCGCTGATCGAAGCGATGCCGCGACGATACTGGATGTCTCCCCGTCAGGCCGCCGTTGGCCACGCACTCGCCCTGCTCGCCTGCGCCGCTGCCGCCGCATTCTGGGGTGCAGCCAGGAACAACGAAGCGCTGCTGGATCGTATCGCCGCCGATCTCGGCCGCTATTCGACGATCCCGGCAAAGCGCGACGCCGCGAAGCGGGACGCCCTGCAGGCGCTCGTGGCCGATCGCGATCAACTCGATCGCTACGCGCGCACCGGTATTCCGCTGCGCTTGTCGTTCGGCATGTATCGGGGCGCGCAGCTGATGCCGGTGCTGAACAACGCGATCGCATCTTACGAGCCGCCGCCGCCACCGCCTGCGGTCGTCTCGCTCGACAGCATGTCGCTGTTCGACAGTGGCAAGGCACTGCTGAAGCCGGGGTCGAACCGTGCGATGGTCGGCGCGCTCGACATGATCAACGCACATCCCGACAAACGCATCCTCGTCGCCGGCTACACCGACAACGTAGGCAATCCGGACAGCAACCTGAAGCTTTCGACCGCGCGCGCCGAAGCTGTGCGCGACTGGCTGGTCGACGCATCCGGCATGTCCGCGACCCGGTTTGCGATTCAAGGCTATGGCATGACGCGCCCGCTCTCGAGCAACGACACACCCGACGGACGCGCGCGAAACCGTCGCGTGGAAATTACCCTGGTACCGGACACGGGAAAGTAGCAATCCAGGTTTAGTCCCCGAAGCAACCCGCTTCGGGATTCTCAAGCTCAGGGGCTGGCTCCTGGCAAGTTTAGTAATGCGTACAGTGCAAAAAAAAGGAGTATGACAATGGCAATTCCGGCCTATATGTGGCTCAAGGACGATGGCGGCGCCGACATCAAGGGTTCGGTGACGGTTCAGGACCGCGAGGGCAGCGTCGAACTCGTCGCATTCGACCACGGCGTGCATATCCCGACCGACGGCAACACCGGCAAGCTGACGGGTACGCGCGTCCACAAGCCGATCACGCTGACGAAGGAAACCGACGCGTCGACGCCGTACCTGTACAAGGCCGTGACGAGCGGCCAGACGCTCAAGTCGGTCGAAATCAAGTGGTACAAGATCGACGACGCCGGCAAGGAGAAGGAGTACTTCAACACGAAGCTCGACAACGTGAAGATCGTCGCCGTGAATCCGGTCATGCACGACATCAAGAATCCGGACTACGAGAAGCACAACCACCTCGAAAACGTGGAGCTTCGCTACGAAACGATCACCTGGTCGTACAAGGACGGCAACATTATCCACAAGGACACCTGGAACGAGCGGTCCTGATCCCTATCGACGACCGAACCGCCGGCTCCTCGCGCGGTTCTTTTGCCAGCCTGGCCGGTTCAGGCTGGCCCTCCTGTCCTCGAGACCCAGTCCGGCCAACGACTGCGCGTCGCCCCTTCCCTCTTCAGATATCGACATGACTCCGCGCGACACGACCCACCTGCTCCGCCGACTCAACCCGCACTGCGCGAAGGCGCTCGAAGCGGCCGTGAGCTTATGCCAGACGCGTCTCGCAGACGAGATCACCGTTGAGCACTGGCTGCTGAAACTGATCGAGGCCGGTGACGGAGACATCCCGGCGATTCTGCGGCACTACAGTATCGACCTCGACACCGTCTGGGATGCGCTGCTCGCGTCGATCGAGCATCTTCCACGCAATCTTCGGGGCAAGCCGGCACTGTCTCCGCAACTGGCGACCCTGCTGCAGGACGCATGGGTGCGCGCAGCGTCCGAGACAGACGACGCGACCGTCCGGTCCGGCGACCTGCTGCAGGCGATCGTCGATCGGCCCCATGTATTGCGTGCGCAAAACGCGTGGCCTCTGCTGTCCGTCAGCAGCACGCAAATCCAGCGCGTCCTGCCGCGTCTGGCCCATCGTTCGTGCGAGAGCACGCGACCGGAGGATATCGAAGCCGGCGCGGACGACCATCCGATCGGCCGTGCAGCCGGTCAAGCGCCGGAATCGGCCGCACCCGTCGCGGCAGCAACGCTCGCGCCCCAGCGAACCACGGACGGTGATGCCCTTTCCCGCTTCACGATCGATCTGACAGACAAGGCTCGACGCGGCGCGATCGATCCGGTATTCGGCCGTGATCGCGAAATCCAGCAGATGGTCGACGTGCTCGCGCGTCGGCGCAAGAACAATCCGATCCTCGTCGGCGAGCCGGGCGTCGGCAAGACCGCGCTCGTCGAAGGCCTCGCGCTGCGCGTCGCCGAGGAAAGCGTCCCGAACGTGATTCGTGACGTGCGCATCCTGACACTCGATTTGGGCCTGCTGCAGGCCGGCGCCGGGGTGAAAGGGGAATTCGAGCAACGCTTGAAAAACGTCATCGATGAGGTTCAGTCTTCACCGGAGCCGATCCTGCTCTTCATCGACGAGGCACACACATTGATAGGCGCGGGCAACGCCGCCGGCGGCGCCGACGCCGCGAACCTGCTCAAACCGGCGCTCGCGCGCGGCGAACTGCGTACGATCGCGGCAACTACATGGTCGGAGTACAAGGAATTCTTCGAGCGCGACGCCGCGCTCGAGCGCCGCTTCCAGATCATCAAGGTCGACGAACCCGACGACGATGCGGCGTGCCTGATGTTGCGGGGCCTGAAGAGCCGCTATGCGGACTATCACAACGTGCACATTCGGGATGATGCGCTCATCGCGGCAGTGAAACTCTCTCGACGCTATATCCCCGCACGGCAACTGCCGGACAAGGCAGTCAACCTGATCGATACCGCTGCCGCGCAGGTGCGAATGGGACTCGAGTCGCCGCCCGCGGAACTGCAGCGCGCGCGCGCCGCAGTCGCCGCCCTCGAACTCGAACTGGCGACGCTCGACGCGGACGCGCAGGCTGGTATCGATGACGTTGGGCCCCGGCGCGCGACGCTGGAGCACGCGCTTGCCGACGCGCGGAACATCCTGACCGGCTTGCAGGCGCGCTATGTCGGCGAACTCGAGCTGGTCCGCCTCGTTCACCGGCATCGAGCCGAGATCGCCGAAGGCGGCTCGGCGTCCAGCCACGGCCAGCTCGACGACATCAAACGCCTACTGGCCGACCGGCAAGGCAAGGCACCGCTGATCTCTGTCGATGTCGATGCGGCGGCCATCGCGCGTGTCGTTGCGGAATGGACAGGTGTGCCGGTCGGCAACCTCGTCGAAGACGAACTGCTGAGCCTGCTGAGGCTCGAACAGCAACTGGCCAGGCGCGTGGTCGCACAAGACGATGCGCTGGCTGCCCTCGCGGAGAGCCTGCGCACCGCGAAGGCGGGCCTCAAGAATGAACATGCGCCACTCGGCGTCTTTCTGCTCGCAGGACCATCGGGCGTCGGCAAGACCGAAACGGCGCTGGCCCTGGCCGACCTGCTGTTCGGCGGCGAGGCCGCGCTCACGACGATCAACATGTCGGAATATCAGGAAGCACACACGGTGTCGCAACTGAAAGGTTCGCCACCAGGCTATGTCGGCTACGGCCGCGGAGGCATCCTGACCGAAGCCGTGCGGCAGCGGCCGTACGGCGTCGTGCTGCTCGATGAAGTCGAAAAAGCCCACCGCGACGTGCTCGACATGTTCTATCAGGTGTTCGACCGCGGCATGATGCGCGACGGAGAAGGACGCGAGATCGACTTCCGCAATTGCGTGATTCTGATGACGTCCAATCTCGGCAGCGCACGGATTGACGAGATGACCGCCGACGATCCGCAGATTTCCCAGGCGGCGTTGCTCGAGTCGATCCACCCGCAGCTTGTGGCACACTTCCAGCCCGCGCTGCTCGCGCGCTTCCAGTCGCTCGTCTATCGGCCGCTCGATGCCGCCGCACTCGCGTCGATCGTGCGGCTCAAGCTGTCGAAGGTCGCCGACCGCCTGCGCCGGCAACACGACGTCGAGTTGGCGTGCGACGAATCATTGATCGACACGATGGCCGAGCTTTGCCTCGCACGCGAGTCCGGTGCGCGCAACGTCGATGCGTTCCTCAACCAGCGGATTCTGCCGAACGTGTCGCGTGAACTGCTTGCGCGGATGGCTACCGGGGCCGCGCCCGAAAGGATCGTGCTGTCGAGCTCGTCGGAAGCTAACCTGACGATCGATTTCATCGATCGGAGCAACGTCGCAGCGGGCGCGACGGAGCCGACACGCGCGACCGCGTAACCAGAGGCCAGGATCATGCAGGCGCGTCCCTCTCTCCATGACATCCTGCTCGGCCAGATCGGCGGTGAGCCGCTCGATGCTTACGACGACCGGACACTCGAATGCATGAGCGTCCAGCAAAATGTGCAGCGCATCCTGAACTCGCGTGCCGGAGCGCTGAAGCATCTGCCGGACTATGGTCTGCCGGATCTGACGAACATCTACAAGGCGCTGCCCGCGTCAGCCCACATGCTCAAGCAGCAGATGGAGGCGACGCTTCTGAAATATGAGCCTCGCATCCGCTCCATCGACGTCGCCATCCTTGAAAACGACGATCCTGGCGTGCTGGTGAGCTTTGAAATGACGTGCCATCTGAAGAAGGCCGGACTCGTGCGGTTCGGTACGTATTTCGAGCCTCCCGGGCGCTTGTGGTTGAAACGCCGGAGTAGCGGGCACGGTTAAAGTGCGCCCCGAAGTCCGGACCGGGTTTCGCAACTTGCGAATCCCGGTCCATCGATATCAACGCCAGATTCCGGCTATTCCGGCTACCTGCGTCACGCCGGCGCCGCATGCGCGCGCACCAGCACGGCAAGCGCCTCCTCCGGTGTCGTCGTCCCGTAGGCCCGCTCCGACACGCCGGCTTCGACATCGATCCGCCCCGCATTGTGCACGTCGTACAGATCGACGATCAGCTCGGCATGACGTTCGCTGAGCCCCGCGCGCAACAGCGTCGCGTTCCACGTGTCGCGCGGCAACTCGTGCGCGACGATCGCACGACCTGCCGCCGTGCCCAACGTATCCGCGATCGCCGTCACGCTCACCCGCCGCGGCCCTTCGACGCTGACGATGCGCGGCCCGCTGCCGCCTTCCGGCGCATCGAGCAGCAGCCGCGCCGCGACGACGCCCACATCGGGCGCCCAGACCGTCGGAAACACCTTGCCGACCGGATGGTGGAAGCTCGGCAGCACGCCGGTGCCGAGCGCGACCGGCAGCACGCGCGCCCAGTTCTGCAGATGCTCGGCCGAGCGCAGCAGCGTCAGCTGCGTCGGGATCGTCTTCAGCCGTTCCTCGAAGTCATGGAACAGACGCGTGATACCCGTATTGCCTTCAAGCTCGGCGCCGTAGTCCGACAGCGCGAGCAGCGCCGGTGGCGGGTTCGCGGCGAGCGCGGCGGTCGCCACGTCGATCGTCCGCGTCATCGTCGCGGCCGGATCGGGGTCGGCAGCCGGCACCGGGCACAGCATCTGCACGGCCTGCGCGCCGTCGATCGCCGCGGCGATCGCGTTCGCGTCCGTCAGGTCCGCGATCGCGACATCGCAGCCAAGCTGCGCGAAACGTTCACGATGGCGTGCGTCGCGCAGCACCGCGCGCACGGAATGGCCTGCGTTGCGCAAGGTCGTCACGGTCGACAGGCCGACGTTGCCGGATGCTCCGAAGATCACGAACACGATCCGCTCCTGAGGGATGAAAGTGCTGTGATTGTCGGGATTCGCGGCCCGAGTGGCGCGCACGGAGGGATGAATCGAGCAGGAAAGGATGACGGGATGCGAGCGCGGGCACGGCCCGCGCATCCGTCGACAGGCTAGCGACGCGGAGGCTTCGCGCCATCCTCGCCGTCATAAGCCAGCCGCAACCCGCCCCGCGCACCCGACCGCGCGATCTCCGTCGGCGTCGCGCCGAGCACGCGGTTCATCCAGTTCGCCATGTGGCTCTGATGCGCAAACCCGGCCTCCAGCGCGATCTGGCTGATGCTGAGCCGGCCTTCGAGCAGCAGCGCCTTCGCGCGCTCCACCCGGCGCCGCACGACGTACTGGTGCACGGGCATCCCGAGCGTTTCGCGGAACAGCACCTTGAAATGCGGCACGCTGATCGACACGAGCGCCGCGAGCTCGGCCAGCGTCATCCGCCGGTCGAGATTCGCCTCGACATAATCGATCACGCGCGCCGCGGCCTTCGGCGCCAGCGTGCGCCGGCGTTCGCGAAACGCCGGCTGGCCGTCGACCAGCCGCGCGACGAGCGCCGTGCACAGGCTTTCCGCGTAAAGCGGATCCGATGCGTCTTCCGCTTCGAGTTCGGCGGCCATCGCCCACGCGATGTGCTGCAGCCGCGGGTCGCGCACCTGCAGCCGTCGGCGGATCTGCGCATGCGACGGCTTCAGTTCGAGTTGCTCGACCGTGCGCCGCACGAAGGTGTCGCTGAGCGCGATGTGCAGGATCCGGCAGTCGGCGCTGTCGGTCCACTGGCCGGGCAGGCCGGCCGGAATCACGTCGACGTCGCCGTGCGCCTGGATGCGCGACACACGCTCGCCGTCGCACACGCAATCCGCGCGCACCGGCGCGCCGATATGCACGCCGATCCGGTGATGCTCGGCCGCCGGAATCCGGTACGTGCCCGCGCGAATCTCCAGCAGCGACGCGCCGAAGCCGTGCCAGCCGAGCCCGCGGCTGGAGCGCAGGCTGACCGGGACGCCGTTGTCCGTCGGCGCGGCAAGAATCGGATCGCTCATTGAGGGTCTCCACCAGATCAGGGGCCGAACGCGCATTGTGACGCGTTTCGGGCCGGCGTGCCGGCCCTGCGCGGCCGCCGCCGAATCAAGCAGAAAAAGATCATCCGTTTCTGCTCGGGACGATCCTTGCGTGCGCGCCTAAAGGCGCCGCGCCGCTTACGATCGACTCATCCGACACCTACGGAGCCCGTCATGCCCCATTACTGCCCGCAACGCGCGGCGTTCATCGCGCGCTCGCCGTCCGCCGCCCGCCCTTCATCCGGCCCCGACGCCCGCAACGGTCGCACCACCATCGCCGCGTGGTGCCTGCGCATCATCGGCTGGTACCGGCTCGAACGGCTGCTCGCGTCGATTCCCGACAGCAACGACGACTTCGGGCTCGTCTGACCGGCCGGCCGACACCCCGCCTACTTGCGCCGCCGCTCGTGCAGCGCCACCGTCGCGCCGTCGATCACCGGCGCGCCCTGCTTGATCAGGAAGTCGCGGAACAGCCCCGTCACCTGCGAGATTCGCCGGTCGGCAAGCGTCACCACATACCATTCGCGTTCGATCGGGTTGCCGGGGAACGGCAGTTGCCCGAGCAGCCCCGTGCGCAGTTCCAGTGCACACGCGTGCAGCGACAGGAACGCGATGCCGAGCCCCGCTTCGGCCATCTGCTTGATCGCCTCGTTGCTCGACAGTTCGGAGCCCACATGAAAGCGGTAGCCCGCGTTCTTGAACAGGCTTTCGACGGTCGAGCGCGTGCCCGCGCCGCGTTCGCGCACGAGCAGGTGCGCGGATTCGAGATCCTTCAGCGCGACGCGCTTGCGCTGCATCAGCGGATGGCCGGGCGCCGCGACGAACACCATCGGATGCTTCGCGAACTCGACCGCGTGCGTGCGCAGCTCCTTTGGCGCACTGCCCATCACCGCGAGATCGATTTCATGCGTCGCGAGCATGCGGATGATGTCGTCGCGGTTGCCAACCTTGAAATACGTCTTCACGTGCGGGCGCGTCGCGGTGAATTTGACGAGCAGCGGCGGGATCAGGTATTCGGCCGTCGTGATCGCGCCGATCCGCAGCGTGCCGCCGAGATCACCCGTCAGCGCGGCCACTTCGTCGCCGGCCTCGCTCCACAGATGCAGGATCTCGCGCGCGTAACGCGCCACGATCTCGCCGGCCGCGGTCAACTGCACGCCACGCCCCACCCGCTGCAACAACGCGGCGCCCACGGCCTCCTCGAGCAGCCGGACCTGCAGCGACACGGCCGGCTGCGTCAGGTTCAGTTCCTCGGCCGCGCGCGACACGCTGCCGAGCCGCGCAATCATGTCCAGCGCCTTCAACTGCCGGAACGTCGCGGTCTTTCCTATAAGTGAATACATATGAGTCGCTTATAAACATTAAATTGTTCGAGTGGGTTCCAAACTATATCGTCGGTTCTTGAGCAATGTCATCCGAATCGTCATTCAGCGGGAGCCCCAACATGGACAACATCACGCCTACCCTTGCAACGGATCGCGCACCGCGCGTACCGCGCATCGTGATCGTCGGCGGTGGCGCCGGCGGCCTGCAGCTCGCGACGCGTCTCGGCGATACGGTCGGACGCCGCGGGCAGACCGAAGTCGTGCTCGTCGACCGCTATCCGACGCACTTCTGGAAGCCGCTGCTGCACGAAGCCGCATCGGGCCATCGCGATCCCGCTTCCCACACGATCGAATACGCGGCGCAGGCGAAGCGCCACGGCTTCCGCTTCGTACAGGGCGCGCTGCAGCGGGTCGATCGCGCGGCACGCACGGCGACGATCGCGGCCGTGCAGGATGCGGACGGCACGGAAATCCTGCCGCAACGAGAACTCGACTATGACGATCTCGTGCTGGCGGTCGGCAGCGTGACGAACTTCTTCAACGTGCCGGGCGCCGAGCGTCATGCGCTGCCGCTCGAAAACCTCGACCAGGCCGAGGATTTCCGCCGCAAGTTCCTGGCTGCCTGCACGAAGGCGAATCACCTGGCCGAGCAGCAGCCCGCGCGGCGTGCGGCGCCGATCTGCATCAACGTGATCGGTGCGGGCGCGACGGGCGTCGAGCTGGCCGCCGCGCTGCGGCACGCGGTCCAGCAACTGACGACGTACCGCTTCAAGGCGCTGGTGTCCGCGCGCGACGTGCACATCCGGCTGATCGAAGGCGGCCCGCGCATCTTGCCGGCGCTCGACGAACGGCTGTCCGGCAAGATGCACGCGCAGCTTCGCGCGCTGAACGTCGACGTGCTGACCGATACGCGCGTGGCGGAAGTCGGTGCGGATGCCGTGACGACCGCGACCGGCGAACGCCTCGCGAGCGACATCACGATCTGGGCGGCCGGCGTCGCGGGCCCCGCGATGCTGCGGGACATCGGCGACATCGCGCTCAACCGCTCGAACCAGGTGATCGTGACCGACACGCTGCAGACGCCCGACGATCCGCACGTGTATGCATTCGGCGACTGCGCCGCGTGCCCGTCCGCCGGTGCAAGCGGGTTTCTGCCGCCGCGTGCGCAGGTCGCGCACCAGCAGGCCGTGTATCTGGTCAACGCATTCGCGCGCCGCGTCGCCGGCAAGCCGGTGGCCGGCTTCACGTTCCGCGATGCCGGCACCGTCGTGTCGCTCGGGCATGCGGGCGCCGTGTACCAGGCGGATATCGGCATGCGCTCACGCTCGCTGATCGTCGACGGGCTGGCGGCGATCGGGCTGTACAAGTTCCTGTATCGCAAGCACCTGTTCAGCGTGGTCGGCATGAAGCGCGCGCTGTTCCAGTCGCTGAGCCACTGGCTGCAAAGCCGAAACCAGCCGTCGATCAAGCTGCATTGATCGCACCTGTTCGCACGCAGCATCGCAACGCGGCATATCGGGCGGGCATCGCCCGATATGCCGTTTTTTTATATGCATAGGCGTGATGCAGCCGGAATCTGCGCCACGCTGGTGCACCACATTGACGGCCGTCGATACGATGCAATTCATGCGGGAAATGTCGTGCGACACGCATCCCGCGCCCGCTCTGGCTGGCCGCCCCATTCATTAGTCGAATCGTATGAGTCGGCTATAAATATTAATTGGTCGAGTTTTCCGGATCGACGCTAAGGTGTGTGGCATTCCCGTCGGCGAACGGATCATCACGTTTCTGAAAAGGAATCACCGTGGTCATCGAAGCCATCGTCACCCGTCTCGACGTAGCATTCGCGCAGATCGAAGCCACCCCGGATTCGCGCGAATCGCGCCATCAGCGCGACGCGATCATCCAGTGGCTGGACCGGGCATCGGAAGAAGGCTATCGGCTCGGTCTCGTCACGACGCTGCCGGCCGCGCGGCTCAGCGACATGTTCGAAGGCCAGTTCGGCCGCGCGAACCTCGACCGCTTCTCGGTCGTCGTCACGGATGCCGATCAACAGGACTCCCGATCGAATCAGCATCCGTTCGATGTCGCGCTGCAAGCGCTCGGTGTGCCGCGGGAGCGCGCGGTCGGGATCGCGAGCAGCGAACCGGAACGTCGCGAAGCCGAGCATTTCGGGCTGTCGCGCTGCGTGAACATCACCGATACGGTGCGCTCGATCGCATCGGCCGGGCTGCACTGAACGCCGGCACACGGGCCGGCCGCAGCCGGCCATCATCGTCGATCCGGCGGCAATCCGACGATTGCCCGACCGCATCCTGACATTCTGCTGTCAAAGTCGCTTGCAACACTTCGGGGCTCGACCACCTTCCCCCGGAGACGGGACGACGCACATCCGCATCGCCCCGTCCGTTGCCCGCCACGATGACACGCCCGACCCGCACCGCCGCCGCCCTCGCGATTGCCTGCCTGTTGCTCGCCGCTTGCGGCGGGGATGACTCGACGCCGCCCGCCACGTCGGCCGACAACAACGGCACGGCGCCCACGCCGCAGCCGCAACCTCAGCCGGCGCCGCCCCCGGCGCCCGCGACCTACTATCAGACGAAGACGCCGTACCGCCCGCAGCAGGACGCCGCGACGTACGAAGCGCCGCCGGTCGGCTACGCGCCGGTCTATACCGAACTCGTCGCACGTCACGGCTCGCGCGGGCTGTCGGGTTTCAAGTACGACGGTGCGATCTACGCGATGCTGGTCAAGGCCGAGGCCGACGGCGCGCTGACCGCGCTCGGCGCGCAGCTCAAGGCCGACACGTACGCGATGATGAAGGCCAATGCACTGCTCGGCTACGGCGTGCAGGGCATCTCGACACCCGGATACGGCAACCTCACGCAAACCGGCATCCGCGAACATCAGCAACTCGCCGCGCGTCTCGCGCAGCGGCTGCCCGCGCTGTTCGCCGCGAGCAACCGGCAAGTAGTCGTCGTCAACTCAGGCCAGGATCGCGCAGTCGACAGTTCGACGTATTTCTCGGCGGCGCTCGTCGCCGCGCAGCCGGCACTGGCGCCGGCCATCACACTGCCGGCCGCGCCGGCCGGCTATCCGGCGAGCGCACCGGTCGCGCAGCCGGCCGGCACCAATCGTTTCCTGCTGTATTTCCACTCGCTGAAGCCGGCCACCGATCTCGTGACCGACACGAGCGATCCGCACTACGCGACCTATCAGGCGAGCCAGGCCTACCAGGCCTATGCAAACGACACGACGGTGGCCACGAAGCTGAAGGCGATCAAGGCCGCGCCGCAGGCGGCCGACGTCGCGCAAACGGTGCTGTCCGCGCTCGTGTCGCCGGCCTTCATCGCGAAGCTCGGCTCCGACGGCTACGCGTTCGCGAACACCGGCACCTATGCGTTCACGTCGACGGACGGCAAGTTCACCAACACGCTGAAGGGCGACGGCAAGACCAGGATCGCGACCGCCGTCGATGCGGTGAACGTGCTGTACAACCTGCTGCAGGTCGCGCCCGCAATGACCGCGGAAACCGGCGGCGTCACGATGGAGAAGTACATCGGTGCGGAGCAGGCGCAGTATCTCGCGTACCTGCAGGATGCCGAGGACTACTACCAGAAGGGGCCCGGCATCCAGGAAGCGAACCCGGTGACGTACCGGATGGCGAAGGTGCTGCAGGACGATTTCTTCGGCGAAGTCGACGCGATCTCGCGGGGCGACCTGACGCACGCCGCGAAGCTGCGCTTCACGCACGCGGAGATCGTGATTCCGTTCGCGTCGATCATGAACCTGAAGAACGTGTTCGTGCCGACGCCGCAGGCACAGACGTACACGTATGCGAACAGCCCGTGGCGCGGCGACCAGGTATCGCCGATGGCCGCGAACATGCAGTGGGATGTCTACCGCAACGGGTCGCGGCTCATCGTGAAGATGCTGTACAACGAGCGCGAGACGGATTTCCAGGCCGCGTGCGACGGCGCGAAGATTGCGCCGGGCAGCCACTTCTACGACTACGCGGGGCTGAAGCAGTGTTACGGGTATCAGTGATGTGATGCGGCGACGCCTTCAGGCCGGAAGCGCGCTTCGAAGCCAGGACGACGCAAGCCGTCCGGACTGCTTCGTGCGCCCCGCGGCCCGCTAGACTTTGCGCACGCCGTTCTGAAGCAACAGTCGATGCAGGAACGCCGCTTGTCCGTCGTCCAGCACGCACTTCGGTACCACCCGGAACATCGCCAATGACTGATACAGCAGGATCATTTGATGATCCTCGCTCCAGTGGATGAGATCCGCGTAGTGAATTTCGTCGCGCGAAGTCGGCGTTTCGACGACGAAGCGATCGTCGTGAAAAATGACCGTGTGAAACTGATGAAGCGTCCTTTGCTGGTCGTAAATCTTGCGGCCTACGCGTGGCAATACCAGATGATTCAGGAGCGGCACACCGATAGAAACGACAGCCGCGATTCCCGCGGCCATCCAGACATATCGCCATTCCGGAAAATGTCCGCTTGCTACCCGGACGCCGCCGACCAGCAGGACGACGTACACGATCCCGACGATCGCAAATGACTTGAGCAGGTATTTTCCGTTGTACTTGCGCCAAAGATGCAGGCGGTATGCGTGGACGAGATCATCCGCGGTGATTTGAAAAACAACTTTGGTATCGCTCATAGGCGGGCTCGGAATGTTTGCTGGTTCTTGTACTTGCTCTGGACACTTCACCGCGGGCACCGCGCGCCGGACGGCCGGCAGTACGCGCGCACGGTGACGTGCAAACGAAGCCGCGCGATATCGCCGGCCGGTCGATGCACGGCGACAATATACATGCGGGGAACGACACCTGTTTGAGGAATCGCCACAGCAGTGGCGCAGCCGGCAGCCCGGGGCGGGCGGCCAGCGTCGCAGGCGGCTGGGCGGTCCATTCGTACAGGTGACACGCATCTCGCGCCGACGAACTCGCGGCGGCTCGCCCGGTCGAACGAACATCGCCGGAGAATCCTCATGAAACGCGTCGCTCTTGCCGCTGCCCTGACCCTGTTTTCCGCCATCAGCGTGCCCGCGCCGGCTATCGCCGGTGCACCCTCCGGCGCCGTCGCGCCGGTTCCGACTCAGGCATACGCAAAGAATTGCGTGCCGTCGCGGGATGCCGCGCAAGGCGCCCGTTCACCCTCCGGCGCACCGCCGATCCGCGTATGCGTCGGCGATTCCGACACGCAACTGAACCTGCCGTGGTTCCTGACCGATGTCCTCACCGCCGTCGACACGCACCAGTCGCCCAGCGGCCTGCTCCATAAGATGCGCAACGATTTCTGAAGCGCCGCCAGCACCGCGTCGTTCATCACGCATCGGGGCGCTTCAGCACCTGGATGAACGTGCCGACGATGCCGGCCCACATCGCCGGGTCGGCAATGCGCTCCAGCAGCACCCGCAACTCCCGTCGATCTCCATCCGACAGCACGCCGTGCGCGCCGCGGATGCTGTCGTAGCGCGGCGTCCCGCGCGACGCGAGCGCGCGATCGAGCGAATAGTCGCGGGCCTCTCCGTCCACCGAAATCCGGATCCACAGCGAACCGCCGTCCGCCACGGCGGCGCCATCGGTCACGACGACCGTGGGTGCGGCATTGTCTTCCATCGCAACGCTCCGGTTTGACGCCCGGGCAACAGACTGCCGACAACGGCGCCGCATGAAAATGTTTCTTTTTGAGACACAATCACGAAACCTCATCAATATTTAAACAACAATATTTCGCAATCGCGTGCCGCATCTTATACTTGCCGCGCACCATCCTCGTGCCAAGAGACGGTGTCTTTTGTCCCGGCTGCACACACTGTGCGGCCGGGGCTTTTTTCGGTACGCTGCGTCGATATACATGCTTGATGCCCGCATGTTATTGAGGAATGCTGCCAGATGATGGCCGATCGCGACAGGCTGAGCCGACGCCGTCGCGACGGCCGACTCGATCGGCGTCCCGAAACCGGCGCGCGAGCCGCATGGCCCGAATCAGGCATGCGGCATGCGCACCGTTGGCGCATCGACCGGTTCGACTTGCCACGCCATGCGTACAACACCAAAGGCAATCGCGGGACTATGGGCGCTCACGCCCGGCTCGAAGCCCCTTTTCCACCGCAGCGGCGCGTGGCCGCGCGTCGTCTTTTTCGCCGCCGTGATCATTTGCGTGCTCGTGCCCGCGTTCGCGATCATGCTGGCCGACCGCTACGCGCGCGATGCCGTCACCGCGCATGAACGCGTCGTGGCAAACGACATCGTAACCTCCGTGGACCGCATCCTGGACGGCGTTCGCCTCCGGCACGCGGACGAGCTGACCGCACTCGTCGGGCGGCCCTGCGCGACGGTATTCCGGACGCTGGCCGAAGTGGGCACTCGCCTGCGCTATCTGCGCGCGGTCGGGCTGGTGAACGACGGCCGCCTGATGTGCTCGTCGGCGCTCGGTTCGATCGACCTGCCGCTCGCCGCGTATGCGCGCGAGCCCGAACCGGGCTCGATGACCGTCACGCTGCTGCGCCAGACGCCGTTCCAGCGTGGCATTCCGGTGCTGTCCGTATTCCGCGCCACCGCGCGCGGCGCGGGCGTCCTGTATGTGATCGAAGGCGACTACGTGGCCGACGCGCTCGCCCACGGCACCGGCAACGGAGCGGAAACGGCCACGCTGTCGATCGCGGGTTCGGGCCGTCTCGACCAGCACGGGAAGTTCGCGCCGGAAACGGACGCAGGCCCCGCGGGCGGCAGCACGATTGCTTCGCAGCGCTGGCCGTTCACGGTGTCGGTCATCGCATCGGCGCGCTACGCGTCACAGGTCCAGCGCCACTACCGGCTGATCTGCGTGACGATCGTACTGCTGGCCGATAGCCTCGTGATGGCCGCCTACCTGCTCGCGATGGCGCCGCGGCGGCTGTTGCTGAAGGCCGTACGCCACGCGCTCAGGCGCAACGAGTTCCATGTCGTGTACCAGCCGATCGTCGACGTGCAGACGCGCGGGACGGTCGGCGTCGAAGCGCTGCTGCGCTGGCACCATCCGAAGTGGGGGGCCATCAGCCCGGCCGTGTTCATCCCGGAGGTGGAATCGAGCACGGTGCTGCCGAAGGTCACCGAATTCGTGCTGCGCACGGCGGTGTCCGAACTGACCGCGCTGACGCCGTCCGCGCCGCTGCGCATCGCCGTGAACATTGCGCCGCAGGACCTCGAGCGTGCGCGGTTCGTGGCCGTCGTCGAGGAAGTGATCCGCGCGCTGCCGCCCGGCTTCACGCTGGTGCTCGAAGTCACCGAGCGCATCCTGCTCGAGAAGAACGCCCGAACCACCGAGATCTTCCAGGCGCTGCGATCGAAAGGCGCGAAGTTCGCGATCGACGATTTCGGCACGCATCACAGCAATCTCGACATGCTGTCGCGCTTTCCGTTCGACTACGTGAAGATCGATCGACAGTTCGTCGCGCAACTGGACAGCGGCAGCGCGAGGCTGATCGAGGGGATCGCGGCCGTCGCGCATCACTACGGCCTGAAGATCATCGCGGAAGGCGTGGAGACCGAGGCGCAGCATCGTGCGCTGCATACGGTCGGGATCCAGTACGCGCAGGGCTACCTGTACCAGCGGCCGCTGCGCGCGGAGAACCTGCAGCACGATTTCGCATCGGCGACGGTGTAGCGGCGCCGCCGACGGCGACTACTGCGCGCCGTATTGACCGCCGAGGCGCACGCGGCCCTGCTCGATCCATCCTTCGAAGTCGTCGCCGGTCTTGCCGTTCACGTACATGATGTTGTACCAGCGCCCGTGCGACTTGTAGACGGTCACCGAATCGCCGGGAACGATGAAGGTCCGCTTCGTCATGCACTGCGCGTCGGGCGCGGAATAGAAATACGCGCGCCCCGTGCCGATGACCGTGCCGGACGCCGGCGGCCGGAAGTTGTCGTCCGGGCCGCTCGTGGCCGCGTCGAGCTTTCCGCAATCGACCGCGCTTTTTGCGTGCGCGCCGTTCGCGCCCAGGCTTGCGCCGAGCACCAGCATCGCGATGCCCATGCGCATCGTCATTTTGATCTGCCTCATTCGTTCTCTACGCCGTATCGTTTTTTCGGTTTGCCGGTTCTCGGCCGGCACACGCTCAATCCTGCGCGACCGTCGTCACTTCGACTCGTCGCTTCGGCTCGTCGCTACGACGCCGGCCGCTTCCGGATGATAAGACTACCGTCGAAATTCACAAAAACGGACCGCCGTTCCGAATCGTGTCCTATAGTCAGTCAGCAGACATCATTCGACAACGGGACGCATCGACGTCCACGGAGGAGACGTGAAGCTGAAACAGGCCATCGACCGCATTCCGGGCGGGCTCATGCTGGTCCCGATGCTGCTGGGTGCATGCGTGCATACGTTCGCCCCGAACGCCGGGAAGTACTTCGGCTCGTTCACCAACGGCCTGATCGCCGGCACGGTGCCGATCCTCGCCGTCTGGTTCTTCTGCATGGGCGCGACGATCGACCTGCGCGCGACAGGTGTCGTGCTGCGCAAATCGGGCACGCTGCTCGCGACGAAGATCGTGGTCGCGTGGCTCGCGACGGTGATCGCCGCGCAGTTCATCCCCGACGACGGCATCCGCACGGGCCTCTTCGCGGGCCTATCGCTGCTCGCGATCACGACGTCGATGGACATGACCAACGGCGGCCTCTATGCGGCCGTGATGCAGCAATACGGCAGCAAGGAAGAGGCTGGCGCGTTCGTGTTGATGTCGATCGAATCGGGGCCGCTCGTCAGCATGCTGATTCTCGGCGCGGCCGGCGTCGCGGTGTTCGAGACGCGGCTCTTCGTCGGCGCGGTGCTGCCGTTCCTGATCGGCTTCACGCTCGGCAATCTCGATGTGGAGCTGCGCGAACTATTCGGGCGCTGCGTGCATCCGCTGATTCCGTTCTTCGGTTTCGCGCTCGGCAACGGCATCGATCTCAACGTGATCGCGACGAGCGGGCTGCCGGGCATCGCGCTCGGGCTCGCGGTGATCGTCATGACGGGCGTGCCGTTGATTCTCGCCGACAAGTTTCTGGGCGGCGGCAACGGGACGGCCGGACTTGCCGCGTCGTCGACGGCCGGCGCCGCGGTCGCGAACCCGGCGATCATCGGCGAGATGATTCCGAAGTTCAAACCGATGGTGCCGGCGGCGACGGCGATCGTCGCGACCGCATGCCTCGTGACGGCGATTCTCGTGCCGATATTGACGGCGATGTGGGCGAAGCGGGCAGCCAGGGCGTCAGGGGTGCCGGTGAGGGTCGCGGCGCGAGCGGCGCATGGTGGGGCGATCGAGCATGAGGGGCATGTTTGAGGGGTGCCGGTTCGAGTCAGGCCTCAGGCATTGAACATCTCTGGCGTCTGCTAGACGGGGTACTGCAAGCGCCTCCCTTTATGTAGGCTCCGGAATCCGGCTCACGTCGCCCGAGCCAGCGTTTTCCGGAGCGCGTTCCATGCCC
The DNA here is from genome assembly GCF_902832865.1 of Burkholderia sp. BCC0397. Taxonomy (NCBI): domain Bacteria; kingdom Pseudomonadati; phylum Pseudomonadota; class Betaproteobacteria; order Burkholderiales; family Burkholderiaceae; genus Burkholderia; species Burkholderia sp. BCC0397. The sequence goes on along the minus strand of NZ_CADFDL010000006.1, from coordinate 311,005 downwards.
ACTGCCGTCCTGCTGTGCGCAAGCCATTCGCACCTCTACCCGGGCAGCATCGTGACGCTCGACAACGACGCGCCGCGCACCGCAAAGCCGCACCCCGCCGTGATCGAATTCGCCGACGGCTCCGGCGCCACCGCGACACTTTCCCGCGTCGGTGACGATACCCTTGAACTCGCGGTAGACGAATACGTCACGCAGAAGCGCCACGCGATCGGCGCGCGCCGCTGGTTGCTGCGGTCGATCGATGCGGCCCGCACGGGATGGCGCATCGCACAACGGCTTCCTGCCACCTGATGCCATAGAACCGCCACCGGCGCGAACCGCTTCCAGGCGCTAAAATCCGCCGCCTGGGCATCCACGACGAGCAAGCGTTTTGACGGCGTTCGAGCAGGGCTTCATCCTTACCCGCCACTGGCGGGACACCGCATCCGGCATCGAGATCGAGTTCTGGCTGGCAACCGAACACGGTCCGCGCCGCGTGCGGTTGCGCCCGCAGGAAGCCGTCGCCTTCATCCCGGCCGAACAGCAGGCGCTTGCCGAACGCACGCTGGCCGGCGAGCGCGACGCCGAGCTGCGCCCGCTCGCGCTGCGCGACTTCCGGCAGCGCCCGGTCGTCGGCCTCTATTGCAAGCGCTATCGCCATCTGTCCGGTCTCCAGAAGCGGCTCTCCGCCGCCGGCGTCGACGTCTACGAAGCCGACGTGCAGCCGCCCGACCGCTACGCGATGGAGCGCTTCATCACCGCATGCGTCGAGTTTCGCGGCCAGCCCGGCCGCGACGGCACGCTCACCGGCGGCGAGCTGAAGCCCGCGACCGGTTACCGCCCCGCGCTGCGCTGCGTGTCGCTCGACATCGAAACCAGCGTCCACGGCGAGCTGTACTCGATCGCGCTCGAAGGCTGCGGGCAGCGCCAGGTCTACATGCTCGGCCCGCCGAACGGTGACGAAAGCGGCAGCGCAGGCACCCCGGACTTCGACCTCGACTACTGCGACAGCCGGCCCGCGATGCTCGCCCGGCTCAACGACTGGTTCGACGAACACGATCCCGACGCGGTGATCGGCTGGAACCTCGTGCAGTTCGACCTGCGCATCCTGCATGCGCACGCGGAGCAATACGGCGTGCCGCTGAAGCTCGGGCGCGGCGGCAGCGTGCTCGACTGGCGCGCGCACGGCCAGCAGCCCGACCACTTCTTCGCGGGCGCGGCGGGCCGGCTGATCCTCGACGGCATCGACATGCTGAAATCCGCGACGTGGACCTTCCCGTCGTTCAGCCTCGAATATGTGTCGCAGTCGCTGCTCGGCGAAGGCAAGTCGATCGACAACCCGTACCAGCGGATGGACGAGATCCAGCGCCGCTTCGATCACGACAAGCCCGCGCTCGCGCGCTACAACCTGAAGGACTGCGAGCTCGTCACGCGCATCTTCGACAAGGCCGACCTGCTGTCCTTCGCGCTGGAACGCGCGAGCGTCACGGGCCTCGCGGCCGATCGCACCGGCGGCTCGGTCGCGGCGTTCACGCACCTGTACCTGCCGCGCATGCACCGGCTCGGCTATGTCGCGCCGAACCTCGGCGACGTGACGGGGCAGAACAGCCCCGGCGGCTTCGTGATGGATTCGCGCCCCGGGCTGTACGACTCGGTGCTCGTGTTCGACTACAAGAGCCTCTATCCGTCGATCATCCGCACGTTCCTGATCGACCCGGTCGGCCTGATCGAAGGGCTCGCGCACCCCGCCGACGACGCATCGGTGCCCGGTTTTCTCGGTGCGCGCTTCTCGCGCACCGCGCACTGCCTGCCCGATATCGTGCGCCGCGTGGGGGAAGGCCGCGACGACGCGAAGCGGCAGCGCAACGCACCGCTGTCGCAGGCGCTGAAGATCATCATGAATTCGTTCTACGGCGTGCTCGGCTCGACGGGCTGCCGCTTCTTCGACCCGCGCCTCGCGTCGTCGATCACGATGCGTGGCCACGAGATCATGCATCGCACGCGCAAACTGATCGAAGCTCAGGGATACGAAGTGATTTACGGCGATACCGACTCGACGTTCGTGTGGCTCGGCCGCGCGCATGACGACGACGAAGCCGGCGCCAAGGGCCGCGCGCTCGTCGAGCACGTGAATCGCTGGTGGCACGCCCACCTGCGCGAACAGTTCGGGCTCGACAGCGCGTTGGAGCTGCAATACGAGCGGCATTATCGCCGCTTCCTGATGCCGACCGTGCGCGGCGCGGAAGAAGGCAGCAAGAAGCGCTATGCGGGGCTCGCGGCGACGGCCGACGGCGGCGAGGATCTCGTGTTCAAGGGGCTCGAAACGGTACGCACCGACTGGACGCCGCTCGCGCAGCAGTTTCAGCGCGAGTTGTACCGGCGCGTGTTCAGCCGCGAACCGTATCAGGATTTCATTCGCGACTACGTGCGGCGCACGCTGGCCGGTGAATTCGACGACCAGCTCGTCTACCGCAAGCGCGTGCGCCGGCCGCTGCGCGAATACGAGCGCAACGTACCGCCGCACGTGCGCGCGGCGCGCATCGCCGATGAGTTCAACCACGCGCAGGGCCGGCCGCTGCAGTACCAGCGCGGCGGCTGGATCAGCTACGTGATGACGACGGCCGGCCCCGAGCCGCTCGAGACGATGCGTTCGCCGATCGACTATGCGTTCTACCTGAGCCGCCAGCTTCAGCCTGTCGCCGATGCGATCCTGCCGTTCCTGCGCGACGATTTCGAACGCGTGATCTCCGGACAGGGGCAGTTGTTCGGCGACTGACGGAAGGGCGGCATCTTTCACTCTCGCTCATTCCGGAACACAGCTCGCCAGGAATCGCCGTTTATCCGGCCGGTCCGGGTTCCTAAACTTGTCTCGTCGGTTCAGCCACGCGAATTCGCGCCGAACCGCAACGAAATCGTCCGAGGAAACCGTGAAATCCGTCGTCGTCACCATCGCCATTGCCGCCGCTACCGCCACCGTTCTTCTTGCCGCCCCGACCGTTTCCTACGCGCAGTCGTCGCACTCGACGCTCACCCGCGCGCAAGTGCGCCAGGAGCTGCTCGATCTCGAATCGGTCGGCTACAACCCGTCGATCGGCGACGGCGACAACTATCCGGACGACATCGTCGCCGCGCAGGAACGCCTGACCGCGAAGCGCGTCGCCGAACACAGGAACGCCGCAGCGGCCTACGGATCGAACGGCGCACCGGGCTCGGATTCCGGCGCGCCGGCCGTGCCCGCCGTGAAGCGCTGACGCGCCGCCTGTCGCTGCGGGCGGCGAATGTCCTCCAGGCTTCTCGCGGGACATCCGGCTAAAATACCGGCCTGCCGCGCGTCCCGCCGCGGCCGGAGGACATCCATCATGACCGCACGTCGCGGTGCCGCGGTCGCCATCGCGCCCGGCCACGAGACAGCCAGCCTGTCGAAAGCCCAGCAAACGTTCAATACGCTCGTCAAGCAGATCGAGACGCGGCGCGAGCGGCTCGGCGCGTGGGACGCCGTGATGCCGGCGTTCCAGAAGAAGTTCGTCGACGGGCTGTTGCCGCTCGAACAGGAAGCGACGGCGCTGCGCATCCAGCTGATCCATCTGCTCGACGACGCGTTCCTGCAGAAGGGCCTGAGCAAGGCCGAGCAGCGCACGCTGTCCGAGTTGATCGCCGATATGGCGGGTGATTTGCTGAACGTGAGCGACGACGTGACGCTGAAGGTCATCTACAACCGGCATGCCGCGTCCGGCGACGGCGGCCACGCAGCGGCCGATCTCGAACCGACGAAGCTGGAACAGGAACCCGAGCCCGAACCGCCAGAAGATCTCGACTCGCTGTCGCCCGACGAACTCGCAGAACGCATGCAGGCCGAACTCGACGCCCAGTTCGAGCGCGACATGGCCGCCCACGCGGCCCGCGAGGCTCAGCGCGCGAAGCGCAAGAAAGCACCGAAGCAATCGGCCGCACAGGCCCGGATCGAAGCCGAGCAGGCCGAATCGAGCAAGTCGATCCGCGAGATCTATCGCAAGCTCGCCAGCGCCTTGCATCCCGACCGCGAAACCGATCCGCAGGAGCAGCAACGCAAAACCGTGCTGATGCAGCGGGTCAACCGCGCCTACGAGAAGGGCAACCTGCTGCAGCTGCTGGAACTCCAACTGGAAATCGAACAGATCGACCGGCGTGCGATCGACGGCCTCGGCGAAGCGCGGCTCACGCGCTACAACGGCATCCTGGAGGAACAGCTGCGCGAACTCAATCAGGAGATCGTGCACGTCGAGAACGACTTCAGGCGCACGTACGGCATCGCGTCGTCCACCAAGGTCGCGCCCGATACCGTGCTGCGCATGCTTGCGCGCGATATCGCCGGCATGCAGCGCAGCAACCAGGACCTGACCGTCGCGCTGCGCGAGTTCGAGGATCCGGATCAGGTCAGGAGCTGGCTGAAGGACCTGAAGCGCCGGCCGGCGTCGTCACGCTTCGACGACGATTCGTTCTGACGGAACGGCGGCAAGCACCTGCGCGCCGCCGCCGTCCCCGTTCACCCGACCCGCGTCACGTCTCGTGCCCCGAGATCGGCCCCGCTTTGCGGGTCGAGTTGAACACGCGGTCGATCCACGCAAGAAACGTCGAGTGCGCGAAATCCGACCACTGCTGCGTGCGGAGCCCCTTCATCACCGGCGTATCGGCTGCCGGCCGTCACCCGGCCGGGTCTTCGACATAGCCCTTGCGCAGTTTCTCCGCCACCAGCTTGTCCATCTCGCGCTGCGCACGTTCGACGGTTTCGAATTGCTTGAGGTTGGCTTGCCCGGCCGATCCGATCCGACCGTACGTCACGCTCAGCTCCGTACCCCGCAGGCTGGCGCGCCAGAACTTGCTGGAGGCGCCCTGCTCGAATCGCAGCGAGCGCACGCGTTCCGTCGGCACGCCGGCGGCCGCCACGGCCTCCGTCTGCGCAGGTGCCGCTCTCGGCGCCGACGCCTGAACAGCCGGCATCGGTAATTCGATTTCCTGATCGAGTGCTCGATCTTCGCCATCAGCGAGCATGGCCTCGATGCGTGCCAGCACCGCGGCCGCGTCGTCCAGCCAGTCCTTCCCGGGGATGTCCAGCACGCGCCAGCCGAAGCCGCGCAGGATGCCGGGCCGGAATACGTAGCGCTCCGCCGTATCGGCCACGGCATGGTCCGGGTTGTCGAGCAGGATGGCGAGCGCGTAATCCCGCTTCGACGAATCGACGATCGCCAGATCGCAGCGGAATTGCGAACGCCCAATGTCGATATCGACTTGGTGACCGCGCGCGCGCAGCGCTTCGGCCAGTGCATCGCGAATGGCGTCAGGCGATGTCCGCCGCGTGAACGCCTCGCGCGCGCCCTGATTCAGCGCACCGAGCACCGCCTGCGCACGGTCGAACTGACCCGTGGCGCTGGCCTGCGCAAATTGCAGGAATGCCCGCAGCGCGGCCGCGCCGTCGTTGTGCACGTTGGTGATCGCATCGGCTTGAATCGTCGAGACCACGGCCATCCGGTGCCTGGCGCGGCTGAAGATGACGTTCAGACGCTTCTCGCCGCCACGCTGGTTGATCGGCCCGAAATTCATCAGCATCCGGCCGTCCGGGCCCGGTGCGTAGCAGATGCTGAGGATGATCACATCGCGCTCGTCACCCTGGACGTTTTCCAGGTTCTTGACGAACAGGCCGTTGAACTGGTCATCGTCCTCGCGCACGTACTCGCGCTCGAGCCGCGCGGCGAAATCGGCGTCTTCGGCCGCCAGCGCCTCCAGCGCGGCTTCGATCGCGCTCTGCTGCGCCTCGGAGAACGCGACGATGCCCAGGCTCAGGCCCGTTTCCCGGCGCAGCATCTCGCGTACGAGCGACGCGATATAGCGCGCTTCAGGCACGTTGCTCCGCTCGACGTACACGCCGTCGTCGAGCCGGTGGAAACTGATCGGCCGAGCGAGCAGCGCATCGGCGCCCACGATGCCGGCATCGTCCTGACTCGATCGTACCGACCACCCGTCCTCGTCGGCGCGCTCCAGCATGCGATCGGGAATCGTCACCAGACGACCGTCGTAGAACGCCGCATTGGAGAAGCTGATCAACGCTTCGTGCCGGCTGCGGTAATGCCACGCCAGCAGCGTCGCGGGCAGATTGCGCGCCGCCTGATTCAACAGGCTGTCGGAATCGAGATTGATGGCGATACGCTCGCCCTCTTCCTCGATCACGATCTCGTCCTCGCCTTCCGTGCCCGCTGCCGTGAAAAAGCTCGTGGGCGGCAGCTGCATCTCGTCGCCGACCACCACGACCTGGCGGGCGCGGCTGAGCGCCGGCACGGATTCCTCGGTGGGAATCTGGCTGGCCTCGTCGAAGATCACCACGTCGAACAGGTCGGGCGACAGCGGCAGCGTGTCGGATACGGACAGCGGACTCATCAGCCAGATCGGCTTCAGGTCGTTGACGACCATGCCCGTTTCGTCATCGGCGAGATCGCGGATCGAACGGTGGCGCATGCTCTTGCCGAATTCGTGTTCGAGCTCGCGCCGCCCGGTTGCGTAGCGCTTCTTGAAGGTCTTGCCATCGGCATCGAGTTGCGTGGCCGATAGCGACGACTGGCGCACGTGGTCGGCAAACTGCCGATGCAACGTCGCGCTCACGACCTGGGCATTCACGGTCAGCAATTCGCGCTGGATCCGGGCCGCAGCACGCGCAGCCTGCGCGAGCGCCACGCCGCCGAATCGCGCGAGCACCGGATTCTCGCGCTCCAGGCGGCGCAACGCCTCGTCGGCAATCAGCGCCTCCAGCTCCGCGGGCGCGAGGTCGACGGACTGCAGCGTCGCCGCATAGGCGGGGTCGGCCGCGTGGACCGCACGCAACAGCGGCAGCAAGTCAGGCAGGTCGTCCAGCCCCTCCCGAAGATCGCGCAGCGCTTCGGCGATTTCGGCCAGCGACACGTCATCGTCCATGACCAGGTTGTCGCGGATACGGCGCTCGAGCTTGTCGAGCGCCTCGCGCGCGCCGGCATCGATACGCGCGGCAGCAAGCGGATCGACTGCCTGACGCAGATGCGCGATCCGCGCGCGCAGATCGCCGTCCGACGCAAGACGTGCCTCCAGCTCGGCCAGCGCGCGCAGGAACGCGCCCATTTCGCTCACGCCGTAGCGCTTGCGGCAATCGACATCGGCTGCGTCGAGTGCGGCGGCCGCCGCCTGCTCGGCGGCAAGCTGCTCCAGCACCTTGACGTAGCCGGGATGCACCGCATGCTGCGCGAAGTCGTAGCGACGCCGGAGCTCGCCGCGCAACCGCCACCATGCCGGCTGCAGCCATCGCATCGCGGACGCCTCGAACCGGCGCGCGAGTGCGAGCGCGGACGTGGTGTCGCCCGGCGACAGCTTGTCCCGCCAGTGCACGGTGGCAGCCTGCGCGGCCGTCAGCGCGTCCGCGTGCGCGGACAACGCGTCGCGGACTTCCCGCAATGCCGTCTGCGCGGACGACGCCGGATCGAGCACGTCGAGATGCGCAGCGAGCCCGGTGTCGATCAGCCACTGGCAGTCGGCGGCGATCGCGCATGCACGCGACAGCGCCGTATCGTGTCCGATCGACGCCACCGTGCTGTCGAGCACCGGATCGAGTGCATTGAACAGCGCGTCGGCGTCCTGGCACAGCTGCTCGGCCCGCCCGAATGCCCGCTCGTCGGCCAGCAGCGCCGCAGACAGCCGTGCGAAGGGTTGCGAAGCCAGGCTGTTCGCGCCGAACCGTTCGCGCATCGCACGATGCACGCGCTGGGTCAGTTCGCCATGCCGGTCCCATACGGCCAGCGCCGGCAAGCGCTCGCGCAACGCGAAGCCGACGTCCGGCACGACCGGCAGCGCGGCCAGCCGGCGCAGCAAGGTGCGCACGCTGGCACCCAGCGCGTCGGGCGCCGCCGCCATCGCCGCTTCGAATGCATCGATGCGTCGCTGCTGTACGTCGAGCGCATCGATCAGCGCCGCCCGCCGTGCGTGCAGCGCTTCGCTGTCGTGCGGTTGGGCGATCCATCGCTCGTAACAGATCTTCAGATCGGCGATGAACGCCTTCTTGTCCGACTGCGAATCGTGGATGAGGCAACACAGCGCGTCCAGCCCGCTCTGCTTGAGCCGGTGGAACACCACGTCCAGCGCCGCGCGCTTTTCGCACACGAACAGCACACGCTTGCCGCGCCCCGCGTAATCCGCGATGAGGTTGGTGATGGTCTGCGACTTGCCGGTGCCGGGCGGCCCCTGAATGATGAAGCTGCGCTGGCCGCGCGCCAGGCTCACCGACGCATTCTGGGTCGCGTCGGAAGCCACCACGTTCCACTGCTCGCCTGCCGGCAGCGGCGCCGCCGCGGACGTTTCCACCTCGCGCGGCTCGATCGAGAACACCCGGTCGAACGCGGGATTCACACTGGTCTCGTCGAGCAGTTGCGCGTAGTCGCGCACCAGCGACATCTTCCTGTAGTTGAAATTGGCCAGCGTGACCTGCGTCAGGTCGAGATCCCACGCGTAGCGATGCCCGTCGGATTCCTGCAGCACGTAACCCTGCCGCTCGTCGACGGCCTCCGCCGCGGCGTCGGCCATCTGCGGCCGACGCAGGCTGGCGTCAGGCGCGGCACCGGCCTCGAAACGTTGCGGCAGCTCGCTCGGCCGCACCCACTCCTCGAACAACGCGCGGCCGAGCGGCCGGTAATCGTCCTGCGCATAGCGGAACGAAGGCAGCCGGCTGCCGTGCGAACCGCCTGCACCCGCGGCGGGCTTGCGCCGTCGGTATTGCTGCATGCGCTGCTGTGCCTTCTGGCGCACCAGTCGAACGGACGCCTTGTCGACGAGCCGAAGCTCGACCGACGGTTCCGAACGCCGGATCTGCGCCAGGATATCCGCATGAATCTCGGCCAGCGTGATCTTGCCCAGGTCGACCGTCTCGGGCAACCGGATATCGTAGAGCTGGCTCAGGTGGTGCCGCAGCACCGGATTGAATTCGGCGTCGCCGCCGGTGCACTGGATCATGTACTGATCGCGCACGCCCTTGCGCTTGACGAGTTCGACCGGCAACCAGAGCAGCGGCGACACGACGCGCTCGTCGGGTGCCTCCTTCAGGTTGTGCCAGCGCAGGAACGCGACCACGAGACGCAGGTTGCTGAAGCCGAATTCGGCCCGTTCGCGGCGCGTATCGGCGATCAGCCGGTCCAGCGATGCGGGCAGGTACGGTTGATCGTCGAATCGCAACCATTGCTGCAGCGGCACGGCCTTGCCGGCCACGAGGTCGGCCGCGAACGGTCCGCCCCACGTGCAGATGTGCTCCGGGCGCACGCTTTCGATCTGCAGCATCAGCGGCACGCTGGCCACGGTGAGGTTGACGGTCGCCGCGGTGGGGCGGAAATGCAGCAGCCGGTTGCGACGCGACAAATCGAACAGCCGGTCGCGAAGGTGCGTCAGCACTGCACCGCGGCGCGACGCCGCGCCTGTCGCGCCGGCCAGCGCACGCTCGACGTCCACGCCGAGCGGCTGCTCGCGCCAGGTGCGCAGGCGCATCGCGAGTGCAGCCACGTCGGTCGCGCGGTCATGACGGTTCACTTCCGTCATTTCGACGATCGCCGCCGCAACGATCGGATGCAGCCGGTCGTGAAGCACGAACAGATTGCGTCGATGCTCGACGAACGCGCGCAGGTCGCCTTCGGTGTCGAAATTCAGCCCGCATGCGAGGCTGGCCAGCACCATCCCCAGCATGAACACGTCGGTGATCTCGTCGTGATGGCCGATGAATCGCTCCCAGCTCGCGTAACCGGGCAAATAGACCGGGCGCTCGACCGGCGCCGCCGCGTCAAGCTGCAATGCCAGATCGGTCTGACTATGATGGCCGTCGGGCGTGTGGTCCAGCTGCAGCGCGCCGACGATGTTCAGGCCCGACGCAGGGTGCGGCTGCACGCGGTGCACCGCGCCGACATCCATCTGCGGCGTTTCGCCGTCCGGGCGTCGCAGCGCCAGCCCACCCCCTTCGTCGATCACGATGCTGTCCGTGTCGAGCGCCGCCACCTTGCCCTGCGCATGCAGTTCCGCAACCTGCCCGAATAGCGGCAGCACCAGCACGAGCACGTCGTCAGTCGACAATGCCGCGCCGGCCTGCGCGGCAATCAGCGTACGCAGCGTGCGCGGCGCACCGTCGGCGATCCTGTCGTTCATGCGTCCTTCTCCTCGGCCAGTTGCCGCTTGTAGCGTTCGAGTTCGCGCTTGCCGAGGCCCGCGTCGCGCCGGAGGTTGAGCTGCAATGCATCGAGACTGCCGAGCGCCCGCGCAACCTGCCCGGCGCGCAGCAACGCCACGTCGCGCTGATCGGGGTCCGCCAAGGCAAGATCCATCATCAGTGCGTTCAGGTAGCTGCGCACGCTGTCGTCGATACCTGCAGCGTCGAATGCGTCCGGGCCGGCGACGGGTTCGTCCTCACGCCAGTCCGGAAACAGCATGCGTACCTGCGCCAGCACGGCATCGCTGGCCAGCGACGCGCCATCGAGGTAATGCGCAAGAAACCCGCGCGTCAGTGCCTGCAGACGCGCCTGGCTCGGCAGGTCGAGCCGCTCCAGCGAAAGCGGGCCGTGCAGGCGCGTGTCGATCCAGCTGTCGAGGCTTGCCTCGCCGTCCCACCACAACGCAAGGGCACGGGCACGGATGAAAGTCTCGGGGTGGCTCAATGCCGCGCTGGCACCCGATTCGTTCGATTCGATCTCGGCGGCCTGGCGCAGATAAGCCGCGGCATCCACCGTGCTGATGCCCGTCTGCACCTTCACGAGGGTCGAAACGGCGGGCGCCACCGCACCGGCCGCCAACGCGCCGCCCCGATCGGCAAAGAGTTCGGTGTGCAACGCATAACGCCGAAACGTCTCGCGATGGCTGTCGGCTCCGCCGGGAGCGGCCACCGCATCGCTAAGGATCCGGTCCGCCGTCAGGAACCGGCCGTCGTCGAGCGACCACAGCAGATAGTGGGCGAGCTCGTGCCCGAGGATCGCCAGCAGTTCCGGCGGCGCCAGCCGCTCCAGGACGGGACCCTGCAACAGGATGTGAATCTCGCCCGGTACGAATACGAGCGACGCATTCATCTGGGTGCCCGGTGACTGATAGAGCGTGGCCGGCACGTCGACGATCCCGAGCCGCTCCATCGCCAGCGCCAGGGCGGCATGGACATCGCCATGCGCATCGGCGTCGATCCGGTAGGTTTCGCGCAGCAACGAAGCGCGCAGCGATTCGAGCTGTTCGGCATGCGTCGTGCGCTCGCCGGTCCAGCGCCAGACCTCTGGCTCGTGCCGGCGCAAATAGTCGGCCACGGCTTGGTGGTACGCGAGCGGCGCCAGCGCGCCGCGATTCGGGGCGTGAAAGTCCATGCGAGGCCCTCCGGTAGGGAAGTACCGATTCTACCGACGGAATACGTCGCCGCAACTGTCGAAATGCGCCCCATCGAGGGCGGCCGCTCAGGACGGCGCGCGCGGCTGATCGAGACGACGGCGACGATCACCTGCGCGGCATTCCCTCACCGCACCTCGCCCATCCCGCCCATCAGCGTCATCAACTGCTCGCGCAGCCACTGGCTGCCCTGATCCTGATCGGCGCTGCGATGCCAGTAGCAGAAGTAGTCGAGCCCCGGCATCTCGAACGGCAGTTCGAGGATGCGCGCCGGATAGCGTTGCAGCAGCCGCAGCGGCGCCGTCAACGCGAGATCGCCGCGCATCGCGATCAGCGGCGCGACCATGTAGTGCTGCACGCGCATCTGGATGTTGCGGCGCAGCCCGAGCCGCGTCAGTTCCGCGTCGACGTGCCCGCTGCCCTTGCGGCGGCTCGATACGTGGATGTGGCCCATCGACAGGTAGTCGTCCATGGTCAGCGTGTCGCCCCTGAACGGGTGATCGTCGCGGATCATGCACGCGTAGCGGTCTTGCACGAGCAGCGCCTGGTGCAGGTGCGGATCGCCGATCAGCGGCGCGTCGATCGCGATGTCGACCGAGCCGTTCGCGAGCGCGGTCGCGACTTCGCGGCGATCCATCGTGTAGCTGCGCACGTGCATGCCGGGCGCATGCGTCTGCAGCAGTTCGCCGAGCGCCGGCAGCAGCAGCGCTTCGGTCAGGTCGCTCATGCTGAGCCGGAATACGCGCGCCGACGAAGCCGGATCGAACACGTCGCCTTCGTGCGCGCTCGAATCGAGCAGTTGCAGCGCCTCGCGCACACGGCCGACGATGTTCTCGGCCATCGGCGTCGGCATCATCCCGGCCGGCGTGCTGACGAACAGCGGATCGTTCAGCGTCTTGCGCAGCCGCGCCAGCGCGTTGCTGACGGCCGGCTGCGTGAGGTTCAGCACCTCGGCCGCGCGCGTCAGGTTGCGCTTGTTGTAGATCGCCTCGAATACGACGAACAGGTTCAGATCAATCTTCGAAAGGCGCATCGCCGGATCTCCTTGCCGGCATCTTAATACGGCGTGCGTCTCTCGTTCGCCCACGTCGCGCTCCCGCGTGGCGCCCCGCTCAGCCGCGCGGCGGCGGCGTCAGGTACGGCGCGGTCGCACCGGGCTCGCCGTCCTTGATCTCCATCCGCGCGATCGCCTGCAGGTGCACCTCGTCCGGGCCGTCGGCGAAGCGCAGCGCGCGGCCCCAGGTCCACAGGTCGGCCAGCGGCGTATCCGGGCTCAAGCCCGCTGCGCCGAATACCTGCATCGCGCGGTCGCACACGTCCGTATAGACCGTCGGCACGAGCGCCTTGATCATCGAGATTTCCTTGCGCGCGGCCTTCGCGCCGACCTTGTCGATCATCCACGCGGCCTTCAGCACCAGCAGGCGCGCCTGGTCGATCTCGATGCGCGAGCGCGCGATCCATTCGCCGACGGTGCCGTGCCGGTTCAGCGGCTTGCCGAACGCGACGCGCGACTGCGCGCGGTCGACCATCAGCTCCAGCGCCAGCTCGGCCGCGCCGATCGAACGCATGCAGTGGTGGATACGGCCCGGCCCGAGGCGCGCCTGCGCAAGCGCAAAGCCGCTGCCTTCCTCGCCGAGCAGGTTGCGCGCCGGCACGCGCACGTTGTCGAACGTGATCTCGCAGTGCCCTTCGGGCGCGTAGTGATTGACCACCGTGATGTTGCGCACGATCGTCACGCCCGGCGTGTCGCGCGGCACGAGGATCATGCTCTGCTGCTGGTGCGATTCGGCATCGGGATCGGTCTTGCCCATCACGATGAAGATCTGGCAGTTCGGATGCGCGGCGTTCGTGATGAACCACTTGCGGCCGTTGATCACGTACTCGTCGCCCGCGCGCTCGATACGCGTCGTGATGTTGGTCGCATCCGACGACGCGACGTCGGGCTCCGTCATCGCGAACGCCGAGCGGATCTCGCCGCGCAGCAGCGGCAGCAGCCACTGCTCGCGCTGCTCGGGCGTCGCGAACAGGTGCAGCAGCTCCATGTTGCCGGTGTCCGGCGCGTTGCAGTTGAATACTTCCGACGCCCAGTTCACACGCCCCATGATCTCGGCGAGCGGCGCGTATTCGAGGTTCGTCAGGCCCGTGCCGGGCTCGTCGTCCTTCAGGTGCGGCAGGAACAGGTTCCACAGTCCTTCCGCTTTCGCGCGCTCCTTCAGTTCCTCCATGAACGACACCGGATACCGGCCCGCGTGCACTTCGTCGTTCCACTGGCGGATGCGCGGCACGATGTGCGCATCCATGAAGGCGCGCACGCGTTCGCGCAATGCTTCCACTTTCGGGGTGTAGCCAAAGTCCATGATCGACTCCTCGAGATTCCGTGTTTCCGTTCGTTCGGTTCAGAAGGCCGAGACGCCGCCGTCGACGGCGACGGCCTGCCCGGTCAGATAGGTGTTGTCCTTCGCGCACAGCATCAGCATCGTCGCGACGATTTCGTCGGGGCGGCCGAGCCGCTTCATCGGCGAGCCCTGCGCCAGAAAATCCTGGCGGTCGCCGATCTCGCTGTCGGTGACCATCGGCGTCGTGCTGTAGAACGGGCACACCGCGTTCACGCGAATGCCGTGGCGCGCGTATTCGAGCGCGGCCGTCTTCGTGAGCCCGACCACCGCATGCTTCGACGCCGCATACGCGGCCAGCTTCGGCGCGCCGCCGAGCCCGGCCATCGACGCGACGTTCAGGATCACGCCTTCGCGCTGCGCGAGCATCTGGCGGATCTGGTGTTTCATCCCGAAGAACACGCCTTTCGCGTTCACCGCGAAGCTCAGGTCGAGATCGGCTTCGTCGGTGTCGATCAGCGCCTTCATCGGCGGGGCGATGCCCGCATTGTTGATGCCGACGTCGAGCCGCCCGAAGCGCGCGACGGCTTCATGCACCAGCGCAGCGACGTCCGTTTCGACGCGCACGTCGCAGCGCTGCGCGATCACGTCGGCGCCGGCCGCGCGCAGCGGCGCGGCCACGCGTTCGAGCGCGTCGCCGTTCAGGTCGCCGAGCGCGAGCCGCGCGCCCATCGCGGCGAGTTCGCTCGCGAGCAGCGCGCCGAAGCCGCTCGCGGCGCCGGTGATCATCACGGCCTGGCCGGCGTAGCTGTCGAGTTTCATCGCGCGCTCAGATCGTCAGGCCGCCGTCGACGACGATGCATTCGCCGTTCGTGTAGCTCGCCGCGTCCGACACGAGATACAGCACGGTGCCGGCCATTTCGCGCGGCTCCGCGTGGCGGCGCAGCGGGATCTTCGCCTTCCACGTCTCGTAGATGTCCTTGTCAGCGAACAGCGCGCCCGCGAACTTCGTCTTCGTGAGCCCCGGCAGCAGCGCATTCACACGGATGCCGAGCGGCCCGCACTCCTTCGCGAACGCCTTCGTCATGTTGACGACGGCCGCCTTCGTGATCGAGTAGATGCCTTGCCGGTCGCCCGGTTGCAACGCATTCACCGACGCCGTGTTGACGATCGCACCGCCGCCGTGCGTCCTCATCAGCTTGCCGGCCTCGACCGACATGAAGAAGTAGCCGCGGATGTTCACGTCGACGGTCTTCTCGTACGCGGCGAGATCGGTATCGAGGATGTGCCCGAAATACGGGTTCGCGGCGGCGTTGTTCACGAGGATGTCTAGTCGGCCGTGCTTGCCGCGGATATGCTCGAACGTCGCGGCGATGTCCTCCAGGCGCCCGACGTGGCACGCCAGCGCCTCGGCGCGGCCGCCCGCCGCGACGATCGCGTCGGCCACGGCCTGGCAGTCGTCGAGCTTGCGGCTCGACACGATCACGTGCGCGCCCTGCTCCGCGAGCAGCTTCGCGATTTCCTCGCCGATGCCGCGGCTCGCGCCCGTCACCAGTGCGATCTTGCCCGTCAGGTCGAACAGATTCGTTGCCATGTTGCTGTGCTCCTCCATTGATTGAGTTGTCGTGTCGCCGCGCGGCGATCGTGGCGCTTCGCGGCGATGTCAGCGATGCGCGTCGATCACGCCGACGGCCAGCTCGGCCAGCCGGCCGGCCATTTCGCCGACGCGCAGCGCCTGCTCGCTCGATGCGTTGCCCTGCAGCGCGCGCGCCTTCACGCCCTGCGCGATCGCCGCGAGCCGGAAGAAACTGAATGCGAGGTAGAAATGCCAGTCGCGGATCGGCTCGATCCCGCGCAGTTCGCAGTAGCGCGCGACGATCGCCGCTTCGTCGGGAATACCGAGTTCGGCACGATCCTGGCCCGCGAGCCCGCGCACCTGCCCGCCGGACGGCAGCCGCAGGCACATGCAGAAATACGCGAGATCGGCGAGCGGGTTGCCGAGCGTCGACAGTTCCCAGTCGAGCACGGCCTGCACGCGAAAACCGTCGCGCGCGAACATCAGGTTGTCGATCCGGAAATCGCCGTGCACCAGCGCCGGCCGGCCCGTGTCCTCGGGGCATGCTTTCGGCAACCAGTCGATCAGCGTCTCCATCGCGTCGAGACGCCCGGTTTCGGCCGCGCGATACTGCTTCGTCCACACACCGATCTGGCGTTCGAAGTAGTTGCCGGGGCGACCGTAGCCGGCGAGGCCCACCGCGTCGACATCGACGTCGTGCAGCGCGGCCATCGTCTGCAGCAGCGCGTCGTAGCACGTCGCGCGCTCGGCCTTCGGCAGCTCCGGCAGCGCGGGATCCCAGAAGATCCGGCCATCCTCGAAACTCATCACGTAGAACAGGCTGCCGATCACGTCGCGGTCTTCGCAGAGGTGATACGGATGCGCGACCGGCACCGCGGTGCCCGACAGCGCGCTCAGCACGCGGAATTCGCGGTCGACCGCGTGCGCGGATTTCAGCAGTTCGCCCGGCGGCTGGCGGCGCAGCACGTAGCGGCCGCTCTTCGCATTCAGCAGGAAAGTCGGATTCGACTGGCCGCCGGCAAACTTCTCCATGTCGACCGGGCCTTCGAAGCCCGGCACGTGCGTTTCCAGATAGCGCGTGAGGCGGGCTACGTCGAGTGGCTGGGAAGGGTTCGTCATCGTCGCGATCGTTCGTGGGTCAGCCGTAGGTTCGCAGCGCGTGTCGTTCGGGATCCTCCAGATGCGGGATGCCGTTGAACGACGCGAGGTGGAACGCGTCGGCGTTGAAGAAAAACTGCGAAAGACTGCTGTTGCGGATCTGCAGGTTCAGCGCGATCGCGCTCGACGGCGGCGCCGCGAGCACCTGCTGCACGGTGACCGCGATCGGGCCGCCGGAGCTCACCGCCAGCACGCGCTGGCCGCCACCATGGCGGATCGCGGCGCGGGCGTCGGCCACGCGCTGCTGGAAATTGGCCCAGGTTTCGGGGGCCGCATCGCCGAGCTTGTCCTCGGTCCACAGCTGCAGCACCTGCCGGAGCGCGCGGAAATGTTCCTTCATCGAGCCGGCCGCGAGCCGCGCGATCTCCGGGTAATCGCTGGCGGCTGCCGCGAACAGCCCATGGAAATCGTATTCGTTCAGGCCCGGATGGCGGTCGACCGCGACGCCTTCGCGCCCCATTCCGCGCAGGATCGCGGCGACCGTCTGCGCATGGCGGTTCATCGTGCCGCAGATCACGCGGTCGAACGTCAGGCCCTGCCGCGCGAAGTATTCGCCGAGCCAGACGCCCTGCTGGTCGCCGGCCGCGGAAAGCCGGTCGTAGTCGTCCGTGCCGAACGACGCCTGCCCGTGCCGTACCAGAAAGAGTTCAGCCATTGCCTGCCCGCCTGAGGGAAACCGAAGGTCCAGCATAGCGACCGGGCCTGCATTTTTGAAATTTATTTTCTGAATCAGTCAGTATTCATCGCATGAATTACACGAATTCAAACAATGCGCTTTCACCGGCACCCGCGTCGCGGCACGCGAATTGCGCCAGCGCAGACCGTGTCGAATAAATCCAGGAGGGATGCGATGCTCGGTACGATCCTTATCATCGTTCTGATTCTGCTGCTCATCGGGGCATTTCCGGCGTGGCCGCACAGCCGAAGCTGGGGCTACTGGCCATCGGGCTCGGTCGGGCTGATCGTCGTCATTGTCGTGATACTGGTGCTGCTGGGTCGCATTTGAACGTAACGGCGCGTGCCCGGTGAAGGGGCACGCGCCGTTCGATCGCGCCGTCGTAGCTTCTTTACAAAAGGAAGCAACGGCGGCTCACCCGGCAACGACGCGCGTCTCGAGTCTCGCGGCGCGGCCGCGTTCGCTTACTCCCGCGTCCACCCATTCCGATAAAGCTCGCCGGCCAGCACGCCGAGGCGCGACGCGAGGACGTAATTCTCGCCGTCCTCGATCAGCGCCGAGCGCACGTCGCGGAACAGCTTCTCGATCGGGAATTCGCGCGTGGTGCCGTTGCCGCCGAACAGCTGGAACGCCTCGTGCGTGATCTTCATCGCTTCCTCGGTCACGCTCACCTTCGCCTGCGCGGTCGCATACGGATGGCTCTGCGGCGACATCCGCGAAAACGCGAGGCTGCGGCGTGCGATCGCACGCGCCATCTCGAGCCGGCGCAGCATTTCGCCGATGCGCAGGTGCGTCATCTGGTGATCCATCAGCAGCGCGCCGCCCTGCTTGCGCTCGTGGCAATACGCGAGCGCCAGTTCGAACGCGGCCCGCGCCACGCCGACGAACACCTGGCACATGTGCGTGCCCGCATACGACCACGTCGACGCGAGGTTGCCGAGATAGTCGTCCTTCAGCGCGACCGCGAAGCGCTTCGGCACCTTCACGTTGTCGAAATAGATCTCGCCCTGCGGCAGCGAACGCTGGCCGATCTTGTCGAGCGGCTTGCCGCGCGACACGCCGGGCAGATCGAGCGGCAGGATCATCGCGATGCCGTTCGTGAACGCGCTGCGCTCGCCTTCGCCGTAGAAGCCGTCGCCGTAGTCGGCCGCCATGTACGCGAGCGCGACCTGCGCGACCGAGCCGTTCGAGATCCATGCGGAGCTTTGCCCGTTGATCACGATCTCGTCCGCGCCGACCTTCGCGGTCACGTTGCCGACCGGCTGCTTGCCGTTCGCGGCGAGTTCCGGCCGATACAGGATCGCCGCGTCCGACCCGCGATCGGGCTGCGTGTTCATCCAGCAGCCGACCTTGCCTGCACACATCTCGACCAGTTCCGGGTTGCCGACCGAATGCGCCATCATCAGCGGCATCGTGGCCGCGCCGATCGACACGGCGAGGCCCGAATCGCCCCAGCCGAGCTCCTCGCCGATCAGCGACTCGATGCGCACGGCCGTGTCCGGCGGAAACTGCGCGATCAGTTGCGGATCGAGCCCGAGCTTCGCGCTCTCGACGATCGCGGCCCAGTACGGCGAGCCGGGGGCGATCACGTCCTCCGGCGTCATCCGGTCGAGCTCGCGGCCGATCGGCCGCAGCACGTCGCGCGCGAAGCGGTGAACCGTGTGCTGGATTGCGTTTTCCTCTTCACTCAGCGGCGTCTCGAAGCCGGTCATGCCGACCACGGGCAGCGCCGCGGACTTGTTCAGACGAATCATCTCCGTTCTCCTCCTGGACTCGAATCATGTCGGCCCGGCAGCGGACGCGCCCGGCCATCCCACATCTAGTAATACATACCAAACATAGGTCATCATGACAAACACAGGAAGCAAAAAAAAGACAGGGTATTCCCCTGTCTCTGTTCGCGTGGCCGCCGCGGCGGATCGCGCCGCTATTTACCCGCGGGCGCCATCAGCGTGCCGTAGGCGATCGCGCGCGACGTCGCGATGAAATACGCATCGAGCGCCTGCGTCTGCCGCCCGGTGCCGTACTGCATCGCGAGGCCGTCGGCCAGCGCGATCAGCATCGTCGCCGCATGCCGGCTGTCGGCCGCGCTGAACGCCGGATTGACCGCGCGCAGCAGTTGCGCGAGGTCGCGCGTCAGTGCCGTGTACCACTCGTCGTAAAGCTTGAAGCATTCGGAATCGGCGGCCGCGAACGACAGAAAATGCCGGAACAATGCGTTGTACTTGGCATTCTTCGCATCCGAGATCGAGCGCTGCATGATCTCTTCGAACACGTCGCGCGGCGACGCATCGCTGAGCGCGCGCTTCAAGTCGTCGAGATAGGTGACGATGACGACCGGCTCGATGACGGCCCGCAACACGGCGATGCGGGTCGGAAAGTAGTACTGCAGATTGCTGACGCTGATCCCGGCGGCCGCGGCGACCGCGCGCTGCGAGAATTCCAGCGGGCCGCCGTCGAGCAGCAGCTTGCGTGCGACGCGAATGATCGTGTTGCGCGTACGCAGGCCCTGCGCCCGCAAACCGTCGGTGTTGCTCGCCGTTGCGGCGGGAGTCGAAGTGCGCCGCTTTCGGCTGCTGCGTTGCTCGTTGGACACTGTCATCGTGTTCGTCGTGAAGATGGCGTTTCGGCTTCGTCGAATGGGCGCTCCGCACCTTACGGAGCGCCAACGACTATACCCGATGCGCGCCTCATTTTCCATCGAGCCGCCCCTTCTGCCGGGCGGTTCGGCCGAATGCACGTTCCCGCGTCGCGACGATCGCCCGCGGCTACATGTGCCGCACCTTGCGGTTCACGCGTTCGTCGAGCAGGTTCGCGACGCCGAGCATCCCGTTGACCGTACACCATCGCAGCGGCTCCGGCGGCACCGACGGCGTCTTGTGCGTCAGCGCGTCGAGCAGCGGCGATCGTCCGTCGTGAATCCGCTCGGCCAGCACGCGCCCGATCAGCGATTGCGTGCCGACGCCATGCCCCGAACACCCGGCCGTGTAGAACACGTTGCCGTGCGCACCTGCCGCGCCGACCACCGGCAACGCATCGCCCGCGAACGAGATGTAGCCGCTCCAGCATGCGCGCACCGGCACGTTGCCGAGTTGCGGAAAGCGCGCGTGCAGCGTCTTCAGGAGCGCACGATACGTGTCGCCGTCCGGCACGTTCGGCGTCTGCGAGCCGTACACGTAATGCAGCCGCTTGGTCGTCAGCAGCAGCGTGTTGCGTGCGGTCAGGCGATGGCTTTCCATCGTCAGGTGCGAGGTCACGATGCCCTCGCGGTTCGGCCAGCCCAGCGCCGCGAGCTGCGCGTCGGACAGCGGCTCGGTTTCGAGGGCCGACACGCGCAGCGGCATCACCTTGTCGCCGAGCAGGCCGAGTTGCGGCGTGTACGCATTGGTCGCGAGCACCAGCACCGGCGCGCTCGCGCTGCCGCGTGCGGTGCGCACGCGCACCGTCTCGCCCGCGTCGAAATCGAGCAGCGCGGTGTGCTCGTAAAGTTTCACGCCGGCCGCGAGCGCCGCGCGCCGCAAGCCCGTCACGTACTTGCCCGGATCGAGCGTGCCGCCGCCGGGCACGTACGCGCCGAACAGAAAGGCCGGCGGAATGCCGCGTTCGCGCATCGCCGCGCCATCGAGAAACTGCGCGGGCGAGCCGAGTTCGATCCCGGTGGCCATGCTCTCGCGCAGGCGCTTTTCCTGCGACGGATGCACGCCCGCGCGAATGATGCCCGACGCACGGTAGTCGCAATCGATCGCGTACTCGGCGAGCTTGCATTCGACGTACGCGACGCCTTCGTCGTAGAAGCCGACGATCCGCTTTGCCTGTTCGTGGCCGACCCGCTTGAGAAACAGCTCGTATTCGAGCCCCTGGCCGCCCGCGAGATAACCGGCGTTGCGCCCGCTCGCGCCGAAGCCCGCGAAGTCGCGTTCGAGCACGACGACGCTCGCGCCGCGCGCGGCCAGTTCCAGCGCGGTGGACAGGCCGGCGAAGCCCGCGCCGACGACGATCGCGTCCGCCTGCACGTCGCCTTCGAGCTCGGGCTGCGCACGCTCGGGCGGCTCGATCCAGCCGCCGACGGGACGATACTTCTGCAGCGCGGCGTCGGCACGGAGTTCCTCGCCCCAGCGCGCGAGCGGCCCGGCCGCTTCGGCGCCCACCGCCTGCATCGACGCCGCCGCGCCGACCCCGCCCGACGCCTGTCGCGTCGTCTGCCCTGCCTGCGCTCCTTGCCCGAGCGCCATTGCGCCGTGTGCGTTGCCCATATCGGCCTCCGTCAGTCCCTGCTGAGAATGTGAATCGCCAGCGCAGCCTCTTCGACGCCCTGCAAGCCGCCGCCGTTTTCCTGGATCGCATGACGCGCGCCGTCCACCTGCCGTGCGCCCGCCTCGCCGCGCAACTGCGTGACCAGCTCGTACAACTGCCCGATGCCGGTCGCGCCGAGCGGATGGCCCTTCGATTCGAGGCCGCCCGACGTGTTGATCGGGATGCGCCCGCCGAGCGTGAACTCGCCGCGCTCGGCGGCCGGACCGCCTTCGCCGAGCGGCACGAAGCCCAGGTTCTCGGCCTGGATGATTTCGCCCATCGCCGACGCGTCGTGCACTTCGGCCACGTCCATGTCCTCCGGCCCCATGCCGGCCTGCTCGTACGCCTGCAACGCGGCGAGCCGGCCGATGTGCTTGTGCGGCTCGTCGATGCGCCGCCGCGTGAAGCTGCGGATCACGCTCGCGGCGATCCGGATGCAGCGGCTGCGATCGGCGCCGATGCGCTCCAGCCCTTCCTCCGTGCAGAGGATCGCGGCCGCCGCGCCATCCGACAGCGGCGCGCACATCGGCAGCGTGATCGGGTACGTGATCGGCGCGGCCGCCAGCACCTCGTCGATCGTGAACGGCTGGCGGAACTGCGAATACGGGTTGTGCACCGAATGCCCGTGGTTCTTCGCCGACACGGCCGCGATCTGCCGCTGCGTCGTGCCGTACGTGTGCATGTGGTGCCGGCACATCGCCGCGTAGATCTTCATGAAGCGGCTGTACGGGCGCTCGGATTCCGAGCCGGGCGGCGGCTCGATCCCTTCGCCGAGCCGCGCGAGCGTCGCGAAATTCTCGTCGACGCGCGACACGTCCCAGCCGGCCTCGAACAGCGCGAACGATTTGGCCTTGTCCGCGACGTTCATCTTTTCCGCGCCGAGCGCCAGCGCGACGTCGCACGCGCCCGACTGCAACTGCCGCACGGCGAGGTGCACGGCCGTACTGCCGGACGCGCACGCATTCTCGACGTTGAACACCGGAATGCCTTCGAGGCCGATCTTGCTGAACACGACCTGGCCGGGAATCGACAACTGCCCTTGCAGCGGGCCGTTGGTGATGCCCGCGTAGAACGCGGCGCGGATCGCATCGGCATGGCAACCGGCGTCCCGCAATGCGCGCTGCAGCGCCTCCCTCGCCAGATCGTCGAGGCTGCGGTCGAGATGCCGGCCGAACACGGTCATCGCGATACCGGCGATGTAGATGTTGCTCATCGTATGGAATCCATATGAAGCAGGCTCAGATCCTGCGTTGCTGGCCTTGCCAGTACTGTTCGCGCAGGTCCTTCTTCAGCACCTTGCCGGCCGTGCTGCGCGGCAGCGCGGCGACGAAGTCCACGCTCTTGGGCGCCTTCACCGAGCCGAGCTTCTCCTTGCACAGCGCGACGAGCTCTTCCGCGCTCACCTGCTGCCCGGCATTCAGCTCGACGACCGCCTTCACGGCCTCGCCCCATTTGTCGTCGGGCACGCCGATCACCGCGCAGTCCTGCACGGCCGAATGCGCCCAGATTACCTGCTCGACTTCGCTCGGATAGACGTTGAAGCCGCCGCTGATGATCATGTCCTTCTTGCGGTCGGTGATGTGCAGATAGCCGTCGCGATCGAGATGGCCGATGTCGCCGGTGTGCAGCCAGCCGTCGACGATCGTCTCGGCCGTCTTGTCCGGCGCGCGGTAGTAGCCCTTCATCACGAGATCGCCGCGTACGCAGATCTCGCCGGTCTCGCCCTGCTTCAACACGTCGCCGCGCTCGCCGACGATCTCGACGCGCACCAGCGGGTTCGGGCGGCCGACCGACGCGAGCCGCGTGTCGGATGCCAGCTTGCCGTCGACGAAATGCTCGGCCGGCGTCAGGTACGAGATCGACGCGGGCGCCTCGGTCTGCCCGTAGCCGCCCGTCATCACCGGGCCGAACACGTCGATCGCGCGCTTGAGCTTCTCGACCGACATCGGCGCGGCGCCGTACAGGAAGTAGCGCAGCGACGAAAAATCGACCTGCTCGATGCCGGGGATGTCGAGCAACCGGTAGATCACGGTCGGCGGCAGGAAGAACTCGGTCACGCGGTGCTTGACGATCGCGCCGAGCAGCAACGCGGGGTCGGGCTTCGGCAGCACGACCACCGTGCCGCCGCGCGCGGTGCACGGCAGCGACAGCATGCCGGCCGTGTGCGTCATCGGCGCAGCAGCCAGATTCACCGGACGCGCACCGTCGTACGTCATCGCGATCATGAATTGCGCGAAGTACGTCTGCAGCGAACGGTGCGTGTTCATCACGCCCTTCGGCGCGCCCGTCGTGCCGCCGGTGGCCGACAGCGCGACGACGTCGTCCATCGCGTAATCGACGACCGGCGGCGTCGCCGGCTGGCGCTCGCTCCATGAAGCCAGCGACGGCGCCCACGGCAGGTCGGCGTCGAGGCACACCCACAGCCGGATCTTCGGCAGGCTCGGCCGCAGCGCGTCGATCGCGGCCGCGAACGCCTGATGGAAAAACAGCACTTCGCAGTCGAACGCATCGAGCACGTACTGGTTCTCGGCCACCGCGTTGCGGCCGTTCACCGGGATGTACGCGAGCCCGGCGCGCCACATCCCGAGCGCGCAGCTCCAGCCGATCACGTCGTTGTCGGCCCACACCGCCGCCTTCGCCTCCTTCGCGAAGCCGGCGGCGAGCAAGCCGTTGGCGATGCGGCACGACAGCTCGCCGATCTCCTGGAACGTGTAGTTGCGATCGCCCTGGATGTAGGCGATGCCGTCGGGATTGAGGCGCCACCCGCGGTCGTAGAAATCGATAATGGCCATGTCACAAGTTCCGTTGGGTCTGGTCCGGTGCGGCGGCGGCCGTCACAGTTGCGTGACCGTGGCGCGCGCGAGCCCGCGCTGTTCGAGGAAGCCGAGCAGGTAGCGATGGCCGAATGCCTTCGAGCCCGACGCGAAGCCCGTGCGCGCGATATCGCCGTCGAGCAGCTTGAGCACGCCGGCCGCGTGAATCGCGCCCGTCGAGATGTACGGCGTGACGCCGTGCACGGTCGCACGCACCGACGCGAGCTGGCCGCGGCCGATCGCGAAATCGACGCTGCGCTGGATCGTCGTGCGCTCGCGCGGCGGCATCGTCGGCGTGGTCGATGCGACGACCTGCTTCAGCACTTCGTCCTGCTGCTCGCGCGGCAGGTGCTTGTATTCGGCTTCCCACTTCTGCCCGAACTGGTGCACCAGCTTCATCACGTTGTTGTCGTAAAAGCCCACGCACGAGATGCAGCTGCGCACGCGCGAATCGTGCTCGAAGTAGACCGGCAGCGACGTGCCGCCCCACGGCAGGCAGAACACCGGCTGCATCAGCTCGGGCGTCGCGACGGTGAACGATGCGTCCGCGGCGTGCGGCACGAGCGCCTTCTCCCACAGGTAGCAGGACTCGTGGCGCGCGCCGTCGAAGATCGTCGCGGTCGAGCCGATGCTCACGCCGGCCGCGTTGCGCGGGCCGCGCGTCAGCGTGGCCGTCTCCAGCGCGTCGATGCCCGGCGTTTCGAGCGCGAGCTCGGCGGCGATCTCGGCGAACGTGTACATGTACGCGTTCGACGACGACACCAGCAGGCCGGCCTGGCGGTACTGCTCGCCGAACTGGTCGCGCACTGCGCGGATATACGACTGTTCGCCGGTCGTATCGAGGTGGTGACAGCCGGCCTTCAGCGCGGCCTCGACGCCGACGAGCCCGAAGCTGGAGAACGGCCCGACCGTGTTGCACACCACCTTCGCACCGCTGAACGCCTTCACGAGCGCATCGACGTCGTGCTCCGCTTCGATGATTTCGTATTGCGCCGATTCGAGGCGCACGACGCGCTGCGCCATCATTTCCTTCGCGCGGCCCGCGTTGCGCGCGACCGCCGTGAACGGGATGTTCTGGTCGATCAGCCAGTCCATGATCAACATGCCGGTGTAACCGCTTGCGCCATAAACGACGACGGGGTGCTTAGCCATGGTTGTCTCCTGAAACGTGAATTGTCGAGAACCGGTTCGGTTCACAGTCGGGTACTGCTGCTTCGTATCCGGTGCGCTCTTTTGTAGAACACATTACCAATCTTAGGTCACTATGACAAAGTAAAGCGTAAAGAAAAAGGCAGGGTATTCCCGGGCCTGACGCATTGCGCGCATCATTTCGCTGCGCCGTCCGGCGACAGGCCGGCCAGATAGTGCGCAACGGCACGCGTGTCGTCGCCCGACAACGTCGCGGCCAACGCGTTCATCGCACCGGTCGGATCGTGCCGCTCGCCCGAGCGGAACGCCGCCAGTTGCGTCTCCAGGTATAGCTGCCCCTGGCCGGCGAGGCGCGGCGCCGGGTCTTTGCCCGTCAGCGCCGCGCCGTGACACGCGCGGCAGCTTCGTGCCTCCACGAGCGCCATTCCCCGCTTGTCGAGCGCCGCGTCGGCCGGTACGGCCTCGTTGCGCGCCGGCGCCTGTCGCGCGAAATAGGTCGCCAGCGCGGCGATCTTCGCGTCGTCGAGTTCGCGCGAAAGCGGCCCCATGTACGCGTTGCGGCGCCGGTCCGTGGCGAACGCGCGCAGTTGCGCGGCGATATACGGGGCCGGCTGGCCGGACAACGACGGATACCACGCGTTCTGCGACTGCCCGTGCGCGCCGTGGCAGAAGAAGCACGTCTCCTGCGGCTGCGGCCATGCGCCGCCGTTGGCCTTGTCGGCTTCGCCGATCGCGGCCATCGCTTTCTGGTAATGCATGCCGTCGACGAGATCCGGCCCGTACAGCACGCCTGCCGCCACCCCGCCCGCCAACACCAGCCCCAGCGCGGCGCCAATCATCCAGGTTCGTTTCACTCAGGCCTCCTTGCCGCGGCCGGCCAGTTTGCCGAGCGCCTGCAGCGCCGCACGGTGTCCCGAGCGCACCGCGCCATCCATCGCGCCGGCCCACAGGTCGGCCGTCTCGGTGCCCGACCAGATCAGCCGGCCGGCCTCCGGGCGCAGGAACTTGCCCCATTTCGTCCAGAAGCCGGGCGGCAGCGGGTGGATGCACTGCAGCGTCCACGGATCGACGCGGCCCCAGTCGTAGTCGTGGAACTGCGTCGGATGCAGCGCCTTGTCGCCGAGCGCACGCGCAAAGATGGCCGACAGCGTCCGTTCAGCGGCCTTCGGTTCGGCCGGCAGCGCGCCCGGCGCGACGAACGCGGCGAGCACGCCGGCCGAGCCGTCCGGCGGCGAGTTGTCGTACGCCATGAACACCGGGCCGCCGACTTCGAAGATCTGTCCGTTGTAGCCGTCGTCGCGCCAGAACGGCCGGTCGTACACGTGCACCGTCTTGCGCATCGGCGCATTCGCCGGCCAGTTCCGCTGCAACTGCGCACGGCCGTCCGGCAGCGGCGGATCGAACACGATCTGCTGGCACAGCGCCGGATTGAGCGCGACGATCACGCGCCGCGCGCGCAGCACGCCGCGATCGGTCTGCACGTCGACCACGTCGCGATCCCAGCCCGAGATCTTGCGCACCGGGCAGGACAGTTGCACCTTCGATGCGCCGAGTTCGCTCGCCATCCGGATGCTCAACACCTGCGAGCCGCCGACGAAGCGCGTTTCCTGTGCGCCGCCCTTGGTCGATTCGAGCTTCGCGTAGTCGCAATCGGCGCTGTTGATCATCGACAGGTAGTGCAGCAGCCCGAGCTGTGCCGGCGCGCCGCCGAGCGACAGCTTCGCCGCGAGGCCGAGAAAGTAGCCGTCTTCATAAGTCACGCCCTGCTTGCGCAGCCAGTCGCCGTAGGTCAGCTTGTCGAGTTCCGCCGCGTGCTGCGCGGTCCACGGCTCGCGCGACGGCACGCCGCGTGCGAGTGCGCCGAGCTTCGCGCCGAGCGCATCGTCGCCGCCCGAGCCGCCGTGGAAATCCTGGGCGACGCGCGCGTCGCCGGCAAGCACGACGGTCTTGCCCGCGTAATACGTCGGGAACGTATCGACCCCGAGTTCGCGTGCGAGATCGGCAATCGCCGTCTGCCCCGGGCCGATCCATTGGCCGCCGGCCTCGGACACCACGCCATGGCCGAGGTCGTGGTTGTAGGTTCGCCCGCCGACGCGATCGCGCGCCTCGACCACGACGAACGATTCGCATCCGGCGCGCTTCAGGTCGCGCGCGGCGGTCAGCCCCGCGAGCCCGGCGCCGACGATCACGACATCGAACACGCCGCGATCGGCGGATGCCGGCGCGGCGCCTTCCGCGAACGAGACTTCTCCGGCCGCGAGCGATGCGGCGCCCGCCACCGCGACGCGCAATATCTGACGCCGGGCCGGCATGTCCGGCTTGTGCTTGCACTTCATTTCAGGTGCTCCATGCTTCCTCGTATTTCTCGATGAATTCAACTCACGGTGCGGCCAGCACACCGTCCTGCGAAAACAGCACCGGCTTGCCGTGCGCGTCGATCAGTGCGGCGGTGAGCGTCGCGCGATCCGCGCGCTGCACGACGTCGAACGGGCCGCCGGCCACGCGCTGCGTGAGCACGAGGCCGTCCAGCCCGACGCCGGTCAGCCCGCCGCCGGTCGCGACGAGATCGGTGATCGAGCTGCGCGTGCCGGTATGCTGCGCGGTCCACGTCGTGCCGCCGTCACGGCTCTCGAACAGGCTGCCGAGCAGCCCGCCGACCACGATCCGGCCGTCCGGCATCGCGACGCCCGACCACAACGTGCCTTTGCCGCCGGTCGGCAGATAGGTCCAGTTCGCACCGGCGTCGGCCGACTTGAGCACCATCCCTTGTTCGGACACGACGTAGAGCGCATGGACGGAGTCGGCAAACACGTGATAGAGATTGCGGTCGGCCTTGCCGCCGCCCGGCGGTTTCGGCAGCGTCGTACGCGCCCACGTCTTGCCGCCGTCATGCGTCTGCAACATCAGCGACCACAGGCCGACCGCAATGCCGTCCTGCGCATTCGTGAACAACACCGAGAACAGCGGCTGGTCGACCGACGTATCGAGCCGCTGCGTGACCCACGTGTCGCCGCCGTCGTCGGTCGCGAGAATCGCGCCCCACTGGCCGACGGCCCAGCCGTGCTTCGCATCCGCGAACGACACCGCCGACAGCGTCGCCGAGATCG
This sequence comes from Burkholderia sp. BCC0397, assembly GCF_902832865.1. Lineage (NCBI taxonomy): Bacteria > Pseudomonadati > Pseudomonadota > Betaproteobacteria > Burkholderiales > Burkholderiaceae > Burkholderia > Burkholderia sp. BCC0397. Next base: position 282,539 of record NZ_CADFDL010000006.1, on the reverse strand, counting down.
GCACACGCCGCGCCTGCCGCCAGGTCTTGCCGTCGTCGTCGGACAGCAGCACGATGCCGTGCTCGCCGACCGCGACGATCCGCGAACCGGCGCGCGTCGCATCCATCAGCATCCGGTGCGCCGGCTCGGCCCATGCATGTGCGGGCTTCGCGGCCCAGGCCACTACCGTTCCGTCCTGCGGTTGCGCGAGGGCCGCCGCGGCGGCGCAGAGCGCGGTACAGGCAACTAGGGTCTTGATCATGGTAAGTCTCTGAAGTGGTGTGCTCATGCATCAGTGATTGAACAGATGCGACCAGCCGGCAGTCGCTGCGTCGAGCGCAACGATCGATGGCTTGTCGGTCCCCTGCCCGGCCGCCGCCTGCCACCCGGCGTTGCCGTCGTTCGACGATGGAGCGAGTCCCGGTACGGCGACCGGTTCGGCGACCGTGGCGTGACGCTTATCGACGCGCCCGGCATCGGTCGCGGGCGCATGAGCCGGCGCGTTCCCGTCAGCGCTTGCTTCATGAAATCGCGGGAAGGCAACCGCCACGATGCAAAGTGCGGCGCAGGCAGCGAGAGTCTTGACCATGGCTGAATCTCCGTCGGAATGTTCGTGCGCGTCAGTGACTGAACAGGCCCGGCGCGCGGGCAGGCTTGCGACGCGGGAACCAGCGTTCGAGCAGCGACGCGAGCGCGGGCAGCGCGGTCATCGCCATCACCAGGTTCACGATGAACATGAACGCGAGCAGCTTGCCCATGTCGGCCTGGAACTTGAGCGCCGAGAAGCTCCACGTCGCGACGCCGATCGCCAGCGTGATCGCGGTGAAGATCGTGGCCACGCCCACTTCGAGCATCGCGTGCTGCACCGCCTTCACGATGTCCTGCCCGCCCGCGAGATGCACCTGCAGCCGGTTGTAGATGTAGAACGCGTAATCGACGCCGATGCCCACCGCCAGCACCATCACCGGCAACGTCGCGACCGTCAGCCCGATCTGCAGCTCCTTCATGAACCAGTAGCCGATGAAGGTCGCGACCGACAGCGGCACGCAACAGGCGAGCATCGCGCGCCAGTCCCGATAGGCGAGGAACACGAGCACCAGGATCGCCGCATACACGTAGAGCATCATCGGCAGCTCGCTCTTCTCGACCTCGTCGTTCGTCGCGGCGAGCACGCCCGCGTTGCCGGCGGCCAGCCGCACCGTGACGCCGGGGAACGGATGCGACGCACGGTATTGCTTCACGTCGTCGAGGATGCGGTTGATCGTCGTCGCCTTGTGATCGGTCAGGAACAGGTGCACGGCCGTCATCCCGCAGTCGCGGCTCATGAAACCCTTCACGCGCGATACGTCCACCGACACCGCGCCGTAGTTCTCGCCAGCGATCGGCACGACGTTCATCTTCGGGTAATCCTCGTTGTAGCCCTGGTTGTAGGTACGCAGCATCGCCGAGTACGACTGCACCGACACGACGCCCGGCTCGGTCTTCATCGCGGCCGAGAAGTCGTCCTCGTACAGCCCGACCGCCGGGTTGTCGCAGGCCTTGCCGTTCGATTCGATCGCCACCGTCAGCCAGTCGAGGCCCATGTCGTAGTTGCCGGCGATCGACGTCGCGTCGCGGTTGAAGCGCGCATCCGCGCGCAGCTCCGGCGCGCCCGGCTGCAGCGTGCCGATCACGCGATCGCGGCTTTGCCATGCGGCGAGCGCGAAGATCGCCACCGTCAGCGCGACGGTGACGCCTGCGTACTTCGGCTCCGCCACGCGGGCGAGCACGCGCAGCGGCTTCGCACGCTGCTGCGCGCGCTTCAGTGAAGCGTCCGCATAGGTTTTCGTGAAGTTGAAGCACGATGCCGCGACGGGCAGCAGGATCAGGTTCGTCACGATCTTGTACGCGACGCCGAGCGACGCGGTGATCGCCAGCTCGCGCACCATCGGGATCGGGATCAGCAACAGCGTGATGAACGACACGAACGCGGTGATCAGCGCGAGCACGCCGGGGATCAGCAGGCCGCTGAAGCTGTGGCGCGCCGCATCGAACGAACTCTGCCCGTGCGCGATCTCGCGGACGATGAAGTTCACCTGCTGCACGCCATGCGACACGCCGATCGCGAACACGAGGAACGGCACCAGCACCGCGAGCGGATCGAGGCCGAAGCCGAGCAGCTTCAAGGTGCCGAACTGCCATACGAGCGACGTGAGCGAGCACGCGACCAGCAGCACCGTGAAGCGCACCGAATGGCAGTACCAGTACACCGCGAGCGTGGTCAGCAGCAGCGCGACCGCGCAGAAGCCGAGCACGGCCGTCGCGCCGTCGGCGATATCGCCGATCTGTTTCGCGAAGCCGATGACCTGGATCTCGTAGCCGGCATCCTCGAACGGCTTGCGGATCTTGTCTTCGAGCAGGTGATTGAACGCGACGTAGTCGAGCACCTTGCCGGCGCTGTCGCGCTCGTTCAGCTCGGCCGTGATCATCGCGCTGTCCTCGCCGTGCGACACGAGCGTGCCGACGTAGCCGCCGAGCGTCGTTGCGCGGCGAATGCCCTGCACGCGATCCGGTGTCAACTGGTCGGGCGTGATGGTGCCGGGAATGATCGGCTCCGCGCGAAACCCTTCCTCGGTCACCTCGTTGACGAACGCGTTCGGCGTCCACAACGAGCGCACGCCGATCCGGTCGACGTTCGGCAGGTACGTGACGGCCTGCGTGACGTCATACAGCCGCGTCAGCCCCGGCTTCGACCAGATCGACCCATGCTTTGCGCGCACCACTACCGTGATCCGGTTCGCGCCGAGCAGGTCGTTCCGGTATTGCTGGAACGTGCGGATGTACTCGTGCCCGATCGGCATCTGCTTTTCGAAACCGGCATCCATGCGCAGTTGCACGGCGAACACGGCCATCGCGACGGTGAACAACGCGATCGCCGCGAGCACGATCGCGCGATGACCGAAAAAGAACCTTTCCAGGCGACTGACCAGACGATTGAGCACGACGTTACCCCTTCATGATTGGCGGCGGCGCACCGCGCGCGCCGCCCGTAAGCGCATCACCGTCAGAAATTCCGGGTGACGAACAGCCCGACGAAATTCCGGTCTGCGTAGGGCTGCCCGACCGTGTTGTGACCGCCCCAGAATGCGGTGAAATTGATGCCGGCCTGCCAGTTCGGCGGGTTCTGGTTGAACAGCACGTAGACGTTCAGCGACTTCGCACCCTGCATGTAGTTCGCGGTGAAGGTCGGCGTGTAGCCGTACAGGCCGGTCGAGAACGTCGCGCCCGGCGTGACCTGCCAGCCGGGAATCAGCGTGCCGTCATAGGTCCAGTTGAAGTCGATCGTCGCGCCGACCGAGCTCGATGTGCCCTGGCTCATCCCGATCGGATAGCCGGCCGCCGACCCGTTGTTCAGCCACGGCAAGTAGCCGGTCTGCGGCACCTGCGTGACTGTCTGCCCGTCGATCGTGCGCGTCACGCCGCTTGACCTCAGCCCCGGGTAGTAGATCCACGTCAGCTCCCACGTCAGCGCGGCCGAATCGGCGCCGAGCAGCTTCAGGAACGGGTACTCGCTGCGCGTGAGTGCCAGCAGTCCGTTGATGTCGTACTGGAACTTCTTCTTGTCGACCCATTGCGGGCAGTCCAGGCCAACCACGCCGTTCGTGTTCAGGTCGAGCGGGCCGCCCGCGCCGTAGCAGCTCGACAGCGCGACCGCATCGCGCGGCCGGTACGACAGTTCGGTGCCGATCGCCCAAGGACCCAGCCCGAAGTTCGCGCTGACGCCGAACAGCTGGCGCCGGCCGGGATACGACCATTGCACGTTGCCGTTCGCGAGCGACGCGAGCACCGGTGACTTGTCGGTGTAGTTCAGGTAGTAGAACGCGAAGTTCGCGTCGAACGAGCGCGGCGAGTAGTTGAATTTCACGCCGAACTGCGGCCGGTATTTCGCCGGCAGGTTCGTGACCGACGGCAGCCCGATGTCGTTGAACGGCGGCCCGGCGTAGGTGCCGTTCACGAGCCCGTTCTTGATCGCGTTGAGCGTGTCCTGGTTGCCGGCCGCGCCCGGTCCGCCGATCGCGTTGGCGATCGTGCCCGCGCTCGGGCCGATCACGTTCAGGTTATTCGTGTTGATCGTGAACGGCTCGGCACCGCGGCCGAAACCGTTCGTCACCGACCAGTACGAGCCGACCGGCGGATAGCGGTTGCCATTCCACTGGAACTGGTAGTAGGCCTCGGTGCTGAACCCGTGCGACAGGTCGGCCGCCAGGCTCACCATCGGCGCCGGCAGCAGCGCCTGCTTGAGCTGTGAGCCGGGGATCAGCAGCTTCTGCACGTCGATCGAGTTCGTCGCGTTGATGCCGCTCTGCGCGAACATGCTCTCGCCCCAGTTGATCACCTGGTTGCCGAGCCGCACGTGCGCGTTGCGCCCGCCGATCGTGAAATCCTTCTGCGCCCACAGATCGAGCAACTGCGCGTTGTAGACGACCTGCGCGGCCGCGGTGCTCGACAACGGCGTGCGGTTCGTGTTCTTGGCCATGAAGTCGTACATGCCCGTGCCGCGCACCATGAACTTCAGCCCTTCGCTCGGCATCTTCAGCAGCAGCTCGCTGGTCGCGCTGATGTAGGTGCTGAACGGCTGGCCCTTGCGGTAGTTCAGGTCACCGTTGTCCGCGTAGCCCCACTGGTTGGTGTTCGCGGCCGCGCCGCAGCCGAAGGCGTTCGGGTCGCCCGTGAGCGAGCAGCTCGGATTTTTGGTCCGGATGCCCGCGCCAGCCGTCAGGTTCGACACCCACGAGCCTTGCAGGGCCCCGCCGTTCAACGTGAAGTCATACGCGTACGCGCTCGACGTCGCGGCACCCGCCATCGCCACCGATACGGTAGCATTCCTGAACAATCTTGCCGGTTCCATGATCCACCTCCGCCCCTGTTCGATGCCGGCGCACGATCGTTGCGCGCGCCGGTCCTTTTATCCGTCAGCCTGCTGCCGTCAGCGTTCGCTGACCGAGCGCAGCGATTCCGCCGTGTAGAAATCCGACTTGAAGCGCGGATCGTCGGCCTGCTCGAGCCAGTGGAGGTCCTTGCCCTGCCCGATTGACGACGCATCGAGCACGTAGCGGCCGTTGATCATGTCGTACTGCGCAAACGGTTCGTTGTCGCAGGTGCCGCCGAGCTCCCAGACCGGAATCGGGTAGCTTTCCCGCACCTTCCACAGCTTGCCCTGCGCGTCGTAGTCCTCGCCCACCAGCGCGAGCCAGCTATCCTCGTCGAGATAGAACACCTTCTTCGACGCGACGTGCCGCGCGCTCGGCTTCAGCGTCGCCTCCACCACCCACACGCGGTGGGTCTCATAGCGCCGGTTCGCAGCCGCGACGCCGTCGGGCGTCGCGACGTCGTGCAGCTTGCTCTTGAACTTGTACATGCCGAACGCGTTGTACGGGACGAGCATGTCCTTCTTGCCGACCAGCTTCCAGTTGAAGCGGTCGAGCGCGCCGTTGATCATGTTGCTTTCGTCGATCAAGTACTGATTCTCGAAACCGATCAGTGGCGCGTCGTGCGTATAGGCCGGCATGCGCCGTACGCGGCGCTGGCCCGGGAAGTAGTAGTACGTCTCCGATGCCTTGTCGAAGTACTGGCGCTGCACGAAGGCCTGGCCGGCCAGCGCGGCCGGCGAATTCATCTGGAAGTATATGGCCGTGCTCAGCTGGTCCACGTCCTGCGGCGAATGCTTGCCGAGCTTGCCGGACGGGAAATAGAACGTCTGTGGACCGACCGCGTCGATCCATTCGCTGCTGCCCGGTCGCGGCGACACAGACGTCACGACTTGCGCCCATTCGACACCTTCGCCGCGATAGCGCATCTCGTAGTTCAGAATCGCTTCGACGCCGCTCTTCGGCTGCGGGAACGGCACGCCCGGCAATACGGCCGACGCGAGGCTCTCGCCGCTCGAATTGAGCTTCGCGGCGGTGAGGTTCGCCTTCGAGTTCTGCTCGGCGGCGTCCGGCAACTGGCATTCGCGATGGGGCGGATAAACATCCATCCGGTAGCCCTTCTTCTGCTTGATCAGCGCGATCTGGCCGGGCGACAGCTTGTCCGCATACTTGTCGACGTTCGCGGCATCGATCGAGTACAGCGGTTTCTCGTTGCGATGCTTCCAGAAATCGCCGCGAACCTTGCCCCTCTATGCCGCCGGCCGGTTGCATCTGCGCATCGAGACCGACCTGGCCCGATACCCAGATCGTGTCGCCAACGCGCGTGGCTGGTGAGAAGTGATACGCGTCGTACCACGGCTGGAACGGAGGCGGAACAATCGATTGACGCTTGGCGGTCACTGACATGATGCGAACCTCTCTACTCAGATGAATGGACGGAAACAGGATGTGCGTAACGGATCGCCGGCTTTCAATGTGAAATCCCGTCAAGAAACAGAGCGCCAGCAGTGCCGTATCCCAAATGACTGTATTCGGCTGCGGTTTGAAGATCGCGTCGTCGCAAAGAAGGGCACGAGCGTGTGGCAATGGTTGCTGCTGGACTATGTAGAGCGCCCCCTGCCCTTCCAAACCATCAGCCTTTTCAAACCTCGCCAGAACTACGTTACACCGGCCTAAAAATAATGTCTATGTGGCCAAATATTAGCGGTGATGCGGCCCACAATCAAGATGGCGGAGATAGGGGAAACACCGACTGAACCACGCTTAAGAAGTTTGTTTAGGGAAACGAAGAACACGCGCTAGCGCGCGAGTAGTCAACCAAAACTGGAAGACCTGGCGAAATTTCTCGGCACCTCGCCACACATGCTGGAGCGCCGATTGAAGAAGGGAGGCAGCAGCCTTCATGCCCCCTCCGGTCGAGGTACGCAACGACCGCGCCTTAGCAGAGAAAATTTGAATGCCGTGCGAACACGGCATCAAAAGACGCCGGAGGAAACGACAAGGCGGCATCGAAAAAATAACCGCCGCGCCAATTTCGATGTCTCGTCGGTCATCGCAACTGCGTGCAAGAAGGCGACCGGTACGGTTCGCCTGGTTCCAGCGACGGATCGTTGAGCTCACTGATGTCGTAAGGGAAGTTGCACCCGGTAGTCGGCAGAGGCCGGTAATACACCTTGTCGCCGTAGAACCGGTAGACCAGCGTGTGGCGATCGGGGCAATCCGGGGTCACTGGAGCGCCGCCGTGCAGCATGCCGGAATGAAACACCAGCGCATCGCCTGGCTCCAGATCCCAGGTAAAGACATCCCACGACGCGGGGTCCTTGGCGCGGTCGGCCTCGATATCGGGGAGCCGGGGCCACTCGCTATCGATCCACAGCGGCGCGGTGTGGTCATTCGCATCGTTGTAGGAAGTGCCGTTGTACTGAACGCCGGCGTGGGAACCGCGGACGAATTCGAGTGCGTTATACCGGGGAATCTTTTCGAAGCTGGTCCAGATGTTGAGCATCTGCGGCCCGCTCACCGGCATGTACGAGTTGTCCTGGTGCCAAGGCGACCGGCCGGCGTTGCCGCCCTTCTTGATAAACAGTTCTTCTCCGACAAACCACAGGTGCTCGGTGTCCCACAGAGACGCCACGAATTCATCGAGTGCCAATTCCTTGACCGTCGCGACGTGCACATCGCGGTTCTCGAAATTGCCGTAGTCGTTAAAGGTCTCGTAGGGCGTCCCTTCATAGGCGAAGCCGTGCAACGGGCTCGGGTGGGCGATCCCGTAGTCGAAAGCCTCCCGCATCCGCTTGAGCCGCTCCGGTGAGAACAGACCTCGGACGACGATGGCACCGTCACGCGCCAAGTCTTGCTTCATTTGCTCTGTCACTTGCATGGAAATTTCCTCCTTCCTTTTTGACCACAACGTTTGCAATACATCGGGTGACGATGTCCGATCTGTCCTGATGGGAACCACGCACATGCTCAACGCCCGATAAGTGCACCAGGTCGCAGCGCAGGCTTCCGCATGATCGCCATCCAGCTCGTGGCCACGTACCTGAACTCAAGCGCGTGATCCACGACCGTGAGGATCGGATCTCCTCGTAATTTCATCTCTACTCGGTGGCCGCGCCGGACTCAGCCACCATCCTGATCTCGACGCGCAGACCGGGACCGGCCAACTGGGCCACACCCACTGCCGTCCTAGACGGATAGCAGCTCGGAAAATACCGATCCTCGACGGTCATGAACGCTTCGATTTCGCCGCGAAGATCGGTCTGGAGCGTGCGACAAGGTTGCGGCGCCAACATGCGAAGCGGCCGCTATCCTTTCAAATTATCCCTGTCAACATTACGTATTCATGGCCCATAAATAACGTATCCATGGCCAAATATTAGCGGCGTGACGGCCTACAATCAAGGTGAACAAATTAGGGAAAACACCGACTGAACAGCGCCCGAACGATTGGGGTCGATCACCGAATCGCAGGTGCTAGTGCGAGCGTTCCCGAGGCGCTGTGTGCGGAACACGCCGAGCGAGACGCAACGCCGAGTGCGGAAGTCGACAGGGCACCCTCGTGACTCCCGGGGGAATGCAGAGGCGCCTCATGCTGGAGACGGAGGGAGCCCGCGACGCTCAACGCCGCTCAGAGGCCGTACTAGCCAAGGTCCAACACAGAAACGAGTTGCTTGTCGGTAACGGGCAACGGCCGCACTGAATTCAGGACGCGATGGGGGACTGGCAAGAAGGCATGTCGATTCCGTTTGAAGAACACTCGCGTGTTACATCGCGCTTGGCCTCACGTGGCACCACGGAAAAGTTCAGGTTGCACCCAAAGCTATCTCAGACAAGGCGATGTTTTCCGGCGAAGGACTTCTGCTGCTCAGTAAGCCAAAACGAATAGCGAGGCTGGCGAGCGAGTCGCGCGGAGCATGTCAGAATTTTAGTGTGCGGAGGTCATGAGACGTCTTGAGACGGGGGCCTCCTTCGCCAGTTTCCTGATAGCGACGCCGCCAAGTGAGAAGTGTCGGCCGAGTACGCCACACTTTGCGCACACGAGGCGGGCATTGCCGGTCCCGTGATGCATACGCATCTGATCCGCAACAGCCTCGAATACGCCAGCTACAAGGACCGTAAGGTGCTCGCCGCCGCGCTGCGCCCGATCTACGCCGCCGCCAGCGAAGAGGCGGCAAGGCAAGCGCTGCAAGACTTCGCCGACGGACCGTGGGGCGCGAAGTACCCGACGATCGTGCAGTCGTGGCAACGCGCGTGGGAGCACGTCGTGCCGTTCTACGTGTTTCCGCCGGAGATTCGACGGGTCGTGTACACCACGAACGCCATAGAAAGTTTGAACATGCAGTTGCGCAAGATCATCAAGACCCGTGGTCACTTCCCGAACGACGAGGCGGCCATCAAGCTGCTCTGGCTGGCGCTGCGCAACGTGCTGGCCAAGACGGTACGCGCTGCCTTCGACTGGAAATCAGCAATGAACCAGTTTGCTATCCTGTTCGGCGAGCGATTTATGCAGGCGCGTGGATAACCCGCTGTTCAACCGCCTCGCCCACAAAAATGCGGACAGGTTCTGATAGTGGTACCACCTTCGTTGCCCAACTGGATCGCCCGGGCCTGCGTCGGCGGCAACCAACCGTCAACTGCTCTCCACAGCGGTGAAGTCGCCGGGCGGCAATGGTCGGTTCGCCACGTCCTTTGCCTCGGTGCGCGTCAGGCCGAGCGTCTGCAATACCATTGCCGCGGCCCGCTCGGGTAGCTGGCCCTCGTCTCCCACCGGCTTCCTCACCTCGCCCGCAGCCGCGTCGGCCGCGTAGCACTCTGCCGCGATCGCCGCCAGGATCGTCCCCGTCATCGCGAGCACGCTCATGAACGGATCATCGACCACGAAGCGGCGTGCCGCGATTCCGCGCTCGCTGTCCCGCCGCAAACGCCGGCCCAGCCCGTGGTCGAGCGCGCGCGCCGAAAAACCCTCCCGCATCAGAAACCGTCCCCAAAGCCGCTCGCGGCGCGCGCGCATCAGCGTGTGACGCACGCAGACGGAAACGACCTCGGCCGGATCCGATAATCCGCTCGCCAGCCGCTCGAGCCCGTCCGCGAAATCGTCGAACACCCACTCCGTCAGCGCGGCGAAGATGCCGTCCTTCGATTCGAAGTGGTAGTAAAACGAGCCGAACCCCACATCCGCCGCCTCGGTGATTTCGCTGATCGCCACGTTGTCCCTGCCCTTTGTCGCCATCAGGCTGAACGCCGCCTGCAGCAAGCGCATACGCGTCACCTGTTTGCGCCGCGCGCCGCGCGGCTGGCGCTGCTCCGCTTCGCCCGCTGACGCGTTCGCGCGGCCGCGCCGGGCCGGTGTGTCGTCCATGAGCGCGCCTCCGTTGTCCGAAAGATTCTTCTGCATGGCGCAATTCTAGATTACTCACTCATACTTGACAACGTTATCAGTTATGAGTCTAATCTCGAAAATCGCAGAACCGGTTCCGGTCCGCACCCTGGGTCCGACTCCCGCCGGCAACCTTGGCGACGTGCGGACGACCGTGCAGGTACAGGCGCGGCCATCGCAGGGGGCGAGCCGCGCCATGTTGGCAAGCGGAATGGTCTGCGCCATGAATATCGGAGTACTGATTGATCATCAGGCGCACCGTCGCGAAGACGCTCGCACACGCCTGCATGAACCGTGGCGACCCGCCGTGGTCGCCAAACTCTTTTAAGTTGACCCCTCATTTGTCTTGGAAACATCGTGAAATCACCCGGTCTTGACGCGCGGACTTCAACGCGCCCGTTTCTGACACGCATCGCACCGCCGGTTCGGCGAGCCCCGATCGCGTTCGCGTGCTGTGCGATTCTCCTCACGGCCTGCCATTCGCACGAAGCCGCTGCGCCCGAACCGCAACCCGTGGTCGCGCTGGCCGTTCATGCGGCCGACGGCGCAGCGCAGCGCGTGCTGCCCGCACAGGTTCAGGCGCGCTATTCGACGCCGCTGTCGTTTCGGGTCGGCGGCAAGATCGTCGAGCGGCGCGTGCGGATCGGCGACACCGTCAAGGCCGGCCAGACCGTTGCGACGCTCGATCCGGCGGATCTGCGCAACACGCTGCTGAACGCGCGCGCCCAGCTCGATGCCGCCGAGCATCGCGTGGCCTATGCGAAGCAGCAGTTGGATCGCGACCGGGCCCAGGCTCAGGCCAACCTGATCGCACCCGCGCAACTCGAGACGACACAGGACGCGTATGCATCGGCGGTCGCGCAACGCGATTCCGCGCTCGCGCAAATGGCGCTCGCGAGCGATCAGCTGCGCTACGCGACGCTGGTCGCGGATCACGACGGCGTCATCACGTCGGAGGATGCCGATACCGGGCAGAACGTGCAGCCCGGCCAGGCGGTGTTTCATCTGGACTGGAGCGGCGACCTCGACATCGTCTGCGACGTCGCGGAGCGCGACCTGCGCGATCTCGCGGTCGGCCGCACCGCGCACGTCAACCTGACCGCACTACCCGGCAAGGTGCTCGACGCACGCGTGCGCGAAGTCGCGGCGGCCGCCGATCCGCAGAGCCGTACCTGGCGCGTGAAGCTGACGCTGCTCGCGCCGGGGCCGGACGTGCGCTCCGGGATGACCGCCAGCATCACGTTCGACGGCGCCGCCGACACCGCTGCGGACCACGCGGTCACGCTGCCGGCCACCGCGCTCTTTCATCGCGGCGACGCGCCGGCCGTCTGGGTCGTCCGCAAGGGCAGCGACACGCTGGAGCTGCGCCCTGTGACGGTCGGACGCTACGACGAACGGACGATCACCGTCACGTCGGGTCTCGCGGGCGACGAACGCGTCGTGATGCAAGGCGTTCATACGATCAGCGCCGGCCAGCACGTGCGCGTCGTGCCGCCGCTGCATGCGGAGGACTTCGCGTCATGAATGCGCCTGAACACCGGCCGTCGACCGACGGCAACCGCGCACGAACCGGTGCGGCATCGTACGACGACGGCGGATTCAATCTCTCCGCATGGGCGCTGAAACACCAGCAACTGGTGATCTTCCTGATCGGCCTCGCGACGATCTTCGGCGTGATCGGCTATACGCGCCTCGCACAATCGGAGGATCCGCCGTTCACGTTCCGCACCATGGTGATCCAGACCTACTGGCCGGGCGCCACGGCGCGCGAGGTGCAGGAACAGGTCACCGACCGGATCGGCCGCCAGCTCCAGGCCGCGCCGTACGTCGACAACATCAAGAGTTATTCGCGGCCCGGCGAGTCGATGATCTTCTTCGCGATGAAGGATTCGGCGCCGGTCGACCAGGTGCCGGAAACCTGGTATCAGGTGCGCAAGAAGGTCGGCGATATCCGCTCGACCCTGCCGAAGGGCGTCGTCGGCCCGTTCTTCAACGACGAATTCGGCGATGTCTATACCAACGTCTATGCGCTCGAAGGCGACGGCTACTCGCCCGCGCAACTGCACGATTACGCGGACAAGCTGCGCACCGCGCTGTTGCGCGTGCCGGGCGTCGCGAAGGTCGACTACTTCGGCGACCCGGCCCAGCACGTGTTCGTCGAGATCTCGAACGCGCAGCTGACGCGGCTCGCGATCACGCCGCAGCAGCTCGCGCAGGCGATCGATGCGCAAAACGCGGTCGCGCCGGTCGGCACGATCACGACGGCGGACGATCGCGTGTTCGTGCGCCCGAGCGGCGCGTTCAAGGACACGCAGGCGCTCGCCGACATGCTGATCACGGTGAACGGCCGGACGTTCCGGCTCGGCGACGTCGCGAAGGTCACGCGCGGCTACGACGATCCGCCGGCCACGCAGATGCGAACGAACGGTCATGCGGTGCTCGGCATCGGCGTCACGATGCAAAAAGGCGGCGACGTGATCGATCTCGGCAAGGCGCTCGACGCGAAGGCAGCCGAGCTGCAGCGCGGTTTGCCGGCCGGTCTGAAGCTGGCGGCGGTATCCAGCATGCCGCATGCCGTGAAGCACTCGGTGGACGACTTCGTCGAAGCGGTCGGAGAAGCCGTCGCGATCGTGCTCGTCGTCAGCCTCGTGTCGCTCGGCCTGCGCACCGGCATGGTCGTCGTCATCACGATTCCGATCGTGCTCGCCGTGACGGCACTGTGCATGCACGCGTTCGGCATCGGCCTCGACAAGGTGTCGCTCGGCACGCTGGTGCTCGCGCTCGGGCTGCTGGTGGACGATGCGATCATCGCCGTCGAGATGATGGCGGTGAAGCTCGAGCAAGGGTGGAGCCGGACCCGCGCCGCGGCATTCGCGTACACGAGCACAGCGTTCCCGATGCTGACGGGCACGCTCGTCACGGTATCGGGCTTCCTGCCGATCGCGCTCGCGAAATCGAGCACCGGCGAATACACGCGATCGATCTTCGAGGTATCGGCGATCGCGCTGATCGTGTCGTGGTTCGCGGCCGTCGTGCTGGTGCCGCTGCTCGGCTACCACATGCTGCCCGAGCACGCGCATCGCGACGGTCACGCGCATGGCGACGCGGTGTACGACACGGGCTTCTACCGCCGGCTGTCCGGCTGGATCTCGGCTTGCATCGAGCGCCGCTGGCTGGTGCTCGGCGTCACTGCCGCGCTGTTCGCGATCGCGATGGCCGCGTTCACGCGCGTGCCGCAGCAGTTTTTCCCGAATTCGGAGCGGCCCGAACTGCTCGTCGACATGCGCTTGCCGGAAGGCGCGTCGTTCGATGCGACGCTGCGAGAAGCAAAACGGCTCGAAAAGGTGCTCGACGGCCGGCCTGAAATCGACCATGTCGTCGACTTCGTCGGCACCGGCGCGCCGCGTTTCTATCTGCCGCTCGATCAACAGCTTCAGCAGCCGAACTTCGCGCAATTCGTGATCACGGCCAAGGACGTCGAGACGCGCGACCGGCTGTCGCACTGGCTCGAAGCGACGCTCGCCAGCCGCTTCCCGACCGTGCGCACACGCGTCGCGCGGCTCGAGAACGGGCCGCCCGTCGGCTTCCCGATCAAGTTCCGGGTGAGCGGCGACGACATCGCCACCGTGCGCGGCATTGCCGAAAAAGTGGCGGACAAGGTCCGCGCCGACGCCCGCACCCGCAACGTGCAATTCGACTGGGATGAACCGGCCGAGCGGTCGGTCTCGTTCGAGATCGACCAGATCAAGGCACGCCAGCTCGGCGCGACGTCGGAAGACGTGTCGGGTTTTCTCGCGATGACGCTGTCCGGCTATACCGTCACGCAGTATCGCGAGCGCGACAAGCTCATCGACGTCGACCTGCGCGCGCCGAAGAGCGAACGCATCGATCCGTCGAAGCTCGCCGGCCTGGCGATCCCGACGCCGCACGGCCCGGTGCCGCTCGGCACGATCGGCCACGTGCGCGACACGCTCGAATACGGCGTGATCTGGGAACGCGATCGTCAGCCGACCGTCACCGTGCAGGCCGACGTGCGCGGCGAAGCGCCGAGCATCGGCGTGACGCGCGACATCGACGCCGCGCTCGCGACGGTGCGCGCGACGCTGCCGGCCGGTTACCGGATCGAGATCGGCGGTGCGGCCGAGGAAAGCGTGAAGGGCCAGACGTCGATCAATGCGCAGATGCCGCTGATGATCATCGTGGTGCTGACGCTGCTGATGATCCAGCTCAAGCGCTTCTCGCGCACCTTCATCGTCGTGCTGACGGCGCCGCTCGGCCTGATCGGCGTGGTCGCCGCGCTGCTGCTGTTCGGCAAGCCGTTCGGCTTCGTCGCGCTGCTCGGCGTGATCGCGATGTTCGGGATCATCATGCGCAACTCCGTGATCCTGGTCGACCAGATCGACCAGGACATCGCGGCCGGGCAGCCACGCTTCGCCGCGATCGTCGGCGCGACCGTGCGCCGCTTCAGGCCGATCATGCTGACCGCTGCCGCCGCCGTGTTGGCGCTGATCCCGCTGTTGCGCTCCGGCTTCTTCGGTCCGATGGCGACCGCGCTGATGGGCGGCATCACGGTCGCGACGGTCCTGACCATCTTCTTCCTGCCGGCCCTGTATGCGACGTGCTTCAAGGTGCGCCGCGACGAGAGCGAGCCGCGCGCAATGAACGTCGCGTCCTCGGAGATCTCCTGATGAAATTCCCTCTTCTCACCTCGGTGCTCGCCGTGAGCGCGGCGCTGGGCTTCAGCGGCTGCGCGATGGCGCCGAGCGGCACGCCGCCCGCGATGCCGTCGCCCGCGCACTACGGCGCCGAGCCGCAAGTGCAACAGACCGTGGCCGCGCAAGGCGTCGCGCAGCAATTCGACGTCGGCGCCGCGCCCGTTCCGCAATGGTGGCGCCTGTATCGCTCCAGCGCGCTCGACGCACTGGTCGACGAAGGCCTGCGCGCGAATCCGACACTCGCCGCGACGGAGAAAACGCTCGCCGCCGCGCAGCAGGAACTGCGTGCGCAGATCGGTGCATCGACGCTGCCGTCGCTCGATGCGAACGCACAGGTTGCCCGCACCCGCACGCCGGACATCTCCGGCACCGGCACGCAAAACCTGCGCTACAACGTATTCGTCGGACAGCTGCAGGCGCATTACACGTTCGACCTGTTCGGCGCCACGCGGTATGCGAATGCGGCGAGCGCCGCGCGTGTCGACGTGCGCGGTTGCGAACTCGAAGCGGCTCGGCGCGCGCTGGCGGCCAACATCGTCGGCACCGCGATCAGCGCAGCCGCGCTCGGCCGCCAGATCATGCTGACCGAGCGCCTGATCGCCGTCGCCGAGGCCTCCGCGCTGGAAGATCAGCAGCGTTACGCGCTCGGCGCGATGTCCCACGTGCAGGCGCTGACGACGACGCAAGCTTTCGCGACGCTTGCCGCGTCGCTGCCGCCGCTGCGCCAGCAACGCGCGAGCGCCGTTCACGCGCTCGCGATCCTGCTCGGCCGCACGCCCGACGCGCCGCCGCCGATCCCGGCTTTCGCCGGGCTGTCGCTGCCGGAACACGTGCCCGTGGCCGTGCCGTCCGACCTGCTGAAGGCGCGCCCCGACATCCGCGCGGCCGAAGCCGCCGTGCGGGCCGCGGCGGCGGACGTCGGCGAGGCGACCGCGCAGCTGTTCCCGAGCCTGTCGCTCACCGCGACGATGGGGCGCGGCGGCTTCAGCTGGCCCGCGCTGCTGTCGGGCGCGGGCGGGCTGTGGGCGATCGGCGCCGGACTGTCGCAGCCGCTCTTCCACGGCGGCGCACTGCTGGCTCACCGACGCGCCACGCGCGACTCGTACGACGCGGCGGTGCTGCAGTACAAGGCGGCGGTGCTGTCCGCGTTCGGCGACGTCGCCGATTCGCTGGCGGCGCTGGACAACGACGCGCAAGCGCTGGCCGCGAACGAACTCGCGGCACGCGCGGCGGGCGAGGCTTTCGACGAAACGGTGCAACGCCGCACGCTGGGCGCCGTGCCGATGTCCGCGCAACAGGCGAGCGAGCAGCGCTATCTGGGCGCGGAACTGGATGCGACGCGTGCCGCGAGCCGCCGGATGACGGATACGGCCGCGCTGCTGCAGGCCATGGGCGAACTGCCGCCCGACGCTCACGCGACGGTCGCTGCCCGGCAATAGTCGATGCGTGCCCGGACGCCCGGTCGCGCCGCCTTGCGGCCGCCCCGGGCGGATTCCGGGTTTCGACGCCCGATGCGTGCGTGTCGTGCGCGCCGCGGCGCCGAGCTTCCGTTACGCCACACGATGGATTCCCGATGAAACCCGACAACCTGATCGCCTGCCACGAATGCGATCTGCTGCTTCAGCGTCCGCCGCGCCTGCGCGCGCTGGTTCCACACTGCCCGCGATGCGGCGCTCGCGTGAGCGGCGCGGCGCACGGCCGCCGGACGCTCGACCGGATGTGCGCAATGGCGCTCGCCGCGCTGCTGACGTATTGCGTCGCGCAGGCCTTTCCGATCGTCGCGCTCGATGCGGCCGGCATCGCGTCGCACGCGACGCTCGGCGACGCCGTGCGCGCGCTGGGGTCGCACGGCCAGCCGGTGGTGGCGGTGCTCGTGTTCTGCACGACGATACTGTTCCCGCTGCTGGAACTAGCCGCATGGCTGTACCTGCTCGTACCGTTGCGCGCAGGACGCGTGCCCCGGCGCTTCGCGCCGATCCTGCATGGCGTTCAGCGGTTGCGGCCGTGGAGCATGGTGGAAGTGCTGATGCTCGGCGTACTGATCACGATCGTCAAGATGACGAGCCTGGCGCACGTGATCGCCGGGCCCGCACTGTTCGCGTTCGCCGGCCTCGCCGTGATGCTCGCGTTCCTGTCGTCGATCGAGCCGGCCGGCCTGTGGGATGCGCGCGACGAACTCGTCGCGCTGCATCCGGCCGGCGCAGATCACCCGAGGCCGTCCGGAGCCCGCGTGACGCAACCCGCCGCGCTCCCGGCAACCGGCGGCGGCCGATCGTCGGGCATGACGGCCCGCGCCGCGGGATTGATCGCCTGTCACCACTGCGCGCGCTTGCAGCCGGCGCATGCGGGCGGCCAGCGCTGCACGCGTTGTGGTGCGACGCTGCACGCACGGCGCCCGCGCAGCGTCGCGCGCACCGGCGCGCTGGCCGCCGCCGCCGCCCTGCTCTACATCCCGGCGAACCTGCTGCCCGTCATGCATGCGACGTCGCTCGGCCGGGCCGAGGACGACACGATCCTCGGCGGCGTCGCGTACTTCTGGATGTCGGGCGACTGGGCGCTCGCCGTCGTCGTGTTCGTCGCCAGCGTGCTCGTGCCGATGCTCAAGCTCGCGATCCTCGCGTTGCAGGCGCTGGCCGCGCATCGCGGCGCGCGATGGCGCCCGCTCGAACGCACGCGGCTCCACCGGCTGGTCGAGCGCGTGGGCCGCTGGTCGATGCTGGACGTGTTCGTCGTCGCACTGACGATCGCGCTCGTGCATTTCGGCACGTTCGCCGACATCACGCCCGGCCCCGGCGCGCTCGCGTTCGGCGCCGTGGTCGTGCTCACCATGTGCGCGTCGATGCAGTTCGATCCGCGGCTCATCTGGGACGGCACGTCCCGCACGGGCATGTCCCGCCCCGCGGCCGCCCGTCGTCCATCCTGAACGGGCGCAGGCCCGCCGATTTCTTTCGAATTCCAAAACGATGCATCCGTTCGATTTACCTCAACCCGAGATCCGGCCGCGCAGCCGCTGGATTCCGTCGCTCGTCTGGATCGTGCCGCTCGTATGCGCACTGATCGGGCTGTCGCTCGTGATCCGGACCATCGCCGCGACCGGCCCGACGATCACGGTCACATTCGCCAACGCCGAAGGGCTCGAAGCCGGCAAGACCAAGGTCCGCTTCAAGGACGTCGATATCGGCTCCGTCCAGACCATCACGCTCACGCCCGACTTCAAGCGCGTGGTCGTAGCCATTCAACTGACCCGCGACGCAGCGCGGTTCGCGAACCGCGGTACGCGCTTCTGGGTCGTTCGGCCGCGCGTCGGCGCCACCGGGATTTCCGGGCTCGGCACGCTGCTCTCCGGCGCGTACATCGGTGCGGACCTCGGCCGCTCGCCGCAGAAGGAAACCGGCTTCACCGGCCTCGAGGCGCCGCCCGTCGTCACCGCGGATCAGCAGGGCCGGCGCTATCGGCTGCACGGCGACTCGCTCGGCTCGGTCGACATCGGCTCGCCGGTGTTCTACCGGCATCTGCAGGTCGGTCAGGTCGTCGGCTTCGCGCTCGACGAGCACGGTAGCGGGGTCGACGTGCAGGTGTTCGTCAACGCCCCCTACGACAAGTACGTCGGCACCAATACGCGCTGGTGGCACGCGAGCGGCGTGGACCTGCGGCTGGACTCGAACGGCCTGAAACTGAACACGCAATCGCTCGCGACGGTGGTCGTCGGCGGTCTCGCGTTCCAGTCTCCGCCCGGGCAGACAGACGCGCCGCAGGCCGCCGACAACGCACCGTTCCGGCTCGCGCCGGACGAAGCCGACGCGATGCGCGATCCGGACGGCACGCCGCTGATGGTCGTCATGCGCTTCGACCAGTCGCTGCGCGGGCTATCCGTCGGCGCGCCGGTCGACCTGCGTGGCATCGCGCTCGGCCAGGTCACGAACATCGGCATCGAATACAACGAGCACTCGCACAATTTCAGCATGAAGGTCGCGATGGCGCTGTATCCGTCGCGACTGAGCCGGCACAGCGACACGGCGCTCCCCGCGCCGGATTCGGCCGGCGGGCATGAGCTGCTCGAGCACTTGGTGGTCCAGGGGCTGCGCGGACAGTTGCGCACCGGCAGCCTGCTGACCGGTCAGCTTTATGTCGCGCTCGACATGTTCCCGAAGGCGCCGCGCGCGAGCGTGGACGTGCGCCGCACGCCGGTGGAGCTTCCGACCGTGCCGAACACGCTCGATGAACTCCAGGTGCAGATCGCCGAAATCGCGCGCAAGCTCGACCAGGTTCCGTTCGACCGCATCGGCAACAATCTGAACGGCGCGCTGGCGCATGCGAACCAGTTGTTCGGCCATCTCGACGAGCAGGTCGTGCCGCAGGCGCGCGACACGCTGGCCGCCGCGCAACGCACGTTCGACGCGGCCGAGTCCACGTTGCGGCAGAATTCGCCGATGCAGTCCGACGTGCACGACGCGATGCAGTCGCTCACGCATACGCTCCAGTCTTTGAACACGCTCGCCGACTATCTGGAGCGTCATCCCGAAGCGCTGCTGTTCGGGAAGAAGGGAGACCGGCAATGAACGCGCGCCCGTTTCGCCGCCTTCGCATGACCGCGCGCATCGCGACGTGCGTCGCGCTGGCCGTGCTGAGCGCGTGCACGTCGCCGCCCGTGCACTTCCATACCCTGGCGGCGCCCACCGGTGCCGGCGACGATGCCGCCGCGCATCCCGCATGGCTGATCGACATCCAGGCCGTGCACGTCGCGGCGCCGGCGGACGGCAACCGGCTCGTCGTGCAGCGCGGCCCCGAGCGGGCCGACATCCTGGAGCAGGAGCGCTGGGGCGCGCCGCTCGGCGACGAAATGCGCGGCGGGCTGTCGACGCGCGTCGCGTCCGAGCTAGGCGCGATCGACGTTCACCGCGTGGCCTATCCGGACGGCACGGCCGTCTACCGGGTCGCGGTGGACATCCAGCGAATCGAATCGTGGCCGGCGTCGCACGTGCTGCTCGACGCGACCTGGAGCGTGAGCGCCGGGGCCGGGCAACGGGCACTGACGTGCCGCAGCATCGTTCGGTCCGGCGCGTCGACCGGCTACGACGCACTCGTCGATGCGCATCGCCACGCGCTCGATGCGCTCGCGCTTGAGATCGCTGCGGGAATTCGTGCGGAAGTCACGCACGCTGCACCGCCCGCCGGATGTCGCGCGGGAACACTCGACCGTCGGCGCGCGCCACCGGTCGTCGATCGCGGCGCGCCGGACCCGCTCATCGATTGAATTGGGCCCCGAAGACGCGGCCAGCCGGGTCGGGCGATCAGCTTGGCTCCGGTAGCGGCTGTGGGGCCGGTGCCCTCGCACGATCAAGTCTCATCGTTATAACAGCGGACCGACGTACCGCCCTTTCCCGTGTCGATCCGACGTTCGCGCGATGCGGTGTTGCGCCGCTTCAATCAATTTCGCCCACATGGACAACACATGACAAAACGCGCGCGCCTGACCCGCGAGCAACGCAGGCTTGACACCCGCGAACGGCTGATCGCCACCGCTCGTGCGCTATTCATCGCGAAAGGCTTTGCCGATACGAGTGTCGAACATATCGCAGAGGGCGCCGGCTACACGCGCGGCGCGTTCTACGCGCACTTCGAACACAAGCGTGAACCGTTGATCGAGATCCTTCGCCGTGACCATGATCGACTGATCAAGAGGCTTCGGCTGGCGGCGCCGAAGGGCGACGGTTGCTGCACCGTCACCGACGCCGCGGACGTCGCCGCCGGCTGGGAATGTTTCCCGCTGTGGGTCGAGGTGTATCTGTACGCCCTGCGCGATGCCGGATTCCGGCAGATCATCGACAGCATGCACACCCAACTGGCCGCGCCACCGAACGCGGCAAACGGCGCGGCGGGCCCCTCTGACCACATGTCATCGTCGGCCGAACTGGCGGCGGTGCTCGGCGTCGCGTTGTTGCGTACTGGCGCACGGCGCGACGAGCCGACGTAGTACGCCGCGATGCGCATGCCCTGCTGTCCGTCTTCGACACGCGCCGGCTGGACGGTGCCCGACAGGCTAATCGATCCAGTCAGCTGACGGGTACCGCTCGAGCACTCTGGATGGCTTGGCCGGCGCCTGCGCACCCAGTTGCGTCACTGTGCGGTCTCGGCCGCTTCCACGACCGGCAGCGGCCGGCTTGCGATCTTCTCGGCTTCCGTGCGCTTGAGCCCCAGGGTACATAGGAGCGTCGCCGCGGTGCGTTCCGGAAAATGCTCTCCGCTGAAGCCGAGTTCCTTGAGAACACCGGCCGCCGGCGCACCCGGAGCAACGAAGTTGAGCTCGGCGGCAATTGCGGTCAGCACTGTACCGCCAACTGAAAGGAAGCCGATGAATGGGTCGGCGACCACGAAGCGCTTCTCGGCGATACCGCGCTCGATGTCCCGCAGCAGGCGTTGACCCAGGCCAAGCGTCAGGACGCGCGCCGAAAAGCCCTCGCGTATCAGGAAGTGTCCCCACACCGGCTCGCGCCGCGCGCGCATCAGCGTATGTCGCACCGAGACGGAAATGATTTCCGCCGGGTCGGACAAGCCGCTGGCCACGCGATCGAGCGAATCCGCGAACTCCTCGAATACCGATTCCACGAGGGTCGCGTAGATCGCCTCCTTCGATTCGAAGTGGTTGTAGAACGAGCCAAAGCCGACGTCGGCGGCCTCGGTGATTTCATTGATGGCGACGCCTTCCATGCCCTTCTCCGCCATCAGTCCAAGCGCGGCGTCCAACAGGCGGGCACGGGTTTCTCGCTTGCGGCGCGCGCCGCGTGGCTCACGCTCTTCGGCGACCGCTGGACTGGATGCTTCCGGAGCGGAGCGTTTTGATGTCCGGCGACTCGGTGTATTCGTCATGACGTTTCCGATGCTTGTTTGTACCCGAGTATAGATTCAAATGTCTACATTGACAAAATTATCATCTATGACTTTAATGTCACCAAGGTGACTAACAAACCCTCAAGAACCGATCGAACGACGAATGGAGATACGGTGGAGACACAACTGCACACGGGCGCCCGCGCGTCCATTAACAACAACTCGCGCTCGTCGGCGGAGCGTGCGCTGCCTTTGGCGCTCGGCATACTGATTGCAGGATTCGAGGCAGTCGGCGCCACAGTGGCCAATCGGCGGACACGTCACGAAGTCGACGTCTTGATCGTCGACGAGGCTGCCGAGATACGCGTCGCCCCACGCGCGATCGCACTCGGCGACGAAGCGCTGCGGACTCCCGGCACCTGTGACGAGCAGCATCGCCTCCATGCGAAATCGACGACCGACTTCGCAATATTCACGGGCCGGCCAGTCACGTCGTGCCGCGATTCGATTGCATGCCTGCCGTTGCGCGGCAAGCCCCTCGATGCGACGGCGCCTGTCGTCGCGATTGCCATTCGATCTGCCTGAGCGTCATCCGCCATGAAACTGACCACCACCCAGCCGGCTCGCCACCCTCACCCCACGACGAAGGCATCGGCGCTCGCCTATCTGATCTTCGATCGTCCCGACATCGGCGAGGCGGAGCACTTTCTCAACGACTTCGGTCTTCGAACCGTACTGCGGGATGACACCCAAGTGCTGCTGCGCGGAACGGGCACCGCACACTTCTGTTATGTGGTTCGCCAGGCGCCGAAGGCCCGCTTCGTCGGCTTCGGATTGCGGGTCGACAGCCGAGCCGATCTGGAGGCGCTCGCCGAAGTCCCGGGCGCGTCGAAGGTCGAGGCATCGGATTGGCCCGGTGGCGGCTACCGGGTGCGGCTCACCGATCCGTCGGGTTTTCGGGTCGACGCGATTGCGGGCCAGGCACTGGCCCGCACGTTGCCGCATCGCGCTCCGCTCTCGTTCAACTCGATCGACACGCCCGTGCGGATCAACGAGACGCAGCGGCCGCCGGTGAGCGCGCCCGAGGTCATTCGGGTCGGGCACGTCGTGCTCGAGCTCGCCGATTACCAGGAAACCTGCGCGTGGTACACGCAGCATTTCGGGTTCATCCCCAGCGATGTCCAGGTGCTGCCGGACGGCTCCCCTGCGGTTGCGTTCATGCGGCTCGATCTCGGCGACAGGCCGGCCGATCACCATACGCTCGCGCTCGCCCAAGGGTTCGTGCCGACTTATAGCCATAGCGCGTACGAACTGGTCGACGCCGATGCCGTCGGCATGGGCCAGCGCATGCTCCGCGATAACGGGTGGACGCACGCGTGGGGCATCGGCCGGCACATTCTGGGCAGCCAGATCTTCGACTACTGGCAGGACCCGTGGGGCGACAAGCACGAACACTATTGCGACGGCGACCTGTTCACGGCCGATGAGCCGACGGGCGTGCACGCGGTCAGCCGCGAAGCGATGGCCCAGTGGGGCCCGACGATGCCGCGCAGCTTCACGAAGCCCCGGTTCACGCCGTCGAGCCTCGCGGCGCTGTTTCGCAACCTGCGCCGCAGTCCCGATCTGACGCTGAGCAAGCTGCTGACCCTGGCGAAGCTGTTCGCCTGATTCCCAACCGCCTATTCGACTCACGAGAGACCCATTCATGTCACTGCTTGTCCTGCACTTCCGGCATAACGGCCGCGCCCAATGGGGGGTGGTCGCCAACGGTGCCGTCACGCCGATTCCCGGCGACTTCGAGACAACCGCGCACTTTCTCGCGGCAAATCCGGTTGAACGACTCGTCACGCTCGATGGAGCGACGATTCCGGAGTCGGACGTGGAGTGGCTGCCCCCGGTGACAGCCAACCAGCAATTCGTTTGCCAGGGCGCGAATTATCGTCGGCACATGATCGAATCGGGCATGGATCCGGACGCGAAAAAGTTCAACATGATCTTCACGAAGGCGACGAGTTGCATCGTCGCCGCCGACTCACAGGTCGTGAAACCGCGGCACGTCCGGTTTCTCGACTACGAAATCGAACTCGGCCTCATCCTCAAGCGCGACATCACGTCTCACCAGCAGATCACGGACGCGAACCTGTCCGACTATGTCGCCGGCACCGTGATCGTCAACGATTATTCCGCGCGCGATGTCCAGATCCCGCAGATGCAGTTCTACAAGGGCAAGAGCTTCCGGACGTTTGGCCCGGTCGGCCCCTATCTGTGCCTGCTCGAGCGGCGCGACTTCCCGAAGCTGAAGTCGCTCGACCTGACATTGACCGTCAACGGCGCGGTGCGTCAGCGAGACTCGACAGCGAACCTCGTCTATGGTCCGGCGGAAACGTTGACCGAGTTGTCGAGCGTGCACGACCTACGCGCCGGCGACCTGCTCGCGACCGGCACGCCGGCCGGCTGCGCACTCAGCATTCCGTCGCCGCTCAAGCAGCGGGCCGTCGCGCTTTTTCCCGAATCCGTGAAGTGGAAGATGTTCATGAAGGTGCAGGCGGGGCGAGCGCAGTATCTGAAGGCCGGAGACATCGTCGAAGCCCGGATCGCGAGCCGCGACGGAACGATCGATCTGGGCGTGCAACGTAACGAGATCGTGGACGAAGCAGCATGAACGGCATCGCAACCCAGGACGACGTGCTGGCGATCGAAGCACAGGGCCTTCCGCCGGACCTCCCGGCCAGCACGTACGAGATGATCTGCGCCGGTGCGGCCCTCGATCCGTCCGCCCCCGCGCTCTCCTTTTTTCTGACCGCCGACGGGCACCGCGACGTCGAGCGCTGGACCTATCGCGAGCTGGTCCATGACATCACCCGCACGGCCAACATGTTCACGCATCTCGGCGTGAGTTCGCATTCGGTGATCGCTTACGTCCTGCCCAATCTTCCCGAAACACACTTCGTGATCTGGGGCGGGCAGGCGGCCGGCATCGTATGTGCCATCAATCCGCTGCTCGAAGGCGAAGCGATAGGCAATCTGCTCAAGGCGTCCGGCGCCAGCGTACTCGTGACGCTCGCGCCATTTCCCGGGGCCGATCTCTGGCAAAAAGTAGCGGATCTCCTTCACCAGGTCGAGCCGCTGCGGCATCTCGTGCTGGTCGATCTGGCCGATCGCGTGCCGGGCACGGCGCAGTCGGCGGCCCGCACGCTCCAGCACGACGCCGGTGCGAAGCCGTACGGCGATGGCGGTTTGCGCAGCGCGGTGCCTGCGCACATCCAGATCCACGACTTCGGTACGGCAATCGCAAGGGAATCCGGTACGGCGCTAGACAATGTGCGCCGCTTTCAACCCGGCGACATGTCCTCCTTCTTCTGTACCGGGGGAACCACCGGGTTGCCGAAAATCGCGATGCGCAGCCATGGCAACGAAGTGGCGAATGCATGGAGCGCCGGGCGGTTCTTCGGCGACAGCATCGGCCCCGGCAAAACGACTTTCTGCGGATTGCCGCTCTTTCACGTCAATGCCGCGATGGTGACCGGCCTTCTGCCTTTCTCGCGCGGCGCCCATGTCGTGCTCGGCACACCGCAGGGTTATCGGGGCGACGGTGTCGTCAAACGTTTCTGGGAAATCGTCGAGCATCATCACATCAATTTCTTCAGTGGCGTCCCGACACTTTATGCTTCGCTGCTCGATATTCCGGCCAACGATCATGTTATCGACTCGCTCGAATACGGCCTGTGCGGCGCCGCGCCGATGCCGGTCGGCGTCTTCAGGGCCTTCCAGGAAAAGACGGGCATCCGGATTCTCGAAGGCTACGGCCTGACCGAAGGAACCTGCGTGAGCAGCGTCAACCCGACGGCCGGCGAACGCCGGCTGGGATCGATCGGGCTACGCATCCCTTTCCAGGCGATGAAAGCAGTCGTCGTGGACAACGCGGGACGGTATCTGCGCGATTGCGCAGCTGACGAGGCGGGGCTGCTCGTCATCTCCGGGCCGAACGTTTTCACCGGCTACACGCGTGCCGATCAGAACGAGGCCCTGTGGCTCGATCTCGGCGACGGCAAGCGCTGGCTCAACACCGGCGACCTCGGCCGCTGCGACGTCAACGGTTACTTTTGGCTGACCGGCCGCAGGAAGGATTTGATCATCCGCGGTGGACACAATATCGACCCGGCAACGATCGAGGAACCGCTGCATCGACATCCGGCGGTCCAGATTGCCGCGGCAATCGGGCGTCCCGATGCATATGCCGGCGAGTTGCCGGTCGCGTATGTTCAGCTCAAGCCCGGTATGACCGCTACCGAGCGCGATCTGGAAGTGTTCATGCAGCAGGAGATCGCCGAACGCGCCGCCCTGCCCAAGCATGTTCGAATCGTCGCAGCGATCCCGCTCACGGGCGTCGGCAAGATATTCAAACCGGAACTCAAGCGCCGCGAGACGGTTGACGCGCTCCGCGCGGCATTGGACCAGGGTGGAGCCCCCGGAGCATCAGTCAACGTCACGACCAATGATTCGGGCGGAATGTCGATCCTGGTCGAGCTGAGCGATCCCGGGCTCGAGACTGCGGCGCGCTTCGTGCTCGGGCGTTTTCCGTTTGCATTCTCGATTTCGATCGGCGCGAGGTCGATACGGTTACCTGACTGACAACGACGGAACCGCGGCGATGGAGGAGCACGGCTAGCCGGGAAAACAAAAACTTTGAAATCGGCTCGCCGCACTCAATAAGGTATCCAAATTAGTTTTTACTCGTGAATCGGATCGAGACAGAGGAGACAAAAGATGAATTTCACGCGAACGATGCGTTTCGCAGGCGTGGCGGTTTGTATCTGCTCGGCTGCACTTGCCGATAGTGCATGTGCACAGACGGCCGGAAGCATCACCACATCGGTGGGATGGCTACACATCTCGCCACAGGGCGACGCAACACCGCTGACCGTGCAAAGTGTTGGCGGCGTAACGGTGAATCAGCAACTGGCCGGTACCGGGGCGCATGCCAGCTCGACGGATACGATGGGCATCACCACCGAGTACTACGTCACCGACAACGTGGGTGTCGCCATGCTTTTCGGACTGCCACTGAAAGTCAATCTGATTGGCGATGGGACGTTACAGAAGTACGGCACCCTCGGCACGACCAGGCCGATGCCGCCCGCCCTCGAACTTCGATATCACCTGTTTTCAGCCGCATCGAAATTCCGTCCATACGCAGGACTTGGCGTGAACTATACGTGGTTCACTCAGGTTCGAGCGACCAACCGCCAGTTTGTCTCCGATAGCTTCGGGCCGGGCGGCTCGGTGCACGCGACCCTCAGCTCATCGTGGAACCCCGTATTCGAGCTGGGGGCAAGTTACGCGATTACACAACACTGGTCTGTCGGCACCTCCGTCAACTACATGCCGGTGAAGACCCGCCTCACGTTATACGGACAGACCGCCACTGGAACGCAGATCGTTTCCAGATCGACGCTCCGGCTCCATCCCGTTAGCGTTTTCTTGAACGCCGCCTATACGTTCTAGCGGGTGCGCCCGGATGCCAGCGCCCCGCATCAACGCAACACACTGGATCGAACGATGAAACGACAGTCTCTCAAGACCATTCTCTTTGCCTTGCCCAAGGTTCTGGACCTGACGGCACGCCGCTTCCCCGCTTATCGTGATCGCCTCAAGGAGCGCAATCTCGTCGCGTGGATCGGGCTCATGGATCAAAGCATCGGTCGCGCCATCGAGTTCAAGAATGGCCGTATTCGGTCGCGCGCCGGCAAGCATCCGCGGCCCGACGTGCGCATGGCCTTCAAGGATGTCGCCACCGCCCTGAAGTTCCTTTCCCCCAGCCCGGACCAGGGCGAAATCGTCCACGCCGCCAAGAACTTCAAGGTGGTCACCGAGGGCGAGGACGACCTGTTGGTCTGGCTCATGCAAACCCTGAGCATGATGCGCACCGTCGGCCTGCCGATGGGCACGCCCATGCGCGACGGCACCCGACGCTACACCACCTGTACCAATGGCGGGCCCCTGTTCGTCTACGTCAAGGATGGCCGCATCGTCCGCGTGACCCCCATCGACCTGGATGATACGGATGCGCCAAGTTGGGTGATCGAGGCACGTGGGCGCCGCTTCAGCCCGCCACGGCGGGGATTGGTCGCCCCCCACGCGTTGACGCTCAAGTCGCTGGTCTACTCCGACAAGCGGATCCTTCACCCGATGAAGCGCGTCGACTTCGACCCCGACGGCGAGCGCAATCCGCAGAACCGCGGCAAGTCCGGCTATGTGCGTATCAGCTGGGATGAAGCCCTGGACATCGTCGCCAAGGAGATCAACCGGCAGAAGCGCGTTCACGGTCCCGGCTCCATCACTTTCCCGATGTCGTCCCACCACCAATGGGGCAACGTGGGCTACTACCTCAGCGCGCTGACGCGCTTCGCCAACCTGATCGGCTTCACCCGTGTCGCCGCGAATCCGGACAGCTGGGAAGGCTGGTACTGGGGCGCCATGCATCATTTCGGCAACTCGATGCGCGTCGGCGTGCCCGCCGGCTATGGCGGCCTGGAGGATGGTCTCAAGGAAGCCGACATGATCGTCTTCTGGTCCTGCGACCCCGAAAGCACCAACGGAGCCTACGCAGGATTCGAGGGAACGCCACGCCGCCTGTGGGCCAAGGAGCTTGGCATCGAGTTTGTTCACATCGACCCGCACTGCAATCCCACCGCCCAGCTGCTGGGCGGCCGCTGGATTCCGATCCGGCCGCAAACCGATGCCGCCCTCGCTGCCGCCATCATGTACGTATGGACCGTGGAGAACTTGTACGACAAGGACTACGTCGCGACGCGCACGACCGGATTCGACGACTGGAAGGCCTATCTTCTGGGTGAAACCGACGGTACGCCCAAGACTCCCGAGTGGCAGGAGAGCGAGACCGGCGTGCCGGCCAAGGACGTCCGCGCACTGGCGCGCCTATGGGGAAAGAAAAAGGTTCATCTCGCCGTCGGGATGACCGGCGCGGGATTCGGCGGCGCGGGCCGCGGGGCGACCGGCGCGCAATGGGCGCGCTGCATGATCATGATGATGGCCATGCAGGGCTGGGGCAAGCCGGGCGTGAATTTCGGCTGTCTCGAAATCGGCGTCCCGCACGATCTCCAGTTCTACTTCCCGGGCTACGCGGACGGCGGCATTTCGGGCGACCTGGCGTGGACGGCCAATGCGGTGGACAACTATCAGCGCATGCCACACATTCTGACCATGAATCCGGTCAAGCAGATGGTGCCGCGACAGCAGATGCCCGATGCGATTCTCAACGGCCACGCCACCGGCTATCTCTGGGACGGCATGTCCCAGGAAGCCCAGTTTGCGCCGTTCACCTACCCGATGCCCGGCTATTCGCCGATCCACATGATCTATCGCTACGGCGGATCCGCGTTCAGTACCGTGACGAATTCCGGACGCTGGACGGAGGCCTACCGGCACTCGAGCATCGAGTTCGTCGTCAATCAGTCAATCTGGATGGAGGGCGAGGCCCAGTTCGCCGACATCATCCTGCCCGCATGCACTTCGCTGGAGCGTTGGGACATTGGGGAATGGGCGAATTCGGGTGGCTACGCCCACCATGGGTATGGCACGGTCAACCATCGCATGCTGACGCTGCAGCACAAGTGCATCGAGCCTTTGGGCGAGTCCCGCTCCGACTACGACATTTTCACCGCCATCCTGACCCGGTTGGGCCTGGGTGGCGTGTTCACCGAAGGCTGTGGCGATCTTGACTGGGTCAAGCGCGTCTTCGACTCGTCGGATCTGCCCGATCACATTTCGTGGCGCGAATTCTGCCGCAAGGGCTACTTCGTCGTGCCGCCAGAAAAGCCCGAGCTGCGGCATCCCGTGGACATGCGTTGGTACGCGGACGGCAGGAAGAAGGATCTGCCCGAACCCCATCCGCTGCCCTCGCAGTTCTCGGAAAAGTTCGGCGAGGGCCTGCAGACGCCGAGCGGCAAGCTGGAGTTCGTGCCCGAGTTGCTGAAGCGGCACACTGCGGACAACCCCGAGCGGCCACCGCTCAACCGATATATCCCCTCCTGGGAGGGCCTGCGCTCGGACCTGGCTCAGCGCTACCCGCTGCAGTTGATCGCCACCCACAGCCGCTACAGCTTTCATACCCATTGCGACGGCAAGAATTCCGCGGTGAACAGCGTCGAGGATCATCGTGCCCTGATCGCGGGGCACCGGTTCTGGCTGCTGAGGCTCAATCCGGCTGACGCCGCCATTCGACGCATTGCCCATCGCGATCTCGTCAAAGTGCACAACGAACGCGGCGCCGTGATCTGCGCGGCCGATGTCTCGCCGCTGGTGAACGCTGGCGTAGTGAAATCCTACGAAGCTAGCGCTGAATTTCAGCTGATCGAAATCGACGGCGAGCAAGTCGAGATTGGCGGTTGCATGAACATGCTGACCCCGGACCGGCCGCAGACCTCCGGCACCAGCAGCATGAGCCCGAATTCCTGCCTGGTGCAGGTCGAGAAATGGCGCGGTGCCGAGGCGTTCATGCTCGGTCGCGCAGCGTGAGGAATTTCAAATGAGCAAGTGGAACCTGATTATCAAAGTCGGGCGTTGCGAGAACTGCCAGAACTGCGTGATCGCAGCGCGGGACGAGCACGTCGGCAACGACTTCCCCGGTTACGCCGCACCCGCCGCGGCCGACGCCGAGAGCCCCATCCGCATCCTGCGTCGTGTCCAGGGCGCTTCGCATATGGTCGAGACCACTTATCTGCCGGTCATGTGCAACCACTGCGACGACGCACCCTGCATGCGCGTGGGCGGCAGCGCCATTCGCAAGCGTGCCGACGGCATCGTCATCATCGATCCGGACAAGGCGCGAGGCCGAAAGGACATCGTCAAGGCCTGTCCTTACAAGGCGATCGTCTGGAACGAAGCGCTGCAACTGCCCCAGATCTGGATCTTCGATGCGCATTTGCTCGACCAGGGTTGGCCCCGCCCGCGTTGTCAGCAGTCGTGCCCCACCGATGTCTTCGAGACGGTCAAGCTCGATGACGCAGCGATGGCCGAGAAGGCCCGACGCGAAGGACTCAAGGTATTGCGACCCAACCTGAGCACGAAGCCCCGCGTGTGGTATGCCGGCCTTGAGCGCTGGGAAACGTGCTTCGTCGGCGGAAGTGTCAGTGTCCAGGCAGGAGACGGAGTCGAGTGTGTCACGGATGCGGCCGTCGCCTTGTACGTCGGTAATCAGCAGGTCGCCGAAACCGTCTCGGACGGCTTCGGCGATTTCCGGTTCGACGGCCTGGCCAAGGGCAGCGGCCCCTACAGAGTCAACATCCGACATGCACTCGGCAACGCCTGGCGCGAGTGCGAATTGGGCGACAGCGCCTACCTGGGCGAGATCAGGCTCAGTCAGTCGACAAACGCCGTGGCGATCGAGTGCTGACGATCCGAGCAAGGCTGGCCGCTGCGGCAATCGCACCGATCTCCGTAGCACCGCCTTGTCGTTTCATCAGAACTTCGCCAACCACAACCAGACGGCCCACATCATCACGGACTCTGCAAGTTCGGGTACCGCTGGCCCCACTGTATCGTATAGTCAGCAAGTCATTGATTACGTTTATTATTAAATTGGGGCCCAAGCGAAAGACGCCGCCAAGCTGAGGTGGATCTAACCGGAAAATTGCACGGAAATCCAAGGGCCCCCTTGGACCTCGGTAAGCTGACCGGCCGCCGGTTTTCCGGCGCCGACGACGCCTCAGCGCACGGCCAACGCTTCTACGACGCCGCATCCGATACGACCGCGATCGCTTCCACCTCGATCAGCGCGTCCGGCGAATACAGGGCCGAGACTTCGACAAGACTTTCCGCCGGATACGGTGCGGAAAACCATTCGCGACGCACGTCGACCATTCTGTCGAGGTACGACATCGACTTCAGGAAGATCGTCGTCTTGACGACTTGATTCATTCCCGAACCGGCCGCTTTCAACGCACGTTCCAGGTTGCCGAACGCGCGTCGGGCCTGACGATCGAAGTCGCCGGGCCCTTCGATTTCACCGTCATCACCGATGGCCGGCTGCCCTGAAACGAAGACGAAACCGCCCGCCCGAATTGCTTGAGATAATGCAAACGGCGCATAGGGATCGGGATTCGTGTGCACCTGTTCGATTTTCATGGAAGGCTCTCCGTCGAGTTCCGGGTGATTGTCAAGGATCGGAGTATCGGGGGAGCTTTCGAGCGCAACAAATGGTCAATTCTCACCTTACAGATGAGCTTTTCTAATCCATGCGCAAACTGCCTCCGTTGAGCGCGCTACGTGCATTCGAAGCCGCGGCGCGGCGCGCCGGCTTCAAAGCGGCGGCTGAAGAACTCAATGTCACCCCTACCGCCATCAGCCACCAGATACGTCAACTCGAGGAATGGCTCGACGTCAAACTGTTCGAGCGCCAGACACGCGGAGTCCGCTTGACGGAAAACGGCAAGGCGCTGTTCCCGGCGCTTCGTGACGGCTTCGACAGCTTCGAGCGCGCAATCGAGGCAGCGCGAAACGTCGACGAAACCAAGGTCGCAACGCTCACGTCCACGGTGGCATTCACCGCAAAATGCCTCGCCGCTCGAGCAGGCGGATTTCGTGCCGCGTATCCCGATTGGACCCTGCGGCTCGATGCCACCAATGCCATCGTGGACCTCGACCAGTCCGCGCATGCATCGATCCGTTACGGTTCGGGCTACTATCCCGGGCTCATGTCGGAACCGCTTTTCAGGGACCGTTTTACCCCGGTGTGTCGTCCGCATTTGTCGATCGCACACGAGAAAGACCTGCAGCGCGCGACGCTGATTCACTTCGATTGGGGTCCCGCCGTTCGCGACGATCAACGAGCGATTACATGGGCGCGCTGGCTGGAAGCAGCCCAAATACGCGGCACCGATCCGAACGAAGGCCTCCGGTTCAACGACGAAGTCCATGCGATGCAGGCGACCCTTGCCGGACAGGGAATCGGCCTGATAAGCCTGGCCCTGGTCTCCGACGAATTGGCCAACGGCACCTTGGTACAGCCGTTCGACCTGGCGCTGGATAGCTTCCAGTACGATCTCGTTTATAGCCCTCGCTCCGCGACGAGACAGGCAACCGAAATATTGCGAGACTGGGTGCTTCGGGAATTTGCCGGGCATTGCTGTGCAGAAACCGCCAAAACAAATGCGAGCGCGCTGCCCACTCAGGCACCCGCCTTCGATACGACGTAACCGTTATCGAGAGATCGTCCCCCGTCGAGCGCCCTGCCTCAGCACGGAACCCGACCGCCCACACCATTACCCATCATCGTGCACCAGCGCTGCGTGTCTTGTTGCGGTGACGGATACGGCAAGCCGGTCCGCGGATTGATCGAGTCCAGCGGATTCGGTCCCGGGGGATGGTTTGCCGCGTGCATCGCGGCGTTCTCCGCCATCTGTTTCGCGGTCGCCGCGTTCTGTCGAGCCAGGTCCGCCTTCTGCGCGTCGTCCACCTTCTTCGTCAGGGTCACCAGCCGCGCGAACTGCGGATCGCGAACATCCTGCAATGGCGGCAAAGGCGGCGCGAACGGCATGAAAAGCAGCGGCCCGTCATATCTCGGCACCGCTAGTTTTGACGGCTTGCCGAAATCCGCGGCCATGCTGATCTCCCACATGCCGGCGTTCATGCCGAGCGCGTGTTCGTAGCGTCGGTTCACGTCCGCCACGCTGAGCGGCCCGGACGGCGCGGGCAACGGTTGCAGGGATGGCGGCAGCGTCTGCCGGGCGGCAGGATAGATTGCGCGAACCCAGCTCACCGCGGCGACCGAGTATTGATAGAGAAGCGCGTCGTACTTTTCCAGCACTTGCGCTCGACTATAGTTGCCGGGATTCTGGAAAACGGGCTTGTACGCCGCGAGGCTGTCGATGTACCGCATGTTCGCATTTCGCTGCTCCGCAACGAACTGCTGCTGAGGGTCGACCGGCGCAGATGAAGACAGCGCAGCACAGCCGGATAGCAGGCTGACGACGAATGCAACGCCGGCCGTCGTTCGGGAGGCTGACCGGATGGGACGCAAGATGTTGGGCATCGGAAACGCTGTGGAGACTTGACGGGTTTTGATGAATCGGCGCGCGGCCGACAACGGCCGGCATGCGCGACACTCGCCCTATTCTGCCCCGCTCCATGACGCGCCCGGTGGAATTGCGTCTGATCCTGGTGGATTCCAGTCTCGGGATTTCGTCCGGCGACAGCGGCCCCGGACATCCGCCCACATCCTCACCAGGTTGTGACAAACCGCCGTCGACTGCAGCAACGGCTCGCCATCCGCGTCCTGTTGCGTCAATCGCTGAATCGCGATTGAACACGCTGCTTAGGGCGGCATTGCCGCACGTTTCCTGGTCAGCTACGCAGGGCCGGACGGCGATCGTTGCGAACAACTGCGCATCGACGGCACTCGCCTGACCGGGCGCGGCTTCGCTCTCGACTGGGAGCCGGCGTCACTCGTGGCGGCGCTGCGCGCGCGAGTTCTGTGCCCGGGCTTGTTCCCGGTATTCGCATCGATCGCGTTCGCAAACCAGTTTCAGTGCTTCGGCAGCTTCAACCAGGTTCAGTATCTGACGCAGATGAAGCGTGTGCTGTCGTCGTTTCGCGGATTCGACAGCGATGCAATCGCTGCGGTACCGACCGACGCGTTGACGCTGGGAAGGGCCCGCAACGCGGACGGCTCCGAGGTGCATCCGCTCGACGTGCTGCTTGGTTCGTCGATCGAATGGGATCCGCATCGATCGGTCGGCGATTTTGCATCGACTGTGATTCTCAAGCGGCGCTGGAAGCGAATCGGATTCGCGGACGACGGAGAATGGCATCTCCCCGCGTTCAATGTCGCCTCGCAAGTGTGAGCGGCTCGCGAGTGGTATCAGGTATATTCAGCGGGTTCTTATCCTCTCAGCATCCATTCAATGGAATCAAGACGCAAGACAGTGGGCGTCGTCGCGCCCGCAGGTGTGCCTGATCCGCAAGGAATCGAGCGCGGCATCGCGCTCGTCGAAAGCTGGGGCTTCAAGGTCACGACGAGCGCACATCTCGGCAGCCGGTACCGCTATTTCGCCGGTACCGCCGAGGAGCGCGCGGACGATCTGCGGCACGCCTTGATGGATCCGTCAAT
This sequence comes from Burkholderia sp. BCC0397, assembly GCF_902832865.1. Lineage (NCBI taxonomy): Bacteria > Pseudomonadati > Pseudomonadota > Betaproteobacteria > Burkholderiales > Burkholderiaceae > Burkholderia > Burkholderia sp. BCC0397. The sequence goes on along the minus strand of NZ_CADFDL010000006.1, from coordinate 247,601 downwards.
CGATATCGTCTGGCTCGCGCGAGGGGGATTCGGTTGCGCGCATCTGCTCGAGCACCTGCCCGACGAGATCGCGACGCCGAAGACGATCGTCGGTTTTTCCGACGCGACGTCGCTATTCTGCGCGCTTGCGGACCGACCCGGCGTGCGCTTGTTGCATGGTCCGACATTCCACAGCCTGGCGACCAAGGTCGACGACGCGACGCGTGCCGACATGCGCGCCGTGCTGACCGGTGGCAAACGCGCCCCGCTGAGCCTGCGGCATTTGTCCGGCGCCCCTGGTGCGGTGCGGGGACGTCTGTGCGGCGGCAACGTGACGGTGCTCGCGAGCGTCGCGGGTACACGCTGGTCGCTTCGCTCACGCGACGCGATCGTACTGCTGGAGGACGTGACGGAATTCGGCTACCGGCTCGACCGCAGCCTGACGCAACTGCGTCTGAGCGGCGCGTTCGACGGGGCCCGCGCGTTCGTGCTCGGGCAATTCACGCGCTGCCCGATCCCGGACGGCGCGGATTTCACGCTCGAGCAGATGCTTGTCGACGTGCTGGGCGGCTTCGGCCTGCCGATCTACTCGGGTCTGCCGATCGGACATGAACACCGCAACATCACTTGGCAATACGGCAACCAGGCTGCCATCGAGAACAGCGCGATCCGGTTCGTCGCGTAACGTCGAATCTAGAACGTGTTCAAAAGAAGACGATCGACAAGCGCGGCGCGAATCTGGCCGCCTTGAAAGACATCAACGCCGAACGCGAGGAGCCGATCAAGGTTCGTCAAAGTAAGTACCTGCACAACATCGTCGAGCAGGACCACCGAGCGATCAAACGCCGAACTCGCCCGATGATGGGCTTCAAGAATTTTCGATGTGCGAGGATAGTGCTCGGCGGCATCGAAGTAATGCATATGATCCGAAAAGGGCAAATGAAGTCGACTCGCAAGAATCAGACAGCTGCAGAGCAACTCTATTCGTTGGCGTTCTAAGGAATCCTGGGGATCCCAGGGACGTCTGTCGACCTTCGTCCTTATCGCGACAGAACCGGCGCGTATGCCATCCACGCGTTCAATCCGTGCTGCCCAGCGCTTCCCGCAGCGCAGCAGCGGCCTCTCGGTGTGCGTGCGCGGCTTCGGGAATCACGCGCCCCATCGAAAAAAATCCGTGGATCATTCCCCGGTAGCACCGCGCCTCCACGCGATTTCCCGCGCGGCGCAACTTGTCGGCATAGCCGGCATGCTCGTCGCGCAACGGGTCGTATTCGGCGGAAACCAGCCACGCCGGGGCGACGCCATGCAGATCGGCCGGCGCGTGACGCTCGCCGTCGAGCGGCGCAAAGCGCCAGTCCGCCGCATCGGCCGTGTCCCGCAGATAGTTGCGATGAATCCAGCGGATCACGTCGTGCGTCAGGAAATGATCTTCGCCGTAGCGCCGGTGCGCCGCGCTGCCCAGCGACGCCGACAGCGCCGGATAGATCAGCAACTGCATCGCCAGCGCAATGCCCATCTCGCGCGCCCGAACGGCGACCACCGCCGCCAGCGTGGCCCCCGAGCTTTCGCCGCCGACGGCCAGCCTCGACGCATCCAGACCATAGGTCAGCGCCTTGCGGTGCAGCCACCGCAGCGCATCCAGCGCGTCGTCCACCGCACACGGAAACTTGTGCTCGGGCGCGAGCCGGTAAGACACCGACACGACCGCGCACCGTGCGTCGGCTGCCAGCATCCGGCAGACGGCGTCGGCCGTCTCGAGCGAGCCGACGACATAGCCGCCCGAATGAAAGTAAAGCAACGCCGGCTGCGGCGCGCTCCAGTCCGCGGCACGCGGATAGTAGATGCGCGCGGCGATGTGCGCGCCGTCGCGCATCTCGATCAGGCATTCGTCGATGCCGTCGACGCCGCGCGGCGCGAGGTCGGCAAGCGGCACGTAGTACGCGAAATAGCGGCGCGCCTCTTCCAGCGGCAAGCGGTCGAGCGACACCGCGCCGGGCCTCGCGCGACGCTCGAGAAACTGTCTGACACTCGGTGCGACGGGCATGGGATGTCTCCTCGACGGGTACTTTGCGCCGCGTGTCGTCCCGCGCGGCGCATCGGGCGCTAATCGGGCCTTACCTCGGCAGCGCGAGCGCGCGCAACTGGTCGCCGACATGCAGCAACGCAACCTGGTCCTTCACCTGTCCGATGAACATGCCGATCATCAGCGCGAGCAACAGGACGGCCAGCGCGCCCTTGACGGGCTGCGCGAGCGAGACGAGATCGAGTTTCGACGCAATCCGCGACAGCAGCCCCACCCCGACGTCGATGAGCAGCAACAGCAGCACCGCCGGCCCGGCGAGCTTCGCGATCGTGACCATCAGCGAATCCGTCTGCTGCATCACGAACGCCTCGATGAACGCGCGCGGCACCGGCGTCAGGCTGCCGAGCGGCCACCACACGTAGGTCTGGAACACCGCGCCGAGCAGGAACGTCATGCCGCCGAGGGTCCAGAACGCGACCGTCGCGCACTGCATCAGCAGCGTGGAGGTCAGCGTCGTCTGCTGTCCGAGGCTCGGGTTCGTAATCTGCACGTTGTTGTAGCCGGTGAGATCGTCGATATAGGTGCCGACGGCTTCCGCGACCCAGAACACCGGCGACGCGACGAACGCGATCACCAGCCCAATGATGGCCTCCTTGACGACGACGGCCAGCAGGAAGCCGCCATGCAGTTGCGTCATCAACGCCTGCTGCCCGTAAGCGACGTAGATCGACCACAGCACGACCATCGCATTGCGGATGCGCTTCGTGATCAGCTCGCCGCCCGTGGGCGGAAAGATCGTCAGCAGCACGAGCAGACGCACGCCGCAGACGGCGACCAGGATCATGAACGACAGCAGCGCGCGCCCGAGCTGCGGAATACCGGTCGAGAACGGATCGATCATCGCGTGCGCTCCGTGGCGCCCCGGCGCGGCCCGTGTGCGGCCGGCGCGGCACGGCGACGCGCGACGAACGTTTCCTCGCTCTCCTCGTCCTGCAGATCGTCCGCGCGGGCCTCGGCGAGACGGCCCAGGCGATCCAGCCGCGCGCTGCACAGGTCGATCCGCACGTCGTGGCGGAGAATCGCGGTACGGGTCGTACCGATCGCCTGTTCGATCGCGGCCACGCTTTCTCGCAACCGCTCCAGCGTGTCGAGTTCCCGCGCGCGCCGTGCGTGCGCGTCGGCCAGCAGCTTCTCCCAGTCGAGCAGTTCGTCGATCCGCACCGGCCCGCGGCCGTCGAGCAGACGGTCGATGCGCGCGGTGCGCCGGTCGACCTCCGCCGCCGCTTGCGCGAGCACGCGCTGCTGCTCGGCCAGCCGCGCATCGGCCTCGTCGCGTTCGCGCTGCTGCTCGGTCAGCGTGTCGCGCAGCGCGGCCCGGGCACGCGTGAGGCGACTCCGGATCGTCGAGAATGCAATCACGCGCCTGTCTTTCATCGTCGTCGCCTTTCTCCTTTGGCAGCGGCGGCCGCGCTCACGCACGCAGGCCGCGCAGCGCGTCGCGTGTCGCGTCGCGCGTGCTGAATTCGTCGGTGCGCTGACAGAGGAATTGCCGGATGGCCTCGATCTTGCGCACGGCTTCGTCGGCGACCGGATCGCCGCCCGCCCGGTACTCGCCGAGTTGCAGCAGCGTTTCGATGTCCCGATGCTTGGCCAGCAGCCGGCGTACATGACTGGCCGCGTCGCGATGCGCGTCGTCCGTCACCTGCGGCATCACGCGCGACAGGCTCGCCAGCACGTCGATGGCCGGATACTGGTTGCGTGCGGCAATCTCGCGCGACAGGATCATGTGCCCGTCGAGAATGCCGCGCACCTCCTCGGCCACCGGATCGCTGCCCGATTCGTCCTCGGCGAGCACGGTGTAGAGCGCAGTGATCGAGCCGTGCTCCGACAGCCCCGCGCGTTCCAGCAGGCGCGGCAGCTCGGCGAAGATCGACGGCGGAAAACCGCGCCGTGCGGGCGGCTCGCCCGCGGCCAGCCCGATCTCGCGCTGGGCGCGCGCAAAGCGCGTCAGCGAATCCATCATCAGCAGCACCCGCTTGCCGCGATCGCGAAAATATTCCGCGATGGCCGTGGCCGAATAGGCCGCCTTCACGCGCTCGATCGACGAGCGGTCGGAGGTCGCGCACACCACGATGGACCGCGCGATGCCTTCCGGGCCGAGGATCTGTTCGATGAACTCGCGCACTTCACGGCCCCGCTCGCCGATCAGCGCGATCACGTTGAGGTCGCAGCGCGTGCCGCGCGCGAACATGCCCATCAGCGTGCTCTTGCCGACGCCGGCCGGCGCGAAAATGCCGACGCGCTGGCCTTCGCCGAGCGTCATCAGCCCGTCGACGACCCGCACGCCGGTATCGAGCGAACGCTCGAGCAGCGGGCGGCTCATCGCGTCCGGCGGCGCCGCGTAGAGCGCGGCGGTTTCCGTCGTGTCGATCGGGCCGCGGCCGTCGATCGGGCGGCCCATGCTGTCGACCACGCGGCCGAACAGCGCGGGACCGACCGGAATCGCGAGCGGCCGACCCAGCGCGACCACCTGGGTGTCACGCGACAGGCCGTCGAGGCGCCCGAACGGCGACAGCAGCGCCGTGTCGCGGGAGAAGCCGACCACCTCGGCGCATTGCATCAGTTCGCCCTGCCCGGTCCTGAGTTCGCACAGCTCGCCGTAGCGGACGTCGATGCCGCTCACGCGGATCAGCGTGCCCAGCGCGTCCATCACCTTGCCGCGGGTCGACAGGTGCGCCGCACGGTCGAACTCCTGTTCGAGCGTGTCGGTCAGCCGGATCAGCGCATCGATGCCGGCGGCGTCTCGCGACACGTCGCTCATGCCGGCACCCCGACATCCTCGGCCGGGCGCGGGCCGCTTGCGGGTTCCCGTTCCTGTTCCGGCGGTTCCGGCAACCCGGCCGCTGCCGCATGCGTCCTGACTTCGGCGAACGCGTCCGGTGCGAGCGTATCCGGCACGTCCGGCGCGTTCGCATCGCGCCGCAGCGCGGCGTCGGCCGCCATGCGGACCGCGTCGATCTGCACCTTGAGGCTCGCGTCGACCGAACCGATGTCGGTGTCGCACACGCATGCGCCCGGGTCGAGCGCGCGGTCCGCATGAACCGTCAGCTGGACCGGCTGGCCGCGCGCGCGCCACTGCGCCACCGCACGCGAGAAGGTCTCGACGGCCGCGTCGTGCTCGTCCGGATGCACGCGAACCTGCAGGGTCCGGCTGCCTTCGATGATGCGTTCGACCACCTCGCCGGCGCGGGCGAACAGCGCCGCCGGCTGTTCGTTGGCGACGATCTTCTCGACCGCGGATACCACCAGCCCGGCGATGCGCTGCTTCAACGACATCTGCAGTTCGTAGCGCTGCTCGAGCAGTTGCGCGGTGCGCGCATACCACTGCGAAAGCGCATCGCGGCTGCCTGCGTCGTAACCGCGCTGCTGCGCGGTGTCGTACTCGCCGCGGGCTTCGGCGCGCAGCGCGTCCGCGTCCGCGCGGGCCGCCGCGAGCATGCTGTCGGCATCGCGCGCCGCTTGCGCGAGGACTTCCGCGTGCTGGCGCTGCAACGCGAGATAGCCCGCGTCGAGCTGCACCAGCGACGCCAGCGCTTCGCGCGGCACGACGTCCGCGTGCACGCCGACGCCCGTGTTGCACGCGCGTGCCGCCTGTTCGGTGCCCGGTTGCCTGAGCCAGATGATCATCGCGTTTCCTCCTCCGCAAAAAAATCGTCGAGCCGCATCAGCACGCGCCGGCTGTCGTCGCGCGTCGCGTCCGCGTCATTCGCATGCAGCCACGGCGGCGCCACCGCATCGCGCGCCCATGCCAGGCGCAACAATCCTGCCGGCGCGTCGGGTTCGCACATGCCGCTCGCCCGGAACAGGCAAAAACCTTCCCAGCTCAACGCGTACTCGTCGAGATGATCGAGCGGATGCATGCCGAAGTCGCGGATCCAGCGGTCGACCGGTTGCACGCGCGGCTCGGCCATCAACCAGCGCAACGCCGCGGCGCCATGCCGGCCGAGCCAGCCGCAGACCTTGTCGCGGCTCTCGCGGTCGACCCAGTAACGCAGTTCGGCGCGCCGGCCGTAAAGGGCGCGCAGGCACAGCACGGCGAGCGCATCGTCCAGCGCCAGCGCGCCCAGCCGCCCGGCGTCGCCGCGAAACGTCCGATAGGCCGGCACCGGCAGCCCCTCCCGCGCGAGCCAACCCTCCAGCGCGCCGGCCCGCAGCCGGGTGAGCTGCGCGCCGCCCGTGCCGGCCGCCCGGCGCCACGCGTCCGGAAACCAGCCCGGCCCGATCCAGTCGGGCAGCCCGATACGGTTCGCCTGGTACTGCACGAGACGCCGTGCGAGCCCGAAGGCGACGCTGCCGTGTTTGTCGATATCCATGATCGTCCGCCGCGTCCGCGCGCCGGTCAGCGCCCGGCGCCGTCGGCGGCCGGCTTGCCTCGGAACGGGCCCACCGGCAGCTTCGCCGCCAGGCCGTCCGCCGCATGTCCAGCGGGCGCGCCCGGCGCGTCGGGCGCGTCGGCGTCATGCGCGCGCCGGCCTCGCTTGAGCGCCGCGACGACGAGCAGCGCGAGCGCCGCGAGTACGCCCCCGACGATCGCGATCGTGCGCCACACCCCGCCGCCGGACGGCGCGCGCGGCATCACGTCGAGCGGACTGCCGGCGACGGCCGTCAGGCTGACCTTGTCGTACGACAGCCCTTCGACGCTGTGGACCACGAGGTTCTTGATCTGCGGCTCGATCGTCGCGAGATTCGCCGTCGGCAGGTACTTGATGAACACCGACGCGGACGACGGCTTCACGTGCATCGCGAGCGGATCGTTGTCCGGCAGCACGATATGCACGCGCGCGACCATCACGCCGTCGATCTGCGACAGCGTCTTCGACAACTCCTGCGACACGCCGTAGATGAAACGCACGCGCTCCTCGGTCGGCGTCGACACGAGACCGTCCTTCTTGAAGAGATCGCCGAGATCGTCGTACTTGTGCGCCGGCAGTCCGTGCTCGCGCAATACGTTCATCGCCTGCACGATGTGCGCATCGTCAACCTTGGCGCTCCACGTCTTGCCGCCGTCCGCGCTCTCCTTCTTCGCGTCGATGCCCGCCTGCAGCAGCGCCGCGACGATCTCGTTGCAGTCCTGCTCGCTGAGGTTTCCATAGAGTTCCTGTTTGCAGCCGGCCAGCGCGATGCACAGCGCGACGCACGACATCACGCACACGCGCATGCTCGCGCGGCCGACGATCCTGATCCGGGCGTTCATGATCATTGGTTCTTCATCAGGGTTTCCAGCGCGCCTTTCGACGATTCGACCACGCTGATCTTCATCGACATGTCGACCTGCAGGCTCGCCGTCTCGATCTGCATCTGCACGGAAGCCGCCGCGATCTGGTTGAACGACATGTCGCCCGCGTTGTGCAGCATGTAGAGCGCGTCGTTGGAGACGGTCTGCAGCGCCTCGTCCTCGCTGAGCACGAGGTGCGTGGCGAGCGATCCGGCCTCGGAACCCTGCGGCTTCGGCGGCGCCGTGACGCCGCTCGTCATCATCTGCTCGAAGCTCGCGACCTCGTGCGGCGGCGCGACGACCGGCAACGCCGGCACGCCCGGGTCGATCACGTCGGCCGGGCCGGCCGCACCGCCGCCGCGTGCGATCGCCAGTTGAAAATCGGGTACGGGAGGAATCGGATTCATCTGGAGTCCCTTTTTCGAAGAGGCGGGCGACGCGTTCAAAGACGCAGGTACTGGCTTTCTTCCGCGGTCGGCGCCGCGCCGGACGGCTGGCCGCCGTCGGCATTCGCATCCGGCCCGGTCGTATCGTGCAACGTCGGCGTCTTGATGCCGAGCCGGTCGCGCAGGCGCTTCATCATGTCGGTCATGTGGAACACGCCGGTGGCCTGGGCATCGCGATTCGCGCGCTCGAGTTCGTCTCGCAACTCGACCGAATCGAGCAACGCGCGCGCGTCGTCGGTCAGGCTGTCCTCGTCCTCGCGCATCTTGCCGGCCACGATGCGCCAGTCGGCATTGCCGCTCGCCGCCAGGCAATAGACGAGCATGGCCCGCGCGCCGGGCATACATTCGCCGCGCGACGCGAGCCCGTCGAACACCGCGATCGCGTCGATCCAGTTGCGATGCACGATGTGCACGTAGCCGTCGTACAGGATCAGCTCCGGCCGCGCGGGCCGCATCACGTGAAGCGCGTCGAGCAGATGTTCGGCTTCGTCGCTCGTCATGCGCGGATTCGGAAACTTGTCGACCAGCGCAAGACGCACGATCTCGCGCATTGCACTGACGAGCCTGTTGCTGCACTGCATGTATTCGGGTTTGCCGTCCATGTTCGAGTCCGCCTTCAGGTAACGGGAATGTCGGGACGCGGTTGCCGTCCACGCTCCCAAGTTAGCAAACCGCCGCCGCGGCAACGCCACGCGTGCGAAGGCATTTCCCGCGCCGCGAAGGCCGCATCGCGCACGCGGCACGCGGCCGGCCCGAACGCCGCGTGCTTCGGGCCGGCCGCGCCGCCTTCGCCTGCATGCGTGTTCCCGGGCGGCGGCCGCGCTACCGTGCGACGACGCATGACGACGCGAACGGAGCGTTCATGAGCGACGAGAAAACCGAACAGCCCACGCGACGCAAGCTCAAGGAGGCGCGCAAGAAAGGCACCGTGGCGAAGAGTGTCGATCTCGTCGCGGCGGTGCTCGTGCTCGTCTCGCTCGCACTCTTTACGTTCGGCTGGCATCCGCTGCTCGACGCCCTCCACCAGAACATCTCGCGCGCGATCGATTTCTGTGCGTCCGAACGCTCGATGCAGGCGCTCTGGTCCGTGCTGATGCACGAACTGGCCAACGGCGCGATCGCGTGCTGCGTGATCAGCGTGGCCGCGGCGCTCGCGGCCGCGCTGTCGATCGGTGCGCAGGTGGGCCTGCAGGTGTCGTTCGACCCGGTCATGCCGAAGATGGACCGGCTGTCGCCGGCGGCCGGGCTCAAGCAGATCTTCTCGAAGCGAGCACTGATCGACCTGCTGAAGATGAGCGTCAAGGCCGGGGTGATCGCCGCCGCGCTGTGGCACGTGATCGTGTCGCTGTTTCCGTTGATCACGTCTGCGATGGCCGAGCCGCTGGCCGCGCTCTCGCAGATTCTGTGGCACGCGCTGCTGAAGCTGCTGTTCGCGGCTGCCGTGCTGTTCCTCGTGGTCGGCGTGGTGGACTGGAAGATCCAGCACTGGCTGATGATGCGCGCGCAGCGCATGTCGAAGGACGAGGTCAAGCGCGAACTGAAGGAGCGCGAAGGCGAGCCGAAGCTCAAGCACGAGCGGCGCAAGCGCGCGAAGGAACTCGTCAACGGCGGCGGCGAAAGCGTGGCGGGGGCGGTCGGCCGCGCGAACGTGGTGGTCGTCAATCCGACGCATTACGCGGTCGCGCTGCGTTACGTGCGCGGCGAAACGCCGTTGCCCGTCGTGCTGGCCAAGGGCGCCGACGACGCGGCGCTCGAGATTCGTGCGCTGGCGACGCAACGCGGCATACCGATCGTCGCCAACCCGCCCGTCGCGCGTGCGCTTTACAAGGTGGCCGAGCACCGGCCGATTCCGTCCGAACTGTTCGAAGTCGTCGCGGCGATCCTGCGCTGGGTCGAAGCGGTCGGCCCCGGCACGCCCGCTGCCGAACCCCGTTGATTCGCCCCTGGAGCGCGACATGTTCAAGAACCTGAAGTTACCCGCGAGCGGCGAAGTCGGCATCGCGGCCCTCGTCACCGCCATCGTTTCGCTGATGATCCTGCCGCTGCCGCCGGTCGTGATCGACATGCTGCTGTCGGTCAACATCTGCATCAGCGTCGTGCTGCTGATGGTGACGCTGTACGTGCCGTCGATCACGCAGCTGTCGGCGTTTCCGTCGGTGCTGCTGTTCACGACGCTCTACCGGTTGTCGCTCAACATCGCGTCGACCAAGTCGATCCTGCTGCACGCGGACGCGGGACACATCATCGAAAGCTTCGGCGAGCTCGTGGTCGGCGGCAACCTCGTCGTGGGCCTCGTGGTGTTCCTGATCATCACGACCGTTCAGTTCATCGTGATCGCGAAGGGTTCGGAACGGGTGGCCGAAGTCGGCGCGCGGTTCACGCTCGACGCGTTGCCCGGCAAGCAGATGAGCATCGACGCGGACTTGCGCGCGAACCTGCTGACGCCCGACGAGGCACGCCGCAAGCGCGCGCGGCTCGCGGTCGAAAGCCAGCTCTACGGCGGCATGGACGGGGCGATGAAGTTCGTCAAGGGCGACGCGATCGCCGGGCTCATCATCACGCTCGTCAACATGACGGCCGGTATCGCGGTCGGCGTCGCCTATCACGACATGACGGCCGGCGATGCGGCGAACCGCTTTTCGATCCTGTCGATCGGCGATGCGATGGTGTCGCAGATCCCGTCGCTGCTGATCGCGGTCGCCGCGGGCGTGATGATCACGCGGGTATCCGACGAGTCGGCCAAGCAAGGCAGCTCGCTCGGCGAGGACATGTTGCGCCAGCTCGGCGGCAACGCGCGCGCGATGTGGTTCGCTTCGGTGCTGCTCCTCGGCTTTGCGATGGTGCCCGGCTTTCCGTGGGAGCTGTTCCTGCTGCTGTCCGCGCTGCTCGCGTTCGCGGGTTACCGGCTCGGGCGGCGCGGCGACGGCACGTCGTCGGCCGCGCCGGGCAAGACGGTCTCGGCGCTGCAGCGCGCGGGATCGAAAGGCGACGCGCCGACGATCCTCCGGCACGCACCGCAGTTCACCAGCGCGCTCGGCGTGCGGCTCGCCCCCGATCTCGCCGAGCGCCTGTCGGCCGCCGCGCTGAACGACGCATTCGAGGCGCAGCGCATGCTGCTCCAGGAGCAGGTCGGCCTGCCGTTCCCGGGCATCACGATGTGGACCGCGTCCGACCTGGCGGCCGGCACGTTCGAGATTCTCGTGCTGGACGTCCCGTCGCTGACCGTGACGATTCCGCCCGGCAAGGTCATGGTGCCCGGCGCGGCGGCCGACCCGGCGCTGGCCGCGCAATGCGAGCAGGCCGGCGCGGCGGGCGGCCAGGCGAACAGCTACTGGGCGCCGGAACGCCAGCCGCTCGGCGGCGCGACGGTGTGGCGGGCGGAACAGGTGATCGCCAACGACACGATCGCGCTGCTGCGCGCTCGCGCGAAGCTGTTCGTCGGCATCCAGGAAACCCAATGGGTGCTGGAGCAGCTCGGCGCCGAATTCCCCGGGCTCGTCGCCGAGGTGCAGAAGGCGTTGCCGCTGCAACGGATCGCCGACGTGCTGCGGCGCCTGCTGGAAGAGAACGTTCCGATCCGCAACGCGCGCAGCATCATGGAGAGCCTCGTGAACTGGGGGCCCAAGGAGAAGGACATGCTGCTGCTGACGGAATACGTGCGCGGCGATCTCTCCCGCTATATCGCGTACAGCGCGACGGGCGGCGCCGCGTCGCTGCAGGCCGTCCTGTTCACGAGCGACCTGGAGCAGCATATTCGCCAGTCGATCAAGCAGACGCCGACCGGCAACTATCTCGCGCTGTCGCCCGATGAAGTCCGCACGCTCGCGGAGCGGATCGGCACTTACGTGGGCGACGTGCCGCACGACGAAGTCGCGCTCGTCACGTCGATGGACATCCGCCGCTACGTGCGGCGCATGGTCGAGGCGCACCTGCCCTGGCTGCGCGTGTACTCGTACCAGGAGCTCGGCGATTACGTCGAACTGCGCCCGCTCGGCCGCGTCACGACATGACGGCCGCGCGCCGGGACAGCCATGACGACCCACCCGATCACGCCGCGCATCCACGTGCCGGACGACGACCCGGACGACGCCGCGCACCGCACGCCGCGCCCGGCGCGGAGCCGGCGCGGCATCGACTATGCGGAACTGATACGCGATGCGCGCGAACGCGGCGAGCGCGCGGCGCTGCACGACGCGTTGCGCGCGCACGGCCGGCGCACGCGCGGCGATCCGCTCCGCAGGCCGGCTGACGCGGCCTCGTCCGACGACACCGCTGCCGACGCAGCGGGTCAACCGGACGCCGGCGAAAACGGCGCAGACGACGATCTCGACGCCGATGCCGACGCTCCGCCGGCCGAGCGCGCACGGCGGCTCGACGCACAGGTCCAGCCGTTCGTCGCGGCGCTCGGCGTCGAACAGTTGCGCGTGGTGGAGCTGATGCGCTTCGTCGCCGCGCACGTGGCCGATTTCTGCAGCGACGCGGCCGTGCTCGAGAACGGCAACTGGACCATCCGGCTCAGGCTCGATCCGGACCTGCTGCCCGGCTGTATGCTCGAACTGCATCTTTCGTATTTCGACCTCGCGCTTCGGTTCGACGCCGATGCGCCCGACACGCGTCAACTAGTGTGTCGTCATGTGCACGTGCTGCGCGAACAACTGGCGAATCTGCTGCATCGCCTCGCCGTCGCGCGCCACGTGTCGATCGAAGTCGCGTGACCGCCAGCCGATACGAACGGTTGCGCGCGCACCTACCGCCACGTCGAACGAACCGCTCACACACGACACGATGAACGCCACCGGCCAACCTGCTCGCCATGCCGTCCGCGCGCTGCGCGACGCCCCGACCGGGCTGCCGCGCATCGATGCGGAACTCGCGAGCGTTGCCCGTCTGCTCGGCGATGCGCGTCTGGCTGCGTGCGTCGCCGCGATCGACGGCGCCGCGGGCTGGCGGCTCGCGCCCGGCGACGTGGCGGACGGCAACCTGTGCTGGGTCGCGCTGCAATACGACGGTGCGCTGGCCTGGGTCGGGCTGAACGCCGACGCGCACCCGGCACTGGCGGCACTCGCGGACGACGACAGCGCGCCGCTGCCGTGCGCGATCGCGGGCCTGCTGCTCACGCCGCTGATCGACCTGCTCGACTCGTTCGGCGCCGTCAACGTCAGCGTCGCGGCGATCGGGCGTCATGCCCCCGCGCACGCCGACGGCCGCCGCGCGGCGACCGTCGGCATGTATTGCGTGCGTGATGGGCACCGCCATGCGTGCCGGATCGGGCCGGTCGATCCCGGCTGGATCGACCTGATCGAACGCCGGCTGGCCCGGTATCCGTCGCCGCTGCCCGCGCGGCTCGGCCGGATTCGCATGCCCGGCTACCTGGTCGTCGGCAAGAAGGCGTTGCCGATCGCGACGCTCAAGCGCCTGCGTGCCGGCGACGTCGTATTGCGCTTCGCCGATCCGGCATTCGCCGATTCGGACGGCACCGCGCCGGTCCACGCGCTTGCGCTGCGCTGGGGCGTGGCGGGCGCGCATCGGTACATCGCGCACGCCACGCTCGACGGCCCCCGACTCATCCTCGATACGGAACCCGCCATGACCGACCGCAACGACCACCCGGCGCCCGGCGCCCCCGACGCCGAGACCCAGACCTCGCTCGACGAACTCGAGCTGCCCGTCAGTTTCGAAATCGAAACGGTCACGCTTCCACTCGCGCAGTTGTCCGCGCTGCGGCCGGGCTACGTGATCGAGTTGCGGGGCACGCTGCGCGACGCGCGCATCCGGCTCGTCGCATACGGGCAACTGATCGGCATCGGCGAACTCGTCACGGTCGGCGAGCAGCTCGGCGTACGGGTCATCGACGTGTTCGGCAGCCATGACGCAGATTAACGAACTGACCGCGCTGCTGGTCGCGGTCATCGCGATCGGCCTGATCCCGTTCGTCGCGATGGTCGTGACCTCGTACGCGAAGATCGTCGTCGTGCTCGGACTGCTGCGCAACGCGCTCGGCGTGCAGCAGGTGCCGCCGAACATGGTGCTCAACGGCATCGCGATCCTGGTGACGCTCTACGTGATGGCGCCGATCGGGATGAGCGCGGCCGACACGATGCGCCACGAACAACTGGCGAATTCGCCGGCCGAGATCATGGTCCAGGCGTTCGGCGCATCGCAGGCGCCGTTCCGGACCTTCCTCAAGAAGCATTCGCGCGAACGCGAGCGCCTGTTCTTCATGCGCTCGGCGCACGTGATCTGGCCGGAGAGCCTCGCGAATGCGCTGCACGAAGACGACCTGATCGTGCTCGCACCCGCGTTCACGCTGACCGAGCTCGCCGACGCGTTCAGGATCGGCTTCCTGCTGTACATCGCGTTCATCATCGTCGATTTCGTGATCGCCAACGTGCTGCTGGCGATGGGCCTCAACCAGATCCAGCCGACCAACGTCGCGATCCCGTTCAAGCTGCTGCTGTTCGTGGCGATGGACGGCTGGTCGGCGCTGATTCACGGCCTGATCCTCACTTACAAGTAGACAAGCAGGCGCGCGATGAACACGGACACCCTGATCGGACTGACCTCGCAAGGCTTGCTGCTCTGCCTCTACATCTCGCTGCCGGCGATCATCGTGTCGGCGCTGTCGGGATTGATCGTCGCGTTCCTGCAGGCGATCACGTCGCTGCAGGACCAGACCATCTCGCACAGCGTCAAGCTGTTCGCGGTCATCGGGACGTTGCTGCTCACGGCCGGCTGGGGCGGCACCACCATCCTGCGCTTCGCCCTCCGGCTCCTGAGCGCGGCGGTGCCGACATGACGACCGTCCATCACGACCCCGGCGCGTCCGGCCCGCACGAGGTGGCGCCAGCCACGGCGGGCACGGCCGCGCAAGCGCGTGCACGCATCGACCTGCGTGCGCGGCTGTACCGGAACAGCATCTTCCGCCACGCGGCGCGCGCCTGGCATCCGTCGCACGGCGCCGCGCATGCGCGGCAGGCCGCGGCCGATCACCTGCGTCACCTGCTCGCCGCGCACGGCGGCGTGCCGCACCAGCCGGGCCGTCACGAAGGCCACGGCGCGCCGCGGCCACGACAACCGAATGCGCGCCCCGACCCGCAGCAGAAGCATCGGCAACAACAGCAGCAGTCACGGCATCCGAAGAGTCCGCCGCAAACGCCGAAGCACGACCGTCGCCCGCCCCGCCATCCGGCGCACGGCAGCTGGGCGCCGCGCCGGGACGCGACACCCGCCGCGCGCATGCCGTCGTTCAACGACGGCGGATCGCAATCGAACGGCGGTCGCCGCGACACGCCGGAGGACGGCAAGCGGCGCATCGATTCGATCCGGCGCGTGGCCGCCGCCGCCCGCACCGAACTCCAGGCGCTTGCCGCACGGACCGCCGACCAGCCGCTCGTCTACCCGGGCGCGATGCGCGAAGCGGTCATCCTGCAGCGTTGCGCGGGACACGACGCGTTCGCGGTCGCGGCCGACGTCCTGAAAGCCCGGCAGCTGGCGGGCGACGACGCGTCCAGCAGCTACGACGACCTGCTGAACTTCCTCGTCGACTTCAAGCGGCTGAGCGCCAGGACCGGCGCACGCGGCGCACTCACGCCGCTGCTGGCCTTCCACGACCTGCGCCGGTCGACCGCCGCGCTGCGCATGCGCTCGCTGGTCCGGCTCGACGCGATCGCGCGCGTCCGCCACGGCGTACCCGGCAGCGGACCCGGCGGCGAGGAGCCGTGAACGCACGCCGGTTCGCGGCACGCGCGATGCGTTCGCGATCGCGGCCGGATCGCGGCGCGCCGCTGCCTACACTCGCAAACATGCGGTAAGCGGTGGTGCCGTGCATCTGCGGCGCCGATCACCGAATCCCTGCCTGCCAACGGACCTGCCCTCCTCCCATGAAGACACTGCGCATCCTGACCGGCACCCATGCGGGGATTCAGGCGCGCCTGACGCCCGGTCGCTACCGGATCGGCGCAGCCGACGACACCGATATCTGCATTACCGACTGGGACGAGGACGACGTGTTCGTCGAACTCGACGAACACGGCGCGGTCAGCGCGCGGCGCGCGGATGCGGCCGCGCCCGATCAGTCGGTCGTGTGGATTCCCGATTTCGTCGCCTTCCCGTTCGGGACGACCGTGCTGTGCTTCGGCGACGAAGACGCCGCGTGGCCGCCCGACATCGAATTGCTCGCCGGCCTGTACCACGGCACCGGCGACAAGCCGGCCGCCGGCGAACGCGCGCCCGCTGCGAAGCGCCGCTCCCGGCTGCTGCTCGCGGCGGGGGCCGTCGTCGCGTTGCTGGCGGCAGGCGGTTCCGTGATCGCCAACGTCTGGCCCGATCGCGGCAGCGCACCGCCGCCGCCCGATGCGCGCTCGGTGGCGGCCCGGCTGGAGCGCCAGTTCCGCGACGCACGCATCGCCGGGCTGCGGGTCCGCGCGCAAGGCGACACGGTCGTCGTCGACGGCATCGTCGACGAAACCTCGCAGGACATCGCCGCGCGCGCCCTGCTCGCCCGCGCGGACTACCACGCGATCGCGCGCCAGTACGACGTCGCGCACGACGACGTCGCGAGCATCGAGGAATCGATCGGCATCGACGGCGTGCGCGTGCGCTATGCGGGCGACGGCGTGTTCGACGTGACGGGCGTCGCGCCGTCGATCGCGCGCGTCGAGGAAGCGCTGGGCCAGTTGCGCGCGGACCTCAACGCCAACATCCGGCGCCTCGACGTGAACGTCACCGAGGCGCCCGCGGCCAGCAGCGTGCTGTACAGCGCGATGCTCGACGTGGGCGCCACGCGTTACGTCCAGACGACCGACGGCGTCAAGCACGTGTTCACGTCGAGTACCGGCGACGCCGCCGGCGGTCCGCGGATATTGCGCGAATCGATCGTGCCCGGGCGCGACGCGATCCGCTAGTTCCCCGTCAACCCGGCCCGTTGCGGGCCATCGAAGGAGTTGCCATGTACGACGCACTGGAAGCCATGATCGACGAAATGAAGGGCCTCGAGCAGACGCTCGCGGGCGGCCATGCCGGCGCGCGGATCACCGCGATCGCGGCCGCGTTCGAGGACTGCGCGCAGCGCGTATCGGACGCGACCGCCGCCTGCGCCGATGCCGACGAGCGCGCGGCGCTGCAGAAGATCTACCGCGGGATGATCGCGGGCCAGCGCCTCGTGCATCGGCTGAACGAACTGGCCGCGGACGATTCGACCGTCAGCCATTGAACCGGTGTTGGGCGTCTCGTCCAGCCGCCGGGCGCGGGTGCCCGGCGTAATCGGCCGGCACGCGAAGCCGCACGGGCGTCGTGTGCCGGACCCGTTTGTCATTCAACTTGTTCCGGAGGAAGTTATGTCATTTGGCGCCAGCGCGGCAATGATGGGCATGATGCAGACGATGGTCAGCACCATGATCGAGGCCACCATGATCCAGGTGATGATGTCGATGATCCAGTCGGTCTGCAACATCGCGAAGACGGGCGCGCAGGATACCGAGGAGGATTCGAAGAAAGGCTGATCCCGTCGGGCGTGGCGGACGCGGCCCGCGCCGCGTTCGCCCGCGCCGGATCGTCGCGGTCATGAGCATCGAACGCTTCGCGGAAATCGTCCGCGACACCTGTGCCGTCGTCGGCCTGCCGGATGCGGACTACGTGCTGCAGACGCGCACGATCGAAGTCGAGGGCTTCGACGTGCGGCTCGATCATTTCGACAACGATCCCGAAGCCATGTACGTGAATTTCCACTACGGCACCGTCACCGCCGGGCGCACGCTCGTGATCTTCCGCCTGATGCTCGAGGCGAACCTGCTGATCTATGCGCAGGACCAGGCGCAGCTCGGGCTCGACGCCGACACCGGCGGCATCATCCTCATCCTCAGGCTGCCGCTGACGCCCGATGTCGACGGCGCCGTCGTCGCCGATACCGTCTCGCACTACACCGAACACGGCCGCTACTGGCGGCGCAACATCATCGAATCGACCGACGAGATGTTCCAGAACATCGTCAACGGCGATTACGCGTGGCTGCGCGCGTAGCGTCGGCATTGGCGTTGGTCGCGCACCCCCGCGTGGTCGCGACCGGCGCATGCGGTGCATGCGGCGCGGCCCGCGCTCATCGGCACGCCACGGCCGGCTGACCGGGCGGCGCGCCGTCACCCGTATCGGCGGGCGACGCGCAGCCGTCGGCCGGATGCGGCGCGAGCAGGATCACCCGCATCGATCCGTGCGCGGCTGCCGACGGGGACGCCCCGGGTTCCACCATCGCGAGCATCTCGCCCGGCCCGAGCGACGCACGCGCGACGTCGATCGCCGCACCGCGCCATTCGACGGCCAGCACCACGCCGGGCGGCTCGGTCCGCATGTCGAGCGCCGGCACGATGCGCAACGCGTCGTCCGTGGGCGGCCCCGCATCGGAGATCGCCACCGGGGTCGCGGCGGTGCCGTCCGATGCGGCCGTGTCCCGCTGGCCGCCCGTCCGCGCGACGGGATGCTCGGCGTGCCGTTCCCACGCGACGGCCACGCCGTCGTCCGTCTGAAGCGCGCTGTCGGTCAGCATGCGCACGCCCGGCATGCCGCGCAGCGCGGCGCCCAGGTTGCGCGCCGCGCGGGCCCGCATCACCGTGGCGCCCGGTGCGCCGAGCCCGATCGCGCCCAGCGCATCCGCATCGACTTCGGCCACCAGCAGGCCGATGCCGACGTGCTGCCGGGGCCGGTCGAGCGCGACGATCGCCCGCACGTCGGCGTCGAGCCGCTCGGGCCGGTCGCGCACCAGCACCGCGTTCGTGCCCGCATCGGCGCCGAGCACCGGCAGCGGCGCCTCGTATTCGGTGATGGTTGCGCGCAGGCCGTCGTGGGGATCGAGCACGCGCGCCGCGCGGCTCGCGATGCCCTGCACGACGTTGGTTCGACCATTCGCGAACGCGGTGCGGTCCGCCGCGTTGCCGTAGCGGAGCGGCACGATGCGCACCGCCGTCTTCACGCGCGCCCGCGCGTCGGCGTCGAGTCGCTGCGCCGCGCGGCCCACGAGCGCAATCCAGGCGGGCGGCCCGCGAAACGTGATGAGGCCGCGGGCCGGCGCGTCGTCGCGCGCGACGAAACGCACGTCGTCGATGCCGGTCTGCGCGAGCAGCGCATGCAGGTCCGCCGGGCGCGCGTAGTTGAGACGGACGATCAGCGTGGTCTGCGCGCCGGCCGCATCGACGTGCAGCACCGTGCCGTCGTAATACCAGACGAGCCCGTACCCGTGCGCGAGCATCTCGACGAAGCGCTGCGGCGGCAGCTCGAAGCGCCCTTCGACGCGGCCCGGCAGCCCGGCATCGAACGCAATCGGCACATGCGTCGCGGCGGACAGCGCACGCAGCGCGTCCGGCAGCGAGGCGCCGCTGGTGGAATAGCGGTACGGCGCGGACGACCACGGCGGCACGTTGGGCAGCGCACACGCATGCGCGCGGCAGTCGGGCGACCGGCGTCGCGCCGGCGGCGGTGACGCACGGGCGTCGCTCGCGGCCTTGCCGGCGGGCCGCCCGCGCGTTGTGCGGCGTGCGCGCGGCGGCGCGGCTGCCACTGGCGCGGACACCGCCGATGCCGGCGCGGCCTGACGCGGCGGCGCAGCCGGCTCGGGTTCGCCGCACGCGAGGTGCAGCAGCATGCATACGCTCGCGAAAAACCCGCTCAACGCTTGAACTCGATCGCCCCTTCGCCTTGCTCGACCTCCTGGTCCACGGGCATGTCGGCCAGGTTCAGCCGGTAGCCGCGGCCGTACACCGACTGGATCACCCAGTCGACATTCAGGTTCTTCAGGCGCGTGCGCAGGCGGCTCACGTACATGTCGACCGAGCGGCTCTGCGATCCGCCGTCCCAGCCCCAGACGACCGAATACAGATCCTGGCGCTGCACGACGATGCCGCGATGCGACGCGAGGTGCCACAGCAGGTCGAATTCCTTCGCGCCGATCGAGTGCGAGGTCGTGCCGCGGCTGATGTTCAGGTTGGCGCGGTCGAGGATGTAGTCGCCGACGATCATCCGGCGCCGTTCGCTGCCGGCTGTCTGGAAGCGCCGCAGCAGCGCGCGGATGCGCGCGAGAAAGACGATCCGGTCGACCGGCTTGATCAGGAAGTCGTCCGCCCCGGTGTCGAGGATCCGGACGATTTCCTCTTCGTCGGAATGCACGGTCTGAAACATCACCGGGACCGTCGAGCGCGATCGCCCGCGCACCCAGTTGAGCAGCTTGTCGCCCGACAGGCCGGGCACGTCCCAGTCGAGGATCATCAGGTCCGCCCAGTGATCCGACAGATGGTTGCGTGCCTCGATGCCATTGTCGAACGCCTCGACCTGGTACCCCTCCGCCTTGAGCCACGAAACCAGCATCGTCTGCTGGATCCGGTCATCCTCCAACAACATGATTCGCGTCTGATTGAGCATGTTTGCGATCCGCTCGGGCCCTCAGCCCGGTGTCAAGCGCCGCTGACGAGGTGCCTGGTCGAGCGGTGGGCGCTCCAGCGCCGCAGGGCCAGTGCGCCGGCCGTCCGGCGAGTTTCGGATACCGGCCTGCAGCACGAGGCGCGGCAGGCGCAACACGAAATCCGTACCGGACTCGCGATTGACCTCGGCATGCAGCGTGCCGCCGTGCAGCACGACGATGCGCGCGGCCAGCTTGAGGCCGATGCCGTAGCCGCCCGATGCCTTCGGCGACAGCGCGTCGAAGTCGGTCATCGGGCGATCGGGCGAGAGCCCCGGCAATCCGCCCGCCTCGTCGCCGACCACCACGACCGCCGTGCCGTCCTCGACCCGGAGCGACACCGTCACGCGCGCCCCGGCACGCGATGCCTGGATCGCGTTGTCGATCAGGTTCTGCAGCGCGCGCATCACGAACACCTGCACGCCGCTCATCCAGACGGCCGGCCCGTCGGCAAGCCACAACCGCAACGCGACGTCGCGATAGACGGCGGCCACCTCGAGTTTCGGAATCAGGCTGCGGATCGCGCGGCGCAGATCGAAGCGCACGAAATCGCGATGACGAACGACGTCGGCTACCGACGAGAAGATGTACTGATCGCCGAGCGACAGCGCGTAACGCGCGAGTTCGGCGATCCGCTGCATGCCGCCGCACGCTTCGAACGCCGCCTGATCGTGCTCGTGCAACTGCGTGAGCGCGACGATCGAATTCTGCGGCGAGCGCAGGTCGTGCGACAGGAAGCGCAGCGATTCGGTACGGTGGTCGAGCGCCTGGTGCAGGTCGGTCACGTCGTGCAGCCACGCGACGGCCGCAGCGGGACTCCCCGGGCGGGCCCGCTCGAGCTTCACCCACAGCCAGCGGCCGGCCGCCTGCAGCTCGATGCCGCGTTCGAGATCCTGCTGCAGCGCGCGGTGCGCATCCGTATCGTCGTCTGTGCCGCCATCCGGCCGACACGCGCGCAGCAGCGGCAACAGCGGCACGCCGGCGTCGAGCGGCCGTTCGAGCAGGCGCGCCGCGACCGGCGTCGCGAACAGGATCGCGCCGCGCCCGTCGACGGCAATCGCGCCCTGCGGCTGTGCGTCGAACAGGACCCGCGCCCAGTCGATCGCGGACGGCGGCCCGTCTGCCGTCAACGGGCGCACATCGGATCCAGGCTTCGTCGACATCGATGCCATTCAGGTTTCCGTTAATCAGAAGCGGGCAGTCCGGCGAGCATATCATTAGTAATATAAAACTAATAATATTAGATTTATTTATACCCGGAAATTGGTGTCAAATTCAGATGGAAATCGCCATCGAAATTCGATTGGCCATGTTTAGAAAATGAAATACCTTTCGTTTAGCATTTCGCATTCATAACTCGATGATTCGCGGCGTCAGCAGAAACAGGCGTTCCATCCGACTGTTCTCGCGATTCGTATATTTGAACAAATTACCTATTACGGGAATTTTTGAAAGAACGGGCACGCCCGTCGTCGTATCGCTGCGGCCGTCGTTCTTGTAGCCGGCGATCAGCAGCGCCTCGCCTTCATTGACGAAGGCCGACGTATTGATGTTCGTGCTCGAGATCACCGGGATATTGTCGACGGTCCGCGACGTCAGCTGGCCATCCTGGATCGCGACGTCGAGCTTGATCTGCGTTCGGCCGCCTTCGTTGACGACCATCGGCAGGACGCGCAGCGACACGCCGGTCGACACGCTGTACAAATCGGCCGACGTGTATCCGCTCACGCGCACGAAGAACTGCGTCTGGTTCGCCATGTCGGCTTCGATGTTGTCGAGCGTCGTGACTTTCGGATTGGCGTCGATCTTCGCCAGGTTCTGCTCCTCCAGCGCCGACACGTTCGCCATCAGATAGCGGCCCGCGTTGCCGATCACCGCCGACAGCACGCCGCCCACCGGCATCGCCGCCGCCGTCACGTTGCCGGCCAGCGTCGTGTTGCCGAAATTCTGGGTCAGCGTGCCGTTGTAAGTGTTCTGCGCGCCCAGGCCGTTGCCCGTCTGCAGGTCGATATGGCTGTTGTGCGCGGTCCAGTTCACGCCGAGCTGGCGGACCGACGACGTATCGACCTCGAAGATGTGGGCCTCGATCTCGATCAGGCACGGCTTGACGTCGAGCCGCTGGATCAGCGCCGGATACTGGTACATCCGGTCGGGCGTGTCGCGGATCAGGACCGAGTTGGTGCGCTGGTCGGCCTCGATGACGGGCAGCGTTTCGTCGTCGCCGCCGCCGGACGCCTGCCCGCCGGCATTCGGCCCCGAGCTGGCGACGGCCGACGACAGTTGTTGCGACGGCCGCCCCGACAGGCCCGACAGCAAGCCCAGCGACGATTCGCCGTTCGCCAGCGTCGTGCCCGGCGGCAGCGGCGCGGACGGTCCGCCCGCCTGCATGCGCGCGCCGCCGACGTTGCCCATCGGCTGCGCGCGCTGGACGTTCGGCGCGCGCCCGCCGCCGCCCGAATTGCCGCCGCCGCCCTGTTGCGGGTGATAGACGTTGTTGAGCACCGTCGCGACGCCGAGCAGGTTGATGCTCTGCCCGTCGGCGACCACCGAGCGGTCCATCGCCCACGCGTGATGCAGCGGATAGACCTGCACGACGGTGCCGGCCCGGTGCCGCGTCGTCGTATCGAGCCGCTGCGCGACATCGCCGACGAGCTTGACGTAGTTCGGCGGCCCGTTCACGATCGCCGCGCCCTGCACGTCGTCGTAGGTGATCCTGAAGCGCGGATCGGTCACGTTCATCGCCGCGAGCGTGCTGCGCAGTTGCGCGGTGCTGCCGTGATCGAGCTTGATCAGCGTGCTCTTCATTTCGTCGGGCGTCACGATGTCGAGCACCTGGCCGTCGTAGTACCAGACGAAGCCGAACGACGACGCGAGCGTGTCGAGCAGGCGCTGCGGCGGCATGTGGAACTTGCCCGTGACGCTGCCCTGCACGTCCTTCGAGATATCGGCCGGAATGCCCTGGCTGGCGGCGAAATCGCGCAGCACGTCCTTGATGTCCTTCGAGTCGGCCGTGTAGTCGACCATGCGCGTATGCCAGTTCACGGGCGCGGCGTGAACCGTCGCCGCCACGCATGCGGCGACGAGGATGAACAGCAGGCCGAAGCGGAAGATGGGCATGGTTGTCTCGCTCGCACGAAAGGCAGGTCGTGGGATCGATGATTGGCCGCCCGCCCGGTCGCGTCAACGCCCGGCGCCCCGTCGCATCGCCCCCGCTTCCGGTGCATGCATGTCGGTTCGCATCGCGCCCGGTCAGTAGTAGGTGTTGATCGTCCAGCCATGCACGACCGGCGTATTGGGAATCGCCTGGTTCTGCTGGCCGAGCAGGCTGCTGGTCCACGGCGTGGTGATGACGGCGTAGGTCGCCCAGCTCGTGACGATCCGGACGCGGTACGTGCCCGGCTTCACGGCTTGCGTGAGCGACGTCGTGATGCCGCCCGAATCGTCGATCAGCGTCGGCGATTGCGCCTCGGTATGGCCGTAGCTCGCCGACAACGCGTCGTTCATCACGTCGACGGCCTGCGAGAGCTGCGCCTGCGCGCCGCGCTTGCCGGTGCTCACGCCGTCGTTCAGGTGCCCCCAGGTCGTCACGGCGATGATGCCCGGCTTGGCCATCGTCACCGGCACATAGTAGTAGTACGAATAAGTGCCGTTCGCACCGTTGTAGGTGAACGGTCCGCTCGACCACGCCCCGCCGGGCACGCCGCCGCACCCGGCGTAGTCGGTCGCGTTCGGCGAGGCCATCAGGATCGTGCAGCCCGTCTGGTTCGTGACCGGTTCGATTTCCGCCTGCGTCTGCCACGTGCCGTCGCGGCACGACAGCACGCGGCCCGACGCGTCGGTGGTGACGGGCGTCGTGTTCGCTTCGTCCGGCGCGCACGGTGCGCCGACCGTCTGCCCGTTGCCGAGGTCGAGATAGCCGGCCTCGTTGACCGCCAGCGCCTGCCATGCCGTGCCGTTGAACGTATAGGCGCGCCCGGTGGCAAGCGTCACCGCGACATCGCCCGGCAGCGGGTTCGGCAGGCTGCCGAGTGCCGCGGCCGACGCGACGGGGTCGCGCCAGTGCAGCGACGTGATCGGTTTCCACATGCCGCTGCTGCAGGTGACGACATGGCCCGACGCATCCGCCGCGATCGAGCCCGCCGCGGACGTACAGGCGGCGTAGTCCTCCTGCTGCGCCAGCGTGACCGGCACCTGCATCGTGTTCAGCGCGGGATTGCCCGGCACGCTGACGCGATAGAGGAAATCGCCGTTCTGCGCCTGCGCGTTGGCCGGAAACACCTGGCTCACGAGATGGCCGAACCCGGTCGCGTTGCCCGAGCACGATTTGCGCGACGGGTTCGGTGTCGCGATGCTCCACGCACCGTACGCGCCGAATGCCGCGCCGGCCGCATTGTTGGTGCGCGGAATCGAGCCGCCGCCCGCGCCCGCATTCGCCGCGATGTAGCCGAGCTGCACGTCGCCGATCGTCGCGCCGCCTTCGGTCACGAGCAGCCCCTGCACGGTCGTCGCGTCGATGCCGTAGACCAGCAGGCACGGCGTCTGTCCGTACGCGTTCTTGCCGGACACGCCGGGCGGCAGATAGCGCGCGAGCGGGTAGCTGCCGCCCGCGAGGGACACGACGACCGGCACGGTCGGCGTGGCCGCGCCCGCGAGCGCGCTCTGGTTCTGCGTGATCAGCTGCGCGGCGGCCTGCGTCATCTGCGCCTGCCAGGCGGCCGCCTGTTGCCCCTTCGCGTCCGCGAGGGAGGTACTGATCATCGCCGTGACGCCCACGATCATCAGCGATGCGATCGCGAGGGCCGCGAGCATCTCCACGATCGTGAAGCCGCGCTGACGTTTGCGTGATGGGCTCATGATGAAGTCGACGAGTTCAGGGGCGGCGCCGCGCCGCCCGTCAATACGCTTGTGCCATCCAGACCGGCGCACCGTCCGGGACGGCGGCTGCGACGACAGCCGGCAGGGCGACCGCCGGATTCCCCGGCGACACGATCGTGCCCGCGTGCGCCACGCCGGCAAGCGCCGAATGGAACGCGAGCGCCTCGATCACCGGAATCGCCGCGCCGGCCGCCGTGGAGGTCGTATAGACGACGACCGTGCTGCCCGCGACCGTCGTGTTCGGTGCGACATAGACCCGCCACAGCGGATTGCCCGCGCCTGCGCCGAGATACGGCCCGAGCGCCCCGTCCGATACCGTGCCGGCCGCGGCCGGATTGGCGAGCGCGTACCGCACGCCGGCGAGCCGGTAAGCCGCCATGCTCTGCCCCATCGACATCGCGGTGACGGTCGGTGCGGCATCGACCGCACGCGCATCGACGAGCGCGTAGACGCCGGCGAGCGCGATCATCGCAGCCGCGATCCAGAGCGCAAACATTCACCCGCCTCCCCTGAGCGACGCCAGCGCGTCCGATGCGATCATCGACTTCATCTGCTGGCGCAGCGCGTCGCCGAGTTCGTCGTAGCGCCCGTCGCGTACCTGCGCCCGCGCCGGCGCGCTGTCCGCCAGCATCAGCAACTGGGCCTCGAACCGCCGCTGCCCCGGCGCCCGCCTGGCGAGCCGCTGGTGCAGCACGGCCGCGAGACCGTCGGCGAGCAGCGCCCGCACCGACGGCGCGTCGAGCACGCGGGCCGCGAGCGTATGCAGCCGTGCGATCGCGCGGCCCACGTCGTCGGCCAGGACCGTGCTCACGATCAGGTGGCCCTCGCGGGCCGCCAGCAGCACGTCGATCATCAGCGCCGGATCGTCGAGGTTGCCGACGAAGATCACGCGTGCGCCGCAGCCGAGCGCCGCCCGCAAATCCTCCTGCCGGTCGGCGCTGGTCAACGTCGGGATGCAGACGCCTTCACCGTAAGCCCCGCCCGGCGCCACGTCGATCGGCTCCTCGATCGTCATCGCGATGCCGCCGTGCAACGTCAGCCGCTCGCGCACGAGTGCGCCGGCCGTGCGGGTCTTGCCGCACTTGGCCGCGCCGCAGATCACGACGAGGCCGTCGAGGTCCGCGCGCAGCAGCCGCCGCACGTAGGCGCCGGGCAGGCCGAGCCCCGCGAGCGACGCGAGTGTCGGGTCGAGACGGCGCAGCACGTACATCGGCCCGTCCGGCGTCGGCATCACGCGCACCCGGTACGGCACGCCGCCGTACTCGAGCCGGAACGCCCGCGCCCCGGGCCGGGCGCTGCCGCACGCGAACTTCAGCGCATCCAGCTCGGCCCGCAGCGTCGGATGCGTGGGCAGCGCCCGCACGCGCTCGGCGGTCCCGTCCATGAAGCAGTCGCCGATGCGCGCATGCCCGAGGTACAGGTAGGAAAAGGCCAGCCGCTGCAACGATTCGGTTTCGAGGGTCATCGCGTCGGTTCACCGGCATCAGGTCGAGGTCCAGGCCACTGTATTCGTGTCGCCGCCCGCGCACGCGGTGGCCGCGCTGTCCGGCGTCGCGGGCAGCGTCAGCGCCGTGTCGTTGACGGTGATCGAGATCCAGCTGCCACCCGCGCTCACGCTGTTGACACACACGCTGCGCGGCACGTTCGTATAGGTGATCGTGAACTGGTTGCTGTTGTTCGTGGCCGCCGCGACGGTGATCGTGCCGTTCCACATGTTGGTGATGGCGCCGCTGCCGGACGCCGGCGCCAGTGTCGACGGAAACACGCCCGCGCTCGCCAGCACCGAATTCGACAGGTTCGCATAGCTCGCCGACTGCCCCATGTACAGCTTCTTCACGCCGCTCTGGATCGCGTTCACCTGCTCCGTGATCGAATTCGTGTTCGCGCTGCTGAACGCGCCCGCCAGCAACGCGATCGCGCCGATCACGACGATCGCCGCGATGCCGAGATAGGAAATCGCCTCGAGCAACGACGCGCCGCGCTGCAGTGCGGCGCCCGGGTGCGCGGCCCCCCCTGCCGGCGGCGGCATGCGCGCGACGTCGCGCCGTTTCGTTCGTTTCGGCATCCCATGCTGCGTGACCGCTTTCATCGCCTTTCCCCTGTTGATGAACCTGCGTGGTTGATCGGAGTGATTGACCGGAGTACCGCTAATGCATCGCCCTGCTCATCGCGGCGAGTTCCTCCTGGATGCCGAAGAACCCGACGATCAGCATCCCCAGCATGATCGCCATCGCCACGATCGCGACGCCGTTGAGCACGCGCATTTGCGCGGACACCCGCTCGACGCCCGTTTCGATCCATTCGTCCGCGAGCGTCTTGAGCGACTCGGCGAAGCCCTTGTATTGCGCGTATACGCACAGGTCGTCGACGATTTCCTGCGACGGAAACCGGTGCCCGCTCATGCGCATCGCCTCCCCGACATTCAAGCCCGATTTCACGCCGAACAGCGTGTCGTCGATACGCTCGCGCAGCCATGGCTTCGCATGGTCGGCCAGTTGCGCGAGCGATTTCTCGACGGTGAAGCCGGCCGCCTGCATCGACGCGAACGCGGTCAGGAAACTCGAACCGACCATCAGCCGGTACAGCGACCAGGGGGCGTAATTGTCGAAACGGCTGCGCAGGCGCCCGGACCAGCGCGGCATCGACCAGACCAGCAACGCGACGAGCACGACGAGCACGATCAGGCATTCGGGCAGCCACGCCTGCACGAACACGGACAGGTCGTACAGCAGGCGTGCCGAGCCGTGCCAGCGCTCGGGATCCTCGATCGCCGCGAATTGCGGCACGAGCTTCGCGCCGAACAGGTAGAGATAGGCCAGCATCATCGCGAGCAGCGCGACGGGATACGCGAGGCCCTGCGCGATCGCATTGCGGATGCGCCGCCCCGACGTCACGATGCCGGTCACCGAGCGCAGCGCGGCTTCGAGGCGGCCCGACTGCTCGCCCGCCAGCACGATCATCTGTTCGGCCTGCGGCACCCAGCCGTCCATGCCCTCGGCAAGGCTGCCGCCGTTCTGCACGGTGCGGCGCCATTCGCCGAGCAGGATCGCTTCGGGCAGCGTCGGCTTGCGTCCGTCGTGCGACGCGCGCAGTTCGAGCTCCTCCAGCACCTTCAGCAACGGCAGGCCGTTCGAGAGCATCTTCTCGATCTTGCGATAGTGCCGCAGGCGCGCTTGCGGCGTGGCCTGCAGCTTGGCCCACCGCAGGTGCGGATCAAGATTCATGGCCGGCTCCCGCGACCGCGCCGCCCGGATTCCCGCGCCGGCCCTCCGTCGTGTCGACCGGACGCAGCCGCACCGGTTCGTTGCGCGCCACGAGCGGGCCGACGATGCGCTCGGCCGCGCGCGGGTCGACCAGCCCCGCGGCGACTTTCTCGATCGTGTGCTCGACGGTCGTGCGGCCGCCGAGCTCGTCGAGCCAGTACGCCTGCGCCGCGCGTTTGTCGCCCTCGCGCAGATAGGCGAACAGGCGCGCATCCGGCCGGATCACCTCGGCGACCACCGTCCGGCCGATGGTGCCCCGCCCGCCGCAATGCTCGCAACCGGGCCCCTGCACGAAGACCTTGTCGAACGAGGCGCCGACCGCGCGGCGCACGCGCGCCGCCAACGCATCGTCCTGCTGCGGCGAACCCGCGAGGCGCTGCTTGCAATGCGGGCACAGCAGCTTGACGAGACGCTGGCTGACGAGCCCCGTGATCACCGATTCGTCGGCCACCATCGCGAGCGGCAGGCCAAGGTCGACGAGCCGGTCGACGATCGCGAGCGCACTGTTGGCATGGACGGTGGTCCAGACCTGATGGCCGGTCATCGACGCACGCAACGCGCTTTGCGCGGAAGCGCGGTCGCGCACCTCGCCGATCATGATCGTGTCCGGGTCGAGCCGCATCGCATTGGCGATGGCGCCGGCAAACGCCAGCGAGCGCGCTTCCTCGGTCGGCGCGTTGACGACCGGCGTCTGCACCGCGCCCGCGATCGGATACTCGACCGGATCCTCGACGGTAATGACGTGGACGGAGCCGTGGGTCTCCGCGATCTGCCCGGCCAGCACGCGCTGCAGCGTGGTCGACTTGCCCGACCCGGTCGGCCCGCTGATGATGTTCATGCCGTGCGGCAGGCGCCGCAACTCGTCGATCTCCGCGGCCTGCGCATCCGAGTAGCCGAGCAGGCGCAGGTCGATCGAATCGCCGGCGTCGTTGTAGAGCAGCCGCAACACCATCACGTTGCCGGTGCTGGTGGGCGCCGTTGCAATGCGTACCCCGAACAGCTCGGCAGGCAGTTTGTCGCGGTCGCCGATCGCCGCGTCCTGGCGTTCGTGCGGCTTGTACGTGTTGTCCGAGACGCTCGCCATCGCCGCATAGAGCGTCGCGAGCAGGCGCGCGCCCTGCTCGCGGGTCTGCTCGCTCACGCGCACCAGTTCGTTGTGGATGCGAAACAGGATCTCCGTGCTGAAGCGCTTCACGCGGATGTGGATGTCGGACGCGCGTTCGCGGCACGCGTGCGCGATCAGTTCCTTCGCGAGCATCTGCATCGCCGTGTGATCGACGCGTTCGCCGGTCCCGTCGGAGCGCATTCCCTCGTACGCGCGCCGCACCTCGTCGAGCCCGACCGCCTGCATCCGGTAGTGATGGTGGAGCCGGTCGAGCCGCGCGCGATAGGACAGCACGTAGGGGCTCAGCTCGTGGCCCTCGGCGATCAGCAGGCGGCCGTCGTCGAGCAGGCACAGCAGCTTGCGCTCTTCCGCGCTCGCGGCCCACGGGCCTTCGCCGGACAACGGATGCGCGGTGTCGACGCCGGCCGCGCTGCGCGGCGGCGCGGCGGCGCCGGGACGCCCCAATCGAAGTGAGCTCATCGGATGCCTCGCCTGGCTACTGGGCCGGTTGGTACGCGGGCGGCAAACCCGCTGCCGCCGCCGCGGGGTCGGCGGCGGGCACGAGCGTGCCGGCGGACGCGCCGGCGCCCATCGCCACGCCGGGATTGGCGGTGCCGTTCGCGGCCGGGTTCGGCCCGCCGTTGAACACCGCGCCGCTGCGTGACGCGAGCACCGGCACCATGCGCATCTTCTGCCCGTTGCCCCAGCGCCCGACGACTTCGTTCGCGCCGATCGACACGATCTTCATGCCGTTTGGCAATTCGTCGCCGGACGCCACGTCGAAACGCTCGCCGATACCGGTCTGCACGATCGCCGTATAGCGATGACCGAAGCCCTCGATCGCGATGACGCGCACGTTCTGCGCGACCGGGTCGATCGTCGCGGCGCTGCCGAGCCGGGCCAGCGCAGCCGTCCGTTGCGCGACTTCGGCCTGGGCGTCGAGTTTCCTGATCTCGGCCTTGAGCAATACGGTCTGCTCCTCGAGCCGCGTCAGTTGCGCGGCGGCCCCGGTCGACCAGCCGGCCGGCGGCGCGTCCTGCGCGGCGCCGCTCGCCGGCGCGGCGCCAAGCGGCTTCGCCACGGCGACGCCCGCGGACGCTTTCGGCACGGTCGCGGCAGGGTCGGATGCGGCGGCGATCGCGCCGCCCGTCCAGATCAGCCCCGCGACGATCAGCCCGGCACGGGCGCGAGCTCTCGTATCAATTCGCATAGACGACTCCCTCCGCGGACCAGTCGCCCGCCTGGTAGGTCAACTTCACAAGGCGCACGCCCGCCGCGCTCAGCAGCGGCGTGAACTGTTCGGGCGGCAAGCCGCCGAGCCGCGCCAGCAAGCGCCACTGACGCCACGGCGGCGGCGCGCTGCCGACCGGCGCGAGTGCATCGGGCTGCGGCGCCGCGACCGGCGACAGCGTCGCCGGCACGTTCATCGCCTGGAACCGCGCCAGCAACTCCGCTTTCAGGCTGCCGCCCGGCAGCAGCGCTTCGTCGCGCGGCGCGCCCATCTCGAACGGTTCGCTGAACGACGCGTGTTCGCCGCTCGCATCCAGTTGCGCGGACGGCGCCCGCGCGAGCAGCAGCGCGACCGTCGAGCCGTTGCGCGACCACGCGTACTGCACGCCCTGCGGATCGCACACGTAGCGATCGAGCGTCCATCCGCCCGGCGCGAGCAGCGCGAAATGCCGCTGGCAGGCCCGCGCGAACTGGCCGGGATCGGGCAGCCGCGCCCACGGGTGGGCGGCCGGCCCCGACGCGCCCACCCGCAGGCCGGCCCGCGCCAGCGCGAGCGCGCGGTCCCGCTCGCGCTGCTCGGCGGCGCGATGATGGGCGTACCAGACCGACACGCCGGTCGCCGCGACCGCGACGCCCGCGGCGAGCCCGAGCGCCTGCCACGGCAGGCCGCGCCGGACCGGGCGCAGGCGGGTCCATTGCGGTGCCCGCACGCGGCCGCGCCGGCTGTCGAGCAGATCGTCGATGCGCCGCGCGTAGAAATTGTGGAACCCCATCGGCTCGATCTCGGGGTCGCCGATCACGGTGTTCCAGCCACCGAGCGCGTAGTCGGAGTTCAGCCGCTCGAACACCTCGTCGGCGGACCCGATGAAATCACCGTTCGGCAAGAACGAGCCGTCGCGGATCGCGAAAAAGGCCCAGCGTCCGTCGGGCAGCCTGAACGCACCCAGCCAGTTCGGCGCGGGCTGCTGGCGGCCGTTATAGAACGCGCCCTGCTTCGCGATCGCCTTCGCGACGACGATGCCGAGCGACGCCATGCCCGACTGCACGCCGTCGCCAGCGTTCGCGAACCCCGCGGCCGCGACGCTGCGGTCCATGCGCAGCACCATCAGGTCGAAGCTCAGCTTCCTGCCGAGTTCGATCGCTTCCTTGCGCAGTTCGTGGCGCCGCGACAGCGACTGCCAGAACAGTCCGCAGACGAAACGCTGGTGCCCGATCTGAATGACGTGAGTGGCCATGGCAGGATCCGTCGCGCGATCGTCAGGCGCCGTTCATCATGATCGGCGTGATCAGGATCACGATTTCCTGCCGGTCGCGGACGCCGTCGTAGCCGCCGCCGAACGCGTAATTGTTCGGCTTGCCGATGCCCGACTTCGTGAGGCTGTCGTTGGATGCCTCGTAACCGCTCAGCACCAGCGTCTGCCCCGACTTCATCGATACCCGCTGCAGGAAATTGCGCGTGTCGATCTCCGGCGTCTGGATTTTCTGACCGCCGCTCTCGACGGTTTTCAGCTCCAGCAGCGCCGAGATGTTCGTGTAGAACTGCAGCAGGACCGTGCCGTTGTCGAGCACGTGCGGCAGCAGCGTCATGTTGAACCCGGTCGTGATGGTGCCGGGCGTGAGCGCCGTCTGCGAGCCGACGTTCGCGGTGTTGGTCGTCGACACCGACGCCAGGTAGCCCTGCTGGGTCGCCACCTGCACCGGCACCGGCTGATCGTTGAGCGTCGTGATCGACGCCGAGGTCTTGCGCCGCACCTTGCCCTGGCGCGACAGCGCGCTGATCATCGCGAGCGTGCCCGACGCGCGGCTGTTCGGCGTGATCACCTGGGCGGTGAACGAGACCGGATTGGTCGCGGTCGTCGAGAACGTGTTCGCGAGCGAGAACGACGTGCCGAGCGCCTGGTAGACGGCGTGCCAGTTGATGCCGTAGCTGTCGTCGTCGGACAGGTCGACCGATAGGACGGTCACGTCGATCAGCACCTGCTTCGACAGCGAGCGATTCTGCGCGTCCATGAACTGCCCGACGCGATCGAGTGCGTCGGGCGTGTCCGTGACCGTGATCGACCCGGTCGCCGGCGACGACACGACGCTGCCATAGCGCGACAGCATCGCCTTGATCGACGCGCTCAGGCTGTTGAACACCGACAGCTGCGAGTTGACCACCGTGTTGGCCGTATTGCTGGCCGATACGCTCGGCTGGTTCGAATTCGAACCCGTGCCGCCCGCCGACATGCTGCCGCCGCCTGCGATGTTGTCGCTCGTCGCGCCGCTCATCACGTGCGCGTCGACCGACGCATCGCCGGGAATCGCGTTGACCTGGAACGTGCGCGTGTCGGTGAAGTAGAACAGGATCGCGCCGTTCACCAGCTTCCACGACACGCCGAAGCGCGCGGCCGCGGCATCGAGCAGGCCGCGCAGGTCGCCATGCCGATACGAGATGTGGGTCGGCGCCGCGAGGCCCGCGATCGCATTCGCGCCGGGCGCATTGCCGCGCGACCCGTCAAGCCCGGGGAGTGTCGGCAGCGGCGGCAACGGCGGCACGTTGCCGAGCACCGGCGTCGACGCAGCGCCGCGGGCGCTCGCCGGTGCATCACCGGTCGCATTCGGCGAGACGCGCGTCGGGATATGCGTGAGCCGCGAAACGCGCTCGGCGAATTCGGCCAGCGAGCCGACGTCGCTGTCGAAGGTGGCCGGCTGCAGGAACACCGGCGGCAGCACGTCCGCATGATTCAGCTTGATCGTCGTGCCCGACAGCCACAGTGAATCCTTGACGATCACGCTGTCGGCGCCCGCGCGCGGGCGGGCGTCGCCGGCAAACGCGGCATCGATCGCTTGCTTCGACTGCGCGTGATCGTGGTCGACGGCGGCGGACAATTTCTCCGACAGGCCGGTACAGCCGGTCGTCAGGGTCGCGGCGAGCGCGAGAGTGATCGCGAGATGGCGCATTAACCGGCTCCCTTTTCAACGATGCGAAGCACCTTGTTGCCTCGATAGAGAATCGCCTGCACGGGCGCGTCGGTGGCCGACAGCGCGCCGATCACCGATTGCAGCGCTTCGTCGAACGTGCCGGTCAGGATCGCGGGCGCGTCGACGGCGAAATCGACCGGCGCCTCCCAGATCAGTCGCCAGCCCGCCTCCTGGGTCCAGCGCGTGAGTGCGCCGCGCACCGTGCGATCGGACAGCTCGATGCGCCACGTCCGCGCCGGCGGCGGCAACGGCCCCGCGCCGGCGGGCAGCACACCCGCGACGGGATGACGATCCGTGGCGGCACCGCGCGCGCCGGGCAGCGGCAATTCGGCGTCCGGCATGCGGTCGGCCTGGGTCGCCGGACGCGCGTCCGCGGCCGCGCCGGAGCGCGACGAGCCCGGCGCCGACGGACGCGATGCGAGCCGCGACGCGCCGGCCTTGCCGGCCGGGCTCGCGCGATCCGGCATCGGGCTCTCGGGCGGCGCACCGCCGATCGGGCCGCCGACCACGACACCCGCGGGCCCGCCATCGGTCACGCCGCCCGGCAGCGTCGCGGACGGCACCGGCGGCACCGGTGGCGGCATCAGCGCGCCCACCGTGTCGGAGCCGAACGGCTGCCGGTAACGGACGGTGACGAGCTGGAAATCGGTGTCGACCTGCGCGGCGAGTTCCGGATGCCCCGCGAGCATCTCGCGCAGCGTTTGCGCGAGCGAATGGCCCGCGCTCCACGACACCGGCGTCGCCGCCCATGCGCCGGCATTCGGCAGGTTGATGCTGTACGTGACCGGCACCATCCTGCGCAGTGCGGCGCGCAACGGCACGCCCGCGCCCTGGGTCGTGACGCGCGGCGTATCGTGCGCCTCGCCGGCCACCGAGACCTGATCGTCGAGCGCCGTGCCGCCGGGCCCGGTGGCCTGCGCATGCGCGGCCCCCCAGCCTCCGACCATCCAGAGCGCTACCATGCATGCCTTCAACGTACGCATTCAGGTCGTTCCTCCAGCCACGGCGTCGCCGACGCCCGATGATTTGCCTGCCGGTTGCCGCATCCCCGCCGCCGCGCTGGACAATCGCGCGGAGGCCTGCGAGGATCGCGTTACCCCCTTCGCTGCAATCGACACACGATATGCACAGTCACCCGTCCGAACCGCGCGACCTGACCCAGGAGATCCTCGACCTCGTCGATCAGCGCCGCTTCTTCACCGACCTGCACATCGAGCAGGACCGGCCCATCATGATCAAGACGCCGCGCGGCTGGGTCGAGACCGAAGGCGGTCCGATCATGCTCGACGAGATGGCGCCGATGCTCGACGCCGTCGACGACGACTGGGACAACCGCCTGCGCGACGGCGCGATCGATCGCCAGTTCGTTCTCACCGGCTGCCGCCTGCGCGCGCACGTCTACCGCACCTCGAACGGCCGCAAGACCGTCATCTCGATCCGCCGCCTGCCGCTCGCACCGCTGCCGCTCGACAAGCTCGGCCTGCCCGCGTACATCCGCTCGACGATCGAGACCGCGAGCATGGGGCTCGTGCTCGTGACCGGCGTGACGGGCTCGGGCAAGACGACCACGATCGCATCGCTGCTCGACCACCTCAATCGCACCCGCAACTGCCACATCGTCACGATCGAGCAGCCGATCGAATACGCGATCGACAGCCACCAGTCGATCATTTCGCAGCGCGAGGTCCCGACCGACACCCGCAGCTTCTCCGCCGGCATGCGCGAAGTGCTGCGCGAGCGCGCCGACGTGATCATGGTCGGCGAGATCCGCGACATCGAAACCGCCGAGGCCGTGCTGCAGGCCAGCGAATCGGGGCACCTCGTATTCGCGACCATGCATACCGGCAGCGCACTCACCACCGTCACGCGCCTGCTGTCGTTCTTTCCCGCCGAGCAGCGCGAACGTCACGCGGCATCGCTCGCGAACGCGCTGATCGGCGTGATCTGCCAGAGCCTCGTGCCCAGCGAAAGCGGCGATCAGCTCGTGCTCGCCAGCGAACTGCTGTTCAATCACAATCAGCAGATCAGCGCGTTCCTCACCGATCCGTCGAAGATCCCGATGCTCGCGGAATTCGTCCGGCGCAAGGAGGACAACATGTCCCGCTCGCTCAACGAAAGCCTCGCGCAACTCGTCGCCCGGAATGCCATCACCGCGCGCGACGCACTGCGTGCGACCTACAACCGCATCGAACTCAACGAAATGCTTCAGCAGACCGGTATGCGTTGAGGTCATTCTCGCCAGCCGGACAACGCGCGAAGACAATCTTTGACAATCTGTTACGATTCGCGCCGCGCCGGCCGCACACGGGGCGCGCGCACGCTCGCCGTACGCGCGCCATACGCTCGCCGTACGCGAGGCACTGCCGTTTCGATCAGGATCGGGCGGGTTTGTCGAGGCCGAGTTTTTCCATCGCCTCGTGCGCATCGATCACCATCGTCGCGACTTCGCCGACGGTCACGCGCAGGCGGGTCGCACGCGAGCGGATATGTTCGTAGGCGTCGTTTTCGCTCAGCTGGTGCGATTCGATCAGGATGCGCATCGCGCGTTCGATGTGGCGGCGCGCCTTGATCGCGTCCTCGAGCTTGCCGATCTTGTTCTGCAGCCGCTGCTGATAGCCGGACGACGCGCGCGCGAGCACCAGCGTGCTCAGGATGCCCGTCGAGCGATAGGGCCTGGTGATGACGCCGTGCGCCTGCGTATCGACGAGGATCTTCAGCACGGTCGGATTTTCATAGTCCGACAGCGCGATCAGCGTCGCCCGCGTATCGGCCGCGCACCAGTTGCCCGCGCGGCGCGTCTCCGGTCCGACCAGGAAGAACACCGCGTCGGCATCGTTGGGCAACTGCGCGGGAAACGGCCACAGCACCGTCACCGGGCAGCCGATCCGGCCCAGTTGCTCGACCAGCACGTTGCGGTCCTCGCCGGGCGGATGAATCACCAGCACGCGCAAGGTGCGCAGATCGTCGAACAGCCGGTGCGCCCACGTGGTCATGGCCGTTCTCCATCGAGCCAGAACTCGGCGAAGCCGTACGACACCAGGTACGGATCGGGCTTGACGGGCCCGCTCCCCTCCCAAACGATGTCGAACGCGCCGTCGGGCCGGCACACGGCGATGCGCGGCGTGAGGATCGCGTGATTGTTGTCCCGGTCGATGCGCAGCACGCCTTCGGGCGAATCGAATTCGACGTCGTGCACCGCGTCGACCAGCTTCGCCGTGTCGAGGCTGCGCGTGCGCGCCAGCGCGAGCGCGAACAGGCGGACCTGGTTGTACGCCATCTCCGACCACATGCTCGCGGGCTGCTCGCCGAAGCGGGCGCGCCACGATTCGAGAAAGCGCCGGTTGCCGTCGAGATCGAGCGTATTCAGGTAGCTGGCCGACACGATATGGTGGCCGCACAGTTCCGGGCCGATCATGCGCGTCTCGCCCTCGGTCATGGTCAGGCTCGCGATCGGCACCTGGGCGGGATCGATGCCGTGCTCGCGGTACAGCTGATAGAACGCGCGCGCGCTGCGCCCGATCAGCGTCGAGAACACGACGTCCGGCGGCGCCGCGCGAATCTGCCGGACCACCTCCGCGAGCGCGTCCGGATCGGCGTCGTTCGGCAGGTAGATCTCGTCGACGATCTCGCCGCCGTGCTGCTCGACCATGTCGCGCATGATGCGGTTCGATTCGCGCGGATAAATGTAGTCGGCGCCCACCAGGAAGAAACGCCGCCCGCGGTTGCGCAGCAGATAGGCCGCCAGCTGCATGCTGTTCTGGTTCGGCACCGCACCCGTATAGATCACGTTCGGCGAATATTCGAAGCCCTCGTAGATCGAGCAATACCAGAGCAGCGCATTGTTGCGCTCGATGACGGGCAGCACCGCCTTGCGGCTCGACGACGTCGAGCAGCCGAAGATGACCGTGACGTCGTCGTCCTGGATCAGGCGCGACGCCAGCCGGCGGTATTCGTCCGGATCGCTGCGCGGATCGTAGACCACCGGGTCGAGCGGGCGTCCGTCGACGCCGCCCGCCGCGTTGATTTCCTCGATCGCGAGCACGGTGCCGAAAAAGTGCTCGGATTCGGTCGCCGCCGTCACGCCCGTGCGCGAATACAGCACGCCGATGCGCCATCCGGCATCCGCGCCCGACTGTCCCGACGACTGCTGCGACTTCGCCTGCATGCCGTTTCCTCCAGTGTCCGTGCTCATCGTGCCGGGCCCGCGCCGTGATGGCCCGCGCGGCCCTCGGCACGCGCCTGCTTACGTGACCGCGATGGCCTGCTCGACGAACCGGGCTGCCGCGAGGCAGCGCAGATCGTCGCCGTGCGGGCCGATCACCTGCACGCCGATCGGCGCGCCGCGCGCGCCGCGCAGGCCGGGCACGTTCACGCACGGCGTGCCGAGCAGGGTCCAGTTCCGGTTGAATGCCGGATCACCGGTCGACGCGAAACCGTCCGGCGCCTCGTCGGGCGCGCTGGGCGTCAGCAGCGCGCTCAATCCGTCGAACCAGCCGCCGAGCGCGTCGCGCGCGGCCGCGAGTTCGGCGCATGCGGCGAGATAGCTCGCCGTGTCCACCTGCGACGCGCGCTCGAGAAACGACGCGAGCATCGGCGTCAACGCGCCGCGATGTCGATCGTACTCGAAACCCAGCGTCCGGTATGCCTCGTAACGCTGGATCGTCTCGTGCGCATCGGTCATGCGCGCCATCCACGGCGCGAAGCGCACGCGGCGCACGTGGCCGCCCGCCCGCTCGATCGCGCGGATCGCGGTGTCGAGCACCGCGCACGCGTTGTCCGACGGCTGCGTCCACGGCCACGATTCCGGTACGCCGAACACCGGCCCGTCGAGCGGCGACGCATCGTCGGTGCGCGGATCGCGCGCGGCCAGGACGGCGCCCAGGTACGCGACGTCACGCACCGTCGCCGCGAACAGGCCGACCGTATCGGCCGTCCACGAGAAGCCCTTCATGCCGGCGGTCGGCAGCATCGCGACGGTCGGCTTGTAGCCGGCGATCCCGCAGAACGACGCGGGGCGAATCGTCGAGCCGCCCGTCTGCGAGCCGATCGCGAACGGTGCGTAGCCCGCGGCGACCGCCGCCGCCGATCCGGACGACGAGCCGCCCGCGGTACGGCCGGGATCGCACGGATTGCGCGTGACCGTCGGCGCCATGTACGCGAACTCGCTCGTCACGCTCTTGGCGATCACGACACCGCCCGCGCGCCGCAGCATCGTGACGATGGCCGCGTCGGCGGCAGGCTGGTGCCGCGCGTAGATCGGCGAACCGTAGCAGGTCGGCAACGCCTGCGTGTCGAAGATGTCCTTGACGACGACGGGCAGCCCGCCCAGCGGCCCGTCCGCCGCGTCGGCCGCCGCCAGCGCGGCCTCCCGCGACACCACCGCGGTCAGCGCGCGAACCGATGCTTCGACGGCGTCGATCCGCGCGAACGCGTCGTGCATCACGCGACCGCGATCTCCGTGCGCACCGTCGATTCGCGCCAGCATCTGCCGCGCGGAGCCCGGGCGATAAAAGCCGGTTTCGTGCATGTCGTCGTCCTCCCGGCTAGACCCGCAGGTGCGCGAAAACCGACGCGGCAGCCGACGGCGCCTTCGCATCGCCGTCGTCGATCAGCGCCCCCTGCTTCAGCACCGCGTAGCGATCGGCGACCTTCAGCGCGAACGGCACGTTCTGCTCGATCAGCAGCAAGGTCGTGCCGCGGCGCTCGCGCTCCCACAGCAGCACGTCGGCGAGCCGGTCGATCACCGACGGCTGCAGGCCCTCGGTGATTTCGTCGAGCAGGATCGTCGACGGCCGCATCATCAGCGCGCGCGCCACCAGCAGCATTTTCTGCTCGCCGCCGGACAGCGTCCCCGCATACTGCTTCAGCCGGCTCGCGAACACCGGAAACACCGGTTCGATCTCGGCGAAGCGTTCGTCGAACGTCAACGCCTGCGCCAGCCCGAGCCGCAGGTTGTCGCGCACGCTCAGGTCGTGGAACAACGCGTGCTCCTGCGGCGCATAGGCGATCCCCGCCCGCGAGATCCGGTGCGGCGGCAGGCGCGTGATGTCCGCGCCGTGCGCATGGATCGAACCGCCCGTCTTCGGCAGGTAGCCCATGATGGTCTTCAGCAGCGTCGTCTTGCCCATGCCGTTCTTGCCGAGCAGCGCCACCGCCTCGCCGGCGGCGACGCGCATCGTCAGGCCACGCAGCACGATCGCATCGCGATAGCCGCTCGTGACCGCGTTCACGTCGAGCGCAATCCCGCTCATGGTGCCTCCTGTCGCGCGGCAGCGGCGCCGCCCTGCGCGCTGCCGGAATAAATGGTCCGGACCAGTTCCGACGCCACCACGTCGGCGAAGCTGCCCTGCATCACGATCCGGCCTTGGTGCAGCACGACGATGCGGGTCGCGACTTCCGCGACGAAATCCAGATCGTGCTCGACGAGCAGACAGCACAGCCCGTACCGGTGCGCGAGCGCCGCGAGCACGTTGCCGATCTGCGTGCGCTCGACCTTGGTCAGTCCCGCCGTCGGCTCGTCGAGCAGCACGATGCGCGGCTCCAGCGCGAGCACCATCGCCAGTTCGAGCGCCTGCTGCTCGCCGTGCGACAGATCCTTCGCGACGGCGTCGAGCTTGCGGTCGAGGCGTGTCGCGCGGATCACCTCCAGCGCGTACGGTGGCAGCGCGAGCGTCGTCGCGGCGCGCACCAGCGACGGCCGCTCGACGAGGGTGCCGGCGATGCGCAGGCATTCGGCCACGGTGAGACTGTCGAACACGTTGGCGTTCTGGAACTTCCGGCCGAGGCCGAGCCGCACGCAGCGCTCCGGCGGCATCCGGCCGATCTCGGTGCCGCCCAGCGCGACCTGCCCCGACGAACGCTCGGCGCCGTCGCTCATGCAGCGCATCAGCGTTGTCTTGCCCGCGCCGTTCGGGCCGATCAGGCCGACCAGCTCGCCGCCGGCCGCCTGCAGGTCGATGCCCTGCAATACCTTGAGACTGCCGAAATGCCGCTCGACCGCACGCATGTCGAGAGCGGGCGCGGTGCCGGCCGTGGCTTCACGCGGCTGCACCGGCCGCTCCACGAGCACCGGCAACGGCCGCCCGCTCGCCATGAAGCGGCGCAACGGTCGGGCGAGCAGCGGCACGAGGCCCTTCGGCAGCAGCACGATCACGACGACGAACGCGGCGCCGAGAATCAGCTGCCATGCGAACGGCATGCTCCCGCTCAGGTAGGCCGTCGCGACATTGATCAGCAGCGAACCGATCACGGGCCCCCACAACGTGCCGCGCCCGCCGAGCGCGACCCACACGACCAGTTGCGTGCCGAGCAGGAAGCCCGACAGCTCGGGCGCGACCACGCCGCTGAACGCGCCGTAGCCGAACCCGGCCAGCCCGGCGATCATCGCGGTCGCGATCAGCAGCACGATCTTGACGAACGACGTATTGATGCCGAGATACGCACAGCGCGCCTCGTTGTCGCGGATCGCGACGAGCAGGCGGCCGCCGTCGCTGCGCACGAACACCCAGGCCAGCACCGCGACGGCCAGCAGCGCCGCGCCGGCGATCCAGTACCACTGGCCCAGCGACAGGTCGAAGGTCTCGAAGCCGGTCAGCCCCGAGCTCGAGCCGGTCCATTCGCCGCCCGACAGCAGCGACTGCGTCAGCACGATCGGCAGCACCAGCGACATCACGGTCGCGAAGAACGGCGACGCGCCGCGATAGAACGACAGCCAGCCGAACACCGCGGCGACGGCCGCCGTCGCGGCGAGCGCCGCGCCGATCGCGAGCAGCGCATGCAGCGCCGAAAAGCCGCCATGCGTGAACACGAGCCCGGCCGTGTACGCACCGATGCCGAAGAACGCCGACTGGCCGAAGGTCAGGTAGCCGGTATAGCCCCACAACAGGTCGACCGTCACCACGACGATCGAAAAGAAACACGCCTGGATCAGGACGTTCAGCAAATACGAACCGAACACGAACGGACCGGCGACCAGCAGCACGGCCGCCGCGGCGACCATGATCGCGAGGTCGCGCCACGCAGGCGCACGCGGGGCAGGTGCCGCCTGCGCCGCCGAATCGGCGCAATGCGGCTCGAACGAGGCGTCGACCTTAGCCATGAGCGAACCCCCGCGGACGGATGCGCAGCGTCAGCGCCGCGAGCACCGCGATCGTCAGGCCGCCGAGCACCGGGCTCACGAACGTGCTGACGAGCACCTGGCATGCGCCGAACACGATGCACGTGACGAGCAGGCTCGTCATCGAATGCCCCGACACCATCACCAGCATGAACGCGCTGACGATCCACCCGACGCCCATGTCCGGATCGACGCTCGACAGCGGCGTGATCAGCGCGCCGGCGAGCGAGCCGAGCGCCGCGCCGAGGGCGAACGTGATGAAGCGGATGCGGCCCGAATGAATCCCGAGCCCGCGTGCGAGGTCTTCGTTCATGATGACCGCCCGCGTCTTCACGCCGAAGCGCGTGCCCGACAGCAGCAGCGTCAATCCCGCGCAGAGCCCGAGCGCGATCGGCACCAGCACCAGCCGGTAGGCCGAGTATTGGGTGCCCGCGATCGACACCGCGCCCTTCATCGACGTTTCGACGAACTGCACTTCACGGCCGAATACCATCACGATGATCTGGCCGATCACGATGCCGAGCCCCCAGGTGGCCAGAATCGCGTCGAGCGGCCGTTTGTACAGCGGCCGGACGATGATCCATTCGACCGCCATGCCGACCACCGTCCCCACCACGATCGCGAGCGGCACGCTCAGCCACGGATCGAGCCCCAGCCGCGTCACGACGAAGCTCGCGTAGGCGCCCAGCGTGAGCAGCGCGCCATGCGCGAAGTTCACGATCTGCATCACGCCGAAGATCACCATCAGGCCGACGGTCACGATGAACAGCACGGCCGCCGTCGTACCGATGTCCAATACCAGTCCCATGTTTCCTCCCGGTTCAGGTTCGGTTCGCCGCCGGCGAACCCGGGTGCACCGCGCCGCGCGTTACTTGAGCTTCGGGCATTGCATGCCGGGATCGACGTCGGCGAACGTCTGCAGCACCTTCACCGAACCGTCCGGCTGGATCTGCCCGAGGCGCATCGCGAGCGGCACGTGACGGCTGCGGTTCATCGTGACCGTCCCGCGCGGCCCGTCGAACGACACCTCGCCGAGCGCCTTCACGACCTTCGACGAATCGGTCGCCCCGGCCTTCTCGACCGCCGCCTTGTAAAGGAAGAACGCTTCGTACTGCGGCTCCGACAACTCGTTCGGCGTCTTCACGTCCTTGCCGAACTTGCCGTCGAGCGCCGCGACGAACTTGCGGTTCTGCGGCGAATCGATGCCGGTGAGGTAGGACGCCGTCATGAACACGCCGGTCGCGACGTCGCCCATGCCCTTGGCCGTGCCTTCGTCGATCGCGAGGTTGCCGTACGGCAGCGCGAGGCCCGAGCTCTTGAGCTGCTTCGCGAGCGCGACGTTCGGTGCGCCGCCCGCGGTGGCGCTGATCAGCGCATCGGGCTTCGCCGCGCGGATCTTCGAGAGCACCGGCGTCCAGTCGGTGCCGTCGATCGGCAGGTAGGTCTCGCCGATCACCTTTCCGCCGTGCTGTTCGATGTACTGCTTCGTGAAGTCGAGCATGCCGCGGCCGAACGCATAGTCGTTGCCGACCAGGTAGAACGTCTTCGCGCCGCGGCGCTGGTTGAAGTAATCGACGATCGGCGCCACCACCTGTTCGGGCACCCAGCCGTTCACGTACATCCACGGGCTGCACGAGCGGCCTTCGTAGAACGACGTGTAGATGAACGGCTTCTTGCCGCGCGCGACGATCGGCAGGGCCGCGTTGCGCGCGGCGCTCGTCTCCATCGAGATGATCGCGTCGACGTTCTTCTGGAACACCAGCGTGTCGTACGCCTTCTGCGCGCCCACCGCGCCCGAGCCGTCGTCGGCGATCACGAGCTCGACCGGACGCCCGAGAATGCCGCCCGCCGCGTTGATCTCGGCCACGGCCAGTTGCGACGACTGCACGACGGCCGGCGCGACGACGCTGTTGGCGCCCGACAGCCCGACCGCGACGCCGATCCGGATCGGCTCGGCCGCCGATGCGGCCATCGATGCCGCGACGATGAAGGCGGCGGCGATTGTCTTGTTCAACGACCTCATGATGCTTCCTTGTAGTGGTGGGGAGTCGCGGCGCATCGGGGTGAATGACGCCGGGTGAGGCACGAAACGCGC
Organism: Burkholderia sp. BCC0397; assembly: GCF_902832865.1. Taxonomy (NCBI): domain Bacteria; kingdom Pseudomonadati; phylum Pseudomonadota; class Betaproteobacteria; order Burkholderiales; family Burkholderiaceae; genus Burkholderia; species Burkholderia sp. BCC0397. Next base: position 203,791 of record NZ_CADFDL010000006.1, on the reverse strand, counting down.
GCCGCGATCACGGCGGCGACACCGGCCAGCCGGTGCCGAGCATCGGGTCGTAGATATCCGCGCGACGATCGCGCAACACATGGTTGTGCGCATTCAGCGTGCGGCCGGCGCGCGTGCGCGCCACGTCGATCGTCCCGTAGACGATTTCCTCGCGATCGGCGCTGGCCGGGCCCGCGATGGGCCAGCCGTCGCCGCCGACGATCAGGCTCTGGCCGATGAACGGCTGGCCGCGCTCGATGCCGACCCGATCCGCGCACGCGATCGCGACGCCGTTGCTGTGCGCGGCGGCCATCGTCAACGTGGTCGCCATGCCCGGACGATCGTCGGGCTGCGACGGCATCGGCACCCAGTTGGTCGGCACGCAGACGAGATCGGCGCCCTGCATCGCGGCCAGTCGAAACGTCTCCGGAAACCACACGTCGTAGCAGATCGCCATCGCGATGCGCCCGAGCGGCGTGTCGAATACCGGCACACCGAGGTCGCCCGGCTCGAAAAAGCGCTTTTCGTTGTCCCACAGGTGCAGCTTCCGGTACACGCCGAGATGCCCGCCCGGCCCCGCGAACAGCGCCGAGTTGTAGAGCCGCGCGCCATCGCGTTCGGCGATGCCGCTCACTATGTGGACATTCAGGCGCCGCGCGATGGCCTCGAACGCCCGCGCGGTCGCGCCATCGGGCACGGGCTCCGCGAGCGCCAGCGCTTCGTCGCGATCCTCGAACACGTAGCCGCTGTTGGCAAGCTCGGGCAGCACGATCAGCACCGCGCCGTTGCGTGCAGCCGTCTCGATCCGCTCGAGCGCACGCGCGAGGTTGTGCTGCGCCGCACCGATGCGCGGCTCCATCTGCACGCAGGCGATCACGAACGCACGCGCCTGCGCCGCCTCTCCTTTCGCCGGGCCGTATTCCGCCATCCGTCGTTTCTCCCGAAAAACAAAAAGCCCCCGGACCAGCGTCGTGCGACGCAAGTTCGGGGGCTTCATAGCCGTCCATATGTGGCGCGGCAACATTGCCGCGGAGGCGCCGTCGAGCATGGCGCCTCAGTCGGAGCGAATATAAGAAGCCATTTTTGACGTGTCAAGCGATTCCTCCGGCGTCGTTGCCGCTTCATGCCCCCCGCTTTTCGACGCACTTTTCGTGTGCGGCCGCGACGTTTGCCGGCTCGTCGCGGCCGCCCGTTCGCGACTACAGGATCTGCTGCTCCAGCGGCGGGTTCTTGGGCAACGTGCCGCCGTGGTGCTTCACCATGCTCTGCACCGAGTTGATCGCCGCCGCGAACGGACCGCTCGCGAAACCGGCCTCGGCCGTCACCTTCTCGTTGATGAAATGCAGACCGCTCGACTTCAGCGTGTTGGCGTACAGCGTGCGCGTATTGTCGAGATCGTTCGGCGCGTCCATCTTGAAGGCGCCGCCCTGGGTCGGCACTTCGGTCCAGTGCGTGTAATGACTCCGCGCTTCCCAGTGCTTGTCGATCAGGTCCGCGAGATTGCGCAGTTTGGTGCCGTCCTCGGGCTCGGCGCGCTCCGCCGATTCACGCAGCGTGCCGACCAGGTTCCTGATCTGCGTTTCCTTCGTCTTGCCCTCGACCTTCTTCGCGTTGTCGCCGAGCGTGTAGCTCAGGTAGATCACCGCGTTGTCGCCTTCCTTCGCGGGGGCGTGCAGATACAGTTGCTGGAACTCCGCGGTGGACTGCAGGTTCTTCGGCAATGCCTCCGGATGGAACTCGTCGGCCGGCACGGTCATCGTCATCTTGGTCGCGCCGACGATGTTGACGCTGTCCAGCGCCACGGCGAGTTCCGCCGGGACGAGGCTGCCCTCGCCCTGCTTCGTCAGGCCCAGTTGCGTCGCAATCTTCGGGCTCGCCGCGAAAAAGACTTCGTCGTAGGTTTCGCTCTTCGTTTCGCCGTTTTCCTTCCACGACACGCGGTACTCGTCCTTGCCGGTCTTTTCGTTGGTCGTCTTTTCGACGTCGGTGGCCAGCGCATTCAGCCGGATCGCGCCCTGGTCCTCGAGCGACTTGCGGCCGGGCGGCAGCCCGGCGGTGTCCGCGATCATGCGCTTGAGCGGCTCGTCGGCGCCATCGACCAGCAACTGGTGGTTTTCGAGCCGCTCGTCGACGAGGAAACGCATTTCCTCCAGGAAACCCGTGTTGTAGTAACCCTTGTAGCCGCCGACGCCGATGCCGACCGCGCCGAAGGTTTCCCAGTGCTTGTCGTCCCAGTGAATGCCGTTTTCCTTCAGCAGATGCTCGACGCCCTCCTTGAACGTGAACGGATCGAACCGGTTCTTCGCGGCCTCGCACAACTCGCGAAATTTCGCCGTATCGCCCGCGTCCCGTGCGTCGCGCATCGGCTGCGTCAGCGATCCCATCGCCTTGTCGAAGTCCGACTTCACCTGCTTCAACACCGGGTCGGTCGGCTCCTTGCCCGGCTCCGCCTTGCGCACGCTTTCCTCGAGCAGCAGCAGCGCGCCGACCTGGCTCGGGTTCGTGAAATCGATATGCTTGAGTTCGTAGTGCTCCGCGAAGCTCCAGTAGAAGTTGCCGTGCGTCGTGTGAAAACGCATGCCGCCGGGATGCGTGGCGGTCGGGCTCTGGGCGCCGTCGTCGAGCTGGCGATGGTGCGTCGCGAGGCGGCCGCCGATGTGATCTTCCGCCTCGAGCACCGTCGACGTCACGCCGATGCGGTTCAGGCTGTCGGCCGCCATGATCCCCGCCGGGCCCGCGCCGATCACGCACACCCGGAGCTTTTCCGCGACGTCCTTCGGCAGGTTGCCGACCTTGCGGTCGTTGCCCCAGTAGAAGCCCTTGTAGTCGTACATGTGATCGAGCGGCAACGTCATGCGCATGTCGGCATCGCGTGCGCGGACCGTGGTGCGATGCGTTTCGTCGGTGGCCGCCTGCCCGAACGACCCTTGCAGGGCCGTGCGCGCCGGCGCGCCGCAGGCCGCGAGCAGGCGCTGCGCATCCGCGGTCGGCATGTGGGCCGCCGTGTGTTCGAGCCACGTCGCGACGTTCGGCCTGCCGGCGAGCCGCTTGTTCCCGGCGCCGACCGTGTCGAGCACGTCGCTTTTCTCGCGCTCGGACAGGGCGTGCCAGTGCAGCGTCAGCTCGCGGCGCATCTGCTTGACCTCCGGCGCCGACTTCAGCGTCGAGAGCGTGGTCAGGTTGGTCGTCATCGCTTCCAGCAGCTTGGCGCGATTGTCTGCGGACGGCCATTTGCCCACCGCCGCCGAGAAGTAGTGGCCGAGCGACTGCGGCGTGAGTGGCGGGATGTCGCGCCCTACGGCGGACAGGCTTTCGCGTGCCGGCCGCATCCTGTTCTTGGTCGATTCGGCGCCCAGGCTGAAGGCCGCCGTATCCACGCGGCTCGACGGCCAGCCACTGGGCGTCTCGACGCGCGCACGCTTGGCGGCGGCCTCGAGTTCGGTGACCGACGCGCGCGGGCTGCCCTGCGTGGGAAGCGCGCTGCGGCGCTCCACGCCCGTGACTTCGGGCAGCGTCGAACTCGACGGGCCGACGGGCGACGACGGCGATGCCGGACGCTCGAGCGTGGCGTGTTCCGCGCTGTCGGAGGTGTGAACGTGAGGATTGACCGATTCCATTTCGACGTTTCCTTTCGGGTTGCAGAAGGGGATTGAAACAACGATGGGGTGAAACGGGCCGCGCCGGCTGCGTGTCGCACGCGGCTGCGTGACGGCCCGAATCGGGGGTCCCGGCGCACCGCGACGGGCAGGTCGCGATGCGCCGGGCGACGACGGCGACGTCAGGTCGCGTCGCCCGTCGACGTTCGCCGCGGCGACTCCGTCGGCGTCGGGGCATGCGACACGTCGGCGGGCGACGACGACGCCGGCGCCGGCGCGGGCAACGCACCCGATGCGACCGGCTCGCTGTCGTGTTCGCTGCCGCTGTGATCGTCGACTTCCTCGATGCGCGACGACACGTCGTCCTCGTCGTGGGCCGGCGCCGGCCTTCTCGACATCAGCGCGTCGCAGGTCTCGATCAGCGTGCCGAACGCCTCGGTCGCGAGGAACTCCATGATCATCAGCGCGCCGGGCACCGCCAGCGCCGAGCGCGGCGAGATCTGCCCTTTCGGCAGGTTGGCATTCTCGGGATCCTGTTCGATCAGGTGCGAGGTCAGCACGAGCGCGATCGCGATGACGAAGCCCGCGTGCGCCGGCACGCCCGCCAGTCGGCCGAACTTTTCGGTCCAGAGCGTCTTGATGCCCTGCCCCATGGCGCGCGCGGCGTCGCTGCCCGATTCGAGCAGGCTCTTGTTGTGATTGACGAGTCTCGCTTCCAGCCGGTCGAGCGGTTGGTGCGCGATCAGTTCGCCGTGCGTCGGCGCCTCGATGCCTTTCTCCCGCATGGCATCGCCCGATTGCCGCAACCGGCCGAGCGCCGCCTTCACGGCGCCGCCCGCGCCGCTCAGTGCGCTTTCGAGCGTTTCCGCGCCGAAGAACGTCGCGGCGTCGGCATACACGTCGTTCAGTACCGTCCGCTGCTGATCGAGCGAACCGCCGGTATGGATCGCATGCAATACGGGCACGATCGTCACCATCGCGCGCACCAGTTGACGCTCCATCTCGGCCCGCACGCCCGGCGGCAGGGCTTCTTCCGCGTAGCGGTTGTAGCGGCGTAGCACGGAAGGCGGCAACGCGGTCGCCACCAGCGGCGGGATGTAGTGCGCCTCGAGGCCTTCGCGCGCAGCGGCCGTGTTGGTCGTCGTGAACATGACCGTCGCACCGATCGGCAAACCGGTGGCCGGCGACGGCACGTGCTTGCCCACGTACGTGCCGGCCAGCGACAGCGCGAGCAGGTAGCCCGAACGCCCGACGAGCGGCGCCGTCCACTCCGCGAAGGACTTTTTCAGAAAGCCGCGCAGCGCCTTCTCGTCCGTCACGCCACGGCGTTCGTACAGCGGCGCGCGTGCGAGCAGGCTTCGCAGCACGTCGTCGGGCACGCGGTCGGCATGCGTGCCGTACAGCACGTGTGCGGTCGTGGCCGCGATCGTGACATGCGCTGCCGGCACATCCGGGCCGGCGAGCGCCGTCAGCTTCTGTTCGCAGGTCCGGTGCCCTATTTCAGGATCGCTGCCGTGTGGCACCGGCATGCGCCGCTGGCGCAACGTCATGGCGAATTCGTCGCCTGAGGCGACGGTCCCGCGATTGCGCGCGGCCGGCAACGCCGCCGTGTGCTGGGCCATCGACGTCGATGCCGGCACGGGAGGACGCGCGTCCTCCCGGGAACGCGCCGTCTCTTCGGGCGGTTCACCGGTCGCTTCGTGGTGTCCAATCGTGGAGGGTTCCATAGGTATCCTGATAGATCGGTTTGCAGTTGGCGAGACGAATGCCATGCCCGCGCCCCATGGGGCGGCCTTGCCTGTCGGGCATCGATCGGGCCGGCATCCGCGGCATGGCGTCGTTCCGGATACGAGAATAGGATTCGTCGCGGCCGGCTACCCCGCTTGCGCGAAGCCGTCGCGCGACGCGCGAAGCGCCGCTGCGCCGGCCCGTGCGTTCAGCGGTCGGGCCGGCTCGCGATCATATGCAGCCCGTCCCGCAGCAACGAATCGAGCGTGGCCGGCGCCGTCGCGAGTGCGCGCTGCGCGTGTGCGGCGGCATTGACGGTATCGCCGAGCGCGTCATAAATCTCCGCCAGCCGGCTCAGCACGTCGAAGCTGTCGTAGCCGCCTTCGAGCGCGCTCATCAGGAACGGCAGCGCCGCGCGCCGGTTCGCGTCGCCGCCGTTCGCCAGCAGCAGGCGCGCATGCAGATAGCTCCATTCCGGCAGCGCGGGCATGTCGTTGGCGAGGGTCGACAGCGTGTCGCGCGCGAAGCCGGGATCGACGCCCGCATCGATCATCGACCGCACCATGTCGCCGACGATGCCGTGGTGCCTGCGCGTGCGGTACAGCTCGACGATCAGCTCGCCGAATTCCGCGTTGACCGCGCGCAGGCGGCTCGCCATCGCGTCCGCACGCGTGCCGCGCACGGGCTCGCCGTCCCACGGCAGGATGTCGTACAGTTCGGCGCCGAACGGGCTCAGGTCGATCCAGCGCGGCGTTCGTCGCCCGCCTTCGATCACGTGCAGCCCGCAGCCGGTGCCCGCTTCCCGCGGCGACGGCGCGGCCGCGGCCGGCAGCGCCGTGCCCCGGCTCTTGCTGCGCGTGCGCGCCATGCTGGTGCCGACGAACAGCCGCCCGGCATGCGCCAGCGCACCGCGCACGTAACCGTCGAGCGGCCGGTCGGCGCCGCGCGGCGCGCCCGCGACATGCACGAGACTGCCGTCGCGTGACGACACGCACAGCAAGGTGCCGCGATCGATGAACAGCGAGTGCGGATGGCGCAGGCCGCGCCGGACGACGCGGCCCGCCTCGCTGAGATCGAGAATCTGCCCGTCGCAGGCATCGCGCCACGACGCGCCGGGCTTGCAGCCGAACATCGACAGATAGACGTGCTCGCCGAATGCCCGCAGCGAATTCATGTGCAGCGTATCCGCGCCCGGCTCGATTTCGAAGAACACGCGCAGGTGCAGCGCGCCGTCGCGCGGCCAGTCGATCGCGAACACCTGGTTGGTGCCGCTGCTCACGACGAGCAGTTCGCCATGCCACGCCAGCAGCGAATGCGCATCCAGCACCGGCGCGAGCCGCGCCACGCGCCGGATGCGTGCGGACGCATCGATTTCGGCCAGCAGCGTGCCAACCGTGCCGGGCACGCGAATCTGCAGCGCCGCGTAGTAGCTCGCATCGACGCAGCACAGCCCGGTCGCGCCGACGACCTGCGCGGCGACATCGCCCAGATCGATCCATTCGAACGTGTCGGCATCGACATCGAAGCGCGCGAGCACGTGTCCGGACGGCTTGGCGTAGCAGAAGCTCAATAGCAGTTGGGTCATGAAGGCATCGGGTCGTGGAGGAACAGGCGGATGCGCCGCTACCGCACGGGTCGCGGCGCACGGACGATCATCGGGATCAGGCGGCGCAACAGCTCGTCGGTGCACTGCGCCGGCGTGCGGCCGCCGGTGTCGACGACCATCGCCGGCGAAGTCGGGCGTTCGTACGGCGATCCGACGCCGGTCAGGCCATCGAGCGCGCCCGCCCGCGCGAGCCGGTACAGCCCTTTCGGATCGCGGGCTTCGCACACCGCGAGCGGCGTGCTGACGAACACTTCGACGAAGCGCGATGCGCCGACGATCGCGCGGGCGAGCGCGCGTTCGTGCCGATACGGCGTGATGAGCGCCGCGATGACGACGAGCCCCTGATCGTTGAGCAGCCGCGCGAATTCGGCCGCGCGCCGCACGTTTTCCGTGCGATCCGGCGGGGTGAAACCGAGATCGCGGCTCGCGCCGCCGCGCAACACGTCGCCGTCGAGCGTCGCGGCGACCACGCCACGCGCCGACAGCCCTGCGCGCAGGTGCACGGACAGCGTCGATTTGCCCGCGCCGCTCAGGCCCGTCATCCACACGGTGACCGCGCGCTGGCCGGGTACGCCGACGACGCCGTGCCGCACATCGGGCATGCCGCCCGCCCGCGCGGTCATTGCGCCGCACCGTCGATCGTCATCGCCCCCCACTTCACGAGCGTCGCCTTGACGAGCCGTGCGTATTCGTCCCGCAGGCGCGGGCTGCGCGAATGATAGGCGCCGACCGCGTCCCAGGTATTGCCGTAGGCGGCAATCTGCTTGCGCAGGTGCCACGCGGCCACGTAGACGTTCACGCATTCGTCGAGCAGATCCTTGGCGCGAATGCCGAAGGCGGCCAGCTCGCGCAGATGAATCGAGTTGATCTGCAGCTCGCCGATGTCGGTCGTGCCGTTCTTGTTGCGGTGGATCGCCTGCGGATTGCCGCGCGACTCGACGTTTGCGATGGCCCGCAGGATCATCGGGTTGACGCCGTGATACGCGGCGGCCGATTCGAAACAATCGGCGTGCGCGGCCGTGGCGGCGCAGGCGAGCCACACGCACAGCGCGACGCGCGGTGCCCAGCGGCACTGCCGTGGCGGCGCCGAATGACGTTGGTTCATGGTCGACCTCGAGAAGATCGGAGATGTCGGTCAGCGCCCGCTCGGCGCTGTTGCGGCATGCGGGCGTTGCAGCGCACCGCGACCGCGTCGAAGCGAAACTTAGCGACGTATCGCAGGGCGCGTCGAGGGTCGATCGGCGGCTGCGGGTGCCGCGCTTCGGATTTGCGCCGTTCGCTTCGGCACGCATCGACGCGGGTGAAAGCGGCCGACGCATCGGCTTCGCGCCGACGCGAGGGGCTTCGCGCCCCGCGCCGCGCGGCCGCGGCGGCCCGGTATAAAACGTTCATCCCCCCGCGCCGACGCCGCTCGGCCGGCGACCTGGATCGTCTGGAGAACGCCATGCCGAGAACCGAGGAACGCGACCCGAGCCTTTATCCCGTCGAGTCCGGGCACGATGCCGGGCACGATGCCGTGCACGACACCGGGCGCGACGATGGCCACCTCAGGTCGTCGCGGCTGGATCGCGGGCAATTCGAGGCGCTGCAGCCGCAGCCCACCAGCAAGTCGCGAATTGCGCGGTGGAACGCGGAGGTCCACCGCGCGATTCACGGCGACGAACCGCCTGTGGCGTGGGTATCGCAGCCCGATTCGTCTCGACGGGCGGAAAGTGTGCCGCCCCTGCCCGGTTCGCCCGACCCGTTCGCGTCGGCCCCGCCGGGACGCCGGCCGATCGGTGCGATGCCGTCGCGTCACCGGCCGACGGCAAACGACGACCATGTTCACTATGCGCAGTTGCCGTCCGAAGACGGCCGGTCCCAGGTGGGCGAATCGTGGATGCCCATGCCGCCGCGCTCCGTCAGCCCGACATCGTTCGTGCACGAACGGCACACGCCGCTCGAGCGCCGCGCACCGGCATCCGACGACGGCCGCATCCCGCTGCTGTCGGACGACGATGCTTTCCGCACGGACACGCGGCGGACGCCGTTCCCGTCGCGGCCGGTCAGCCCTTCGACGACGTTCGACCGGAGCGATCGGGAGAGCCATGCCGATACGTCCGCGTTCACCGATCGCGCCACGCGCGATTCGACCGACGGCTGGCAGGATCCGTCGTTTCAGACGAATTTCACGCCGGGCATGCAAGGCACCGGGCAGCCGCGCCGCCCCGGCATGAACCCGCCCGACAACCGCTGGACCTCACGGCTCCGGCCATGGGAAAACGTCATCGAAGGCGGGGCCAGCGTGATGGCGATGATGGCGAGGACCATCATCAACGTCGTGCAGTCGATCGCGCAGATCTTCGAGAAATGGGGTGACGCGCTCGTTTCGCTGACGCGTCGTTGACCGAACCGATCTCATCATGACGCCCATGTTCGACGAAACCCTCGCGCACAAGACGCTTTTCGAGCTGCTGACGGACGCCGCCGACGATCGCGACGCGTTCTACGACGCGATGCCGGCGCTGCCCGGCCCCTATCGCGACGTCAGCGGCACCTGGATGGTCGGCCGCTACCGGCTCGCGTGCGCCGTGCTCGATCATCCGGCGCTGACGACCCGTTCGCCGCTGGTCGAATGCGACGTCGTGCGCGACGAAGCCGGCCTGCTCGACACGATGCTGTTTGCCGACGATTCGATGCACGAGCGCATGCGCAAGACGTTCGCGCCGCTGTTCGCGAAACCGCGCCTCGCGGCGCTGCGCACGCACATCGCGAGCGACCTCGACGCGCTGCTCGAGCAGATTCCCGATCCGCGGCGCTTCGATCTCGTCGAGCACATCGCGCAGCGCCTGCCGGCGCTCGCGGCGTGCCGGCTGCTGGGTATCGATCCCGTGCACGCGCCGCGCCTGCAGGCGCAGTCGATGGGGCCGATCCGGCTGATCAGCGCGATGCCGATCGGGCCGGCGGACCACGCACTGGCCGTCGCCGAGACCCGGCGTTTCGTCGACGCGCTGGACGCGCATCTCGACAGCGTGTGCGCCGTGCTGCAGGCCGGCGGCACGCGTCCGGCGCTCGCGCACCGCCAGTTGCTCGCGAACGTGCTGCTGACGTTCATCGCGGGCTACGGCACGACCATGCTGTCGCTGGGCAACACGTTCGCGCAGGCGCTGGCGCGCCGCGATCTGTGGCAGGCGCTCGCGCAGGAACCGCGGCGCGTGCCGCTCGCGCTGCGCGAACTGATGCGGATCGAACCGGCCGTGCACGTGATGATTCGCTTTGCGCGCGCCGACGTCGAACTCGACGGGCTCCGCATGGCGAAAGGCGATGTCGTCGCGGTGGTCGCCGCCGCCGCGAACCGCGACCCCGACGAATTCGCCGGGCCGGCCGACCTCCGTCTCGATCGTGCGCACGGCGGGCTCGTATTCGGCGCCGGTTCGCACGGATGCCTCGGCGCCGCACTCGCGCGCATGCAGCTGGCCGTCGTGTTCGATACGGTGCTCGCCCGCATGCCCGGCCTCATGCTCGAACCCGGCGCGCATCCGCGTCTGCAGGAAGGGGCGTTCCGCGGCTACCGCTCGCTGCGGGTGTACGACGCGACCGGCGCTTGAGCGGCGTGGAACGCATGGGCCGTCGAAAGTAACAGAACGTCACAAAAGCCGGCCGCGGCGAAACGACGGTGCCACGATGCGCTCACCGACACGTTCGTGTCATCCATCAAGGGAGCGCCTCATGTCCTCATCGATCTACTTCGCCGTGGCTTCGACCCTCGCGTCGGTCGACGCCGAATCGTCGCTGTTCACCATGATGCTGAACGGCCAGTTCCGCGACGCGTCGGTTGCCGCGGCGGCGTGCGCCGAGCCGGCCGGGCCGGGCGTCGCGGCCGACTATGCGAGCCTGCAGACGTACGCCGACGTGCTGCTGGTGCTCGGGCAATACGAGGAAGCCGAAGACGCATACCGGCATGCGCAGAAGGCCATCCGCGGCGAGCACCGGACGGCCCGCGCCGCCCTGTCGCGCAACGCCGGCTGGCAGGCCCTGTTCCAGAACCATCTCGGTACGGCGCTCAAATGCTTCCAGCGCGTGAGCGACGACGAAGACGCGAGCGCCGGCCAGCGGCTCGAAAGCCTCGTCGGCTCGGTGCTGGTGCTGTTCAGGCTCGGCCGGCTGGACGGCGTGCATGCGCTGCTGACCGCGTTGCACGGTCAGGCGGCCCGCGCGCAGGATGCGCGCTGGGTGCGCGTCGCCTACATGCTGAACCGCGACATCGTCGATCAGTACAAGCTGCGTTCGAGTGCCCAGCTGGCCGATCACATCTACTGGCATTCGGCGGCGCTCGAAACGCGCTCGAAGGGATTCGACGAGACGTTGCCCGCGCAACCCGACGACACGCCGCCGATCGGCGTCCTGTCACGCCACGCGGATTATCTGAATCACCTGCGGGCGCTCGCGGGTGGTGCCGAATCCGCGCTCACCCGGATCGAAACGCACCTGCGCTGGAGCCAGGGCGCCGGGCTCGCGGAATACCACCGCGAATTGCGGCTCGAAGTCACGCTGGCCGCGCTCGCGGGGCGCCTCACGCACGTTGCCGAATCCACGCTCCACGTGTTCGGCGAACGCGCATTCCAGGGCAACCAGCACGCGCACTGGTACAACGAGCTGCTCTATTGCCAGTCGAAACTGCGCCAGCAACAGGGCCGCCTGCAGGACTACGCGCAGATGTACGCGCGCTATGCGCTGCAGTCGCTGCGCCACGTGCGCGCCGACAGCGCCGCCGTGCCGGCGGTGGCTGCCGAACGCGCGCAGCCCGCCGCCGACGACATCAGCGCGCGGCTGCCCGGCAAGTACCGGCGCGCCTATCGTTACCTCGTCGAGCACCTCGAGCGGCCGGATCTGTCGGTGCGCGAAGTGGCCAGCCATATCGGCGTCACGGAACGTGCGTTGCAGGCCGCATTCAAGGCCAATCTCGGCTATACGCCGAGCCAGTTGATCCGCACGCGGCGCATGGAGCATATCCGTCACGACCTGCTGGAGGACGACGCGCACACGTCGAGCGTGCTGCGCATCGCGAACCGCTGGGGCGTCCAGCATCGCTCGACGCTGCTGAACGGCTATCGTCAGCTGTTCAACGAAGCGCCGTCGGAAACGCTCGCGCGCTGACGCCCATGTGCGCCACACCTGGCCCGTCCATGCCGGTGGCCGCCGCGCCCCGCTTCGCGGTCCCGCGCGTCATCGAGGCCGGCACCGTGCGGCTGCGCCCGTTTCGCGCGGACGATGCGCCGGCCCTGTTCGCGGTCCTGCTCGGCGATCCCGGCGTGACGGCGTGGCTGCCGATGCGCACCCATGCGAACGTCGCCGAAACGCAGGCGTTCATCGCCGGCTGCGACGCGGCCTGGCACGCCGGATGCCGCTACACGTGGGCGCTCGAGGACGCCGCCGGCGGCACGCTGCTCGCCGCGATCGAATTGCGGCCCGAGCCGCCGCGCGCCGAGATCGGCGTCGTGATCAGCCGGCTCGACGGTCATCGGCGCCGGCGGGCGTGTCTCACCGCGCTGCTCAAGCTCCTGCGCTGGCTGCTGGCCCAGCCGGCGCTGTGCCGCATTCATGCGTATTGCGCGCCGGAAGGCGCTGCCGCCGGCACGCTCACGCGGCTCGGCTTCCGGTTCGAAGGCCGGCTCACGAACTGGGAGCCGCGCCCCAACCAGGGGCTGGCCGCCGCCGATGCGCTGCTCTTCGCGATCACGCGCGAGCCGGGCGCGACCGGCGCGGCGGCCGCGCCGCCGATGCACCGGCTGGTCGACGCCTGAGCGCGGGGCGGCCATCGCGGCGATGCCCGTCCGCCGTCCGCAGTCGACGCATCGCGATTCCGAGCGATTCCGCAGAGGACCTTTCCTGTGCAACGCCTTAATCGACCGCCGCCCGATCTCCAATAATGGCCGCTCGATCCGTCGGCCGGCGCGCCGATGCGACCCACCGGCGATCGGGCCGGAGACCAACGATAAAAAATCCTATGTATTCCTATAAAACTGGCCAGCAGGCCGGCACTCGCGTTGCCGCACCGCATGCCGTCCGTCGCTGCCGCGTTGCCGGCGCAATCCCGCGGACCGTGATCGCGGCCTGCGCAGCCGGCTTCATCCCGGGCGTCGCGCTTGCCCAGAGCAGCGTGACGCTGTACGGCCTGATCGACACGTCGATCACCTACTCGACCCACCAGCGCACACGCGGTGCCGGCTCGCCCGGCGGCGGCAGCGTCGCGATGACGAGCGGCGCACTGAACGCGTCGCGCTGGGGGCTGCACGGCCGCGAGGATCTCGGCGGCGGATTGGCCGCGGTCTTCACGCTCGAAAACGGCTTCTCGGGCACCACCGGCAAGCTGTCGCAGAAAGGCGTCGACCTGTTCGGCCGCCAGGCGTGGATCGGCGTGAGTTCGCAGACGGCCGGCACGCTGACCTTCGGCCGCCAGTACGACCTGATCCTCGATTTCGTGACGCCGCTCGGCGCGTCCGGCCCCGGCTGGGGCGGCAACCTCGCGGTCCACCCGTACGACAACGACGATTCGAACCGCAACCTGCGCATCAACCACGCGGTGAAGTACACGAGCCCGACGGTTCGCGGGCTGAGGTTCGGCGCGATGGTGGGATTCTCGAACACGGCCGGCCAGTTCTCCAACAACGCGGTGTGGAGCACGGGCGTGTCGTATGCGAACGGGCCGCTGAAGCTCGGCGCCGGCTACCTGAAGATCAGCCGCGACCGCCACGCGCCGAACCCGGACGGCGCATTGAGCACGGTCGACGGCTCGGCGACGATCACGGGCGGCAACCAGCAGATCTGGGCAATGGCCGGGCGTTATGCGTTCGGGCCGCATTCGGTCGGCGCCGCGTGGTCGCATTCGACCACCGACGGCGTGACGGGCGTGCTCCAGGGCGGCAACATCGCGCCGCTGAAGGGCGAATCGCTGGTGTTCGACAACTTCTCGATCGACGGGCGCTACTTCGTCACGCGTGCGCTGAGCGTCGCCGCCGCGTACACGTATACGATGGGCCGCTTCGACACCCGCACGGGCCAGACGCGCCCGAAATGGAACCAGGTCGTCGCGCAGGCCGACTATGCGCTGTCGAAGCGCACGGATGCGTATCTCGAAGGCACGTACCAGAGCGTGAGCGGCGGCAACGGCAATCCGGCGTTCAACGCGACCGTCTGGACCTTGACGCCTTCCGCGAACAGCAACCAGGCCGTCATCGCGCTGGGGCTGCGGCACAAGTTCTGACGAGGCGGCGTGCGCTGCGGCGTCACGCGGCCGACCGACGGCATCCGGCGAGTGCTCCCCGCATCACCCGCTCTCCGTGACCGGCACTGACAAGGTCGCGCCCCGTGCGCGGCCTTTTTCCGCCGTGGCATGCCGCGCGTACCGCACACCGCTTGTGCGGAAGCAAGAATGCCTCCCGACTGTCGCGTTTGCGCAAAAAATGCGGAGAAACTGGGCACGTTGTGACATTTTTCCTAATCTGTTTGCAGCGACGCCGCGATCCGGCGTTCCGGTCGCAACATTCTTTCATCTGGCGCACCATCGGCTTACGAGCCTGCATCACGGCAACGGAGCCGGACCTTTCGCGCCATGGCGGCCGGACAGCTGCGTGCAGACGAAACGGCACGCGCCACGCTTTCAATGCAGTCAACCGCTGGGGAAGAACGATGAGCAAAATGAACCGAATTGCGGTCCTGGCAACTTTCGTCCTGCTGGCCGGTTGTCACCACGCGGCGAAAACGCCCGAGAATGCCGCCGCGGCGCCGGAGCCCTCGAGCGAAACCGTCGCGACGGTGACGGCCGACGATCTGAACAATCCGAACAGCCCGCTCGCCAAGCGCAGCATCTACTTCGATTTCGACCAGTACTCCGTGAAGCCCGAATTCCAGTCGCTGCTGCAGGCGCACGCCGATTACCTGCGCAGCCACCCGGCGCGGCGCGTGCTGATCCAGGGCAACACCGACGAGCGCGGCACGTCCGAATACAACCTTGCGCTCGGCCAGCGCCGCTCGCAGGCCGTGGCGAGCACGCTTGAAACGCTCGGCGTGCCGGCGACGCAACTCGAGGCGGTCAGCCTCGGCAAGGAAAAGCCGGTCGCGCTCGGCCACGACGAGGAATCGTGGGCGCAGAACCGCCGCGCCGATCTCGTCTATCGTTGATCCCTGCGCCGCTGCGGCGATACGCAAAAAGCATGGAATAAACGCCCCGCCGAAACGTCTTGTCATCGCGCAGACGCGCGGTTCACGCGAACCGCCTTTTCTATGGCCTGCGCGCTGCAAGGAGATTCCAATGAAATCGGCAACGTTGGCTGCGGCGCTGATCGCGGCGCTGGTGCTCGTGCTGTCGGCGGGCTGTACGTCGTCGGGCAGCGGTGTGTCGCAAGGGCCCGGCATGAGCCGGTACGGCGGCTCGGGCGGCAGTGGTGGCGGTGGCGGAGGGGGCGGCGGCTACTGACGCGCCGCCACAAGGAAAACGGGGCGACGCATCGCGGGCGAGCGCCGGAAACCGGCTGCCTCGCGCGCGACGCCCCGCCCCGGGGCACGACTCAGCGCATCGCCTTCACCTCGGCCGGCGTGACGCTCGCGGGCTGGCCGCCCCACGTCGCGCGCAGGTAGTTCGCGAGCTGCGCGAGTTCGTCGTCGCTCAGCGTGTGCGCGAAACCCGGCATCGGCTGCAGGTTTTCGAAACCGGCGAACTTCTGCTCGTCGATGCCGTCGAGCATCGCGACCAGCAGGTTGCGCGAGTCGCCCTGGCGCACCGTCGAGTTGCCGTTCATCGGCACCGCCACGTGCGGCTTGCCTTCGCCGTTGAAGCCGTGACAGCCCGCGCACACCGCGAGATACACCGAGCGGCCGGCCGCCAGTTGCGCGGCATCGGCCGATACCGGCTTCACCGGCTGCGGCGCGGGCGGCGTATCGCCGAGCAGGTACGTCGACAGCCCGCGCAGGTCGTCCTTCGTCAGGTACTGCGTGCTCAGGTGCACGACCGGATACATCTCGCCGAACGCCGAGCCTTGCGGCGCGATGCCGACGCCGAAGAACGTCTGCAGGTCGGTGCCCGTCCAGCCGCGCGCGGCGAGGCCGGCCGGCGTGATGTCGGGCGCGGCCACGCGGCCGAGCGAGGCCCCCGCGAACGGCTTCGCTCCGTCGAGCTGGCCCGTGAACGCGCGCGGCGTGTGGCATTCCGCGCAGTGGCCGAGCGCACCCGCGAGATAGCGGCCGCGCTGCCAGTCGGCGGATTGTCCGGCCGACGCATCCGGCAGGCTGTCCTTCAGGAACAGCATGTCCCAGAACACCATGCCGAAGCGCAGGTTGTACGGGAACTTCAGGTCGTGCGCGCGGTTTTCCTGCGCGACCGGCTTGACCGTCATCAGGTATGCGTACATCGCGTCGGCATCGGCGCGCGTGAGCTGCCGGTACGACGTGTACGGCATCGACGGATACAGGCGCTTGCCCGGCGCCTTGCCGTCGTGCAGCGCGGCATAGAAGTCGTCCGCGCTCCAGCTGCCGATCCCGTGATCCTTGTCGGGCGTGATGTTCGAGCCGTAGAACGTGCCGAACGGCGATTCGAGCGCCGCGCCGCCGGCGAACGGCGCGCCGTCCTTCGCGGTGTGGCACGCCGCGCAGTCGGCGGCCTTGACGAGATAGCGGCCGCGTGCGACAGGGTCGGCGCCGGGCGCGCCGGACGCCGCGCTCGACGCCGGCGCGTCGTGGCCGCCGCAGGCGGCGAGCAGCAGCGCGCAGGCCGCTGCGAGCGCGGGCAGGCCCGCGGCCCGCGCGACGCGATGAGCGAGTGTGCGTTTCATGCGGCGTCCTTCACGAGTCCCGGCGTCGTCAGCACCACGTCCTTGACGGCTTCGTAGTAGCGGACATAGCCCGTGCAGCGGCAGAGATGCGCGTCGAGCGCGTCGGTGATCGTGCGTTCCACGTCGGCCTTCGCGATCGGCTCGCGCTTCAGGCGTTCGATCAGCACGGTCGCCGCGTTGACGAAGCCCGGCGTGCAGTAGCCGCACTGGAAGCTGAAGTGCTCGAGGAACTTCTGCTGGATCGGCGACAGCTCGACCACTTCGCCGGCTTCGTTGCGCTTCGCGTGGCCTTCGATCGTGCGGATCGAACGGCCGTGGAAGAAGTGCGCGCCGGTAATGCAGGTGCGCATTTCCTCGCTCGTGCCGTCCGGCTTGTCGACGATCACGACGCACGCGTGGCAGATGCCCTGCCCGCAGCCGAGCCGCGAACCGGTGAGGCCCACGTACTCGTGCAGGAACTCGATCATCATCAGCCCTTCCGGTACCTGCATCGGGCCGACGGCCTTGCCGTTGATCCTGACCGACAGCGGCTTCTGCTGGAACCGGACGAGCGGACGTTCGACGGCAGCCGGTGCCGATGCCGGCGCAGCGGGTGCCGCAGGAGCGGACGCCGGTGCGGCCGAAGCCGCCGCCGGTGCGGAAGCGCCGGTCGCAGCCGCGCCGGCGCTCGCGGCCGAAGCCGCGGTTTGGGCGGTCGTCATGCGAGCACCTCCTGAATCTTTTGCGGGGTCACCGGCAGGTCGGTGAAACGATGGCCGATCGCGTGCGCGATGCCGTTCACGATCGCGCCGACGACGGGGATCATCACCACTTCGGCGACGCCCTTCGGCGGATCGGTCTCGGACAGCGGCGGCAGCACGTCGCCCGTTTGGGTCCAGACGGCGACGTCGGACGCGCGCGGCAGTTGGTAGCGGTTGAAGTTCCACGTGCCGTTGCCGGGGCCGTCCTCGTAGAGCGGCAGGTACTCGTGCAATGCATGACCGATGCCCATCGCGAGACCGCCCTGCAACTGGCCCGACACGAGTTGCGGCGAAATCTGGTTGCCGCATTCCATGATCGAGTGGTGCGTGAGCAGCTCGACCTTGCCGGTCGCTTCGTGCACGGCCAGCTCGACGAGCGTGCCGACCGCCGTGTAGTACGTGACGGCCGCGTTGTTGCGGCTCGTCGGCGGGATGAACACGCGCTTGCGATCGAGCACGCGATAGCCGTTCGCGGTCGGCGGCAGCGTGCCGCGCAGCGCGGTCGCGCCGGCCGGTGCGGCGGTGCCCGGCACCGGGCCGTCGTCGGCGCCCGTCTTCGGCGCGCCGACACGCAGCGACAGCCCGTCGATCGGCAGACGCTCGACCGCGCCGCCTACCTCGAATTCGGCGTCGGTCCACTGCCAGCGGTTGAACACGTGCACGACGGCGCCGGTCGGCAGGCCGAGCGCATGCGCCTGCTTCGCGAGCTGCTCGAACGTCAGCGGCTCGAGGCCGTCGGCGGTCAGCTTGCCGTCGACCCAGCGCGCATCCTCGATACGAATCGTGTACGGCGCGGCCTGGCCGCCGCCGAGGCCGCGCGTCCAGATCGACATCGCGGCCGGCCACAGCCCGTAGCGGAACACGGCGCGCGCGGCTTCGCGCGTGCTGTGCGTGAAGTAGTACGCCGAGTTCGTCGCGCTCGACGGCGACGCATAACCCGGCGACCAGCGCGGATTCGCGCTCAGGCGGTCCTGGTCGGCCTGCGACATCAGGTACGGATCGCCGCTCGTCTCGACCGGCAGGTCCGGCCATTCGGTCAGGGCCACGCGCACGTCGGTCGCCGGGCGGCCGAGCCATTTCGCGACCGCGACGGCCTGCGACGTCGACATCCCGGTGCCGATCTCGGCCGCCGTGTGATGCAGCGACACCTTGCCGTGCTCGTCGAATTCGACCTTCGCGAACGAGGCCTCGGCACCCGTGCCGAAATCCTTCTGCACGCACGCGAAGCCGACGCCGTAGCGCTTGCCCGGATGCGCGGCCTCGAATTCGGCCTTGCGCGCGGTGCGGCGCGTCCACAGCGGATGCTGCTTCGCGCGTTCCAGCACTTCGTCGACGCGCAGCGCGCCCGCGGGAATCGCGCCCTGTGTGTTCTTCATCCCCGAACGCAGCGCGTTGCGCAGCCGGAACTCGATCGGGTCGATGTTCAGTTGCGCGGCGATCTCGTCGACCGCCATCTCGGTCGCGGCCATGCTCTGCAGCGTGCCGTAGCCGCGTGCGGAACCGGCGTCGATCGCGCGCGACGCGATCGCAACGGCCGCGAGGTCGCTCTTTGGAAAGTAGTAGATCGATTGCGCGGCGGTGGCGCCGACCATCGCGACCGACGGCGAGAAGTTCGAGCGACCGCCGCCGTTCGCCTCGAAGTCGCCCTTGAACGACTGCAGCAGGCCCGTGTTGCGGTCGACCGCGATCCGGTAATGCATCTTGAACGCGTGACGCTTCAGCGACGTCTGGAACTGCTCGTAGCGGTCGTTCGCGAAACGCACCGGGCGGCCGTCCGCGTACAGCGCGCAGACGAGGCCGTAGAACGGCACGTTGAAGTGATCCTTCGAGCCGTAGCCGACCGTATAGCACGGATGCACGAACAGCTGCTTCACCGGGAAGCGGCACTTCGCGACCATCGCGGCCGCGCTCTCCGACACTTCGAGCGGCGACTGGGTCGGCACGACGAGATGCAGCGACTGCGTCGCGGCGTCGTACCAGCAGTTCGCGTTGTCGGGCTCGAGCGCGGCGGTATCGACCGACTGCGTGTTGTATTCGCGGTCGAACACGAGCCAGTCGGCCGACGGATGGTCGAGCTCGCCGGCGATCTGCCCGGCCAGGAACATGCCCTGCTCGTCGAGCTTGCCGTGCTCCTTGCCGTCCGGCCAGACCGGCAGGTGCTTGCGCATCATGCTCGGGAAGATCGGCGCGTCCTTCAGGCTCGAATAGACGTCGTCGTCATAGGCCGTCTTGCCGCCCACCCGCACGTAGCGGAAGGTGCCCCACGGATCGCGCTCGAGCGGGCCCGTGACCGCGCCGTAGCGGATCACGTCGTCGCGGAACTTCAGCGCGTTCTTCGCGAAGCGGAAGCGCGCGAAGTCGTGATAGATCAGGATCGCGACCGCATGGCCGAGATACGCGGGCGTCTTGCCGGGCGGCAACAGCATGTCGTCGCCGTAGAACGCCGGGAACGCGACGCCGTCTCGCGCGAGATCGTCGGCCGTCACCACGCGGTCCGGCTTCAGCTCGTCGCCGAGCAGCGACAGGTCGAAGCCTTCGTACGTGCGGTCGGCCTGCGTGACGCGCAGGATCAGCGCGTGCGACTGCTGCTGCGGCCAGTGCGGCATGTCGGCGGCGCGCACGTCGCGGGCGAACACTTTCGAGCCCGTGACCTTCGCGATGCCGTCGATGCGGAACTGGGGGATGCCGGTGACGCTATCCCATTTGACCGGGGTGAGGAGTTTTTCTTCGAAGAGCGCCGCGAATGCGCGGCTGCCGATGGGCGCGACGTAGACCGCGACGCCCGCCAGCACGCTGGCTTTCAGAAAACCCCGCCGTGACAGGCCGTGGTTTTTCATTGGGGGAACCTCCTGAGGCGGCTCGGACGGCGATCGGGTGTCGCGGCGTTCGGAGCGGCGCGCATTCTGGCATTGTTTTAGATATATCGCCCATAGTATTTCCCGCATGAAATACTTATTGGATTTCTTATAACGAGATTCAGCCGGCCTGCGGCGGGTGGTCGCGGGGCGATCCGTTGGCCGTTTGCGTACGGCCGGATGCCGTCGCGTCCGGCTTCGGCCGGCATCGACAACGCCCGGCGAACCCGTACGCCACCCATCGCGGCCGGTCTCCGGTCGGCCGCCGTACATCGTTCCGTTCGCAACGATGCTGCCTTCGCGCCGCCGAATCCGCAAGCCTCCCGCAGCCGTGGTTGACGACTGGCGTTCGACGCGATGCGCGGCGCTGCCAGCCGGCCCGCGCCGCCGGTTTTTCGTGGTAATGTCGTGCGCATCCGGCTCGGCCGGGCGTCCGCCACGTGCCGTGCGGGCGCCGCCAGCCATCGAGACATCGTGTCGAGGTCGACAACCATGGCAGTCAGGGCGTCTCTCCTGAACTCCGTTCTCGCCACTCCCCCTTCCGGCAACCACCGCGTGACGGCCGCGCTGCGTCCGTCGATGCTCGTGACGCTGTTCGAGGACGTGCGCCCGATGGCGCTGTCCGGGCTCGCGAGCGGTTTCGTCGCGGCCGTCGCGCTGCTCCGGCTGCAGCAGCTGTGGTGCCTCGCGTGGCTCGTCGCCGACGTCGGCCTGCTCATGGCGCGCCTGTCGATCGCACGGGCGTACACGGTGCGGCGCAACGCCGGCGACGATCGCGCCGAATACTGGGCGAGGCGCTATGCGCCGGTGTCGCTCGTCGCGTGCTTCGTGCTCGGCCTCGGCGTGATGGGCTGCGTGCAGGCCGCCGACGTCGAGCTCGGCACGCTGTCCGTGATGGTCGCGGGCGGCGTGTTCGGCGGGATCGCGTCGCGCAATTCGGCGCTGCCGCGGCTCGCGATGACGCAGGTCGCGCTCGGCGTGCTGCCGATCGGCGTCGGTGCGCTGCTGGCCCCTCGGCCGGGCGCGTGGCTGCTGGTGCCGCCGCTCGCGATCTATCTCGCGGCGATGCGCACGGTCGTGCAGCGCCACTACCGCGTGCTCGTCGCGCTGATCGCCGCGCGCCAGCGCAACGCCGAACTCGTCGCCCGCTTCGACGCCGCCCTCACCTACATGCCGCACGGCCTGTGCATGATCGACGGCGACAGCCGCGTGATCGTCGCGAACCGGCGCACCGCGCAGCTGTTCGGCTCGCCGCGCGAGATTATGCTCGATACGCCGCTGCCGGCGGTCGTCGCCGCGCTCGGCGCCCATGCCGTGACCGATCCCGGCGGCGCCGGCCTCGCCGCGCAGTGCGACAGCTGGCTGAGCCGCCACGAGCCCGGGCCGCTCGACATCGCGCTCGCCGACGGCCGCCAGCTCGAACTGACGCGCCACCGCGTGCCGGACGGCAACGCGGTGATCATCGTCGAGGACGTCACCGCGCGCCGCCGGACCGAACAGCACATCCGCCACCTCGCGCGGCACGACGCGCTGACGGGTTTGCCGAATCGCCACGAACTGCATGCGCAGCTCAAGCGGATGCTCGCACGCCGGCCGCGGCTGCCGAGCCCCGCGTTCGCGGTCATGTATCTCGACCTCGACGGTTTCAAGTCGATCAACGACCGCTTCGGCCACCAGGCCGGTGACGAAGTGCTCACGCAGGTCGCCGAGCGGCTCGGCAAGACGCTGCCGCCGGGCGAGCTCGCCGCGCGCATCGGCGGCGACGAATTCGTCGTCGCGATCGACGACACGACGATGCACGCGTGCTCGATCCTCGCCGCGCGGATCATCCGGCAGATTTCGGCGCCGTACGCGCTGTCGATCGGCGAGACCGTCTGCATCGGCATCAGCATCGGCATCGCGCTCGACGACGGGCACGGCTCGCCCGACGAGCTGATCCGGCAGGCCGACAGCGCGCTGTACGACGCGAAGTCGGCCGGCAAGGGCATCTACTGCTTCTATTCGAGCGGCAGCCGCCGCATGGCGCCGGCCACCGCAAGCTGAGCCGGCGACGCGCGCACCACGCCCGCATCCGCTCTTTCCGTGCCTGTCGCCTCCTCCCGACGATTCAATCCCGCAACGTTTTGCCGGTTCGCACGTGGCGCCGCGCGTTCGCGTGTCACGTGACGTGTTCCGTAACATCGCCGCCCGGCACGCAGCACGATGACGGCAGAAGCCCGCACGATCGCGGCCGCGGCCTGCATTTCGTCGCTGGCACTCTTATTGCTCCTTGATGGGGAAAGAACGTTTCAGGGAGCCCAACATGAATACCGTCGACGTCCTCGCACGAACCGAAATCATCGACGAACAGGCTGTGATCGACGGCGCATTGCTGATCCGCCGGCTCGTGTCCGACCGCCGGATGCCGGCCGCGTACGAAGCCGAATGCATCGACAATCCGCCGCTCACGCTGTACGGCGCGTTTCGCCAGGGCGTCGCCGATCACGCCGCGCGGCGCGCGAATCCGTATCGCGCCGGCAGCCGTTTCTGGGCACTGTGGGAAGAAGGACGTCTCGAAGCTGAAACATCCGGCCGGTAAGCCCGTTGCACGCGCCGGACCTGTCGCGACAAGGGCTCGGCGCGAAATCCGACACGTGAATGCAGTTGGCCGGCGCGCCGGCATGCGTTCATCGCTGCAACATCGCGCGGTCGCGCGTATCGGCCCGGCAAGGCCCGGCAACGCGCCCGTCCGCCGTCACGCGCATCCCGGTCGATCCCGCCCGGCGCGCCGCGCGGTGCCGGTTTCCCCTATAAGATGGCAGATTCCGTTCATCGAACGATACCGCCATGACCGCCTCCTCCTCTCCCCGAAATCCCATTCACTGCGAAATCGATCTCGACGCGCAAGGCAAGCACGCGGGCTACCTTCGGCTGCCGCACTCCGTGCACCGCTCCGCCTACGGCTGGCTGCCGATCCCGATCGCATCGATCCGCAACGGCGACGGCCCGGTCGCGCTCGTGATGGCCGGCAACCACGGCGACGAGTACGAAGGCCAGATCATCGTGTCGCAACTGATGCGCGAGATCGAGCCGGACATGGTCAGCGGGCAGTTGATCCTGCTGCCGATGGCGAATTTCCCGGCGGCGGATGCGGGCCAGCGCGTGTCGCCGCTCGACGAGGGCAACCTGAACCGCAGCTTCCCCGGCGACCCGACCGGCACGCCGACGCAGATGATCGCCCACTACATCGAGCACGCGCTGCTGTCGCGCGCGCAGTACCTGGTCGACCTGCATTCGGGCGGCAGCTCGCTGTTGTACCAGGGCGGCAACATGCTCGCGATCGATCCGCTCGACGCGGACGAAGCCGAGAAACTCAACGGGCTGCTGGTTGCGTTCGGGTTGCAGAATGCGCTGCTGCACGCGCCGAATCCCGTGCATTCGGCGTCGGCCGCGCGCCGGCAAGGCGCGATCTCGATCGTCACCGAACTCGGTGGCGCCGGCATGGCCGATCCGTCGCTGATCCGGCTCGGCCGCCACGGGCTGCTGCATTACCTCGGCTATATCGGGCTGCTGCACGGCGCGCTCGTGCCCGACGCGCCGCCGACCGTCACGCGCTTCATGCGCGTCGACGGCGATCGTCATTTCGTTTATGCGTACGAGCGCGGGCTGTATGAACCGCTCGTCGAACTCGGCGACCAGGTGAAGGCCGGGCAGCCGGCCGCGTGGGTGCATTTCCCCGATACGCCGTTGCGCGAACCGGTGCTGCACCGGTTCAACGGCGATGGCGAGGTGGTGTGCAAGCGTGTACCCGCGCAGGTGCGGCGCGGGGATTGTCTGTTTCAGTTGGCGGAGTTGTCGACGCCGCCGCGTGTCATCGAGTGACGAACCCGACGGACGCGTTCACGACCGTCGTACGTCGTACGCCGACGCCGGTGCGTACGCGCTGACCGTCAGTCGGATGACACCGGCGACTCATTTCCCTGCGCCACGCCACATTGATGGCAATGCGGGAAGAAGAAGAAATTCCGGCCCCCGCATTCGCATACATTGAAAAGTTTCAATCCGCAATGCACGCAGAACGTGGAGTCGTCGCCGCCGAGATTCCATTGTTTGTCGCATGACGGGCAGCGCTTTTTCTCGAGTGACCGCACGGCTTTTTCGTATCCGATCGTGCGCGCGCGTTCGCCCTGGTCCTGCTGCAATTCGAGCCGCTTGCGTTCGGCATAGCGCTGAAATGCCTTCATCATGTAAAGACCGGCGAATACCGTGAGCACGATGCCGACCAGGACCCGGACATAGCCGCCGAAATTCGGCAAGTACGGGACCAGTTCGATGAAAAACGCACTCAGCGCAAACAGGCCGAAACCGTACACGAACGGCCAGTAGCGCGCCTTGCGGTAGCGGATGAACAGCCAGGTCGCAACCAGCAGGATCGGCAACGTCAGCGCAAGCCTCAGCCCGAACACCTGCATCTCGTAGTGCCGGGTTGCTTCGTCGAAGCGCCGTTCGGCTGCTGCGTCCGCTTCGGCGATTTGCGTGTCGACCTGAGTCTGCTGCGATGCCAGTGCCCGTTGCTGGTCGCCGATCGCATCGATCTGATGCTGCCAGTTGACCACCACTGCCTGGAGCGTATCCAGCTTGCGCGTTCTCGCCAGAATGTCCGGGTCCCGCGCACCGTCTCCCGTCACCGCGCGGGTTGCCAGCCAGTTGCGGAAACTTTCCTTCTCGGCCGCGTACTCCTTCGCGGCGCGGCTGCGCGCCACTTCCATCGTGTCGGCCTTCTCGGCAAGCGCGTCGCGCTGCGCCAGCAGCTGGCGCCGCGCCGCGTCCAGCCGTGCTTTTGCCGGCGCATCGGCGAATTGCTCGACGACCGGCGGGCCACCGCTCGGGGCAAACGCCATGTCGCGGATCACGAGACTGCCGAGCATGTTCAGAAAGACCGCGAAGATGATCGCAATCACCCATGACGCGAGCCGCAGGAGCCGCGCAGGGCTGGTCAGGCCGTCGCCGGAAGTCATCATTGTTTTTCCCGTTTGTTGGAATGGCTGCCATTGTCATCAATCTTGATGCCGCCTTTTGCGCGTTTATGGCGCAATCAAAATCCCCCTGCTTGCGAAATAGCGATCGAATGCACGGCGTTGCATCGATACGTTTTCCTGCGTGTCATGTTCAAAGCCTGACGGATTGTGGAAAACCCACTCGTCGGTCGCGGGATCGACGCCAAGCACCAGGACAAGGTGCCCGCCGCGGGAGGGAGGCTCAAACCCGGCATGCCGGATGCCAGGATGAACAGACGCCATGAACATATATCCGTCACGCAAACTGTTCTCGACCGTAGACGATTCCATATGCTCGACGACACGACCTTCAATCTGAAAGCGTTCGCGGATCCAGCTTACGAATGGTCGGTAGAGCAGGCGCTTTCCTGTGTCGCCCATCTCCGGTTGATAGACACCGAAGGTGATGGCCTCACGCACGAGTTCCAACAGCGGCACCACTCGCGCGGTGCGATGTGCCAGCAACATCTTCAGGCACGCGATGCCGCAAATGTGTGGGCTCCATTGCGCATACTCGTCCGGGCTGCTGGCACCAGAGTTACGCCAGAGCGGATCTTCCTCGGCGCGCAGTTCGCGCGACAGGAATCGTGAGATCAGGGTCCTGGACTCCCATTGGGAAAAATACGGTACATCCATCATTTTTCATCCCATGAACAGAAGTGCGACGCCTACGGCTGCCACTGCGCCGAGAGCAAGTTGCTCGCGAAGTTTGCCTTCGTTGTAGAGAATGGCCGAGACGCCCAATAGCAACGGGACACGGAGCGCAATCGCCAGGTAGCCAAATGCGACGGGCAGGATCGTCTGTAATGAAAAATTGAAGAATAACTCGGGCAGAGCCCAATCGGAGCACCGGCGATCCGGATGATTGCCTCGGCGAGTGACGCTTCGTGGCCGCGAGCGCTCCCCGTCATATAGAATGACGCGCTTTGCCCGTACGCCTATGTGGTTCAAGAACCTTCAGCTTCATCGTCTTCCGGCACCTTGGGCCGTTACCCCCGACCAGATGGAAAAATGGCTGGCGCCTCACGCGTTCCAGCCGGGCAGCAGCGTCGAAATGCAGCGCGCCGGATGGGCGTCGCCGCGTGACGACGGCGCGCTCGTGTATTCGATCAACCGGCAGATGCTGCTGCTGTTTCGTACCGAAAAGAAGCTGCTCCCGGCGTCGGTCGTCAATCAGGTGACCAAAGCGCGTGCGCTCGAAGTCGAAGAGCAGCAGGGCTTCAAGGTCGGCCGGAAACAACTGCGCGAACTCAAGGAACAGGTGACCGACGAACTGCTGCCGCGCGCGTTCAGCATTCGCCGCGATACCCGCGTGTGGATCGACACGGCGAACGGCTGGCTCGTCATCGATGCGGCTGCCCAGGCGCTTGCCGACGACGTTCGCAGCCTGCTCGTCAAATCGATCGACCAGTTGCCGCTCGCCGGCGTTCAGGTGACGCGTTCGCCGGTCGCCGCGATGACGGACTGGCTGCTGTCCGGCGACGCGCCGGGCGGATTCACCGTGGACCAGGACGCCGAGTTGCGCTCGAGCGGCGAAGGCGGCGCCACGGTGCGATACGTCGGCCACGCGCTTGAAGCGAACGACATGCGCCGGCACATCGAAGCCGGCAAGCAATGCATGCGCCTCGCGATGACCTGGGATGACCGGATCTCGTTCGTGCTGACACCGTCGCTGACGATCAAGCGTGTCACGCCGCTCGACGTGATCAAGGAGGCGGCGGATCCGACCGCGCAGAATGACGATGAACGCTTCGACTCAGATTTCACGCTGATGACGGGTGAACTGGCGCGGATGCTGACCAGTCTCGTCGAGATCCTGGGTGGCGAACAGCGCGACTCGATGCATCAGGCGGCAGCAGCCTGAACGCCGTCGTCGTCGCGGGTCATCGCCCCGCGACGGCGGGGCTTTGCGCCGACGCGACGATTCGAGGAGGACCGCCGCCACCATGGCGGCGGGTCGCGCCTGGCACTCGCCCCCTGCCGATCCGCGGCGGTCATCGACGTCGCCCACACTTCAAACGGACACGGCTCCCCGCCACGCCCGTTCGCCCTACCCCACTCCCCCTGCAAGCCTTCTTCCACCTCCCGCGAAATCCTTATCGAAATTGCTTCGTTCGCCTTTGCCGGCCGCGCCGCTAACGTGTTCAAAACGGCGGCGGCACGCCGGATGCATCGCACGAAGCACGACAGCCGCCGCCATCACGACAACTGCGTCGCGATAACGGAACAGACCGGACGGGCCGCGTGCCTGCACCCCGCCAGGAACGTCCGCATCGCGCGCCCTTCGCGATGCCCATGGCCACGAACGACCGCATCATCGACACGACGCCGCTCGACGTCCGCGCGCAGCCGCTGATCGACGCGCTGATCGACGAATATTCGACCCGTTACAACGCGTACCGCCCCGACAGCCGCGCGTCGGCCCGCGACGAACTCGCCCGCTACCCGGCCGAACTGTTCGCGCCGCCCGAAGGCGCATTCGTGCTGCTGCTGCGCGACGGCGAGACGATCGGCGGCGGCGCGTTCAAGCGCTACGACGCGCAGACCGCCGAACTGAAACGCATCTGGACACACACCGACCTGCGCCGCCAGGGCCTCGCGCGGCGCATCGTCGAAGCGCTCGAACTGCGCGCCGCGCAGCAGGGCTACCGCCGCCTCTACCTGACCACCGGCTTTCGCCAGCCCGAAGCGTGGGCGCTGTACGACCGCACCGGCTATACGCGGCTGTTCGATTCGTCGATCGATCCCGAAGCGTATTTCCACCTGCGTTTCGGCAAGGATCTCGTCGATCCGTCGCGCACGTCGACGCTGGCCGACCTGTGGGCGCCCGTGCCCGAACCGGTGCTGCCGCGCTGAGCGCACGGCGTCCCGCATTTCACGTCACCGATTCCGCTTTCCACGCTTCCACGACAGGACGTTTTCATGCATCGAGCCGTACCGCTTTCATCCCGTGCCGTGCGCACGCTGGCCACCGCGCTGATCGGCCTGAGCGCCTTCGCCGCCGTCACGGCCGCGTCCGCCGCGACGTTCGACCTGAGTCCCGAGCAGCGCGGCCGCCCGCGTGGCGCGGCCGATGCGGCGGTCGAGCGCGCGGTGCCCGCGTCGTTCAAGTTCGCCGATTCCGGCACGCTGACGATCGGCATCGCGCCGAGCCTGCCGCCGATCAGCTCGTATGCAACCGACGCACGCACGGTGATCGGCTTCGACGCCGACGTCGGCCAGCTCGTGTCCGACAGCCTCGGCCGCAAGCTGAAGATCGTCGCGCTCGCGTGGGCCGACTGGCCGCTGGCGCTCGAATCGGGGAAAGTCGACGCGGTGATCTCGAACGTGACCGTCACCGAGGAGCGCAAGCAGAAGTTCGATTTCTCGACCTATCGCAAGGATCAGGTCGGCTTCTACGTGCGCAACGACAGCAAGATCCAGGCGATCCGCGAGCCGAAGGACGTCGCGGGGCTGCGCATCGTGACCGACGCCGGCACCAACCAGGAAAAGATCCTGCTCGCCTGGGACCGCGAGAACGTCGCGCACGGGCTGAAACCCGTGCAGATCCAGTACTACGACGACCAGGCGATGCGCATCGTCGCCGTGCAGTCGGGCCGGGCGGACGCGGTGTTCAGCGTGAACTCGGTGCTCGCGTATCAAAGCGCGCAGCAAGGCAAGACGCGGCTCGTCGGCGCGATCAGCGGCGGCTGGCCGCGCACGGCCGACATCGCGATCGCGACGCGCCGCGGCAGCGGCCTCGCCGAGCCGCTGACCGTCGCGCTGAACGGACTGATCAAGAGCGGCCGCTACCAGCAGGTGCTCGACCGCTGGAACCTCGCGTCCGAAGCGATCGACCAGTCGCGCACGAATCCGCCCGGGCTGCCGAAGAGCTGAGCGCCGCGCGCCCGCAACCGTCCATCCACGCTCACGCAGGAACGCCGCTCACCATGTCTTATTCGCTTTCGTTGCTGGACAAGAGTCCGATCGCCGACGGCGCGACCGCCGCCGATGCGCTGCGCTTCACCACGACGCTCGCGCAACGCGCCGAACAGCTCGGCTACGCGCGCTTCTGGGTCGCCGAACATCACGGCACGCCCGGTTTCGCCAGCTCGGCGCCGGAGGTCGTCGTCGCGCACCTGCTCGCGCACACGTCGCGCATCCGCATCGGCTCGGGCGGCGTGATGCTGCAGCACTACAGCCCGTTCAAGGTGGCCGAGACGTTCAAGCTGCTGGCCGCGCTCGCGCCGGGCCGCGTCGACCTCGGCATCGGCAAGGCGCCCGGCGGGCTGCCGCTGACCACGCGCGCGCTGCAGTGGTTCCACGACAAGGCGCGCAAGCCCGATTTCGCGGGGCAGCTCGCGGAGCTCGACGCGTTCCTCGGCTGGGGCGTGGCCGAAGATCATCCGCTCGCCGGCGCGGTCGCGATGCCGGTGCCGCCGCAGTTGCCCGAACGCATCCTGCTCGGCGGCTCGCCGGACAGCGGCGCGCTCGCCGCGCGCCACGGCTGGCGCTTCTGCTACGCGGGCCATTTCAACGGCGACGACGCGAATCTCGAACGCTCGCTCGACGCCTACCGCCGCGCGGGCGGCCAGAAGCCGCTCGTCGCGCTGTACGCGGTCGCCGCGCCGACGCGCGACGCGGCCGAGCAACTGATCGGGCCGCTGAAGATCTTCAAGCTGCAGTTCGCGGGCGGCCAGAGCTTCAACCTCGCCAGCGCGCAGGCGGCCGCGGAATTCGCGCGGCAAAGCGGCGCGTCCGACTACCGGATCGACGAGCTGCGCCCGACGGTGCTGGCCGATACGCCCGAACGCGTGCACCGCGCGCTCGACGCGCTGAGCCGGCGGCTCGACGTCGATGCGTTCGTGATCGATTCGCCGGTGTCCGACTACGCGGCGCGGCTCGCGTCGGCCGAATGGCTCGGCGGCGCGCTGTCAACCACTCCGTTGCAGGCGGCCCTCGCGGCCGGCCGCTCCCTCTCCCCTGACCAGAACGCGTGACGCTCCCATCATGACGACCCGACGATCGATCCCCTTCGGCCTGATGCTGCAAGGCGCAGGCAGCCACATGAACGCGTGGCGGCATCCGAGCAACCCGCCCGACGCGAGCATCAACCTCGACTTCGCGATCGGCGTCGCGCGCAAGGCGGAAGCCGCCGGCATCGCGTTCGCGTTCGTCGCGGACGGCCTCTACATCAACGAGAAGTCGATCCCGCACTTCCTGAACCGCTTCGAGCCGCTGACCGTGCTGTCGGCGCTCGCGGTCGCGACGAAGAAGATCGGGCTCGCGGGCACGATCTCGACGTCGTACAGCGAGCCGTTCACGGTCGCGCGCCAGCTCGCGTCGCTCGACGCGATCAGCGGCGGGCGTGCAGGCTGGAACGTCGTGACGACGCCGCTCGAAGGCACCGCGAAGAATTACGGCAAGGCGCACCCGGATCACGAGCTGCGCTACGAGATCGCCGACGAATACCTCGAGGTCGTACAGGGCCTGTGGGACACCTGGGACGACGACGCATTCGTGCGCGACCGTGCGACCGGCCGCTTCTTCGATCGCGACAAGCTGCATACGCTCGATCATCACGGCCGCTTCTTCCAGGTCGCGGGCCCGCTGAACATCCAGCGCTCGCCGCAGGGGCAGCCGGTGATCTTCCAGGCCGGCTCGTCCGACACCGGGATCGGCCTCGCGGGCAAATACGCGGATGCCGTGTTCACGCATTCGCCGTCGATCGACGAAACGGCCGCATTTACGCAGCGCGTGAAACAGAGCGCGATCGAGCACGGGCGGCAGGCCGGCGACGTGAAGATCTTCCCCGGCGTGGGGCCGATCGTCGGCCGCACGGCCGCGGAAGCGGAGGACAAATATCAGGCGATCCGCGACCTGCTGACGATCGACGAGGCGCTCGCGTATCTCGGCCGCTATTTCGATCACCACGATTTCACGCAGTACGCGCTCGACGCACCGTTCCCGGAACTCGGCGAGCTCGGCCGCAACAGCTTCCGCTCGACCACCGACCGCATCAAGGCCGATGCGAAACAGAAAGGCCTGTCGCTGCGCGAGACGGCGCTGGCGGTCGCGACGCCGCGCCCGAACTTCATCGGCACGGCCGAGCACGTCGCCGACGAGCTGATCCGCTGGCACGACGCGGGCGCCGGCGACGGCTTCATCCTCGGTTTTCCGGTGCAGGCGCAGGGCGTCGACGATTTCATCGAACTCGTGATTCCGGTGCTCGAGGCGCGCGGCCGCTACAGCCGCGACCTGCCCGGCGCCACGCTGCGCGACCACCTCGGTCTGCCGCGCAAGGCGAGCCGCTACGCGACGCCCGGCTCCGCGCAAGAAGCGGCCGCCGAAGCGCACGCCTGACGCCACCGCGCCGCCCATGCACGGCGCGGCGCGCCCGCCGATCGATCGATTCGAGGAATCCACGACATGAGCGACACGACCCATCTCGGCGGCGCGCTGCCGCCGCTCTCTTCCCCCGGCGCACGCGAGCCCGGCACGCATGTGCGGATCGTGCCCGCGCGCCACCGGACGCGCACGGCCGGCAGCGTGCTCGCGCTCGTGCTGATCGCGATCACGCTGCATTCGATCCTCGGCAATCCGCAATGGGGCTGGCCGGTGTTCGCTGAATGGTTCCTGTCGCCGCCGGTGCTGTCGGGGCTCGCGCGCACGCTGGTGCTGACGCTGCTCGGCGCGGTGTTCGGCTTCGTGCTCGGCGCGTTCGTCGCGCTGGCCCGGCTGTCGCGTTCGCGCCTGCTGTCCGCCAGCGCGTGGATCTTCGTGTGGCTGTTCCGCTCGATTCCGCTGATCGTGCTGCTGCTGATCCTGAACAACCTCGGCTACCTGTACGAGCACGTGCGGCTCGGCGTGCCGTTCACCGACATCGTGTGGTTCGACACGCCGACCACCGACCTCATCAGCCCGTTCCTCGCGGCCGTGCTCGGCCTCACGCTGAACCATGCGGCGTTTTCCGCGGAGGTGATCCGAGGCGGCATTCTCGCGGTCGACCAGGGGCAACTCGAAGCCGCCGCCGCGCTCGGGCTGCCGCGCGGCCGGCAAACGTCGCGGATCGTGCTGCCGCAGGCGATGCGCGCGATCCTGCCGACCGCGTTCAACGACCTGATCACGCTCGCGAAAGGCACGTCGATGGTGTACGTGCTCGCGATGCCGGAGCTGTTCTACACGGTGCAGGTGATCTATCGCCGCAACCTCGAAGTGATTCCGCTGCTGATGGTCGCGACCGTCTGGTACCTGATCATCCTGACCGTGCTGTCCGCGATCCAGGTGCAGGTCGAGCGGCACTATGCACGCGGCGCGCTGCGCAATCCGCCGCCGTCGGTGGTCACGTTCGCGCTCGCGCGCATCGGCGGGCTGTGGCGGCGTGTCGCGTCGCGCCGTGCGGCATCGAGCGCGCAGGCCGCAGGCGACACCCGCACCGATACCGCGGCCGCCGTGTCGCGCACCGGCGGCGAAGTGGCCGTGCATGGCGTGTCGAAGCAGTTCGGCATGCAGCGCGTGCTCGACAACGTGTCGTTCGTCGCGCCGCGCGGCAGCGTGACCGTGATCGTCGGGCCGTCGGGCTCCGGCAAGTCGACGCTGCTGCGTACGATCAATCATCTCGAACGCGTCGACGACGGGTTCATCGACATCGACGGCGAGCTGATCGGCTATCGCCGCGACGGCGACGTGCTGCACGAATTGAACGAACGCGACGTGCTGAAGCGGCGCACGGCCGTCGGCATGGTGTTCCAGAACTTCAACCTGTTCCCGCACCTGACGGTGCTCGAGAACCTGGTCGAAGCGCCGGTCGCCGTCGCCGGCGTGACGCGCGACGCGGCCGAGCACACCGCGCGCACGCTGCTCGCGCGGGTCGGCCTCGCGGACAAGGCCGATGCGTATCCGCGCCAGTTGTCCGGCGGCCAGCAGCAACGCGTCGCGATCGCGCGGGCGCTCGCATTGCGGCCGAAGGTGCTGCTGTTCGACGAGCCGACGTCGGCGCTCGATCCCGAACTCGTCAACGAAGTGCTCGACGTGATCAAGGAGCTCGCGCGCTCGGGCACGACGCTCGTGATCGTCACGCACGAGATCGGCTTCGCACGCGAGGTGGCGGACAACGTGCTGTTCATGGAACGCGGGCGTATCGTCGAGGCCGGGCCGCCCGCCGCCGTGCTCGATGCGCCGTCGCATCCGCGCACCCGAGCGTTCCTGTCGCGGGTGCTGTGATGCGCGCCACTTCCCACCTGCGAGATGCCGCACGATGACCGATCGACGCCAGTTCATCACGGCCGCGCTGGTCGCGGCATCGGGCCTGCCGTGGCATGCGGCACGCGCGGCTGCCGCGACGGCCGATCTCGACCCGCGCCAGGCCGGCCGCCTGCGCGCCGGCCCCGACGACGCGGCCATCCGCGCGGCAAGCGGCTACCACTGGGTGCGCGACGGCGCGTTCACGGTCGCGATTTCGCCACACGCGCCGCCCGTATCGACCTATGCGACCGACGCGCGCACCGTGGTCGGCGCCGATCCCGACTATGCGCAATTGGTCGCCGACGCGCTCGGCCGCACGCTCGTGCTGCTTCCGATCGCCTGGGCCGACTGGCCGCTCGGGCTGACGTCCGGCAAGTACGACGCGGTGATTTCGAACGTCGGCGTGACCGAGAAGCGCAAGGAGAAATACGATTTCACGACCTACCGGCTCGGGCTGCACGGCTTCTACGTGCGCACCGGCAGCCCGATCGCGAAGATCGCGGAGCCGAAGGACATCGCGGGTTTGCGGATCATCACCGGCGCCGGCACGAGCCAGGAGCGCATCCTGCTCGAATGGAGCAAGCGCAACGTCGCGCAGGGGCTGAAGCCGGCCGAGCTGCTCTATTTCGACGACGATGCAACGGCGCGCGTCGCGCTGCTGTCGGGCCGGGCCGATGCGGAGCTGAACCCGAACGCGTCGCTCGCGTACGAGGCCGCGCGCAGCGGCAAGATCCGCCGCGTCGGTGTCGTCAATGCGGGCTGGCCGGCGAATGCGGATGTCGCGATCGCGACGCGTCGCGGCAGCGGGCTCGCGCCCGCGCTGACGCTCGCGACCAACGCGCTGATCGGCAACGGCCGCTACGGGCAGGCGCTGGCGCGCTGGGGCTTGCAGAGCGAGGCGATCGCGCGGGCGGAGACCAATCCGCCGGGGTTGCCGTCGTTCTGAGCGTTTCGTTCAAAACAATCGCCCCGGCATGCCGTGACGGCAATGCCGGGGCGTGTCAACTTGCGGCTGGTTCGCCTACGCCGGCACCGCCGCCTGATATCGGTCGAGTTCCGCGATATGCGCATGAATCGCCGGGATCAGTTCACGCCCGTAGGCCAGCGCATCGTCGAGCGGATCGAAACCGCGAATCAGGAACGTCGATACGCCGAGCCGGTAATACGCGCCCAGCGCCCGCGCGACCTGCTCGGGCGTGCCGACGAGCGCGGTCGAATTCCAGCGTGCGCCGGTCAGGTTCGCGACGCCCATCCACAGCCGCTCGTCGAGCACGTCGCCCTGCGCGGCGGCCGCCATCAGCCGCTGCGAGCCGGCATTCTGCGGCGCATGACCGGCGATCGGCTGGCCGTTCGCGAGCCGCGCCGCGCGCACGCGCTCGCGGATCGCCTCGGCCTTCTCCCACGCGGCCGCCTCGGTATCGGCGACGATCGGGCGGAACGACACGCTGATGCGCGGCGCGCGCCCGAACGGCGCGGCAGCGGCCCGCACGCGCGCGATCTGCTCGCGCACCGCATCGAGCGGCTCGCCCCACGTCATGTAGACATCCGCATGTTCGCCCGCGACCGCGAGTGCGGCCGGCGACGAGCCGCCGAAATAGATCGGCACATGCGGCCGCTGAGCGCCCTTCACGACCGGCGACGCGCCGCGCAGCCGATAGAACGCGCCGTCGTGATCGACCGGCGCATCGGCCAGCCAGATCCGTTTGAGCACGTCGAGATATTCGCCGGTGCGGCGGTAGCGGGCATCGTGCGGCACGAAATCGCCGTCGCGCTGCAGGTCCGCATCGTCGCCGCCGGACACCACGTTCAGCGCCAGCCTTCCGCCGCTGAACACGTCGAGCGTCGATATCTGCCGCGCGGCGGCCGACGGCACGATCACGCCCGGCCGGTGCGCGAGCAGCAGGCGGATGCGTTCGGTCGCGGCGGCCGCGAACGACGCGACGATGAAGCCGTCCGCCGCGTTGCTGAAATGGCCGACCAGGATCTGGTCGAAGCCGGCCGTCTCGTGCGCCTGCGCGAAGCGGCGCACGTAGTCGGGCTGGACGGCCGCGCCGCCTGGTACGTCGACCTCCGCGCCGGGTGTCGCGGTGATCATGCCGATGATGTCGACTGGCATGTCGGGATGTCCTTGGATGTATCGATCGGGAATCGCGGAAATCGTAAAGCGTGCCGCACGGTCACTGCGCGGCGGCCGTCTTCTGCGCGGGCACCGCGAACGCGCCCGCATACGAGCGATCGAGCAGCTTCGACGTGTCGTACGCGGTCGGAATCACGCCGGACTTGTGCAGGAAGTCGGCCGTGTTCTGTGCATCCTTCGCGGCCGTCTCGTCGACCGGGCCGACGCGCTGCTTGGCATTGTTGAGCCAGCGATACGCGACGTCGGGTTCGAGATTCGCGCGCTTCGCCCACAGGTCCGCGTACTCGCGCGGATGGCTGTCGACCCACTGGCGCGCCACCACCACGCGTCGCAGGAAATCGGTGATCTCGGGCCGCTTGCCCGAGGCGGCCTGCTCGTTCGCGGCGACGAAGCTCAGCGCAGGCATCAGCCCCTGCGCGGTTGTCACGGGTCGCGCGCCCTGCCGCAATGCGAGCGTGCTGACGAACGGCTCCCACAGCGATACGGCATCGACCGAGCCGTTCGCGAGCGCGTTGGTCGCGTCGATCGGCATCAGGTACGCGTA
Source organism: Burkholderia sp. BCC0397 (assembly GCF_902832865.1). Classification (NCBI taxonomy): domain Bacteria; kingdom Pseudomonadati; phylum Pseudomonadota; class Betaproteobacteria; order Burkholderiales; family Burkholderiaceae; genus Burkholderia; species Burkholderia sp. BCC0397. The sequence goes on along the minus strand of NZ_CADFDL010000006.1, from coordinate 167,541 downwards.
CTTCACCGAATCGGCGCGCAGGCCCGCGTGTTCGAGCGCGCGCAGCACGAGCTGCTGGCTCCATGCGCCGCGCCATACCGCGATGGTCTTGCCCTGCAGGTCGGCCACGGTGCGCACCGGCGAGCGCTTGGGCACGAGGATCGCGACGCCGTCGAGGCTCTGCCGCGACACCGCGACGACCTTGACCGGTGCGCCGCGCGCGGCCAGCGTGAGCAGCGCGGAATCGCCGAGGAAGCCGATGTCGATCGCGTTGCCGTTCAGGCTTTCGGCCACCGGCGCGGCGGCCTGGAAGTGCTTCCACTCGATCGTGTAAGGCAGGTCCTTCAGCACGCCGGACGCCTCCATCGACGCCTGGATGTTGAAGTAGTTCTGTTCACCGACGCGCAGCGTGACGGTGTCCTTGGCGATGCCCGGCTGCGCGGCAAGCGCCAGCAAGAGCGCCGTGACGATTCGGCTCAGCAACATGATCTCCCGGAAGGTTCGCGGGCAGCCGCGCGACGGCGGCGCCCTGTTGTCCGCCGTGCGAAATCGCCGGCGCAACGGATGGAACCGGAGAAGATACGTCGATCCACTTCATGACACAAACGCAATATTCTTCTATGCAAAGATGCAAATGTTTTATGAATCACTCGCCCATGCCCGACGCTCGCCGCCAGCCGTCGCCGGATGAATTTCGAACGATTCCTCGATAGATATTTCGTGCACGAAATAAATCCCGGACTATATTTCGCATACGAAATAACTGCCTGGAGCGAGGACGGCCATGACCTCCCAACCCATCGAGTTTTCCGCCGCCGACGGCTATGTGCTGCACGGCACGCTGTGGTCGCCGGACGCGACGCCGCGCGCGCTGGTCCTGATCCATCCGGCGACGGCCGTGCCCGAGCGGCTGTATGCGGGCTTCGCGCGCTTCCTGACCGAGCGCGGTTTCGCGGCGCTGACCTACGACTATCGCGGCATCGGCGCGTCGCGGCCCGCGCGGCTGGGCGCGCTGCAGGCTCGCATGCGCGACTGGATGGAGCTCGACGTGGGCGCCGCGACCGCGTGGGCCCGGCACGCGCATGAAGGGCTGCCGCTGCTCGCGGTTGGCCATAGCGTCGGCGGACACGCGATCGGGCTGTCGGGCGCGACGACGCATCTGCGCGCGGCCGTGCTGGTCGCCGCGCATGCGGGCAGCACGCGGCTGATCGCGCAGGCGGCCGAACGCCTGAAGGTGCGGCTGATCCTGCGCGTGCTCGGCCCGCTGATGTCCGCGCTGCTCGGCTACGTGCCCGGCAAGCGGCTCGGGCTCGGCGAGGATCTGCCGGCCGGCGTGTTCCGCGAATGGAGCCGCTGGACGACGCTGCCGCATTACTTCTTCGACGATCCGACACTCGGCGCGGCCGAGCGCTTCTCGAAGCAGCAGTTGCCGATCCTCGCGCTCGGCTTCGACGACGATCCGTGGGCGAACCCGGCCGCGATCGGCCTGCTGGTAAGCTACCTGACCCGCGCGAAAGTCGAACGCCGTCAGATCGATCCGCGCGCGGCGGGCAGCGGCCCGGTCGGGCACATGGGCTTCTTTCGCAGCCGGCCCGGCAGCGTGCTGTGGCCCGACGTCGCCGACTGGCTCGCGCAGGCGCTCGACACGCCGCGCACCGCGGGCCGTCCCTCCCTTTCCATTGCAGCCGGGAACCCAGCTTGAGCGAAGACCGACGACTGTTTTTCATGTTGAACATCGGCCAGCGGCGCGTGCAGCGCTGGATCGACCGCAAGGCCGAAACCGACACGCGCGCGAGCGCCGCGCAGGCCGGCGTGCTGTTCTGTCTCGCGAAGCAGGACGGCGCGCTGATCGGCGAAGTCGGCGCCGCATTGCAGCTCGCGCCGTCCGCGATGACGGGGCTCGCCGACCGGATGGCGAAAGCCGGCCTCATCACGCGTCATGCCGATTCGGACGACGGCCGCGCGACGCGGCTGTACCTGACCGACGCAGGCCACGCGGCACTCAAGCGCGCGCGCGTGCTGCTGCGCGAACTCAACGGCAAGCTGTGCGACGGGTTTTCCGACGACGAACTCGAGGTCGTCGCGCGCTGGCTGCACGCGTTGCAGGAGCGGTTTCCGGCGGAGCGCTGAGCAGCGCTTCACGCGTACGCGATCGGTGCGCGCCGGCATCAATCGCAAGCGATTGCGATTCGCGTTTTCGATTCGATTTTCATGCTGCCGCAACGGCAAATCTTGCATGCCGGCCACCGGCTTCCGGCAACGCTTTCCGGCTACGTCCTGTTACAAAAAACCGTCTGTCGCGCGGCATTCGAATCGCCTACATTGCAATCCACTTCGACACATTCGCCGCATGCCCGGACCGGCTTTCCCGTCGGGTCGACATCGCAGACACACCCGACGAGCAATGAAAACGAAGAGGCGTCTTAACCGAAGCGCTGGCGGCATCCAGCGCACGCGGATGGCGATGACCGAAGCGGCATGCTGAACGGCACGTAACGACGTGTGCGGCACGATTGGCCGCGCGCCGGCTCGCGTTGTCTCGTCGTGCCCCGTCATCGCATCCGCACCTCACCGAGGAGTCGTCCATGCGACGCATGATCGTGTCCCATCCGCTTGTCACCCGCCTGTCCGCCGCGATGGCGCTGGCCGCCGCTGCCGCGGCGCACGCCGAGCCCGTCGTCGTGTCCGGCCCGAGCCCGTTCGCCGCGTGCACCATCGGCGGCCCGGGCACCAACTACGTGAATGCAGAAGTCGAACCGTGGCTCTCGGTCAACCCGGCGAACCCGAACAACATGATCGGCGTGTGGCAGCAGGACCGCTGGTCGAACGGCGGCGCCCACGGGCTCGTCGCCGGCTACACGTTCGATGCGGGCGCAACCTGGGCGCGCACGCCGCAGCCGTTCAGCGCCTGCGCGCCGGGCGGGCTCAAGTACGAGCGCGCGTCCGATCCATGGGTATCGTTCGGGCCGGACGGCACCGCGTACTCGGTGTCGATCTCGTTCAACCAGTCGAACAACGCCAACGCGGTCGGCGCGTCGGTCTCGACCGACGGCGGACAGACCTGGAGCAGCCCGGCCGTGCTGATCGCGAACGACGAACCGACGACGCAGTTCTTCAACGACAAGGAATCGGTGACGGCGAACCCGGTGAAGGCCGGCACCGCGTATGCGGTATGGGACCGCCTCGAGTTGCCGAACGGCAACCCGTATGCGAACCTGCACACGGCGGCGTACCGCGGGCCGACGTTCTTCTCGAAGACGGTCGACGGCGGCAAGACGTGGAGCCGCGCGAAGGTCATCGTCAACGTGCCGTCGCGTCAGCAGACGATCGGCAACCAGATCGTCGTCGATCCGAAGAGCGGCACGCTCTACGATTTCTTCGACCTGATCCAGCCGCCGTTCCGCAAGGCGGCCGGCAAGGTCGCGTTCATCAAGTCGACCGACGACGGCGCGACGTGGACCAAGCCGCAGGTGATCGCAGGACTGCAGACGGTCGGCGTCACGGATCCGAACACCGGCGAACCCGTACGCACCGGCGACATCATTCCGGAACCCGCGATCGACCCGGCCTCGGGGCAGCTCTACGTCGTGTGGCAGGACAGCCGCTTCAACGGCGGCACGTACGACGAGATCGCGATATCGACGTCGAAGGATGGCGGCGCGACCTGGAGCGCGCCGCAACAGCTGAACACGCCGACCGGGCGCCCCGCGTTCAATCCGTCGGTGCGCGTCGACAACACGGGGGCGGTGATGGTCACGTACTACGACTTCCGCGACCTGCAGGCCGGCAACACGACGACGCTGCCGACCGGCTTCTGGCGCAAGATCTCGCATGACGGCGGCACCACGTTCGCCGACGAGCGGCGCGTCGGCGGCCCGTTCGACATGAAGCTCGCGCCCAACGCCGAAGGGTTCTTCATCGGCGACTACCAGGGGCTCGACGTCCTCCCGTCGTCGTCGTTCCATCCGTTCTTCGTCCAGACCAACGCGGGCAACCTGACGAACCGCACCGACGTGTTCTTCGCGCCGTGACGCGAGGATGACCGTCACGCCGCCGCACGACGCCATGCGTCGCGTGGCGGCGTACGCCTGTTCAGGGCGTCAATGCATGTCGGTCAGCACGATGCGTCCGTCGACCTTCCCTTCCCGCAGCTTCGCGAATACGTCGTTGATGTTGCCGAGCCGGTCGCGGTGGATGTGCGCGCGCACCAGGCCGTCCGCCGCGAAATCGAGCGACTCCTGCAGATCGCGCCGCGTGCCGACGATCGACCCGCGCACGGTGATGCCGTTCAGCACGGTCGAGAAGATCGGCAACGGGAAATCGCCCGGCGGCAAGCCGTTGAGCGCCACCGTGCCGCCGCGCCGGACCATCCCGAGCGCCTGCGCGAACGCGCTGCGCGACACGGCCGTGACGAGCACGCCGTGCGCGCCGCCGATTTCCTTCTGGATCACTTTCGCGGGGTCGTCGGCCGACGCATCGATCGTCAGGTCCGCACCCAGTTGCCGCGCCAGCGCGAGCTTGTCGGGCGAGATGTCGACGGCCGCGACGTGCAGGCCCATCGCACGCGCATACTGCACGGCCACGTGCCCGAGGCCGCCGATGCCGGAGATCGCGAGCCACTGGCCCGGGCGCGTGTCGGTGACGCGAATGCCCTTGTAGACCGTGACGCCCGCGCACAGGATCGGCGCGATCTCGTCGAACGCCACCTGCGCGGGCAACTGGCCGACGTAATCGGGATCGGCCAGCACGTATTCCGCGTAGCTGCCGTTCACCGAATAGCCGGTGTTCTGCTGCCCATGGCACAGCGTTTCCCAGCCCGTGCAGCAGTACTCGCAATGGCCGCAGGCCGTGTAGAGCCACGGCACGCCGACGCGGTCGCCCTCGCGCACGTGCGTGACGCCCGCGCCGACCGCCGCGACGATCCCCACGCCTTCATGGCCCGGGATGAACGGCAGCGACGGCTTGACGGGCCAGTCGCCGTCGGCCGCGTGCAGATCGGTATGGCAAACGCCCGACGCCTTGATGTTGACGAGAATCTGGCCGGGCCCCGGTGCGGGGATCGGGACTTCCTCGATGCGCAACGGCTCGCCGAACGCGTGTACCACGGCCGCTTTCATGGTCTGGGTCATGCGTTGCTCCTGTCTGGTCGATGAGCAACCCAGTATCCGGTTTTGGAATCGGAGCACGTTGATACGCGTCAACGCATCGGGACGCATGCAACGGTCGACGCGGCTTCGCCACGACCGGCGTCGTTTGACGCGCAAGCGCGAGCCGGCAGTTGCACGCCGCCCCGCCGCTCCCGCGGCCCTTTCACCGATCCGACGGAAACCCGACGGGATCCTGCCATTCGGCTTGGAATTTGAGATGATATAACATATCATCTCGCGAGCTCGTCCGCCTGACGCCGTTCCAACCCAGGTGGCCGCGCGTCGCCGAGCCATGTTCCAACGGGTCATTGCGCGTCATTGACGCAACAATATATCGTATCTAGCGGTGACCCGCATCGCTCGTTATCCGATCCGATTCCAACCGATTCACCGACCATGCGCGACCTCCCTCGCTTACCGCTTCGCCCGCTCTCGTCCCTGTCGCTGATGCTGTTCGCCGCCGCCGCCCACGCGCAGACCGATGCGCCCGCCGCGTCCGGCACGCCGGCCGCCGCCCCGCTCGCCCCGATCTTCGTGACCGCGAACCCGCTCGGCGACACCGAACTGATCGCACCGACCGTCCAGCTTTCCGGCGATGCGCTGACGCGCCGCCAGGCCGATTCGCTCGGCGAAACGCTCAACGGGCTGCCTGGCGTGTCGACCACCACCTACGGGCCGATGGTCGGCCGTCCGATCATCCGCGGGATGGACGGCGACCGGATCCGGCTGCTGCAGAACGGCGTCGCGGCGTATGACGCGTCGTCGCTGTCGTACGACCATGCGGTGCCGCAGGATCCGCTGTCGATCGAGCGCGTCGAGATCGTGCGCGGCCCGGCCGCACTGCTGTACGGCGGCAACGCGGTGGGCGGCGTGGTCAACACGATCGACAACCGGATTCCGCGCGAAGCGATCCAGGGCGTGACCGGCGCGCTCGACGCGCGCTACGGCGGCGCGAATTCCGTGCGCGCGGGCGCCGCGCAGGTCGAAGGCGGCAACGGCCGCTTCGCGTTCCACGTCGATGCATTCGATCGCGAAACGAGCAAGCTGCGGATTCCCGGCTACGCACGCAGCAGCCAGCAACGCGCGATCGACGGCCCCGACACGCCGCAACCGGAAGGCAACGTGCCGAACAGCGACGGCCGCGTGCACGGCGGTGCGGTCGGCGCGTCGTACACATGGGCGGACGGTTTCGCGGGCCTGTCGTACAGCGGCTACGAATCGAACTACGGCTCGGTCGCCGAGGACGACGTGCGGCTGCGGATGCGCCAGGAACGCCTCGCGCTCGCGTCCGAGGTACGCAACCTGAGCGGGCCGTTCACGAAGCTGAAATTCGACTTCGCGTACACCGACTACCGCCACAAGGAAGTCGACAACGGCGAGACGGCGACCACCTTCCGCAACCGCGGCTACGAGGCGCGCATCGAGGCGCAGCACCGCAAGATCGGCCCGTTCGAAGGTGCGATCGGCGTGCAGTTCGGCCAGAACACGTTCTCCGCGCTCGGCGACGAATTGCTCGTGCCGTCCACGCGCACCAACAGCGTCGCGCTGTTCGGCCTCGAGGAATGGCAGGTGGTCCCGGCACTGAAGCTGAGCCTCGGCGGCCGCTTCGAGCACGTGAAGGTCGATCCCGATCCGGCCGGTGTCGAAAAATTCGCGGGCGCGCAGCCGCGCGACTTCAACGCCGGCAGCCTGTCGGCCGGCGCGCTGTTCTCGCTGACGCCCGTATGGTCAGTCGCGGCGAACGTCGCCTACACCGAACGCGCGCCGACCTTCTACGAGCTGTATTCGAACGGCCCGCACGATGCGACCGGCCAGTTCCTGATCGGCAACCCGAACGCGTCGAAGGAAAAGGCCGTGTCGACCGACCTGTCGCTGCGCTATGCGAGCGGGCCGAACCGCGGCAGCGTCGGCGTGTTCTACAACCGCTTCTCGAACTACCTGACCGAGTACAACACCGGCCGCGTCGTGGACGGCGACGGCGAGCCCGTCGCGCCCGGCACCGACGGCTCGCTCAACGAGGCGATCTATCGCGGCGTGCGCGCCGAGTTCTACGGCATCGAGCTGGACGGCAAGTGGCGTGCCTTCGCGCGGCGCGGCCACACGGTCGATCTCGAACTGACGGCCGACTACACGCATGCGCGCAACGTCGACACGGGGCAGCCGCTGCCGCGCATCGCGCCGCTGCGCGCGACGCTTGCAGCCGACTACGGTTACGGCCCGTTCGGCGCGCGTGCGCAGGTCACGCATGCGTGGTCGCAGCATCGCGTGCCCGACAACGACTTCTCGACGGACGGTTACACGTCGCTCGGCGTGATGGTGACGTACAAGTTCCGCATGGGCCCGACGCACTGGCTCGCGTACCTGCGCGGCGACAACCTGACGAACCAGGAGATTCGCTACTCGACTTCGGTCGTGCGCGGCTTCGCCCCGCAAGGCGGCCGCAGCGTAATGGCCGGACTGCGCACCACGTTCTAACCCCGGTACGGCTCGCGGCCCCCCGCCGCGGGCCTCTTACCGGCGCGAATCCGAGCCGGGTGACGATCACCGATATTCACCGGCATCGTCGAAGGCATCGCGCTCCAGACCAACAACGCGCCGCGTGCAACCGGCGTATCCAGCCTCGAGAATCGCTCCAGCCGATGCGATGCGATGCGCATGCCGTCATGCACGCATACGCATCGTCAGCACGCTCACGCGCGATTCGCCCCACTCGCCGCATGGCCTTGCGCACATTGCATCGCAGCGCGGCGCAAGTTTCGGTCCCGCTCGGGCATCGCCCGTTGCCGCACCGCCGCCATCGATACCGCGCGACCTGCCCGCCCGCATCGTCCGTCGACACGGACTTTTAAAACGCACGAATGACGAGTATCCTAAAAAGAGCACTTTTCGACCGGACGGCGAATCGCGTGCCCTGACTCCCGTCCGATCGCCCTGCGGCCCCGTCGTATCGCGCACCGCGCGCCGACGGCGGCGTCTGCCTCTCGCGCCCTGGCCGCACGAACCTTCCCCAACAATCTTCAGGAGAGCTGGTGAGCCGACTCGTCGTCGTATCCAATCGCATCGCAGATCCCCGTAAAGCCGCGGCCGGCGGCCTCGCCGTAGCCGTGAAGGACAGCCTGCAGGAAACCGGCGGCGTCTGGTTCGGCTGGAGCGGCAGGCTACGCGGCGGCGACGATCAGCCTCCACATGGCGACGACGTGCAGATCCAGAACGTCGGCGGCATCCAGCTCGCGACGGTCGATCTCGATCCGCAGGATTACGACGCTTACTATCTCGGCTACTCGAACAACGTGCTGTGGCCGGTGTTTCACTACCGGCTTGATCTCGCGCAGTTCGACCGGCGCTTCGCCGACGGCTACCGACGCGTGAACCAGCTGTTCGCGCGCAAGCTGCGCACGCTGCTGCGGCCCGACGACACCATCTGGGTCCACGACTATCAGCTGATTCCGCTCGCGGCCGAGCTGCGCGCGATGGGCTGCACGAATCCGATCGGCTTCTTCCTGCACATCCCGATGCCGCCGCCGCCGATCATGGCCGCGATCCCGGAGCACGAATGGCTGATGCGCTCGCTGTTCGCGTACGACCTCGTCGGCTTCCAGACCGAATCGGACCTGCTCCACTTCGAGCATTACGTCGAAGCGGAAGCCGGCGCGGCGCGGCTGCCGGACGGCCGGCTGCGCGCGTTCGGCCGTACGCTGTCGGCCGGCGCGTTTCCGATCGGCATCAACGTCGACGAATTCGAGTCGCTCGCGCGCGATCGCGACGGCATCGACATGTTCGATCGAATGCGCGACGAATATTCGCGCCGCCAGTTGCTGGTCGGGGTCGACCGGCTCGATTACACGAAAGGGCTGCCGCAGCGCGTGCATGCGTTCCGCGAACTGCTCGAACAGTATCCGGAGAACCGCGACCGCGCGACGCTGATCCAGATCGCCGCGCCGAGCCGCGAGGATCTCGGCGCCTACGACGACCTGCGGCGCGAGATGGACAGCCTGTGCGGCGCGATCAACGGCGACTACGGCGAGCTCGAATGGATGCCGATGCGCTACATTCACCGCACCGTCGCGCGCAAGCGCCTGCCGGGCCTCTACCGCGCGAGCCGGGTCGCACTCGTCACGCCGCTGCGCGACGGGATGAACCTCGTCGCGAAAGAGTTCCTCGCCGCGCAGGACGCGGCCGACCCGGGCGTGCTCGTGCTGTCGCGTTTCGCGGGCGCGGCCGAGCAACTGAAGTCGGCGCTGCTCGTCAATCCGTACGACACGCAAGGCACCGCGCAGGCGATCCAGCGCGCGCTCACGATGCCGCTCGAAGAGCGCCGCCAGCGTCACGCTGGGCTGATGGCGATCGTGCGCAAGACCGACGTGCACTGGTGGCGCACGCGCTTTCTCGCAGCGCTCACGGAAGCGGCCGAAGTGGCGGCCGCGACCGAATCCTGACGCGCTGACGCGCATTCACGCCGCCGTGGTCTCGTCGTGCAGTGCATTCCGCACGACGCCGTTCAGCCGACACGTGCGCGTCGCTCATGGCGACTCCGTGGCGGAAAAGAAGAAAAAGAAAGCACGGCGTCGGGATATCGACGCGCGCCGGCCGCCGGTTCGCGCAGCGGCTTCAGCGATCGCGTTCGTGCGGCCGGCCGTACGCGACGAAATCGCGCTCGACGGTGGAGGCCTGCTCCGTTTCGATCGCGCCGGCATCGTCGCCCGGCGACGACGAAGTGAATGAAGACGGTTCGATGCGCCCATCGATCAGCGCCTGCAGCGCATCGCGTTCGAGCACCTCGCATTGCAGCAGCCGTCGCGCGATGCGTTCGAGCGCGTCACGGCGTTCGCCGAGCGTCGCCGCCACGCGCGCATGCGCATCGGTCAACAGCGTACGCACCTCTTCGTCGATCATTCGCGCGATGTGCTCGCTACAGCGGCGGTCGCCCGCATGCCACGCGCCGGGCATGCCCTGGTGCGCGTCGCCGTCGTCGAACGTCGCGAGCCCGATCTTCTCGCTCATCCCGTACTGCATGACCATGTGGCGCGCCATCGCGGTCGCGCGTTCGAGGTCGTTCTGCGCACCGGTCGACACATCGGCGAACACGAGTTCTTCCGCCACGCGCCCGCCGAGCAGCGCATCGATCCGGTCGAGCAGCTCGCTGCGGCGCAGGACGTAGCGATCCTCGGTCGGCACCTGCTGCGTGTAGCCGAGTGCGGCGACACCGCGCGGAATGATCGACACCTTCTTCACCGGGTCGCAATGCGCACGGCTTTCCGCGACGAGCGCATGGCCGGCTTCGTGATACGCAATCGTCAGCTTCTCCTGCTCGTTCATCACGCGGCTCTTGCGCTCGAGGCCCGTCAGCGCGCGGTCGATCGCCTCGTCGAAGTCGGCCATGCCGATCGCCGGCTTGCCGAGTTCGGCCGCATGCAGCGCGGCCTCGTTGACGACGTTCGCGAGATCGGCGCCGACGAAGCCCGGCGTGCGCGACGCGAGCTCGCCGAGGTCGACTTCGGCCGCGAGCTTCACGCGCTTCACGTGCACGCCGAGGATCTGGCGGCGGCCGTTCACGTCGGGCCGGTCGATCGCGATGTGACGGTCGAAACGGCCCGGCCGCAGCAGCGCAGGATCGAGGATCTCGGGCCGGTTCGTCGCGGCCATGATGATCACGCCAGAGCCGGCCTGGAAGCCGTCCATCTCGACCAGCAACTGGTTCAGCGTCTGTTCGCGCTCGTCGTTGCCCGACATCGGGCCGACGCCGCGCACCTTGCCGAGCGCATCGAGCTCGTCGACGAACACGATGCACGGCGCCTTCTGCTGCGCCTGCTCGAACAGGTCGCGCACGCGCGCGGCGCCCACGCCGACGAACATCTCGACGAACGCCGAGCCGCTGATCGAGAAGAACGGCACGGCCGCCTCGCCGGCCACCGCGCGTGCGAGCAGCGTCTTGCCGGTGCCCGGCGCGCCGACGACGAGCACGCCTTTCGGAATCTTGCCGCCGAGCCGCTGGTAGCGATCGGGATCGCGCAGGAACGCGACGAGCTGCTGCAGTTCGGCCTTCGCTTCGTCGATGCCCGCAATGTCGTCGAACGTGATGCCGGTTTCCTGCTGCACGTACACGCGCGCGCGGCTCTTGCCCATCCCGGTAAAGTCCTGCAGCCCGCCGCGCCTGCGCAGCATCATGTTCCACACGAACACGAGCAGCATCAGCGGCAGCAGCCACGACGCGAGCGACGTGATCCAGCCGGTGTCGGGCGTGCCGTGATAGCGGATGCCGGCGGCGGTCAGCGTGTCGATCAGGTGTTCGTCGGTCACGCGGCTGGTCGTGAAGCGCCACGGCGTGCCGGCCTGCTGCACGACCGCCGCGTCGGACGCCGGCAGCATCGCGCCGGCCTGCGGCATCTTCAGCGCGCCCGAGATCGACGCAGGGCCGACCTCGAGATCGTCGACGAGCCGCGCGGCGACGAGCCGGTGGAAATCGCTGTACGCGATCGGTGTCGACGTCGGGTGCAGCATCAGCAACTGCGCGGCGAACAGCACGAAGAAGCCCGCCGCGATCAGCAATCCCGGGTAGTCGAATTTCCTGTCCATGGCATCGGGCCTGCCGTATCTGCTGCGCGGCGTGCGCTCACGCCGGCACGCGCGCGCAACCGGTACGCGGCGGCCGCCATGCGAAAACGGCATGCATCCACACCATCGTCGCCTCGCTGTCTCGCGTCGTTCGTCGCATCGATGCCGCTCGGCAACACCGTCGCCAGCGTTGCCGGGCGATCCTCGCCCGGGCGGCACGCCGCGACGCACCGCCCCTGATTCCAGTCTAGTTCGCGCACGGGCGTCGCGCACCGCTCGCCGTGCGAGAGTCGAATCGTCCGACGAACGGCTTTCATCTGCCCCCTTGCCGCGTTATAGTCGCGTTCATGACATTTTCGTGACAGTCGCATCGCGCCGCCGCGCGCGCTGCCGGCTGTTGCATTCCGCCCTGCGTCGCGGCAGCCCGCGCGGCGCCGGCGCGCATCGAACGACAGCGCCCACCCGCCTATCCGAGGAGCCCACGACGTGAACGACACCCCCGATCGCCCCGACGACCTTCCCGCCGATCCCGACCGCCGCCGTGTGCTCGGCGGCCTCGCCGCGCTCGGTGCCGGTGTCGCGCTCGCCGGCTGCGAAACCACCGGGGGCAACGCGCCGCGTTCGGCCGCCGACCTGCGCATCGACGAAGCGTTGCGCCAGCGCGTGCGCCACATCGTCGTGATCTATGCGGAAAACCGCAGCTTCTCGAACCTGTACGGCGATTTCCCGGGCGTGCGTCATCCGCTGAGCGAAGTGCGGCCGGAACACGCGCAGCAGCTCGATCGCGACGGCAAGACGCCACTGCCGGTGCTGCCGAAGATCTGGGGCGGGCTCGTGCCGCAGGCGCAGGAAGTGGACGGCAAGCGCTACGCGATCGCCGAGCGCGACATCGACAAGCTGCCGAACGCGCCGTTCCGGATCACCGACGCGCAGGGCCAGCCGCTGCCGAACGGCGTGATCACGCGCGACCTGTGGCACCGCTTCTACCAGAACCAGATGCAGATCGCGGGCGGCCGCAACAACCAGTTCGCCGCATGGGCCGATTCGGGCGGCCTCGTGATGGGCCATTACCGCAATTCGGCCGACACGCTGCGGCTGTGGAATCTCGCGCGGCAATACACGCTGTGCGACAACTTCTTCATGGCGGCCTTCGGCGGGTCGTGGATGAACCACATGTTCCTGATCTCCGCGCAGCCGCCGCGGTATCCGGACGCGCACAAGCATCCGCATGCGGCGAAACTGCTGTCGAAGGTCGAAGACGACGACCCGGCCGGCACGCGCCTGAAGCTCGCCGACGATTCGCCCGCGTCCGCGCTCGACGGCCCGCCGAAGTTCGCGGTCGACGGCCCGCTGACGCCGGATGGCTATGGCGTGAACACGATGGCGCCGCCGTACCAGCCGAGCTACGTGCCGCCGCCCGATCCGGGCAACGCCGCGTATGCGGATCCGGCCGACCATCGCGTGATGCCGCCGCAGGGCTACGCGACGATCGGCGACCGCCTGTCGGAAAAGAACATCGACTGGGCGTGGTACAGCGGCGCGTGGCAGTACGCGCTCGAGCATCGCGACACGGGCACGGTGCCCGATTTCCAGTACCACCACCAGCCGTTCAACTACTTCGTGAACTACGCGCCGGGCACCGAAGCGCGCCGCCAGCACCTGCGCGACGCGGGGCTCGGCGACGAACCGTCGACCAACCGCTTCATCGCCGACATCGACGCGGGCCGCCTGCCGGCCGTCACGTTCTACAAGCCGCAGGGCAACCTGAACATGCATGCGGGCTATGCGGACATCGAATCGGGCGACCGTCACATCGCGACCGTGATCGACCATATCCGGCGCGGGCCGCAATGGGAAAACACCGTGATCGTGATGACGCACGACGAGAACGGCGGCTGGTGGGATCACGTCGCGCCGCCGGTCGGCGACCGCTGGGGCCCCGGCTCGCGGATTCCGGCGCTCGTGATCTCGCCGTTCGCGAAAAAGGGCTTCGTCGATCACACGCTGTACGACACGAACTCGATCCTGCGCTTCATCAGCCGCGTGCACGGCCTCGCGCCGCTCGACGGCGTGATCCTGCGCAACAACGCGTTCGCCGCACGCGGTGAGACGCCGCCGGGCGACCTGACGAACGCGCTCGATCTCGGCTGACCGCCGGTCGATCGCAGGAAACGACAACGCCCCGGGCCGTGCGATGGATGGCCCGGGGCGTTCATGCCGCTTTCAGGTGGTGACGTCGATGCCTGTCGTCAGCCGCCGATACGCTGCTCGATCTTCTTCATCGTGTCGGTCATTTCAGCCGGCAAGCGCAGCTTCAGCGTATCGAACAGCGCCGCATGCAGCTTCAGCTCCTCGCGCCATTCGTCTGCGTTCATCGACGTCACCGCATCGAACTGATCGCGCGTGAAATCGAGGCCGTCCCAGTGCAGGTCTTCATACGCAGGCGACACGCCGAACGCATGCTCGCCGCCACCGCCGGTGCCTTCGAGACGATCGAGCATCCACTTCAGCACACGCATGTTCTCGCCGAAGCCCGGCCACACGAACTTGCCGTTCGCATCCTTGCGGAACCAGTTCACGCAATAGATCCTCGGCAGCGTCGCGCCGGCGGCTTCGAGCTGCTTGCCGAGTGCGAGCCAGTGCGCGAAATAATCGCTGACGTTGTAGCCGCAGAAAGGCAGCATCGCGAACGGATCGCGGCGCACGATGCCCTGCTGGCCGACGGCTGCTGCGGTCGTTTCGGAGCCCATCGTCGCGGCCATGTACACGCCTTCGACCCAGTCGCGCGCCTCGGTCACGAGCGGCACCGTGGTCGAGCGGCGGCCGCCGAAGATGAACGCATCGATCGGCACGCCGGCCGGGTTTTCCCAGTCGTCGTCGATCGATGGGCACTGCGCGGCCGGCACGGTGAAGCGCGAGTTCGGATGCGCGGCCTTGCGTCCGGTTTCCTTGCCGATCTCGGGCGTCCACGGATTGCCCTGCCAGTCGGTCAGCTTCGCGGGCGGCGTGTCGGTCAGCCCTTCCCACCACACGTCGCCGTCTTCCGTCAGCGCGACGTTCGTGAAGATCACGTTTTCCTTCAGCGTGGCGATCGCGTTCGGGTTGGTCTTCACGCCCGTGCCCGGCGCCACGCCGAAGAAACCGGCTTCCGGGTTGATCGCATACAGGCGGCCGTCACGGCCCGGCTTCAGCCACGCGATGTCGTCGCCGATCGTCGTGACCTTCCAGCCGTCGAAGCCTTCCGGCGGAATCAGCATCGCGAAGTTGGTCTTGCCGCACGCGGACGGGAACGCGGCCGCGACGTGATACTTCTTGCCGGCCGGCGACGTCACGCCGAGGATCAGCATGTGTTCGGCGAGCCAGCCCTGATCGCGGCCCATCGTCGATGCGATGCGCAGTGCGAAGCACTTCTTGCCGAGCAGCGCGTTGCCGCCGTAGCCCGAGCCGAAGCTCCAGATCTCGCGTGTTTCCGGGAAGTGCACGATGTACTTGACCGGGTTGCACGGCCACGGCACGTCCTGCTGGCCGGCTTCGAGCGGATGCCCGACGCTGTGCACGCACGGCACGAAATCGCCGTCCTCGCCGAGCACGTCGTACACGTCGCGCCCCATGCGCGTCATGATCCGCATGTTCACCGCGACGTACGGGCTGTCGGACAACTCGACGCCGACGTGCGCGATCGGCGAGCCGAGCGGGCCCATCGAGAACGGCACGACGTACAGCGTGCGACCGCGCATCGAGCCGCGGAACAGCCCGTTGAGCGTCTCGCGCATTTCGGTCGGATCGATCCAGTGGTTGGTCGGGCCGACGTCGTCGCGCGACGCCGCGCAGATGAACGTGCGATCCTCGACGCGCGCGACGTCCGACGGATCGGATTGCGCGAGATACGAGTTCGGGCGCTTCGCCGGGTTCAGGCGCGTGAGCGTGCCCTGGTCGACCATCGCCTGGCACAGCGCATCGTATTCTTCCTGCGAACCGTCACACCATACGACGCGCTCGGGCTCCGTGAGCGCAGCAATGCGCGATACCCAGTCGATCAGCTTGCGATGTTTGACGAAAGCCGGCGGAGCGATCAGCGGGCCGTGTGTCGCTTCGGCCAAAGTGTTTTGCGACATAGGAATGTCTCCAGATTATTGGGCGGGGATGGGGGTGCGGGGCGAGCCCGCGAGATGGGGAATGCGTGCGGAGCGCAGGAAGATGCGGCACGCAGGACAGACGCGCGAACGAAGCGCGCGTCGATGCCGCGATGCGTGCGAGAGAAGGTGAAGTCTCGTTAGAGGGTGCGAACGCGAGTTTCGCCATGCATGCAACCTGCCATACAACTCCATGCCGGCCAGCATACCATCGCCGTTATTGGGCCGGCGTTGCGTTGCAACAAGAAACAACTGTGACCGCGCACCGGCATGCGCGTTGCAGGCCGGGTGCTTGTTACGGCGTCGTCGCGCGCGCTTTGGGGACGAAACGGCCGCGACGTCCGCCCCGCAAGGGTTTCGCGCGAGCGGCAATTTCAACCTGCGGCTCGTGCATGCCGACCACGCGAACGCGCGCCGCACGAATTAGCGTTTTTGCTACTCAGGCAAACCCTGAATTAGGTTGCGTACACAAACATCGTGATCGAATACCCGATGCAGCCACTGCTCATCACGGTGCGCGCAGCAATCCGGGGTAATACGCGCCCGGCTACGACGCGAATCGTCGACGCGTGCTTCCGGTCGCCGCGATGACCGACCCGCCTGCATGCTTCGACGCGGTGGCAACGACGCAAAATTCCAGCGCAACGTGTGCCGAGATGATGGACAGCTGCGGGCGCTTCATCGATGTCGACAAGATCGCCGGGGTGCCGACGAGCCTGTACGTCGTGAAGGCCGTGCGCGGGTAACGCGCCGGCTTGGGCAGACAAAAAAAACGCCAGCCCCGAGGGGCTGGCGTCGTGCTTCGGGTCGGACGACGATCAGAACTGGTTCATCGTGTTGTCCTTGCCCGCTGCCTTCAGCGCCGCTTCGCCGCTGAAGTATTCCTTGTGATCGTCACCGATGTCCGAGCCGGACATGTTCTGGTGCTTCACGCAGGCGATGCCCTGACGGATTTCCTTGCGCTGCACGCCGGCCACGTAGCCGAGCATGCCCTGGTCGCCGAAGTATTCCTTGGCCAGGTTGTCGGTCGACAGCGCAGCCGTGTGGTACGTCGGCAGCGTGATCAGGTGGTGGAAGATGCCTGCTTCACGCGATGCATCGGCCTGGAACGTACGAATCTTTTCGTCGGCGAGCTTGGCCAGTTCGGTTTCGTCGTATTCGACGCTCATCAGTTGCGCACGGTCGTACGCCGACACGTCCTTGCCTTCAGCCTTCATCGCGTCGTAGGCCTGCTGACGGAAGTTCAGCGTCCAGTTGAACGACGGGCTGTTGTTGTACACCAGCTTCGCGTTCGGGATCACCTTGCGAATCTCGCTGACCATGCCGCCGATCTGCGCGATATGCGGTTTTTCGGTTTCGATCCACAGCAGGTCGGCGCCGTTTTGCAGCGCGGTGACGCAATCCAGCACGCAACGTGCTTCGCCCGTGCCGGCGCGGAACTGGAACAGGTTGCTCGGCAGGCGCTTCGGACGCAGCAGCTTGCCGTCGCGCTTGATGATGACGTCACCGTTGCCCAGTTGATCGGCCGACAGTTCTTCGCAATCGAGGAACGCGTTGTACTGGTCGCCCAGGTCGCCCGGCGTGTTGGTCACGGCGATCTGCTTGGTCAGGCCGGCGCCGAGCGAGTCGGTACGGGCCACGATGATGCCGTCGTCCACGCCCAGTTCCAGGAACGCGTAGCGGATCGCGCGGATCTTCGCGAGGAAGTCCTCGTGCGGCACCGTGACCTTGCCGTCCTGGTGGCCGCACTGCTTCTCGTCGGACACCTGGTTTTCGATCTGGATGCAGCATGCGCCCGCTTCGATGAATTGCTTGGCCAGCAGGTACGTTGCTTCCGCGTTGCCGAAACCCGCGTCGATGTCGGCGATGATCGGCACGACGTGCGTGACGTGGTTGTCGATCTTTTGCTGGATCGTGGCCTTGGCGGCCGCGTCCTTCGCGGCATCCAGCTCGCGGAACAGGCCGCCCAGCTCACGGGCGTCGGCCTGGCGCAGGAACGTGTACAGCTCGCGGATCAGCGCGCTGACCGAGGTCTTTTCGTGCATCGACTGGTCCGGCAGCGGGCCGAATTCCGAGCGCAGCGCGGCGACCATCCAGCCCGACAGGTACAGGTAGCGGCGTTCGGTGCTGTTGAAGTGCTTCTTGATGGAGATCATCTTCTGCTGGCCGATGAAGCCGTGCCAGCAGCCCAGCGACTGCGTGTACTTGGACGGATCGGCATCGTACGCGGCCATGTCGGCGCGCATGATCTTCGCGGTGTACTTCGCGATGTCCAGGCCGGTCTTGAACTTGTTCTGGGCACGCATGCGAGCGGCATATTCGGGGCTGATGGCATTCCACGCGCTGCCGTGGTTTTCCTTCAAACCAGCCACTGCCTTGATGTCGTCTTGATATTGGGACATGTCTATCTCCTGGGAACGAAGCGCATTTGAGTAAAGGATTCAGCGTGCCCGCCGCGTGTGACGAAGCGAACTGCATGGACTCAATAGTAATCCTGTCCGGCGCGATTTCTGCCAAGTCTTATATAAGACATAAGATATAAATTTCTGTTGTTTTTCAATGAGATAGCCAGGCGTTTTTGCGATGCAAAACACGGTTTCAAGCGGCGGTAAAACGCGGCAGCAGGAATTCGGCACGAATCCCGCAATATGAAATGCCCTTTCGGCTGCTGAAGAACGGGCCCGCTTCGACCACGCCCGGGCAACGACGACCGCCATAGCTATGACGAAACGTCTATACTTGGACGATTCTTTGATCCGCGCGCGCCAGCGTGTCGGTCTGCCTCCCGGAGCGACATGAACGACTCTCCCGTTTTCGATACCCTTTGCGAACTGCTGAATACATCCGGCGCGCGTTTCCGCGTGCTCGAGCATCCGGCGGAAGGCAAATCCGACGCGATCGCCGCGCTGCGCGGCACCCGCCCCGAACAGGGCGCAAAGGCGATGCTCTGCACGTTCAAGGATGGCGGCGACACAGCCGCTCGCGGTGATTCCCGGCCACCTGAAGATCGACTTCCGCAAGGTCGCCGATGCGGTCGGCCTGCGCAAGGCGACGCTCGCGTCGCCCGACGTCGCGGCCGCCGTCACGCGCTGCGTGATGGGCGCCGTGCCGCCGTTCGTGTTCGATTCAAACGTGACGCTCGTCGTCGATCCGGCGCTGGTCGAGCGCAACGCCGAGATCGCGTTCAACGCGGGCCGCCTCGACCGCTCGGTCGTGCTCGACGCGGCCGACTATGTCCGGATCGCGCGCCCGCTGCTGGCCGACATCACGCGACCGGAAACGACGGAAACGACTGACACGCCCGCCCCCCAGGACCACGCATGAGCACGAACCGCAAACCACTGCCGTCGGAGCAGGCATCGCTGATCGAGCAGGTGCAGCGCATCGCCGAAGGGCTCGGCGAGATGTTCGCGCCGTTCACCGAGGTCGTCGTGCACGACCTGCGCACGCCGGAGCACGCGATCCTCGCGATCCACAACAACCTGTCCGGACGCGCGGTCGGCGATCCTGCGACCGAACTCGGCCTCGCCCGCATCGCCGACGACGAGTTCCCGCAGGTGCTCGCGAATTACCCGAACCGCTTCGCCGACGGCCGCACCGCGAAAAGCACGTCGATTGGCATCAAGGATTCGACCGGGCGCTACGTGGCCGCGCTGTGCCTGAATGCCGACGTCACGCTGTTCCGCGGCTTCCAGGGCATGCTCAACCAGTTCTGCCGCACGGACGGCGAAACCGTCGTCGAAACGCTCGACCCGGCCAGCGCCGACGCGATCCGGCAGCGCATCGACGCATTCGCGACGCGCCTCGCGACGACGCCGCGCGAGCTGAAGACCGACCAGCGCCGCGAGCTGATGCAGACGCTGAAGACCGACGGCTTCCTCGAGGTGCGCCGTGCGATGGAGATCGTGTCGCAGCATCTCGGCGTCTCGCGCGCCACCGTCTACAACGATGCGAAGTGACGCACCGCGTCCGGCTTTGCCGTTTTGCGTCTCCCGTTGACTGATCTTTTCGACCCTCGAGCGACCATGAACTCTCCGACTCTCCCCACGTACGACGACGTCGCCGCCGCCGCGGCCCGGCTCGAAGGCCACGCGCACCGCACGCCGGTGATGACGTCGCGGACGATCGACGACGCGCTCGGCGCGCAGGTGTTCTTCAAGTGCGAGAACCTGCAGCGCATGGGCGCCTTCAAGTTCCGCGGCGCGTTCAATGCGCTGTCGCGCTTCAACGCGGAACAGCGGCGCCACGGCGTCGTCGCGTTCTCGTCGGGCAACCATGCGCAGGCTGTCGCGCTGTCGGCGCGCATCCTCGGCATTCCCGCGACGATCGTGATGCCGCAGGACGCGCCGGCCGCGAAGATGGCCGCGACGCGCGGCTACGGCGGCAACGTCGTGACCTACGACCGCTACACCGAGGATCGCGAGCAGATCGGGCGCGCGCTCGCGGAACAGCACGGGCTCACGCTGGTTCCGCCCTACGATCACCCGGACGTGATCGCCGGCCAGGGCACCGCGGCCAAGGAACTGTTCGACGAAATCGGCCCGCTCGACGCGGTGTTCACGCCGCTCGGCGGCGGCGGGCTGCTGTCGGGCACCGCGCTCGCCACGCGTGCGCTGTCGCCGCATGCGAAGCTGTACGGCGTCGAGCCCGAAGCCGGCAACGACGCCCAGCAATCGTTCCGGTCCGGCACGATCGTGCACATCGACACGCCGCGCACGATCGCCGACGGCGCTCAGACGCAGCACCTCGGCAACCTCACGTTCCCGATCCTCCGCCGCGACGTCGACGACATCCTGACCGCGACGGACGCGGAACTCGTCGACTGCATGCGCTTCTTCGCCACGCGGATGAAGATCGTCGTCGAGCCGACCGGCTGCCTGTCGTTCGCCGCCGCGCGGCGGATGAAGGACGCGCTGCAGGGCAAGCGCGTCGGCGTGGTGATCAGCGGCGGCAACGTCGATCTCGAGAACTTCTGCGCGCTGGTGTCGGCACCGGCCTGACCGTCGCGGCGCGCATGAAGATGCGTGTCATGCGCGCACCGCCGAGCCTTCACGTCGCGTTAAGTTTCGCGCCCTAGACTGATTACGTCGTCCCCGAAGTCAGTCAGTCGTGTAGGAGTCGCCATGAATACGCACGCGATCGTCGCCGCCGCCCTGGCGGCCGCTTCCCTGTCGGCGTTCGCTCAACCGGGCGTGACGTCATCCGGTTTTCCCGCCGCCTCGCCTCACCCTGCAGTCGGGCAAGCGATGCACCGCTCGCCCGCCGCGTTGCCGCCCGCCGGCTTCGTGCTCGCGAAGATCGATCAGAACAATACGCCGCCCGACCGCGGCGGCGACCCGGGCGGCCGCACGCACGGCGGCACGCATATGTAACGACACGCGCCGGCCGCCGGCATTCGGAACGACGGCCGCCGGTTCCGGCGCGACGGCATGCGTTCGAACCCGGCCGTTTCTTCAGACCTGAAAACCCTGTCCGGGCACATCGAACGAAAGGATTTGGAAAGCCGACGCCGACCAATGACGTTTTTTCGCATCCGCGCGCGACCGGACGATTGACGCGCCCGAGCGCCCGCCATTACCCTTGCGCGCTGATGGTTCCCAGGGATGGGATCAAAAGGGAACGCAGCAGGGGCAACGCCCCGAATCTGCGGCTGCCCCCGCAACTGTGAGCGGCGAATCCGTGCCACTGCATGCCACTGGGAAACCGGGAAGGCCGGCACGGACGACGACCCGCGAGCCAGGAGACCTGCCATCGACCCGAGGTCCAGCAGCCGCACCGGGCGGGGTGTCCCGATGCGCGAGGCACCGCCCCTGGCGGCCGCCCGTTGCATGGACGACCCGACCTCAGGATCCGTCAGATGTCCTTCGTTCCAGAATCCGCTTCCCGGCCGGAAGCGCCGCACCGACACGCCGTCGGCATGTGTCCCCTGTCCACACTCCGCTCACGATCGTCGTACGCGCCACACGCTTTGTCCCGCCGCTTCATGAACATTCGTCACCTGCTTGCCACGTCCGCCGCCACCGCGCTGTTTTCCCCGCTCGCCCATGCGGCCGGCGACACGGCGCCTGTACAACCCGCCGGGCCGGTACAAGGCGCGGACCTGCCGACGATCAGCGTGACCGACACGCGGCACCTGCCCGAATCGTTCGACCGGCGCTATGCGTCGACGCAGGTGCTCACGCGCGAGGATCTCGACCGGCTGTCGCCGACCGACCCGAGCATCACGCAGGCGCTCGCCACGCTGCCGGGCGTGACCGTCGCGCAGAACGGCGGGCCGGGTTCGTCCGCGTCGGTCAGCATCCGCGGCTCGTCGGCGAGCCAGGTCGCCGTGTTCATCGACGGCATCCGGATCGGCTCGCCGACCACCGGCATCGCGCCGTGGGCCGACCTGCCGACCGAAGCGTTCGAGCGCGTCGAAGTGATCTCCGGCCCGGCCGCCGCGTCGTTCGGCAACAACGCGATGGGCGGCGTCGTGCAGCTCATCACGCGCCGCGCCGCCAACCAGCCGAACCAGACCACCGTGTCGTTCGGCGGCGGCTCGAACAAGACGTTCGACACGCAGTTCCGCACGTCGGGCACGGTGCCGTCGACGGGGCCGCTGGCCGCGCTCGGCGGGCTCACCTATTCGCTCGGGCTGCACGACTACAACACGGCCGGCATCGATGCGACGCGGCCGTTCTTCTACGGCCACGAAGACGGCCGCAATCCGTATCACGCGCAGGATCTCGATGCGCGGCTCGGCTATGCGCGCGACAACTGGTCGATCTCGACGTTCGCGCTGTACCACCGCTCCGATCTGTCCTACGACAACAGCGGCTACGCCAATCGCGAACTCGATCATCAACTGACGACCGGCGTCGCGTTCCATCTCGACATCACGCCCGATACGCAGTTCGACCAGTCGTTCGGCTATGCGAACGACCGCCAGTTCATCCATGCGGACAACCCGGCCCTCGCGACGGACCAGATCAATTCGCAGCGGATCAGCACGTCGACGTCGCTGACCCATCAGGAGCACGGATTCCACCTGTTCGGCCTGCCGCTGTCGGGCGAATCGAAGCTCGCCTACGACTTCACGCGCGAACAGGCGTTCCTGCCGGTCGATATTCCCGGCGGCGTACCAACGCGCAACGATTCCGCGTTCTCGCTGCACCAGTCGGCGACGCTCGGCAGCGTGACGATGTTCGTCGCCGGCCGTCACGAGATCATCGCCGGGCAAGCGGTGAACATCGGCAACGCCGCGCTGTCGTGGGCGATCACGCCGGTCTACACGGCGCGCGTGTCGTACGGCAATGCGTTCCGCCTGCCGACGTTCAACGACCTGTACTACCCCGGCTACGGCAACCCGACCCTCAGCCCGGAACGCAGCACGTCGGTCGAGGCCGCGCTCGACGCGAACACCGCGTACGGCACGTTCACCGCGGCGATCTACGACACGCGCGTCAACAACCTGATCGCGTACAACCCGGCGACGTTCTCGCCGATGAACATCGGCCGTTCGCACATTCGCGGCATCGACCTGTCGTACAAGGGGACGATCGGCCGCTCGACGCCGGTGAGCGTCGCGGTCGGCATCCTGAATCCGCAGGACGAGACCAACCAGACCTGGCTCAGCCGCCGGCCGCGCCAGACGGTCAGCCTGAACGTCGACCACACGTGGGACGAACTGAAGCTGCATGCGCTGAGCACGGGCGCGTCGCTGCTGTACGGCGGCTCGACCTTCGACGATCCGGCCAACCGGCAGTATCTGGCGTCGTACCTGACGGTAAGCCTGCGCGCGTCGTACCGGATCAATTCGCACCTGACGGTGTCGGCGTCGCTGTCGAACCTGTTCGACCGGCAGTACATGACCGCGTACGGCTACAACACGCTCGGGCGCACCGCGTTCGGCAAGGTCAGCTATACGTTCTGACGGCCCGGCACATCGGCGCAACGCGCCACACCGGCACGCGCGGAAAATTGACATCGCAGCAAAAACTAATAGAATTAGTTTTTTGACTAACCTGCATAGTATTCGTCATGGCGCGTGCCGGCATTACCGTGGACAAGCTCGTCGAAGCCGGCGCGCAGCTCGCCGATGAAAGCGGCTTCGAGCAACTCACCGGCGCGGCGCTCGCGCGGCATTTCGACGTCAAGCTGGCGAGCCTGTATTCCCATATCCCGAGCTTCGACGATCTCAAGAGCCGCATCGCGCTGTTCGCGCTGCAGGAGCTGGCCGATCGCGCCACCGACGCGCTGGCCGGCCGCACCGGCAAGGACGCGCTGGCCGCGCTCGCGAACGTCTATCGCGACTACGCGCGTGCGCATCCGGGTCGCTTCGCGGCCGCGCGCCATCCGGTGAGCGCCGAGCGCGCCGCCGCGAGCGCGGGCGGGCAGCTCGTCAGGATGACGTCGGCAGTGCTGCGCGGCTACGACCTGCCGGATACCGAACAGGCGCATGCGATCCGCCTGCTCGGCGGCTTCTTCATGGGCTACGTGACGCTCGAAAGCGCCGGCGGCTTCTCGCACAGCCCGCCGGATGCCGACGCGTCGTGGTCGCGCAGCCTCGATGCGCTCGACGTGATGCTGCGCCACTGGCCTTCGGCCGCATGACGCACCGAACGGAACCCAAGCGATGAAAGACAAACCAGACGGCGTCGTGCTGCCGAGCCGTGTCGTGCCCTTCCCGACCTCGATCAGCGACGAAGCGCGCGCGGCGCTGCAACGCCTGACCGGCGACGACGGCGTGCCGCTGAATGCGTTGCACGTGATGCCGGCCCGGGACGATGTCGACGCGTGGATGCGCGTGAAGGCCAGCGCCGACGCGCATTACGCGGCCGCGGTCGAGCAGCTCGCCGGCTATTTGCGTTCGAGCGTCGAGACGATCCGCGTCGGCGATGCGGACGTGCACGTCGCGACACCCGAAGCGGCGGCCTCCAGCGCCTACGCGACCATCGACCTGCATGGCGGCGCGCTGGTCGTCGGCGGCGGCGCCGCGTGCCGCGCCGGCGCGCAGATGCAGGCCGACCGGCTCGGCATCCGCTGCTACGGCGTCGACTACCGGATGCCGCCGGAACACCCGTATCCGGCCGCGCTCGACGACTGCATCGCGACCTATGCGTACGTGCTGGAACGTTACGCACCGGAAAACGTCGTCATCGGCGGCCGTTCGGCCGGCGGCAATCTCGCTGCCGCGATGGTGCTGCGCGCCCGCGACGAAGGCCTGCCGCCGCCGGCCGCGCTCGTGCTGCTGTCGCCGGAAGCCGACCTGACCGAATCCGGCGACAGTTTCGAGACCAACCGGCTCGTCGATGTCGTGTTGCCGGGGCCGCTGATGGCGAACAACCTGCTCTACGCGAACGGCGCCGATCTCGCGCATCCGTACCTGTCGCCGCTGTTCGGCGATTTCGCCGCCGGCTTCCCGCCGACCTTCATCCAGAGCGGCACGCGCGACCTGTTCCTGTCGAACGCCGTGCGCCTGCATCGCGCGTTGCGGCGCGCGCAGGTGCCGACCGAGCTGCACGTGTTCGAGGGGATGCCGCATGGCGGGTTCATGGGCGCGCCGGAGGATATCGAGCTGAGCCACGAAATCGCGCGCTTCGTGCACGCGCACCTGCATTTGCACGCATCGAATTGAGCCGAAGATGAACGGAAACGCACACAAGAACGACATCGGCATCGGCCCGGATCGCTGGATCGAATGCGGTGACCTGACAGGCGATCTCCGCAATGCGATTGAGATCGACCCGCATCTGGCGGCCGTCATGCCGTTGATCGACGCGCTGGAAATCCACTGCGTCGCAGGATGCTGCGGCATCGACGCGTTCGGCTTCTGGCCGGACGAAATCGCCGTTGCGCTCGACACGTGGGATCCCGCTGCGCTGACACGGCTCGTCGACGATCTGCTGTCGGTCCAGCATGTGATCGATGCGTTGCCGTCCGATATCGTCGTCAGCATGCGAATCAACCAGTACTGTCGGAAAACGGTGATGCTCGAGCTGCTCGCCCATATCCGGACGACGGTCGACGCGATCCGGTCGACCCGCGCGGCCCCGCGCGCCTAGATCAGCCCGCGCACGCCCGCGACCAGCTGGATCGCGCCGAATACCGCGACGACGGCCGCCGACACGCGCGACAGCCCGTGCATGAACGCGAACGACATCCTCGCGCGCAGCGCGGCGGTCGCGCTGCTCAGGCACAGCCACCACGTGGCCGAGCCGACGAACACGCCGGCGACCATCCACGCCACGGTCGTCCACATCGCGCCTGCCTGCGCACCCGGCAGCGGGCCGAGCGCCGCGAAGATCCCGACGAACGACACGATCGTCATCGGGTTCGACAGCGTGAGACCGAACGTCGTCAGGAAATCGCGCAGGACAGTCGTACGCGGCAACTCGCGTTGCCCCGCCGGGGCGGCCGGCGCCTGGCGCGCGATGGTCCACGCGAGCCACACGAGAAACGCGCCGCCGCCGATCTTCAGGCCGACTGTCAGCATCGGGAACGCGGTGACGATGCCCGCGACGCCCAGCGCGCCGAGCAGGCCGTAAATCGCATCGGCGCACGCGGCGCCGATGCCCGTCGCGAATCCCGCCTGGAAGCCGCGGCTCAGGCTGCGCTGAATGCACAGCATGCCGATCGGGCCGACCGGCACCGCGATCGACAGCCCCATCACGACGGATTTGATGAACAGCATCGCCTGCTCCTTCCAACATCCAGTGGATCGAACAGGCATCGTAGGGAAAGTCCGCTCCCCGCTGAATGCGGTTTTTAAGGAAAAATGGCGGCTCTACCTTAAAAACTCCCGCTGCGATGGACGATCTGGACTGGAAGATACTGGCGCTGTTGCAGGACAACGGACGCATCAGCTATACGGAGCTCGCGCGCCAGGCTCACCTGTCGGTGCCGGCGGTGACGGAGCGCGTGAAGCGTCTTGAAGCAGCCGGCGTGGTCGAAGGCTACACCGCCCGGATCAATCCGTCCGCGGCCGGCTATCCGGTGAGCGCGCTGATCGGCATCACGGTGCCGCAACCGGCGAAAGCGAAGTTTCTCAAGCTGCTGGAGATGATTCCCGAAGTCGTCGAATGCCATCACGTGACGGGCGCGGATTCGTATGTGATGCGGTTCGTCGCCGTCAGCATGGCCCATCTCGAACAACTGATCGAACGCATCAACCTGTACGGCGAAACGCGCACGTCGATCGTGATGTCAACGCCGCTGCCGGCGCGCGGGATCGCGCGGCCGGCGGCAAGAATCGACGTCGTGCGGAGGTGAGCGAGCGCGGGCCGACCTGCGATCACCCGGAGGGCCCCCGCGCCGGACGCTGCTTCATCCGCCCCGGCGAATAACCGTAGAACTGCCGAAACGCATGGGCATAAGCGCCTTCGCTGGAATAGCCTACGGCAACCGCGACATCGATCAGCCGGAATCCGGATCGATGCATTTCAAGCGCCTTCGTCATGCGCGCGTGGGTTCGCCATTGCTGAAACGACAGCCCGGTCGACTTGACGAAGGCCCGCTGCAGCGTCTTTTCGCTGGCGCCGACCTCGCGCGTCCAGTCGCTCAGCATGCGCACGTCCGACGGATCGATTTCCAGCGCGCGGCAGATGGCGGCGATGCGCGCATCGTCGGGAATCGGCATGCCGGCCGCGACGCGCGGCGCCCGACGGATTTCGTCCACGATCAGACGTGTTTTCCAGAAACGCGCGTCCGACGACGCATCGGCATCGTCCCAGCACGCCGCATCCAGGATCAGCGCCTTCAGCAGCGGGCTCACGTGTGAAACGGAGAAGATCGGATCGGCATGCAAGCACGCGCCAATGTAGACGCTGTGGTAGCGATACGGCCTGTCCATCAGAACCGAATGGGGCACGTCGGGCGGAATCCACGCGGCCTGCCCAGGCCCGAGCCGAACCAGGTGGTGCGCCGTTTCCAGCAATGCGGCACCGCGCTCCGGATAAATCAGCTGGCCGCAGCTGTGCACGTGGTACGGCGCTTCCGCAGTCTTGCCTTCGCGCACGATCGAGACAAGCTGGGTGTCGTCGGCCAACGCGCGCAGCCGCTCGTGCGCCCGGGCAATCGCGGATTTCATCTGTCGCATTCGATTCGAAAACTGACTGTTTTCATGCGGTATCGGGAAAAACACGGCGGTACATTGATACCGGCCCGGCGCACGGCTGCAGATTCCGGCGAATTCCTGCCGGCATTCCGCCGGTATCCCGCCGGTTTCAGGGCCTTCGGCCGAGGATATCACCGACCGCAGAAGCGAACGTACCCGCAAGCATCGCTGCCGCGATACGGACCATCGGCCATCCTCCCAACCGCAGTCACACTCGGGCAGTCAAGACGACCATGGCGACTCGATCCACCCAAACCGCTTCGCACTGGGGCGTGTACAACGTTCTCACCGACGACCACGGCGCCATCACGGGCACGGCACCTTTCGGTGCCGACCGCTACCCTGCGGCGTTCGTCGGCGGACTACCCGAAATCGTGCGCGGACGGCTACGCATCGATCGCCCTTACGTGCGCGCGGGCTATCTGCGCTCGCGCAACGCCGAGGGCCGCGGCGGCGACGCCTTCGTGCCGGTGAGCTGGGACGACGCATTGCGCCTGGTCGCCGACGAGCTTGCGCGCGTCAAGGCCGAACACGGCAACGAAGCGATCTACGGCGGCTCCTACGGCTGGGCCAGCGCCGGGCGGTTCCATCACGGGCCCAGCGTGCTCAAGCGACTGCTCGGCTTGCACGGCGGCTACGTGGACAAGCGCGGCAACCACAGCTTCGGCGCGGCACTCGGCGTGATGCCGTATATCCTCGGGCGCACCGATATCACGAACCTCGTGCCGTCCTGGCCGGAGGTGATCGAATCGACGGGGCTGCTGGTCATGTTCGGCGGCGCTGCGATGAAAAACACGCAGCTCGACCCGGGCGGCGCCGTCATTCACGACAGCGTCGACTGGTACGCGAAAGCCGGCGATCAGGGTCCGCCGTTCATCGTGATCAGCCCGTCGCGCGCCGACGTTCCGGCCGGGCCGCGCGCGGAATGGATTCCGATCAGGCCGCATACCGATACCGCGCTGATGCTGGCGATCGCGCACGCGCTCGTCGACGAAGGACTGCACGACGTCCGCTTTCTGTCGCGCTACTGCGAAGGGTTCGACCGCTTCGAAGCGTATCTGCTGGGACGCCACGGCAGCACGCCGCATACCCCCGAATGGGCGGCGAACATCACCGGCATCCCGCCAGCACGCATCCGCGAACTCGCGCGATCGATGGCGGCGAACCGGACGCTCATTAACCTGAGCTGGTCGATACAGCGGGCCGACCACGGCGAGCAGCCCGTGTGGATGCTGATCACGCTGGCCGCGATGCTGGGCCAGATCGGCCTGCCCGGCGGCGGCTTCAGCCTCGGCTTCGGCGCGATCAACGGCATCCTGGCGCCGCGCGTCGACGGCATGCCAAGGCCGACGCTTCCGCTCGGCCCCAATCCGGTCAAAACCTACGTTCCGGTCGGGCGTGTCGCCGACATGCTGCTGCACCCCGGCGAGCAGATTCGCTGCTTCGGCGAAACGATCACGTTTCCGGACATCCGGCTGGTGTATTCCGTCGGCGGCAATCCGTTTCATCACAACTCGAACCTGAACCGCTTCCTGCGCGCATGGCAGCGACCCGAGACCGTGATCGTTCACGAGCCCTGGTGGAATCCGGCGGCAAGGCACGCGGACATCGTGCTCCCCGCGACGACCACGATGGAGCGCAACGACATCCTCGCGCACGAGAATTCTCCGTACTGGATGGCCATGCGGCAGGTGATCGAGCCCGTGGGCCTCGCGCGGAACGACTTCGACATCTTCGCCGACGTGGCCGATGCACTCGGATTCCGGCCGGCCTATGACGAAGGGCGCGACGAATCGGCGTGGCTGCATCATATGTACGACGTCGCCAGAAATACCGCGCAGAAGAACGGCTTCACCTTGCCCGACTTTTCCACGTTCTGGGCGGACGGACAGTACCGGTTTCCGCAACCGGACTCAGGCACCGTGCTGTTGAGCGCCTTCCGGCGCGACCCGGTTGCGCATGCGTTGGCGACCGCGTCCGGGAAAATCGAAATTCATTCGCGCGTGATCGAACAGTTCGGCTACGACGATTGTCCCGGGCATCCGGCGTGGCTCGAGCCGCAGGAGTGGCTGGGCGCCGCCGGCGCGGTCAGCCATCCGCTGCATCTGCTGTCGAACCAGCCGGCGACCCGACTGCACAGCCAGCTCGACCCCGCTTCGGCCAGCCGAACGAGCAAGATCGCGGAACGTGAACCGCTTTACATGCATCCGGACGATGCAACCGCCCGCGGCATTCGGGACGGACAGGTGGTACGCGTGTTCAACGATCGCGGCGCGTTCCTCGCAGGCGTCGCCCTCGCCGACTTCCTGGTACCGGGCGTCGTACAGATCGCGACCGGCGCGTGGTACGACCCGCTGCGCGGCGGCACCCCCGGAACGCTCGAAAAACACGGCAACCCCAATGTCGTCACGCTGGACAAAGGCACCTCGCAATTGACTCAAGGCTCCGTCGCGCAAACAGCGCTGGTGGAAGTCGAGGTTTATGCGGACCCGCCGCCCGTCACGGCGTTCGAACCGCCCGCGATCGTCGAAGACAACGCCGGCTGACACAGTCGCGCGGGTTCTCACCCGGAAGGTCGGGACGGGCGGCAAGCGGCCGCCCGGCGGCTGGCGGACGGCCGCCTTTCCGTCGACGATCGATGCGCGCCGGCTACTTGCCCGCCGCACCGCCGGTCACGCCGCCGAGCAGGCCGCCCACCAGCGACGTCACCGGCGCGAGCGGATTGGCGAGGCCGCCCAGCGGCGTGCTGCCGCCGCTCGTACCGGCCGCGGAGCCGTCACGCACGGTGGCCGGGATGCCGCCGACCACGCTCGTCACCAACCCGGAGATCGGCACCGCGCCGTTCGCACCGGCCGGGTTCACGAGGCCGCCCGCATTGGTCACCGTGTCGCCGACCGCACGGACGAGGGAGCCGAAGCCACCGACGATCGGCTGCGGCGACGCGGCGGTCACCTTCCATCCGGCCGACGTGATCGCCCCGCCGACCTGTCCGAGCAGGCCCGCGACCGGCTGCCCGAGGCCGGTGGCAGTGCCGACCTGCTGCGTGAGCTGGCCCGCCGTCGTCACGAGCGGCGTGATCGCGGTGCTGATCGCCTGTGTCGCCTGCTGGACCGGGGTCGACGACAGCGACGCGCCGAGCGTAGCGCCGCCCGTGCGCAAACCGCTCGCCACCGTGTCGAGCAGCCCGCCGACCGGCGTCGTGATCGGCGCCAGCGGCGACAGCGGGCCGGACCCGAGCGCCTTGACGGTTTCGCTGATGCCGCTGACCGGGTTGCCGGTCGCGGCTACGACCGTACCGAGGCCGCCGACCGTCGTGCCGATCGGGTTCGGTACGATGCCGATCTGGCCGAGACCGCCGCTCACGACGTCCGACGTATCGCCGATGATCGTGCCGACGCCGGTCACCGTATCGGCCGGCCCGACGGTGACGCCCTTGCTGACGCCGGGCAGGCTCATGCTGCCGAGCGTGGCGCCCGCGTCCATCACGATCGCGCCGACGGAGCTGACGATGCCGTTCGTACCCGGCGCGCCGCTCGTACCCCAGCCGCTGGTGTTGCCGCTGCTCGAGCCGCTGCTGCTCGTGCCACTGCTGCTCGTGCCACTGCTGCTCGTGCCGCTGCTGCTTGTGCCACTGCTGCTTGTGCCGCTGCTGCTTGTGCCGCTGCTGCTTGTGCCGCTGCTGCTTGTGCCGCTGCTGCTTGTGCCGCTGCTGCCGCTTGAGCCACTACTACCACTCGTCCCACTCGTGCTCGTCCCGATGTGATTGTCAGCAAGCGGCGGCGCCGTAATGTCGCCCCCGCCGCACGCCGCGAGCGTACACGCCGTGACAATGGCGGAGAGCGCAACGTTCGCCTTGATGAAATGATTCTGCATGGAAGTCCCCGTCCGCTATTCAGCGCGAACATTTCATCAAGCATCTACCGTGCCATCTCCATCGGCCTCCTTCACAGTTTCACAATCGCCTTGCGATGGCCGTGCAGACCGCACTGCGCGGCACGACGTATCGCATGCGGACCGCGTGCTGCGGCTCGACCCGCCCTGACATTCCGATAACGCTGACGTAACACGAGCCGTGCGTTACGTAGCACGCACGAGCCGTAAAAACGGCGGCGTCCACCCGAGCACGCGGCGCATCCTCGTCACGGCCGCTTCACCAGCTTCACGATCGTCAGTGTGCCGTTGACGTTTTCCACCCGAACCCGGACCTTGTCGCCCACCTGCAGCGACGAGATCATCGCCGCATCGCCGGCCTTGAATGCCATCGTCATCGGCGGCATCCCGAGGTTGTCGAGTGCGCCATGCTTCAGCGTCACGAGCCTGCGCCCGGCATCGATTTCCTTGACTTCGGCATCGGTCAGCTTCGCATCCGGCGCCGACACATTCGTATCGCCCGACTTCATGCCCGACATGTCGCCACCCGCGAGCGCCGGCATGGCAACGACCGCCATCGCGCACGACATGGCGACAGCGTGAAAGCAGGTTTTCATCGAGCGTCTCCCGTCGGGCCCGGCGCGTTTCTGTTGCCAGCCGATGTTGTACATCACACGATCAACGTCACACCGGCCCACGCGATCAGCACGACACCCAGCACACGGCCGATACGATCGCCGCCGGGCAGGACCTTTTCCACGAACACGAACAGCGACAACGCGACGATCCACACGACATTCATCACGCCGCCGACGAACAGCAGCGCCATCAGCAACCAGCAGCAGCCCACGCAAACCATGCCGTGCCGCGCGCCAAGCAGGAAGCTGCCGGCCACGCCCGGACGCCAGTGCGCGACCAGGAATGCCGCCGGCGCACGGCATTGCCGCAGGCACGCGCGTTTCAGCGGCGAGAATTGATAGAGCCCGGCCAGCGCCAGCACGATGGCGGAAAGGAGCGCGCTCCTCGACCACAGCATCATCGCGGAGATCAGCCCGGCCGGCTGCAGCAGCGCCTGAAGCAACGCCGCGCCGATCGAGAACGCGAGCCATGTCGTCAGATAGCCGGCCAGCAGCGCCACCGACGTGAACGCCGATCCCGCCGCCCCGTTGCCGTGCTGCCGCAGCACGCGCCGGTACAGCATCACGAGCGGCGCGGCGCCGGGCGTCATCATCGCGATCATCATCACCCACCACATCGCGATCACGGTCGGCAGCGACGGATCCATGCTGCCCATGCCGTCCGCCAGCCGATGCGGAAACAGCGCGACGGTCGTCATCTCCCACGCCGACATGCCGGTTCCCGCGCCCGTCCACAGATAGAACCAGCACAGGCCGACGAGCACGGCCATGCCGAACAGCATGACGGCGCGCTCGCGCGCGAGCCAGGTGTCGAACGGCGTCATGCCGCGGCGCGATGCCGGATCAGCCCGTGGTTGTTCAGATGCAGCCGCGCGAATTGCGCATAGGTTCCGTCGAGATTCAGCGCGATGTTGCCCTGCGAGCGCCCCGTGCCCGAACCGATCTCGGCCAGCTCGTATTCGAAACCGTGCGGCAGGTCGATCCGCACACGGTGCTCGGCCCCCGTCACCGGATTGTGGATGGGTTCGCCGGCGGCGTCGAACACACCTTCCACGTGAATCCGGCCGCGCCGCGCATCGACATCGACGTCGAAATCGATCTTCGTGAAGATCGGATCGAACGCGTGCTCGAGCGTCGACGCATACACGGAAAACATCGTCGCGAAAGGATCGGTATCCTGACCGGTCATGATCTTCAGCACGGCTTCACGCTGCGCCGGACTGGCGCGCTCGTCGACGATCGGCTGGCACTTGCCCTTGCCTTCGTGAACGGCACCCGGCCACTGGAACACCACCGCGATCCTGACGCCGTCGAGCACCACGTCGCCGTAGTGGCCGCTGTCGATCGAAATCGCCCCCATCGCTTCGCAGTTGCCGTTGGTCGGCAGCGCATTGAACTGGCAAGGGCAACCGTATGAGCAATTGCAACTGATCATTTCGGTACCCTGAATCTCCCACGGCGTCATGGCTCCACCTCGCGCTCTGAAACAAACGAATGCTTCGAATCTAGTGCACGCAATCGGGGAAAGCAAAGCAGCAATGGCGGCGTGAAAACCGGGGGGCCGGCCTCACGCAAGACGTTTCGGGATGCGTTTGCCGCGCTGTTCCGGAAACCGTCTCGCCACCCGTTCTCACACGAACAGCGACGCGACGATCGCACACCACACCGCGCCAGCACCGCACAGAAACACGCGCCGCGCGACGAACATTCGCGATTCGTCGTCGGGCGTTTTCATGGGCGACGTCGCGAGAAACGGCACGCTGGCGAGGCACGCGAAACCCGCCAGCCCGGGCACGATCACGACGTAGTCGCCGGACCGTCAGGGCAGCGCTTCGTGCAATCCCCAGTAGCCGAGAAACAGCATGCCCATCGAGAACATCGTCGCCGCGGCGGAGCTGAGCGCGACCACCGATCCTGTCGGAAATTGCACGGGAACCTCCCCTCGCGCGGCAGGCGCGCTGCCGCCCATCTCGCCGGGGATCGCGATGATTGCGTCCGCCGGCGCAGACTCACGCGTTCATTTCCGGCTCGAACGCATCGCGTGCGCCGTCGAGGCCGAGCAGCGAATGCGCGTTGTCCCCGATTGACGGATTCGGCCCGATCGAGCGGTTATGTCGTCCCCGTTCAACGAGGACGCGCGTCGCGCCGCTAACTCGGCTTCTTCGTGCCCTGCGCAACGGAAATCCACCCGACCACCGCCGCGGCGACCCAGCAACAGGTGATCATCAGGTCCAGATCCATCCAGCCCTGAAAATTCATACTGTTTTCGAAACTGCAGCGCTGATGGCCCCTGACCCACATGCAGCCGCTGATCAACTGCTGGATGTGCATGTAGATGCTGTACACGGCAACGGCCGAAGCGATGACGGCGACCCGCAGGCTTATGCTCTTTTTCATTGATGCTGAAGGCGTGGGATGATCTCCCGACGATCTTAAGCCAATGGCAATGCGTGACGCAATCGATCTGGTATCGACCCGATTGACCAGCACGCGTAAAAGGGGATCGATCTCGCAACAGCAACGCGGACCACCATGACGAAACAGAATACGATCGCACTGATCGTCGATCCCGACAGCGGCGAGCGGATTCGTGACATCGCCGCGCACGCACGGCATACGTGGGTCGTGACGAGCGACACGAACGCCCCCGTGGTCAGGCAGATCTGGAATACGCGTTGGCCGGAGTCTGGGCAAGCCCCTGAGGGCGGCGTTACCACGTTCCTGCGTCATGGCGACGACCGCGAAAGCTGGTGCGCCGGAATACTGGGTGCGGTCGACGACCATCACGGCGACGCGCTGCATCGCGACGGCCATGCGATTCTGGCCGTTTACGGCACGCCGCTTTCCGGACGCCTTCGGCGCGCGTTGTCCGCCTTCGGGTTTTCGGACTTCGTGTCGACGACGGAAGGATTTCTCGCGTTCAAGCGCGACACCGGATGAATCGCGGGTGGTTCGCAGCGCCGCCCAGCTCAATCGACGATCGGCCTGATCGTCTGCAGGCAATCCGCAGCCAGTTGCTGATGAATCCGCGTGCCGTTCGGCTTCACGTCGATCTCCGCATCGCTCAGCCGCCGCACGACGGACGCCGGCACCCCGCAAGCAGCACGCCGCAGGGGACGTCGTAGCCGGCCTTCACGAATGCGCAGGCCGCCACGATCGTCGCGCCATCCCCGCACTGTCAATCCGGACGATACGCATCGCCACCGACGGCGGCAAAGAACGAAACCGTGCTGGCCATCCTGGCCGCGCGAACGCGAGTCACCTCGAGCCGCGCCAGGTCGTATGCATACTCGTCGCGGAGCACACGAAGCCGGTCCGAACTGCCGTTCTCGAACTGGCGGCGGGTCATCTCCAGAACGGTCTGCTGCCGTCGCGCGACCGCGCCACGGGCCTGCAGCGTGGTCGCATCGCGATCGATTTCGGTCATCGCATCGGCGACGCTCTGCAACGCGCCCAGCACGACCTTCCGGTAGTCCTCGAACGTGGCATCGTAAGCGGCAACCGCCGCATCCCGCGCCGCACGCAATTCTCCACCATGAAAAACCGGTGCGCTGAGCTGGGCGCCGATATTCCAGATCGTGGTGCCGCCGGCGAACAACTGACCGAGCACCAGCGGCGACGACCCGATGCTCGCACCCAATTCGATCCGCGGATAAAGATTGGCCGTGGCAATGCCGGCCAGCTCGCCGGCGATATGCAGGCTCGCCTCCGCTGCGAGAATATCGGGCCGTTGCCGCACGAGCTCCGACGGAACCACCGACGGCAGGTCCTGCGGCAACTGCAAATCGTCCAAGCGAAACTGCGGCAACGATTCGGGCGATGGAACACCGGCATAGACCGCGAGTTGAAACCGGACCTGCAGTAGTTCCGCGCGCAATACCGCTAGTTCCGCCTCGATTCGATCAGCGTCCGAATCGCCATCGATCGTTTCCCGATACGCGACGCTGCCGATTTCATGCCGTTCGTGCAGCATCTGCCGAACAGTTTTCCGGTTCCGCAACACTGCGTCGGTCAATTCGATTTCGTCGCGCAGCCGCCCTTCCCGAACCACCGCAGCGATGATATTGCTGGCCAGCGTCAAGCGCGCTGCGTCTGCCTGATGCTGTCTCAGCGCCGCTTCGTACCGTTTCGCCGCGATCCGATGGCGCTGCGCGCCGAAGAAGTCGAAGTCGTATCGAACGTTCACGTTCGTGTTGTACAGCATGAACGGGGATGGGTTGGGAATCATCGGCAAGCCGGCAGCGGCAGTATTCAACTGCTCCCTTTTGGCCGATGCGCCGAGGTCGACCTGCGGATAGCGACTGGCACCGTGTTGTCCCGCAAGATACTTCGTGGCCTCGATCAACCGCGACTCCGCGCTCCTTATGGACGGACTATCCTGCATCGCCTGTTCGACGAGTGCATCCAGCGCCGACGAGCCAAAGCGCCGCCACCAACGCGGATCGGGTTCGCCGTGCACGCCCGCGTCATCGCGATCGGTCGACACGGCGCTCATTCCCATGAAGGTGGCAGGCAATGCCAGTTCGCTCGCGGATCGGGGGACAAACGCAGGATGACTGCACCCCTGCGCCGCGACGATGGCAACCGCGATCGGCAGGACCGCAATCGCGCGGCAGGCGCGGCGGCGTGGATAGGTTCGTTGTGCCATCGTCGTTCAATCGAGCGTGGTTCGGTACGCGAGTAGGCCGACCGTCATTGCAACCAGTGCGAATACGACCATTGTCGCCGCATCAGGCCATACTTCGTTCCATCCACTCCCCTTCAGGAGGACACCACGAATGGCCCGGTTGAAATAGGTCAGCGGCAATCCGTTGCCGAGCAACCGCGCCCAGCCCGGCATGCCGGCAAACGGAAACATGAATCAGGAGAGCAGGACGCTCGGCAGGAAATAGAAGAACGTCATCTGCATCGCCTGCAACTGGTTCCGTGCGACCGACGAAATGGCGATGCCGACCATCAGATTAGCGACGATCAGCAACGATGCGAGGCAGTAGACCGTTACAGGATTGCCTTCAAACGGCACGCCGAACACGAACCGGGCCGCCAGCAGGATGATCGTGCATTGCAGGAGGCCGATCAGGATGTACGGCACGATTTTTCCGCAGATCACCTCGATCGAGGTTGCAGGCGACGCGAGGATGTTCTCGATCGTTCCGCGTTCACGTTCACGCGTGATGGCGAGGCTCGTCATCATGACCATCGTCATCGACAGGATGACGCCCATCAATCCGGGGATGATGTTGTACTGCGTAATGCCGGCCGGATTGTAGATCCGGTGCACCCGGGCCGAGAATACTTGCGGTGGCGCGGCTATCGCCAAGGCTCCCGTCAAATCCTTGTTCAACACCGTCCGTGTCATCGTGTTGAACGCGGCGATCGCATTTCCCGTTGCCGCGGGATCGGTCGCATCCGCTTCGACCAGAATTTCCGGGTGCTCGTTGCGCACCAGCCGTCGCGAGAAGTCGTGCGGCACGCTGACCACGAACTGCACGCTGCCCTTTTGCAGCGCGTCACGGGCCGCCCGTTCGGAAAACAGGCCGCCCCGGACATCGAAATACCCCGTGTTGCGCATACCGGCGACGAGCGATCGCGAAAATTCGCTTGTGTCGTCGGCGAGCACGATTGTCGGAAGATGCCTGGGGTCGCTGTTGATCGCAAAACCGAACAGGGCCAGTTGCACGATCGGCAACACGGCGATCATCCCGAGCGTCACGCGATCGCGGCGGATCTGCAGGAATTCCTTCGTCACCATGCTCCACCAGCGGGAAATCGAGAATCCGATCACGATCAGCCAGCCTCCCCGGATGCGTCCTTCATCAAATGCAGGAAAACGTGCTCGATATTCGTCGCGATTCTGTGGATCTCGACACCATCGCCGCAGACCGCCGCGAGACTCGCCCCAAGCACGGCCTCGTCACGTCCCGATACGTGCAGTGCACGACCGAACGCAATCACCTGCTCGACGCCCGGCCGGCCCTTGAGCCGGTCGTTCAGCCGGACGAGATCGCCCCCGGACACCGACCAGGTATGGAGCGCGTGCCGCCGCACGAGATCACCGGCCTCGCCGTGTGCCAGCAGCGTGCCGTACGAGATGTAGGCCAGCTTGTGGCAACGCTCCGCCTCGTCCATATAGTGCGTGCTGACGAGCACGGAAATACCGCGTGCCGCCAGACGGTGCAGTTCCTCCCAGAACTCCCTGCGCACGCCCGGGTCGACGCCGGCCGTCGGTTCGTCAAGCAGCAGTAGTTCGGGCGACTGCAATAGCGCAGCGGCAAGCGCCACCCGCTGCTTCCAGCCGCCCGACAATGAGCCGGTCAGTTGGTTCGAGCGCGACTCCAGGTCCATCTCGGCGAGGATCCGCGCGACGCGTTCCTTTCGCGCGTCGATCGCATACAGTCGCGCGACGAAGTCGAGGTTCTCCCGCACCGTCAGGTCTTCCCAGTACGAAAAACGCTGCGTCATGTAGCCGACTCGTCGCTTGATCTCCCGGCATTCCGTCCGGATGTCGAATCCGAGGCAGGTTCCGCTGCCGGAATCCGGCGTCAGCAGTCCGCACATCATGCGCAACGAGGTCGTCTTGCCGCTGCCGTTCGGGCCGAGAAAGCCGAATATCTCGCCGCGACCGACCTGCAGGCTCAGGTTCTTGACGACGTGCCGTGTGCCGAAATGCTTGTTCAGCTCGCGCACGTCGATCAGCGGCATCGCATGATTCATGGCGTCACCTCGATCGGCAGACCGGGATGCAGACCGCGCGCGGCAACGGTGTCGGGTCGCGCCTCGACGAGAAACACCAGCTTCGAGCGTGCGTCGTTGCTGTAGATGACGGGCGGCGTATATTCGGCGTCCGACGCGATATGGCTGATCGTCGCCGTATAGCCGCGTTCGCAGCCGTCGCATGCGATCTTCACGACACGACCGACGCGTAAATTGGCCAGCGCGGCCTCAGGCACGAAGAAGCGCACCTTCGTATTGCGATCGACCAGAATCTTCGCCACCGGGTTGCCGGCGACGACCCACTCGCCCGGCGTAAAGAACGTATCGACGACGACACCCTTGCCGGGGGCCTGCACCGACAGTTGCCGGAATTGCGTCTGCAGCCGTTCGTATTCGGCCTGCAGTGCATCGGCGCTCTGTCGCTGCGAATGCCGTTGACCGTCGCGCGCCGGCAAGCGCGCCGTCCTCAGTTGGCTGGCGAGCTCGCTGACTCGTGCGTTGTCCACCCGGTCCGCCGCACGTTCGCGTTCGAGCTGATCGCGCGAGATCGCCTGTATCGCGTAGTCGGCTTCTGCACGGGCGAGCCGTTGCGTCGAAAGCGCGGCACTCGCCCGCGCCTGTTCGAGCTGCGCCTTCACCGTATCGATTTCCGATGAACGCTTTCCCTGCTCCAGATCGTCGAGCACGTTCAGCGACGATTGCCACTGGTGATACTGACGCTTGATTGCCTGTTCCAAGTCAGGAGCACCGATCTCGAAAACGACCGCGCCCGCTTCGACACGATCGCCGCGTGCCGCGTGCAATGTCTTCAGGTTTCCCGAGTACGGCGCCGACAGATAGGAAAACTGCCCTTCGATATAGCCATGATATGTTTCCGGCGACTTTGTACAGCCCGCGGCGAGGAGGCACGCGCAAACGAAGCCGTACCCGGCCCACCTGGGCATGAGCGTGATGCATTCCATAGGGAAGAAGCCGAATATGGCGTGGTTGTATGCGACGACGGCTCAGAGCAAGCGACGGTCCGACCGGCACCGGGCGCCGATTCGCTGCGTATAGGCGTCGAGAAATTCGGTGGCTGCCGCACGCCGGATTTCGGTCACGTATTGCGTACAGCAATGGTCTCCGTCGGCGAATAGCGTCAGCTTGACGCCTTCGGTTCGTCCGATCCCGTTCAGGGTATCGCGCAGCCATGTCTTGTCTGCGACTGACACAAGCGGATCGCGGCCGCCATGAACGATATGGACGCGGGCACGGATCTTTCCGAGCATCGTGACGTCGCGGATGGCGAAGTGGTCGACCGAATCTTGCGCGTCGTCGAGCGACGTGATGCCGAGAATCTGGCAAAACTTGCTTTTAAGAAAGAAAGGCAGCTTGTTGAATTCGCGCGCGTCGACGGGGCCGCCCAGATCGAGAATAGCGCCGACACGCGGGTCGGCTGCTGCAATCTTGTAGGCCCACATGCCGCCCCAACTGATGCCGACGACGGCATAGCCTTCCGTGTCGATCTGCGGATAGGCGCTCATCGCGTCGACGGCCGCGACGATCGCGTCGTCGAAGTTTTCCGGCCACGTCGTGCCATCGATCAGGAAGGTTTCGCCTTGCCCCGGTCCATCGATGCACAGCACGGCAAAACCCGCTTCGGAAAACAACAGCTCGCTCGCGAGATGCTCCTCCTTGACGTCGTCCATGCCGTGCACGATCACGACCAACGGAATCTTCCCCGACGATAACGGGGCTGCCGGCAAATGCAGGTTCGCCCACATCGGTTTGTGTCGCCAGTCGATGCGCATACGGGCGAATCGCGCACCAAATGCACGGCGCTCGGCCTCGACGTAGAAGTCGCGACAATGCCGATAGGCAGTCGTCTTCGCATCCGAAAGCGGCAGGCAACCCCATTGAACCAGGTGGGCGAGGAACGATAGCCGCCGGTAGTGCGCAATGGCCTCGTCGTCGGACATCCCTGGCAGTATCGCCTCGACCCGTCGAATCTCGCCTTGCAGGAATTCCATGCCCTTCGTCGGCCAGTCGGAAAGGCCGTGCATTGCGGCAAGAAATCGATCCAGCGTGTTCTGGTCGAACAGGGCCGCCCGCCAGCGATTCCAGAACGGTCGCGTGATGTTCTTCACTCCCACGACGCGCGACAGCGCGAAGACGGCGCGACTCAGGACGTGATCGGTAAAGGAATAGGTCTCGGTTTCGCTCAGGTTACGCATCGTGGTTGCCTTTTCGAATCTTCACGCCGAGTTCGGCGGTCTCCCGCTCGGTCAAGCCGAGCATCGTTGCACCGAGACGCACGATAGCCGGATCGGGTGAGCCGGAGGCCGCCCCATCCGGGGCGTGCCCGAGCCGGCGTTCGTTCGCATCGATCACCTGATACAGGTCGAAACCGAATCTCGAACGCATGACTGCCCGGCCCAACTCGTTGATCATGCAGTTCGAACTGCAGGCGCCCGTATTTTTTGGAAGAACCCAGCCATACCGCTCGATATGGGCAATCTGGATCTCCCGCTCGGGCTTACGCACGATCTCGTAGAACGGCACGAGCACAGTCGGAAACCGGACGTCGTCGGGATCTGCGTCCAGCGAAGCCGCGTGATCCGGAATCGCTTTGCGGAACGGCTGTACGAACTTGGCAACGAGATCGTTGACTTTCGGTAAGGCCCGCGCGGACAACACGCCCGTACCTTCGAGATTCAACCGGTTCTGGCCTTTCTGCGTACCGATGAAACAGAGCGGAATGCGATGACGATTCGCGAAGGCGCTCGCACTGACGGCAATCAACGAAAAGCAGGGCCAGCACGCGGAGCCGTACGTCATCGCCCCTTTCTGCAAATCCACATCCGAGTTCCCGTCGATCGAGAATCCCGTTCGGAACAATGCATCCGTAAGCGCTTTATCCGGGCGCTCGATGACCAGCGGAATGCCGAGCCTCGCGGTAACACGCCGCGCGCTCTCGAGCGTTTGCGGCGACTGATAACCGGGATCCAGCATCCACGCGCAAACGTTCAAGCCTTTCTCGGCCAGTTGAACCAACATGTAGGTGCTGTCCTTGCCCCCGCTGTAAAGCACCATCGCGGAATAGGTCGAACGCTCGTTGCGCGACGGAATCGAATCGAGCATGGCGGCGGCGGTCCCGAGACTGCCGTCGCCTACGATCGGCAGGCGTTTCGCGATCGAAAGGGCCTTGTGACGCCAGGTGCGCTCGCCGTCGGCTGCCGAAATGATCGCGTCAAGCAACCATTCGTGATCGGCATCCGCTCCGTATTCCTCGCACCGGCCGGATTGCACGCCCGAGCAGTGTGCGCATAGCCCCGATGCCGCCGTCTCATCGGCGTCGGTGCCGTTCATCAGCGCGTCGTAGTGCAACGGCATCCCGCAACGGTTGCATCCGCGGTGGATCGGGATCGCTTTCACGAACGATCTCCCCGCAAACCGGAGGGTCCAGCCGCATCGCGCAGAAATCCGCGGAATTCGGCGACATCCAGCACATGCTTTCCGCATTGGAGCGGCGGGATTCCGAACTTCATGTCATCGAACGCCTGCTCGTATGCGAGCAGTTGCGTCACATCGGCCTCACCGATATTGCTCGCGAGGTGCGGCAAACTGGCGCGCAACAGCCCCTCGGCGAGGCACGACCATGAAACCACGCTCCCATGACCGACGTCGTCGGCGAAATCGAACGGGAAGAACGATCGG
Source organism: Burkholderia sp. BCC0397 (assembly GCF_902832865.1). Taxonomy (NCBI): domain Bacteria; kingdom Pseudomonadati; phylum Pseudomonadota; class Betaproteobacteria; order Burkholderiales; family Burkholderiaceae; genus Burkholderia; species Burkholderia sp. BCC0397. The sequence goes on along the minus strand of NZ_CADFDL010000006.1, from coordinate 124,718 downwards.
TATGCAATCTCGCGCACATCGACAAGCCCTGCGTCACAGGGAAGGATGTCGCCACGTGCCTGCACGCGTGCCCACGCTGCATGGCGATCCCAGCAATAAGGCTGGCTGTCGTCGATCAGAATCGTGCCGGCGCGCACGAGATCGATATCGAGAATGGACGGCGTGCTGACCGCGCTGACGATTACGTTGGCATCGCGATAGCAGCGGCTGTCGTCCGGCACCGCATGGCGCGTCGGAAGCACCTCGACCGATACCCGCATCGATGAACATGCCGCCACTTCGCCTGCGATGGCGCGAAGCCTGTCCTGCTGTTGCAGCGTGTCGACGAGGATCAGTTCCGCGGGACGCATGGCCGATGGCGAGCGCGCCAGCAGCCGGGCCACCCCCGCACCCACACTGCCGACGCCAAGAATGGCTAGAACGGCGTCGCTCCCGTTCAATCCCGACTCGGCGAGTGCCTTGTCGACCTGCCGGACGATCGAAACCGATGTCACCGCATGGCCGGTCGTCAATTCGATATCGAGTTCCTTCGAGCGCGCTTCGATGCGGCGGCCATAATGGGTCAGCGCTCCTGTCAATCCGCCCAGGCAGACATGCCGCGCGCCCATCGCCGCCGCCTTGGTGAGTCCCTCCTTCTCCATACGGCTGCGACTGGATGCACGCCTTCTCGGATCAATCATGTCTTGCGCGAGAATCGGCAAAAAGAGGATGCCGATATTGATGTCCTTCGCCTCGATGATCTCGCCGTAGACGGGTTGCAGGCAATCGAGCAGGTCGGCAAGCGCCTCTCCGTCGAGCATGCCGACCCATGGAAACATCCGGATGACATCCGCCCGATCGCGCGGATGTGTCAGCAAAACGACGTCGATATTGCGCGGCGCAACGCGTCTCAGCCACTTTTTTTGTGCAGATGGACCAAAGTAGACATTCGATTCCGTTGCGGCAGGAAACAGCTGTTTTTCAATCATGGGCGCACTTCCATCGTTTCAATTTGAATGGCATGACCGGTCCATATGAAATGGACCAATCAATTCTATTTCACGTGAAAAATTGTGAATCCATACACATCTCGACTACGAAATATCCATGACGACGTCTTTCGACATGGGCTTTTAATACGGCGGCCGTGCCATACAAAATTCGCCCAAGCAACTGCACAATCGAAGCGATACGGCGATGAATTCTATTTTTTTGCAATCCAATTCGTCAACGCAAAATCCGACGTTTTAATTTTTAATTTTGAGATTGGATTGTTATTTTTCAATTCGAAACAAATAAAAGACTAGTACTGGTACTAAGTCGTATTGAAAATTCTGGAAATGCCCCGACCCACTACGTGGGCATCGCCCCCACTATCGTGACTAAGGGAATTCCGCATTGCCGACCGTGACGCCACTGTGGCAAGAGGAAGCTAAATCTGCCAATCCGACGAATGCACACGTCACGGGTAGTGACCCGGCGGAGGGCAACGCCGCACTACATCGTGGAGAAGATGCCAACGTGATACAACCCCACCGGCTACTGCCAGTAGGCTGTCAGCAGCTTGGGCGTAGGCTGGCGGAACAGACATGTTGCGAAGGAGAAGCGCCGTGCCCGATTCAGGATCGTTCGAACCGGCCTCCATCATCAAACGCCGCTGCGTCACCCTCCTGCCCCTCTGTCTCGCCGTACTCGTGGCCCAGGTCGACACGGCCGTCGTCAACCTCGCCACGCGTGCGATCGGCGCCTATTTCCATGCCGATGTCGGCGCATTGCAATGGGTCGTCGACAGCTACAACCTCACGTATGCGGTGCTGCTGCTGACCGGCGGGCTGCTCGCCGACCTGTACGGCCGCCGCCGCGTCTTCATCGCCGGCACGGCCATCTTCACGATCGCGTCGCTGCTGTGCGCGCTCGCGCCGTCGGTGTCGGTGCTGATCGCCGCCCGCGCACTGGCCGGCGTCGGCGCGGCGCTGCTGCTGCCGGCGTCGCTTGCGATCGTGCGGGTCGTGTGGCGCGCCCCGGTCGAACGCGGCCGCGCGCTCGGCATCTGGGCCGCGTGCAACGGCGTCGCGATGGCGATCGGCCCGACACTCGGCGGCGTGCTGATCCGGCACTTCGGCTGGCGCAGCATCTTTTTCGTCGTCGTGCCGCTGAGCATTGCCGCGATGCTGCTCGCGATCCCGGCCGTGCCCGAATCGTCCGATCCGCGCGGCCGGCATTTCGACGGCGCGGCGCAAGTCACGGGCGCACTCGCGCTCGGCGCGCTCGCGTATGCGGCGATCGTGTTCCGCGAGGCGCCGGCTGCATCGCGGTCGCGTCGTGCGTCGCGTTCGTGGCGATCGAGCGCCGTCACGGCGAATCCGCACTGGTGCCGCTCGACATTTTCCAGATCAGCGCGTTTCGCGGCGCGATCGCCGCGACCACCGGCATGACGTTCGGGATGTATGGCGTGCTGTTCCTGCTGCCGCTCACGTGGCAGAGCATCGGCCGCCTCGATTCGACCGGCGCGGGCCTCGCATTGCTGCCGATGGCGCTCGTGTTCGTCGCCGTGTCACCGTGCTCCGGGCGGTTGTCGGAACGCGTCGGCACGCGGGTGACGACGGCCGGCGGCGTCGCGGTGATCGCGAGCGGGCTCGCCGCGATCGGCGCATCGGCCGCTTCGTCGAGCCTGCTCGGCGCCGAGATCGGGCTCGCAATGACGGGGCTCGGGATGGGGATCGCGACAGGCCCGCTGATGACCGTCGCGGTCGGCGCCGTCGAGACCGCGCGCTCGGGCACCGCGAGCGCGCTCGTCAACGTCGCGCGGATGACCGGCGCGACGCTCGGGATCGCGGTGCTCGGCACGCTGTTCGCGGTCGCGCATGGCGGCACCGCCGGGTTGCGCGCGGCGATGTTCGTCGGTGCAGCGGTGCAGTTGGCAGGCGCTGCCGGGTCGGCGGTCAGTGTGCGACGCGCGCGGCAATCGGCGTGACGCTGCGCGACCGGCTGCACGAGCGTCGGCGCGCGGCGCCGCACGCGCCAGTCGCAGATAACAGCCATAGCCACTATCCGCCGCCCGAATCACCGATGCTTCCCGCCATGCTTGCGCGCCCGGTGCTCGGCGCGCTTCTGCAACAGCACAGGCATCAGCTCCTCGATGTATTGCCGCGCCTGCCCGCGCGTGACGATCTCGCTGAAGCGCTGGTGAGCCTTGTCCTGGCCGACCAGCGCCCCATGCGCTTTTCTCAGGATGTGCAGATAGGCGATCAGGCTCGTGCCGTCGCGCACAGGCAGCGCATCGCGCGGGTCCGGAGTCGGGGCGGGACTCATGTTCCGATCCTTTGCGGACAATCGGTCCGGCACGTCGTCGTGACGAGCGCGAGCAGGTCATGGGCGAGGCGATCGCGGTCGGTCAGCGGCGCGAGGCCGAACAGCCGCTCGAGCGTCGCGGCCACCGACGCGTGGTCATACGGCGTGTGATCGACGTGCCCGGCCGCGACCCACGGCGAAATCACGATCGCCGGCACGCGCACGCCGTACACGTCGAAGCCGAAGCCGCTCGCGTTCAGCGTCGCGGGCGCGCCATCGTTCGGCGGCGGCGCGGCGCCCGGCCCGACCGAATCGTAGAAGCCGCCGTGCTCGTCGTAGACGATCACGAACAGGCTGCTGTTCCATACCGGCGAGTTGCGGATCGCGTTGTACACGCGTGCGACGAGCTGGTCGCCGCCGGCCAGCCCGTCCATCGGGTGCTGCGAACTGCCGTTCCGGTAGGTGCCGTGCACGATGTCGCCATAGCCGGGCTCGATGAACGTGTAGCGCGCGGTGTAGCCCGCCGCGAGATCCGCTTCGAAATGCGCGAGATCGTCGACGTCGAAGAAGCTGATGCCCTTCAGCGACGCAACCTGCGGCACGTGGCCGAGCGGATCGCCCGTCTGGTCCTGGTAGATGCGCCAGTTGTCGTCGCCGAGCGCAGCGAAGATCGAATCCTTCGGGTACGGAAAGCCGTCCAGCGCATCCCACCCCCACATTTCCTCCTTGGTCGGCGAATGATCGAGCCCGGCCGACGACGCGCCGTGCAGGAAGAACCGGTTCGGCCAGGTCGGCCCCGGCATCGATGCATGCCACGCGTCGCACAGCACGAACGCATTCGCGAGCGCGTACAGCGACGGCGCCTGCGTCGCGGCATCGACGCCCAGCATGATCTTGCCCGCGTCGGCCGGCTGCGGCGGCGTGCCGTCGGAATGCGACGTCGCGTAGTTCGACACGAACCCCGAATTGTTGACCGGCGGATACGCGTGTCCTTTCACGAACGGCACGCCCGCGCCGCAGAGCTGTTCGAGCACGTCGGTGAATTCGTGACACGGATCGGTCGGCATCCGGTCGGGCGCGCCGCCGCCGAACGGATAGACCGCGCCGCCGTATGCGTTGCTGTTGCCCGGCGACGCGGCGACGATGTCGGCGATGCCCGACAGCGCGAACAGGTGATCGAAGGAACGGTTCTCGAGCATCAGCACGAACATGTGCTGGATGCGATCCTGAACCGACGGGGATGCGGGGGCTGCGTCTGCACTCATGGCGCCTCCTGGCGTCGCGCGACGAATGTCCGGCCGGCACGGCCGTTGGCCCGCGGAAAGCGCTGAAGGGATTGAAAGCCGCACGCGGGCCGCGCATTGCCGACGAGTGTACGACCGCGCCGGCCCGCGCGTAAAGCCGCAGGCGAACGGCGTCGCGGCGCGTGCATTTAACCGGTGGCCGGTGCGGTTTTCAGCGTGACGACATCGCGCCGCGGCGGTGCACCGAACATCCGCGCGTATTCGCGGCCGAATTGCGACGCGCTTTCGTAGCCGACGCGATACGCGGCCGTTTCCGCGTTCGCCGCGCCCGTCATCATCAGGTGTCGCGCTTCGAGCAGACGCAACCGCTTCTGGTACTGCAGCGGTGCCAGCGCCGTCAGCACCTTGAATCGCCGGTGAAACGCGGACGGGCTCATCTGCGCGACGGCGGCGAGTTCGTCGACGCGGATCGCCTCGGCGAACTGGCCGCGCAGCGCATGGATCGCCGCGACGACGCGCTGGGCATGACCGTTGGCGAACACGACACGCGACACTTCGCCGCCGTGCGGCCCGGCCGCTGGGTCAATGCGCAGCATCGAGGTGTCGGGTGGGATGGCGCTCTGAGCGTTGACTTTCGTCGATCGGCCCGATACGATCGATGCACTTTCAAGACGCCCTCCCGGTCCGCCGGGAGGGCGTTTCGTTTTGGTTCCCGGACCAAAAGGAAACGACTTGAAATGAATCCTCTCGACACCCTCGCCTCCCGCCCGGACAGCGCACCCGGCGGCCTCGGCTACCTGCGGCACGGCACGGGCCCCGAATGCGTGATGGTCCTGCACGACTGGCTCGGCGACCATACGAACTACGCGGCGCTGCTGCCGTATTTCGACGAAACGGCCTTCACGTACGTGTTCGCCGATCTGCGCGGCTACGGTGCGTCCATTCACTTGGGCGGCACGTACACGATCAACGAGATCTCGACCGATTGCGTCGCGCTCGCGGATCGTCTCGGCTGGCAGCGCTTTCACGTGATCGGCCATTCAATGACCGGCATGGCGACGCAACGGCTCGCCGCCGACGTGCCGTCGCGCATCAAGAGCGCGATTGCCGTGTGCCCCGTGTCGGCGGCCGGCAATCGCCTGCACGACGACGCACGCGCATTCTTCGCGAGCACGACCGTCGACGACGATGCGTTTCGCCGGCTCGTGCGATTCGTGACGGGGGGACTGTCGGCGCGCTGGGCCGATGTCAAGCTGCGGCAGAACCGCGAACGCGTGGCGCCCGCTTGCCGACTCGCGTATCTCGGCATGCTGACCGGAACCGACTTCGTCGATGACGTGCGCGGGCTCGACACGCGCTTTCTGGTCATCGTCGGCGACAAGGACCCGGGGCTCGACGCAGCGGCGATGCAGGCGACGTTTCTCGCATGGCATCCGAACGCGCGGCTCGTGACGATACCAAATTGCGGGCATTACCCGATGCAGGAATGTCCGCCGTATTTCGCGATGGTGATCGAGGATTTCCTGCGGGACGCGGCCGCCTGAGCGTGGAGCACGCGCGGCGCCGGTAAAGGCGGGAGAAGCAGAAGAAGCCGCCGCGGCGCGACGGCGCCGCCGGCGATCGACGAACGGCACACAGTGCGCTGTTCATCCGGTTCGTCCGGCCATGGGGCCGGACAGGTGACGATCGGTGCGCGCTGCTGCGCACCGGTCGTGGCCGCTTAGCGGCGCGGCTGCCCGCTTCGCGGGGGACGCGGGGAATTCGCGTCCTTGTGCCGGAAGTTGATGCGACCCTTCGTCAGGTCGTACATCGACAGTTCCAGCGTCACGCGATCACCCGCGAGAATGCGGATGTGGTTCTTGCGCATGCGGCCCGACGCGTACGCGCCGACCACGACGCCGTTTTCCAGCGTGACACGGTATTTGCTGTCCGGCAGCACTTCGTCGACGATTCCGTCCAGTTCCAGCAGTTCTTCTTTTGCCAAACCAATTCCTCCAGACAAGGTGATTGACCGCGGCCGCGGCGATCTGCCCGGCGCCGGCTCCCGCAAACGGGACGGCGGCCGGCAGGCAGCCGGGATCGGTTCGTTCAGACGGGCCACGGGCCTGTCTTGCGATCGGAGCCCGGCGCGTTGCGGCGTTCGGGCGGTCGGTGGTGGCGGCGGCGCAATGAGCGCGCCGCGCAAGTCGGGACCGCGCCGGCTACGGGGCATGGCGGCGGCCTGCTCGGGTTGATGCGTTGAAGCGGTGATGCGCTGGCGAAGCGACGAGCGCTTCGCGAGGGCGTTGCGTCGCACGCGGGTCACGCATGCGATGAGGGAGGCGTCACGACCGATGCATCGTGAATGTCGCGATGCATCGGTCGTGCGCATCGGAACGCGCAGGCCGCCGTCATGCGGCGCCCCGCGCGATACTCCATCCGGCATCGGCCGCCGCTTGGCGACCGCTGCCGATGCGGCTTACTGCGGCGTGATGTTCGACGCTTGCAGACCCTTCGGGCCGCGCTTCACTTCGAAGCTGACCTTCTGGCCTTCGGCCAGGGTCTTGAAGCCCGTGCCGCGAATTTCGGAGAAATGGGCGAACAGATCGTCGCCGCCGTTGTCCGGGGAAATGAAACCAAAGCCCTTGGTTTCGTTGAACCACTTGACGGTACCGGTATCCACAAATACTTCCTTAATACAAATAATTGAACATGCGCCCGCGACGGGCACAGAAAGAATCAAAGAGGGAGAGACCAACGACTGCCGCACGGTGTGCGGCCAATGATGAGCAATCGAACTTCTTGACGACTTCGGTTTCGGACACTACGCGGGAGCGGCCGTTTCGTCAAGTTATTTTGATGCGACGCACAAGCGCGGGCGCTCCGGACACCTTCCATGGCGGATGTTGCCGGTCGATATAGCCCGTTTCGATGCGCCCCTCATTTTTTGGCCGCCAGCCCGTTTTTTTACCGTCTGTTGGGACGAGAGGACGAGCGGTAAGAGGCCGGCGCCGCCCGTCCCGGCTTCGCGCGACGGCGGGCCGCCGCCGCGACGCTAGTCGAACGGATTCAGCAACCGGACGCCGGTGCGCGCGAAATCGTCGACGTTGCGCGTGACGACCGTCAGATCGTTGATCAGCGCGGTGGCTGCGATCAGCTTGTCGAGTTCGTGCGTCGGATCGGGCACGCGCAAATGCCCCCACATCTGGCTGGCCTCGATATCGACCGGCAGGATGTTCGGCGCATAGCCGGACAGGATCATCGCCATCCAGGCCTCGAGCGCCGACGCCTGGCTGTGATCGCCGCGATGACGGATCAGGTCGACGCCGCGCCGCAGCTCGGCCACCGTCACGACGGACAGGTAAAGCGGGCTCGCGTCGGCTTCGGCCTGCCTGAAGAACGCCCGCACGCCGCGGTTGGTTCGCTTGCCCTTCCTGATTTCGCTGATGACGTTCGTATCAATCAAAAACACGCCTGACCTCGCCTGAATCCTGAACACGTTGGAAATCCGCGTCTTCGCCCACCTCCGGCATGCTCATCAGCACTTGCGCAAAGGACCGCCGCTTCGGCCGGCCGAGCGCTTCGGCCAGAATGGCTCGATGTTCGGCCTCGGCGCTCCTGCCATGGGCCGCAGCCTGCTCACGCAGGCTTTGAACGATAGTGTCATCCACGTTACGCACCAGAAGATTTGCCATGAGTACCTCCATCCAGATTTGCTATCAATGATAGCGCCATGAAGATAAATTGCAAGCATTGCTATCACCTTCGTGACCGGATGGACCCCTGAGTCGGCGTGGACCCGCAGCAGCGGACGACAAGAATTTCGTCCATCTTCCGCCGCGGGTCCGACGCATCGAACTGCTGTCGCTCAAGGTAAGCCGGAGCGGGACGATGGGGAAGCCGGCCGGATGGCCAGTCGAGTGCCCTCGATAACGACGAATGTCCGGCCGGCGAGGAACGGGATTTGCGATGCGAGCGCCGTTGGCGACATGCGCTGCGAATACGGGCGTCGCATCGGTTCGCGCTGAAACATCGTGTTGCACAACGGGCCGCGACCCCTCGCCATCGTTTGATACCATCGGATCACAAGACCGGCGATCGAACGCCGTGCGAAGCGCGCAGAAGACCTTGCATCGACGCGGACCATCCGTGCCTGAAATCCCGATCCAAGACACGAGACGCCCTTCAGTGGACTTTGTTACGCCCTCTCTGGAAACCCTGTTCTCCCCGACACCCGACAAACTCTACTTCCCGGCATGCGTTGCGGCCGTGGCGATCATCGCGTGGCTCGTCGCCCGACACGTGCCGTTCTACCGGTCGGCCGTCGACAAGTCGCTGTCGATGCGCTATCGCAATCTCGACGGGTTCCGCGGCCTCCTGGCCATCTCCGTGGTCTTCCATCATTTCGCGTGCAACCAGGCGTTGCTGTCGACCGGCGTCTGGGGTGCCGGCACCGACTTCCTGCGCGATCTCGGGACGATTCCCGTCGCGATGTTCTTCATGGTCACCGGGCTGCTGTTCTGGGAACGCGCATGCCGAGGCGCGCTCGACGTGCGGACCTTCTTCGTCGGGCGCGTGCGACGCCTCGCGCCGCTCTATCTGTTTTACGCGGCCGTCATCGTCACCTGCACGCTTTACTGGTTTCCTCGCAACGCCGTCGGTGCACCGACGCAGTTGCTGGCCGACCTGCTCAAGACCGTTTCGCTCGGCTGGTTCGGCGCGTTCCCGATCAACGGAGCGGAGCGAACCCCGTATCTGAGCGGCGTCTGGTGGACCCTCTCCTACGAATGGCGGTTCTACGTCGCCGTTCCGTTTCTCGCGTGGTTCGTCGCCACGCGTGCGTGGCGCAAGCTGCTTGCGCTCGCGATCGTCACGGCCTGCGCGGCGCTGTTCGGGCCGCCCGGCGGCATGGCGCTGCTGTTCGCGTTCGGCGCGGTGGCCTACGAGGTGTCGCGGCATCCCGCGATCTGCGCGCGGCTCGCCACGAAAGCGGCGGCGACGGTCGCGCTGCTGATCCTCGCGATGTCTCCGTCTCCCGCCGAACGCTATTCGATCGCCGGCGCGCTGCCGCTGCTTCCAGTGTTTCTCTGCATCGCCAGCGGGAACACGTTCTACGGCGTGCTCAAGACCCGGCCGCTCTCGCTGCTCGGCACCGCCAGTTTCAGCATCTACATGATCCACATGGTGATCGTGTACATGATCATTCATGCAGTCGACAAGTTCGTTTTCCCGATCAATTCAGCCGACGACTCGGGCATCTGGGCGCTCGCGCTGGCATGCGCGCTGGTTGCCGTCTTCTGTGCGCTGCTGACTTACCGCTACGTCGAGCATCCGTTCATCGCAAAGCACCACGACGCACGCCCGGCACGCCGCGCGGCGGAGCCCGCTCGCGAGCGTCAAACGGTCACGCTGTGACCCGTTCGCGGCTCAAAAGCGGTACGAGATGCCGATCTGCAGGACCGGATACCACCGATAGCGCGACATCATCTGCCGCAGCGAGTCGAGCCCGCTCGCGGCCAGCACCTGGCTCTTCGCCGGTCCGGCCGCTGCGGCCAGTTCCGGCGACAGCGTATACGAACACTTCGGTATCCCGTACGCGACGCCGATATCGGCGACGAACCCGAGCCCTTTCGACGCAGGCCGATGCCCGTAGCCGATTCCGACATACGGCATCACGGTCGGATAACGCGCTTCCGCGACCGCGTACATGCCCGGCAGCGCTGGATAACGCTTGCCGCCGAATACGTAGGTCCCGTTGGTCGGTACCGATACGCCGTGAAGCTCGTCGTCGTTGAAGCGCAACCCGAGCGTCGCGCGGAAGCCGCTGCCTCGCCACGGAAAGATGTCGGCATATAAGCCGCCCTGGCGCAGCTTCAGGTCGTCCTGATAGCGATTGCCGGCCACCGTGAAGTTATGCGTCAGATTGATCGCGTTGAAATCCGCGTGCGCGCCCAGCATCGAATTGAAGCTCACGGCCGCCCCGATGCCGACGCCCTGCGTGCCGCCCTGCAGGTAGATTTCCTGCGCGTGCGCGCTCGCGACGAACATCGCCGCGACTACTGCCCATTGATTCACTGTTGTTTTCACGGGCGCCTCCCCCGACATGTGCCGGGCGCGACGCGACGCACACGCGACCTTCGTCGCGATGCGCGATGCGAACCCCGGCACGACACCTTGCAAGCACGCTTGCTGTTCTACGGATCGGGGACGCGTTGCGCGGTGCACATGACCGATACGACATGCGCTGCGCATGCGCCGTGGCACACGGCGCGCGCGACCCGATCCGATTCCCCGTTTGTTTCGATGTCGTTACATGCCGCCGATGCGCGGGTCGTTCTGGCGAAATTCATCTGCGCCGGCGGCATCGGGTGAACCGCAAAGGGCGTGCCATGCGGCGCTGGCCGAAGCGGAAAAAGCGCCATTCGTCGGGACGGGTAGTGGCGCGAGTCGCAATCGAGGGGAAATGTTTCAGGAACGTATCCGTATTCGGCGAGCGACGCCGAAAAACGCGATGTGCCGTCTTGCGCGTCGACGGTGCATGGATGGCGCAACGCCCGCGGAGCGAAGCCGGACGGCCGTCAGCGCACGCGCGTTGCCGTTGCGATCAATCGCGTACGGAAAAGCGCATTGAAAATGCGTTGCAAAAATGCACCTTTGCGCCGGGCGCAAGCGTCGCCGATGCACGATCCTGCGTGACGAGGCAGGGTGAATACCGATGCGTGCGCATGCATCTTGTCCGGCCATGCGCGACATGCCGCGCGAGCCGGTCGGCTCATGTCGTGCGACGTGGTCGAACGGATGCGGAAGTAGAAAGGCAGATTATCCGCGGCCCCAAACGATCACGCCCGCTGCAATGATCGCCGGCACGAACCCCGACAGCAGCGCATACGCCCTGCCCCCTCGCGCACGAACAGCCCCCACAACAAAACAACGCGCGCAATAGCCAATAGGATGAACGACGCGACGCCGGCCTTCGAGAACATCGCGAGGCGGTGCGAACGCGCGTCCGCCGCGCCGAGCCCCATCCCGGCGACGATCGGCATGCACGCCCACCCGCGCGGCCTGCCCGATCGCCGGATGCACGGCGAACAGCCGCTCGATCTCCGCCGGATGGCAGTTGAAACCGTCGACGATGAACATGTCCTTGATGCGGTCGGCGAGACCGCTTCCCGATGACCGGCGGAATCGGTACCATCGAGCGGGCGCCGCACGACCGTGCACCGGCGCCGGACTTTCGCCCCACCGATTTCCCCATGTCCCGAGAACCCACACATTCCGCGCTGCTCTGGATCGTCGCCGCTGCCTTCTTCATGCAGTCGCTCGACACGACGATCGTCAACACCGCGCTGCCCTCGATCGCACAAAGCCTGCATGCGTCGCCGCTCGCGATGCAGCCCGTCGTGGTCGTCTACACGCTGACGATGGCGATGCTCACGCCGGCCTCCGGCTGGCTCGCCGACCGGTTCGGCACGCGCCGCGTGTTCTCGGTCGCGATCCTCGTGTTCGTGCTCGCGTCGATCGGCTGCGCGGCGTCGCACACGCTCGGCCAGCTCGTCATCGCGCGCGCGGTGCAAGGCATCGGCGGCTCGATGCTGCTGCCGATCGGGCGGCTCGCCGTGCTGCGCCGCGTGCCGGGCGAACAGTACGTCGCGGCGATCGCGTTCGTGTCGATCGCCGGCCAGCTCGGCCCGATCGTCGGGCCGACGCTCGGCGGCTGGCTCACGCAGGCGATTTCGTGGCACTGGGTGTTCATCGTCAACGTGCCGGTCGGCGCGGTCGGCTTCATCGCGGTACAGCGCTACCTGCCGCACGACCAGGCGACGCAGCCGCCGCCGTTCGACTTCGTCGGCTGTGCGCTGCTGTCGGCCGCGATGATCGCGCTGTCGCTCGCGATCGACCCGCCGATGTCCGAGCACCGCGCCGTGTGGGCGGCCGGGCTCGCCGGGCTCGGCCTGGCGAGCGCGCTTGCATACCTGCCGCACGCGCGGCGACGCACGCAGCCGCTGTTCCGCCTCGGGCTGTTCCGCGAGCCGAACTTCGGGTCGGGGCTGCTCGGCAACCTGCTGTGCCGGATCGGCACGAGTTCGGTGCCGTTCATGCTGCCGCTGCTGATGCAGGTGCAGCTCGGCTATACGCCGCTGCAATCGGGGCTGATGATGCTGCCGGCCGCGATCGCGGGCGTCATCGCGAAACGCTGGATCGCGCCGCTCGTGAAGCGCTTCGGCTATGCGGCGTTTCTGGTCGTGAATACGGGGATCGTCGGCTGCGCGATCGCGGGATTCGCGCTGGTGTCGGCGCGGCCCGCGCCGGTGCTGGAAGGCGTGCTGCTGATCGTGTTCGGCGCGGCGAATTCGATGCAGTTCGCGGCGATGAACGGCGTGACGCTCAAGGGGCTGTCGCACGCCGACGCCGGCAGCGGCAACAGCCTGTTCACGATGATGCAGATGCTCGCGATGGGGCTGGGCGTGTCGATCGGCGGCGGGCTCGTCAACCTGTTCGCCGCCTATCGGGGCTCGATGGCGCACGGGTTCATGCTGTCGTTCGCGTGCATGGGCGCGGTGACGCTGCTGTCGTCGGTCGTGTTCCGGCGGATCGATACGGCCGCGCCGCCGGCCGGTGCGGCGGCGCGCCCTTCCGCGTAAGCACTGCCGTCAGTTCACCTGGCGGCGCTCGACGACGCGCTTGAGCACCCAGCGGATCGACGAACCGTCGGCCGGCGGCCGCGCGACGCGGTATTCGTCGACTTCGAGCGTGTACAGGTAGCCCGGCTGGTAGGCAAACCCTTCGATCCCCGCGTACCACAAGCTCCACGGCTCGCTCGGGCTGCTGCGCACCTGCAGGCACTCCATCGGCGCGACGCCCGTGCAGCGCGCGGACTGCGGCGCGACGTAGACGGTCTTGGCCACGGGCTTGCCGTCGGCCGGGCGGGCGGCATTCGGCGCGGTGGCCACCGCATCGGTCTGGCATCCGGCGAGGAGCGTGCTGCCGGCAAGGACGGCCGCGCCGAGCAGCGTTCGGGTCTTGTGAATCATCTGATATGCCTCTGGGAGCGTTGGAGGGCCAATTAGACGAGCCACCCGGCGAGAAGGTTCACAAATACCTTACAGAACGCGTTCGAGCACCCTCCTTTATCGGATGTCGCGTGCGAGCCGATACGCTACGGTGTTCCGGTTCCGCCGCGCGCTTCGTCACCGGCCGCGCGATCGTCGTGGACGACGGCTTCACCGTGTGGTGATCGTGTACCATCGACGCTTCCCGATACGCTTTCGCGCGCTGCGTTCGTCCGCCCGGCCACGCCTGCGCGGTTCGCGCAGCGCGTTTCCTTCGCATGACCTCATCCGTTCCGTCCGACACCGCGCTGCGCCCGCTGCCGATCGATACGCTCGCCGTGCCGGCCGCGCTCGACGGACGCACGGGCACCAACCGCTCGGGCAGCGCGCATCCGCAGATCGCCGCGACCAACGACCTCGACGCCGTGCGCGCGTGGCTCGCGCGCTTCGTCGATACGCCGACCACGTTCCAGAACTACCGCAAGGAAGCCGAGCGCCTGCTGCTGTGGGCCGTGATCGCGTGCGGCAAGCCGCTGTCGTCGCTCACGCACGAGGATCTCGTCGTGTACCGGCAATTTCTGCTCGCGCCCGCGCCGGCCGAGCTGTGGTGCGCGAACGGCGGCCGCAAGCATCCGCGCGACGATCCGCGCTGGCGGCCGTTTTACGGGCCGCTGTCGGCGGCCAGCCAGCGGCAGGCGCTGGTGATCCTGAACGTGATGTTCTCGTGGCTCGTGCAGGCCGGCTATCTGGCCGGCAACCCGCTCGCGTTGTCGCGACAGCGGCAGCGCCGGCCTGCGCCGCGCGTCACGCGCCATCTCGGGCAGCCGCTGTGGCAATCGGTGAAGGACGCGATCGCCGCGATGCCGCGCGACGATGCCCGCGCATGCTTCCATGCGGATCGCGCACGCTGGCTGTTCACGCTGCTGTATCTCGGCGGGCTGCGCATCACCGAAGCGGCCGATACGACGATGGGCCAATTCTTCTGCCGACGCGATGCGAACGGGCACGAGCGCTGGTGGCTCGACGTGACGGGCAAAGGCGGCCGGCAGCGGCTGGTGCCGGCCACCGACGAGATGATGGCCGAGCTGGCGCGCTACCGGCGCGCGCACGGCCTGCCCGCGCTGCCGTTCGACGGCGAACCGACGCCGCTCGTGCTGCCGGTCGGCCAGACGCGCAAGCCGCTCACGCGCGCGGCGCTGCACCGGATCGTGAAGCAGGTGTTCCGGCACGCGGCCGACCGGCTGCGCGCTCAAGGGGATGCCGGCGAACAACAGGCGCGCGTGCTCGAACAGGCGTCCGCGCACTGGCTGCGCCACAGCGCGGGCTCGCACATGGCCGACGGCCGCGTCGACCTGCGGCTCGTGCGCGACAACCTCGGCCATGTGTCGCTCACGACGACGAGCCAGTACCTGCACGCGGACGACGACTGGCGGCATCAGGAGACGGAAGAGAAGCACCGGATCGGCTGGTGACGGATCGACGGGGCCCGATGTCCTGCATCGGCTCGCCCATCCGTGCGATCAACGCGTCATTCCCGCATACCAGCGCGCGGCCGCCACGATTTCGCCGGGCGTCAGGTTGCGCGCGATATTGCGCATCTGCCCGGACGTATCGTTGTGTCGCGCGCCGCTCGCGAAATCGGCCAGCTGCGCCGTCGTATACGCAACCGGCAAGCCGTCGAGCCATGGGCTGCCCGCCTGATGGTCGACTCCGCCGTGACACGCGGCACACGCCGGGACATTGCGCATCGGCGCGCCGAGCACGACGATGTCCGGCACGTCGCCCGCCCGCGACGGCGGACGCGACAACGATGCGTAGTACGCGGCGAGATCGCGCATGTCCCGATCGTCCAGCCCGTGCACCATCGGCGACATTATCGCGTTCTGCCGCGCGCCGCTCGCGAAGTCGCGCAGTTGCTTGTACACCACGATCGCGTATTGCCCGGCCAGGTTCGGCGAATTCGCGTCGCTGATCCCCTTCTCGCCGTGGCACATCGTGCAGCGAAGCGACAGCGTCGCGCCGCGGCCGACCGACAGCCGCGTCGTATCCGACAGCAGTTGCGGCGTCACTTCCACTCGGCTGACCGGATACGCGGGCGTCACCGTTTCTTCGCCGCCCCCGAGCCATTTGCGCGGCACGCCGGCCGCGCTGCAGATCGCATTCCACACGCCCTGGAACTGCGGATCGCGCTGCACCGACGGCAGCCATACGAAGCCGACGAACGCAGACACCAGCGCAACGCCGAGCGTCGCGCCGACACTCGTGCGGAACCACGGATTGCGCAACGAGAACAGGCGTTCGTCGCTCATCGCCGTGCTCCGATCATGATCGCCGGAACCGACGTGTCGTCGCGCGCCATCAGTTGCACGATCGGGTAGCCGTAGTTGACGACCGTGAGACCGATCATCAACGTGAGCCACAACGCGAAACCGTTGAGCGCGACAGGCACGGACGGCGATTCGTGCACGGGCTCGCTGAAGCGATACGTCCCGGGTTCCACACGCGGCGCGGCATGCCCGCGAATCAACACGACGAAGAACAGGATCGCCGATGCGACGAGAATGAGCCCGCCGACCGCCGACATCACGACCCACACCGCCTGCGCCGCCAGTGCCGGATCGCCGTAGTCGTAGTAAGCCATCCGGCGCGGCATGCCGAGAATGCCGACCCAGTGCCACGGAAACGTCGTGACGATCATGCCGACGAACCACAGCCAAAGCTGCCAGCGCATCAGGCGCCGGTCCGTCAATGCCCGTCCCGTCAAGTGGGGCCACAGGTCGTAGGCAATCGCGAAGTACATCGTGACGATCGCGCCGGCGAAGATCAGATGGAAATGCCCGGTAATCCACTGCGTGTTGTGAATCGTCGCGTCGAGCTGGTAACTCATGTTGATGAGGCCGCCCGCTCCGCCGAAACCGAGCATCACGAACGAGAAGGCCAGCGCGAGCATCTGCGGGTTGTCCCACGGCAGCGCCGCGATCCAGCCGAATACGCCCTTTCCGCCCCGTAGCCGCGCGGCAATCTCGACCGACGCGCAGATCGTGAAGACCGTCAGCAGCGTCGGCACCGCGACCAGCGACGTGAAGACCGATTGCAGGAACTTGAACCCCGCACCGACCTGCGGATCGGCGAACAGATGATGAATGCCGATCGGCATCGACACGACCAGGAACAGGATGAACGAGATGCGCGCCATCCCGTCGCTGTACAACCGGCCGCCGATCGCACGCGGGACGATCGTGTAGTACGCGATGTAGGCCGGCATCAGCCAGAAGTAGACGATCGCGTGCAGCGTCCACGAGAAGAACACGCGCGCGAGCCCCGCATCGATAGTCGTCCTGAATCCGAGCGCAACCGGCAGGATCTGAAAGATCACCTCCAGCGCCGCGCCAACCGCGGTCCAGCCCCACAGGTAGGCACCCGCCACGGTCGCGAACATCGCGAGCGGCACGGTCTGCCCGGGATGATCGCGCTTCCATGCGGCGAGATTGATCGACATCAGCGCAACCCAGATCCACGAACCGACGACGACGAGCACCACGCCGATGTAATAGAACGCGTTGCCGATCATCGGCGGATAGAACGTATACAGCACCGACGCGCGCCCCATCGCGACCGGCACGCTGGCCGACACCGCGCCGAGCGCCACCAGCGCCAGCCCGCCCCACGCCCAGCGCGCGCCTGCGAGCGGCCGCTTCAGCGCGAGCTCCGTCACCGCGTAGCCGAAACCCATCGCGACCAGTGTCGGAAACACGTAACCCATCACGGTGCCGTGCTCCGTGACCGACCGGTAGTACAGCTCGGGATCGCGCAGCCATGAATGCAGCGGACTGCGTACGATCATCTGCCACGCACCAAGCGGCAACGCGATGCCGAACGTGATGAATGCGAGCCAGAAATGCGCGAGGACGAGGCGTCGGCTATTTAACACAGCTCAGTCTCCGGGTGCCGGCGGCCATCTGCATGAAAGCCGCCTTGTCGATGACCTTCACGTGCGCCCACATGCCCTGGTGGCCCGTGCCGCAATACTCGTGGCATGGCATCAGGTGATCGGCGGGTTCGGGAAAGCGTGTCCTGAACGTCGAGATGTAGCCAGGCTCCACCATCGAGTTGAGATTGGTGCCGGTCACGAGAAAACCGTGCACGACGTCGGCGCTCGTCGCGCGAAACGTGATCGTCGTATCGGCCGGCACGAGCACGCATTGCGGCGTGAACGAATACTGCTGCGCGACCATTCGCACCGTCACCGATCCGTCCGGCTCCGCCGCGCTGCCGAGATTGCTTTCGACGAACTCTCCCTCGACATGCAGCGACTCGGGCCGGATCGTCTCGACGCGCGACGGCGGCATCATGCCCCAATGCACGCCCGTATAGACGACCATGCCCACGAGCACGGCCACGATGCCGACAGCGACCGTCGCCCAGCGCCGTTCGATGCGGGCAGCGATATCGGCGGAAGCCGGACGTTCGTCGACGGAAGGATTCGACATGATGATCGGGTTACCGAATGACGCCGCGCGGCAGGAAGACCAGGAAGTAGAACGCGAACCAGATCGCGACGACGATCGCCGTTGCGGTGCCGGCCAGCGCGATCGCACCGCGCGGCCCGCGCCGGACGATCTCGTCGACGCGTTCGTGTTCCTGGTCGGCAACGCCGTCGTGCGGCGCGGGTGATTGCATCATCGTGTCCTCAGAAGATCGGCGCCGAGCGCAGCGCGTTGACTTCCTTCGCGCTCACCGGCTTGCCGTGATTGCCCCACGCGGTGCGAATGAACGTGACGACGGCCGCCACCTCCTCGTCCGACAGCGACTGCGCGAACGGCGGCATCCCGTACGGCATCGGGTTCCTGCGCGTGCCGGGCGCATAGCCGCCGTTCAGCACCATGCGGATCGGATTGACCGAGGACGTCATCTGGATCGACTGGTTGTTCGCGAGCGGCGGGAAATGCGGGGGTTTGCCCCGTCCGTCGGCGGCATGGCACACCGCGCACTGGGCGTCGTAGATCTTGTGCCCGAGCGGCGCGAGGCGGTTGGTCTCCTCCGTGACGGCCGACGGCGGCGGCGCGCTGTCGACCTCGCCCGCGCGCCCCGGCAGCGATTTCAGATACACCGCGACCGCGCGCACGTCGTCGTCGTTCAGGTACTGGAAGCTGTCGTAGACGACTTCGGCCATCGGCCCGTATACCGCACCGCGTTGCGATACGCCGGCCTGAAGCAGATCGGCGATGTCGGTCAGGTTCCATGCGCCGAGGCCCGCTTCGCGATTCGACGTCAACGACGGTGCATACCACTGCTGCAACGGAATCAGGCCGCCCTGGTATTCCTTCGACCGCTTGTTGCCGCCCAGCGCATTGATCTCCGTGTGGCACATCGTGCAGTGGCCGAGCCCTTCGACGAGGTAGGCGCCGCGATTCCATTCGGCAGGCTGCGCGGGATCGGGCTGGTACTCGCCCTGGCGGAAGAACAGCGTGCGCCACCCGAGCAGCAACTGGCGCTGATCGAACGGGAAGCGCAGCTCGTGCGACCGGTTCGGCTGACGCACGGGCGGCACCGATTGCAGATACGCGTAGATCGCGTCCGAATCGGCACGCGTCACCTTCGTGTACGACGCGAACGGCATGACCGGATAGATGAACGATCCGTCGCGCGACCGGCCTTCGTGCATCGTCCGGTAGAACTCCGCGGCCGTCCAGTTGCCGATGCCCGTCGCCTTGTCCGACGAGATGTTCGGCGCGTAGATCGTGCCGAACGGCGTCTCCATCGGCCGGCCGCCACCGAACAGCTTGCCCGCCGGGATCGTGTGGCACGCGACGCAATCGCCCGCGCGTGCCAGATACTCGCCGCGCGCGAGCAGTTGTGCGCGGTCGGCCGGCTTCGGCGGTTCGGCGGCATGCGCCAGCACGATGCCGCAGGCAAGCAGGACGGCGAGCGCATCGTGGCGTCGTTGGCGAATCACGGGGCGGCTCCGGAATGGGTCACGCTACCGCAGACGAGCGGCAACCTCGATGCATCCTGCACGGCCGGCATCGGATTCGACGGCGCCGGTTGCGCGGCAAGCCACGCCGCGACTGCCGTGATGTCCTGCCCGGACAAGCGTGTCGCGATCTCCTGCATGCAGTCGGGCGCCGCGGCGCGGCGCGTGCCGTAACGCCATGCGCCGAGCTGCGCGCTGACGTAGGTCGCATGCAGCCCGAGCAGCCCGGGAATCGCAGGCATCGTGCCGGTCAGCTCGCGGCCATGACAGCTCGCACAGGCCGGCACGCCGTGCGCGCGATCGCCTTCGACGACGAGCGCCTGCCCGCGCGCGAGCACGCGGGCGTCCATGACCGGCGCCGCGGGCGGCGGATACGGCGGATGCTGGGCGGCGAAGTACTCGGCAATCTGGCGCAGGTACGCATCGGGCAGATAGGCGAGCAGATAGTTCATCGGCGGATACTTGCGGCCACCGTCGCGAAACGCGCGCAACTGCTGGTACAGGTAGCCGGCAGGCTTGCCGGCGAGACGCGGGAAGTAGTCGTTGTCGGTGCCCTCGCCGTGCGCGCCATGGCACGCGGCGCACCCCATCACGCGCGCCTGCATCGTGTCCGGAGCGGCTTCCGTGGCCGTCCCGGCCGCATGGACCGGCGCGCTCCACCGCAAGCATGGCGCGATCAGCACGGCAATGAGCAATGCGATGCGATACGTCACCGGCGTCCTCGTCTGGCTTTTCTTGGAAGCAACAACGTCGTACCGGACGATCACTCACGTGGCACGCGCTCATGATCGCAACATGTATCGCCTCGATCCTGCCGCCGGGCGAAGTGCGTTTAACAGTAGAACCTAATCGGGACCTTTTCAAGGACGTCCGGTCATCGCATGCGAAGGTTCGACGGCGATGTTGCAGACGGCCCGCATCACGGGCCCGCCGCGAAGTTCGATCGATCGGACCTGCCTCGTCGCGAACAGGAACGCCGACACCCGCCTCGCTCCGGACGAACCTCTTCCCGAACCGCAAGCGACGGCGCTTGCGGTTTCCTCGCATCCCTCTCCCGCTTCGGCAATGCACGTTGCACGGCACGCATATCGATGCGGACGCAACGATTTCGCACATCTTGCGGCTCATCCGGCATTCCTCATACGACTGAAGACCTCCTTGGTGCGATTCCACAATTCGCGTTGGTGATTTCTCCAGTTCGGCGCGCGCGTCGGGTTGCTAGAGTTCATCACAACCGCTTGCGCAGCCGGCCGGCGAGCCCTGACAACCGGAACACCGCAAGGGAGGCATCGTGACGCACGGCAACATCTTTTCCGACCTGAAAGTCGTCGACCTCGCCAGCTACATCGCCGGGCCTGCCGCGACGACGATCCTGTCGGACTACGGCGCGGACGTGATCAAGGTCGAGCCGCCGGGCCAGGGCGATCCGTATCGCCAGTTCTATGCGACGCCGCCGAATCCCGTGTGCGAGCGCAACTATGCATGGCAGCTCACGAACCGGAACAAGCGCGGCCTGGCCGTCGATCTCAAACATCCGGCCGCGAAAGACGTGCTCGTCCGGCTCGTCGAATGGGCCGACGTGCTCGTCACGAACTTTCCGCCGAAGGTGAAGCAGGCGCTCGGCCTGACCTACGAACAGGTCGGCCCGCTGAATCCGCGCCTGATCTACGCCGACATCACCGGCTACGGCGCACACGGACCGGAAGCCGATCGGCCCGGCTTCGACATCACCGCGTACTGGGCGCGCACCGGCCTGATGGAAGTCACGCACGACGCCGGTAGCCCGCCGACGCTGCCGATCCCCGGCATCGGCGACCATGCGACCGCGAGCACACTGTATTCGGCGATCGTCACGGGCCTCTACCGGCGCGAGAAGACCGGCCGCGGCGGGCATGTCGGCACGTCCCTGATCGCCGAAGGCGCGTGGGCGGCGGCCGCCTGGATCGAAGGCGGCCTGAACGGCGCACGGTTCTTCGGCCAGCACAATCGCAAGACGCCGCCGAACGCGCTGCTCAATCCCTACCGCACAGCCGACGACCGCTGGCTGCTGCTCGTCGCCGCGCAGGAGAAGGACTGGCCCGGTTTCGTCAATGCGCTCGGCCTGCCGGACTTGCTGCGCGATCCGCGCTTCGCCGACAGCCGCCTGCGCGCGCAGCACGCGGCAGCCCTCGTCGGGATTCTCGATCCGGCTTTCGCGAGCAGGCCACTGGCCGACTGGAAGAAGGCGCTCGACGCACAGCGCGTGATCTACGGCGTCGTGCAGATCGCCGACGAGATCGTCAACGATCCGCAGATGCACGAGAACGGCGTGTTCCTGCCGATCGACGATCCGGCCGTCGGCGCGACGCATACCGTCGCGAGCCCGCTGCACGTCGCCGACGCCCCGAAGGAAGCGCCTCGCCGCGCGCCACGCCTGGGCGAGCACACGCGCTCGGTGCTCGACTCGCTGGGTTTCTCGACGGCCGATACCGACAGCCTGTTGCAGAGCGGCGCCGTCAGGCAAGACAGCAACGACTGACACGCATCGCTTCTCATGCGCCGTGTCGCGATGCGACGCCGCGATTTTTCCATTCAGGGGAATACGATGACCGAAGCCGAAGTGCGCGCATCCGCGTTCGCGATGCCACTGACCAGCCCCGCGTATCCGAAGCCGCCGTTCCGGTTCGTGGACCGGGAGTTCATCATCATCACGTACCGCACCGACCCGGCCGCGCTCGAACGCGTCGTGCCCGCGCCGCTGAAGGTCGCGGAACCCGTCGTCAAGTACGAGTTCATTCGGATGCCCGATTCGACCGGCCTCGGCTCGTACACCGAATCGGGCCAGGTCATTCCGGTCACCTTCGACGGCGCCCCCGGCGGCTATACGCATGCGATGTATCTCGACAACCTGGCCGGCATCGCCGCCGGACGCGAGCTGCTCGGCTTTCCGAAGGTGCTCGCGTCGCCGAGACTCGAGGTGCGCAACGACAGCCTCGTCGGCACGCTCGACTACAACGGCGTGCGCGTCGCGACGGCGACGATGACCTACAAATACCATGCGCTCGATGTCGAGGCCGTCCGCCACTCGCTCGCGACGCCGGGATACCTGCTGAAGATCATTCCGCACGTCGACGGCGTCACGGCCCGCCTGTGCGAACTCGTGCGCTTCCATTCATTCGACGTCGACATCAAGGGCGCATGGACCGGCCCGGCGTCGCTCGAACTGCACCCGCACTGCCTCGCGCCGGTGGCGAAGCTGCCGGTGCTCGAAGTGCTGTCCGCCGTGCATCTGCTCACCGACCTGTCGCTCGGCAACGGCGAGATCGTTCACGACTACCTTCGTTCGGCTGCCTGACGCATCGACCGCCCCGCCCCCGTTCATCTACCCGGAACCTTCGTCATGACCACGACCGATCACCCGCCCGGTTCGCTGCCCGAAGCGAACGGCGACTTCTACCAGCTCACGCGCACACTGTCCGACGACGAGAACCAGATCCGCCTCAGGGTTCGCGCGTTCATGGAACAGGAGGTTCAGCCGATCATCAACGAATTCTGGATGCGCGACGAATTCCCGTTCGAACTGCTGCCTCGCTTCAAGACGCTCGGCATCGCGGGCCTGGCGATCAGCGGCTACGGTTGCCCCGGAAGGAGCACGACGCTGATGGGCTTCGTGATGATGGAGCTGGCGCGTGTCGACGCATCGATATCGACGTTCTTCGGTGTGCACACGGGCCTTGCGATGGGCTCGATCGCGATCTGCGGCTCGGAGGAGCAAAAGCGTGCGTGGCTGCCGGACATGGCAACGCTCGACAAGATCGGCTCGTTCGGGCTGACGGAGCCGGAGGTCGGTTCGGGCGCGGCCGGCGGACTGGCGACGAGCGCACGGCGCGATGGCGATACATGGGTCCTGAACGGCCAGAAGAAATGGATCGGCAATTCGACGTGGGGCGACCTGACGATCGTGTGGGCGCGCGACGTTGCCGACCACCAGGTCAAGGGCTTCATCGTCGAGAACAAGACGCCGGGATTTCATGTGGAAAAGATCCAGCACAAGATGGCGCTGCGCGTCGTGCAGAACGGGCTGATCACGCTGAAGGATTGTCGCGTCGCCGAAGCCAACCGGCTGCAGAACGCGAATTCGTTCAAGGACACCGCGCAGGTGCTGAAGATGACGCGCGCGGCCGTCGCGTGGGAATCGGTCGGCTGCGCGACCGGCGCATACGAACATGCACTGCGCTACGCGCAGCAGCGCCAGCAGTTCGGCCGGCCCATCGCAAGTTTCCAGCTCGTGCAGGACCTGCTGTTCCGGATGCTCTGCAACATCACGTCCACGCAGGCGCTGTGCTACCGGCTCTCCCAGATGCAGGACGCCGGCATCATGCGTGACGAACACGCGTCGCTCGCCAAGGGCGTTTGCACGGCACGCATGCGCGAGACGGTCGGCTGGGCCCGCGAGCTGCTCGGCGCGAACGGCATCCTGCTCGATCATCACGTGGGCCGCTTCGTCGCCGATGCGGAAGCGCTCTACTCGTACGAAGGCACGCGCGAGATGAACGCGCTGATCGTCGGACGCGCGATCACCGGCTTCAGCGCGTTCGTGTAACTCCACCACCGTCCCCCGTCTCGAAGGAGCGTCTTCATGGCTACCCCGATCAAGCGTGTCGCCGTCATCGGCACCGGTGTCATCGGCGCGAGCTGGGCCGCGCTGTTTCTCGCAAAAGGGCTCGACGTCGCGGCGACGGACGTCGCGCCGGATGCCGAGCAGCGGCTTCGGCAATACCTCGACGCGGCATGGCCCGCGCTCGAGGAACTCGGGCTGGCGCCGGGCGCGTCGCGCTCGCGCCTGACGTTCACGCGCGAACTCGGCGAGGCGGTGGCCGGCGCGGGGCTCGTGCAGGAAAACGGCCCGGAGCGGATCGACTTCAAGCGCACGCTGTACGGCCAGCTCGATGCGCTGCTGCCGCCCGACGTGCCGATCGCGTCGAGTTCGTCGGGCCTCACGATGAGCGAGATCCAGGCCGGCTGCGGCGCGCACCCCGAACGCTGCGTGATCGGCCATCCGTTCAATCCGCCGCACCTGATTCCGCTCGTCGAGATCGTGTCGGGCGAGAAGACCTCGGAGGAAACCATCGCGACGGTGACGGCCTTCTACACGTCGCTCGGCAAACGCACGATCCGCCTGCACAAGGAAGTGCCGGGGCATGTCGCGAACCGGCTGCAGGCCGCGTTGTGGCGCGAGGTCGTGCATCTCGTCTCGACGGGCGTCGTCAGTGTCGCGGACGCCGACACGGCCGTCTGCTGGGGTCCCGGCCTGCGCTGGGGCTTGATGGGCCCGGCGCTGCTGTTCCATCTCGGCGGCGGCCAGGGCGGCATCGCGCATTTCCTCGAGCAGTTCACCGGGCCGATGACGGCCTGGTGGAACGTGCTCGGCACGCCGCAACTGTCGCCGGACGTGCAGCGCACGATCGCCGACGGCGTGCTGCGGGAAGCGGACGGACGATCGATCGACACGCTCGCCGCGCAGCGCGACCGCGAGCTGCTCGCGTTGCTGAAGCTGCGCGGAGAAAGCGAGCGCGCCGCCCGCAACGCTTGACCGGGCCGCCATCGCCATCGCCATCGCGATCGCGATCGGCGATCAGCGATTAGCGATTAGCGATTAGCGATTAGCGATTAGCGATCAGCGAGCGGCCCGCGCGGCGCAGCTTCAGCGCGACGTCGAGCCGCGCGACCCACGACACGTCGTCGAAGCTCGCGCCGAGCAGCGCCTCGATGCGCTCGATCCGGTAGCTCAGCGTGTTGGCGTGAATCGCGAGCGCGCCGGCCGTCTTGCCGAGACGCTGTCCATGTTCGAAGTAGGTTTCGAGCGTGACCAGCAGCTCAGGGTCCGGCGACAGCTGTTCGAGCAGCGAGACCAGATAGCGCCGCACGTTGTCGGCCCGGCGCGCGCCCTCCTCGATCGAGATCGATGCGTACGGACGTACCCTGTCGCGTCCGTCGTTCGCCGCCGCATCGAGCGCCTTCATCGTCTCCTCGACCGACGCGGCCCAACCCGCAGGCCCGTCGTTCATGAGGCCGATACCGATCCGGCGAATCTGCGGCAGCGCAGCAGCGAGCGTGCGCGCACGCTCGGTCGTCAGCCGGTCGCTGCGGCAGATCGAATCGCCATGCACGCACGGGGTCCACAGGATCAGCCGGCCGCGATGCCACGCGCGCACCAGACTGTCGGGCACCGTGTCGAGGTGCCGCGCCGCCGCGAGCGCGATGCGCTCGCATGCTTCGCCGCGCTCGGCGGGCGCATGCTCGCCAAGATCCACATCGATCGCCAGCGCGATGTGCGGCACCGCGAAATCCAGGCCGAGCGCCTCCGCGGTCGCATGGAATCCCTCGACGTCGCCCGGCGAGTGAAACACGATGCTGTACAGCTGATGCAGCAGCGATTCGCGCCAGCGCGCCTGCTGATACTGCTCGGCCAGATAGGTCTGGACGATGGTCTGCGCGACCACGTCGAAGTAGTCGAACAGATAGGGCGATACGCTGTACAGGAGTTCGTCCGCGATCGCGCGGTCGTCCTCGCCGAGGCCGATATAGGTGCGCCAGATCTCCCGCATCCCGATGCGCAGCGCCTGCAGCGTGGATTGCAGCGGCACGCGCTGGTGCACGCGGCGGCGGCCGATTTCCTGGAACGCGCCAACGTCCTGCAGGGACGGCGGCGCGCCGTCCAGCAGCGTGCGAAACCAGACGGTCGCCGACATCGCGATCGATTCGAATACGTCACGGGTCGCAGCCGGCGCCAGCGACTGATGCCCGTCGAGGGTGGCGAGCGTTTCATACGCGCGTTCGACGACCGGCGAAAGATCCGCCGCAAGCGTCGTCGTCCGTTCGCGCAGACGGTCGCTGATGCGGGGTACGTTGTTCAACACGACTTGTCCTCCCGGCTCGCGCATGCGGTCTGCTTTTTTGACACGCCGAACGCGAATAGGGTTGATCCGACCGGAATGCAACGCATTTCCGGCGCCTGTCGATACGACCGTCCCGATTCGATGCAGCGGCGCATCGTGGTTGTGCACGGCAACACGAACGACGGCCGTTTCACCCCACCTCACGCCCCACGATTGGGCGTATGATTTTGCCCATGACGCAGCCCTACACCGTCGCGCCCGGCAACGTGCCCCGGGCAGTCGCGGTCAGGCGGGTCATACCGTTGGCCGGCCGCGCGCCGATCGCCTCGACAGACTGCATGGTGCCGCTGCGCGGCCCCGCCGCGTATCCCTCGTTCGGGGGAGCACCCGCGCGTCGATGGGGGGCAGCCAACGGCAACCTGATCGCCCGGAGCCGCCGATGCTCGTCGCCGATGCCACGCTCGCCAAGCGGCCGCCGCCGCTGCTGCTCGCGACCAAGGTGCTTCCACCGCGCCTGCCGGCCGATCTGATCGACCGGCCGCGGCTCGTCGAGCTCGCCGAACAGGCCGAGAGCAAGCGGCTCACCGTGATCCAGGCACCGGCCGGTTTCGGCAAGACCTCGCTCGCCCGCCTCTGGCTCGATCGCCTGCACGCGCACGGCGCGCTCACCGGCTGGCTGTCGCTCGACATCGGCGACGACGAACCGGCCCGCTTCTTCCACTATTTCACGCAGGCACTGCAGCAAGCGTGCGGCGACATCGGCATCGCCGCGGCCTGCCTGTCCGCCGACGCGTCGCTGGTGCCGCCCGACGCGATCGTGTCGACGCTGATCAACGAGCTGGTCGACGTCGACGACGAGCTGTATCTGTTCATCGACGACTATCACCTGATCGGCATGCCGACGATCCACGCGGGCGTCGCGTATTTCATCGAGCATGCGCCGTCGCAGGTGCATGTCGTGATCTGCACGCGCACCGAGCCCGCACTGCCGCTCGGGCGGCTCAGGGCGCACAACGAGCTGCTGGAGATCGACGCGGCCGAACTGCGCTTCAGCTTCGACGAGACGCAGTCGTTCGTCCGGCGCGAATGCCCGGACATCCTCGTCGATTCGACCGTCAAGTCGCTGTTCGTCAGCACCGAAGGGTGGGCAGCCGCGTTGCGGATCGCCGCGTCGGTGCTCAAGCGTGGCGGCGCGCCGGGCAACGACACTGCCTGCATGCCGTCGGGCGCGTCGCGACCGTTCGCGGCCTACCTCGAAGGGATGCTCGAACGGTTGCCGGCAGACCTCGTCGACTTCATGCTGCGCACGTCGGTGCTCGACCGGCTGAGCGCGCCGCTATGCGAAGCCGTGACGGGCGTCGCGACGAGCCGGCGGATGCTCGACACGATCGTCGCACGGCAACTGCTGCTCCAGCCGCTCGATCAGGATAGCCAATGGTTCCGCTATCACCCGCTGATGGCCGAATACCTGCGGCAGCGGCTGTCGGCGCAGTGCGGCGACGCGGTGGCCGCCCTGCATCGTCGCGCATCGCATTGGTACGCGCAGCAATCGCTGTGGACCGATGCGGTCACGCACGCGCTCGCGGCCGGCGCTCGCGACGAGGCCGTCGCGCTGATGGCGCACTGTGCGATGACGCTCGTGATGCGCGGCGACCTGTTGACGCTGCTCGGCTGGCAACGCCAGTTCCCCGCCGACCTGATGAAAGGCCAGGTCCGCGTGTCGCTGGCGATCGCCTGGGGCATGGCGCTCGCGATGCGTTTCGACGACGCGCTGGCGATGCTCGACACGATCGAACGCACGCCGGATGCCGATGCCGATGCCGATGCCGATGCCGACAACATCCGCCACGAATGCCAGGCGATCCGCTCGGTCGTCGCGGCGCTGCGGGACGATCCGCGCCGCGCCTTCGCGCTGGCGCAGCCGTGCCTCGACCGTGCGTCGGACGATACATGGACCACCAACGTCGTGTCGAACGTCGTGCGCTTCGGCTACTGGAAGGCCGGCAACCTCGAGGCGCTGTACGCGACGCCATGGATTCCGCATTCCGGCGACGACGACCGCCGCAACGTGTTCGCGTCGGTCTACCGGCTGTCGCTGCTCGGCCATGCGGAACTGCAGCAGATGCATTTCGATCTGGCCGAGCGCTACTTCTCCGAAGCGATCCAGCTCGGCAACCGGCATGGCGGTCCGCAGTCGATTTCGGTCGCGATCTGTGCGCCGATGCTCGGGCAAATCCGTTACGAACAGGGTCGACTCGACGAGGCGCATGCGCTCGTCATCGACCTGATGCCCGTGATCGACGTCGCCGTGCTGCTCGACAGCGTGCTGATCGCGTACAAGCTGCTGATCCGCATCGCGGCCTCCGTTGCGGATTACCGTTACGCGCATGCGCTGCTCGATCGCGCGCAAGCGCTCGCCCACGCGCGCGGATGGCCGCGCCTGACTGCCGCGGCGCTCGTCGAGCGCACGCGGCTTCACATCGCGGAAGGCCGGCTGACCGAGGCTGCCGCGTGCGTCATGCAGCTCGACCGGCTCGCCGACGGCGACGGCGTCGCGCCGGCCGATGCGTCGCTCGAAATCGACACGTATCGCGCGCTGGCCACGGCCTGCGTCGCGATGGCCCGCAACGACCTGCAGCGCGCGGTCGACGCGCTGAACGACGGCCTGCGCTGCGCGTCGCTGCGGCACAGCGACTATCTGGCGCTGCGCCTGAAAACCGTGCTCGCGCTGGTCCGGCTGCGCGGCGGCGAACGCACATCGGCGATCGATACGTTCCGCGACGTGCTCGAGATCGCGGCCCCGGCCGGCATCTACCGCTCGATCGTCGATCAGGGGCCGGAGATCGGCCAGTTGCTGCAAGCCGTACGCGACCAGACGCGCGCGTCCACGCAGACCAAGGACCTGCTCGCGTACATCGAGCGCCTGCTCGACGGCTGCCGCGCGCAGTACCGGCCGGGCACCCAGCCGGCCCGCGCCGCCGGGCGCGACATGCTGAGCGTGCGCGAACGAGACATCGTCGAACTGATCGCACGCGGCCAGTCGAACAAGGAGATCGCCCGCACGCTCGGCATCGCGCCCGAAACCGTGAAGTCGCACATCAAGAGTCTTTTCGTGAAACTCGACGTGGACAAGCGCGCCCGGGCGGTTGCGGTCGCGCAATCGCTCGGGCTGCTCGGGACGCAGGGGCTGGACAGCTGAGCGGCCCAATGCGTCAGTCGGTTTCCTTCCGAAGAAAGCGCTTCACCATCGGCGCCACTTCGTTGGCTCGCGCGACCAGGAACAGATGGCCGTCGTCGATCACATGAAACTCCGAACGGCGAATCCGCGCGGCCATGAACCGCGCGTTCACGAGCGGCACGATCGGATCGTCGTTGCCGTGCAGCACGAGCGTCGGCTGGCGCAGTGCATGAAGCCACGGCAGGCTCGACCATCCGGTCGCCGCGAGCAGCTGGTATAGGTAGCCGCGCCCGCGCGGCGGCTGGATGTGCCGCCCGTGTTCCGCGAGCAGTTCCGGATCGCGCCGGTACACGCCACCGTAGAGATCCGCGCCGATCCGGCGCAGATAGCCGGGGTCCGTATAGCGGCGCGGCCCCGCCAGCTTCGCGAGCACCGACGGCCGGCCCGGCACCATCACGACGCCCGGCGACGTCGCCGCGAGCACGAGCCGCCGGCAGCGCACCGGATAGAGCCGCGCGAACTGCTGCGCGAGCGCCCCGCCCCACGACACGCCGAGCACGTCGACCGGCCCGTCGTGGCCGAGGCACGCGAGCAGCCGGTCGGCGAGCACGCTGAGCGTCGAGAAGCGGTACGGGACGAGCGGCGTCGGCGAGCCGCCGACGCCCGGCACGTCGAACGCGATCACACGCACGTCGTCCAGGGCGTCGACGAACGATTCGAGCAGTTCCAGGTTCGCGCCGATGCCGTTGAAGATCAGCAACGGCGGCGACGCGTCGCTGCCCGATTTCACGCCGACGCGCAGCACCTGGCCGTTCACGTCGATCGTGCGGATCACGAAGCCGCCGCCGGCCGCCCGGGCGTCGGCCGCGCCTGGCGCGACCGCCAAGGCAGCCGCGCGGTCCGGCGGCACGTCGTCGCCCGCCGCATCAGCGCCCTGCATCGCCGCCCTTCGGCTTCAGGAGCGCCTTCAGCTCCTCGATGTGTTCGCCCGCGCGCTTCGTGATGACGGCCATGCTCTCGGACTGCGCACGGTAGGCCGTATCCGCGAGGTCCTGCATGTCGGCCAGCGCCTTGTGCAATGCGGTTTGCACCAGTTCGCTCGTGTTCGCGCCCGGCTTCGCGCCCGACGTCGCAACCTGCTCGGCCAGCGCTTGCAGGCTCGCGAGCGTCGAGCGCAGGATTTCGGCCTGCTTCTGCCCGAGCGTCTGCGCACCCGCGAGCGCCGCCGTATTCGCGGCGGCCAGCGCCTCGATGTCCTTGCGGCGCGCTTCCATCACCGCGCCGACATCGATGCCGGGCAGCTTGAACTGGGTGAGCATCTTCGTGTATTCCGCAAACAGGTTGCCAGGATTGGTCGGTTCCATCGTCAAATCTCCCTCAAAAAAACGGATAAAAAATGCGGCCGTCGGACGGCCGGCGGTTGCGTCATGCCTCGACGACATAGGTCCCCGGCGCCTCGACGCCGGACGGAAAGGCTTCGCTGCCGAGCGAGGCCGGCGCGTCGCGCCGCTCGCCAGAGCGTGCGGCCAGCCAGTCGCGCCAGTCGCTCCACCACGAATCCTTCTCCGCGCGCGCGTCGGTCAGCCAGGTATCGGCACTGGCCGGCAGCGCAGGGTTGATGAAATACTTCGCCTTCGGATTGCCCGGCGGGTTGATGAGGCTCTGGATGTGCCCGCTCGAACTCAGCACGAACCGCGTATCGCCGCCGAACGTCCGGGCCGTGTTGTAGACGCCCTTCCAGGGCGTGATGTGATCGGTGATGCCCGCCACCACGTACTTGTCGCACGTCACCTCCGACAGGTCGATCGGCGTGCCGAGCACGCTCAGCGCACGCGGCTTGCTGAACAGGTTGCCGGCGAAGATGTCGAGCAGTTCGCCATGCAGCTTCGCGGGCAGGCGCGTCGTGTCGTTGTTCCAGTATAGGATGTCGAATGCCGGTGGCGTCTTGCCGAGCAGGTAGTTGTTGACCCAGTAGTTCCACACGAGATCGTTCGGCCGCATCCACGCGAACACGCGCCCCATCTCCTCCCCGGCCAGCACGCCGCGCGCGACGCTGCTCTGCTTGGCCGCCGCGATCGCCTCGGGCGTCGCGAACAGGCCGAGCTGCGAATCGGCCGTGTTGTCGAGCACGGCCACCATCAGCGTCGTCGCGTTCACCGTCTTCTCGCCGCGGCACGCGAGGTGGCCGAGCAGCGCCGAGATCGTCATCGCGCCGGAACACGCGCCGTGCAGGTTCACGTCGTCGCTGCCCGTGATGTCGCGCACGGCGTCGATCGCCTCGAGCAGCGCACGCACATAAGTATCGAGATCCCAGTCGCCGTGCTCGGCGGTCGGATTGCGCCAGCTCACCGCGAACACCTGGAATTCCTGCTTCACGAGGTAATCGACGATGCTCTTGCCTTCCGACAGGTCGAACACGTAGAACTTGTTGATCTGCGGCGGCACGATGAGTTGCGGGCGGCTGTAGACCTGCGCGGTTGCCGGTGCGTACTGGATCAGCTCCAGCACCTCATTGCGGAACACCACCACGCCCGGCGACGTGCCAAGATTCCGGCCGACCTCGAATGCCGTCTTGTCCACCTGCGCGGGCATGCCCCGGTTGCCGAGCAAGTCGGCGACGAGGTTCTTCGCGCCGCCGACCAGGCTCGCGCCGCCCGACTCGACGATCTTCTTCAGCGCGGCCGGATTACCCAGCAGCGTGTTGGTCGGCGACATCGCGTCGGCAAACAGCGACAGCACGAATTGCGCACGCTCCTTGCTCTTCGGATCGAGCGCGGAACGGTCGACGAAGCCCGTGAACGCATCGCGCCACGCGAAGTAGCCCTGCATCGTCATCCGGTACAGCGCGTTGTCGTGCCATGCCGGATCGGCGAAGCGACGATCGCCTTGCGGCGGTTCGATATCGGCCGTGCCGAACAGCACGCGCGTCATCTCGCGGGCGAGCACGGTCTCCTGCCGGGCGACCAGTGACGGCTGCCGCATCGCCTGCGCGACGAGTTGCTGCACGGTGGCCAGGATGTCGCGCGGCCGCAGCCCGACGAACGGGTTCGGGCCCAGCATGCCGTCCGCCGCGGCGGACGCGATTTCGTCCGCGGACGCGGTACGGGCCGGT
Organism: Burkholderia sp. BCC0397; assembly: GCF_902832865.1. Lineage (NCBI taxonomy): Bacteria > Pseudomonadati > Pseudomonadota > Betaproteobacteria > Burkholderiales > Burkholderiaceae > Burkholderia > Burkholderia sp. BCC0397. Next base: position 92,033 of record NZ_CADFDL010000006.1, on the reverse strand, counting down.
TGTTCGGTGGTTGTCATTTCTCTGTTCCTCGATTCGGGTATTCGGGTAGCCGGTGCGTGCTTCGTCACGCGACCAGCAGCGCGAGGGTTTCGGCGACTAGCGCCGGCGTGTCCGCGCCTTCGACCTGCAGTTCGTTCATCGCCTTGATCAGCACGCGGCCGCCGGCCTTCTTCACGACCGACACCAGCGTCACGCGATTGCGCACGCGCGCGCCCGCCTTCACCGGCGTCATGAAGCGCACCTTGTCGAGTCCGTAGTTCAGTCCGGCGGATGCGTCCTCCGGAATCAGGCCGACCTCGATCGCAAGCGCGGCCAGCAGCGACAACGTCAGATAGCCGTGCGCGATCGTGCCGCCGAACGGGCTTTCGCGTTTCGCGCGCTCGATGTCGACGTGAATCCATTGACGATCGCCCGTGCACGCGGCGAACGCGTCGATGCGCGCCTGGTCGACGAGAACCCAGTCCGACACGCCAAGCTCGCGGCCCACGAAATCGTCGATGCTGGCAATGCGGTATTCGGTGATGCTCATGTTCTGCTCCTTGCAACCATTCATGCGAATTGGGCGCGCAGCGCCTTCTTGTCGATCTTCCCGACACTCGTCTTGTCGATCACGTCGACGAAGCGGACGGCCTTCGGCACCGCGTACTTCGAGATACGTCCGGTCGCGCTGAAGCCCGTCACATGCGAGCGGATGCCTTCTTCGCTGACCGTGAAGCCGGCCTTGCGCACCACGACCGCCACTGGCCGCTCACCCCATTTGTCGTCGCGCACACCGATCACCGCGACTTCGGCGACGCCCGGATACAGCGAAATCAGGTTCTCGATCTCGAGCGACGAGATCCATTCGCCGCCCGACTTGATCACGTCCTTGATGCGGTCGGTGATCTGCAGCGCGCCGGACGGATCGACGTTGCCGACGTCCTGCGTATGCAGATAGCCACCCGCCCAGAGCGTTTCGGATGCCTCAGGATTGTTCAGATAGCTCTGCGTGAGCCACGGCGCGCGCGCGACGATCTCGCCATACGCCTGGCCGTCCTGCGGCTGGTCGTCCATGTCGTCGTCGACGATCCGCAGGTCGACGAGCGGCACGGGCCAGCCCGCCTGGCAGCGCAGACGCACCTGTTCGTCGGCGGCGAGCTGCTCCGCGCCCGGCGGCAATTGCGCGAGGCTCAGCACGGGGCAGGTCTCCGACATCCCGTAGCCCGCGAAGATGTCGATGCCGTGCGCGAGCGCGGTGCGCGCCAGCCCTTGCGGCAACGCGCCGCCGCCGATCACGATCTTCCAGCGGCCGAGATCGGCCGTCGCGGCCGCATCGCAACCGAGCAGCATGTGCAGGATCGTGGCAACGCAGTGCGAGAACGTGACGCCCTCGTCCTGCACGAGCTTCACGATGCGCTCGGGCACATAGCGGCCCGGATACACCTGCTTCACGCCAAGTACCGTCGCGACGTAAGGCATTCCCCACGCGTGCACATGGAACATCGGCGTGAGCGGCATGTAGACGTCGCCGCGATGGAAACGCTGGCCCGATGCCGGGCTCGACAACGCCGCCATCATCGCGAGCGTGTGCAACACGAGCTGGCGGTGCGAGAAATGCACGCCCTTCGGCAAGCCGGTCGTGCCGGTCGTGTAGAACGTCGTCGCCCGCGTGTTCTCGTCGAAATCGGGAAACGCATAATCGACCGGGCTCGCCGCGAGCATCGTCTCGTATTCGTCGCCGAACGGAATCGCATGCGTGCAGGGTTCGCTGCCCGGCTCGTCGATCAGGACGAAGGCGCGAACGCTCGTCAGCCGATCACGGATCGCATCGACGACCGGCAGAAAATCGGCATGCACGAGCAGGACGTCCGCGCCGGCATGATCGATCGTGTACGCGATCTCGTCCTGCGACAGCCGCACGTTCACCGTCTGCAGTACGGCGCCCATCATCGGCACCGCGAAATAGCACTCGAGATAGCGATGGCTGTCCCAGTCCATCACCGCGACAGTGTCGCCGTGCCGTACGCCGGCGCGAGCCAGCGCGTTCGCGAGGCGGCCGATCCGTTCGCGAAGCGCCGCATAGCTGATCCGCAGATCGCCCCGATAGACGATCTCCTGATCGGCGGCTTGCTTGAACGGCGTATGCAGCAACTGCTTGATCAGCAGCGGGTAGGCGTAGGCCGACGATGCCGGTGCCCATGTGTCGTCCTGCATTGACCTCTCCTTGAGTCTGTAAAGGAATGTCGGGCTGTCACAAGGGGTTGAGCGCTGGGTTGAGCGCGTATCGCGTGAGTGGCATCCCGGTGACGTCATGTTCGCGCCGCACGGGTGCGCAAACCATCCCCTGAACGGGGGCCCCCCTCCCTAAGGCGGCAGGCATTCAAGCGCGGCATTGCGCTTCGAATTCGTCAGGAGAATGGAATGTCGCGAACGGCGGCCGGCGGGGCGGCTGCGTCAGGCCCACGATGGTTTCCGGGTGGGGCGGTCGGGAGGGGAACGGGGATCGGTCAGGCGATGCCGATTGTCGTTTCGGCGACATGTCCGCATCGCGGCAGCGCGGGGACGGGCAAGCCACGTCGCGTAATAGCGAGCAGCCAGCGAACACGCGCGCCCGTCGTCATGCCAGGTATCGGGCAGCGTGCGCCGCCGTCATCCAGCGCGCGCACCGTGAAAGGCGTTCCGGATCAGTACACGCCGACCCAATGCCCGGGCACCCATGCCCAGTGATTGCCGGCCCACCGGTAATGCCCCTTCGCCCAGCGATAGCCGGGCGCGGGCGGCGGCGGCGCCACCTCGACGACGGGCGCCGGCTGCGGCGGCCGCACGGGTTCGACCACGCACGCGGACATCAGCACGGCACTCGCGCTCACCAGCACGGCGAGCGAAACGGATCGGATCTTCATCATCTCGAGTTCTCCCTGTTGTGTAATCGGTTGGCGGGGACGAACGCACGCATGTGCCGCGTCACGCGGCCCCGCGAATCAGGCCCGTCATCGGCCGCGTCGCGCCGCTTTCCGCGAACAGCGCAGCCGCGGTGCGGCGGGGATCGAGCCGCAGGCTGTCGGCGGCCGCGCCCGCGATCAGCGCGTCGAGCGACGCAGTCGGCTTCAGGTCGCGCCCTTCGTACAGGTCGCCCGGCCGCAACCCCGGCCAGTCGGCGATCACGCGGCCGCCGGCGACCGCGCCGCCCGCAAGCATCGCGACCGACGCCTGCCCGTGATCGGTGCCGCCCGTGCCGTTCACCGCGGCCGTGCGGCCGAACTCGGTCGCGACCAGCACCGTGGTCTGCTGCCACGCAGGCCCGAGGCCATCGCGCAGCGCGGCGAGCATCGTGTCGAGCGCCTTCAGCTGATTCGCGAGCCGCGCGTTCTGCGCGCTGTGCGTATCCCAGCCGCCCGTCTCGATCATCGCGATCCGCGGGCCGTCGTCGCGCGCGAGAAACGTCGCGGCAAGCTTGCCGACGCCGGCCGGGTCCTGCCGGGCATGCGCATCGCCGGCGAGGCCGCGTGCTTCCATCGCCGATTGCCACAACGGGCCGAGTTGCGCGTCGGCTTCGTAGAGCGCCGACACGCGCGTGAGCAGATCGTCCGGCGCGGCCGGCAAGCCGGACGGCGCATACGACGCGGCCTGCACCGTGCCGCGCAACGCGAGCGGCACGGTCGGCGCGAACGCGATCGCGCTGTCGCGCGTCGCCGGCAGCAGCGCGGCGAGCCGGTTCAGCCAGCCGTCCCTCACCTGGTACGGCGCACGGCCGCCCGTTTCGAGCACGTTCTGGCCGTCGAAATGCGAGCGGTCGCGATACGGCGACGCAATCGCATGGACGAACAGCGCCTGGCCGTCGCGGTACAACTGCGCGGTCTGCGCGAGCGACGGATGCAGCGCGAACGTACCGTCGAGCCGCGTCGCGGCCGCCGTGTCGATCGCGAGCGGGCCGCGCAGCGACGCATACGCGGGCTCCGCATACGGGACGACGATGTTCAGGCCGTCGGCCGCGCCGCGCTGGATCACGAACACGAAGCGCCGGTCGGTCTCGACGTTCGCGAACACGATCCGCGGCGCGACGAGGATCGCGCCCGCGCCGGCGGCGGCAACGCTCAGGAATTGTCGGCGGGAAAAAGACACGGCCATGGTCATCTCCGTTGGAAATCGGGCGATACGAGCAGCAGCGCGAGCGACGTGGTCGCGCTTTCGGCGCGCGACAGTGCGGTCGCGGTCGGCGCGCTCATCGAACCGGCGAGCAGCGTGTTGCCGAGCGTGCGCGGATCGAGCCGGTCGCCCGTACGCGCGGCCAGACGCTGCGCGATCTCGACGCGGCGCACGAGTGCGTCGGGCGCAGCCCAACTCGCAGCGACGTCGTCGTAGCCGGCCGGCGAGCCCGGCCGCCACACCGGCTGGCCGAGTTGAGCCAGCAGCGGCGCGGCCTTCAGGTCACCGGTGTCGCGCCAGCCGAGCCCGCGCAGCGACGATACGGCCCACTCCCACGGCGTCTTGAACTTGCGGTCGACCGGCGACCACGCGTCGGGCGCATCGACGAGCGCGCGATAGACGGTCGGCAGGTCGCCGCCACTCGCATCGAATGCACGCGCGAGCCGATCGGTCAGCGCGGGCGGCGGCGTGTCGGCGACGAAATGACGGGCGAGCTGAAACGCGATGTGCCGGCCGGTCGCCTCCGAGCGCGCGAGGTCGTGCAGGATCGCGCGCGCCTGCGCTTCGCCCGGTTGATCGTAGGTGCGGCCTATCACCGCGCGCGTGCCTGGTTCGTGCAGATTCGGGCGGAACACGAATGCGCCGGGCGCCGCATCGCCCGGTTGCGGCCCACGCCCGCCGGCGATGCTCCAGCCGGTCAATGCGCGGGCGAACTCCGTCACGTCGGCTTGCGTGTAACCCGTGCGCACGCCGAGCGTATGCAGCTCCATGATTTCGCGTGCGAGGTTCTCGTTGAGCCCGCGCTTCGCCGACGGGTTGCGTGCTTGCGCACGCAGCGCGGCCGGGCTGTCGGGACCGACCGAGCGCGCCTGATCGAGGAACACCTGCATCGCGGGATGCTGCTCGACGGCGACGAGCATGTCCTCGAAACGGCCGAGCACGTGCGGGCGGATCGCGTCGCGTTCGAATGCGCCCGCGTACGCGGCCACCTGCCCCTTGTCGACCGACACCGCGAAATGGTTCGCCCAGAAGTGCACGAGACGCTCGACGAACGGCGCGGGCGTGTTCAGCGCGCTGTTCATGCGCGCGGCGACGGCGCTGCGATATGCGTCGTAGCCGTCGCGGCGGATCGATTGCTCGGTCGCGCGCTTCGCGGCCGCGTCGTCGGACGTCATCGCGTTTCGGGTGTTCGCGAAGCGAGTGGCGAGCGTGACCGCGTCCGGCTCGCCGGCCCATGCGGCGGGCCGTGCGTCGTAGCGGTCGAACTGGGCGAGCAAAGCGGCCTTCGGGTCGGCAGGCGGCGCTTCGTCGGCTCGCGCGCCGAGACCGAAGCGGTTCAGCGCGATCGCGGCCGGTGAGATGTCGTTCGGGTGGTCCATGACGGGCTCTCTTGCGGTGCGTACCCACGTTTAACGCGGGAGCGCCGGGAAATCCGTCGCGGGGATGGCAAATATTTTTGGTTCATCGCGGATTTCCGGGGAACGCGGGGAAGACCGTCGGCACTCGGCCAACAAGCGACGTTGACAGCACACGAACCGACAGCTGCTCGTGGGCTACAAGCCGACACACGTTCATGGCTTAAATCGTTGTCGGCCAGGCGCGTGATGCCTGCCTCCATTGCCGCCCGTTCCGTTGCTCCGCGAGACTATTCATTCGTTTTGCGCGGCTTTGACGAAACCACGTCATGCGCGATCTCGGAGAGTCGCCGTTTGCCAAGCGATTCAAGCAACAAGGTTTCTGCCGAACCCAACGTCTCGCTGATGTGGCGATTTACGGCCGCCTCCACCGGGCAAGAGCGATTGTCGTCGGCTAACCCAATCACAAACGGCGCGGTGTGTCCAATGGCTTGGTAGACATCTCTCGCCGTCAGGTCTTCGAGGTCACAGGCGAGCACCCATCCACCGCCTGGACCACCGGTCGACTTAACAAACCCCGATTCGCGTAACGACGCCATCGTTCGGCGAACAAAGGCCGCATTCGTGTGCAGCATTTGCGCAATCGTCTCTGAAGTTGTTGCGCCTCCGCGAAGATGCATGTGGATGAGGATGTGCAGAAGTCGAGCCAGTCGGGTATCGCGTTGCATAAGTGGAAACTTGATAATTCGTAACTTTTGATGTTACGCTATATTCAGATTGCTGCGTGCGACCACCTTTCCGGAACAGCCCATGACCGCATACCGTCAAACCTTTATTGAAGCAAACGGAATTCGCTTACACGTGGCTGAACAAGGCGACGGCCCATTGGTGCTTCTTTGTCACGGCTTTCCCGAGACTTCGCATGCCTGGCGCCATCAACTGGCGGCACTTGCGCAAGCCGGCTTTCACGCGATAGCACCGGATCTGCGTGGTTACGGATCAAGCGAGTGTCCAACGGCAATTGAACAGTACACAACATTGGACGTTGTCGGTGACCTGGTAGCGCTCGTTGATATTCTTGGAGAACGCAACGCAGTTGTTGTCGGGAACGATTGGGGCGCAACCATCGCCTGGCAAGCCGCGCTGCTTCGCCCTGACCGCTTTCGCGCTGTCGCCGCGCTCGGAATACCAATGATGGGCCGCGCGCCGATGGCGCCGAGCCGGCTTTTCCCGCAGACTGACCAAGCGTGGTTCTACACGCATTATTTCTCCGAACCCGGGTTGGCCGAAAGCGAATTCGAGCGTGACGTTAGGGCCACGTTGCGCAAGATCTATTTTTCTGCATCAGGCGACGTCGGAATCCGTGACGCGAACACGCCCAATCCATTCGGACTAGTGCCCCGCAGTGACGGGCTCCTCGACTCTCTGATTGATCCACCTTTGTTACCTGCGTGGCTCGCACCCACCGACCTCGACCAGTTTGTCCGAGCATTCAGCATTTCTGGATTTCGCGGTGGATTGAATTACTATCGCAACCTCGACCGCAATTGGGAAGTGCAATCGGCTTTCGAGGGCCTGCTCGTCAAGGTTCCCTCCCTGTACCTTGTCGGCGAGCGAGACACAGGTCTGGCAATGCCAGGCATGCAGGAAATTATTGGCGGCATGCCTCAGATCGTGCCCAAGCTGTCAGCCTCTCGAGTCGTTCCGCAAGCAGGGCATTGGCTGCAACAGGAGGCGCCCGATTTCGTCAACGCGGCATTGATTGAGTTTCTCCGCGAGCTTTGATGTACACCGTCAAGCGTCTATCGCTGAGCGCGTCCTTTGGCGCGCGCCGAATGACCTTCGGCCTAACTGCGATCACGGAGGATGACGAATTGTCGAGAGCGGGATTCGCCAATCCGGTTTACTCGGCAATTGCCTGACGTTCGTCGCAGGCTTGACGGCGGCTCGATTCGACTGCCGGGGTTGCATACGAAATCGTGGAAGCTAGACTGGAAATTCCCCATGCATTCCATGGAGGGAGGCATGACGACCATCTATGTCGTGAAAACCGGTGAGCAGTTCCTCTGCACCGGTGAAGATGGCGACATCGGCATTGCACCGGTGATTGAAGACGCCATGTCCTTTCTGTCGTATGAGGAAGCGAAAAAAGCGGCGAACGAGAACGCCGACCCCGGATACGAAATCGTGGCCGTCAACATCACCGGCCGCTGACGCGGAGTTCGTTGCTGGGCGCTCGGTGACGGAGGGTACTCGCAATTTTGCTCGCTCCATGCGATAGGGTGTCCGGTTGGCCGCGTCCGAAATCATCTGCGAACAGGCTACGTTGCACATCGAGATTCGCACGATGTGGCCCACTGAATACCGCCACAGTGCGGGCGTCACGGCCTCGCGCGCGCCGCGAGCATGATGCGGCGTTGTCTCGGTTCGGCCAGAAGCGGCCACTCGGAAATACCCAGTCGAGCGACCGCGTATCGCCCCGCCCGATGTTTACTGACTCGCCGGCGCGTCCGGCTTCTTCTGCAGCCTCGGCGGCAAACGCCAGTTGCCGCTATGCTGCAACCCGTCGACGAACTTCGCGCGCTCGTCGGGCGTCAGCGTCGCCGCGAAATCGACGACGCTGCGCTCGACCTGCGCCCGCATCGCGGTGTCGGCCGCGCGCGTGCGGTCGAGCGCCGCATCGATCGCCGCACGATCGAGTTGCGGCGCGGCGAGCAGGTCGAGCACGGTGATCCGACCGTCGCGCCCTTCCCGCGCGAAATCGCGGCTGCTCTTGCGCGCCGCCTTCAGCGCGGCGGCGAACTCGCGCTGCCGCGCATCGGGCAATTCATCCGCCGCGAAACGCAACGCGGTGCGCGATGCGGAGGTGCCGGCCGCAGGCAGGTCACGGTGGGTCGAGAACCATTGATAGGCGCCGCCCCCAATCGCGCCGAGCATGAACACGTTCAGCACGACCGAGCCGACCAGCGTGAATTTCCAGCCGCGTCCGGTCATTCGTCACTCCCGTCCACGCTCGGACCGCCGAACGTCGTCGTCAGATAGCCCGGCTCGTGCTGCGCCGGCGGCGCACTGCCGAGCATCAGCATCGACACGGCCACCGCCCCCGCGAGCGCGCCGGCCAGGCCGACGCCCGCGAACGCCGCGCCCGACCACCATACGGCGCCGCGCCGGCGTGCGCGCTGCGGCGCGGGCGCCGTCGCGACGATGCGCTCGACGAGCGCGGGCGCGGGCGGCGCGACCGTGTCGCATGCGAGCCACGCATCGAGGTCGGCCGCATCGTCGAGCGCCAGCAGCGCTTCGCGCGGGTTCGCGTGCGCCCACGCCTCGGCGGCCGCGCGCTCGCCGGCCGGCCAGCGTCGCGCGTCCGAGCCGTACGCGGCGACGATGGTACGAAATCGTTCGGGTGTCATCGCTTGTCCTCGCTAGGTGGGTCGCCGGCCAGTTGCGCGCGCAGGTTCCGCCGCGCACGGGCGAGCAGGCTTTCCAGCGCATCGACGGTGATGCCCATCAGGTTGGCCGCTTCCACATTCGACATTTCCTGATAGTACTGGAGCACCAGCGCTTCCCGCTGCCTCGGCGGCAACGCGGCCAGCGCCTGCCGCACGCGCGCGTCGCGCGAACGCAGCTCCGCATGCGCGGCCGGCTCCGGTTGCGTGTCGGGCACGTCGGGCAGCGTGTCGACGGGCTCCTCGCGCCGCCCGCGCAACCGGTCGTAGCACAGGTTCAGCACGACGCGATGCAGCCACGTGTCGAAGCGGGCTTCGCCTTCGCGCCAGCGCGGCGCCTGGTTCCAGATTCGCAAGAACGTCTCCTGCGCGACGTCCTCGGCTTCGTTCCGGTCGCCGAGCATGCGCGTTGCCAATGCGAGCAGCCGCGGCAGCTTGCGCGCGACGAGCACGCGTACCGCCGACGCATCGCGCGCGCCGACGCGCGCGACGAGTTCCGCGTCCGGATCGCGGTCGCCGCGATCGTTCAACGCCGCCTGCTCCGTCGCGCGGCGCGCGAGCGCCGCACTGTCACGGCAGAGGGACCCGCCGCCCGGCTGAAGCTCATCGTCGTGCTCTCCTTGCATGCGTCGGGCCATCGCCGGACGGCGCCACGCCGACGGTTCCGACGGTTCGGCATCGCCGCGCGCGTCGCGCCCGGCATCGCACACGGCGTCGGCCGTGTCGGTTTCATCGACATCCGGTTCGCGCCGCATGTCGATCCTGTCGGCCGGCCGCGCGACCGTCGGCCGGCGCGCTCAATATACGACGACCGGCGCGGGCCGGTAATACACCGGACGGGCCGGCACCACGACGCAGCCGGCCAGCACGATGGCTGCGACCGCCAGTATCACGATGGTTCGAAAAGGCATCGCTTCGACTCATGATGTTGCGTGAAAAATCCGCTGCGCCGGCACCGCGAGCCGCGCGCCGGCGTATACGTCAGGCCCAGTGGCCCGGCACCCAGCGCCAGGCCGGGCCGCGCGCGGCCCAGTGTCCGGGCACCCAGTGGTAACCGACGCGCACGATCTGCCAGTGGCCCGGAATCCATACGTAGCGGCCCTGCCGCCAGTGCCAGTGCCCCTGATCCCATACGTAACCCGCACGGGGCGCCGGCATCACTTCGACGCGCGGCGGCGGCGGCGCGTATGGCGCGACGATGACGGCCTGCGCGAATATGGCCGACGTCGCGAGCGCAGCCATGCAGCCGGCGGCCAATCGCAATGGAACAGAAAGTTTCATGAAAGACTCCGAAATAACGGGCATCGACCGGAAGCGATCGTTCATGCGTTAAACGGAGCCCGCGGGAGCAATCCGTCGCGGCGTCGGCAAATAAATTTTCGGTGGACCTACCCTGCGTCGGAGCAGGCCGGAGGCGCGCGACACGCGATCGTACGTATCGGCCGCCGCGCACACGGGGTTGCGGGACTGTCACAACGCGGCAAAACTGCCCTTCGACAATGCATGCGACCGGGATCCCGCTCGTTTCCGGCCCATGCCCCGGCCATGCTCGCGCATGGCCGCGCGGTTCCGCATCTCGCGCCCCATCAACGAAAACACCGACCATGTCGAACCAGGACACTCTCCCTGACCAGCCGAACGAGCCGGCCGCCTCCGTGTCGCGTCGCGGCTTCCTGAAACTCGCCGGCGTCTCCGGCCTCGCCACCGCCGCCGGCGGGCTCGCGGCCGCACGTGCCGCCGCGTCGAATCCGGACGGCACGCCCGAGCAGGTTCACCTGACGTGGGGCAACGACCCGAGGTCCGAAGTCGTGATCTCGTGGGCATCGCTCGCCCCGGCCGTCAATCCGCGCGCGCGCATCGTCGCCGACGGCGAGCCAGCGCGCACCGTGCACGGCGTCCAGCGCCTGTACACCGACGGCCTGAACGGCGAAACCGTGTTCGCGTACCACGCGCGCGTGCACGGGCTGAAGCCGGATACGCGCTACCGCTACGAGATCACCGCCGACAACGACAGCAATGCCGCGCAGCCGTTCTCCGCGAATTTCTCGACCGCCCCGCGCGGCCGGGCGCCGTTTCGTTTCACGAGCTACGGCGATCTCGCGACGCCGAACGGCGCGTGGGTGCTGTCGTCGCCGCAGAGTCGCTTCGCGGTGCAGGCCGTCGAGCAGTTCCAGCCGCTCTTTCACCTGCTGAACGGCGACCTCTGCTACGCGAACCTGAACCCCGCGCACCAGCCGGAGGTGTGGCGCGATTTCGGCAACAACAACCAGACGTCGGCCGCGAATCGCCCGTGGATGCCGTGCCCCGGCAATCACGAGATCGAATTCAACAACGGACCGCAGGGGCTCGACTCGTACCTTGCACGCTATACGCTGCCGGAGAACGGCACGCATTTCCCGGGCCGCTGGTACAGCTTCCGCGTGAGCTCCGTGCTGTTCGTGTCGCTCGACGCCGACGACGTCGTGTACCAGGATGCCGCCGCGTTCGTCGGCGGCCCTGCGCCGCTCGTGCCGGCCGCGAGCACCGGCCGGCCGCCGATCGAGCCCGGCACGTCGTTCTATGTCCGCGGCTACAGCAACGGCGAGCAGACGCGCTGGCTCGAACGCACGCTGCGTCATGCCGCGCATGACGACGACATCGACTGGATCGTCGTGCAGATGCACCAGGACGCGCTGAGTTCGTCGAAGACGGGCAACGGGTCCGACAAGGGCATTCGCGAAGCGTGGCTGCCGCTGTTCGACCGTTACGGCGTCGATCTCGTGCTGTGCGGCCACGATCACGACTACGAGCGCAGCTACCCGGTGCGCGGCTGCAATCACCGCGCGGGCGTCGATGCGAAAACCGGCGAAGTGGTCGAGACGCTGCAGCCGCGTCCAGTGGGCTCGAACGACCCGGACCGCACCAGGTTCGACACGAGCCACGGCACGATCCACCTGATCCTCGGCGGCGGCGGCACCAGCGCGCCGCTCGACGTGTACGGCGAAAACCCGTCGACCGGCTTTGCGCAGGCGAAGGTGTTCACCAAGCCGAACCGGCCGGTACCGGGCACCGCGCCGAACACGTTCGTGCGCCAGCCGGCCGATGCGCTCGAGGACGCGATCTGGTCCGCGCGCCGCGATACGGGCACCGGCTACGGGATCGCGGTGTTCGACCACGATCCGGGCAAGCCGGGCGGCCACACGACGATCACGATGCGCTACTACCACGCGCCGGGCGCCGATCAGCACCCGACCGCGCAGTACGAACTGTTCGAGACGATCGAGCTGAGCAAGAAGCGGCACGAGCGGTGATCGATGCATCAGGCGCCCGCTGCGGTGGGCGCCTGATGCGTTACCGTCGACGGACGGGAGGCGCGGCGCGCGTTAGACTGCCCGCTTCGCACACCGCCCCATGCAGATGAGTTTCGAATACCGCATTCACACGCCCCCTTCGGCCGACGCATTCGACGCCATCGCGAATGTCCTGCGGCAAGCGCATGGCGACATCGACGTCGATCCACACGAACGGCGGCTTGAAATTCGCGACGCGGCCGGCGGCTGGCCGCTGATCGATCTATCGATCGAAGAAGGCGGTTTCCTCCTTGTCACCACGCTCGACCCGACGCGGCAGGCGATGCTCGACGCGATCGGGCACGCGCTGTCGGGAATCGGCGCACCGTGGCGTATCGACGACGCGTGATCGTCTCGCGCGACCGAATCGATCGTACATGCCAGTCCGGCTGCATCGCGGCAACGGCCGCGCCCCCGTAAAATGCGCGTTTCCGGCGAAATCTTCGCTTCGTATCGTGGCTCGCGATGACGGCACGTGCGAGCCGACCCGAATCATCCGAAATCGAATGGGCATGTTGAAACAGGCAGCAAGCATGAAACGCAAGAACAAGGCAACGCTCGTCGGGCTCGGCGCGGTGCTGTTATGGGCCTCGGTGGTCGCGCTCGTGCGCGGGGTCAGCGAAAGCCTCGGCGCGACCGGCGGCGCGGCGATGATCTATACGGTGGCGTCCGTGCTTCTGCTGTTTTCGATCGGCTTCCCCGACCTGAGCCGATTCCCGAAAAACTATCTGCTGTGGGGCGGGCTGCTGTTCGTGTCGTACGAACTGTGCCTGGCGCTGTCGATCGGCTATGCGAGCAATGGTCAGCAAGCGATCGAAGTCGCGATGGTCAACTATCTGTGGCCGAGCCTCACACTCATCGCCGCCATCGTGTTCAACAAGCAGCGCGCGAACCTGCTGGTCGTGCCCGGCGTCCTGCTGTCGATGCTCGGCATCTGCTGGGTGCTCGGCGGCGACCAGGGGCTCGATCCGGCCGGCATGCTGCGCAACGTCGAGGACAATCCGCTCAGCTACGGCCTGGCGTTCTTCGGCGCGCTGATCTGGACCGCCTATTGCACGGTGACCGCGCGCATCGCCAACGGCAAGAACGGCGTCACGCCGTTCTTCATGCTGGTCGCCGCGGTGCTCTGGATCAAGTTCGCGATCGAAGGCGGCGGCGGCATGACGTTCAGTTTTCACGCGGTCCTGTATCTCGTGCTGGCGGCATCGGCGCTGGGGTTCGGCTATGCGGCCTGGAACACCGGCATCATGCACGGCAACGTGACGGTCATCGTCGGCGCATCGTACTTCACGCCGGTGCTCGCCGCCGCCTTCGCCGCCACGCTGCTGCATGCGCCGCTGTCGGCCGAATTCTGGCAAGGCGCGTCGATGGTGTGCGGCGGCTCGATCCTGTGCTGGCTCGCGACGCGCAGCCGCCGTGACAAGGCCACGCCCGTGCCGATCGGCAAGGAGGCCGAGGGCAATTGCCACGGGTGACGATGGCCGGTGCCGTCGACGGAAGGCCGGATCGCGGCCGGCCACGCCGCGAACCGCGACCACCGCGCGCTAACTTTTCGACTCCAGCGCGATCCGCACGGCCAGCCCGGCCAGCACCGTCCCCATCAACCAGCGCTGAACCGCCGCCCAGAACGGCCGCCCCGCGAGAAAGCCCGCGATCGAACCGGCCGCACAGGCAATCAGCGCATTGACGCTGACGCTCACCGCGATCTGCACGCAGCCGAGCGCCAGCGATTGCGCGAGCACGCTGCCGTGCCCCGGCACGATGAACTGCGGCAGCAACGACAGATACATCACCGCGATCTTCGGGTTCGCGAGGTTCGTGACGAAGCCCATCGCGAACAGCCTGACGCGGCTATCGTGCGGCAACTGCCGGACCTGGAACGCGGAGCGCCCGCCCGGCTTCAGCGCCTGCCACGCCAGGTACGCCAGATACAGCGCGCCGGCCAAGCGCAGCGCATCGTACGCATACGGCACGGTCATCACCAGCGCGGTGATGCCGACTGCCGCGCACACCATGTAGAACACGAACCCCAGCGCGACACCGCCGAGCGATACCAGCCCGGCGCGGCGGCCCTGGCAGATCGAGCGCGAAACCAGATAGATCATGTTCGGTCCGGGCGTCAGCACCATGCCGAGCGACACGAGTCCGAACGCAAACAGGGTGGGCAAGGTGGGCACGGCACGCTCCTTCAGGGCAACGATCACGAGGTCCGAACAATGTAGTGCATCCCGGCGCTCATAGGCATGAATAAACTGCAAGTCGCCCATGAGCGCCGTTCATCGTGCGCGCCGCTCGCTACCTGCCCTTTTTCGCGCGCGTCCGGACGCCTTTTCCGCCTTCGCACGCTGCGCGTCGACGAGCCGCACGAAGGCGTCGGTGACCGCATTGCCTGCGGTGTTCCACGCCAATCGCACGGAGCGATGCAGCCGCGGCGACAATTCCAGCACGCGGCCGCCGAACGGCGTGTACGTGAGCGTGATGCGCGGCACGATCGATACGCCCATGCCGGCCTCCGCCATCGACAGGATCGTGCGCATCTCGACCACGTTGAATGCGGCCCGAAGCGGCGCCCCGCCGCGCGCGAAGTAGTCCGCGATCACCGGCCCGCATCCCGCCTTCGAGAAAATGAACGGCGCCGCGGCCAACTGCCTGGCCGACACGCTCTTGCGGCCGGCGAACATGTCGTCGGCCGCCACCGCGACGAAATCCTCGTCGAGCAGCGGCAGGTTGTGCGCGAACGTCTTCGTGCCGGCCACCACGCCGACGTCGGCCGTCCCGTCGTCGATCCACCCTTCGACTTCGCTGTCCGTGCCTTCGAGCAGCACCGCCGATACGCCCGGGTGCATCTCCTTCAATGCCTCGAGCGCGGGAACGACGAACGCCAGCGACACGCTCGGCAGCGACGCGACCACCAGCTTCCCTTCGAGCTTGCCGCGCGACAGGCTGAACTGCTGGCGCAGCATCTGCGCTTCCCGCACCACGCTCTGGACATACGGCCACAGGCGCTCGCCGGCCGCCGTCAGGACGACCGGCTGCCGGTCGCGCCAGAGCAGCTTGACC
The DNA here is from genome assembly GCF_902832865.1 of Burkholderia sp. BCC0397. Classification (NCBI taxonomy): domain Bacteria; kingdom Pseudomonadati; phylum Pseudomonadota; class Betaproteobacteria; order Burkholderiales; family Burkholderiaceae; genus Burkholderia; species Burkholderia sp. BCC0397. The sequence goes on along the minus strand of NZ_CADFDL010000006.1, from coordinate 76,718 downwards.
TGCGTGATGTCCTCCAGCTCCGTCAGCGCGTGGCTGATCGCGGATTGACTGCGGCTGAGCCGGTCTGCCGCGGCCGTCAGCGAGCCGAGTTCGACCACGGCAGCCAGGGCCTGCAACTGGGCAAGCGTCATCGGGTTTCCTTGTTCGGGGTATGTATGCCGCGCAAGAAGCGACTCATCTTCTTGAATTATATTGAACCGACGCGACGGTCATGCAGCCGACCTGCGTACCTCGTCACGTGCGCGCCGAATGCCCCGCGCAACGCTCAGGTACGCTGCACGATCGAACCGCCGGCATGCTGCATGCGGCCGATCACGCATGCGTTCTGAAAGCTGCAACGCGTAGTATTCGCAGACCCGGCGTATCGCCCCGACCGACAGCACGGACGATACGCGACCGGCTTTGCTGTACGTACGCCGATGTCGACGTCAGCGTTGCCATGTTTTCAGAGGCACGAAATGGAAACCTATGTGTTGCTGGGCTGCGGCCTGGGCCTTGGCCTGTTGATCGCGATCTGGGGTATCTGGTCGCTCCGATGACGCGCGCCGGCCCCGTCCGCGCGCAAGGCATCCGTATGGAGAAGGACGGGAAACTGTAGTGTCGGTGAACGGCTCCGGTTGACTTGATTCGCAGTCCGATTCAGTCGGCCATCGCCTGTACCCCGAGCCGTCGGTCGCCTCTGCCGCCCGGCGCCTTTAATACGTCCGACACCACGCCCTGCTCAATTCCCGAAGACGCGTTAGACTATTCGGATGGAACAATGCCGTTATTGCCCGAGAATCCGCGATGAATGGGATTGCCACGGCGACGAATGCCGCCAGGCAATCGCCAAGGCGCTGCGCCGGCAGCGCGCGGGCCTGCCGATGGTCCCCGATCGCATCCGCAACGAGCTGCCGTCCGGCGCGCCGACCCAGCAGGTGATCGCCGTCCTGTCGCGCCAGCGCCTGCGCGCGCGTCGCGGCAACGAGGAACGCCGCGAGCGCAAGGAAATCGACGACGACGGGGTCTGATCCGGCTCCCCGGCAGCCCCAAGTTTCGCCGCGCGCGATCTTCATCCGCCCGTTGCCGCCAGGCGCGTGCCCGTGCGCGACATCCCGCCCCCACTCACTCTCCCGCCATTGCCTGCAATCCCCGCAATACAGCATGGGGGCAGAACAGGTTTGTCTCGAAATTATTACCTCCAGCGCAACGATCTTTCACTCAAAGTCACGTTTACCCTAGGTGAACCGGCGCCTACGATGTAATCAACCGCAGACGACATGGTGTCGAACGCGGAAAGCCAATAAACATCGGAGGTCATCATGAAATCGCTCGTTTCCGCAGTCGTCGCCGCCGTCGCCCTGTCCGCCTCGTTCGGCGCATTCGCGCAAAGCACCGTGACCCGCGCCCAGGTGCGCAACGAACTGGTCCAGCTCGAGAACGTCGGCTACAAGCCCAGCCAGGCGAGCCCGCACTACCCGGCCGACATCGAGGCCGCGCAAGCCCGCGTGCACGGCATGGACAACAGCGGCCTCGGCTCGCAGCCGGCCGCGACCGTCGAAGGCGGCGCACCGGTCGTTCGCGCACAGACCCCGCGCGACTCGGTCTACTTCGGCCACTAAGCCGTTCGCTGCGCACGCCGCACGCGCAGCCCGCCTATCCGACGAGCCCGTCCCGCGACGGGCTCGTCGCGTTCCGGCCGGCCGTCAGCGGTTGCCGCCCGACGCGATGCGGCCAGTCTCGTCAGGCACGCCGCCGCGGACCAGGTCCTGATAGCGCACGCACACGCACTGCGCGGACGCCTTCGCCGCGTACATCGCCGCGTCGGCCTTGACGAGCAATTCCTCGGCCGACGCGCCATCCGCCGGAAACTCGCTGACGCCGATGCTCGCGCCGACGGCCATGCGCCCTTCGTCGAACTCCAGTTCCTCGGCCATCACGATCTGGATGCGCGACGCGACATCGCCGATCACCGCCGGTGAACGCACGTCCGAAATCAGCACGATGAATTCGTCACCGCCGAGCCGCGCCACCATGTCGCCGCTGCGCAGCACCTGGCTCAACCGCTTCGCGACCGCGACGAGCGTGCGGTCGCCGGCCGAGTGCCCGTGCTGGTCGTTGATCTGCTTGAAGCGGTCGAGATCGACGAACATCACCGCCAGCCCCTCGCGCACCGCGGCCGCATGCCGGATCGCGGCATCGAGATGTTCCATGAACAGCAGGCGGTTCGGCAGGCCGGTCAGCGGGTCGTGACCAGCGAGGTGCGTCAGCTCCAGTTGCTTCGCGCGCAGCATTGCCATCTGCGTGCGAATCTCGACGCGCATGCTGTCGAAACAGCGCGCGAGCACGCCGATCTCGTCGGCCCGCGCGACGGGCAGCCGTTCGGCGGCCGGATCGTCGAACACGTGCGTCGCGGCGCGCGCGAGCGTCTGCAGCGGCCGCGTGATCGCACGCGCGAACAGGATCGCGAGAATCGCCGCCAGCACGCTCGATACGAACACCATCCTGACGATCCGTTCACCCAGCATGCCGGCCGGCGCAAGCACGTCCGCCAGCGGGCGGGCCATCCCGAGCACGACGAAGCGGTTGCCCTCGTCGTGCCCGAACGGCGTGCGCACGAACGCGAACATCTGTCCCGGCGCCTCGTCGGGCTGCTCGAGGCCATTGAGCGTCACGTTCGTGCGCCCGCTGTCGAACAGCGCGCGCGTGGCGGCAAAGCGGTCCTGCATCAGCACACGCCGGCCGCGATCGAAGCCGAACGTCTGCTCCGGATCGGGATGCACGAGAAAATCGCCCCACTCGTTCGCGAGATAGACCGCATAGTCGTCCGGCAGATCGCGTTCGAGCCGGTCGAACACCCGAGAGAGTTCAACGTCGACGACGAGCGCGCCGACCGTCTGGCCTGATGCGTCGACCACCGGCGTCCCCACGCGCAGGATCGGCAGCCCTTGCGCCGCATGCGCTCCCGTCTCGTGATTGATCGCGATCGGCGACAGGTAGATATGGCCGGGCGCCGTCGCGAGCGTATCGAATACGTAGGAGAACTGCCCTTTCTCCTGAAACGCGCTTTCGGGCAGCACGACGATGCCGCGCGCATCGCGATCGAGGCGAATGCGTTCGATCCCGAAATGCCCGCTCGCGATCAGGCGGATCTGCAGGTATTCCGCGTGATTTCTCATGAAGCTGTAAAACACCTGCTCGAGCCGCATGCGTCGTGTGTTGTCCGGATGGTCGGCGCCCGCGACGGACGCGGACGACGGCAACTGCGCGAGCACGAGCGCATCGTCGGCAACGTCGGCGAGCGCGGTCGTGAAGCGCTGCCCGAGCAGTTGCGTCGACATCAGCAGACTGTGCTGCGCTTCCTGCACGAGCATCGCGCGGTTGGCGCGATACGCGTAGTAGCCGGTCGTGCCGGACGCGATCACGCCGATGCACGCGAACAGCACCGACAGCTTCGACGTGAGCCCAAGCCGGATCATTTTCCGAACTGCTCCGGCCGATCGCCCGACACGATGCGGCTCCACAGCGACTCGCGGCGCGCGATGTCCTCCACGGGCCGAAGCCACACGAGATGCTGGTGACCGGTATCCAGGCCGCGCGGCCGCTCGAGCGTGTTCGCGAGCCCCTGACGCTCGGTCAGCAGCGCGCCGATCGCCGGTTCGAGCATGTAGTTGATCCATGCAAACGCAAGCTCGGGACGGAGCGCGCCGCGCGTGACGGCCCAGCAATCGAGCCACGCGAGCGCGCCTTCGTCCGGGATCACGTAGCCGACGTCCGCGCCGGCGCGACGCAACTGCTCGACCTGCTGCGTGCCGTAGTTGCCGAACATCAGCGCCGCGCGATGCTGGACGAACAGCGCGGTCGCTTCTTCAGGAAGCGTGTAGTACGTCAGCAGGTTGCGGCGCAGGTCGATCAGCTTGCGGGCCACGGCAAGCGTCTGCGCGGGCGACAGGCGGAACGGATCGGGATAGCCGAGCGCCAGCGCCGTGAACGAGAAATTGTGCTGCGCGCTGTTGAAGTCGAGCACCTTGCCTCGATAGCGCGGATTCCACAACTCGCGCATCGAGCGCGGCGCGGCCGGCACCTGCTTGCGGTCGTAGATCAGCCCCATCGACGAATACGTGAACGGGATCGCGTAGGACGCGCCGTCCTGCACGAGGCCGCCGATCGTCGCGAGCTGCTGGAAATTCGGTAATTGCCGCCGCCGGCTCGGGATGCGCGACAGGTCGATCGGCGCGAGCAGGTGTTCATGCGCATAGCGCTGGATCTCGGCCGTGTTCGCGGCCAGCACGTCGTACGGCGGCGGCGAAGCGCTGTGCATGCGCGTCCACAGCGCTTCGTCGGAATCGACCAGCGTCACCTCGACGCGCACATGAAACTGCGCCTCGAATGCGCTGACGATATCGCTGTCCGCGTAACCGGGCCAGGCCAGCACGCGCAGCACGTTGTCGTTGATGGTTTCGGGAGAGACGGCGAAGGCCGGCAGAGCGGGCGCAAGCAAGCCCAGCGTCAATACGACAAGCAGCGTGCGCACGGCGCCGCGGGCGCACGTACGTACGCCGATTCCCCTGATCAATCGGACCCCGTGTGAATCGCCCGGCTGCATTCGACTGTCCTTTTTCGAGTCGATGCGATATCCCGCAACGAGACCATAAAACGCAGGGTCACGCAATTGGCACAAGCCGCACATCGCGCATGTTCACCGCCTCACGGCTGAATGCGACGCAATTAAATGGGGCCGCGAATACGCCAATACGCGAATCCGACCGTCAGCGCCAGGCCTGCGTGAATTCAGCGATCACGCGCGACAGGTGGGCACGCATCGCGTCGCGCGCACCGCCTGCGTCGCGCGCCATGATCGCCGTGAAGATCCGCTGGTGATCTTCCTGCGACGCCTCGCGCAGCGCGGCCGAGTGAAAGTGCTCCTCGATCTTGTCCCACAGCGGATCGCTGCGCGCGCAGTCCCACATCGCGGTGACCATGTGCAGCAGCACCGTATTGCCGGTCGATTCCGCGATTCGCAGGTGGAACTGGCGATCGGCCGCGTCGTATGCGGCCTTGTCGTTCATCTGCTCGCGCATCGTCGTCAGCGAGAAAAACAGGCGGTCGAGATCGGCATCCTTGCGTTCGGTCGCCGCGAGCGCCGCGACTTCCGCCTCGATCAGCCCGCGCGCGCGCAGCGTCTCGATCGGCCCCGGCCCGCGCGGCACGTCGAACGTCACCGGCCGCGCGGCATCGGCCGCCGACACGTAGATGCCCGAGCCGATCCGCACCTCGACGATCCCCTGCACCTCGAGCGCGATGATTGCCTCGCGCACCTGCGTGCGGCTCACGCCGAACTGGTCGGCCAAGCTGCGCTCCGACGGCAGCCGTGCGCCGGCCTCGAACGCGCCGGCGGCCACCATCGCGTGAATCTGCCGCGCAAGGCCGATATAGGAGCGGTCCGCGGCATCGGTGTCGCGGCTGGCGGGCAGGCTGGAAAAATCGGTCATCGAAAGGCTCGCAACAGGCTGGCCGGCGCCGCTGCGGCGCCGGATCGTCAAAATGGTACACCAATTTGGTTCGCAGCCGGTTCGGCCTGCCGGCCCGCCTTACCGGCCGTTTCCTCGGATATCACGTTGACCGTCGTCCAGCCGGACAACTGGTAAACCACTATCCCGCGCAACTGGCATACCAATCATAATTCGCACACCGACGACGGGCCGGCACGCCGCCGCCCGATCGTCCGACGCATGAACCGCCAGCCAGGAGCCGCTCCAGTGAAGATGTCTTTCCGTTGGTACGGCGAGTCCGATCCGGTCTCGCTGCAATACATCCGCCAGATTCCCGGCGTCACGCACATCGTGTCCGCGATCTACGACGAACCGGTGGGCGAAGTCTGGCCCGTGCACAAGATCGACGCGCTGAAGGCGACGATCGAACGCGCCGGCCTGCAGTTCGACGTCGTCGAATCAGTGCCCGTGCACGAGGACATCAAGCTCGGCAAGCCGGGCCGCGACCGCCTGATCGACCACTACCGGCAGACGATCCGCCATCTCGGCGCGGCCGGCATCCGCGTCGTCTGCTACAACTTCATGCCCGTGTTCGATTGGACGCGCACCGAGCTGTCGAAGACGCTCGACGACGGCTCGACCTGCCTCGCGTTCACCACCGACGCGGTCGACCGGATCGATCCGAACGACGGCATCGCGCTGCCCGGCTGGGATTCGAGCTACCGGCCCGAACAGTTGCAGGCGCTGCTCGCCGATTACCGCGACGTCGACGAAAACGCGCTGTGGGCCAACCTCGAATACTTCCTGAAGGCGATCATTCCGGTCGCCGAGGAAGCCGGCGTGAAGATGGCGATCCATCCCGACGATCCGCCGCGCCCGATCTTCGGGCTGCCGCGCATCGTGAAGAACCGCGACGATCTCGCACGGATCGTGCGCATCGTCGACTCGCCCGCGAACGGGCTGACGCTGTGCTCGGGCTCGCTCGGCGCAGGCCCCGAGAACGATGTCGAAGCGCTCGTGCGCGAGTTCGGCGCGATGGGCCGCATTCATTTCGCGCACATCCGCAACGTGAAGGTCGACGCGAACGGCGATTTCGAGGAAACCGCGCACCTGTCAAGCTGCGGCTCGCTCGACATCGCCGCGATCGTGAAGGCGTACCACGACACCGGCTTCACCGGCTACGTGCGTCCCGACCACGGCCGGATGATCTGGGGCGAGACGGGCAAGCCCGGCTATGGCCTCTACGACCGCGCGCTCGGCGCCGTCTACCTGAACGGCCTGTGGGAAGCGCTGGCGAAGTTCGACCACGCACCGCAAGCGTCGCGGTAATTCGCCCTTCGAGGCGGCCGGCGCAGCGGATCGCCGGTCGCCCGCCACGACATTCCGCGCGGAGACACCCCATGCCACGCATCCGATGGGCCATGATCCTGATGTGCTTCCTGGCCAACGTCATCAACTTCATCGATCGCGCGAACCTCGCGATCGCGGCGCCCAGCATCCGTGCCGACCTCGGCCTCGACGCGGTCGGCATGGGGCTCGTGCTGAGCGCGTTCTTCTGGACCTATGCGTTCCTCCAATTACCGGCCGGCTGGTTCATCGACAAGGTCGGCGTGCGCGTGAGCCTCGCGCTGGCCGTCGGCTGGTGGTCGGTGTTCACCGTCGCGACGGGCGCCGCGCGCGGCCTCGCGCAACTCGTCGGCGTGCGGTTGATGCTCGGCGTCGGCGAAGCGGCCGCGATCCCGTCGTTCGCGAAGGTCGCGTTCAACTGGTTTCCGCGCAGCGAGCGCGGCGTGGCCAGCAGCATCTTCGACAGCGGCTCGCGCGTCGGCTCCGCGCTGTCGCTGCCGCTCGTCGCGTGGCTGATCTCGATCGTCGGCTGGCGCGGGTCGTTCGTGATCACGGGCGGCATCGGCATCGTGTGGGCACTGGCGTGGTGGTTCGTCTATCGCGACCCGGAACGCTATCGCGCGATCGCGCCGGACGCCGTCGATGCGCTGCTCGCGCAACGCGGCGCCTCGACGGTTGCGGCCGCAACCGACGGCCCGAAGGTGTCGTGGCTCGACCTGTTCCGCTACCGCACCGTGTGGGGGATGATGATCGGGCTGTTCTGCCTGAACTTCGCGATCTACTTCTTCATCACGTGGTTCCCGAGCTACCTGTTGCAGTCGCGCGGCTTCTCGCTCGCGTCGCTCGGCACGTGGGGCATGCTGCCCGCGCTGCTCGCGATTCCCGGCGGCTGGCTCGGCGGCTACGTGTCCGACAGCCTGTTCCGCCGCGGCTGGAGCGCCACCGCCGCGCGCAAGACCTGCCTCGTGCTCGGCATGCTGCTGTCGTCGTCGATCGCGCTGTCCGCGTTCGTCGAAAACGTGTGGGCCTGCCTCGGCCTGTTCGCGCTCGCGTATGCCAGCCTGTCGTTCGCCGGCGCCAACGTGTGGACGCTCGTCGGCGAAGTCGCGCCGACGCCCGCGCACGTCGCATCGCTCGGCGGCATCCAGAACTTCGCGGGCAATCTCGCGGGCATCTTCATCACGACCTTCACCGGCGTGATGCTGTCGATCACGAAAGGCTCGTTCGTGGTGCCGCTCGCGGTGGCCGGCGCGCTGTGCGTGGTCGGTGCGCTGTCGTACCTGTTCATCGTCGGCAAGGTCGAGCCGTTGCCGCCGCTGCCGCGCGGCAGCAGCGGGCGGAATGTCGAGCCGAACGCGGCCTGACGCAGCGGGACGGCGCGGCCGACACACCCGCGCTTTCCTTTTCGGGCCGCGCATCGGACAATGAGCCGCGCCCGCCGGCGCGGCGCCGCTGCGGCGCGCGTGCGGCGGCGAAGCACCCCGCCCACGCCGATGAAACGCTACGAAACCCTCGCCCATACGATCGCCGACGACATCCGCAACGGCAACCTCGCCGTCGGCACGCGCCTGCCGTCGCTGCGGCAGATCATCGCGCAACATGGCGTGAGCCAGTCGACGGTGTTTCGCGCGTATTACCTGCTCGAACAGTGGGGGCTGATCCGCGCGCGCGAACGCTCGGGCTACTACGTCGCGCCGGGCGCGCAGCCGGCCACGAGCCCGGCCACGAGCCCGGCGACGAAACGCCGTACGAGCCGCGCCGGCGCCACGCGCAAGGTCGACATCAGCAGCCTCGTGTTCTCCGTCCTCGATGCGGCCACGCAGCCCGGCATCGTGCCGCTCGGGTCCGCGTTCCCCGCGCCGCAGCTGTTTCCGCTGCCGCGTCTCGCGAAGTCGCTCGCGCAGGCCACGCGGCTCGTGAGCCCGTGGAGCACGGTCGTCGACCTGCCGCCCGGCAACGAGGCGCTGCGCCAGCAGATCGTGCGGCGCTATCTCGCCACCGGCATCTCGCAGCCGATCGACGAAATCGTCGTCACGAACGGCGCACTCGAAGCGCTGAACCTGTGCCTGATGGCGGTGACGCGGCCCGGCGACGTCGTTGCCGTCGAAGCGCCGGGCTTCTATGCGGCGCTGCAGGCGATCGAGCGGCTCGACCTGCGCGCGGTCGAGATTCCCGTCGATCCGCGCACCGGCCTCGATCTCGCCGCGCTCGCGAACGCACTCGACCGGCACGACATCCGCGCGTGCTGGTTCATGACCAATTTCCAGAACCCGACCGGCGTCACGCTGAGCGCCGAAAAAAAGCGCGCGCTCGTCGAACTGCTCGCGGCGCGCGACGTGCCGCTGATCGAGGACGACGTCTACGGCGAACTGCATTTCGGCCCGGACTATCCGCTGCCCGCACGCGCGTTCGACCGTCATGGCCTCGTGATGCACTGCAGTTCGTTCTCCAAAACGCTCGCGCCCGGCTACCGGATCGGCTGGGCCGCCGCCGGCCGGTTCGCGGAGAAGGTACAGCGGCTCAAGCTGATGACGACGCTGTCGGCCAGCATCCCCGCGCAGGCCGGCATCGCGAACTATCTCGAGCACGGCGGCTACGACCGGCACCTGCGCAAGCTGCGCGGCGCGCTGCACGCGCAGCTCGACCGGATGGACGACGCGCTGCGGCGCTGGCTGCCGGCCGGTGTCGAATGGGTGCGGCCCGAAGGCGGGTACTTCCTGTGGCTCGCGTTTCCCGACGCGATCGACGCGATGGAACTGCATCGCCAGGCGATCGCGCGCGGCATCAGCTTCGCGCCGGGCCCGCTGTTTTCTGCCGCGCACGGCTTCGAGCGCTGCGTGCGCGTGAACTTCGGCCATCCATGGAGCCGCGACATCGAACGCGCGATCCGCGTGCTCGGCGAACTGGTCGCGCAGCCGTCGGTCCGCAAGGCAGGCTGATCGCGCAACGTGCGCGCCGCGCTGGCTGCGTCACGGCCATGCAGCCGATCGGCTCGCGGGTTACATTGCAGCTCCTGCCGCCCTTTCACGATTACCCATGAGCCCACTGCCTTACCTCGATCACGACGCGCTGCTGAAACTGACGGCCGACGCGGCGCACGTCACGCAGCCATGCACGTGCACGAAGACCTCGCTCGCCGGCTGGACGACCCTGCCGCTGTCGCTGCCGGACACGCAACTGATCGAAGTGGCCACGCTCGCGCCGCCGGGCGAGGCCGAGCCGACCTATGCGGAATATCATCCGGCCAGCACGCGCTATGCGTCGGACGACGCGCCGATCGCGCTGCGCCATTTCCCGTACAACCGCTGCACCGTCAGCCGCTGCCGTGCGTGCGGCCGCCTGTTCCTGCGCTACCAGGAAGGCGGCGGCTACTTCATCGACCAGCGCATCCGCGCGCTCGATCCGGCGCTCGTCGTCGACGCATGACCGCGCCCACGGGCATGCACGCATGCCCGGCCCGCGCCGGCGCCCCGCCGGCCATCTGCTGCGCCTTTTTCGTCCCGATCTGCTGCTTGTCCCGCCGCACCGCGTTCCCTACGCTGTCTTCCGTTGCCTGACATCCGTCGCAACGCCCTTCCGCGCCGCGCGCCATTCGCCGCGGCGCCTCTCGCGTATCACGTCATGTATCGATATACCGATTTCGACCGGGCGCTCGTGCACAGCCGCGCCGCCCAGTTCCGCGACCAGCTCGAACGCTGGCAGCAAGGCACCCTCGGCGAGGACGCGTTCCGGCCGCTGCGCCTGCAGAACGGCTGGTACGTGCAACGCCACGCGCCGATGCTGCGCGTCGCGGTGCCGTACGGCGAGCTGTCGAGTGCGCAGCTTCGCGTGCTCGCGCGGATCGCGCGCGACTACGACGTACCCGACGACGACGCCTACCGCGCCGCGTGCGACGCGCAGGCCTTGCTCGGCACGTTGCGCCTGCCGACCCGCAGCGCGCACTTCACGACGCGCACCAACGTGCAGTTCAACTGGATTCCGCTTGCGAAGGCGGCCGACGTGATGGACCTGCTCGCGACCGTCGACATGCACGGCATCCAGACGAGCGGCAACTGCATCCGCAACATTTCGTGCGACGAACGCGCGGGCGTCGCGCCGGACGAGATCGCCGATCCGCGCCCGTTCGCCGAAGTGATGCGCCAGTGGACGACGCTGCACCCCGAATTCGCGTTCCTGCCGCGCAAGTTCAAGATCGCGATCACCGGTGCGACCGAAGACCGCGCGGCGACCGACTGGCACGACGTCGGGCTGAAGCTCGTGCGCGACGACGCGGGCGCGCTCGGCTTTCGCGTGAGCGTCGGCGGCGGGATGGGCCGCACGCCGATGATCGCGACGCTGCTGCGCGCGTTCCTGCCGTGGCAGCACGTGATGAACTACATCGAGGCGATCGTCCGCGTGTACAACCGCTACGGGCGGCGCGACAACAAGTACAAGGCGCGGATCAAGATCCTCGTGAAGACCGAGGGGCAACGCTACATCGACGACGTCGAGGAAGAATTCCGCCAGATCGTCGTCCTCGACGGCGGCCCGCATACGATCCCGCAGGCCGAATTCGATCGCGTCGCCGCGTCGTTCGTCCCGCCGCGGTTGAAGCCGCGCACGCTCGACCTCGCCGACGCGAACGCGCGCGTCTCCGCGCAGGCGAGCCGTCATCCGGCGTTCGCGCGCTGGCTCGCCCGCAATGTCGCCGATCATCGCGACCCGGCGCTGCGCATCGTCACGCTGTCGTTCAAGCGCCGCCTGCAGGCGCCCGGCGACGCGTCGCCGGACCAGCTCGACGCGCTCGCCGATCTCGCCGACCGCTTCTCGGCCGGCGAGGCGCGCGTCACGCACACGCAGAACGTCGTGCTGCCGTGGGTACACGTCGACGACCTGTTCCCGCTGTGGGAAAACGCACGCGCGATCGGGCTCGCGAGCGCGAACGTCGGGCTGCTGACCGACATGATCGCGTGCCCGGGCGGCGATTTCTGCGCGCTCGCGAACGCCCGCTCGATTCCGGTCGCCGACGCGCTCGCCGAGCGTTTCGACGATCTCGACCGGCTGCACGACGTCGGCGACATCGACCTGCACATCAGCGGCTGCATCAACTCGTGCGGCCATCATCACAGCGGCCACCTCGGCATCCTCGGCGTCGACAAGGACGGCGCGGAGTGGTACCAGGTCACGCTCGGCGGGTCGGACGGCTCGACCGCGAGCGGCCCCGCGCGGCCGGGCAAGGTGATCGGCCCGTCGTTTTCGGCGGACGAAATCGTCGATGTCGTCGACGCGATCGTCAACGCGTATCTCGACGCGCGCATCGACGCGAACGGCCGCAGCGAACGATTCATCGACACGGTGCGCCGCATCGGCACGGAACCGTTCAAGGCCGCCGCGAACGCCGCGCGTCATCAGGAAGAACCCGCATGAAGCACGAGACCGCGAACGCAACCGCGCGCATCCGGCTGCTGACGCCGGCCGAGCATGCAGACGACACGCAGCAGCACGCCGCGACGACGCTGACGATCGGCAACGACGAGGAACTGCCGCCGCTCGCCGCACGCATCGCGCACGCCGAGCGCATCGACCTGCAGTTTCCGTCGTTCACCGACGGCCGCGCATACAGCCAGGCCTACCTGCTGCGCAAGCGCTACGGCTTCGCCGGCGACCTGCGCGCGACCGGCGACGTACTGGTCGACCAGTTGCTGCTGATGGAACGCACGGGGTTTTCGAGCGCGGTGCTCGGCGACGACACCGATCTCGCGGCCGCACGGCGGCAGCTCGACCGGTTTCCGGGCTTCTATCAGCGCGATGCGAGAACGACCATGCCGCCGCAGGACGCGGCAGCGCAGACAGGAAAATGAAACGGGCGGCTCGCTGGCCGCCCGTCCGATGAACCGAAAGCAAACCGGCCGGCGCCCGCCGTCACGCGGGCGCCGCCGGCGTTCAGCGCGCCGCCACCGGCTTGCCGAACGCGCCGAGGATCTTCTTCTCGAGCGCGATGTAATCGCGGCCGAAGTGGTGATCGCCCTGCGTCTTGACCACGTCGGCGCCCGTGTTCGCGAGCGCCGGGCACATCGTGTCCGTCTCTTCCGCGCCATAGAAGCACTGCACGAGCGACGGCGGCACCTTCGCGATTTCCGGCGCGACCTTCAGCGCGTTGTCGCTCGCGGGCATGCCGAGCCAGCCCGTCACGCGGATCTGGAAATCGGCCGACGGCGCGAAGCCGAGCAGCGACATCACCGCGACCTTGTCGCGCAGGTCGGCCGGCAGCCGGTTGTACGCGAACGGCATCACGTCGGCGCCGAACGAGTAGCCGACCAGCGCCACGCGGCTCGCATGCCAGCGCGCCATGTAGGTGCGCATCACGCGGGCAAGATCGCGGCTCACCTGTGCGGGCGGCTTCTCGCTCCAGAAATAACGCAGGCTGTCGATGCCGACCACCGACACGCCGTCGCGCTGCAACGCCTCGGCGATCGTCTTGTCGAGATCGCGCCAGCCGCCGTCGCCCGAGATCACGATCGCGAGCCGGCCGCTGCCGCCCTTGGCCGGCAGCTCGACGAGCGGCAGGTCCGACACGTCGAGTTCGTCGCTGCTGCTGGTGTCGCGCAGGTGCGACGAGACGAGCGACACGAGCTTCGCGGTGTCGCCCGCGGCAGCCGTTTCGACGAAACCCGGCATCGCGCGGCGCACGATCGTCGGATCGGGCTGGCACGGCTTGAAGCGCGGATCGAGCTTCGCGGCCGGACCGACCGCGACGACGCCGGCGATCGTGTTCTCCGGCGCCATCGACAGGATCTGCTTCGCGATCGCGCCGCCCTGGCCCACGCCCGCGACGATCGGCGTGAAATAGCGCGACGACTGCGCGAGACGTTCGAGCTGATGGCTGACCGCCTCGGCGTCGCCGTCGAGGTGATGGCAGGCCTCCTGCTTCGCGGCGAGATTCGCCGCGTAACGCCCGGAATCGACGCCGACCGTCATCGCACCGGCTGTCGCGAGCGCGTCGGCCGCCTGCTGATCGGCGGCATGCCAGCCGGCCTCACGCGAGAACAGCACGACGAATCCGCGCAGCGGCCCGCTCGGCTTGGTCACGGTCACGGGCCCGTAGCGACCGCCGGACACGGTTTCGGTTTTCACGGCGGCCGGCTGCGCGGCGCACGCGGCGCCGGCCAGCATCATTCCCGCGCAGGCGGCTGCCGCCCGCGCGCTTACCTTCTTCAACATCATGAACGCCGACCTCCAGCCAGCAATGACAGATCCGCAAGCGTGACGAACACGCCGACCGAGCCCGAGGCCGCGAGATAACGCGGCTCCCAGTGCGGTTCGAACTTGCTCTTGAAAGCGCGCAAGCCGCGGAAGTTGTAGAAGCGGCCGCCGAAGCGCCAGACCATCAGGCCGAGCCGGTGGAACGGCGACGGCATCTTCGCCGCACCCATCCCCGAGAACGGCGCGATGCCCAGGCTCAGCTTGCGGAACCCCGCTTCCTTCAGATGCAGCGCGAGCTGCGTAAACAGGTACTCCATCGCGTACGGCGATGCCTCCGGCAGATGGCGCATCACGCCGACCGTCGCCTCGGTGTTGAGGTCGGTCGTCATGAACGTGACGAACGCGATCGGCTTGTCGGCCTGCCGCACCAGCATCACCGACTGCGTCGCGAGATAGCCGTCGTGGAACGCGGCCACCGAGAAGCTCTTCTCGCGCGCATCGCGGCTGTCGAGCCAGCCGTCGGAGATGTCGCGCAGCGACGGCAGCGCGGCCGGCACGTCGTCCGGCGCAATCACCTCGACCGTCAGCGCATCCTTGTCGCCACGGCGCAGCGCGTAGCGCAGGTGCGACCGGTTCGAGCCCTTCAGGTCGAACCGGTCGAGCGCGATATGCGCTTCCTCGCCGAGCTTCATCAGCGTGAGCCCCGCGTCGAGATACAACGGCAACGCGTTCGCGCGCACCTGGTAGAACGCCGCGCGGCCGCTGTGCGCATGCGCGAGCGCGATGAACTTGCTGATCAGCGCCGGCCACTCTTCACGCGGCCCGACCGGGTCGTGCAGCGCGGCCCACGTGCGGCCGTTCTTCGCGTACATCAGGAACGCGCGACGCGATTCGGAAAACAGGAACGACTTGTCGCCCATCAGCGCGAGGCCCGCGTCGCTGCATTCCTGCGCGCGGATGATCTGCTCCGCGTCGACCAGGTCCTGCTCCGCGGGCTTCACGAAGCGCCCCGGCGCCGGGCGCAGCAGTTGCCACAGCGCGAACAGCGCGACGAACACGCCGGACGCGAGCGTCGCGCGCAGCGCTCGCGGCGCACGCGCATCGAACGAGAAATGCGACCACAGATCGCGCGTGTAAGGCACGTCGCGGAACGCGAAGAACAGCACCCACACGGCCAGCATCAGCACCATCGCCACCGACACGAACCAGCTCACCGTGAAGCGCTCGGCGAGCAGCGAAGAATGACGGTTGAACCGGCGACGGCTGACGAGCAGCAGCACGAGCAGCGTGCCGAGCACGCCGGCCTCGACGAACGCGAGGCCCTTGGCCAGCGACAGCGCGAGGCTCGCGAGCGTCAAGGCGAAGGTCATCCACCAGGCGCCGTCGAGCCGGCGCAGCAGCCCGCGCGCGACGAACAGCAGCGCGACGCCGAGCACGCTGCAGATCACCTGCGAGCCTTCGAGCACCCACAGCGGCACGATGTGGCGCAGGATCGCGATCCGGTGCCAGAACGCGGGCGTCGCGCTCGAGATCACCAGCATCCCGCCGACCGCGAACGTCACGAGGCTCAGGAACACCGGCGCGAGCTGCGACACGCGCACGGCCTGCCGCGTCACGAGCCGGCGCCGCAGCGCGCGGCCCTCGAAACCGGCCAGCAGGCCGGCCGACAGCACGAGCGGCACGCCGAAGTAGATCGCGCGATATGCGATCAACGCGGCGACCATCGCGTGCGCGGGCACTTCGCGACCAAGCGTGAAGACCATCGCCGCTTCGAACACGCCGATCCCGCCCGGCGTATGGCCGATCATCCCGAGCAGCAAGGCGGCCGCGTAAACGGTAATGAAGGTCGGGAAGCCGACTGGCGCTGCCGGCAGCAACACCCACAGCGTGAGGCCCGCGGCCACGACGTCGAGCACCGCGTAGACGACCTGCGCGACGAGGTCGCGCCGCGCCGGCACATCGAACGACAGCCATTTGAAGCGCGTGACGACCGGGCGCGCGGTGTTGCCGCACAGCACGACCAGCGCGGCGAGCGCGACGAGCAACGCGGCGCCCGTCCACGTGAGCACGCCGGGCGCGACGTGCAGCATCGCGGCGAGCGCCTCCGGCACGCAGACCATGCCGACCGCCGTCATCAGCACCATCGCGAGCGCCAGCGTGCCGCTCGTGAACACCGTCATCCGGCCGATCTGGGCGGGCGTGACGCCCGATACACCGTACACGCGCGCACGCACCGCGCCGCCCGTCAGCGCACCGAAGCCGGTCGCGTTACCGAGCGCGGAACCGGCAATCGCGCCGATCCACAGCGCGACGCGCGGCACCTTGGCCGCGACATAGCGCAGGCCGACCGCATCGCGGGCGACGAGCGCGAGATAGCTGAGGGCCGTCGCGGCCAGCGACGCGCCCCACTCGCCGACGGACATGTGACGCAACTGGCGGATCACCGAGCGGTAGTCGACGGATTCCGACAGATGCTGGAAAACCACGATCAGCAGCAGGCCGATGCCGAGCGCGAGCAGCGGCGACAGCACGCGCTCGTTGCGGATCAGCGCCCGGGCACGGGCGATCACCGCCTCGGCACGGCCGGGCGAACCAGAGTGGCGGGAAGACATAACGTGTTCAGTGGTGGTGCATAGGGTCGCGGCGCGGGTGCCCGGGCGGCGACGTATCTGTTGTTCTGCGTGGGCGGCCGGCCGAAGACGGGCTGGCGGCGCCTGGATCAGAACTTACGAGTATACGGAACTTATATTACAAAATCTTTCACGTCGGCTTTGTGCGGATTTGTGGTTTCTCGCGCATCAAAACGCATAAAGAAACAGGGCGTCTACGAACGCAAGGTGCGCATCATACCGGCAACGGAGGTAGTTTTTTCATCGGATGAATGACTTGTGATGCATTTCGGTGGAATTTACCGCGCCGAGCCCGCCGGGTGAGGACGAAAACGCGAGGGCGCGGCGCGGTGCGGAATGGCGGCGGGCTGATTCGCTGCGCCCCTCCGCGGCGCACCGCCGGTACGGACATACGCCACTGCGCGTTACTTCGCCCGCTCATGCTCCCCCAACCCAATCGCCTTGTAGTCGTAGGTCGGATAGAACTCCGTCCGGTACACGCCCCAGGCCGTATCCTCGAGCACGCGATTGACCTCGCGCAGCCGTGACGCCGGCAGTCGCAGCACGACGATCTGCCCGATCCCCATCGTCACCGTCCAGCTCACCACCTCGACGCCCGGCGGCGGAAACGCCTTGTAGAACCCCTGCTTCGCAAGCTGCGCATTCAGCTCCGCGAGCGGGCGCGACTCGTCGTGTTTCAGGAACACGGTCAGCAGTACCGCATTGTCGGGCGTCGCAACAGCCGAACCTGCCGGCACCGTCGACGTCTGGCCGACGGCCGGTGCGCTGCAAATCGCGGCGGCCGCCAACGTTGCGGCAATCACCAGAGTCCGAATCGGAAAATGCGGGAATACGGTCATCACGCGACTCCTTGGCTTCGTGGCTGGAGCCGCCATCATGCGCCGCCGGATCGATTGCTGCAGTGAGCCACGCCGATGCGATTACGCCGCGTCCGGGCCATCGCGCTCGCGCAGCACGTCGATGAACGCGCGCAGCTTGGCCGGCACGTGCTTGCGATTCACGTAATACAGCCACATCGGCGGCAGCGTGCGGCACGCACCGGACAGCACCTCGACGAGCGTGCCGTCGCGCAGGTCCTGCTCGATCCGCTCGCGCATGAACGCGAACGCAATGCCGACGCCCGCGCGCGCCGCATCGATCACCGCATCGGCATCGTTCGTCACGAATACGCCGTCCGGGTCGAGATCGACGTCGCGCCGCCCGTCGTGCAGCAGCCATTTGTGCAAGCGCCCGCTTTCCGTGAACCGGAATCGGATGCACGCGTGACGCTCGAGCTGCGCAATCGAAGCCGGCGCACCATACCGCGCCAGATAACCGGGCGACGCGACCAGCGCACACGTCAACGCAGGCGCAATCCGCACGCCGATCATGCCCGGCTGCAACCGGTCGGCCAGGCGGATCCCCGCATCGAAACCGTCCTTTGCGATGTCGACGAGTTCGTTCTCATAGCGAATTTCGAGCCGGACTTTGGGATAGCGCTCGCGGAACGTGGCGAGCACCGGCGCGATCACGAGCAAGCGCGCGAGCGGCAGCGCGGTCACGCGCAACAGCCCGTTCGGCTCGCTGCGCGCATCCTTCAGCTCGTCGCGCGCCTGCATGACCTGCCGGTACGCGGGCTCGGTCTGCCGCCAGTAGCGCTGGCCGGCTTCCGTGAGGCTCACACCGCGCGTGCTGCGGTTGAACAGCTTCACGTTGAGCTCGCCCTCGAGCTGCCCGATCGCCAGGCTGACGGCCGCCGGCGTCAGGCCCAGCGCGGCAGCGGCCCGCGTGAAGTTGCCGGCCGTCGCGACGGTCATGAACACGTGCAGGCCGGCCATCGGATCGCGTCTGCTCATCGTCTGTCCATCATTAAAAAAACTTGAAACTGCTTCGAGCGGAATACGGATTCTCCCATATACCGTAACTGTCTACACTGGCGCTGTCGTCCCACCGGAGCCTCGCATGAACCCGCTCACCGCCGCACTGCCGCTCGCCGTCGCCCGCCGCACGATCGACGCGGCGCTCGCCCATGCCGAATCGCTGCAGGTGGCCGGCGTCGCGATCGCCATCGTCGATGCCGGCGCGAACCTGCTGGCGTTCGTACGCACCGACGACTGTTTTCTCGGCGCGATCGATCTCGCGCAACGCAAGGCGCTGACGGCGATCCACTTCCGCACATCGACCGGCGCACTCGGCGCGATGTCAGGCGACGGTCCGCTGCGCGGCATCGAGCACAGTCACGGCGGGCTCGTCACGTTCGGCGGCGGCGAACCGCTGGTCGACGGCAACTGGCGCTGCGTCGGCGCGATCGGCGTCTCGGGCGGCAGCGTCGACGAAGACACTGCGATCGCGCAGCACTGCTGCGACCTTTTTCAGGCAACCCTTCACTCCACAAGGTAGGCATATGGCACAGAAACGCATCCTCATCACCGGCGCGGGCACCGGCTTCGGCCGCGAAGTCGCGCTGCGGCTGGCCGAACGCGGTCACGCCGTCACCGCCGGCGTACGCACGACCGCCGAGATCGACGCACTGACGGACGACGCCGCGCAGCGCGGCACCGCATTGCGCGCGGTGAAGCTCGACGTCACGTCGGCCCACGATCGCGCCCGCGCCGCCGAATTCGAGATCGACGTGCTCGTGAACAACGCGGGCGTCGGCGAAGCCGGCGCACTGGTCGACCTGCCGGTCGAGATCGTCCGCGAACTGTTCGACGTGAACGTGTTCGGGCCGCTCGAACTCACGCAGCAGATCGCGCGAGGCATGCTCGCGCGCAAGCACGGCAAGATCGTGTTCGTATCGTCGATCGCGGGC
This sequence comes from Burkholderia sp. BCC0397, assembly GCF_902832865.1. Classification (NCBI taxonomy): domain Bacteria; kingdom Pseudomonadati; phylum Pseudomonadota; class Betaproteobacteria; order Burkholderiales; family Burkholderiaceae; genus Burkholderia; species Burkholderia sp. BCC0397. The sequence goes on along the minus strand of NZ_CADFDL010000006.1, from coordinate 57,297 downwards.
CTGATCACGGGGCCGTTCACGGGCGCGTACTGCGCATCGAAGCACGCGATCGAATCGGTGGCCGAGGCGATGCACGCGGAACTGGCGCCGCACGGCATCCGGGTCGCGGTCGTGAACCCGGGCCCGTACCGCACGGGTTTCAACGACCGGATGATGGAAACGACGCGGCGTTGGCGCGATCCGGCCGTGCATACCGTGACGCCCGAGCGGCTGACGTTCCCGCTCGAACAGCACGACCCGGAGGAAATGATCGCGAAGATGGTCGACGTGATCGACAGCGACGGCGGCGCGTTCCGCAATCTGCTGCCGAAGTCGTCGGAAGCGTTCGTGCGCGCCGAGCAGGCGCGTGCGTGGGAGCGGCAGCAGTAATCTGCAAGCGAAGCGGCGGACGGCCGTCCGCCGCTCACGCGATCAATACACGTCGCGCATGTAGCGCCGTGCCTTCGAAAGCCGCACGACGTAGTCGTTCGCGGCTTCGTCCGACATGCCGCCGTGCTTGGCAACGACCGCCTTCAGTGCCGTATCGACATCCTTGGCCATCCGCGCCGCGTCGCCGCACACGTAGAAGTGCGCGCCTTCCTCCAGCCACGCGAACAGCTCGGCGCCCTGCTCGCGCATCCGGTCCTGCACGTAAACCTTGTCGGCCTGGTCGCGCGAGAACGCGAGATCGAGCCGCGTCAGGAAGCCGCTGTCACGCATCGCGCTCAGCTCGTCGCCGTAGTAGAAGTCAGTCTGCGCGTGCTGCTCGCCGAAGAACAGCCAGTTGCGCCCGCGCGCGCCGCGCGCCTGCCGCTCGTGGAGGAAGCCGCGGAACGGCGCGACGCCGGTGCCCGGGCCGACCATCACGATCGGCACGTCGCCGTTCACCGGCGGCCGGAAATGCGCGGACTTCTGCACGAACACGGGCACGCGGCCGTCGTCCGCGCGATCGGCGAGGAACGTCGACGCGACGCCTTTGCGCGCGCGCCGGCCGTTGTGATAGCGCACGGCCGACACGGTCAGGTGAATCTCGCCCTCGTGAGCGCTCGGGCTCGACGCGATCGAATAGAGGCGCGGCTGCATGCGCTTGAGCATGCCGACCAGCTCCGCGCCCGACAGCTCGACCGGGTATTCGTGCAGCACGTCCGCCAGTTGTTGCCCCCACAACCATTGCTTGAGATCGCCCTTGCGATCGTCGCCGAGCAGCGACTTCAGCGCGCCGTTCGCGCTGCGCGACGCGATGAAGGCCAGCGTGTCCGGATGCGGGCGCGTGATGTCGAAGTGGCGCGCGAGCGCATCGCCGAGCCGGATATCGCCGACGCCCGCCACCGACACGGGCGCATCGGCTTTCAGCGCGGTGACGGACAGCAGTTCGTCGACCAGTTCCGGGCAGTTGGTCGGCCATACGCCGAGCGCGTCGCCGGTTTCGTATTCGAGGTTCGCGCCTTGGGTCGACAGCGACACATAGCGCGTATCTTTCGCGGCGCCCGGCCGGTTCAGCCGCAGGTTCGCGACGAGCTTCGACGGCGCCGGATGCGCTTTCGTCGGCAGCAGCCCCGACGGGCTCATCCCGCCGGACGGCACCGCGTGCAGCGCGGCATCGGCCTCCTTGATCCGCGCGACGACGCGCTCGAGCCACTGATCGGCATCGTGCTGGAATTCGACGTCGCAATCGACGCGTGCGCACAGACGCGCCGCGCCGAGTTCCGCGAGCCGCGCGTCGAGCCGGCGGCCGTGGCCGCAGAACTGATCGTAGTTGCGGTCGCCGAACGCGAGCACCGAGAAATGCACGCCGTCGAGGCGCGCGGCGCTATCGGCCTGCAACGCGTCCCAGAACTCGCTGCCATTGTCGGGCGCATCGCCGTCGCCGAACGTACTCGTCATCAGCAGCACGTATTGCGCAGCGGCGAGCGACGCGACCGGATAGTCGGACATGCACGCCGTGCGGATCTCGAAGCCCGCGTTCATCAGCTTCGTCGCGTAATCCTCGGTCAACGATTCGATGTTGCCGGTCTGCGATGCCCACAACAACGTGACCTTCGGGCGCGGGCGCACGATGCGCACGCCGCCGGACGCGGCGGCGTCGGCCGGCAGCGCGGGCGCCGCGCCATTCGGCGTGTGGGCAGGCAGCGAGCGGCTGAACAGGCCCGCGAGCATGCCGTCGAGCCAGAGCCGCACGGGCGGCGTCAACGGCGCGCCGGCCGGCAGCACGGGCACGCTGCCGTCGCGACGGCCGGCGCTCGCCTTCAGCCCGCTGACGAGGCCGGCCACGTACAGCCGCTCGGTGTCGGTCAGCGGCGGCGGCGCGAGATCGGCGACGCCGAGCGCAGCCGCGAAAGTGTCGATGTCTGCCATGTCGGATTCCTGTGAAGCAGCGGCCTGCGCCATCGCCGGCGCGGGCCGCGCGTCGTCGGCGCATGCATCGGGTTGCGCGGTGTCGTCGTCGACGGATGCGAACGCATCGGGTTCGACGCGCGTCAGCGCGACCGCGCAGTATTTCAGTTCGGGTTGCTGCGATTCCGGGTCGATCGCGTCGTTCGTCACCGCGTTGATGCACAGGTCGTCGCCGTACACGTCGTTCCAGTGCATCGGCGCGAAGCAGTTGCCGCGCTGCACGCGCTCGGTCACGACGGCCGGCAGCACCGCACGGCCGCGCGCCGAACGGATCTCGACGCTGACCTTCGTGGCGATGCCGAGCGCGCTCGCGTCATCCGGATGCAGTTCGACGAACGGGCGCGGGTTGAGCTTGTTCAGCATCGCGACCTTGCCCGTCTTCGTCATCGTGTGCCACTGATGCTGCAGCCGCCCGGTGTTCAGCACGATCGGGAACGTGTCGTCGGGCAGCTCGGCAGGATCGACGTGCGGCCGCGCGAAAAAGCGCGCCCTGCCCGACGGCGTCGGGAACGCGATGCGCGGGGCGTCACGGCCGTCGGCTGCGGTGCGCAGCGTCTGGCTCACGCCGTCGTTCAGGTAGCGGATCGGGTGCCGCTCGCGCGCGGCGCCCGGTGCGACCGGCCACTGCACGGGCCCGTCGCGCAGCGCCGCGTGGCTCGCGCCGCGCAGGTCGTAGCCGGTCGCCGGATTCGAGAAACGGACGATCTCGTCGAACACGTCGGCCGCCGACGCATAGTCGAACGCCTCGCCAAAGCCCATCGCGCGCGCGACTTCCGCGATGATGCGCCAGTCGGGCAGCGCGTCGCCGGGCGGCGCGACCGCCGCGGGCATCAGCGTCATGTTGCGCTCGGAGTTGATCATCACGCCGTCGCCCTCGGCCCACAGCGCGCCGGGCAGCAGGATGTCCGCGTAGCGGTTGGTCTCGGTGTCGAGGAACGCGTCCTGCGCGACCACGAGCTCCGCGGCTTGCAGCCCGGCGATCACGTTGCGCCGGTTCGGCACGGTCGCGACCGGGTTCGTGCAGACGATCCAGCATGCCTTGATGTCGCCGGCCGCCATTCGCGCGAACAGGTCGACCGTGCCCTGTCCCGTCTCCTTGCGCAGCGTGCCGGCCGGCACGCGCCACAGGTTCTCGACGAAGCGGCGGTCGTCGTCGGAGGCCACCGTGCGCTGGCCCGGCAACCCGGGCCCCATGTAGCCCATCTCGCGCCCGCCCATCGCGTTCGGCTGGCCGGTCAGCGAGAACGGCCCGCTGCCCGGGCGGCAGATCTTGCCGGTGGCGAGATGCAGGTTGCAGATCGCGTTGGTGTTCCACACGCCGTGCGTGCTCTGGTTGAGCCCCATCGTCCAGCAGCTCATCCATTCCTGCGCGTCGCCGATCCATTGCGCGGCCGTGCGAAGGTCGGCTTCGGCAAGCCCCGTGATCTCGGCGACGCGCTCGGGCGTGTAGTCGGCGAGGAACGCAGGCATCGCGTCCCAGCCTTCGGTGTAAGCGTCGACGAACGCGGCGTTGGTGCGGCCGTTCGCATGCAGCAGATGCAGCAGCCCATTCGTCAGCGCGAGATCGGTGCCGGGCCGGATCTGCAGGAACAGGTCGGCCTTGTCGGCGGTGCCGGTGCGGCGCGGATCGACGACGATCAGCTTCGCGCCGGCCTTCACGCGATCCATCATTCGCAGGAACAGGATCGGGTGACAGTCGGCCATGTTCGCGCCGATCACGAAGAACAGGTTCGCGCGATCGAAATCCTGGTACGACCCGGGCGGGCCATCCGCGCCGAGCGACTGCTTGTAGCCGGTGCCCGCGCTCGCCATGCACAGCCGCGAGTTCGACTCGATGTTGTTGGTGCCGACGAAGCCCTTCGCGAGCTTGTTGACGAGGTATTGCGCCTCGATCGACATCTGCCCCGACACGTAGAACGACAGCGCATCGGGCCCGTGCGTATCGAGCACCGCGCGCAGCCGCCGTGCGGTCTCGGCGATCGCGTCGCGGGCCGGCAGCGGCACGAGGTCGTCCTCGCGCGCGCGGCGCACGAACGCGCGGTCGAGCCGCCCCGAGCGGCGCAGCGCGACGTGCGCCGACGAACCCTTCGTGCACAGCCGCCCGAAGTTGGTCGGATGGTCGGCGTCGCCGGACACCTTGACGACTTCGCCGTCCTCGACGTGCAGCACCATCCCGCAGCCGACGCCGCAGTACGGGCACACGCTCTTGACGGGAGTGGCGGTCATGCGTGCTCCGGGGCGTTCAGGCCGCGATCCACACGAAGCCGTCCTCGACCCGCGACGGATACGCGTTCACCGACTTGTCGGGCGCTTCCAGGCATTCACCGGTCCGCAGGTCGAAATGCTGCTTGTACAGCGGCGACGCCACGACGACGCGCTCGCCGAGGCTGCCGATCAGCCCGCGCGACATCACGGCCGCCTGCGACACCGGATCGACGTTGTCGATCGCGAACACGCCGCCGTCGGCGTGCGCGACATGAAACACCGCGACCTGCTCGCCGTTGACGAGCGCGCACACGCCGGTGTTCGGCACGATGTCGTCGAGCGCGCACACGCGGGTCCAGGACAGCGGAAGACGATCGTTCATGATGGGCTCCTTGGAAAAGACGCTGGCGTCGGTCAGGGTCAAACGGTTGCGGGTTCGGCGACGACGGGAATCGACACGGGCTTGCCGCCCGCGCGCTCGTCAGGCGTCGCGGGACGGATCTGGCCGCGCGTCTCGACGAATTCGATGGTCGTATCCGGCGCGTCGCTGTTCACGAAGTGGCGGAAGCGCTTGCGCGTATCAGGATCGGTGACGGCCCGCTTCCATTCGCACTCGTAGGTATCGACCACGTGCTGCATGTCGGCTTCGAGTTCGGAGGCAATCGCGAGCTTGTCGTGCACGACGACGTCGATCAGGTAGTCGAGGCCGCCTTCGAGGTTGTCGCGCCACACGCTGGTGCGTTGCAGGCGGTCGGCCGTGCGCACGTAGAACATCAGGAAGCGGTCGATGTAGCGGATCAGCGTCGCGCGATCGAGATCGGACGCGAGCAGTTCCGCGTGGCGCGGCTTCATCCCGCCGTTGCCGCACACGTACAGGTTCCAGCCCTTCTCGGTCGCGATGACGCCGACGTCCTTGCCCTGCGCTTCCGCGCACTCGCGCGTGCAGCCGGACACGCCGAACTTGATCTTGTGCGGCGCGCGCAGCCCCTTGTAGCGATTCTCCAGGTCGATCGCGAGGCCGACCGAATCGTCGACGCCGTAGCGGCACCAAGTCGACCCGACGCACGACTTCACGGTGCGCAGCGCCTTGCCGTACGCGTGCCCCGATTCGAAGCCGGCGGCGATCAATTCTTCCCAGATCGACGGCAGTTGTTCGACGCGCGCGCCGAACAGGTCGACGCGCTGGCCGCCCGTGATCTTTGTGTACAGGCCGTATTTTTTCGCGACCTGGCCGACCGCGATCAGCCCTGCCGGCGTGACTTCGCCGCCCGGCATGCGCGGCACCACCGAATACGTGCCGTCGCGCTGGATGTTCGCGAGGTAGTAGTCGTTCGAATCCTGCAGCCCCGCGTGCTCCTTCTTCAGCACGAACTCGTTGAAGCACGATGCGAGAATGCCCGCGACGGCCGGCTTGCAGACGTCGCAGCCGAGCCCGCGGCCGTGCTTGTGCAGCAGTGCGTCGAACGTCGTGATGCGCTCGACGCGGATCAGGTGGAACAGCTCCTGGCGCGGATGCGGGAAGTGCTCGCACAGATGGTTGTTGACCGCGAGGCCCTGCTTCTTCATCTCGGCCTTCATGATCTGCGTGACGAGCGGCACGCAGCCGCCGCACGACGTGCCCGCGCCCGTGCACGTCTTCAGCGCGCCGAGGCTCGTCGCGCCATCGGCTACCGCCGTGCAGATCTGCGACTTCGACACGTTGTTGCACGAGCAGATCTGTGCGCCTTCCGGCAACGCGTCGACGCCGATCGCCGGCTTCGCCGCGCCGTCCGCCGACGGCAGGATCAGGAATTCCGGCGACTCGGGCAGCTCGATGCGGTTCAGCATCATCTGCAGCAGCGTGCCGTATTCGGACGCGTCGCCGACCATCACCGCGCCGTGCAGGTACTTGCCGCAGTCGGATACCACGAGCTTCTTGTAGACCTGACGGCGCTCGTCCGCGTACTGGTACGTGCGGCTGCCGGCCGTCGTGCCGTGCGCGTCGCCGATGCTCGCGACGTCGACGCCCATCAGCTTCAGCTTCGTGCTCATGTCGGCGCCGGCGAATGCAGTCTCCACCGCCTCGTCCATGCCGCCGGCGACCTGCTTCGCGACCACGCGCGCCATGTCGTAGCCTGGCGCGACGAGGCCGTACACCATGCCGTTCCAGGCCGCGCATTCGCCGATCGCATAGATGTCGGCATCGCTCGTGCGGCACGCGTCGTCGATCGCAACGCCACCGCGCGGGCCGATGTCGAGCCCACACGCGCGGGCCAGTTCGTCACGTGCGCGGATGCCGGCCGAGAACACGATCATGTCGGTGTCGAGATGCGTGCCGTCGGCGAACGCCATCCGGTGCGTGCCTTCATCGCCGTCGACGATTTCGATCGTGTTCTTGCCGGTATGCACGGTCACGCCGAGCGCCTCGATCTTCGCGCGCAGCATCCGGCCGCCGCCGTCGTCGACCTGCACGGCCATCAGGCGCGGCGCGAATTCGACGACGTGCGTGTCGAGCCCCATGTCGCGCAGCGCCTTCGCGCACTCGAGGCCGAGCAGCCCACCGCCGATCACGACGCCGCGCTTCGCGTGCGCGCCGCACGCCTGCATCGCTTCGAGATCCTCGATCGTCCGGTACACGAAGCAGCCCGCTCGATCGCGGCCCGGCACCGGCGGCACGAACGGACGCGAGCCCGTGGCGAGCACCAGCTTGTCGTACGCGAGCGTTTCGCCCGATGCGAGCGTGACCGTATGCGCGGCGCGGTCGATCGATGCGACTTGCGCGTTCAGGCGCAGGTCGAACTGCGGATGGCGCTCGAAGAAGCCGGGTTCGACCAGCGATAGGTCGTCCGCCGACTTGCCCGCGAAGAACGCCGACAGGTGCACGCGATCGTAGGCCGGGCGCGGTTCCTCGCCGAGCACCGTGATCTCCAGCGCGCCGGCCGTGCCGGCTTGCGCCGCGACGCATTCGAGAAGCTTGTGGCCGACCATGCCGTGGCCGATGACGATGAGTTTCATGATGGCGTTTCCTTCGGTCGATCAGTTCGCGGCGCTGGCGGCGGCCAGCGCACGATCGCGCAGTTCGGCTTCGCGCGCCTTGTGTTCTTCGCTGAAGCGCACGGCCATCGCGCACAATGCGGTCGCGGTAACGGCGAGGCCGAGCAGGCTCAGCGTCTGCTGCACGTCGCCGACACCCTTCAGCAGGAACGATGCGGCCACGGCGCCGACGTTGCCGCCCGCGCCGACGATCCCCGCGACGCCGCCGAGCGCCTTGCGGTCGATGAACGGCACGAGCGCATAGGTCGCGCCGCACGCCATGTGCGTGAACAGCCCGAAGGTCAGCATCGCGACGAGGGCGATGCCGATGCCTTGCGCATGCGAGAACCAGATCAGCCCGAGCCCTTCGCCGATGATCAGCGCGCACAGCAGCATCGCGCGCACGTCGAGGCTGCGCCGCGTGGCAATCTTGTCGGACAGCCAGCCGCCGAGCGCGCGGGCGAACAGCGCGAGCAGCCCGAACATCCCGACCGCGAAACCCGCGTCCTTCAGCGACAGCTTGAAGTGATCGACGTAGTACAGCGCGGCGATGTTGTGGATGAACACCTCGACGCCGAAGCACGCGCCGTACGTGACGAACAGCATCCATACGCGGTAGTTGCCGCACGCCGCGAAGAAGCTCGCCCAGCCGCCCTTCTTGCCGCTGTCGACCGTCACGCCCTGCTTGCGCAGCGCGACGAAGTCACCTTGCGGGCAGTCCTGCGTGAAGCGCCAGTACGCCCACGCCATCACGAGCATCGCCACGCCCGGCACGACCAGCGCGATGCGCCACGACGAGTCCTCGCCGAAGCCGAGCATCAGGCCGGCGGCGACGAGCAGCGGCATCAGCGCCTGCGTCGCGCCCGCGCCGGCATTGCCCCAGCCGGCCGTCGTCGCGTTCGCGGTGCCGACCACGTTCGGCGCGAACATCACCGACGAGTGGTACTGCGTGATCACGAAGCCCGCGCCGATCGCGCCGATGCCGAGCCGGCAGATCAGGAACCACAGGTAATCGTGCGTGAACGACACGGCGAACACGGGGATCGCGCCGAGCAGCAGCAGCCCGGCATACACGCGGCGCGGGCCGAAGCGGTCGCACATCGGACCGACCAGCAGCCGCACGGCGATGGTCGCGGCCACCGCGGCGATGTTGATGTTCGCGACTTGCGCCGCGGTGAGATGGAATTCGCGCGCAATCAGCGGCATCAACGGCGCGCACGCGAACCACGCGAAGAAGCATACGAAGAACGCCATCCACGTCAGATGGAACGCGCGCATCGGCGCGGTGCGGAGGCTGAAGAGATCGATACGGGTAGCTTTGTCGGTCATGTCATCCGCCAAACGAAAAACGGCGTCCTGCGCACCCGGTCTCGTCGAGACCTGATGCGTAGGACGCCGTTGCCCATGAAGCCCGTTGCCGGGCGCGTCAGTATTCGGTACTGCGGACGAATCGCCATTGATCCGCCCGGACCCGCTTACGCAAACGCCGTGCCATATCGGCTCGAATCGGGCCGAGAACCCTGTTGCACAAGGCTTGCCGGACAATACGCGACGCGAACCGGCGCATCGCGCGCGATGCGTCGTGATGCAGCGAGGCACAGATGTGGTGCGCTGCAGCACTGGCGTCGTGCGACATCGCGGTGCGCGCGGGCGGCGCACGATGCACGCCGATGCGGCATGGCGACGGACCGTGCGCGGCAAGCGCATGCATGCGTGCGGCCATCGCGCGGCGCGTCACGGCACGCGATGGCCGCGCGTTGCGCCGGTTGGCCCGGATATTGCTGAACCCGATGCATCACACCGGCAACGGCGCCGGTGGGCAGTCCCGCAAAACCCTGCTCGCCCTTCATGGCGGGCCCTCCAGGACAACGGCGTCCCTCCGTGCACGGCACGGCCGGATGCCGGTGCGTTTCGACCGCCCGCCGCCGCCGCGCAACAACGCGTTATCAGACCGCCGCAGGGATGCGATGCGGCACAGGAACACGACATGACGACAGGCAAAGTCACGCTGCTGGGCGCCGGCCCCGGCGATCCCGATCTCCTCACGCTGAAGGCGGTAAAGGCGCTGGCCGCCGCGGACGTGCTGCTGCTCGACGATCTCGTCGCGCCCGGCATCGTCGAACTCGCGCCGCAGGCGCGCGTGATCCGCGTCGGCAAGCGCGGCGGCTGCCGCTCCACGCCGCAGGCGTTCATCGAGAAGCTGATGCGCCGCTACGCGCTGCGCGGCGCGCACGTGGTGCGCGTCAAGGGCGGCGATGCGCTGCTGTTCGGCCGCGCCGGCGAAGAACTCGCGACGCTGCGCGCCGCCGCGATTCCCGTGGAGATCATCAACGGCATCTCGTCGGGATTCGCCGCCGCCGCGAGCCTCGGCATCTCGCTCACGCACCGCGAGCACTGCCAGGGCGTCACGTTCGTCACCGCGCATCGCCAGGACCACGGCGAACCCGACTGGGCACGGCTCGCGGCGACCGGCACCACGCTCGCGATCTACATGGGGATGAGCCGCGTCGACAGCATCGCGGCGGGTCTGCTCGCCGCGCTCCCAGCGTCGACGCCGGCCGCCGCCGTGCAATGGGCCGGCACGCCGCACGAGCGCCGCTGGACCGGCACGCTCGGCGGCCTCGCGCACGGCATCGCGGCGGCCGGGCTCGGCAGCCCGGCCGTGATGCTCGTCGGCGGGGCGATCGGCGAGGCCGCCGTGCAATGCGCCGACGGCGCAGCCGACGCGATGCTGTCCCGGGCCGCGTAATGCACCGTGTCCCGCGGCGCCGTCCGCCTGCCCTTCCCGATCGTCGCAGCCGCGTTCGCGTCGGCTGCCAGCGATGCGGATCCGATGCGCCGAATGCATCCCGCCTCGCCTCGCAAACGCTTTTCAACCCTTGCACCGAAGCCTGTTCGTCCCCGTTCGCGCCATGAGTTCGCCCGTCCCGCCCGCCCGCCTGCGCGTGCTGCTCGTCACCGACACCGACAAGCCGATCGGTGAGCTCGGCGACGCGCTCGCGCGCCTCGGCTACGAGATGCTGAACGACGTCGCGACGCCCGCTCGCCTGCCGGCGGCCGTCGAGGAGCAACGCCCCGACGTCGTGATCATCGACACCGATTCGCCGTCGCGCGACACGCTCGAGCAGCTCGCGGTCATGCATGCGACCGCGCCGCGCCCCGTGCTGATGTTCAGCCACGACGCCGACCAGGAACTGATCCGCGCGGCGGTCGGCGCGGGCGTCAGTGCGTATCTCGTCGAAGGGTTGTCGGCCGAGCGCCTCGCGCCGATTCTCGAAGTCGCGCTCGCGCGCTTCTCGCACGACGACGCGCTGCGCCGCCGGCTGGCCGACGTCGAGCGCGAACTCGCGGAGCGCAAGCTGATCGACCGCGCGAAACGCGTGCTGATGGACCAGCGCAAGCTGTCCGAACACGACGCGTATGCGGCGCTGCGCAAGCGCGCGATGGATCAGGGCCTGCGCATCGTCGACGTCGCGCGACAATTGCTCGACGCGTCACCCCAGCCATGAGCGCTATGAATACCTCCCCTCCCGCCGCGCCGGAACGCGCGCATCTTCGCCTCGGCTTCGTCGCGCTGAGCGACGCGGCCCCGCTGATCGTCGCGCAGCGCCTGAACCTCGGCGCGCGCCACGGCCTCACGCTCGAATTGAGCCGCCAGCCGTCGTGGGCGGCCGTGCGCGACAAGCTGCTCAGCGGCGAGCTCGACGCCGCGCATGCGCTGTACGGGCTCGTGTGCGGGCTGCAGCTCGGCATCGGCGGCCCGCAGACCGACATGGCCGCGCTGATGGTGCTGAACCGCAACGGCCAGGCGATCACGTTGTCGCGCGGCCTCGCCGACGCTTACCGCGAAACCGCCAGCGTGCGCGCCGCCTTCGCGACGCTCGGCCGCAAGCCGCTGCTCGCGCAGACCTTCCCGACCGGCACGCACGCGATGTGGCTGAACGCGTGGCTCGCGTCGCACGACGTCGATCCGCTGCGCGACGTGCGCAGCGTCGTGATTCCGCCGCCCGAGATGGTTGCCGCGCTCGCGGGCGGCGAGCTCGACGGCTTCTGCGCGGGCGAGCCGTGGCACGCGGTCGCCGAAGCATGCGACGCGGGCCGCACCGTCGCCGTCACGAGCGAGATCTGGCCCGATCATCCGGAGAAGGTGCTCGCGACCCGACGCGATTTCGTCGCGCTGTATCCGGCCACCGCACGCGCGCTGGTCCGCACGCTCGTCGATGCGTGCGCGTGGCTCGACAGCGCCGCGCACCGCCGCGACGCGGCCGACTGGCTCGCGTCGCCCGACGCGCTCGGCGTGCCGGCCCGGCTGATCGCGCCGCGCCTGCTCGGCGATTACGGCGCGGGGCCGTTCGCGACGCCGCCGCTGCCGATCCGCTTCCACGACGGCGGCGCGGTGAACCGGCCCGATCCGCGCGAGGGCCTGTGGTTCCTGTCGCAATACCGGCGCTGGGGCATGCTCGACGGTGCGCACGACGACGCGGGGATCGCCGCGGCGATCGCGCAGACCGCGTTGTATGATGCTGCGGTCGCCGAAGGCGGCGCGGCCGCGAACTGATTCCGACACGGGATGCCGGGACCGTAGCGCCGCCGTGCAGCGACATGCCGAGCATCCGACGCGATGCGCCGGCCTGCACCGGTTCCCCGCGCCGCCCGGACGCCTTTGTATCCGTGCCGCCACTCCGTCCCCGCTCTGAATCGATGCCGAAACGAACGCGCGCGCCGCTCGACGTGCTGCTCACCGAAATCCGCGCGTGCCGCGTATGCGAAGCCGACCTGCCGCTCGGCCCGCGCCCGGTCGTGCGCGCGCATCGCGACGCCCGCATCCTGATCGTCGGGCAAGCGCCGGGCGCACGCGTCCATGCGAGCGGCATCCCGTGGGACGACGCGAGCGGCAAGCGGCTGCGCGACTGGCTCGGCGTCGACGCCGACACCTTCTACGACGAGACGCGCTTCGCGATCGTGCCGATGGGCTTCTGCTACCCGGGCCGCGGCGCGAGCGGCGACAACCCGCCGCGCCCCGAATGCGCGCCACTGTGGATCGACCGGCTGCTGGCCGAACTGCCGTCGATCCGGCTCACGCTGCTGATCGGCCAGTACGCGCAGCGGCATTTCCTGCGCGACACGCGCAAGGCGACGCTGACCGACACCGTGCAGACGTGGCGCGACTACGGCCCCGCGATCCTGCCGCTGCCGCATCCGTCGCCGCGCAATCAGGCATGGTTCAAGCACCATCCGTGGTTCGACGCTGAAGTCGTGCCCGAGCTGCGGCGCCGGGTCGCGCCGCAGCTCGACCGATGAGCGATGGGTGCGGCGCACCGTTGTTCGGCGATACGCCTACTTCAACGGCAAGTCTGACACCCCGTCGCGTAGCGGCTCGGCTCGTCTGGATTGCGTTCCGAAACACAGGCTGGACGCCCCATTTCAAGCGCATCGCCAATGGCGCCTCCGCCCAATGCGGATGCACATGCACATTGCGCTTCAGGGCATTTGACTCGGCCTGCCGTAACACTTTTTGACTGTGCTCGACTGTCCTTTCCAGGCGCTCTCGCATTCCCGAATGGGAAATGCGCTGCATTCCTTGCGTACGGCCCGCTCACCGACCGGAGTGTCGGCCTTGCTGCTCCACGCGTTAAGCCGCCTCAATACACCTCTTCCCGGATTTTGATAGCCTGACTTCCTTTCAAACGAACAACATGATCTCGAGGAATCCGATGAAGCGTTTCGACAACAAAGTAGCAATCGTGACTGGCGGGGCAAGCGGCATTGGCGAGGCCACTGTCCGCGCGTTTGCCCGGGAAGGCGCCAAGGTCGTCATTGCCGATCTGACCGACAAGGGCGCGCTGCTCGCCGCCGACATCGGCGAAAACGGCGGGCAGGCGCTCTATATCCAGACCGACGTCACGAGCAGCGAATCCGTTCAGAACCTGATATCGAGAACCGTGCAGGTTTATGGCCGCGTAGACATCATGTTCGCCAATGCCGGCATTGCCGACGACGACCGGATCGAACAGCTCCACGAATCCGCATGGCAAAAGACGATCGATATCAATCTGACCGGCGTTTATCTTTGCGATAAATATGCGATTCAGCAGATGCATACACAAGGCGGCGGCGTCATCGTCAATTGCGGCTCGATCCACAGCCACGTCGGAAAATCGGGCGTGACGGCCTATGCCGCAGCGAAGGGCGGCGTGAAGCTCCTCACCCAGACGCTCGCGATCGACTACGGCCAGCACAACATCCGCGTGAACGCCGTGTGCCCCGGCTACATCGACACGCCGCTGCTGAAACACCTGCCGGATGCGCAGAAAGCGGCACTGATCGCGCTGCATCCGATCGGGCGTCTCGGCAAAGCGGAGGAAGTCGCGAACGCCGTGCTGTTCCTGGCGAGCGACGAGGCGTCGTTCGTCAACGGCGCGTCGCTGATGGTCGACGGCGGCTACACGGCCCAGTAAGCGGCGTTCCGGTCCGGCCGCGGCCGGCGGCGAACGTGCCCGCGCCAGCGATGCCGCCCGGACGTTTACGGGACTCGGGTCGTTCACCCCGCCCCGATCGGCCACGGGGGTGCGCTGGCGGCCCCCGATTCCGGCCGAAGCCTGGGGCAGACCGATTTCGCTGTACCATCGCGGCTCCACCGCGTCACCAACAGCAGAATCCTTCATGCCCTCCACCGCCCCGCCGCGCCTGTACGGGATGCCCGAACGCAGCGACCGGCTCGATTTCTACATCCGCGACCAGGCGTCGCGCCAGGCGATCACCGAGCCGCACCGGCACGCGTATTTCCAGATCCAGTTCAACCTCGGCGGCGACACCGAGCAGCGCATCGGCGGCGTCACGCGGCCGTTTCCGCGCGGCGCGCTCGCGTTCGTGCTGCCGCACCGCGAGCACCTGATCCCGCATCCGGAAGGCGCGCATTTCATCGTGATCAACTTCAGCCAGGCGTTCCTGCGCGCCGATCTCGACGTCGATCCGCTCGATCTCGAGGACGTGCCCGCGCACCGCTTCCCCGAACTGACGCCGTTCCGCTTCCAGGAGCACCTCGATTTCATCCTGACCGGCGATACGTACGACGAAACGCGCCGCCTCGCGCTGTGCATGCTCGACACCGATCGCGTGCGCACGTTCGGCTCGACCACGCTGCTGCGCGGCTACCTGCTGCAACTGATCGGGCTCGTCTGCACGCAGTACGCGGGTGCGCTCGACAAGCTCGCGCAGCGCGGCGCCCAGCGTGCCGGCCGGCGCGACGCGCTGGCCCGCGTGCTGCGCCACGTGCGCGCGAACCTGACCCGCGAGGACCTGACGCTCGCCGCGACCGCGGAAGCCGCGTTTCTGTCGCCGAACTACCTCGCGCACCTGGTGCGCAAGGAAACCGGCAGCACCTTCACCGATCTCGTGACCGAGCGCCGGATCGCGCTCGCGCAGTCGCTGCTGGCCCATACCAGCCGGCGCATCGCGGACATCGCCCGCTCGGTCGGCTTCCGCGACGAAGGGTATTTCGCGCGGCGCTTCCGCGCGCGGGTCGGCGTGTCGCCGAAGGCGTACCGCGACGCGAACGCCGCGCTGCCCGCCGACGACGACACGCAGCCGGCCGCCGACGCGTAGTTTTGTCCCGGTAAAACGCAGTTGCGTCGCATCCGGGCGAACGCACGTCGGGTATCGTTGCACGCATGCCGGCGCGGTGTGCCGGCCATCCGTCTTCCTACCGAACGAGGCCCTCCGATGTCCGCCTATGTCATCGACGCCGCCGAGCGTCCTTCCGTCGAAGTCGAACAGTCGTCCGCGCGCTTTCCGGTGCGCCGGGTATTCTGCGTCGGCCGCAACTACGCCGACCACGCCCGCGAAATGGGCGCCGACCCCGACCGCGAACCGCCGTTCTTCTTCACGAAGCCGGCCGACGCGATCGTCCCGGCCAGCGGCACGGTCGCCTATCCGCCGCTGACGAACGACCTCCATCACGAAATCGAGCTGGTCGTCGCGATCGGCAAGGACGGCCGGTCGATCGACCCGGCCGACGCGCTGTCGCACGTATGGGGCTATGGCGTCGGCGTCGACCTCACGCGCCGCGACCTGCAGGCCGAAGCGAAGAAGCTGAGCCGGCCGTGGGACTGGGCGAAAGGTTTCGACGCGTCGGGCCCGGTGACCGCGCTGCGCGCGGCGACGGCCACCGGCCACCCGGCAACCGGCCGCATCTGGCTCGCGGTCAACGGCGACACGCGCCAGCAAGGCGACCTCGCCGACATGATCTGGGCCGTGCCCGACGTCATCGCGTACGTGTCGCGCTCGGTCGAGCTGAAGGCCGGCGACCTGATCTTCACCGGCACGCCGGCCGGCGTCGGCGCGCTGCAGCCGGGCGACCGCGTGACGGGCGGCGTCGACGGCATCGCGACGTTCGAATTCGTGGTCGGCGCGAAGCCGTAACGCAGCACGCGCGGCGGGCCTGCCCGGGCCGCCGTGCGGGATCCCGATGCCGGTCAGTCGTAGCGGCGCAGGAAGGCGTCGGCGACGGCCGGCGGATTCAGCGCTTTCGCCGATGCGTTTTCCAGCGCCTCGGCCGCGTCGTCGTCGCTGATCGACACGAACAGCGTGATGGCCGCGCGGTCGTCGCCCGTGCCGAATACGCCGTCGCGATCGAGCAGCCGCAATGCCTCGATCATGTCGGCGTGCAGTTGCCGCGAAAATTCCGTGAAGCGCGACAGGACGAACTGCGGACTCAGCACTTCGTCGGCCAGCCTGCCGCAAATCGCGTTGAACGGCGACGCCTCGGCCGCCGCGTACGCCCACTCGGCAACGCCCCACACGAACCACGGATCGTCGTCCGGAATCGCCTGTTGCGCGCGGATCCGGCGCAGCCCTTCGACCGAATTGGCTGCCGGCACCACCGTCATCGCGCCGCTGTCGGTGTACAACGCAAACGCGTAGAAATGCTCGTCCGGGTGCAACGCCCGCAGCGCCCTGAAAGTCGCCCTCGCGGCATCGGCAATGTCTCGCTGGAAATCAGAAAAGTCGCTCATCGCATCCTCGTCCAGTCGCCCTTCGTGCTCGTCGGGACACGCGGCGCGCGGATCGTGCGTCGTCTCCCGGCATGCGGCGGATTGTCCGTCATTCCGCTGCGCGCCGGTACCGGGGCGCACCCGCGCTCACCGCCCGGCGTCCTGCCCGTCGAACGCCCGCACGCACACGGCGGCCGCCAGCGCGACCGCTGACGACAGCAGCATCATCGCGAGCGGCAGGTAGCCCGCGTTGCCGGGGGTCAGCAGCGCGCCCGTCAACGACGACAGCGCGGCGCCGCCGCCGATCGTCATCGCGCCGGCCAGCCCCGACGCGCTCCCCACCAGCTCCGGCCGCACCGACACCGCGCCCGCATGGGCGCCGGGATTGCTCAGCCCGTTGCCGATGCCGACCAGCACGCACGGCCCGAACCACGCGAGCGCGTGCGTCGCGCCGCCGAACACGAGCACGAGGCCGATCAGCGGGCCCGCACACGCCACGACCCGCCCGCACAGGATCGTCGTGGCCAGCGCATGGCGGCGCGCGACCCGCGCGGCCAGAAAGCTGCCGCACACGAAGCCGGCCGTGATCGTCCCCATGTAGAAGCCGATCTCCGCCGGCGCAATGCCGAACAGCGTTTTCGCGGCGAGCGGCGCGCCGGCCAGGAACGCATAGAAAGCACCCGTCGAAAACGCCATGCACAGCGCATAGGCCCAGAAACGGCGCGCACGCAGCAGCGCCGGATACGCGCGAAGCTGCTGGCCGAAGCTCGACGGCCGGTGCGTATGGGTTTCGACGAGATCGAGCGCGCACCAGGCGAACAGCACGATGCCGACCGCGGCCAGCAACCAGAAGCTCGCGCGCCAGCCGACCGTCTGGTCGAGCGCACCGCCGAGCGTCGGGCCGAGCATCGGCGCGAACGCGGCAGCCATCGCCGCGTAGCCGATCCGGCTCGCCGCGCGCGCGCCGCCGCCGGTGTCGCGGATCGCCGCCATCGACACGGGATAAACCGACGTGATCGCCGCCTGCATCAGCCGGCAGCCGAGAAACACGCGGATATCGGTCGCCATCGCGCAGCCGAGCGAACCGAGCGCGAATATCGCGACGCTCGTCAGCACGACCGGCCGCCGCCCGAACCGGTCGGACAGCGGCCCCGTCACACATTCGAGCGACGCGGCCACCGCCGCATACCCGCCGAGCGACAGCGCGACGAGCGCATAGTCGGTGTGCAGGTCGCGCACGATCGCCGGCAGCGACGGCAGGAACAGGCTCAGCGGCAGGGCCGACAACGCGCACAGCAGGATCAACGTTGCATGCCGCGGCGACGCCGGGTCGGAAGCGGTCGACAGGTTCGATGACAAACGGATGCCCTCCCGCGCACGGGCCGCACGGCCGCGCGCAACACAAAAAAAAGCCCCCGAACGAGTCGGGGGCGCATGGGTGCCGGCGCGGTGCCGCTACCGGACCCTGCGCCTGTGGACTACTACGATGAAGCAAGCCGTTTTCATGCCGAATGGCTCCTGAATGCGTGGCGGACCGCCAGCGATACCGGACGATGTTAGGCGGATGACGCCCGCCGCGTCAACGCCCTAACGCGCGCGCACCGACACGAACTTCCGCGCGTTGTTGCGCTGGATCAGCACGGCGATCACGCTGCCGCCGCTCGCTTCGAGCGTCTGCACGTCGTCCGGCGTCTCGAGCAGCGTGTCGTTGAGCTCCAGCACGACGTCCCCGGGCTGGATGCCTGCGCGCGCGGCCGGGCCGTGGACCGCGTCCACCATCATTCCGACTGCCAGCCCCGTCGAACGGCGCTCGTCGTCGCTCAACGCGTGCATCGTCAGCCCGAGACGGTCGCCGTGGTCACCTGTGTCGCCGGGCTCGCCGGCGCCCGGCCCCGGCCCCGGCCGCGCGGCGGCCTTCGGCGCGACCATGCCGACTGTCGCGGCCGCGCTCCCGCCCGCGTCGTCGGCGCCCGTGATCGTCAGCTTCACCGGCGCACGGTTGCGGATCACGCGCAGCGGCGCCTTCCCGCCGGGCGGCAGCGCGGCGGCCAGGTCGTTCAGTTCGGCCGAGCGACCGATGGCCTTGTCGCCCACCTTCACGATCACGTCGCCGGGCTTCAGGCCGGCCGCGGCGGCCGGCGAGCCGGGCGCGACGCCGTTGACGAGCGCGCCTGCCGGACGCGGCAACCCGAACGCCGCAGCCAGGCCGACGCCGACGTCCTGCACGTCGACGCCGAACGCATTGGCGGACGGCGGCGCGCCCGGCGCGGGCGCCTGAGGCTGTTGCGCCTGCATCTGCGCCTGCTGTTGCGCGCGCAACTGGGCGCGCATCTTTGCCGCGAATGCGATCGGGATGGCGAACGTCGTGCTCGCGTAGCGGTCGGCGCCCGTATAGACCTGCACCGCGATGCCGATCACGTCGCCCGCGCGATTGAACACGGGGCCGCCCGAGTTGTCCGGGTTCGGTGCGATGTCGGTCTCGAAGAACGGGAATGCGCTGCCGTCCGGCAACCGGCGCGACGTCGCGCTGACGATGCCGGCCGTGACCGTGTTGCCCGACCCGTCCGGCGCGCCGATCGTCATCACCGGTTCGCCCGCGCGGACTTTCGACGAATCGCCGACGCGCACGAACGGCAGCTTCGTCGCGTCGACGCGCAGCACAGCGACATCGCTTTGCGGATCGACGGCCAGCACCGTCGCCTTGAATTCGCGGCGGTCGGTGAGCCGCACGGTCACGTCGGTCGCTTCGTCGACCACATGCGCGGACGTGAGGATCAGGCCATCGGCGCTGACGATGAAGCCCGAGCCGCTGCCGGACACCGCGCGCGGCGCCGTATCGGGCGCCGACGCCTGCGGCCCCTGCGCGGGCGGCGGCGCGCCGTGCCGGAAGAACGCGGCGAGCGGATCGTCAGGATCGAGGGCGGCGAAGGCCGGCCCGCCGGTTTGCGGATCGGGTGTGGCGGCCAGGATGGTCACGACCGCCGGGCCGTAGCGCTCGACGATCGCCGGGAAGTCGACCGGCATCGCGTAAGGCGCGGCGGGTGGCCGCGCCTTCATCGCCGGCGGTGCAGCGTGCGGCGCGAGGGTACCGGCAACGGCGGCGGGCGGCGGCAAACATCCGGCAAACACGCCCCCGATCAACGCGGTGCGAAGCACGGCGCGAGCAAGCGTCTGGCAAACCACGGTGCACCTCCCCCGGCAGCCGCGACGCCACCCTGCGCGAGACGCGCAGGCGCCCGACAAGCACCGGTACACCCAACCATTTATAGCCCACGCGCCGGGTGGAACATACGAATCGAAACCCGTATGCCGGGAGGCGTCGTAGCGGCGGAACCGCGACGGCGTTCGTTTCGAACAAAGCGCGCCGTTCGTCAATCCGAACATCCACCACGCATCGGTGCGGGTGCCGGCGTCATCGTCGCGGTCTGCGGTAAACCCTTCGCCTGTCGCGCGTCACGGACGGGCAACACGCAAGCCGCAAACGGTCCGTCATCGCCCCCCGTCCGTCGACGAACCGGCACCGGCGCTGGTCAGTGGCACGACAACACCGCCACCCCGCCGACCCCTTCCGTGTTCGGCAACGCTGCCGTGTAACCGACGGCCACCAGCGGCTGAGCCGCATCATGTCCGACGACGATGGATTGAATCGTCGCGGGCCCGGTGAGCGACGGCCACCATCCGCGACATGCACGCAACGGCAACCAACAGGAATGACGGGCGGAACCCAATCACCATCGGGCAGCGGGAAGCCGGAATCGCGAACCCATACCGTCACGCGTCACCCGCGCCCACCCGCTCCGCGATCGCCGACACCATCCGCAACATCGGCTCGAACGCATCGGCCGACGTATTGCCGAAACCGAGCACGAGCCCGTTGCCGGCCCGCCCCGCATCGATCGCGAAACCCGACAGCGGAAACGGACCGATGCCATGCGCGCGCGCCGCTTCGACGATCGTGCGATCGCGATAACGCGCCGGCAGCCGCAGCGCGAGATGCAGCCCGCACGGGCCGCCCTCGACCTGGTGCGGCACGCTCAGGCTGCTGTCGAGCGCGGCGAGCAGCAAACGCCGCCGGTCGCGATACAGCCGGCGCATCCGCCCGAGATGCCGGCCGTACTCGCCCGTCTCGATGAAATCGGCCAGCGCGAGCTGCACGTGGCGCGTCCCGCCGCGCAGCATCTCCGGCAGCGCCGGCCGCACGGCGGCCAGCAACGCGTCGGGCAGCACGAGAAAACCGATCCGCAGCGCCGGAAACATCGTCTTGCTGAACGAGCCGAGATAGACGACCGGCGAATCGGGCGCGAGCCCGTGCATCGCGCCGATCGGCTCGCCGGTGTGACGGAATTCGCTGTCGTAGTCGTCCTCGATGATCCACGCGCGATGGCGGCGCGCCGCATCGATCAGCGCGAGCCGGCGCGAGATCGACAGCACGGCGCCGGTCGGGAACTGGTTCGACGGCGTCGTGTAGACGAGGCGCGGCGGCCGCTCGCGCCAGTCGTCCGGTTCCGCGCGCAGCCCTTCCGCGTCGACCGGCATCGGCACGACGTCGAGGTCGGCCGCCTGCATCGCAGTGCGCGCGCCGCGATAGCCGGGCTCCTCGACCCACACCGTATCGCCCGGATTCGTCAGCAACTGCGCGCACAGCGCGATCGCCCCCTGCGCGCCCTCCGTGATCACGATCTGCTCGGGATCGCAGCGCACGCCGCGCGTGACGGCCAGGTGGCGCGCGATCGATTCGCGTAACGCGGGCTCACCGAGCGGATCGCCGTACGCCAGCAGGTCGCGGCCGGCGCGACGCAGCGCGCGGTCGATCGCGTGCCGCCACGCGTCCACCGGGAAATGCGACAGCGCGGGCACGCCCGGCCGGAAGCCTTCCGATTCGCCGGTGCCGACGAGGCTCGAGCGAATCCGGCCGAGCCGCTGCGCGACGGCCGGCGGCGCGGCACGCCGGCGCGGCGGCGCGGGCCGCGACAGCCCAACGACCCGCGTGCCGCGACGATCCGACTGCAAGAAGCCTTCGGCGACGAGCTGCTCGTACACGGCGGCCGTCGTATTGCGCGACACGCCGAGCGTTTCGGCCAGCGCGCGCGTGCCGGGCAGCCGCGTGCCGGCCGGCATCGCGCCGCCGAGAATCGCGTCGCGCACGCGACGCAGCAACTGGCGCTGCAGCGACGGGGCGCCAGGCGTACGCGCCAGCGGCGCATCGAGCGGCAGCAACGGCGCGGCGCAGGAAGGAAAGGCAGTCGTCATCGGAACATCGCAGCGTGAGAGGTCGAAACGGGACGTACGGTAAGTGGCGTACCGTGAGCGGCTGACGGCTGACGGCTGACGGCTGACGGCTGACGGCTGACGGCTGACGGCTGACGGCCACCGATCGTGGCACCATAAATTTACCGTTCGCTGGCGCTTCTCATGGTACCTCGCCGGGACTACGATCGTCTGCATGCCGGCATGTCGCCGGCCGCCAACCGAAGCGAGATCGACCTTGCCCACGCTCACCAACGCTTTCCAGCAGCCCATCGGCCAACCCGTTCCCGACTGGTCCGCGCGTCCGCGCCCCGAGCGCATCGTGCTCGAAGGCCGTTACTGCCGGCTCGAACCGCTCGACGCCGAGCGCCACGCGGCCGACCTGCACGCCGCCTACGCACAGGCGCCCGACGGCAGCGACTGGACCTATCTCGCGCACGGCCCGTACGCCGACGCGTCCAGCTACCGCGACTACGCGCGCGGCGCACAGGCGAGCACCGATCCGCTGCACTACACGGTGATCGACCGCGCCACGGGCCGCGCGGTCGGCACGCTCGCGCTGATGCGCATCGATCCGGCCAACAGCGTGATCGAGGTCGGCTCCGTCACGTTCTCGCCGCTGCTCAAGCGCACGCCGGTGTCGACCGAAGCGCAGTTCCTGCTGATGAAATACGCGTTCGACACGCTCGGCTACCGGCGCTACGAATGGAAGTGCGACGACCTGAACGCGCCGTCGCGCAAGGCGGCTGCGCGGCTCGGCTTCCGCTACGAAGGCACGTTCCGGCAGGCGATCATCTACCGCGGCCGCAATCGCGACACCGCGTGGTTCTCGATCATCGACGGCGAATGGCCGGAGGTCCGCGCCGCGTTCGACGCGTGGCTCGCACCGGAGAACTTCGACGCGCAGGGCGAACAGCGCCAGTCGCTCACCGCGATCCGCCACGCGCAGGCCAGCGCGCGCGACGCCGCCAGCCGCGCAAACGACGCAACGCGCGTCACGGTGCGCCCGCTCGTCGCCGCCGACGAAGCCGCGTGGCGTCCGCTGTGGCAGGGTTACCAGAAGTTCTATGACACCGCGCTGAGCGACGCGGTGTTCGCGACGACCTGGGCGCGCCTGATGGATCCGGACGAGCCGATGTTCGTGCTCGGCGCGTTCGACGCGTCGGGTGCGCTGGTCGGGATCGTGCATGCGATCTACCACCGCTCGTGCTGGACCGAAGGGCCGTACTGCTACCTGCAGGATCTGTACACGGCGCCCGACGCGCGCGGGCAAGGCGCGGGCGGCGCGCTGATCGAGGCCGTCTACGAACGGGCCCGCGAAGCCGGCGCGAGCCGCGTGTACTGGCTCACGCACGAGACCAACACGACCGCACGCGCGCTGTACGACAAGCTCGCGAACAACGCCGGTTTCATCCAGTACCGGCACGATCTGAAGAAGTAACGTCGTCCCCCCGACGGCCGATGTTCAGCCATGAACATCGGCCGGATGGCGTGCGTCGCCGTCCTCCGGCACGTCGTCGCACGCCGCACCGGCCGCGCCCGGCACCGCTGCCGGGCAGATCATCTCGTCGCCATTGGCCGGCACGGGCCGCCGCACCGGCCGGAACACCGGTTCGCCCGGCTCGATCGGCTGCCCCGACAGCGCGCAGCGACCGGGCTGCAACGCGACGCGCAAGCGCCAGCGTTGCTCGCCGTAATGACACCGGCCGCTCTCGACCCATCGCACCAGCAGCCCGTTGTCGCCCACCTCCAGCACCGTGACGAACAGTTGCGGGCGCAACGGCGACGCCGCGGCCGTCGCGTGCTCCGGAATCGGCGCACGGCCGATCGTCACGAGCGGATGCGCGACCACGCTGCCGCGCGACGGCATCGCATCGTCTTCGCCGGGCGCGGACGCGGACACGTCGCACGACAGGTCTTCTTCGCAGATCGGGCTTTCCATGGTGTTGAGCATGCTTGACGGATTTCCGTGCAGGTTGAACGACGCCGGCGCCGCGCTCAGCGCCGGCCCATCGGTTCGCGCAGCAGGAACAGGCCGATCGCCGCGCCGGCGACGGCCGCCGCGAGCATCAGCCCGATGCCGCCCGACCAGCCGAACGCGCCGACGATCGCGCCGATCGCCAGCGGCCCGATCACCTGGCCGAGATAGTTGCCCTGCACGACCCAGCCGATGCTGAGCGGCGCCAGCGACGGCGACGGTGCGGAACCCGGCGCGCACGCGAGGATCGTCGCGGGCAGCATCCCGGCCATGGCCGAGAACGCGAACCCGAGCGCGACCGCGAGCGGCGCGGGCGTCGCCGCGCTGAAAAGGCCCGCGCCCGCCGCGCCGATCGCAACCGACGTCGCGGCCATCACGAGCCCCGGTCGCGCCCCGCGCGACAGCAGCCAGCCGGCCGTCAGGTTGCCGATCACGCACGCGGCGACGATCGCCGCGCTGATCAGCCCCGCCGCGCCAACGGCGACGCCGAGGCGCTGCATCAGGAACACCGGCAGGAACGTCACCACCGCGAAGAACTGCACGTTGTAGGTCGCGAAACCCAGTGCGAGGAGCGTGGTCGAGCGCGCCGCGAGCACGTTGCGCAGCGCGGGCCCGATGCGCGTCGCCCCCGCCTGCCGCGACGGTGCGTCGGCCGACGTCGTGACCGGCACCGCGGCTGCGGCGACGAGCGTCAGCGCCGCGGCCGCGAGCCAGCCGTTGCGCCAGCCGCCGAGCAGCGGCCCGACCAGCATCGACAGCGCCATGCCGGCCGGCATGAAGGTGCTCCACAGGCCGAACGCGAGATTGCGCCGCTCGGGCGGCGTCACGCGGTTCAGCACGGCCGGCGCGGCGACCACCACGATCACGAACCCGAGCCCTTCCGCGAAGCGCGTGGCCAGCAGCAGCGCGAAGCTGCCTGCCCATGCGCCGGCGAGGCTCGACAAGCCGAGGATGACGAGGCCCGTCACCAGCAGCCGCCGGTCGCCCCAGCGCCGCACCAGCAGGCCGGCGGCGATCCCGCCGAACACGCCGACGAACGGAAACACCGACATGATCCCGCTCAGCGACGCGAGCGAGCCGCCGAATTCGTGCTGCAGCGACGGCAATGCGATCGTCGCCTTGCCGACGTGCAGCGCCGACACGATGCTCGCCAGCACGACGTTCGCGATGGCGGCCCGGTAGCTGCGCGACGGCAGCGCGGCGGCATCGGCCGCGACAGGCGCTTCGGTCATCTTCACCTCCGTTGAAGCGGCCGCGTGCAACGGGATGTCTCACGCGGCCGCAATCGGACTGCCGCACATGATACAAATTGAAGTTAACTTCAAGTAAAGGGGTAACGCGTGCAACGATCCGTTTCGGCGATGGCGGCAATGGCCGGCGCAACACGCGACGGCATCCTGGTTTAGGGCCTCTTCACGCTAATAACGGGCTTGCGAACGTGCCTTTCGGCCCGCAAGGCATACCGCGCCGCCGGATTCACGCGGCTCGCCGCGGTCGCCGTGGACTACGAAGTGATCGCCTGAACGCGGATCGAGCAACATCGCCCGTTGCGGTTCGTCTCGCGATTCGTCTCATTACGCTGAGACGAACGTCCCGGCGTCTCACTCGATTCGTCGTAGCGCTATCGCAGCAAATTCGACACGCCATTCGCTCCCAACCTTTTCCGGTCAATGGAAAGCGGAATAGTGCAACGCACTCAACGCGCACTTTCCGACCGCCTCGCACCGCCCCGATTCACGCTGGCCCCGTTCCTGCATACCGGTCGATCGCGCAATCGCGCGACGGGCACACCGGCAGCGTTGCCGCGCGCCCGACGACAACCTGACGGAGACAGCAACGTGAGTACACCGGTATCGATCCCCACCCCCAGCATGAAGGCCGCCGTCTGGCATGGCCGCCACGACATCCGCGTCGAACAGGTTCCCGTTCCGGCGCGCCCGCCCGCAGGCTGGGTCACGATCCGCGTACACTGGTGCGGCATCTGCGGCTCCGACCTGCACGAATACGTCGCCGGGCCGGTGTTCATCCCGGTCGACGCGCCGCATCCGCTGACCGGCCTGAAGGGCCAGTGCATCCTCGGCCACGAGTTCAGCGGCGAGATCGCCGAGCTCGGCGCGGGCGTGTCGGGCTTCGCGGTCGGCGACCGCGTGACGGCCGACGCGTGCCAGCATTGCGGCACCTGCTGGTATTGCCGGCACGGGCTGTACAACATCTGCGAGAACCTCGCGTTCACCGGGCTGATGAACAACGGCGCGTTCGCCGAATACGTGAACGTGCCGGCCGAATTGCTGTACAAGCTGCCCGACAATTTCCCGACCGAGGCCGGCGCGCTGATCGAACCGCTCGCGGTCGGGCTGCATGCGGTGAAGAAGGCGGGCAATATCGTCGGGCAGACCGTCGTCGTGGTCGGCGCGGGCACGATCGGCCTGTGCACGATCATGTGCGCGAAGGCGGCGGGCGCCGGGCGCGTGATCGCGCTGGAGATGTCGGCCGCGCGCAAGCAGAAGGCGCTGGAAGTCGGCGCGAGCATCGTCATCGATCCGAAGACGTCCGACGCGATCACCGAAGTCCGAGCGCTGACCGGCGGCTACGGCGCCGACGTGTCGTTCGAGTGCATCGGGCACACGGCCACCGCGAAGCTCGCGATCGACGTGATCCGCAAGGCCGGCAAGTCGGTGATGGTCGGCATCTTCGAGGAACCGACATCGTTCAACTTCTTCGACATCGTGTCGACCGAAAAGGAAGTGATCGGCTCGCTCGCGTACAACGGCGAATTCGCGGACGTGATCCGCTTCATCGCGGACGGCCGCATCGACGTGCAGCCGCTCATCACCGGGCGCATCGCGCTCGGCGACATCGTCGCGCAGGGCTTCGAGGAACTGGTCAACCACAAGGACCGCAACGTGAAGATCATCGTCCAGCCGGCCGTCTCCTGAGCGCACACGCGCGGCCGCGGCATCGATTCACGCCGCGCCGCGCAGGCCGCCGCCTCGCCTCCTCGCCGTCGAGCGTCGCCCGTGCGGGGGGCGGGGCGGCGCGCCTGCCTGTGCCACCCTTCCCCCTGTCGTCCCCATCCGAAGCAGCCGCCATGTCGCGTTCCATCCGGATGCGGCATGCCGAAACATTCGTCATCCCAAACTCGGCACGATTCTTCGATATACTGGACCGAACCCTTTTCGGGGCAACCGGGGACAACGACGCCTTTCGCGCGTCCGCCCCGACCTGCGTGGAATGGCGCACCGTGAAACCGCGAGCCGGACTGATTCTCGAACTCTTCGTCAACCTCGTGCTGCCCTGGGTGGCCTATCGGGTCGCGCGTCCGTATTTCGGCGAAACCGGCGCGCTGTACGCGTCGGCGGTTCCGCCGATCATCTGGTCGATCGTCGAATTCATCCGCTCGCGCCGCGTCGACGCGGTGGCGGCCATCGTGCTGCTCGGCATCACGCTGTCGATCGTCGGGATGGCGTTCGGCGGCAGTCCGCGCACGCTGCTGATGCGCGAATCGATCGGGTCGGGCACGATCGGCGTCGTGTTCCTGCTGTCGCTGTTTCGCGAACGCCCACTGATCTACTATCTGGCCCGCGCCACCGTGGCCCGCGAGATGGACGGCGGCGCCGCACACTTCGAAGCCGTCTGGGACGCGCAGCCGGGCCTGCGGCAGATGCTGCGGCTGATGACGTTCGTGTGGGGCGCCATCATGACGATCGAGATGCTGCTGCGCTGGTGGATGGTCGTCAGCTGGCCGGTCGAGCGCGTGCTGGTCGTGTCGCCGGTCATGGGCTACACGGTGTTCGGCTGCCTGCTGATGTGGACGTTCTGGTACCGGCGGCGGATGCGCGTGCGCAACAGCGTCGACATCCCGGGCCGCAGCGGCGTCACCGAAACCGCCGGCCGCTGACACGCGGCGGGCCGGCTGCCCGGCGGCGTGTCACCGCACCTGCTGTATGATGCGCGGCGTCTCGTCCGCCCATCCGTTTCCCGTCATGTCCCTTTCGCTCCTTCCGTGCGCCACGATCTGGCTCGCCCTGTTCGCGGCCGCCGCCTTCGCGTGGCATCGCCCGCTGCACGGCCTGAGCATCGGCCTCGCCGCGCTCGGCTATGCGGGCGCCCTGGCGTTCGGCCAGCTTGCGCCGGTCACGCTGGCGCCGTTCGCGCTGCTGATCGCGGCCGGCTGGGGCGTGTTGCCCGCGCGCCCGCTCGCGGTGCGCATCGCCGCGCACCTCGTCTTTGCCGCGCTCGCGATCGCGCTGAGCCTGCACCTGATTCCCGGCTTCCACAATCCACGCGTGATCGCCCCGACCCGCTTCACGCCGGACGCCGTGCCGTTCACGATGTACCTGAATTTCGACAAGCCGCTCGTCGGCCTGTGGCTGCTGTGGGCGCTGCCGTGGGTCGCCCCGGACGTCGCGCTGTCGCGCGCGCTGCGCACCGGCGTGGTGGCGGCCGTCGCCACGGCCGCCGCGTGTCTAGCCGGCGCGCTCGCGTTCGGGATGGTCGGCTGGGCGCCCAAATGGCCGCCGTCCGGCTGGCTATGGCTCGTAAACAACCTGTTGCTGGTGACGCTCGCCGAGGAAGCGCTGTTCCGCGGCTACGTGCAAGGCGGGCTGACCCGCGTGTTACGCGCCTACTCGTGGGGCCCGTGGGTCGCGCTCGCGGCCGGCGCGGTGCTGTTCGGCGCCGCGCACGCAGCGGCCGGCTGGCAATGGATCGTGCTCGGCACGGTGGCCGGCGTCGGCTACGGACTCGCGTGGCGGCGCGGCGGCCTGCTCGCCGCCGCACTCGCGCATGCGGGGCTGAACATCGTCCATTTCGGCCTGTTCACCTACCCGATGCTCGACGCCGCGCGCTGATCGCGGCGCCGGCGCCGCCCGCGCTGCCGCTCAGTTGAACCCGGCCACCGCGTGCGGCACGTACGGGCGTTCGAGCGTGGCGATTTCGTCGTCGGTCAGCTTCAGCGCGAGCGCGCCGAGCGCATCGTCCAGTTGCTGCGGCTTCGAAATGCCGACGATCGGCGCGGTCACGCCGCGTTTCTGCGCCACCCACGCCAGCGCGACCTGCGCCCGCGGCACGTTGCGCGCGGCGGCGATCGCCGCGACGGCCTCGACGACCGCCTTGTCGGCGTCGGCCGTCGCGTCGTACAGCCGCTGGCCGACGTCGTCCTTCTGCTGCCGTTCCGACGATTCGTCCCAGTTGCGCGTCAGGCGCCCGCGTGCGAGCGGGCTCCACGGAATCACCGCGATGCCTTCGTCCTCGCACAGCGGCAGCATTTCGCGCTCTTCTTCCCGATACAGCAGGTTCAGGTGGTTCTGCATGCTGACGAAGCGGGTCCAGCCGTTCTGCTTCGACGTATGCAGCGCCTTCGCGAACTGCCACGCGAACATCGACGAGGCGCCGATATAGCGCGCCTTGCCGGCCTTCACGACGTCGTGCAGCGCCTCGAGCGTCTCCTCGATCGGCGTGCCGTAGTCCCAGCGGTGAATCTGGTAGAGGTCGACGTAGTCGGTGCCGAGCCGCTTCAGGCTCTGGTCGATGTCGGTCATGATCGCCTTGCGCGACAGGCCGGCGCCGTTCGGCCCCGGCCGCATCCGGTAGAACACCTTCGTCGCGATCACGACGTCGTCGCGCTTCGTGAAATCGCGCAGCGCGCGGCCGACGATCTCCTCCGACGTGCCGTCCGAATACATGTTCGCGGTGTCGAAGAAGTTGATGCCGGCCTCGACCGCGCGCTGGATGATCGGGCGGCTTTCCGCTTCCGGCAGCGTCCACGGGTGCGTGCCGCGCAACGGCTCGCCGAACGTCATGCAGCCCAGCACCAGCTTCGACACGTCCAGCCCGGTCGATCCGAATTTCACGTATTCCATTGCACGCCTCGCCACTCGAGTTGGGGTTGCGGCCGGATGCGCGCCGCGCATCCGCCAGACGTCGCATGGTATCCCGCATGCCGCGAACGCGTATGAGCGCGCGCCGCGTGCAGGCTGCGTGAAAGGTTGAACCTTAAAGGACGAACCGAAGGCCCGGTTACTTGACCTGGTCGGCGAGCGGCTGCAGGAACGCGGAGAAACCGGTCAGCATGATCTGCACGCCGATGCACAGCAGCAGGAACGCCGACACGCGCTTCGCGACCTTGGTCCCTTCGCTGCCGAGGTAGCGCGCGAGCAGCGCGGAGCGGCTGTAGACCTGCCAGATCACGAGCGCGACGAGCACGGATACGGCGATCGACACGATGCTCGACAGCATGAATTCCGACAGCTTGTGCGTGCGGTTCGCGTTCAGCGCGATCGCGGTCGCGATCGAGCCGGGGCCGACCGTCAGCGGCACCGTCAACGGGAAGAACGCGCGCGTCATGATCGCGTTCGCGTCGATCGGCTTGACCGGCGTGTCGCCGCCGCCCGGCCCGTCCGGTTCGTTCAGCATCTGCCAGCCGGCCACGGCCACCGCGAAGCCGCCGCCGATCCGCAGCGCTTCCATCGAGATCCCGAAGAAATGCAGCACCGGCGTGCCGGCGAAGAACGCGACCATCAGCACGACGAACGCATTGAACGCGACCTTCCTCGCGAGCAGATCCCGTTCGTGCGCGGTGAGCGACTCGGTCCGTTCGAGAAACAGGAACGCGATACCGATCGGATTGATGATGCCGATCAGGCCGGTAAAGCCGAACAGGATCTCGGAGACAAGGCGGTTGACGATCATCGTGCGAAGCATCGGTCGGGGCGGGGCCGGCAGCGCGCCGGAGGTCACGCATTGTAGTGCAAGCGCTCGCGCCCGAGACGCAAAATGCGGCCGGGCCGGTTTCGCCGTCGATCGCCTTCGATCTTCGCCATGCAGCCTTATTCGGCGCCCGTCTCCCAGGCCGGCGGCCGCTTCGCGAAGAAGGCCGCGAAGCCTTCCTTCGCTTCCGGCGTCGCCCGCACGCGGGAGATCGTCTGCGCGGTGAACGCCGCGCGTTCGTCCGACGGCGGATACTCGCCGATCGCGTCGAAAAAGCGCTTGATCTCCATCAGCGCGTGCGGGCCGTTGCGGCCCAGTTCCGCGAGCGTCCGCTCGAGCGTGTCGTCGAGCGCATCGAGCGGCACGGCCTGATGGATCAGGCCGATCGCGACGGCTTCGGCGGCCGCGAGCTGCGTCGCGGTCAGCGCGAGCCGGCGCGCCTGGCGCTGACCGACCGCCTCGACCAGATGCGGGCCGATCACGGCCGGCAGGATTCCGAAACGCGCCTCGCTGACCGAAAAGCGCGCGTGGTCGCTCGCAATCACGATGTCGCAGGCCGCGCACAGGCCCACGCCGCCGCCGAACGCGTGGCCCTGCACGCGTGCGACCGTCGGTTTCGGGCATTGCCGGATCGCGCGCATCATCGCGGCGAACCGCTCGGCGTCGCGCAGGTTCGCGGCCGCGTCGTTCGCGCTCGCGCGCTGCATCCACTGCAGGTCGGCGCCCGCGCAAAATGCGCGACCATCCGAACGCAGCACGATCGCGCGCACGTCGTCGCGCCGGCCGAGCGTCGTGAACGCGTCGGTGAGCTCCGCGATCATCGTCTCGTCGAACGCGTTCAGCACGTCGCCGCGCTGCAGCGCGACGGTCGCGATGCCGCGCGCATCGACCGTCACGGCCAGGGTCTTCAATCCATCCATCGAACAGGTTTCCTCGGGTAGAACGGCACACATCGAAATCACGCGGCCTGGCGGCGGTCGATCACGCGCCGCGCCTTGCCGGTCGCGGTCGCGGGGATGCCGCCGGCCGACAGCACCGTCACGCCGGACGACACGCCGACCATCGTCTTGATCCGGTGCTGCAGCTCGCGCGCGAGCGCCGCGCGATCGCCGTCGGTGACGGAGGCCGCCGCCTCGGAGCGCAACTCGACCGCGAGGTCGAGCCGGTCCATGTGACCGTCGCGCGACAGCGTGATCTGGAACTGGCCCGACAACTGCGGTAGCGCGACGACGATCTCCTCGATCTGGCTCGGGAACACGTTCACGCCGCGCACGATCAGCATGTCGTCGGAGCGGCCCGTGATCTTCGCGAGCCGGCGCATCGCACGCGCGGTCGGCGGCAGCAGCGCGGTGAGGTCGCGCGTGCGGTAGCGGATCACCGGCATCGCCTCCTTCGTCAGCGACGTGAACACGAGCTCGCCCTGGCTGCCGTCGGGCAGCACTTCGCCGGTGACGGGGTCGATGATCTCCGGGTAGAAATGGTCTTCCCAGATCACCGGGCCGTCCTTCGTCTCGACGCATTCGCACGCGACGCCCGGGCCCATCACTTCCGACAGCCCGTAGATGTCGAGCGCGTCGATGCCCACGCGCGTCTCCACTTCGTCGCGCAGCGCCTGCGTCCACGGCTCGGCGCCGAAGATGCCGATCGTCAGCGACGATTCGGCCGGGTCCATCCCCTGCCGCACCATCTCATCGATCAGGTTCAGCATGTACGACGGCGTGACGAGGATGATCTTCGGCTCGAAATCGCGAATCAGCTGCACCTGCTTCTCGGTCTGCCCGCCGGACATCGGCACGACCATGCAGCCGAGCCGCTCCGCGCCGTAGTGAATCCCCAGACCACCGGTGAAGAGGCCATAGCCGAACGCGTTGTGCAGCGTATCGCCCGGACGGCCGCCGGCCGCACGGATCGAGCGCGCGGTCACGTTCGCCCACGTATCGATGTCGCGCGCCGTGTAGCCGACCACCGTCGGCTTGCCGGTCGTGCCGCTCGATGCATGCACGCGCACGACCTGCTCGCGCGGCACCGCGAAGAGGCCGAACGGATAGTTGTCGCGCAGGTCGTGCTTGGTCGAGAACGGGAATATCGCGAGATCGGCGAGCGACTTCAGGTCGTCCGGATGCACGCCCGCCGCATCGAACGTGCGCCGATAGTGCGGGACGTTGTCGTACGCGTGGCGCAGCGACCACTTCAGGCGCTCGAGCTGCAGCGCCTGCAGTTCGTCGCGGCTGGCGGTCTCGATCGGCTCGAGGGCGGCGGCGGGATGCGTCGGGTGAGTCATCGGGGGCTCCTCCAATGGAGTGATGGCGTTGTCGTGTTCGAGGTGACAAGGCGGTCATGACCGGAACGTGCGGCCGGCCGCATGCAGCGCGGCGAGGCGCGGCGACACGCGATAGCGGTCCTCGCCGTAGCTCGCCGCCAGGTTCGACAGCACGCGATGCACGCGGCCGATGCCGATCGCATCGGCCCACGCGAGCGGGCCGCACGGGTAGTTCACGCCCTTCTCCATCGCGAGATCGAGATCGGCCGGCGAGCACACGCCCTGGTTGACCGTATCGGCCGCTTCGTTCGCGAGCATCGCGACGGTGCGCATCGCGACCATCCCCGGCACGTCCGCGACGCCGACGACGCGAAAACCCGCCTGCTGGAACAGGCCGACCGCGTCGGCATACGCCGCGTCGCTGCACTGGAGCGCGCGCGTCAGCGCGACGAGTCCGGCCTGCGCGTAATCGCGCGCGAGATCGACGAGCACGAGATCCGCCACGCCCGTTTGCGCGGCGCGCACGCTGGCCGTCCGGCCGTCGGTCAGCGCGATCGACGCGCGGCCGGCCGTGGCGAGCAGGTCGTCCGGCTGCGCGCCGGCGTGCCGGACGCCTTCGATACGCGCGGCGAAGCGTGCGTGCAGCGCGGCGGCCGGGCCGTCCTGCGCAAACAGCACGACGTCGGCCGGCGCGGCGCGCGGCGCTTCGAGATCGGGGCCGGGCGGCGGCGCGCCGTCCGCATACGAATAGAAGCCACGCCCGGACTTGCGCCCGAGGAAGCCCGCGTTCACGAGTTCCTGCTGGATCAGCGACGGCGTGTAGCGCGGATCGTTGAAGTACGCGCGGAACACCGACTCGGTCACCGCGAAGTTCACGTCATGGCCGATCAGGTCCATCAGCTCGAACGGCCCCATCCGGAAGCCGCCGGCCTCGCGCATCACCGCGTCGATCGATGCCGGCGCGGCGCCCTGCTCGTTCAGCACGCGCAGCGCCTCCGCGTAATACGGCCGCGCGACGCGGTTCACGATGAAGCCCGGCGTCGATTTCGCCATCACCGGTTGCTTGCCCCACGCGGCGGCGGTCGCATGAAGCACCTGGGCGATCTCGGGCGCGGTCGCGAGCCCGCTGACCACCTCGACGAGCGCCATCAGCGGCGCCGGGTTGAAGAAATGCAGGCCGGCGACGCGCTGCGGCACGCGCAGCCCGGCCGCGATCGACGTGATCGAGATCGACGAGGTGTTGGTCGCCAGCACGCATGCGTCGTCGACATGACGTTCGAGGGTCGCGAAGATCTCGCGCTTCACGTCGAGCCGTTCGGCCGCCGCCTCGACGATCAGCGCGGCGCCCGCGAAATCGGCCAGCGCGCGCACCGCGCGGATCCGGTTGCCGGCCGCGTCGGCCTGCGCCGGTTCGAGCCGGCCCTTCTCCGCCAGCCGCGCGAACTGCGCGCGGATGCCGGCCAGCGCCTTGTCGCAGGCTGCTTCGTTCAGGTCGTACAGCAGCACCGCATGGCCGGCCGCCGCCGCGACCTGCGCAATGCCCGCGCCCATCGCGCCGGCGCCGATCACGCCGACGACGGCCGACGGCGCCAGCGCGCCCGAGTTCACCGAATGTGCAGAGGAAACAGCCATCGCTTGCGATCCGTCATGAAGTGGAAGTGCGAGCGATTATAAACCGACCGGTCGGTAGATTTATGTCAGGGCGAGCCCGAATGTGTCGTGCAAGAGACCGTTACGGAAGCTGCAACGACAAAAAAATCGACGGATCGGGGCACTTTTTGTAAACCGAAAGGTCAACGTAATGGTTCGAATATGAGATAGTGACCCCCGAACGCCTGATAAAATTCGACAAATTGCCGGATTCCAGGGGGAAACGCGTGTCGCGTCGTCACCGCCGTCCATCGGCCCCTTTCGGGGTCGAATCGAGTCTCCGGTCTGCGCATCGCCCCGCGTGCTTGTCTCGCCGTCCGCGGGCAACCGCATCGAACCGTTTCATCCCGCGACGGGCTTCGGCCCGCCCGCGCCCCTCGCCGCCTCGCGGCAGCGAACCCAGGGCAGCGCCGTTGCGTGCTGCCCCCCTTCAGTTTCATCGTCCTCGTTCGGCGGATAGTACGGCCGGGCTTCGTCAACCCGTGACGGCGCGTCGCGCGCCGCCACTCGCATAAGGAAACCCTCATGCCGCTCTCGTCCAACCAGCTCCCGCGCTGGACCCTCTGGGCCCCGCTTGCCGCGTGGCTGGTACTCGCGCTGTCGCGCGTCGTGCCGGCCGAAGGCCTCGTCATCGCGGTGTTCGCCGCTGCGCTCGCCGGCGCCGTGTTCGCCGCCGTCCACCATGCGGAAGTCGTCGCGCACCGCGTCGGCGAACCGTTCGGCACGCTCGTGCTCGCGGTCGCCGTGACCGTCATCGAAGTCGCGCTGATCGTTTCGGTGATGCTCGGCGCGGGCCCCGAGAAATCGGGCCTCGCCCGCGACACCGTGTTCGCCGCCGTGATGATCATCTGTAACGGCATCGTCGGCATCTGCCTGCTGGTCGGTGCATGGAAGCACGGCGAGCAGGACTTCCAGGGGCGCGGCGCGAGCAAGGCGCTCGCGGTGCTCGCGTCGCTGTCGGTGCTGTCGCTCGTGATGCCGAACTACCTGAGCGCCGCGCCGGGCCCGTTCTTCTCGAAATCGCAGCTCGCGTTCGCCGGCGTCGCGTCGCTGGTGCTGTACGGCGCATTCGTGTTCGTGCAGACCGTGCGCCACCGCGACTACTTCCTCGCCGCGCACGACAGCGCGGACGAAGCGGTGCATGCGGCCGCGCCGACCAATCGCACCGCGGTCATCAGCATGGTGCTGCTGTTCGCGAGTCTCGTCGCGGTCGTGCTGCTCGCGAAGCTGCTGTCGCCGGCCGTCGAGCATGCGGTGCTGAAGCTCGGCGCGCCCGAAGCCGCGGTCGGTATCGTGATCGCCGCGCTCGTCCTGCTGCCGGAAGGGCTCGCGGCCGTCACCGCCGCGCGGGCGAACCGCCTGCAGACCAGCATGAACCTCGCGCTCGGTTCGGCGCTCGCGAGCATCGGGCTCACGATCCCGACCGTCGCGGCCGTGTTCATCTGGGTCGACCAGCCGCTCACGCTCGGGATCGGCGCGATGGAAACGGTCCTGCTCGCGCTCACGCTGCTGGTCAGCACGCTCACGCTGAGCCAGGGGCGCACGACGGTGCTGCACGGCGTCGTGCATCTGGCGCTGTTCGCCGCTTATCTGTTCCTGTCGATCACTCACTGACGTCCCGATGCGCGCGGCCCGGCGGTTGCTCGCCGCCGGGCCGCGTGCACCTCTTCAAGTCCCTTCCCCTTCCTTCGCTTCACGCCGCGGCTACCCGGCCGCAATCGCAAGATGCTTCCGGATCGACCGCGCGTTACATGGCGGTTTCGCGCCGCGTGTCCGCATGAAATCCATAGAGCGCAGCCGCGTTGTCGACCAGAATCGCGCGGACAACCGCATCGTCGACCGTGCAATCGTGCAGCCAGCCGAGCAGGCGCGCGTCGTCAGTCAACGGCGATGCGTTCGGATGCGGCCAGTTGCTGCCCCACACGCAGCGCGCCGAATGGCCGCGCGCGAGCACGGCGGCAAGCCCCCTAAACGCCCGGATCGTCCGTGCTCTCGGTCAGAAACCGCTCGACCATCGCGTTGAACACCGGCAGCGCCGGATTGTCGTTGTCCGCGCGCCATGCGAGATACAGCTCGGCCGCCACGTTGACGCCCGCCAGCGGCCGGAACACCACGCCGTCCACATGAAGCTCGCGCGCCGACGCCGGCACCAGCGCCGCGCCGAGCCCCGCGCGCACGAGGCCGAGGATCGTATGCGTCTGGCCGACGTAGTGCAGGTAGTTCGGCAGCCGCCCGGCGCCCGCGAACATCCCCGAGATCATGTCGTGGAAATACTTGCCCTCGTTCGGCGAATACGCGATGAACGGCTGCCGGTCGAGCTCGTCGGGGCCGATCTGCTCGTAGGCCGCCAGCGGCGCGCCTTCCGCGACCGCGACGAGCATCGGTTCGCGCTGCACGAGCCGGTATTCGAGCGGCTGGCGCGCGGCGCGCTGGCGCACGAAACCCGCGTCGAGCATCCGCGACGCGAGCGCGTCGATCTGCACGGTCGACACCATCTCGCGCAATTCGACGTCGACGTCCGGCAACGCATGCGCCGCGTGCGCGAGCAGCACCGGGATCATCCGGTACGCACTGACGGCCGTGAAACCGAGCGTGATGCGCCCGGCCCCGCCATGCGCGACGCGCTGCGCGGCCTGCTCGGCCCGCGCGGAGAATTCGAGGATGTGCCGCGCGTCGCGCAGGAAGCGCTCGCCCGCGGCGGTCAGGCTGACCTGCCGGCTGCTGCGCTCGAGCAGCGCGATGCCGAGCGCGTGCTCGAGCAACTGGATTTGCCGGCTGAGCGGCGGCTGGGTCATGAAGAGCCGCCTGGCCGCACGGCCGAAATGCAGTTCTTCGGCAACCGCGACGAAGCAGCGAAGCTGGTGCAGTTCAATCATTCAAATCTTGAATCAATCGATAGTCTTTTGATGTTAGACCGATATCGATGCGATTTCTATACTCGGTTCCACCTGATGCGCGGCCCACGCCGCGCACGCCGACCGAGACCTTCATGACCATCGACATCCTGCTGACCCAGCCGCTCCCCGACACCATCGACGCCGAACTGTCCGCCCGTTACACCGTGCACCGGCTGTACGCGGCCGAGCAACCGGACGCGCTGCTCGATCGCGTGGCGCCGCGCATTCGCGGTGTCGTGACCGGCGGCGCGAACGGCCTGTCCGCCGCGCTGATGGACCGGCTCGGCGCGCTCGAGATCGTCGCGATCAACGGCATCGGCACCGATGCGGTCGATCTCGATCGCGCCCGGGCGCGCGGCATCCACGTGACGACGACGCCCGACGTGCTGACCGACGACGTCGCCGACATGGCGCTGGGGCTGATCCTGACGACCCTGCGCGACCTCGGCGCCGGCGAGCGGATCGTGCGCGCCGGCCGCTGGGGCAAAACGGCCCAGCCGCTCGCAACGCAGGTCACGGGCAAGCGGCTCGGCATCGTCGGGCTCGGCCGCGTCGGACGCGCGATCGCGCAGCGCGCGCAGGCGTTCCGGATGCCCGTCAGTTACTTCGGCCCGCGCGAGCATCGCGACAGCGGCTATCGCTTCGTGCCCGACCTCGCCGCGCTCGCGCGCGACAGCGACGTGCTCGTGATCGCGGCCTCGGCCGATCACGGCAACGTACTCGTGACGGCCGACGTGCTCGCCGCGCTCGGCCCCAAAGGATTCCTGATCAATGTGGCACGCGGCAAGCTGGTCGACGAAACCGCGCTGGTGCACGCGCTGGCCGACGGCACGATCGCCGGCGCCGGTCTCGACGTGTTCGCGAACGAACCGCACGTGCCGGCCGCGCTGCTCGAACTCGACCGCGTCGTCGTGCAGCCGCACCGCGCGAGCGCCACGCACGAAACGCGCGAGGCAATGGGCCGCCTCGTGCTCGCGAACCTCGCCGCGTGCTTCGCGGGCCAGCGCCCGCCGACCAGCGTCACGCGCTGAGCGCGGCACCGCCCCTTCCGTTACAACACCGGATGCCTCCGCACGACGGAGGCCAGGAGACACGCATGTCCAATCGATCCAGCGGCGCCGCCGTCGCCGCATCGCCCGCCGCGTCGCGCACGATCGGCCGCGTCCGCTATGCGGTCCTCGCGCTGATTTTCGCGGTCACCGTCGTCAACTATGCGGATCGCGCGACGATGTCGATCGCCGGCACCGGCGTCGCGCACGACCTCGGGCTCACGCCCGTGCAGCTCGGCGTCGTCTTTTCGGCGTTCGCGTGGGCCTATGCGATCGGCCAGATTCCGGGCGGCTGGCTGCTCGACCGCTTCGGCGCGCGACGCGTGTACGGCCTGAGCCTGTTGCTGTGGTCGGTATTCACGATGCTGCAGGGCACGGTCGGCGGGTTCGCCGTGCAAGGCGCGGCCGCGACGCTTGCGCTGTTCGTGATGCGCTTCATGCTCGGCCTCGTCGAATCGCCGGCGTTTCCGGCCAATTCGCGGATCGTCGCATGCTGGTTCCCGGCCGCCGAACGCGGCACCGCATCGGCGCTGTTCAATTCCGCGCAATACATGGCCGTCGTGCTGTTTACGCCGGCAATGGCATGGCTCACGCATGCGCTCGGCTGGGAGCACGTGTTCCTGTGGATGGGGCTGCTCGGCATCGCGCTCGCCGCGCTGTGGTTCGCGTGGTATCGCGAGCCGCACGGCCACCCGCGCGTGACCGACGCGGAGCGCGACTACCTGCGCGCCCGTCGATCTCGAGGCGAACCGCGTGCGCGAGCGGCCGCGCGCGTCGTGGCACGACGTGTCGCAACTGTTCCGCCACCGGAACCTGTGGGCAATCTACATCGGCCAGTACTGCATCACGGCCCTCACCTATTTCTTCATCACGTGGTTCCCGATCTATCTGATCAAGGGACGCGGGATGACGATCATGGAAGCCGGCTGGGTCGCTGCGCTGCCGGCGATCTGCGGCTTCACGGGCGGCGTACTCGGCGGTGTGCTGTCGGACTGGCTGATCCGGCGCGGCATGCATCCGTCGAGGGCGCGCAAGACGCCGTTCGTCGCGGGGATGGCGATGGCGACGCTGCTCGTGCTCGCGAACGGCGCATCGTCGAACGCGGTCGTGATCGCGCTGATGACGATCGCGTTCTTCGGCAAGGGGCTCGCGGCGGTCGGCTGGGCCGTGCTCGCCGACACGGCGCCGGAAGGCATGGTCGGGCTGAGCGGCGGCGTCTTCAACGGTCTCGGCAACATCGCCGGGATCGTCACGCCGCTCGTGATCGGCTACTTCGTCGCCAGCACGGGTTCGTTCGCCGGCGCATTGTGGTTCGTCGCCGCGCACGGGCTGATCGGCATTGCGGCGTACGTATGGCTCGCGGGCCGCTTCGAGCGGATCCGCATCGCGCCGGCCGCATGAACGTCGCGGCGGCGCGCAGCGCCGTCACGCAGGCTGGCGGCCGCCCGGCATGTGCTCCGTCGTCAGCCGGTCGAGTTCGCGCAGATCGTTCTCCAGCGCCGGCGTGAGCGTCGTGCGCAGGTGATCGAGGAAGGTGCGGATCTTCGCATCGAGATAGCGGCGCGTCGCGTAGACGGCATAGACGCTCACCGTCTGCAGCCGGTACTCGGGCAGCACGCGGATCAGGCGCCCTGCGCGGATATCGTCGAGCACGGTATACAGCGCCACGCATGCGATCCCGCGCCCCGCACGCACCGCGACGCACAGCGCGTCCGGCACGTTGACCTGGAACGGCGCCGGCTGCAGCGCGTAGACGGTCTCCTCGCCGTCACTGCGCTCGAGCCGCCATTCGCCGGCCGGCGACGCGGGCGTGTCGAGGCGCAGGCACACGTGGTTCGGCAGTTCGTCGGGCGTCTGCGGCGTGCCGTGCCGCGCCAGGTATTCGCGCGACGCGACGAGCACGCTGCAGCTCGTGCCGCAGGTCTGCGCGACATAGCCGGAATCGGGCAACTGCGACGCCGTCACGATCGACACGTCGTAGCCCTCTTCGACCAGATTCGGCATCCGCTGCGCCAGCGTCAGCTCGACCGACACGTCGGGGTTGTCCGCCTGGTAGCGCACGATCGACGACACGACATGGCTCTGCCCGAGCCCCGTCATTGCATGAATGCGCATCTTGCCGCTCGGCCGCAGCAGCGCGTTGCGCGCCTCCGCGTTCGCGTAGTCGAGTTCCGCGAGGATCGATTTCGCGCGCTCGAAATAGCGCTCGCCGCTTTCGGTCAGGCCGAGGTGGCGGGTCGTGCGATGCAGCAGGCGCGTCTGTACGTGGGCTTCGAGGTTCGAGACCGCGCGCGACACCTGCGCGGTGGTCGCGTCGATTTCCTTCGCGACCGCAGTAAAACTGCCGGCTTCGACGACGCGCACGAACAGGCGCATGTTTTCGAGCATGTCCATTGAATTGGCTTGGGGAGAGTCAGTGGGGAGGCGTCGGCGGCGCTCGCGTCAGAGGGGCAACGGAACGCGGCCGCGAACCACGTCGAATCGATCACCGTGCCGGGGAGAAGGCGGGAGAGCGGGCATCGCGGACGGGGTTCTGGCATGACGGGGGGGAATTGACTGCGCCGAATTGTACGCCGCTGCAGACAAATTTGCGCGGTTACGCGCGTGCAAGCTCCCATTCGATGAAAGGACTTTGCAAGACTTGCACGTCGCGCGTCTGCAACGGCCTGAGGCAGCCCGACAATTTATATCACAACGCGATATAATTCCGCGCTGGTCGCCGCGCCCCTGCGTTGCATCTTTACCGCTTACCGCCCATGTCGTCAGGCTCCTCCCCGTCGCGCCGCACGTTGCGGCAATGGCTGCACAGCTTCATTCCCCATCCGATGACGCTCGGCTGGCGCGAGCGCCTGCGCTCGTGCACCGGCGCGCTCGTGGGCATTGCGATGGTCGGCGTCACGATGCGGCTGCTGCCCGGCGTGCCGGGCCTCGTGCCGCTGCTCGTCGCGCCGATGGGCGCGTCGGCCGTGCTGCTGTTCGCGGTGCCGGCGAGCCCGCTCGCGCAGCCGTGGTCGATCATCGGCGGCAATCTCGTCGCGGCGACGGTCGGCGTCGCGTGCGCGCAATGGATCGCCGATCCGATCACGGCCGCCGCGGTCGCGATCGCCTGCGCGATCGGCGGCATGTTCGCGCTGCGCTGCGTGCACCCGCCGTCGGGCGCCGTCGCGCTCACGGCCGTGGTCGGCGGCCCGGCGATCCATTCGCTCGGCTTCGGCTTCGTCCTGCAGCCGATCGCGCTGCAATCGGCGATCCTGCTGTCGGCCGCGCTCGTCTATCACGCGCTGACCGGGCACCGCTACCCGCACGGCGGCGTGCGTCCCGAAGCGAAACCGCAGGCCGGCGGCGCCGCACCGGCGCGCGGCGGCTTCACGCGCAGCGACCTCGACGCGGTGCTGAAGCGCCGCAGCGAATGGCTCGACATCGATCCGGACGATCTCGAAGCGCTGCTGCGCGAAACCGAAATGCAGGCTTATACGCGCACGTTCGGCCAGTTGAAGTGCGCGGACCTGATGACGAAGCATGCGATCGAGGTCGCGCCGTCGACGTCGGTCGCGGCCGCGCTCGCGCTGCTCGACCGTCACCGCGTGAAGGCGCTGCCCGTCGTCGACGGCGAAGGCCGCCTGACCGGCATCGTCACGCGCGCCGACCTCACGCGCCGGCTGCGCCGTCCGACTCCGCTGTGGCAGCGCCTGTCTGCCCGGTTGCCACAATCGTTCGGCGGCCAACCCGCGAGCGTCGCGTCCGTGATGACGCGCGACGTCGCATCGGTGCCGGAAACGATGCCGATCACGGCGCTCGTGCCGCTGTTCACGCATTCGGGCCACCACCATATTCCGGTCGTCGATGCGTCGCACCGGCTCGTCGGCATCATTACGCAGACGGATCTCGTCACGGGCCTTTATCAGCAGACCCAAATGCTCGAGGCCGCGTAGCGCGCATCACGCGACGTAACCGCCTGTGGAACGCGGAACGCGATCAAGCTGCCCGATTTCGGTCATTTATATCATGTTGTGATATATTTACCGCCACCGTAACCGACTGCCCGACCGACCTCGATGAACGATACCCGACGCGCGCTCGCGAAAAGCGATTTCCAGCAACTGTCCGAGTTCCGCTACCAGATGCGCCGCTTCGAGCGCTTCTCCGAACGCGCCGCGCAAAGCGAAGGCGTGACGCCACTGCAATACCTGCTGCTGCTGCACATCAAGGGCTATCCGCATCGCGAATGGGCGACCATTGGCGAGCTCGCGGAACGCCTGCAGGCGCAGCATCACGGTGTCGTGGCGCTGGTGACGCGCTGCGAAGCGCTCGGGCTCGTGAAGCGCAAGCCGAGCGAAGCCGACCGCCGCCAGGTCGAAGT
This sequence comes from Burkholderia sp. BCC0397, assembly GCF_902832865.1. Classification (NCBI taxonomy): domain Bacteria; kingdom Pseudomonadati; phylum Pseudomonadota; class Betaproteobacteria; order Burkholderiales; family Burkholderiaceae; genus Burkholderia; species Burkholderia sp. BCC0397. The sequence goes on along the minus strand of NZ_CADFDL010000006.1, from coordinate 14,565 downwards.
TCACCTCGAACAGGCCGGCGAAACGCTGCTCGCCCGCCTCGCGGCCATGCATCGCGCCGAGCTGAAGTCGCTCAAGGGCACGTTCCAGGTTCCCGAGATCGATTACTGACCCTTGCCCTTGCCACGCCGATGAACGCACCACACAAACGCGATTTCTCGACCAACGAACGCCTGCCCAGGATCGCGTTGCTTGCCGCCGGGATCGGCCTGCTCAGCACGCTTGCCGCGTTCGTGCTGTTGAGCCTGATCCACCTGTTCACGAACCTGTTCTTCTTCCGGCAGTTCTCGTTCGCCGACCATTCGCCGGCGAACAACACGCTCGGCGCATGGGTGATCGCCGTCCCGGTGATCGGCGGGCTGATCGTCGGCCTGATGGCGCGCTTCGGTTCGGAGAAGATTCGCGGCCACGGCATTCCTGAAGCGATCGAGGCGATCCTGTTCGGCAAGAGCCGCATGTCGCCGAAGGTCGCGATCCTCAAGCCGCTGTCGTCCGGCGTCGTGATCGGCAGCGGCGGCCCGTTCGGCGCCGAAGGCCCGATCATCATGACGGGCGGTGCGCTCGGCTCGCTGATCGCGCAATGCGTGCACGTGACCGCCGCCGAGCGCAAGACGCTGCTCGTCGCCGGTGCGACCGCCGGCATGACGGCCGTGTTCGGCACGCCGGTGGCCGCCGTGCTGCTCGCGGTCGAACTGCTGCTGTTCGAATGGCGTCCGCGCAGTTTCCTGCCGGTCGCGCTCGCGTGCGCGGTGGCAGGCTTCGCACGCGCGGTGTTCTTCGGCGTCGATCCGCTGTTTCCGCTGACGACCGCCGCGCCGACGCCCGTCGCGCTGCTGTCGTGCATCGTCGCGGGCCTGCTGTCGGGCATGCTCGCGTGCGGCCTGTCGGCAGCGCTCTATCGCGTCGAGGACACCTTCGCGAAGCTGCCCGTGCACTGGATGTGGTGGCCCGCGCTCGGCGCGATCGTGATCGGCGTCGGCGGCTGGCTCGAGCCGCGCGCGCTCGGCGTCGGCTATGACGTGATCGGCGACCTGCTGCATCAGCACATCGCGCTGAAGATCGCGCTCGCGCTGTTGATCGTGAAGGCCGTGATGTGGGTGATCGCACTCGGCTCGGGCACGTCCGGCGGTGTGCTCGCCCCGCTGCTGATGCTCGGCGCCGGCCTCGGCACTGTGCTGTCGCCGGTACTGCCTGGCGGCGATCCGGTGCTGTGGCCGCTCGTGTGCATGGCCGCGACGCTGGGCGCGACGCTCGGCGCCCCGCTCACCGCGATCGTGTTCGCCTTCGGCCTCACCCACGACGCCAATGCGCTGTTGCCGCTGCTCGCGGCGACGCTCGTCGCGCACGGCTTCGCGACCATCGTGATGAAGCGCTCGATCATGACGGAAAAGATCGCGCGCCGCGGCTATCACATCTATCGCGAATACGGCGTCGATCCGCTCGAGCGGCACGATATCGGCGAAGTGATGACGTCGGCCGATCGGCTCGTCGCGATCGACGGCACAGCGACGCTCGATACCGTCGAGACGCAATACTTCGGCGCGAAGCAGACGCACCGCGCGTACCCGGTCGTGCAGAACGGCCGCCTGCTCGGCCTCGTCGATCGTGCGACGCTCGACGCGCAGCGCGCACAGGCCGGCGCCGACACGCCGATCTCGGCCGCGTTCGCCAACCACGCACCGACCGTCGCGCTGGCGCATGAAACCTGCCGCGTCGTCGCGTCGCGCCTCGCGATGCTCGGCCTCGAACGCCTGCCGGTGGTCGCCGACGAACAATCGCTGCGCATCACGGGCATCGTGTCGCGCAGCGACCTGATCAAGCCGGCGCTCCAGCACTTCGACGACGAACAGAAACGCGAGCGCTTCCGTCCTGTCGTCCCGGCCAACCTGCGCGACGTCGGTTCGCGCAAGGCGGGCTGACACAGCACGCGTGCGCGGCGCCCGGCCGCGCACCGCTTCCCCGCCTCGCCTCGCTGCGCGATGCCGCGCGCCGCGTCGCGTCCCCGCCGCCTTCTCCGTTTAAAGTTGGTTAACAATTCGGCCGACGAAAGTTTGTCATCATGGTGCTCATGCGACGGGGCCATCCATCAGCCATTCCACTTCGTCATCAGATAAAGAGTCGCGGCGCGGCATGCACGCCCATGCCGCCCGCCGCGGCCGTCACCTCACCACACCACGACCGGGCAGCGCACTGACCGCGCCACGCATGACGTCGAGCCGTACGCGACGCATGCCGCGCCGCATGCCGCGCCGCAGCAACATGCTGCAGCATCCGAGCCGCCGTTTGGCAAGCACGTTAACAACTTGTTTCGGAATGACCGGAACCGTGCTCGTCCGATGGAATCTCACTTGTACGCAGCACTGCTGCGCATCCCACTCAATCAATCACGACTCGAGGGAGATAACGTGAACGTGAAATACTTACCGCTCATCGCATTGACCGTGGCAATTTCTGCTCATGCCGCCGATCCTGCTGTGCAGAACGTGGGACAAAGCCAGAAAGACGCGCCCGAGGTCTCGGCGTGCATCGCCAAGACCTGGGCCGACAAGTCGCAACAACAAGTGATCTCGCAGAACGTGCTGGCCAACGGCCTCGCGACCGACGTGTACGCACCGGGCCAGCAGCCGCCGAACGGCGCCGCCGCGATGGTTCGTCCGTCGTGGAAGCCGGGCGCGAAGACGTGGGTCGGCGTGCGCGGCGACGCAGCGTCCGCCGGCGACATCAACGCCTGCCTGTAACGATGTAACGAGAACAGGCGCTTCGGATGGCCTTGCGCCATCCGCTTGCGACCAGCCCCGCTTCGGCGGGGCTTTTTCTTTGCTGCGCGGGAAGCGCGTTACAGGTAGCTGCAGACGTAATCGAGCGTCTCGAGCACTTCGATGTCGAAGCGGCTCTTGCCCGGCACCGAGAACGATTCGCCGGCGCCGTAGGTCTGCCATTCGCTGCTGCCGTCGAGCTTCACGCGGCACTTGCCGGCCTGCACTTCCATCAATTCGGGCGCATCCGTGCCGAAGTTGAGCGCGCACGGCAGGATCACGCCGAGCGTCTTGCGCGTGCCGTCCGGGAAGAGCACGGTATGCGACACGCACTTGCCGTCGAAATAGACGTTCGCGCGCTTGACGACCGATACGTTGTCGAATTGGGTTGCACTGGTCATGTGATGCCTCTGATTGCTGGATGCCGGATGGCGATGGGATTGGAGGCCGGCCGAAGCGGCGGGCCGGCCGCTATGATACCGGCTCGCGCGACGTGCGCCGGAATGGTACGCGGCCAGCGCGTTTTGGTCCTAAGATCGTCAGGATCACTATACGATCCGTTCGGGGCGCCCTTTCACCGCAGCCCCTTGCGTCGCGCGGAATCGCGCAGGCAATCGAGCAGCATCGCCGCGGCCGGCGTCAGCGGGCTGTCGCGGCGCGTGACGACCTGCACCGATACGCCCGGCAAGCGCTCGCGGATCGGCAGCACCGCGAGCTGGTCGCGCGCCCACTCGCCTTGCAGCAATTGCTCGGGCATCGATGCGATCAGGTCGCAACCGGTCATCAGGCTGTGCGCGAGACCGAAGCTCGGGCATTCGACGACGCGCGCCGGCACCGGCAGCCCGTGCGCGACGAACGAGTTGAACAACACCTGTGTCGAGCTTTCCGGCGACGGATTCATCAGCCAGTCGGCCTCGACGAGATCAGCGAGCGACGTGGCCGACGCGAGCGGATGCCCTTTGCGCGCGACGATCAGCGAACGGCTCGCATAGAGCTCCGCATGATCGAACTCGGCCGCCAGCAGTTCGGGCACGACGACGGCCACCGCGAAATCGAGCGAACCGTCGTGCAGGCGCGGCAGCGCGACGCCCGGAAACCCTTCGACCAGATTGACGCGCGCCACCGGAAAGCGGCGCCGGAACGCGCGAAACGCGTCGGGCAGGATCGTCACCGCCGCCGCCGGCGTGATCGCCGCCGCGACCGAGCCCGTCATCGCGCCCTGTGCCTGCTCGATGTCGTCGCGGGCGCGCTGCATTTCGGCGACGATCAGACGCGCGCGCACCTGCAGTTGCTGGCCGAACGCGGTGAGCTGCACGCCGCGTGCGGTGCGCACGACGAGCGACACGCCCAGCGCGATCTCCAGTTCCTTGACCGCCTTCGTGAGCGCAGCCGGCGACACGTTCAGGCGCCGCGCGGCCGCGCGAATGCTCCCTTCTTCCGCGGCGGTGACGAACGCTTTCAGCTGATGGTATTTCATGGGGCAATGCGTGATCCGTGGAAACCCTGTGCGCCCCGCTGCGCAATGGCTCAGGGTATTCCCGAGCGGCAACCGACGGTGTGCACCAAAGCAATTTAGCAGCTTCTGGTACGCAAAAGAAATTTATATGCTTGGTCGTCATATGCGCGTCAAACGCCCCACCGGCCCCACAGGAGTCACCATGCTGCAAGCCGTGAACCCCGTCATCCCAGGCATCGCCGCGATCGCCCCCGAGCTCGTCGAAGTGCGCCGCCGCATCCACGCCCATCCGGAACTCGCATTCGAAGAGACGCTCACGAGCGATCTCGTCGCCGAGCTGCTCACCGGCTGGGGCTACGAAGTGCATCGCGGTATCGGCAAGACGGGCGTGGTCGGCGTGCTGCGCGAAGGGCAAGGCACGCGCACGGTCGGGCTGCGTGCCGACATGGACGCGCTGCCGCTCGCGGAAACCACGGGCCTGCCGTATGCAAGCCGTCACGCGAACAAGATGCATGCATGCGGCCACGACGGCCACACCGCGATGCTGCTGTGCGCGGCGCGCCATCTCGCAGCGACGCGCCAGTTCTCCGGCACGCTGAACCTGATCTTCCAGCCCGCCGAGGAAAACTTCGGCGGCGCGAAGGCGATGATGGACGACGGCCTGTTCGACCGTTTCCCGTGCGACGCGATCTTCGCGATCCACAACATGCCGGGCCGCGCGGCCGGCGACATGGCGTTCCGCACCGGCGCCGCGATGGCGTCGGCCGACCGCGTGACGATCACGCTGCGCGGCGTCGGCGGCCACGGCGCGATGCCGCATTTCGCGCGCGACCCGATGTCGGCCGCGGGCAGCATCATGGTCGCGCTGCAGACGATCGTCGCCCGCGAGGTCGACGCGCAGCATGCGGCCGTGATCACCGTCGGCAGCGTGCAGGCCGGCGAGACGTTCAACATCATTCCCGAAACCGTCGTGATGAAACTGTCGGTGCGCGCACTGAACGCCGACGTGCGCGCACTGCTCGCGCGCCGCATCGAAGCGCTCGTGAAGGGCCAGGCGGAAAGCTTCGGCGTCACCGCGGAAGTCGACTACGACTACGGCTACCCGGTGCTCGTCAATCACGCGGAACCGACCGCGTTCGCGGCCGACATCGCACGCCGGATGCTCGGCGCGGAACGCGTCGAAACCGAGACCGCGCCGCTGATGGGCAGCGAGGATTTCGCGTTCATGCTCGAAGCGCGCCCCGGCTGCTACGCGTTCATCGGCAACGGGATCGGCAGCAAGGGCGGCTGCATGGTGCACAACCCCGGCTACGACTTCAACGACGACATCCTCGCGATCGGCGCGAGCTACTGGGTGCGCGTCGCCGAAGCCTGGCTCGCGGCCTGACGGCCCTTCATCACGCAGTTCCGCGCTTAAAGCAAGGGAACCCCATGGAAACGTCCGCCCTTCCGTTCGCCGGCACGCCCGTCGATGCCCGCGCCGCCGCGAAGAAACGCCGGCTGATCGCGGCCGCCGCCGTCGGCAACGCGCTCGAGTTCTACGACTTCACGGTCTACAGCTTCTTCGCACTCCTGATCGGGAAGCTGTTCTTCCCCGTGCATTCGCCGTTCGGGCAACTGATGCTCGCGGTCGCGAGCTTCGGCGTCGGCTTCGTCACGCGTCCGCTCGGCGGGCTCGTGATCGGCATGTATGCGGACCGCGCCGGCCGCAAGAAGGCGATGATCCTCACGCTGTTGCTGATGGCGCTCGGCACCGCGACGATCGCGGTCGCGCCGACCTTCGCGCAGATCGGCATCGCCGCGCCGCTGCTGCTCGTGTTCGCACGGTTGCTGCAGGGGTTCGCGTCGGGCGGCGAAGTCGGCGCATCGACGACGCTGCTGCTCGAACAGGCGCCGCAGCATCGTCGCGGTTTCTATGCGTCGTTCCAGTTCTCGAGCCAGGGGCTCGCCGCGCTCGCGGGCGCGCTCACCGGCGTCGCGCTGACGTCGACGCTGACCGCCGCGCAACTCGAAAGCTGGGGCTGGCGCGTGCCGTTCATCATCGGCACGCTGTTCGTGCCGATCGGCTACTGGCTGCGCCGCACCGTCGAGGAAGTCCCGGCGGCGGCGCCCTCGCCCGCCGCCGCGCACGACGAGCCGGTCGCATCGCTGCCGCTCGCCGACGTGCTGCGCCATCACGGCAAGGCCGTGTTCGCGGGCCTCGGCGTCACGATCGGCGGCACGTCGATCCACTACATCATCGTGTTCTACATGGCGATCTACGGCGTGCAGGTGCTGCACCTGCCGAGCTGGCTGGCGATGACGGCCGGCTGCGTCGCCGGTGCGATCCTGATGCTCGTGACGCCGATCGGCGGCCATCTGTCCGACGTGTACGGGCGCAACCGGATCACCTGGTGGACACGCATCGTGCTGATGGTCGCGATCTACCCGGCGTTCATCGCGCTGAACCGTTGGCCGGGCGCCGCGTCGCTGCTATCGATCATCGCCGCGCTGTCGATCGTGCATGCGATCAACATCGGTGCGACGGGCGCGATGCTCGGCGAGTTGTTTCCGCGTGCGGTGCGTGCGACCGGCGGTGCGCTCGTCTACAGCGTGGGCGTCGCGATCTTCGGCGGCTTCGCGCAGTTCTTCGTCACGTGGTTGATCGCGGCGACCGGGAATCCGAACGCGCCTGCGTGGTATGCGATCGGGTGTGGCGTGTTTACGCTGCTCGCGATTCGTTGCATGGACGAGAAGGCGGGGAAAGCGTTGGACTGAGTGTTGGGGGATGCGCGGTGCGTGACGCGTCATTGACGTCGAGCGCGCGCATCGGGCATCATCGATCAATGCACAACGGCACGATCACCCTTTCGACGACCACGCGCACGACCGCCTTTGGCGGGCCCGTGCGGCGAGTGCGCGCAAGATCGTAGCGTCACCGACTCCCACAGGCCCCGCCGGTTCCGGACGGGGTCTCGTCGTTTCTCCGTCTGCATCGACCACTCAGGAGAAACGCAATGTCCGAAGCCCCTTCCCCGAAACGAGCGCTGCTCGTGATCGACATGCAGGTCGGGCTGTTCCACGGCCCCGATCGTCCGCATGACTGCGAACGCGTGCTGGCCAACATCAACCGGCTGATTCGCCGCGCGCATGACAGCGGTGCGCCCGTGTTCGCCGTGCGTCACATCGGGCCGGCCGGCTCGCCGATCGCGCCCGACGCGCCGCTGGCCGCGCTGCTGCCGGAGCTTGCGATTGATACGGCACGCGACATCGTGTTCGACAAGACCCGGCCGAGCTGCTTCGCGGGCACGCGGCTCGCCGAGTGGTTGCGTGCGGCCGGTATCGGCGAGATCGTGATTGCGGGGATGAAGACGCAGTACTGCGTCGATACAGCGTGCCGTGCGGCCGGCGATCTCGGATTTCGCGCGGTGCTCGTTGCCGATGCGCATACCTGCATGGATACGCCCGCGCTGCCGGCCGAGCGGATCGTCGCGCATCATAATGCGACGCTCGGCGGGCCGTTTGCGACGCTGACGACGACCGAGGCGTGCGTGTTCTGATGCACGGCGCGCCGATCGGACTGCGGTGTGCGAGTGCGCGCGTTGCAATAGCGTCAGCGCCGAGCACGTACATCATCGCGTGCCCCGACGGATCGGGCGACGCATCGCCGCCGCCGAGTTCCTAGACGCCTTTCAGCAAGATGCCTCACTGGCCCCGCCGGTTCCGGACGGGGTCTTTCCTCGTCTCCGTCCATACCGGTCACTCTGGAGAACGTGATGTCCGATCCATTATCTTCAACGCGCACTGTTCATCGAGACATGCATGCCGGGATACTTCGTGGCCTCGAACGTCCATACGAAGAGAAACGCGCGCTCGCCGACATCAACCTGCTGATGCTGTCCCGCGTCGGCGGCTGCCGTCCCGACTTTATCTCGACGAGCCGCCTCTCGAAGTTCACATTGAGAAACATATTCACGCCGAGATTGAAGAAACGACGGCTGACGCCAAAATCCATCAATATCGATTACTGAATATCAATCGCATGCGAACGTAGGCGGCTTTTTCCCACCGTCGTGCAGTTGCCGTAGTCGCATCAGACTCATATTTTGGCGTCGAACTGTCGGGCTGCGGGAACTCGGCGAATGAAGATTCGAATACGATGACCGTTGGACAATACGACGCACGTCGTGACCTGCAGAGGCCATACGACGTTGGATATGCACGACAAGCTGCGCGGCTACTATGAACAGGAACTGGCGAAGCTGGAAGATCAGTTCGCCACCTTCTCCAACGAGTATCCACGAATTGCCGCCCGCCTGAGCTTTACAGGCGGACAGACGGACGACCCACACGTCCAGCGGATGATGCAGGCGTTCGCGTTGATTGCAGCCGAAATCCGGGCCAACCTGGACGACGGCGCACCGAAGTTCACCGAAGCGTTGCTTCATGTCTTGCATCCGCACTACTTGCGACCGTTCCCTGCATGTTCGATCGCTCGCTTCGATCCGATCAAGGAATTACCGGACAAGCCGACCGTCTTGCCGCGTGGCATGGAACTCACGTCGCGCGGCGGAGAAGTTCGCTTTCGAACCGCTTATGACGTAACGCTTGCGCCGATCCACATCGCAAACGCTCGATTCTCGCGCAGCACCGTCGCACCGGCACAAGTCGCACTGCCGCCGAACACAACCAGCTTCATTTCCATCACGATCGAATCGACGGGCGCCACCGCGCCGCTCAGAGCGGTTTCGCCCGACGCGCTGCGCGTCCACTTCGCCGGAGAACGCCAGACAGTCGTCGCGCTGCTGGATACGGTCCTGCTACGAGTCCGGGCCGCATATGTCGAAGCGGGCGACAGCGGACGGTGGATGCAAATTGCGGGGATACCGGTCACACCGGTCCGGTTCGGCCCAGACGATATGCTGCTGCCACCGTCGCAAAATTCGCCGCTGGTTCAACCGCTACTGGAATACGTCGGATTTCCGGACAAGTTCGACTTCGTCGACATTCAATTACGCCGATGTCTTGAACCCGTCCAAATGAACCGCGCGCGGCGCGTAACACTACATCTGGCGATTGGAGGCGTGCACGCCGATTCGCGCATCGCGCAAGCGCTCACCCCGCTATCGGCGGACAACATCCGATTGTTCTGTACGCCAATCGTGAACCTGTTCAAGCATATCGGCGTCAAGTCGTTACGTGGCGAAATTGTCGCGGATTATCCCGTCGTGCCGAAGCCGAGCCGACCAGACATAAGCGGCATCTATTCGGTTGATGCGGTTCGCGATCCGTCAGACGGGAGCGCTATTCCGTCGCTGAATGCGTGGGGCGTCGGGGCCGGCGAACGGTTCTGGATCACGCGCCACGATCCTTACGCGGCAATCCATTACCCCGGACGTGAAACGTCGCTCGTACTGCTACGCGCGGACGGGACAGCGGTGGCGAAAACGCCGCTGCAATTGAGTGCCGACCTCACCTGCACGAATCGCGACTGGCCTTCGCGGATGCGGACCGGCTCCCTCAAAGGTGATCTGAAAAACGAAAATGATCAGGTCCCTTGCAGGATTACTTTGCTCAAACAGCCGACGCCGACCTATAGAGCGTCCCGTGAGTCAGAAGCGCAGTGGCGCGTGCTTGCGCTGACGACAGCCAACCTGACGCAGTTGACACGCGAGGGGTGGTCGGACTTCGTGAAATTTATGCGCCAACTTGCGCCGAACGACCGATGTGCCGAACACGTCGAGGCGATTTCGTTCGTCAAGAGAAACGTCGTCGAGCGACTACTGGCGGTCAAGCCACATTCGGCCCTTGTGAGAGGCTTCGAAATTGTGATGGCGGCAGATGAGAGCGCGTTTATTGAAAACAGCATGGGCGCGTTGATCCTTCAGCTCGACCTATACCTGTCGAGGTATGCTCCCGCCAACAGCTTTACGCAGCTCGTCGTGCTGTCGAAGAACAACGGCTCCGTGATCGTTCGCTGCCCGATGCGGCCAGGCCTCGCGTCGCTGTTGTAGCGTTACACAAGACTCGAAATCAGGTGACAACCGCATGTAGCGCGATGGCCGTGTCGCGCTAGCGGAATGCCGTCGTCCTTCATCGATTCGTCGCCTTCCTCGATGATGTTCGGCGACACGTCGGGATGCTGTGGACACGACACCCGGTCGCCTTTGCGCGCGACGTAGCGGCCATCGAATTTCATGGTCGATGAGCCCGTCTCGACTTTGCCGCCGTGGTCGGTATCATCGCCGACTCGAACGAAATTAATAGACATATCTTGACCTTACGCCGGATGCCCGAGTTCGCAGCAACATAAATTCCACCCAATTTTCATAATTTTAAATCCCTACCTAACGTTATTCGATCTCAACACCTTCTTAATTGACGCGGCATCTTTAAATGGATACTTTACTCTTACCTCATTTCTAGAATAACCATCCCATCCCGGCGAAAAAAATCTCTCTATCGCACCATCCCTGACGATGTCAGCCCGCCCGTTAAGTTGCTGGCGCTTGTAAGAAAAAACCTCGTAGAAATCAGAAACATAATCTGACGCACTTGAACTTGCAGTCCATTTCACAAGGATAATAATATATCGCTCACGCCAAAACAACACAGTTGCTACGCTCGGACTACTTCCATTGACCGTATATTTATCAAAATTACTGACTTCCCCATCCCGGCAAATCCACTTTGCCGTTATATCAAACGGTGGCGTACTGAGCGGATCATTTGACAGAGGATGAAATTCTTTAGAAAAATTCACATTGCATCCATTTCGAATCGAGTCGGCAGGAATATCATCGGGCGAACCGCCGGTTTCCACCGCTAGAGTTGGCACGCAAATCAGGCCGATTACAACTGCCGCCACACCAAGTATTTTTCTCACCATCCATGTTCCCCAGTTAGCGAAGAATCCCATTTACGTTTGCATGGCTGCCTTCCTCGATTAAATTGTTCAAACGCTCGCTTAGCAGTCGCCCTTGTCCATTCAAATCAGATTAATCATCTAGCCCCCTTTGCCACCATCTACATCACCCACCCATATACCACCCCATAGGGACTTACAAAATCGACCATTCATGATTAATCGGTACGCGATTTATTTCATTCCGTCCTACTTGATTTCGAAGAACGACGGTTCTGTGATCGTGCGGCGCTCGATGCGACTGGGGTCGCTGTCGTAGCGTTACGCGAGGCTCGAAATCAGATGACAGCCGCATGTAGTTCGATGGCCGTGCCGCGCTATTGGAATGCCGTTGTCCTTCATCGATTCGTCGCCTTCTTCGATGATGTTCGGCGACACGTCGGGATGCTGTGGACACGACACCCGATCGCCTTTGTGCGCGACGTAGCGGCCATCAAATTTCATGGTCGATGAACCGGTTTTCGACTTTGCCACCGTGGCCGGTATCGTCACCGATTCGAATCAAGTTCATCATTTTCAATTGTGATCGGAAGCAGTTCAATCTCCGCTAGAACCCGCTGTAGCTAACTCATCGAGTCGCCTTCGCATTATCTTAAGAATGCACTCAGCATTCGAGCCACACGTATTACGACCTTTGAGCCAGCGGCGCTGACTTTGAGCAAGGGAAGCAGTCTGCGAGCCAGAAAATCTTGCTTGCGCCATCATGCGGTTGAAAGACTCCGCGATACTTTTATCAAAAGCTGATAGTTGATAAGAGTTGCAAATCGCATGCTCGGTCGCGGTTGATGCTTTTCCACAAGGGAAGGAGGCTGCAATTGGCGCGTTGAGTGGGATTTTCGTAAGCACCAGAATGATTTCGTCACGCCAACGCACGTACATCTTCTGATTATCGCCAAAGGCAATCCAAGCACCCGGAATATTCATGTTGGCGGTCGCACCGTCCGACCTGCCGAGATCACCTTGCCATAAACCTTTCGCACAGTTGAGACTGAAGGCTCGCATGTGTTTTCCTTTAGCGCTATCCAGCTTATAGTCACGAACAGGATCGGCATCTCCAGACGCCGGGTATTCGTACCCCCCCAAACTTCGTAGCATTAAATCACGCAGAGGTGCACTGATGACCTGCACGGTAGGATTCGTACAATGATCCGAAAAGTCGTAGACGTCATCTGACACGTCATCATGCGTGAAATCGAAAATTCTCCCATTCAAACGGGGATCATTCCACGTGTATTCGCTGGTACGACCCGACTCCGTATTGAGGTGAACCTCCTTAACTTGCCACTTACCAATAATGTCATCCGGAAGGGGCGCACCAAATATATTGGACGCAGCAAAGACAAGACCATAAAAAACAATTAAGCGGCGCACTTCAAACATTTTTTTCATAGTTAATTTCACCCCACACTTCCATCATTTCCGAGACCGTATCGATTGTCCGTGAAACTCATACCGCCCAGTGGTGTAAAGAGTTACCTCGTCTTTTCGTCGCTTAACTAGGCCATCAAAGATTTGACCGCCCGAGTACACGTACTGGCCGATCTGCGTCATCGCTTCTGAAATTTGGCCACGATTGATCATGTCGGTCACCTTGGACCAACCGCCGCCGGGATTATATGCGTAGCTTACGAGCGCATCGAATTCGGTTTGCTTTAGCTTCACTTTCACTGCCTGATTAACCATTCGAACATATGTAGGAACAGTCTTATGAAGGAGTTCAACCTGTTTGCCATCACTTAGGTTGACGACATCCTGATGTTTTTTACAGAAATCCCGCGCGGCCTCCCGTTCAAGACCCGCACCGCTTGAGATCGCGGTCGCTGTTGCATCATCCAGCCCAATTGCTTTCATGTCCGCAACGACGCTTTCGGTTGTCCGTGCCTTCATGTCATAACCAGCTCCTAAAGTTACGCCACTTGCGCCGCCCGGCCAGTGCAATTTATTGGTAACTCCTTCGAGATGTTCTTGCATAAAGATAAAATAGATACCGTCATCTGAAATCGTCGTTGCAGGTCCGTCGCTCGTCATAAAATTCCCGATCAACCCAATCGGATGAAGATGCCACGGCGAAAGGTCCGTAGGGAAGCCATCGACGCCCTGGATTTGCTCCCACCACTGAAGCTTCGCGAGCCGATCAAGTTCCGTCTTCCACAGCTCGGTCTGCTTCTGCATGAGCGGGGTGAGTTCTTCCCACTTACCCAGACCGCCTCCCCATTCGGTTTCGTTGCGCACCACAAGATGCGACACCACTTCGGCCATCCACGGCGTTTCCAGTGCGTGTTTCAGTTCTTGCGCCGTCACCTTCCCGTCGTGGTCCGTATCGATCGCCTGTTCAATCTTCGTGATGAGTTCGCCAGCGTTGACCTTCACCGCTTCCACCGCAAACTCAGTGCCTTCCTCGTCCGGCAAATATTGCCCGGTCGTATGGATATGGCGTTTGAACATGTCGGCAGGGTTGACGCTGCCGTTGTCCACTAATTCGAAACCTGGCCATTCCCAAGGACTACGAAGCTGTACGTGAGGATGATCGGTGTCGCACACCCAACCAGTCTGGCCGGAGCCGTCCTTCGAGCCAACCGTGATGTTCCACCAATGATGGTCCTTGTCGTCGACCGCGACATTGCTCTCACCGAGCTTGTCGAGTTCAGTACGGCGCAACACGTCCCGGAAGTCCGCGCCCGGTCCGCTTGCCTTGGAAACGCCCAGCGGAAAGTTCTGCCACCCCGCAACGTTCGTCGTGCTGATCGTGTTCGCTAGACTGCTTTCGACCCACAGCGGTTTGCCAACGTCCGCCAACTTTTGTTGAGCCTTTTGTTTGCCTTTCGCGGGCACATTGGTCACGCTCTTGGGCTGCACCTTGATCCAGCGCGAACCCTTTGCATCGCCTATCGGCACGAGCTTCAGCCCGGATTGGGTCAGTTTCTGATCGGGTGCGGGGATTTCGGTGACCAGTTTGGCCCCCGGTTCGATTTCCAGAAGCGGTTTGTTTTTCTCGTCCAGTTCATTCGCACGCGCACGGCTTCGATCGATGAAGTCCTTCAGGTCCGGCCCCGCGAACACTTCGAGATGCAGCATCGGGTAGTTCGGCTTCGGTGGTATCGGGCTGGCCTTCATCGGCCATTGATACTGGCCGACATGCGCAACGACTTCGCCCGCCTTGACGTGCTGCGGCTCCTTCAGGATCACGACCGTATCAAGCGGCTGCGGGTCGACTATGGCGTCCAGTTCCCCCTTGAACACGTAGCTCCACTGCGCTTGGGGGGACACCAGTTTGCCCACTTCGGCAGACAGAACTGTGCCCGATTTGATGGATTTGATCTTGATCCAGTCAGGGTGAGCGGGGTCGCCTTAGAGGTGGCCGCGCGAATTCAGACAACCGGATAAGTGGAACGGCCAGGGCCTGAGCCGGCGATAATGCAGGCAAAGGAATCCGAGAAATGACGAAGAGAAC
>NZ_CADFDL010000005.1:0-442581 GCF_902832865.1 Burkholderia sp. BCC0397 | reverse complement strand
CGCGACGCTGCCTGCGATCAAATCGGCAGCATGATTGCCTCGGACGTTCCACTTAAAAATCTCAGAAAACTGTCCGAATGAGCGAGGCCACCTCTCGGCTTTGGAATGTCCTATACACAATTCTCCTATTCCGGCTTGCAATGGCACCACGACGGACGCGCTCTGACCGCGGTCTTTACGATCAGCAACACCGGAAAGCGCTCAGGATCCGACGTTGCGCAGCTCTATGTTCGATTGCCTGATACCGCGGGCGAGCCCTGGAAGCGCCTGGTCGGTTGGAAAAGAGTTTCGCTTGCCGCAGGCGAGTCAAAACAGGTTGAGATCACGGTACCTCGGCAGCGATTGGCAATCTGGGATGCGGCGAATCACGGTTGGAGCGTTCCAACCGGGAGGTATGACGTGGTCGTCGGGCCTTCCTACAGCGAGGATGCTCTCGCCGACAGTTTCGCGATTCACTGAGGGCGAGCCGTTGCATCGGGTCACCGACGTCGTGAGGCCGGCCCAATTTCCATCCCGATCTTAGTTGGAAAATTCCGGCTCTTCGGGGCGGGCCGAATCGGCCCGATCGGTGCACTGGCAGGCGAATTCCGCCGTCGCAACGCATGGCTGGCGACTCAAGCCGCGCCGAACGCCGCCTTGACGCGCTGTGGCGTCATCGGCAAATCACGCACGCGGCCGCCTGTCGCTGCGGCTACCGCATTAGCGAGCGCCGCCGCGGCGGGGCCCACCGAGAACTCTCCCGCACCGAGCGACGGCATCTCCGGTCTGTCGATCAGCACGATGTCGACCGGCGGCACGTCCTCGAACGTAAAGATCGGATAGTCGGCCCAGCCGCGCGTCGTGATCTCGCGCCGGTCGAAATTCACGCGCTCCTTGAGCGACCAGCTGAGCGCCTGCAGCGCACCGCCCTCGATCTGGTTTTTCGCGCCATCGGGGTTGATGACACGACCGAGATCGGCCGCAATGGTGACGCGCGTGATCTTCACCACACCGCTCTCGCGCTCCACGTCTACGTCGACGACCACCGCCGCATACGCCTGAATGCTCTTGTAGCGCGAATAGGCGAGACCGCGCCCGCGCCCCGGCGGCAACTTCTCGTCCGCGCGCCAGTTCGCCTTCGCGAGCGCCGCATCGAGCACGGCGAGCGCGCGCGGATCGGTCAGATGCCTGCGTCGGAACGCCGCGGGATCGACATTCGCGATGAGCGCGAGTTCGTCCATGAACGACTCGATTGCGAAGATGTTGCCGAACGCGCCGAGCGTGCGCAGCGAACTCGTGCGAATCGGCGAATCGAGCAACAGATGATTGACGACGCGCTGCCGTGGCAACGCGTACACCGACACCGCATTGCGATCGCCGTTACCGTACGGTTGAGGAATGCGCAGGAACGGGGACGGCGTGAAAGGCTTGTACAGATGCCATGCCGCGAGCAGATTGATGCCGCCGTGCTGACCCGGACGCGCCGCATGCGTGTTGCTCCATACGTCGTACTGCCAGTCGGCGATGCGGCCTTGCGGCGTCAATGCGGCGCGGATGCGCATGGACATGGCCGGACTGATCGGCGCCCACGCAAACTCATCGTCGCGCATCCATTGCAGCTTCACGGGCCGGCCCGCAACCGCGCGGGCGACGAGCGCCGCATCGAGCGCCACGTCGTCCGCGCCGTTGTGGCCGTAGCAGCCCGAACCCGGCACGTGCACCACGTCGACAGAATCGACGGGCATGCCGAGCACCGTCGCAAGATCGCAGCGCAGCGGATACGCACCCTGTGTGTGCGACCACACCGTCATGTGCGCGCCCTTGAACCAGGCGACCGCACAGGAAGGTCCGATCGACGCCTGCGACAGATAAGGCCGAGAATAATTCGCGTCGATCCAGCGAACATCCGAGGGCGCCGGTACGTCCTGACCGGTTGCCGCCGCGACCGTGTCTTCGATGTGCCAGCTGCGCAGCGCGGCCGGCAATGCGTCGACATCGGGAAGATCGGCGTGGGCATCGCTCCAGCGGGCGGTATTCGCGAGCACTGCGCGCGCGGCGATTGCCTGTTCTTCGCGTCCGGCGGCGAGCGCGAGAAAGTCCCCGTCGCGGACCACTGCGACGACGCCCGGCATCGACCGCGCTCTCGCGAGATCGACATCGATCAGATTGGCGCCCGCGCGAGGCGGCCGCACGACGCGGCCGAACAGCATGCCGGGCAAGCGCATGTCCTGCACGAAGGCAGCCTCGCCCGTGAACTTTGCCGGCAGATCGATGCGCGCAATGGAATGGCCAATCAACCGGTAGTCGGTGGGCCGCTTGAGGGGCGCATCGGCTGTCACCGCGCCCTCCAGCAGCGATCTTGCGCCGCGCGCGAGATCGCCGTAGCGTACGGTGCGGCCATCAGGCGCGTAGATTACGCCGGCACGCACAGTGAGCCCATCCGCTGGAACGCCGAGTTGCCGTGCCGCAGTGCCGACGAGCACCGCGCGCGCCTGCGCGCTGGCAGCCTGCAATGCCGCGCCGCTTTGTTCGACGGACTGACTGCCATATGTATAGCCCTCGTTCGGGCCTCGCGACGTGTCGGCAGAAACGATCGATACGCTCGCAAAGTCGACGTCCATTTGTTCCGCGGCGATTTGCGTCAGCGCGGTGAGGATGCCCTGTCCGAGTTCAGCCTTGCCGGTGAACACGGTCACATGCCCTCGTTCGTCGACGCGAATCCAGCCGTCGAGCCGCGGGTTCTCACGAAAGCTGGCCGGCAGCGGTGCCTTCTGCACGGTCTGCAGAGGCGTTTGCGCACGCGCAGCAAACGGCGCAAGGGAGAACAACGCCACCAACGCGCCCGCCTGTTGACCGAAGCGGCGGCGCGGCGCTGAAAATTCCGGGGATCGCATTGCTCTGGCTTTCATGAACGCATCGCCTCCGCGGCGCGCAGCACGGCGCGCACGATCCGATTGTGCGCGCCGCAACGACACTTCTGGCCCGCCAGTGCGCTGCGCACGGCCGTCTCGTCTGCGTGCGGGTTCGCGTCCAGCAATGCCTTGGCCGCCATCAGCATGCCGCTCGAACAGTAGCCGCACTGCGCCGCCTGTTCGTCGAGGAAGGCCTGCTGCAACGGGTGCAAATGCCCTGGCGAGCCGAGCCCCTCGACGGTCGTGACCGACTGCCCGCGCAACGCGCCGACCGGAAATACACACGACCGCACCGGCGTCTCGCCGAGCATGACCGTACACGCGCCGCATTGCGCCTGTCCGCAGCCGAACTTGGCGCCGTTCAGCCCCAGATCATTGCGTAGTACATAAAGCAGAGGTGTGTCGGGCGACGCGGGGACGGTGCGCCGTTGCCGGTTCACCAGCAGCGAAATCGTCATCTGAATACTCCAGTGGTACAGCAGAAAACACGACGGCCGCGCCAGTGGCGCATTCGGGATCAGGCGGCTTCCGTCGATGGCTTGCGCGTCGGCGCGAGGCGGCGCTCGCGCGACATGGCGTACAACATCACGGCCGACAGGAGCGCCGGGACGGCCGCCGCGCAGAACAGTTGCTGCGCGCTCCAGTGCAGTTGCATCAGCGCACCCGCCACGATCGGTCCGACGATCGACCCGGCGCGGCCGATGCCGAGGCTCCAGCCGACTCCGGTCGCGCGCAGCGTCACCGGATAGAGCGCCGCGGAAAGCGCGTTGTTCGCGGGTTGTCCGCCGACGATCGTGAAACCACTCGCCGCGACGACCGCCAGCAGCATCGCGAGCGAGACAGCGGCGACGTGGCTGATGGACAGGATCGTGACGGTCGCGACCAGATACGCCGGTACGAGCACGCGAAAGAAGCCCCAACGGTCGATCAGCGGCCCCATGACAAGCGTGCCGATCACGCCGCCGACCTGCAACGTCGTGCCGATGACAGCCGCCTCGGCGAGGCCGTAGCCGAAGTCGATTGCAAGGGTCGGCAGCCAGTTCGCCAGGAAGAACAGGTTCAGCAGGTTCATGAAGTTGACGCCCCACGCAAGCACCGTGACGCGTGCTCGACCGTCGGCGAAGAGCGCGGCGACGGCGTTTCCGTCGTGGGTGCGCGCCGGCGCGATGAAGCGCGTGTGCGCCGCCACGTGTACGGCAGGCGCGACGCGTTGCAACAACACGCCGATACGTTCGGCATGTGCACCGCGCGCGATCAGGAATTGCATCGACTCGGGCAGAGCAAACATCATTGCCGCGGCGATCAGCAGCGGCACCACACCGCCGAGCGCAAACACCGCGCGCCAGCCGGCAAGCGGAATCAATACCGCCGACACGACGCCGCCGAACACCGCACCGAGCGTGAAGCCGCACGACACCCACATCGTCAACGTCGCGCGCTTGCGCGCCGGGCTGTACTCGCTCACGAGCGCAACGGCGTTTCCCATGATTCCGCCGAGACCGCAGCCGGTCAGGAAGCGCAACGCGAGCAGATGCGCGAGCGAGCCCGCGAACGCGGTTGCGATCATCATCGCGCCGACGAACGCCGTGCAGCCGAGCAGCACGGGGCGACGACCGACACGATCAGCGAGGGGCCCCATCGCGAGCGCGCCGATCAGCATGCCGACGAGGCTCGCGCCGAATACCGGCCCCATCGCCGCGCGCGACACGTGCCACGATGCGATCAACGCCGGGGCGACGAACCCCATCGACTGCACGTCGTATCCGTCGATCACCACGCACAGTGCGATCAATGCCATCAGCCGCTTCTGGAAAGCGCCGACGGGCTGCGCGTCGATGGTGGCCGCGACGTCGATTGCGTCCGGCTTTTGCGCGTATATGCTCATGCAAGACCAAACAATCGGCGCGCGTTGTCCCGGCCGATCTTGCGCCGGTCGTTCTCGCTGATTTCGCAGCGATCGAACCAGCGCGCCGCGTCCTCGTGCTTCTCGAACGGGTAGTCGACCGAGTACATGATCCTGTCGCTGCCGACCTCGAGCATCGTCGAAAGAAGGGTCGGCGTACGGAAATTGCCGCTTGTCGTGATGTACACGTTCTCGCGCAGGTAGTCGCCGATCTCACGTTCGCACGGCATGCCGCGGCGGCCTTTGCGCAGGATGTGATCGACGCGCCAGACGTTGAACGGGATGCCTTCGCCGAAATGTCCGAGGATCATCTGCAACCGCGGATGACGGTCGAAGAGCCCGCTCGACAGCAGGCGCAGCGCATGCATGCTGGTTTCCGCCGCGAATGCCCACGTCGGCCCGGTCAACCAGTGCGCGCCGTCGAACACCTTCGCGTGCGCCAGAAGCGGATCGCGCGGATGCATGTAGAACGGCCGGTTCAGCGCAGCGGCGCGCGCCCAGAATCCGTCGAAGCGCGGATCGTCGTAGTAGACGGCCGTGTCCGTGTCGCCGACCTGCGAAAAACCGTTGACGAGAAAGCCGTGAAACCCCAGCTCGTTCACGCAGCGTTCGAGTTCCCGAGCGGCGAGTTCGGGATCCTGCATCGGCAACGCGGCAAAGCCGCCGAAGCGCGTCGGGTGACGGCCGATCTGTTCGGCGAGAACGTCGTTGGCGCGGCGCGCGACATCGTTGGCACGGCCGGCATCCGGAATCGCCTGCACCGCGGGCGAATTCAACGACAGGATCGAATACGCGGTGCCCCACTCTTCCATCTGCTCGAGGCGCTGCTGCTCGAAGTCGAGCAGGTTTGCGCGCAGCGTCGTCCATACCTCCGGACGCGCATAGACCTGCGAATCGCCGATGGTCTGCTCGATGGCGAAGTGTTCTTCCAGCGCGATCTTGTCTTTCATGGCATGCGTCCACGGAAATTTACTTGAAAAATCATCTAAACTGCTGGCGAGTATATACTTGATTTTTCAACTATGCACTGGGGACTACCCGAACGGCATCACGCTGGACCAGATCATTTCTCCCTGAATGAAGACAGGATATCCGTGAGAACGGCCGCGTCGGCGACGGCGGTATATACTTGAGCCTTCAACTATTAAGCCGCATGATGGACATGAAGAAACCGAACCCGCCGCTCATCGAACACGATCTCGAACGCGCCATTCCGTACCTGGTCGCGCGCGCGGGCAGTCGGATGGGCAGTTCGTTCTCGAAAGTGCTGCGCGGCTACGGTCTGTCGCTTAGCGAATGGCGCGTGTGCGCGTCGCTCGGTCATCGCCCGCATCAACGCCTGTCGGAGCTGGTCGACCGTGCCTGCGTCGACATGTCGGCGCTGTCGCGGATCGTCGATCGCCTCATCGCGCAAGGCTTGGTGCTGCGCGAGAAAAGTTCGTCGGATGGGCGCGCCGTGCAGCTATCGCTCACCGCCGAGGGCGCGAAGCTGACACGCAAGATCGTGCCGCTCGCGAAGCACTTCGAGGTCACGGCGCTGAACTGCTTCAGTCAGGTGGAAATCGACTTTCTGCGCGATCTGCTGGAGCGCCTGTATGCGAACGCCGAGTCGCTCGAGCATTTCACCGAGGTTCCGATGGAAACGGCTGCAGAGTCGAACCGATAGCCTCGACTTCCCCGCGAACGCCGCCGCGCTCACTGCCCGCGTCTTCAGAAGCAGTGCGTGAGATATGACGATATGCGGTCGACGAATGTCCGGACAGGCGCTTGAACGCGTTACTGAATGCGCTTACGGACGAATAGCCGAGTGACGGAACTCATCGCATGCGTCATCGGCCGTCAGCATCGGCTGCGCCACGGGCCATCGCGCCTGCCCGCAATCGGTACAGGCACTTTCGCATCAGGCTGACATGGCGCTCTATCGCGCGAAGCGCGAAAGGTCAAACTCGGGGTTGTTGCGCGGAAGCTGAACCGTTCGTAGGCTCGGCGTGATCGGCTCCGGTCGAATCAAGATTTTCCAACGAGCGCCACCCATACCGAGATCACCCCGGCGGCGCTCGTTCATCACGAACTGACACGAAAAGTTGGCGCCGCCTCCCTACCGCCCCAAAATCCGCTCCACCAACCTCACGAAATAACTCGCGCCCACCGGCAGCAACGCATCGTTGAAGTCATAACTGGCGTTATGCAGCAGGCAAGGCCCGCCGCCATGCCCATGCACGCGATGATCGCCCACTCCATTCCCGAGGAACGCATAGCAACCCGGCTTCTCTCGCAGCATGAACGAGAAATCCTCCGCCGCCATGGTCGGATCGACGGCCGCATTCACATGCGCGTCGCCCACCAGTTCGCGCATCGCCGCCACCGCGACCGCTGTCTGTTCGGCGTCGTTCACGGTAGCCGGATACTGGCGCTGGAAATCCACCTCGCTCTCGCAGTCGAAGGCCGCGGCCGTCGCGGCCACCACGGCGCGCATGCGCGTCTCGATCAGGTCGAGCGTCGCATCGGAGAAGGTCCGCACCGTGCCGCCGAGCCAGGCATCGGTCGGCACCACATTCATCGCCTCGCCCGCATGCACCTGCGTGACCGACAGCACCGCGCCGTCGATCGGATTACGGTTGCGCGTGACGATCCCCTGCAGGGCGCTCAGCACCTGTCCCGCCGCGAACACCGGATCGCGGCCCAGGTGCGGCATGGCCGCGTGGCAGCCGGCACCGCGCAAGTCGATCCGGAACAGGCTGGTCGAGGCCATCAGCGGCCCCGGCCGCACCGCGAAATCGCCGGCCGCGATGCCGGGCCAGTTGTGCAGCCCGAACACGGCATCCACCGGGAAACGCTCGAACAGGCCGTCCTCGATCATCGCGCGCGCGCCGCCGCCCGACTCCTCGGCCGGCTGGAAGAACAACTGCACGGTGCCGTCGAACTCGCCATGCCGCGCCAGATGGCGCGCGGCCCCCAGCAGCATGGCGGTGTGCCCGTCGTGGCCGCACGCGTGCATCGCGCCGGGCACCGTCGAACGATGCGCAAAGGTGTTGGCCTCCTGCACGGGCAGCGCATCCATGTCGGCGCGCAGGCCGATCGCGCGCGCGCTGCCGCCGCGCTTCAAGGTGCCCACCACGCCGGTGCGGCCGACGCCGCGCGTGACGGCGTAACCCCATTGCTCGAGCCGCTCGGCGACGAGTTCGGCGGTGCGGAACACGTCGTAGCCCACCTCGGGATGGGCATGGATATCACGGCGTATCGCCGTCAGTTCGTCGGCGTGCGCGACGATGGAATCGATCAGTTTCATGCGGATGGGAACGCGCTTGTCGGTCGTCGCGGCACGGCGGCGGGCCGGTTCATGCCGCCCGCCGCCGCGCCGCGAGAGGAGAGATCAGATATGGAACAGCTGCGCCACCAGGGTCGCGCCGATGAAGGTGCCGGCATTGGCCACGAAGGACACCAGCACGATGCGCCAGCCGAGCCGGCGGAAAGCCGGGATGTCCTTGGCGATCGACAGCCCCGCGAACACCAGCATCGGCGTGGTCACCCCGAGGAAATCGTTGTGCGAGCTGAGCGCGGCGATCTGCGAAGCCCACGGGCACCACGGCGAGGTCAGGAACATCGCCACCACCGATACCCAGCAGACCGCCGGAATCCGCCGCCCCGTCACGCGCGCCAGCGCATCGCCGACGATCGTCGCGCACACCATGATCGCGATTCCCGGCAGCCCCGCCAGCGGTGTGGTGCCGTGGGTGATCCAGTCGCACACCAGCGCCATCGCGGCCGTCACGATCCAGGCCAGCAGCTTGCCGCCGTAGCCGAGCGCGGGCGCCTCGGTCCGCACTTCGCCCAGCGACGGGCTGGCCGCCTCGGGCTGCGCCGATGCCTTGGTGGTGCGGCCGATCAGCGGCTCCAGCACGCGATAGCCCCAGACCGCGAGCGGCAGCGAGATGAACAGCGTGAAGTAGGTACCGATGGTGGTGGTGATCAGGTTGCTGGCCGCGGCGAACGCGAGCACCGATTTCGCCGTCTCCGGGTCCTGCTGCGCGGCGATCGCGCCCGAGGCGGCCGCCATCATGCTGCCCGAGCCGACGCCCGAACCCATCGCCAGCGCGAGCGGATCGAAGATGCCGAGGCTGCTCACGAAACCCGCGAACACGGCGATGAACACCGCACCGAACACGGTGCCGGTCAGGTACTCGGCCAGCACGCCGCGGCCCTCGGCCGAATCCATGCCGTACTTCTCGCCGATGATCGCCAGGCTCGGCTCGCGGCCCACCGAGAAGGTTGCGCCAATCGCCTCGCGCTTGATGCCGAGCAGCAACGCGAGCGGCAGGCCGAGCAGGATGGTGCCGACGAAGTGGCCGAATTCCTGGAAGGCCAGCGCCCAGCCCGCCGAAGCCAGCTTGGGCAGCGCGCTGCCCACCATCAGCCCGAGCTTGGAGACGAACAGCAGCAGCGCCGGCTGCAGGATCGCGGCCGCGAAGAACTGGTCGGGCACGCTCAGGCGCGCGCTGCTGTTCCAGCGCGCGCTGGCCAGCCCCACCGCGGCGCCGAGCAGCAGCGCCCAGATCATCGGCAGCAGCACGACCTTGCCCGGTCCGAGCTTGAACGTGAACGAGCCGATCCATTCGGCGACCAGCAGGATGCCGGCCGCGTAAAGCAGGACCTTGGCGGTGGCCGCGCCGCCAAGCTCGCGGCGCTCGATACCCAGTGCGTGTTCCATGACGAGTCTCCCCTTGAAGCCCGGCTGCCGTCGAATGCGGGCCGGTAGTTACAGATAACCGAACGCGGTGGGCGGCGCTTCGGCCGTCTCGACCCACACGCTCTTGGTCTGCGTGTATTCGTACAGCGCCTCGACCCCGCTCGAGCGGCCGTAGCCGCTCATGCCGTAGCCGCCGAACGGGGAAGCCACGTTGATGGTCTTGTAGCCGTTGACCCAGAAGGTGCCGGCATTCACCTGCGCGGCCACGCGATGCGCGCGCGCCACGTCGGTGGTCCAGGCCGCGCCGGCCAGGCCGAAGTCGGTGTCGTTGGCGATCGCGATCGCCTCCTCCTCGGTGTCGAACGGGATGGCGGCCACCACCGGCCCGAAGATCTCGGTGCGCGCCACCTCCATCGCGTTCGACACGCCGGCGAGCACGGTGGGTGCCACGAAGTAGCCGCCGCGGCTCTCCCCGACTCGCTCGGCCGAGCCGCAGGCGAGCGTGGCGCCAGCCTCCACCCCGCGCGCAATCATCGACATCACGTGGTCGTACTGCTTGCGATTGTTGATCGGGCCCACCTCGGTCGCATCGTCGAGGGGCGCGCCGACACGGATCTTCTTCGCCCCGGCAGCCACCATCGCGACGAATTCGTCGTAGACGGCGCGCTGCACCAGCAGACGCGAGCCGGCCACGCAGCTCTGGCCCGCGCCGGCGAAGATCGCCGCCTGGGCGGTCAGCGCGGCGCGCTTGAGGTCGGCATCGGCGAACACGATATTGGCCGACTTGCCGCCCAG
Source organism: Burkholderia sp. BCC0397 (assembly GCF_902832865.1). Classification (NCBI taxonomy): domain Bacteria; kingdom Pseudomonadati; phylum Pseudomonadota; class Betaproteobacteria; order Burkholderiales; family Burkholderiaceae; genus Burkholderia; species Burkholderia sp. BCC0397. The sequence goes on along the minus strand of NZ_CADFDL010000005.1, from coordinate 432,305 downwards.
CTCCAGCACGCAGGGCAGCACGCGGCGCGCGGCGGCCTCGGCGATGCGCGCGCCGGTGGCCGGCGAGCCGACGAACACCACCTTGCTCACCACGCGATGCGCGATCGCGGCCTGTCCGGCGGTGTGACCGAAGCCGGCCAGCACGTTGACCAGGCCGCGCGGCAGCCCGGCCCGCTCGCCGAGTCTGGCGACCGCCAGCGAGGTGAAGGGCGTCAGCTCCGAGGGCTTGAGCAGCACGCCGTTGCCCATCGCCACCGCGGGCGCCACCTGCCAGCCGCAGGTGAACACCGGCGCGTTCCAGGGCGTGATCTGCAGCACCACGCCGGCCGGCTCGCGGCGCGTGTAGTTGAGGTGCGAGGTCGGCACCGGGATCACGCTGCCGTAGAACTTGTCGGTCCAGCCCGCGTAGTACTCGAACATCTCGGCGACCTTGGCCACCTCGCCCCGGCAGTCGCGGATCGGCTTGCCCGAGCCCAGCGCCTCCAGCCGCGCGATCGCCTCGGCCTCGGCGCGGATCGCGCGCGCCACCTCCTGCATCACGCGGCCGCGCGCGGCATGCGTGAGCGCCCACCATTCGCGCTGCGCGCGGCGCGCGCTTTCGGCGGCATGGTCGATCACGGCTGCGCCGGCGTCGCGATAGGCAAGCGTGGCCTCGCCCGTCGCCGCATCGTCAAGCTGGATCGTATCGCCCTGGCCGGCGACGAGCTCGCCGTCGATATACGAGCCGATCGTGGCGGCACCGGGGAAGAAATGCGCGAAGGCGGCGAGCAACTGGTCTGCGTGCTGGGTCATGTCGGGTTTCCGTATAGGTGGGTCGAGCGGGATCGTGACGCGGGCTGCCCGGCCTCAGGCAGGGTCGACGAAGTCGACGATGCGGTTGAAGTCCTCGCCGTCGGCGACGGATACCTCGCTGGCGGCCCACACGCGCGCCGCCTCGCGCGCCACCGGCGCGACGCTGTCGAACTGGTCGAGCAGCCCCAGCGCGAGCCGCACGTCCTTGCGCATCAGCTTCATGGTGAAACCGGAATCGAACTTGCCGTTGAAGATCCACGTCGGGTAGTTGGTCAGCGTCGCGCTGTTGCGGCCCGAGCCGCCGTTGAGCGCCTCGACCAGCTTTTCCGGATCGACGCCGGCCGCGCGCGCGGTGCGCACCGCCTCGCTGGCGGCCAGCAGGTGCACGCCGGTCAGCAGATTGTTGAGCAGCTTGGTGACGTGGCCGGCGCCCACCGGGCCCACATGCACGCGCTTGGCGCTGATCACCGCGAGGATCGGCTCGATGGCCGCGATATCGCTGCCCGAGCCGCCCAGCACCATGGTCATGGTGGCGCTGGCCGCGCCCTTCGGGCCGCCGCTCACCGGGCCGTCGACGAAACCGATGCCGCGCTCGGCCAGGGCCGCCGCCACGCGCCGCGTGCTGTCCGGATCGGCCGTGGTGGTGTCGATCACGATGCTGCCCGGCCTCGCGTTCTCGAGCACGCCGCCCGCGCCCAGCACCACCGCCTCCACCACCGCCGAGGTCGGCAGCGACAGCAGCAGCACGTCGGCGTCGCGCGCGATCTCGGCCACCGAATCGCGCGCCGACAGCACCGCCTGCCCGGCCAGCGCGAGCGCCACGCCGGGCGCCGCGTCGTAGCCGAGCACCGTATAGCCGCCGCGCCGCAGTGAACCCGCCATGCCGCGCCCCATGTTGCCCAGACCGATCACGCCCACCGTTTTCATCCGACGACTCCTGATAGCTGTTGGTTCGAGGCCGGCGCGCCAGCTTGCGCCCGCCATGCATGACAACGATGTTCGGTCCGGCGATCCGTATAATCAATCAACGCCAATATTGATATTGTTCTCTTTTTTAGAACACCCAGATCATGAGCGATACCCTCACCGACAGCCGGATCGTCTATTTCTACGAGGCCGTGCGCTGCGGCACGATCCGCGCCGCGGCCGACTGGCTCGACGTGGCGCCCTCGGCCGTAAGCCGCCAGATCGGGCTGCTGGAGAAGGAGCTCGACGCCACCCTGGTGGAGCGCCACGCGCGCGGCGTGACGCCCACCGAGGCGGGACGCTGCGTGATCGAGTATTTCCGCGAGCAGCTCGCGCACCGCGACGACCTGATCTCGCGCCTGCAGGAGCTGCGCGGGCTCAAGACCGGCCAGGTCAGCCTGGTGCTCGGCGAGGGTTTCGTCTCGGACCTGCTGGCCGGGCCAATGCAGCAGTTCTGCCGGCAGTTCCCCGGGATCCGCGTCAACCTCGACGTGGGCAGCACCAACGACGTGATCCGAAAAATCTCGAACGACGAGGGCGAGATCGGCCTGGTCTACAACCCGCCCGCCGAGCCCAAGCTGGTGTCGCGCGCCTCGAAGCGGCAGCCGATGATGGCAATCGTCGGCCCCGACTTCCCGCGCCGCAGCCACAAGGTGCTGACGGTGCAGCAGCTCGCCACCTACCCGATGGCGGCCACCCACCCGTCCTACGGCACGCGACAGATGATGGAGGCGGTGGAATACGCCGAGCGCGTACGGCTCGCGCCGATCATCACCACCAATTCCTTCGCGATCCTGAAGGAATTCGTGAAATCCGGGCTCGGCATCTCGGTGATGCCGGCCTTCGCGGTGACGGCCGAACTGCAGGCCAGGGAGTTGTTCGCGATCGAGATCGCGCATCCGATCCTCGAGAACGCCGAGGCGCACATGGTCACGCGCGTGGGCCGCAAGCTCTCGGTGGCTGCCAACAAGATGCTGCAGATGATGACGGGGCAGATGCGGGCGTTCCGCTAGCGGGGCCTGCCCTGGCCCGTGCTCCTGCCCGCGACGCGAGTTCACCTTCGAAACAACGAGAAGGTTAACAGGGACGATCGAAAGTAAACAACCCCGAGCGTCATTTTGTTGAGGCTTCCTAGCCCTGACGTCCAGGTCATGGCCGGCCCCGTGACCGGACAGGTGCCGGCCACGCTTCTTACCGCCTGCAGGGGTAAGCAGTCTTCAATGCCTGTGTGATCATGGTCGCAGCCGGGGCGTCCAGGTCGCGCGATGGAAGCTTGGTCAGATACCCGTAGGTCGCGACAACCAGCTCGGTTGTTGCCATCTTGGGCGGCGGGCACCATGCCTTACCGGCGGTCGTGTCGGCCACTCCGTAGATAAAACTCGTGGCCCTGTTCGTCGAGATGGTTCGTTGCCTCACCTCTCCTTCTTCGGCGCCTGCCAGCGTGCCATTGTCGATTCCGGAGAGCAGAGCCTCTGCCGTTAAAGGACGATAAACGTCTGCGGATGGCGTTGCCGCCCTTGCCTGCGTAATCGAAACGAATCCACTGAACGTAGTTGCGGCCACCATCGCTACAAATAGTCGAGTGTACCAACGCATCGGATCTCCTATTGGGTGAGAGGTGGATTTGGGGTTAGTCGCACTGATAGAGCGATTGCGCCTTGTCGAACCGATGACTCAGCAGATCCTCGCGATGAATCATAAGGTAGGTGGTCCCGTCTCCACCGGAGGGCGCGTGCATCCGCCGGGTGCCTGCGTAGTATTCGCCGCCCCAGGAAAAGAGGTGACGAATCCTGTCGTCCCCGGGGTTGAGAAAACTGTGCGCATCCCCGATGAACATGCGTTCCGGATCGGCCTGGATCGGCTTCGGCCAGCCGCCGAGGCGGTCGCCGAAATTGCCGGCCTGCTCGCCTTCGATGACATCCGGCTGGGGGAAATGGCCGCCGACAGGCCTGTGCAGGAAATCGAATACCGCGTTTCGCCGGGGGCCGCCGGCCTCGATCCAGTGAAAAGGCACGACCAACGTGGAATGTGGCTGCAATACTTCCGCCATCGTCTGTTCGTGCCAAGGAAAATCCGGTTGCCGGGCGTCGGACAATTCGATCAACGTCGCGGGGGGCGCTTGGCGCTCAAGCGTCTCGGCGGCGACGTCGAACCAATGCAACTGGAACGAGCCGTCGCCATCGCGAGCCGTCAGATCCTCGAACAGGCTGAGAACGCCGCGCCGAGGTAAATCACCGTCGAAGCCTGATTCATTCGACAAAGCGCCGAGGTTGATCTGTGCAAGAAAAGCCAGCGGGAATTCGCGGCCCAAAGCAACTGCCATCAGGTCGTCGTAACGATCCTCTTGAGCCTGGATGGCCCTGAGCTTGTCTGGATCGGGGCGGCTGGCTTCTATCGAGCGAAGCCACGCATCCCGCTCGTGTTCCGACAGCAAGACCAGGAGGTCGTCACTGGGCCGTTGCGATCTGGACGAGGCCGAGCGCTCCCGGTGGCGAATGCGCTGTTCGCGCAATGCCCGAATCCGTGTATCGGCATCCGCCGGCGATCGCCGGTGTGGCCACGCGAAGCCCGGTGGCAGATCGGGAAGGCCGCCGATCTTGCTCGTGCCAGGCGGCAGTGCGTCGTCGGGCTGCTGTCGGCGAACGAACTGAATGGCGGGACGCATCGTCGCCACGATCCGGTCCGCCAACGCGTCCAATCCGGCCTCGCTCAATGCGTGCCGAAGATCTTGTTCGGTGCGGAATGTGCTCATCCGATAATCCTTTCTATAGCCGGCCAAAAGTTGAGTCAGTGGTCGCTCGTAGCCGGCGCAGCCAGATCTTTCGCTTCGAACAGGCTATCGCCCTCAAACATCCGGATCCGGAATCCGCGCCGACTGAATCACCACCAGCGTATCGCCCGCCTCGATCCTGCACGGCGGATCCTCGTAAAACGAATAGATCTTCCCGCAGCGATCGAGCCCGACCACGATCGCGCCCGGCACGACGTTCGTCAGGCAGCCGATTTCATGCGGCAACGCCTCGCGCTCCAGCAGCGTCGCGCGACCGCGCGTCGACAGCATGTCGTTCACGAACGGCACGATGTAGCGGCTATAGACCGCATCCGCCAGCAACAGCGCGCCGATCTTCGTCGACGACACGATCACGTCCGCGCCGGCCTGCCGCAATTGCCGCTGGTACAGGTTCTCCTGGATCCGCACGACGATCTTCGTATCGGGCGCGATGCTGCGCACCGACAGCGTCAGCAGGATCGCGGTCGGATCGTCGGTCACCGAAATGATCACGGCCTTCGCCGCGCGCACCTGCGCCTGCTGCAGCAGATCCTCGTGCGCCGGATCGCCGAGCAATCCCGTCACGCCGAGCGACGTCGCCGCCTCGAGGGCCTGCTGCTGCGAATCGATCACGATGATCGCCGCCGGATCGACGCCGCTCTCCAGCAACTCGCGCACCGCGATCGACCCCGACAGGCCATAACCGCACACGACGATGTGATCGGACAGTTGCTTCTGCAGGCGTTTCATGCGGAATTCCTCGACGACGCGCTGGATCACGAACTGATACGCCGTGCCCAGGAAAATGAACCAGATGCCGATGCGGATCGGCACGATGAAGAATGCATCGAGCAGGCGCGCCCGCGCCGTGACGGGCACGATATCGCCGTAGCCGACCGTCGCGACCGTGACCATCGTGAAGTACACGAGATCGGCCACGGTCATCGGCGTGCTCTTGGTCGAATCGCGCAGGCCGTCTCGATCGAGATACAGCACGAGAAACGCAAGCGTGCACAACAGCACGACCGCGCCGAGACGGAACAGCAGCGTGCGGTGCGGCGATGTCGCGGGGCGCGTGAACAGCGTGCGCGTACGCGGCGCCTGCCACGGATTGCGGGCGCGACGCAGGCGCTGGCGCAACGAGCGGCGCTGATCGGATGGCGTTGCCAACGGAAAGTCTCCTGAAGGATGCGGGCTCGATTCTACGACGGGAACGCATGCACCCGGCCAGTCACAGCATGCTGCGCGGCCGCACCATCGTCCCGTCGACGAAACGCCGCGCGCGAAACGCCGACAGGTCGAGCGACGGCGCGCCCGTGTCGATCCATTCGGCGAGCAGCCGGCCGACGATCGGCCCCATCGCGAAACCGTGCCCGCAGAACCCTGTCGCAATCGCGAGCCCCGACGGCGTGGCGGGCGCATCGATCACCGGAATGCCGTCGGGCAGTACGTCGATCAGGCCGGCCCACGCCTCGACGACCTGCGCATCCTTCAGCGCGGGAAAGATCGCCTTGAGCTTCGCGAGCGCGCGCGGCGCATGCGCGCGATTCGGCTGCGGCTGCGGATCGCGCGGCTCGATCGGCCCGGTCGCGCCGTTGATGCGTGCGAGCACGTCGCGCCAGACGGACGCATTCAGGTGCAGCCGGAATTTGTCGCGCTGCGACCAGAATTCCGGCCAGAAGAGGCTCAATCCACGCAGGTGGCCGAGCGTCAGATCGACGTCGACCTGCATGTCGTCGGCGAGATTGATCGCGCCGTTCTTGCGCTGCCGGATGCCTAGACCATGGCCCCACACCGTCGCCGCGGACACCGGTGGAACCACGTTGGTGCGCATGCAGGTGCCGCGCACGGCCTGCTGCGGCAGCCGGATGCCGACGCCGTCGAGCAGCCGGAAACTGGTCGCGCCGGCCGCGCAGATCACGCGCCGCGTGCGGATCGTGCCGCGTTCGGTCGCGACACCGACGACCGCGCCGCCCGCCGTCTCGATCGCGGTCACGCCGCAGCCTTCGAAGAAACGCGCGCCGGCCTCGGTCGCGCGCGCCGCGAATGCGGCAGCCACGCGACGCGGCTCGGCCTGCCCGTCGGTCGCCGTATACAAGCCGCCGAGCGTACGCGCCTGCGTCGACAGCCCGTTCACGCGTTCGTCGATCTGCGCGCGCGTCAGCGTGCGCGTGTCGAGCCCGTGCTCGCGCGCGACGGCGAGCCATGCCTGGAACGACGCCCAGCCGTCTTCGTTGTCCGCCATGTAGAGGCAGCCGCCCTGCCGCCATTCGAGATCGAAGCCGAGTTGTTGCTCCAGGCCCTCCCAGATTCGCATGCCGGCCATCATCAGCGGCACTTCGGCGGATTCGCGCCCCTGCTGTCGCACGAAGCCCCACGCGCGCGTCGATTGCTGACCGGCGATGCGCGACTTGTCGAGCACGACGGCTTTCAGGCCGCGCAGGCCGAGGTAGTAAGCGGCCGCGCAGCCCATGATGCCGGCGCCGGCGATCACGACGTCGGCTTCAGGCGGAAACGCCGTATCGGCGTGGCTCAATGCGTCGTGCAGCGGATAGGTGGTGGTCATTGTTTTGTGTCGGGTGTCGATGCATGACCGGCAAAGCTTATCGCGGCCACGTCGCCGCATGAAGCGATAAATTGCGGAAACCGGTCATTCGGCCATCTCTTCCGCGTCCACCATCGCATTGACGCCGACTGCGGTGACGTGGCCTGCCGAAGCCACGGCGCCGGAACCGCGTGTTGCACCGACGGTTGCCGTCGCTTGCGCGTCGATACCGGCAGCGGTGGAATTGTCGGTCGATGCCGGCTCTCCGGCACCCAACGCCGTTGCGGATATTCCATTCGACGATGCGAGGTCGCAGAGCGCAACACGAACTGCTGCGTCGAGAGAGACTCGCCGCCCGACGCGATCGTCTCCTCGCGCATCCGGATTTTTTATCGATCAGGACTGCAAATGTAATGGCAGACAATGCCCGATCGATGCCGGAGCTGTTCGCGCTGGATCAACTCCAGCGGCTGCTGTCCGTCGAGCAGGACGACGGCGCGCCGCCGTTCACGTATATGCCGACGTAGCGCGAACGCGCAATCAATGCGCGTCGGCTCGACGGCGTCGACGGCGACATGTCGAACGCTCGATAAACCACGCGGCCATTCAGCCAGGGCTTCGCGGTCTGCACGGGGGCACCGCTACGCCAGCGTCCTCAGTGCGAATAGCGCGTTTGAGTACCTGCCGTGCGTTCGAACGGCTGCAGCCTCGCAAGCTGCTCGATCGACATCGAGACGACTTCGAGAACATGCCGCGCGATTTCGTCGTCGGCCATGCCGGCGTTGACGTACCGCTCGATGCTCATCGTGCGGGGCGGATAGCTGCCGGCTTCATCATCGATGATGTCGATCCTGGCGGTACGCTGCTCGGGCGACAGCACGATCTGGACAGTTTTGCCGTGAACGACGGTCTGCATGCACAAAGTGGACATTCGCAGTCTCCAAATTGCGTTGCCTTCGGACGATCGATATCTCTCAACAGGAGTCGTCAATCTACAAATTTCCCGACGCATTCGCAATATCCAGGCAGGAATTTCCCGTCGTTCGGGGCGCCGTACCGCCGGTCAACCCGATGCCCGCATTGCACGGGCGTGGGCACGCGCCGCGCTACGCATAGCGGCTCAGCCACTCTTCGGAGAATTGTTTCGCGTACGCGACCGCTTCGGCTTCGGTCTCGAATTCACCCAGCTTGCGGAACGCAGCCTCACGGCTGAAACCCACCTTCGTGACCTCGACCTGCGCGGCATATTTGCCGGCCTCCGTCACGCGCGGCTCGCAGTTCATTTCGTATCCGCGCATCAAGAATGTCTTCTGCATCGGTTCAACACTTTTTTGAGACGGCGAAATCGTAGCACCCAGCTGCGCTGGCTTAAAAAATGTATCTATGTTGGTTACACTAGAGGAAACCGTCGATCGATCGATCGTCCTGCAAGGGTCTCGGCCGGCCGTCGCGCGATATCCTGCAAAATGGGTCGGATACATCGGTCCGGGCGAGTACGCGCCCTGCGTTGGTGCATCGTGCGACGATTACCTGTCGCCCCGTGCGGAATCACATCCCGGTCGTTGAAATCCCGACCTGAAGGTGTCGAACGTACGTTCGCGCACACGCGCCAAGGCAGGCCGAGCGTAACTTCATGACACACCTTTCACACAAACGCACCTTTCACAACACTGAATGACGACCATTTTGCGGTAAAGTTATCTTTTCCGTGCGTGGCCGGTCGGCTCGCCCCTGGACGTCATGAAGACTGTCCGCCGAGACTGCCGCAAGGCGTCGTTCTGAACGTCACGATCCGTTCCCGTAGCATGACCACTGAAGCAATCACCACGGATTCCCTCGCGGTTGCCGAGCGCGTGCGCGAGCTGATGACCCGCAACGGCATCGGCAAGCGCCAGCAGACTACCGAGCTGTGCCGCATCCTCGACCTGAGTTTTTCGCAAGGCCACCGCAAACTGCGCGGTAGCAGCCCCTGGACGCTCGCGCAGATCAAGAAAGTCGCCGAAGCGTACGGCGAACCCGCCGCGCAGTTGTTCGGCGCGCAAACGCTCGACCCCGGCATGGTCGGCGCCTATTCCCAGGAAGCCGTCCTGTATGCCGGCGTCGCCGAGATTCCGTGCACCGCCTGGATCGGCGCGCCGCTCGAAGCCGGCGCGCGTCCCGAGTTCGTCGCGTACGAACAGAACGGCCGCTGGCGCGTGCTGCGCCATACCGGCGTGCTGTACCAGAACGCGTACGACGTGCACAAGATCGAGATCTACCCGCGCCGCGCGGAGAGCGACAAGCTCGTCGTCGCGGTGATCGATCCCGATCGCGTCAGCGCGACCGAGCTGTGCCGCTATCTCGAACGGCAGGGTTTCGCGACGGCCGCGTTCGACGGGCTCGCAGCGTTCGTCGACGCGCTGCAGGGCCAGGCCTTCGACGCGGTCCTGACCGAATGGCTGTTCGACGACGGGACGGCCGCCACCGCGATCAAGGCCGTGCGCACGTCCGACAACCCGGGCGCGCCGATTTTCGTGCTGACGGGCGACCTGCTCACCGGCCGCGCGAGCGAAGCCGACATCAGCGAAGTGATTCGCGCGTTCGACGTGGTGTGCTACGAAAAACCCGCGCGCATGGCGATTCTCAGCGCCGATCTCGCGAAGCGGCTCACGCGCGGCTGACGTCCGCCGGGCCGGCCGCCCGTCGAATGGCCAACGCACGCGCGTCGCCGCGGGCATGAACCGGTTCCTCAGTACAATAGCCGCACCCGTTCACGCCCACGCCGGCATCCGCCGCCCGACGCCATGGCCCGCCTCATCCCCGACGACTGGAAAAGCCTCGCCGCGACCGGCGCGGCCGAACGCGAGCGCGAAACGCTCGCCGCGCTCGAACACGCGCTGCCCGATAGCTACACCGTGTATCACGGCGTCCACTGGACGCGCGCCGACCAGGCGTTCTCGGTGTTCGGCGAAGCCGCGTTCGTCGTCGTGAGCCCGGCCGGCCGCGTGCTGCTGACCGAGCAGAAGGCCGGCTTCCTGCGCGAAACCCCGAAAGGGCTCGTGAAGGTCTACCTGCAGAAGGAGCGCAATGTCCCGATCCAGCTCGCGCGCACGCAGGAGACGCTGCACCGGCGCCTGACGGCCGCGCTCGGCGCGGGCGTCTACGGCGTCGAGGCGCTGCTGTACTGCCCCGACTACTCGATCCGCGACGCGTCGATCGCCGGCGTCGCGCCCGACCGCATCGTCGATGCGTCGCGCAAGGCGCAGCTCGCGCAAGTGATCCTGCAGATCCTGCCCGAAGACGACGAGCACTTTCCGAATGCGCCGAAGCTCCACCATTTCCTTGCGGACGAGCTCGCGCTCACGCCCGACACGAGCGCGCTCGTCGGACAGGCCGGCACGCTCGTCACCCGGCTGTCGGGTGGGCTCGCCGCATGGGCGCGCCAGCTCGAATTCACGCCGTTCCGGCTGCGCGTCACCGGCACCGCCGGCTCGGGCAAGACGCAGCTTGCGGTGCAGGTGATGCGCGATGCCGTCGCGGCCGGCCAGCGCGTGCTCTACGTATGCTTCAACCGGCCGCTCGCCGATTACATCGCGCGCATCGCGCCGCCCGGCGCGAAGATCGCGAACTACCACCAGTTGTGCGACTGGGTCGCGCGCGACGGCGGCTATACGCCCGACTTCCAGGTGCCCGGCGAATTCGAGCGGCTCGAGGCGCGCTTCGCGCAAGCGCCGATTCCCGAACGCTGGCGCTTCGACGTGCTGGTCGTCGACGAAGGGCAAGATTTCCATGCGCCGTGGGCGGCCGCGCTGGAGCGCTTGCTCGCGCCGGACGGCGCATGGTGGTGGCTGGAAGATCCGCTGCAGAACCTGTACATGCGCGAACCCGTCGCGCTGCCCGGCTGGGTCACGCTCAAGGCGCTCACGAATTACCGCAGCCCGCGCGACCTGCTCGAATTCGTGCGCGACGTCGTGGGCCGGGCCGAGCCGCTCGCGGCCGAACTGCGCTCGGGCAGCCCGTTCGACGGCTCCGATCCGTCGGTGTCGGCATACGGGGACGATGGCGCGTCGAGCGACGCATTGGCGCAAGCCTGCATCGACGCGACCAAGCGTGCGATCACGCATGCGCTGTCGCTCGGCTTCCGCAAGCAGGACATCGCGGTGCTGTCGTACCGCGGCCGCGAAGGCTCGGTGCTCGCCCCGCTCGACCAGCTCGGCCCGCACCGGATCAAGCGCTTCACCGGCAAGTACGACCTGTTCGGCAACCCCGAGTATCGCGAAGGCGACGTGCTGCTCGATTCGATCTACCGCTTCAAGGGCCAGTCGGCGCCGTGCGTTATCCTCACCGAAGTCGACTTCGACACGCTCGACGCGCGTGCCGCGCGCAAGCTGTTCGTCGGCGCGACGCGTGCGACGATGAAGCTGCTGATCGTCGCGTCGTCGCGCGCGGCCGCGCAACTGGCGGACGCGGCCGGTTGACGCGGCGGGCGGGCGAACGCCTGTCCGCCCCCGGGACACTCTCCGATATCGTGGTCGTTGACACAATCGGGCACATTTCTCGATGCTCCGGACCCTTGTCCACGCTCGTTTCGATCTGTTTCGGCAATACCGGGCGGTTTGTCCGCTTGCAACCGGCCTCTACGATGCCAGGCCATTCGTTGCAAACGGAATAGTCCATGGCCGACGTAAAAAAGCTGCCGTACTACAAACCGAAAAAGGGGTTGTTCGGATCGGAGTTGAGGGAATACAAGGGTTCCCAAGGGTGCGTCCCGCTTGATACGCAAAGGAGCGTATCGATCGACCGGCTTGCACCGGGGGAAAAGCCGCCGCCACCGCCTCCGAAAGCGATTTCCAGGCCTTCGAATGTCCCGAAGCCTCCTGCAGCACCTCAACCGCCGCCGCAAGCCAATCAGGCAATAACCAAAGCACCACCAACGCAGGCGGAATCGGAGGTTTGCGAAAACCCGCCGCCTTTCGATCTCCAGGACGTGCCGATTGCGATGGACAATCTGGGCTGGAAGGTTTCAGCCAGACTTGCGCGGATCTGGTTTGCGGGCGCTGCGCATACCTACAATGACGATCCAACGTCGGCCCAGCCGATGAACAACGATGACGTTACCCTTGACTGGGTGTTGAAATTCGGAAATGTCAGGAAAAAATACGAGAAACTTCTTACGAGCGATATCTACAGCGAGCGCGCGATACGCACAGCATCAGATATCACGAAGTCTTTTGTCAAAGAGCTATTTTTTTACAGAAATTCGACATTCAATTTCAACACCACCTCGTTTACAGGAAATTTGCAAAAATTTCACAACACCTGGCAATTTCAACTATCTAAAATAGGAAATTTTGACACCCTGGAAAATCTTTCCCCAACGGATCTCACAGGGGCATTGGCCAATTTCAACATTTATGCAGCCATTGGAAATGTTGAAATTTCCAGCGAAAAATACTTCAAATATGAAAAATCAAGCACCTTTTATTGCCTGAGCGCCACAGGGAAAATTACGCACATCTATATTTACGTGAAAGACAACTACTCATTCAACGGAAAACAATATTTAGGCCACTGGAACAAGCATGGAGTGATCATTGCGACAGGGTCGCTTCTCACCGGATCAGGATCGCCAAGGCGAGAATTCGACATTGATATTTGGTCAAAAAATATCAACAAACCAGTCGACACCCGAAGAAGCATGTTCGGAAAATTCAAAAGATCCGACGTTTACTTTCCGATCTACAACGCAGATTACAGTCGCTGGAGAGAGAGGCACCACAGAGGCAGAGACTTCATGATATATTCAAAGCCAGTCTATTTTAAGCTGAATAAGCCGATCGACCTTAATCTTGGTGAAATATGCCGAATAGAGCCATCAGATACATTGGCCTAGCCATTGCCATTTACGTATGCGCAGGTTTGATCATTCATTTCAGTCGCCCCGCCTACGGACGATGCGATTTCTATGATCGCGCGGATACATTGGATGGCGGCACAAAAAACATGAATGGCGTTTGGTATCGATTCAAGCTGTGTGGCACTGGCGGGAATGATCAGGACGCGACCGACGACAACATCGAACTAAGCGTGTTTAGTGAAAATGGCGAGCTTCTTGCGAGACGATATTTCTCCGTCAACTGGTATCACGGAGATAGCTCTCACCCGCCCCTGCGTTACGAGGGCAACCTGGTTCGCTATATCGACTTGACCGATGAATCGAATATAAAAAAACATCTGATGATCCCCCCCTCCAAGTGGGATTGGCTTCGCGCCAGATTGCCTTTGTTTTAAAGGTTACAACCTAAGTTTTTGATTTATAAGAAACAAAGCCCCGCTAGCGGGGCTTTGTTTCTCGACAGACTGCGCGCTCGGATCACCGACGAGAGCATCGACCAACCCGTAAAACAGGTCACATCAGCCGACAAATCCGCGGCGACTCACCTCGAACCCGCTCAAGCCACCCGAAACGCCCCCACCGTGCGACGCAGCCCATCAGCCTGTTCCTCGAGCGACGCGGCAGCCGCGGCCGCCTGCTCGACCAGCGCCGCGTTCTGCTGCGACACCTGATCCATCTGCGACACCGCGCGGTTCACCTGCTCGATCCCGTCGCGCTGCTCGCTCGATGCGGCCGCGATCTCCGTCATGATGCCCGTCACGCGCCCGATCGCCTGCTGGATGTCCTGCATCGTCGCGCCGGCCGTACCGACGAGCCGCGAGCCGGTCGCGACACGTTCGACCGATTCGCCGATCAGCGTGCGGATTTCCTTCGCCGCGGACGCCGAGCGTTGCGCCAGCGTGCGCACCTCGCCCGCGACCACCGCGAAGCCGCGGCCCTGCTCGCCCGCGCGTGCGGCTTCGACCGCCGCATTCAGCGCGAGGATGTTGGTCTGGAACGCGATCCCCTCGATCGTGCCGATGATGTCGGCGACCTTCTGCGAGCTCCGGTCGATCTCGTTCATCGTGCCGATCACCTCGCCGACGACCGTCGCGCCGCGCGTCGCGATCTCGCTCGCGCTGTCCGCGCACGCCTGCGCCTCGAGCGCGTGGTCGGCGTTCTGCTTCACGGTTGCCGTCAATTGCTCCATGCTCGCGGCCGTCTCCTGCAGCGCCGACGCCTGTTCCTCGGTGCGCTGCGACAGATCGGTGTTGCCGGCCGCGATCTGGTGCGTCGCCGTCGAAATCGCTTCCGAACCCTGGGTCACCTGGCGCACCGTATCCGCGAGGCTGCGCTGCATGCCGGTCACGCCCTTGACCAGTTCGGCCATCTCGTCGCGCGACGACCAGCGCAATTCCGACGTGAGGTCGCCGTCCGACAGCCGGCGGAAATGCGACAGCAGGCGATTCACCGGTTGCGTGATCGCGAAATGCAGGCCGATCGCGCAACCGAGGCACGCGGCCAGGCCAAATGCGATGCCCGCGATCGCGCCCATGCGCATCCAGCCGTAATAGGTCTGCGCGGTGTCGTACACGTCCTTGCCGCGGGCGGCCTGGTACGCATCGAGCGCATCGGTCGCCTGCGTGAGCGCGACCGACAGCGGTGGTGCAACCGTCATCAGCAGCCGGTCGGCTTCGTCGCGCCGCCCTTCGCGGATCGCATCGGTCATCGGCTTCAGCGCCTGTCCGATCAGCGCCTGGCGCGCGGCATCGAGGCGGCTCGCGAGCGGGCCTTCGTCGTCGCCGTGCGGCATCGCCGCGTAGTTGCGCCAGGCCGTGTCGGCCTTCGCGAGATAGCCGTCGGCCTTCTTCACGAGATCGAGCACCTCCGGCGCTTCCGGATGCAGCAGCGCACGGTCGAGCGTCGTGCGCACGATCGTCAGGTTCAGGCTCGCCGCGGACAACGCGGTCTTCGCCGCCAGTTGCCGCGTATAGGCTTCGTCGAGGGCGCGGTTCGAGCTCTGCATGCCCGCGAGGCCGATCAGCCCCGACACGACGAGCAGCGCGGCAACGAGGCCGAGCGTGGAGAAGATCCGCGTACGGATCGAGAAACGGGAAAACAGGGCGTTCAGGTTCATGACGGGACGTGAGCGATGAAAAATGCCGCGGCAATCGGTCCGCGGCACTCTGTATTACGGTTTGCCTGCGAAAAACTTGAGTCCGTCCCTGCTTTGCAGCTGATCGTGGTCAATTTTTCGGGCGGGCAATCTCCTGTTACGACTGCAACATATCGAGGCTGAGCAGAAATTGACCAGTCAACCATCTATGGCTATATTTCGACTCAATTCCCTGCCATGGCAGATATCTCGATGACAACGAACACCCTCCTCACTCCGCCGGCCGCCGACGCGGCCCGCCGCGACGCGTCGACCGGGCTGATCGTCGCCGCGCTGCTGCTCGTCATGCTGCTGTCCGCGCTCGACCAGACGATCGTGTCGACCGCGCTGCCGACGATCGTCGGCGAACTCGGCGGGCTCGACCAGTTGTCGTGGGTCGTCACCGCGTACCTGCTGTCGTCCACCGTCGTGCTGCCGCTGTACGGCAAGCTCGGCGACCTGTACGGCCGCAAGATCGTGCTGCAGGCGGCGATCGTGCTGTTCCTCGCTGGCTCCGCGCTGTGCGGCATCGCGCAGGACATGACGCAACTGATCGTGCTGCGCGCGCTGCAGGGGCTCGGCGGCGGCGGCCTGATGGTCGTCACGATGGCCGCGATCGGCGATCTGGTCCCGCCCGATCGCCGGGCGCGCTACCAGGGGATGTTCGGCGGCGTCTACGGCCTCGCGACGATCGTCGGCCCGCTGCTCGGCGGCTTCCTGGTCGAGCATCTTTCATGGCGCTGGATCTTCACGATCAACCTGCCGCTCGGCTTGCTCGCGCTCGCGGTGATCGGCATGGCGTTCCGGCCGCACACCACGCACGTGAAGCACCGGATCGACTACATGGGCGCCGCGTTCCTCGCGACCGCCCTCACCTGCGTGATCCTGTTCACGAGCGAAGGCGGCTCGCTGCTGCCGTGGACGTCGCCGCAGCTGTGGATGACGCTCGCGCTCGGCCTCGTCGCGATCGGCGGCTTCATTTATGAGGAGCGCGTCGCGGCCGAGCCGATCATGCCGCTCGACCTGTTCCGTCATCGCACCTTCGTGCTGGTCAGCCTGATCGGCTTCGTGGTCGGCATCGCGCTGTTCGGTTCGGTCACGTTCATCCCGCTCTACCTGCAGGTCGTGAAAGGCTCGACGCCGTCGCAGGCCGGCATGCAGTTGCTGCCGATGATGGGCGGGATGCTCGTGACGTCGATCGTCAGCGGGCGGCTGATCTCGCGGCTCGGCTCGTACCGGCCGTTCCCGATCGCGGGGACGCTGATCGGCGGCGTCGCGATGGCGCTGCTGTCGACGCTGACGCTCGATACGCCGCTGCACACGATGTACGCGTATATGGCGTTGCTCGGGATCGGACTCGGGATGGTGATGCCCGTGCTGACGCTCGCCGTGCAGAACACGGTCGAATTCCGGCACATGGGCGTGGCGACGTCGGGCGCGACGCTGTTCCGCTCGATCGGCGGCTCGCTCGGCGTCGCCGCGTTCGGCGCGCTGTTCTCGCACGGGCTGCAGTCGCGCATGATGCACGCGCTGCCGGCCGGCACCGAGCTGCCGCCCGCGCTCGGCCCGGCCGCCGTGCACCAGTTGCCGGATGCCGTGCGCGACGCGTACCTGCACGCGTTCGCCGGCTCGCTGCACGTCGTATATCTGTCGGCCGCGACGGTCATTGCGATCGCGTTCGTGCTCGCGTGGTTCGTCGAGGATGCGCCGCTGCGCAAGCACAACTGAGCGCCCGCGGCTCGCGATCCGCCCGCGCCCGCCGTCACGCCAGCAGCACGACCCCGCCCGTCGTCGCGCGCGACTCCAGCAACCGGTGCGCATCGGCCGCCTGTTCGAGCGGCAGCCGCGCGCCGATCTCGACGTGCATCCCGCCCGCCAGCCGGTCGAGCGTCGCACGCGCGGCGTCCCGATACGCGCCGACGTCGCGCGCGATGAACCCGAGCACGCTCGGCCGCGCAAGCGCAATCGAGCGGGCCGGGCCCAACTCGTCGAGGTCGAACGTCTGCCGCGCGCCGATCGCGGCCACCTGCCCGATGCTCGCGACCATGCCGAACGGACGAATCGCCCCGAGCGTGCGGGTCAGCACGTCGCCGCCGATTCCGTCGATCGCATAGTCGACGCCTGCACCGCCGCCGAACGCACGCACGGCCGCGACGAAATCCTCCTCGCGATAATCGACCACCGCTTCGGCGCCGTGCGTGCGCACGAGCGCGGCTTTCGCGGCCGATCCAACCGTGCCGATCACCCGCGCGCCGAGCGCACGCGCCCACTGCGTCGCCAGCAGCCCGACGCCGCCGGCCGCCGCATGCACGAGCACCGTATCGCCGGCGCCGACCTGCCGGACGCGATGCAGCAGCATGTAGACGGTGATCCCTTTCAGCAGCCCGGCGGCGGCGGCTTCGTCGCTCAGCCCGTCGGGAATCGGCAGCACGCGCTCGGCCGGCATCGTGCGCAGGCTCGCATAGCTGCCGGTCGGCATGCCGGCATACGCGACACGCTGACCGGGCACGAGATCCGTCACGCCCGGCCCCACCGCGTCGATCACGCCGGCCGCCTCGACGCCGAGCGCCTCCGGCAGCGCGGGCAACGCGTGCGCGCCCGTCCTGAAATAGATGTCGACGAAATTCACGCCGATCGCGGTCTGGCGAATCCGCACTTCGCCGGCCCCCGGCGGCGCGACGGGCGCATCGACGCGGCGCAGCACGCCGGCGTCGCCGTAACGGTCGATCCCGATCCGGATGGCATGGGCAGTTTGGGTCATGACGTTCTCGCTATCGAATGAAGTGACACGATCATCCCATCGTGCATAATCGAACGGAATTCACGTTGAACGCCCATCTACTGTGCAAAATTCGACCGATCACGATGCTGCCGCCGCCCCCTCGCTGCCGATGAGCTGGGACGACATCCGCTACTTTCTGGCGGTGATACGCGGCGGCAGCCTGTCGGCCGCCGCCCGGGCGCTGCAGGTCCAGCATTCGACGGTCGCGCGGCGCATCGACGCGCTGGAGTCGGCGCTCGGGATCCGGCTGTTCGACCGGCTACCGCGCGGCTGGCCGCCGACCGACGAAGGAGGGCTGCACCTCGCCGAACACGCCGCGCGCCTCGAAGCCGACGCGCATGCGTTCGCGCGCGCGGCGCAGGGCGCGGCCGCGCTCGACGGTGTGGTGCGGGTATCGGCGTCGCCGGTATTCGCCAGCCATTTCCTTGCGCCGCGCCTGGCCCGTGCGCAGCGCGCGTGGCCGGCGCTGCGGATCGACCTGATGGGCGAGATGCATGCGGCGAACCTGTACGCGCGCGAAGCCGATCTCGCGGTGCGGCTGTCGCGGCCGAGCGAACCGGGGCTTGCCGCGCGCCGGCTCGGCACGATGCGCTTCGCGCTGTGCGCGTCGCCCGACTGGGCCGCCGTGCCACCCGACACCTGGGCGTTTCTCGGCTACGACGACGCGCTCGCGCAAATGCCGCAACAGCAGTGGCTCGAACGCTTCGCGGCCGGGCGCCGGTTTGCGTTCATCGCCAACGATCTGGCCGCGCTGCATCGCGCGTGCGTGGCCGGCGCGGGGATCGCGTTGCTGCCGCGCTTTCTCGTCGACGATTTGGCGGCGAGCGCAGATGGGGGCGCGGGCGCGCCGGCCGCGGCCGCTGCGTCGTCGTCGGTGCCAACACCGCTCGTCGAGTTGACGTCCGCGCCCCGGTGCGATGTCGAGCGCGAGATCTGGCTCGTCGTCCACCCCGACGTGCGGCGCTCGCCGCGCGTGCAGCGCGTCGCGGACGCGATCGCCGACGCGGTGCGCGATGCGGACGGCCACCTGTAGGCCGAGCTCTGCAGGTACACAACGCGGTCGACGCCTTTACCGCGCCACCCGATGGCCGGCATAGTAACGGTTTCATCCGCCCACTCCGCCACCATGCCTACCGCTCCCGCCTGCGTCGTCCGCGACGCGACCGATGCCGATCTCGACGCCATTCACGCGATCTATGCGCACCACGTTCACCACAGCGTCGCGTCGTTCGAGGAAACGCCGCCCGACGTCGCCGAACTGCGCGCACGCCGCGACGCGGTGCTGCGCCACGGGTTGCCGTATCTCGTCGCCGAATGCGACGGCCGCGTGGCCGGCTACGCATACGCGACGCCGTACCGCACGCGCAGCGCATACCGCTTCACGATCGAGGATTCGATCTACATCGACGATGCGCAGCGCGGGCGCGGAATCGGCCGCGCATTGCTCGCGGCACTGATCGCGCACTGCGAAGGCGGCCCGTGGCGACAGATGATCGCGGTGATCGCCGACGGCGGCACCGGCGGCTCGACGGCGCTGCATCGCGCGTTCGGCTTCGAACCGGCCGGCCTGCTGAAAGCGGTCGGTTTCAAGCACGGCCGCTGGATCGACACGGCGCTGCTGCAGCGCCCGCTCGGCGACGGCGCGGACACGCGCCCCGCCTCGCCCGAGCCTGCCGCGGCGCGCTAAAATGACCGCATGTCAAAACAGACTCATTCCACGCCTGACGAGGCCGCGCCGGATTCCCGCAACGAGTACACGGTCGACGAACTCGCGCGCGTGTCCGATACCACCGTGCGCAACGTCCGCGCCTACCAGGATCGCGGGCTGCTCGCGCCGCCGGAGAAACGCGGACGCGTCGGTATCTACGACGACACGCACGTCGCGCGCCTGAAGCTGATCAACCATCTGCTCGCGCGCGGCTACACGCTGTCGAACATCCAGGACCTGATCAAGGCGATCGACGAAGGCCACGACCTGCGCTCGATCCTCGGCCTCGAAAACGCGATCGGCGGCCGCTGGTCGCACGAGCTGCCGAAAACCTATTCGCTCGCCGCGCTCGCGCAGATGTTCGGCCCGCAGGCGACCACGCAACTGTCGCGCGTGACCGAGCTCGGGCTGCTCGAACGGCGCGGCCTGTCGTTCGTCGCGAAAAGCCCCGCGCTGCTTGAGGCGGCGGCCGCGATGACGAAGGAAGGGATTCCGCCGCGCGAGCTGCTCGACGTGATCAGCCTCGCGCGCCCGCATTTCGACGCAATCGCGCGGCTGCTCGTCGATCTCGTCGTGAAGCGGCTCGACCGCTACGACGCCGGCACGCTGCCGCCGGCCACCGACGTGCCCGAACTGGTCGACGCGATCTGGCGCCTGCGCCCGCTCGCGGCCGTGTTCGTCGAAGGCGAGACGAACCGCGCGCTCGAAACCGCGGCCAGCGCGTATCTCGGCGGGCGGGTCGCGACGATCCTCGACAAGAAGCTCAGCGACGAAGCGGCGCGGCAGTCCGGTACGAGCGATACGCAAGGCGACGGCGACAACACCTGAGGCCACCGCCGTCATGCATGCGTCGGCTTGTCGCTACGACGCGTGCGTATCCGGTTCGCGGAAAAACCGACGGCCGTTGCCGGTGACAACCGCCGCTCGCATGGGTCGGCGAATGGCCGGCAGCGCCGTTCGGCCCTCATTCCAGCCCGACGGCGCCGCATCGCTCCGCCCACAGTAACCGGCCGCGCCGCGAAACAGTTACAAGTTATCGGTTGACGCAAACCCGCCCGGCGGTTAATGTTTGCGCCGAAGTCCAAGAAGTTAGATTGCTGTTCATCAATTGCTCGCTCCTCCCAGCGGTATTCGTTGTCCTCTCCCTCCTTGACGCTTCAGGCGCTCTTCAACAGAGCAAATCTTCGTATATTTTTCTCAAGGAATCTTCATGGATACCGGTATCGTCAAGTGGTTCAACGACAGCAAAGGCTTTGGCTTCATCACTCCGGACAAGGGCGGCGACGACCTGTTCGCTCACTTCTCCGAAATTCGCGCCGACGGCTTCAAGACGCTGGCTGAGAATCAAAAAGTGAGCTTCGAAACGAAGCAGGGCCCGAAGGGTCTGCAAGCGGCCAACATCAAGCCGCTGTAAAGTTTGAAGGGCCCGGCCTCCCGCGACGGACGCCGGGTCGCAGCGACATCCCCACGGAGCTTCGTCTCCTAAAGTTGGCGCGATCGGCTTGAGCTGCATCTGTTTAGTTAGCAGCTTGCCAGACGCCACACGTCTCGTTGCACTTCATCCCCCCTCTGGCCGCAACGCCTTATTTTCGCTTTCCGACTGCGTCAGATTCCGCTCGCAATGGCGTTGAATCAGCGTACCCGTGCGCATTTCGCACGGCACGCGCGCACTCGATCATCATTAAAATTAAAATGCATAACCAACGAATTCAACAGTACAACGGCTATGCCGTCCAACCCTCGGCGCATCGCCTGCCCGACGGGCGCTTTTCATCCAACCTGCTGCTCGAACGTGCCGATAGCACGCGCGACGAAGGCCGCTACCAGTTCTATTCGCTCGATTACTTCGCGAGCGAAGCGCAGGCGCTGGCGCATTCGGCACGCTGGGCACGCAACTGGGTCGATACGCGCGGTTAACGGCAGCGCCCCTATACCGGCACGCATCGCGCATGAGTCATCGATGCGGTCGGTTCGAACTTCCGGATCGCCCCTCCGACGTCGTCGTCAAGCTGCGCCCTCTCCGCGTGGACGTTGACGACGTCCCTGCGATTTCAGAGCAGCTGACAGGCATAAAAAACGGCGGGCAACCTGCCCGCCTTTTGCACTGACGCCCGTTCACCTACTTCACCGCCCCCGCCACCTTCTTGTGCCGCCACAAGCACAGCAGATCGCAAGCCACATGCGCAGCCGCGATCGCCGTGATGTCCGCGTGATCGTACGCAGGCGCCACCTCCACCACATCCGCCCCGACCAGATTCACCGCGCCGAGCCCCCGCACGATCGCCAGCGCCTGCGCTGACGACAACCCGCCCGCGACCGGCGTCCCCGTCCCCGGCGCGAATGCGGGATCGAGACAATCGATATCGAACGTCAGATACGCAGGCCGCGCGCCGACGATCCCGACGATCCGCTCGACCGCCGCCCGCGAACCATGGTCATGCACCCACGCGGCATCGAGCCGCTCGATCCCGAGAAAGTCGTCGTTCCACGTGCGGATCCCGACCTGCACCGACGTCGCAGGATCGATCAGCCCTTCCTTCACCGCCTTGTAGAACATCGTCCCGTGATTGAGGCTGTCCGGATCGTCGTCGGCCCACGTATCGCAGTGCGCGTCGAAATGGATCAGCGACAGCGGCTTGCCGTAGCGCTCCGCGTGCGCGACCAGCAGCGGATACGTGATGTAGTGGTCGCCGCCGAGCGTCAGCATCTTCGCGCCCCAGCGCAGGATCGTGCGCGCATGCTCGACGATCGCCGGCTTGATCGACAGCGGGTTGTGCGCGTCGAACCAGCAGTCGCCGTAGTCGACGGCCGCGAGATCGTCGAACGGATCGAAGCCCCACGGGTAAGGATTGAGTTCCGCGAGCTGCACGCTCGCCGCGCGGATCGCGGCCGGCCCGAGCCGCGCACCGGAACGATAGGTCGTCGCGAGATCGAGCGGCACGCCGGAGATCGCGACATCGACGCCGTCGAGCGCGCGCGAGTAATTGCGGCGCATGAACGACAGCACGCCCGCATAGGTGTTTTCGATCGAGGAACCGTACGGCGTCGTGCGACGGATCGCGCCGTCGCCGTGGAGAAGTTCGGTCATGGTCGGACCTGTTTTCGTGGTGACCGGGCCGCCCCGCTTCGACAGAGCGCGCGGGCCGGGCACGGCGGGGATTCATCGGGCATGCACCGGCTCGCGCATCCAGTCGCGACGCAAGGCGGGACATCGACAGCGGCAACGGCAATACCGCGGCGATCATAGCAAGCCGATTCGCAGCCGTTGCCCCGGTTCAGCCGGGGCAACACGCGGAAAAATCCGGTGGCGGCATCGCGGCCCGTCGCCGTCGTTTCCTAGAAGGATTCGCCGGTTTTCGCGCACCCGTTCTTCCGGATAATGGCCGGCAGCCGCGCCGTCGAGCGCGCGCCGTCCGCCGCAGAGAACAACCAACCGGAGACACCCGCCTTGATCGCCACGCTTCCCGCCACCTACCGCCGGCTCTGGCCGCTCGCCATCGCCGCGGCGCTGCTGTACGGGCTGTCGCTCGCCGCCGCGCCCTATCCGGGCCAGGCCGCCGCGAAAGCCGCGATGGGCATCCTGCTGCTCGCGGCGGGCAGCACCTGCGGCGCGCCGCGCGAACGCGCGTGGCTGTGCGCGGCGCTCGCGACCGCCGTGCTCGGCGACGTGCTGCTCGCGCTGCCCGACTGGCCGCTGTCGTTCGTCCTCGGCCTCGGCGCGTTCCTGCTCACGCACCTGTGTTATTGCGCGATCTTCTTCCGATGGCGCGCGCGGCCGCACGGCTGGCGCATCGTTGCGCTCGTCGGGCTGTGGATTGCCGCGCCGGCGTTCTACCTCGCGTTCCTCCCGCACCTCGGCGAGCTGCTGGCGCCGGTCGCCGTCTACATGCTCGTGCTGTGCGTGATGGCGAGTTTCGCGCTCGCCGCCCGCACGCGCGGCTCGCTGGTCGCGATCGGCAGCCTGATCTTCGTCGGCTCCGACACGCTGATCGGCGTCGGCCGGTTCCTCGGCGGTTTTCCGGGCATCGACTATTTGATCTGGGGCCTCTATGCGCTCGCGCAGGTCACGATCGTGGCCGGGGTTTTCCATGAGACGGCTGCCCGCTCGATCCGTCCGTGATTCGAGTCCAAATCGACCGGGCCCTCCGTGGTCTACCACGGTGCATCACCCATGATCGACAACCACGGCCGCGCTATCCTCAAGTCATCTTTCGACATGCCGGATGTCGACAACTTCAGTCGTACGGCTCGTTGACGCTCGCTATGCTGCAGGAATCTCGTATTCGACGAGTTCCAAGCCACCATCGGCGTCTTCGAAAATCTCAAGCTCCAAATTGATCAACGCCTCCCTCGGCGCCACTTCGTCAAGCACGGCTCGAAAGAGGCGATGCTGACGCGGTATGTCCATGCTGTACGTCGGAATTGAGACAAATGAGGCCAGCATGTATCTCCTCGCGCCGATGAAGGCCTCCAGGACCGTCATTGGCAAGTCCACGGAAATCCTTGCTGTTGCACGTCACGAGTATGAAGTCGCCATCGATCACATGACGCATCAGTTCATGGTCCTTGAGCCCAAGCCAACCTCGATTACGCACGCAGGTCGACTCCGTATGTCCTGCCTCGATTGCAGCATCCAACAGTTCGGGTGAGAGACACTCGTCAATGAGGAACCTAAGGCTCATGCGTCCGCCGATCCTGAGCGAATCGACTTACGGGACACCTGCTTCCAGCCCGACGCGGCGCCATCAAGTCTGCGTGGGCGGCCACGACGCGGATGAACCTTCAGATAAACCTGCGCATCTTCAATCAGAGATTCCGTCAGGAACGGCCAAGACGATTTGAGACGCTCAAATTCGACGCCGGAGGCAAGTGAACTGATGACGATATCAATGGGCACGCGCGTGCCAGCAAATATCGGGGCCCCACCCATGATTTCCGGATCGGAGACAATGGTCCGACTGGCGCGATCGGCCTCAGCGGCGCGCTCCTGCACCACGACCAGAAATGGGACCATTTCAATCCGGAGATAGCTGCGTTGTACCTGCCACTCGACCGGTTCCCATGAATTCAGGTTGCTCAGCGTCAGATACAGCCGCCGGTCATCCACGCTCATCGTAAGCAGACGATCCGTGAGTTCACTGATGACCGACTTCCGGATCTCGCTCGTCAGGCTTTCACTAGTTGCGAAGTAAAACCGCGCAAAAGCCGCAGCGATTCTCTCGAACCAACGCCCGTCCTCAACACGGAAAAGCGGATCGGGCAGGATTTTCTCGTCGACCAGGCGATTGATTTCGCGATCGCTGACGCCTGCTATGAACGCCACTTCCGCCGTGGATACCATTTCACGGGTGGCTTGCATGGTAAACCTCTCTCAAAAATATTCCGACGTATCGGATATTTTATTCCAACTCTTGGCTTTCTTCAAAATGCATCCGGCTCGTTCCGCAGTCGAGATGCATGCCCCGTCTCAACGAATCTCCGCCTCGGCGGGCTGCTGCGATGGGTGAAAGTACGGGGGCCGGGGTTTTCCATGAGACGGCCGCCCAAACGATCCGTCCCTGATACCGTTTCAAACAGGCCGCCGCGCGCCGGCGGTCCTGCTTCCTCCCTGTCTCGCCCTGCCGACGGCCTTTTCCGCTCATCCCGCATCGCGGAAACCGGACCGTTCCAAACCCCGCTCAGCCTTTTCCCGCTTGGTTTCCGGTCCTTAGAGCGCCGCTTCTAGTCTCTTGCGGTTTCCAGGTTCAGCCACTATCGTTACATCAACCAATGTAACATTAAAAAATGAGCCAAATCGGAGACACCCGGATGAATGCTCGCACGTTGCCTTTCGGTCCACCCGGCCATGACGGCCTGGACGAAACCATCGACATCGCCATCATCGGCACCGGCTTTGCCGGTCTCGGGATGGCGATCCGCCTGAAACAAACCGGTGTGACCGACTTCGTCGTCCTCGAGAAGGCCGCGTCGGTCGGCGGCACATGGCGCGACAATCATTACCCCGGGTGTGCATGCGAC
Source organism: Burkholderia sp. BCC0397 (assembly GCF_902832865.1). NCBI lineage: Bacteria > Pseudomonadati > Pseudomonadota > Betaproteobacteria > Burkholderiales > Burkholderiaceae > Burkholderia > Burkholderia sp. BCC0397. The sequence goes on along the minus strand of NZ_CADFDL010000005.1, from coordinate 406,715 downwards.
GTGCAATCGCACGTCTATTCGTTCTCGTTCGCGCTGAACCCGCGCTGGACGCGCATGTTCGCGCCGCAGCCGGAAATCCGCGCGTATCTGGAAGACTGCGTGCAGCGCTTCGGCGTCGGCCCGCACCTGCGGATGAATCACGAACTGCAGCGCGCCGAATACGACGAAGCCGCGCAACGCTGGCGCCTCACGTTCGCGAACGGCAAGCGGCTGTCCACGCGCGTGCTGGTATCGGGAATGGGCGGCCTGTCGCGCGCCGCGCTGCCGGCGATTCCCGGCGTCGAGAATTTCCAGGGCCGCGCATTCCATTCGCAGCAGTGGGATCACGACTACGCGCTCGAAGGCAAGCGCGTCGCGGTGATCGGCACCGGCGCGAGCGCGATCCAGTTCGTGCCGCAGATCGCGCCGCGCGTGAAGGCGCTCGCGCTGTTCCAGCGCACGCCGCCATGGATCATGCCGAAGCCCGACCGCAACCTGACCGGCATCGAGAAATGGCTGTTCCGCACGCTGCCGTTCACGCAGAAGGTCGTGCGCGGCGGCATCTACTGGATGCTCGAATCGCGCGTGCTCGGCTTCGCGATCCATCCGTCGCTGATGAAGAACGTGCAGAAGCTCGCGCTGCGCCACATCCGCAAGCAGATTCCCGATCCGGAACTGCGCAAGACGGTCACGCCGAACTACACGCTCGGCTGCAAGCGCGTGCTGATCTCGAACGACTACTACCCGGCGCTGTCGCGCAAGAACGTCGACGTGATCACGACCGGCATCGACCATATCGAAGCCGACGCGGTCGTGACGACCGACGGCAAGCGTCATGAAGTCGACTGCCTGATCTACGGCACCGGCTTCCAGGTGGCCGACCCGTATCCGCGCGGCGCGATCATCGGCCGCGGCGGGCTCGACATCGTCGACGCGTGGCGCGACGGCGCGCACGCGTATCTCGGCACGACGCTGCCCGGCTACCCGAACTTCTTCATGATCGTCGGCCCGAACACGGGCCTCGGCCACAACTCGATGGTGTTCATGATCGAGTCGCAGATCGAATACATCCTCGGCGCGCTGCAGGCGATGCATCGCGAACGCGCGGAGGCGATCGAGGTGCGCCCGCTCGTCGAAGCGCAGTTCAACAGCGACCTGCAAGGCAAGCTCAAGAAGGCGATCTGGTCGACGGGCGGCTGCAAGAGCTGGTACCTCGATCCGCGCACCGGCAAGAACACGACGCTGTGGCCCGGCTTCACGTGGCGCTTCCGCCAGGTCACCGCGCACTTCTCGATCGCCGATTACCACGCGTATCGCGCACCGCAACACGACACGACCGCGCGGCCCGTCGCCGCGCCGGCCGCCTCCGCTTCCGCTTCCACGTCCGCCGAAGCGGCCTGAGCCAGACAAGGAGCCACCGACATGAGAGATTTCGCCAACAAGGTCGCCGCGATCACGGGTGCCGGCTCGGGCATGGGCCGCGCGCTCGCGATCCAGCTCGCGCAGGCCGGCTGCCACGTGTCGCTCGCCGACAAGAACGGCGTCGGCCTCGCCGAAACCGAACGGATCGTCCGCGCGATCGCGCCGAGCGTGCGCGTGTCGACGCGCGTGCTCGACGTCGGCGATCGCGACGCGATGTTCGCGTGGGCCGACGACACCGCGAAAGAGCACGGCAAGGTCAACCTGATCTTCAACAATGCGGGCGTCGCGCTGTCGAGCACGATCGAAGGCATGGAATACAGCGATCTCGAGTGGATCGTGAACATCAACTTCTGGGGCGTCGTGCACGGCACGAAGGCGTTCCTGCCGCACCTGAAGGCATCGGGCGACGGCCACGTGATCAACACGTCGAGCATCTTCGGGATCTTCGCGCAGCCGGGCATGAGCGGCTACAACGCGACCAAGTTCGCGGTGCGCGGCTTCACCGAATCGCTGCGCCAGGAACTCGACATGATGAAGTGCGGCGTGTCGGCGACCTGCGTGCATCCGGGCGGCATCCGCACGAACATCGCGCAGTCGAGCCGCGTCGCGAAGAACATGGTCGGCTTCATCGTCGAGAGCGAACAGCAAGGCAAGGACAGCTTCGAGAAGTTCTTCATCACGACCGCCGACGACGCCGCGCGCACGATCCTCGCCGGCGTGCGCAAGAACAAGCGCCGCGTGCTGATCGGCCGCGACGCGAAGGGCGCGGACTGGATGGCGCGCATCCTGCCCGCCGCCTACCAGGCGCTCGTCGTGCTCGCGACGCGCCGCGAGGCCGCGAAGGCCCGCCGCCATGCCGCTCGCGGCACGCCGGCGCCGGCACCGGTGCACGCCACCTACAACAATGCAGGCAATCAGGGAGAACAATCATGACGACACCGAACATGATGCCCATACGGCGCGACATCCGTTTCGCGCTGCCGCCCGAACGCGCGAAGGACTGGCACGTGCAGGGCGTGCCGGTCACGCACTTCATGAACGCGCTGTCGCTGCTGTTCCCGGCTGGCGAACGCTTCTTCATGGATTCGGTGCGCCACTACCGCGACCGGATCGAGGATCCCGAACTGAAGAAGCAGGTGCTCGGCTTCATCGGGCAGGAAGCGATGCACACGCGCGAGCACATCGAGTACAACGACCTGCTGCAGGCGTCCGGCCTGCCCGCGCACAAGCTCGACAAGCGCCTGTGGACGATCCTCGGCTGGTTCAAGAAGGTGCTCCCGCACTCGATGCAGTTGGCGATCACGATCGCGCTCGAGCACTACACGGCAATCCTCGCGAACCAGTTGCTGTCGGGCCACGAGCACCGGATCGACGGCTCGGTCGAAGGCTACCAGCAGATGTGGATGTGGCACGCGATGGAGGAAACCGAGCACAAGGCGGTGTCCTACGACGTGTGGCGCACCGTGATGAAGCCAGGCCTCGGCAGCTACCTGCTGCGCACTGGCACGATGCTGACGACGACCGTATTCTTCTGGGCCATCGTGTTCGACTTCCACGTGCGGCTGATGCGCGCGCACCGTCGCGAACATGGCAAGTTCGGCGGCATGTGGCGCCTCGTGAAGTATCTGTACAGCCCGAAGAACGGGGTGTTCCCGAGCATCGCGCGCGAATGGCTCGACTACTTCCGCCCGGGCTTCCACCCGTGGGATCACGACAACCATCAGTACCTGCAGGAGCTCGACACGCTGCTCGACAACATCGACGCGACCAACGCGCGCTATGCGGCGCAAGCCGCCCCGCGCCGCGTGCCGCTGCATTCGGTGGCGCAGGCATGACGCCATGGCGCGCGCTCACGAGATGCTGACCGTCCAGTCCGGCGACGTGAAACTCGCCGTCTACGTTAGCGGGTCGCGTCGCGCGCCGCCGCTGATCCTCGTGCATGGCTATCCCGACTCGGCGGCCGTGTGGGCGCCGATCCGCGCGCGGCTCGCGAAACGCTACCGCGTGATCGCATACGACGTGCGCGGCGCCGGCGCATCGGATGCGCCGCGCCGCCGGGCCGACTACACGCTCGAACGGCTCGCCGGCGACCTGAAGGCAGTGGCCGATGCGACCTGCGGCGGCCGGCCGTTCCACCTGGTCGGCCACGACTGGGGCTCGATCCAGTGCTGGGAGGCCGTGACCGACCCCGCGTTCCGCGGCCGCATCGCGTCGTACACGTCGATCTCCGGCCCGTGCCTCGATCATGTGTTCCGCGCGAAGATGCGGCTCAAGCAGAGCCTGAAGTCGTGGTACATCGCGTTCTTCCACCTGCCGCTCGTGCCGTCGCTGGTATGGCGGCTCGGCGGCGCCGCGCTGTGGCCGCGCTGGCTGCAGCTCACCGAACGCGTGCGCGCCGAGCGCGATCCCGTGCAACTGAAGAACGCGCTGAACGGGATGCAGATGTACCGCGCGAACTTCCTCGCGCGGGCCCGCAAGCCGCGTGAACGGTACGCGCAGGCGCCGGTGCAGATCCTGGTTCCGGTGCGCGACCGCTACGTGACGCCCGAGATGTCGGTCGGCCTCGACCGCTGGCTCGGCGACCACGTGCGCGAGGAAATCGACGGCACGCACTGGATCGTGCTGCGTCACCCGAACATGATCGCGTCGCGGATCGACCGCTTCGCGTCCGCGCAGGAGCGGCCGGCAGTGACGAACGCCGCGGTTCAGCGCGCCGTCGGCGGCGCCGGCAGGCGTCTGAACAGCGTCTCGTAATCGACGACGAGCCCGTCGTCGTCGATGTCCATCTCCGCGGTGAAATTCCGGAAGATCCCTTCGTAGCGATAGCGGCGGCCCGGTTCGATGCACGCATAAGCCTGCTTGACTAGCGTGACCGTCAAGTCCGGCGTCGAGATGTACACGACGTCGATCGGCCGCCGCTCGCCGCGCGCGAGCCCGAGGCGGCCGATCGGCAGCGAATTCGTGAACGGCGTCGCGGCAATGTCGATGTCGATGCAGCCATCCAGTTCCGGCAGTGCACGGCCTGAACCGTCGCGCCAATGCCCCGCCCCGTCGCCATGCAGTTCGAGCGTGCCGCCGCCCATCACCTTGAGCACCGCGTAAGTCACGCGCCATTGCGCATCGCACTCGACGCGATACGCGAGCCCGTATGCGCGACCGTACCGCTGGCCGACCACCGCGCTTTCGACGACGATCGCGCCGCCGCTCCGGTCGAACGTCAGATGTTCGACCCCGTCGCCTTCGAGCGACGCCCACCGCACTTCACGCATCGTCCCGCCTCCTTGGTATCCCGCGTCGGGGCATCGTCACATAAATCCTCGTTATCCGGAATGCCACCGTCGATGAGCACAGCGCTCAGTGTCCAGCCTCTCGAACGGCGATCGCTCGCTGGAGCTGTGAAACCGACGTGCATGGATCAGTCGCGTGACGAACAGCATGCACACGAAAACAATAGCGACGACCCGAATTTGGTATTGAATCGCCAAAATCTCGCGAAAACGCTAAAAAACATCTCGAATACGCGCGTTTGGTCTCTCCGCGCCTCAATTTGGGGCATCCGCCACAAATCCTGACTATCCAGCATTCCCTATTCCGGTGCATCCCAGAGTGTCCTATGCTCGCGGCTCATCCTGTTCCGCCGCCCTCATGCCTACCGCCCGCCCCGCCTCGCCGTCGATCGACCTGCGCATTCTGCTGCGCGGCATCGGGCAGATCGTGCTGCAGGCGAACGCGCTCACCGGCGCGCTGCTGCTCGCCGCGCTGGCGCTGACCGACCTGCGGCTCGCGTGCGCGGCGCTGGTCGGCTCGGCCGCCGCCAGCATGACGGCCGTGCTGACGGGCGCCGAACGCCGCAACGTCGAACAGGGGCTGCACGGCTTCAACGGTGCGCTGGCCGCGCTGATCGCCGTGCTGTTCGCGCCCTATCCACTCGCCGCCGTCGCGCTGGTGCCGCTGGTGGCGATCGGCGCGGCGCTCGTGCAACGCGCGATGCGGGTGTCGCTCGCCCGCTGGCGCCAGTGCCCGTATTCGAGCCCGTGCCTGGCCGTCACCGCGCTGTGGCTCCCGTTTGTCGCGTTGCAGCATGCGGACGGCGCGACTGCCGTCCCGCTGCTGACGCTCGCTTCCGCAGCCGACGCGCTGCTGTCGGGCGTCGCTCAGACCACCTTCGCGCAAGGCGCATGGGCCGGCGCGCTAGTCGTCGCCGGCCTCGCCGTCGCATCACGCCGCGCAGCCGCGTTCGCGCTTGGCGGCGCGATCGTGTCGACCGTGCTGCTGGTCGCGCTGGGCGCAAGCGACGCGTCGTTCGCCGACGGCCTGCTCGGCGTCAACGGCGCGCTCGCCGCGCTCGCGCTGATGCCGCGCGGCCCGCGTGCGGCGCTCGCGGCCGCCGCACTCGCCGCGCTGATCCAGTGGCTCGCGATGCGCGCGGGCATCCCCGTGTTCACGGCCCCGTTCGCGCTCGCGTCGTGGATCACGGTGGCCGTCGCGCGCCGCCTCACCCTCGGAGAACCCGATGTCATTCGCACACCGTCCTGATGCCGTGAAGCCCGGCGGCCCGATCTCGGGCGCCGAGCGCCGACTGCGCGTCGACCTCGCCGCCGCCTATCGCCTCGTCGCGCTGAACGGCTGGGACGACCTGATCTACACGCATCTGTCCGCGACCGTGCCCGGCGAGCCCGGCCACTTCCTGATCAACCCGTTCGGCCTCACGTTCGACGAGGTTTGCGCATCGAATCTCGTGAAGATCGACCTGGCCGGCCACCGGATCGGCGACGGCGAACACGCGGTCAACGTGACCGGCTTCGCGCTGCATGCGGCCGTGCATGCCGCGCGCGCCGACGCCGTCTGCGTGATGCACCTGCACAATACGGCCGGCATCGCCGTGTCGATCCAGCGCGACGGGCTGCTGCCGGCGTCGCAGCACGCATTGCGCTTTCATGGCGATCTCGCGTACCACGACTACGAAGCGCTCGCGTTCTCGCCGGCCGAAGGCGCGCGGCTGACCGCGAGCCTCGGCGCGAAATCCGCGATGCTGCTGCGCAATCACGGCACGCTGACGGTCGGCCGGACCGTCGCCGAAGCCTACGTGCTGATGGATACGCTGATCAAGGCGTGCGACATCCAGTTGCGCGCGCAGGCAGGCGGCGGGCCGCTCGTGCTGCCGCAGCCGGCCGTCGCCGACCGCACCGCCGAACAGCTGCGCGACGGCGGCGCGATCGAAGGCGAACTGGAATGGCCGGCGCTGCTGCGCCGGCTCGACCGGATCGATCCGTCGTATCGCGACTGACGCCGCCGCCGCACCCGACCGAATCGTCAATCGTTCAATCCCAACCGGAGCATGTGTCATGCCGACTTTCAATATCCAGCTGTTCGAAGGCCGCACCGTCGAGCAGAAGCGCGCATTCGTCGAAGCAATCACGCGCGTCACGTGCGAGACGCTCGGCTGCGCGCCGGGCTCGGTCGACATCATCCTGACCGACGTAAAGAAGGAGAACTGGGCGACCGCCGGCAAGCTGTGGAGCGACGAGCGCTGAGCGCCGAGGGAGCGTCGCTTCGGCGTCGCCTGCCCTGCGCTGAACCACACACCGCGGCGCGCTCGACGGGCGCTGCACGCGGGCGGCTCCGCCCACCGCCGTTGTGCGCCCGCACATCGCTTTGTCACGCAATCGGCGCATAATGCCGGACAGACGCAGCAGCCAATGGCCACCCGACGGAGACCGCCATGGAAGCGAAGAACGAGGAAGTCGTCGCACACCTGCTCTCCGATGTCGTCGAATTCGCGCGCGGGCGGCTGCCCGAAGCCACGTTCCAGATCGTCGAACCTTTCCTGCGTCATTACTACGATTTCGTCGATGCCGACGATCTGCAGAACCGCGGCATCGCCGACCTGTACGGCGCCGCGATGGCGCACTGGCAGACCGCCCAGAAATACGTGCCCGGCAGCGAACGCCTGCGCGTGTACAACCCGATCCTCGAACAGCACGGCTGGCATTCCGACCACACGGTGATCGAGATCGTCAACGACGACATGCCGTTCCTGGTCGACTCGGTGACGATGGCCATCAACCGTCTCGGGCTCGCGCTGCATTCGGCGCTGCATCCGGTGTTCCGCATCTGGCGCGGCGCCGGCGGCGGCATCGAGCGGGTCGACGCGGGCGGCGCGACGTCCGGCTCCGGCGACGGCCAGTCGCAGCTCGCGTCGTTCATCCATTTCGAAGTCGACCGCTGCGGCGACGCCGCATTGCTCGACACGCTGCGCGAGGACATCGCGCGCGTGCTCGGCGACGTACGCGCGTCGGTCGAGGACTGGCCGAAGATCGTCGACATCGCCCGCGCGACGATCAAGGAGATGAAGGCGCGCGAATCGACCGCGGAGGACCTCGAGGCGCGCGCGTTCGTCGAATGGATGGCCGCCGATCACTTCACGTTCCTCGGCCAGCGCGACTACGCGCTCGTATCGGACGGCACGGGCTTCGGCCTGCGCGGCATCGAGGGCTCGGGCTTCGGCATCCTGCGCGAATCGCTGCGCACGTCCGGCGCGCCCGACGTGACGCCGCTGCCGCCCGCCGCCGCCGAAATCATCACCGGCCCCTGGCCGATCTTCCTGACCAAGGCGAATTCGCGCGCGACCGTGCACCGCCCCGGCTATCTCGACTACGTCGGCGTGAAACTCGTCGGCGCCGATGGCAAAGTGATCGGCGAGCGCCGCTTCATCGGGCTCTACACGTCGACCGCGTACATGGTGTCGAGCGCCGAGATCCCGATCGTGCGCCGCAAGTGCGCGAACATCGTGCGGCGCGCGGGCTTCTTGCCGAAGGGACATCTCGGCAAGACGCTCGTGACGGTGCTCGAAACCTATCCGCGCGACGAACTGTTCCAGGCCGACGAAGACCAGCTCTACGACATCGCGCTCGGTATCCTGCGCTTGCAGGAACACCAGCGCACGCGCCTGTTCGTGCGCCGCGACCGGTTCGACCGCTTCGTGTCGTGTCTCGTGTTCGTGCCACGCGACAAGTACAACACCGACCTGCGCCGCCGCATCGCGAAGCTGCTCGTCGACGCGTACAACGGCGTGAACGTCGAATTCACGCCGCTGCTGTCGGAATCGGCGATCGCGCGGATTCATTTCGTCGTCCATGCGGAACCGGGCACGATGCCCGACGTCGACACGCGCGAACTCGAAACGCGGCTCGTGCAGGTCGCGCGCCGCTGGCAGGACGATCTCGCCGACGCGCTGCTCGACGCATTCGGCGAAGAGCAAGGCAACCGCCTGCTGCAACGCTATGCCGATTCGTTCCCGGCCGGCTATCGCGACGACTATCCGGCGCGCACGGCCGTGCGCGACATCGAGCTGATCGAGCGCGTGAAGGATTCGGGCCAGCTCGCGATGAACCTGTACCGGCCGATCGAGGCCGAGGCGCGCGCGTTCCGCTTCAAGGTGTATCGCGCGGGCGACCCGATCGCGCTATCGCGCAGCCTGCCGATGCTCGAACATCTCGGCGTGCGCGTCGACGAGGAACGGCCGTACCGGATCCAGACGCAGGACGCCGCGCACGCGTGGGTGCACGACTTCGGCCTCGAGCTCGCCGACGATACCGAATTCGACATCGAGCGCGTGAAGGGGCTGTTCGAGGATGCGTTCGACCGGATCTGGAGCGGCCGGATCGAGAACGACGACTTCAACCGTCTCGTGCTGCGCGCGCACCTGAGCGCACGCGAAGTGACGATCCTGCGCGCGTATGCGAAATACCTGCGGCAGGTCGGTTCGACCTTCAGCGACGCGTATATCGAACGCGCGCTGACCGGCAATCCGGCGATCGCGCGGCAACTCGTCGAGCTGTTCCTGCTGCGCTTCGACCCGCGCATCGGCGACACGCGCGACGTGCAGGCCGAACGGCTGCTGAAGGCGATCGAAGGTGCGCTGGACCAGGTGCCGAACCTCGACGAGGACCGCATCCTGCGCCAGTTCCTCGGCGTGATCAACGCGACCGAGCGCACGAACTACTTCCTCGCCGACGCGAACGGCGAATCGAAGCCGTACCTGTCGTTCAAGTTCAACCCGGCGAAGGTGCCCGGCCTGCCCGAACCGAAGCCGATGTTCGAGATCTGGGTGTATTCGCCGCGTGTCGAGGGCGTGCACCTGCGCGGCGGGCGCGTCGCGCGCGGCGGCCTGCGCTGGTCGGATCGCCGCGAGGATTTCCGCACCGAGGTGCTCGGGCTGATGAAGGCGCAGATGGTGAAGAACGTCGTGATCGTGCCGGTCGGCTCGAAAGGCGGCTTCGTCGTGAAGAACCCGCCTTCGCCGAGCGATCGCGAAGCATGGATGCGCGAAGGCATCGCGTGCTACCAGACGTTCCTGCGCGGGCTGCTCGACCTCACCGACAACCTCGCCGGCAACACGATCGTGCCGCCGCCCGACGTGGTGCGTCACGACCCCGACGATCCATACCTGGTCGTCGCCGCCGACAAGGGCACGGCCACCTTCTCCGACTACGCGAACGCGATCTCGCACGAATACGGCTTCTGGCTCGACGATGCGTTCGCATCCGGCGGCTCGGTCGGCTACGACCACAAGAAGATGGCGATCACCGCGCGCGGCGCGTGGGAATCGGTGAAGCGGCACTTCCGCGAGATGGGCGTCGACACGCAGACCACCGACTTCACCGTGGTCGGCGTCGGCGACATGTCAGGCGACGTGTTCGGCAACGGGATGCTGCTGTCGCCGCATATCCGGCTCGTCGCCGCGTTCGATCACCGGCACGTGTTCCTCGACCCGAACCCCGACCCGGCGACGAGCTTCGCGGAGCGTGAGCGCATGTTCGCGCTCGAACGCTCGAGCTGGGCCGACTACGACACGGCCGCGATTTCGCCGGGCGGCGGCGTGTATCCGCGCACCGCGAAGACGATCCCGCTGTCGCCGGCCGTGCAGGCCGTGCTCGGCATCGACGCGCACGCGCTGCCGCCGACCGAGCTGATCCGCGCGATCCTGCAGGCGCCGGTCGACCTGCTGTACAACGGCGGCATCGGCACCTACGTGAAGGCGGCGCGCGAAACCCACGCGCAGGTCGGCGACCGCGCGAACGACGCGGTGCGCGTGAACGGCGCGGACCTGCGCTGCAAGGTCGTCGGCGAAGGCGGCAACCTCGGCTGCACGCAGTTCGGCCGCATCGAATTCGCGCAGCGCGGCGGCCGCATCAACACCGATGCGATCGACAACTCGGCCGGCGTCGATTGTTCGGATCACGAAGTCAACATCAAGATCCTGCTCGGGCTCGTCGTGTCCGACGGCGAGATGACCGAGAAGCAGCGCAACGCGCTGCTCGCCGAGATGACCGACGAAGTCGGGCTGCTCGTGCTGCGCGACAACTACTACCAGACGCAGGCGCTGTCGATCGCGGGCCGCTATGCGGTCGAATTGCTCGACGCCGAGGCGCGCCTGATGCGCTGGCTCGAACGCGCGGGCCGCCTGAACCGCGTGATCGAATTCCTGCCGACCGACGATGAAGTCGCCGAGCGCCAGGCCGCGAAGCTCGGCCTCACGTCGCCGGAGCGCGCGGTGCTGCTCGCGTACAGCAAGATGTGGCTCTACGACGCGCTGCTCGAATCCGACGTGCCCGAGGATCCGCTGGTGGCCACGATGCTCGTCGACTACTTCCCGAAGCCGCTGCAACAGCGCTTCAGCGAGCCGATGTGCCGCCATCCGCTGCGCCGCGAGATTCTCGCGACGCACCTGACCAACGCGCTCGTGAACCGCGTCGGCTGCGCGTTCGTGCACCGGCTGATGGAGGAAACCGACGCGAAGCCTGGCGACATCGTGCGCGCGTGCATCATGGCGCGCGACGTGTTCGACCTCGATGCGGTATGGCGCGACATCGACGCGCTCGACAACCGCGTCGCCGACGACGTGCAGGCGCGCATGTTCGTCGACGTCGCGCGGCTGCTGGAGCGCGCGGCGCTGTGGTTCCTGCGGCATCTGCAGTCGGGTGCGGTGACCGACGGCGGCGTCACCGGATTGATCGCGCGCTGCCGCGACGCGGTGCAGCGCATCGCGCCGCAACTGCCGTCGCTGCTGCCGGCCGACGATCTCGATGCACTGTCCGAGCGGCAGCGCGTGCTGGTCGACGCCGGCGTCGACAGCGCGCTCGCGATACGCGTCGCGAGCGGCGACATCTCGGCCGCGCTGCTCGACATCGCCGAAGTGGCAGCGACCTGCAACCGCAGCCTCGAACTCGTCGCGGGCGTCTATTTCTCGCTCGGCACGCTGCTCAATTACGGGTGGATCGGCGAACGCGCGGCAACCCTGCCGACGCCGACGCACTGGGACATGCTCGCGCGCGCCGCCGCACTTGCGGAAGTCGCGCGGCTGAAGCGCACGCTCGCGACCAGCGCGCTCGCGGAATCGCCGGATTCGACCACGCCGGACACGATCGTCGGCGCGTGGCGCACGCGCCGCGAGGCCGCGCTTGAGCGCTACGAGCACCTGCTCGCGGACCTGCGCGCATCCGGCGGCGCGAGCCTCGCAGTGCTGCTCGTGGTCGTGCGGGAGATGGCCGTGCTCGAACGCGCGTGACGAGAGTGGCGAGCGTGACGGGTCAGACCGTCGCAACGAGCAATTCTTCCGCGCGGTTCGGCGGCCGCAGACCGTCCGTGCGCTCGGCGAAATAACGGCGCGTCAGCTCGGCGGCCGACACGTGTTCGGCCTTCGCAAAGCCGGCCTCCCGTGCGAGCGCCTGGATCTGGTCCGGCATGAAGAAGCTGATGAACGGCGTGCCGCTCGCCCGCGCGCCCTTCGCGGCCATTTCCATTCCCGGGCGCACGTCCGGATCCGCATTTTCCAGCGGCAGCAGGAACGTCATCGCGAACGTCGAACCCGGCGCGAGCGACGCGACTTCGCGCAGCGCGGCCGCATTCGCTTCGCGCGTCAGGTACATGCTGACGCCGGTGGACACCACGACCGCCGGCTGGCCGACATCGAAGCCCGCGCCGACGAGCGCGTCGCGCCACGACTGCTTCGCCTCGAAATCGACCGGCACGAAGCGCAGCCAGTCGGGCACGCCGAAACCGAGTTCGACGAGGCGCCGCTGCTTCCAGCGCTGCGGCGCCGGCGGGTCGACTTCGAACACGGTCACGCGCGACGCCATGTCCGGCCGGCGCTGCACGAAGCTGTCGAGCCCCGCGCCGAGGATCACGTACTGGCTCACGCCGCGCGCGGCCTGCTCGGCCACGAGATCCTCGATGAAACGCGCCCGCGCGACGATCGATGCGCGAAACGGCCGCGTGAACTGCGGATCCATGTCACCGCGCTGCTGCCAGCCGGGTTCCGGCGCGAGCAATCGAAGCCCGATTTCGTCGGCGAGCACAGGCGGCGGCGCATCGAGCTCGACGTGCAGCGCGCGCCACAGCGCGACGCGCGCGGCCGTGCTGTCGGGCGCGTCGTCTTCGCGGATATCCGTCATGTCGACCTCACGCGCCCGGCTTGCCTGGCGCCTGCAGGCGCCACAAGCGGCCGTCCGGATCGCGCACGGTCATGTCGCGCGTGCCCCAGTGCGTGTCCTCGAACGGCGTGACGACATCGACGATCGGCTGAGGCTGCACCGCCTGCTCGTCGGCCACCTTGATCACGACCTGCATGTCGGGCTTTTCGCTCGGCGGCACTTCGGCGATGAACAGGAACGGGCCGTCGCCGCTGCGCAACTGGCCCGAGTGGTGATCGGTTTCGAATTCCAGCGTGAAGCCCAGCGCCTGAAAGAACTTCGCCGACTTGCCCCAGTTGTGGGTGGTCAGATACACGGCTTCGATTCGCTCGGATGACATGTCACTCCTCCTTGTCGGACGGTCCCGCGCCGGGCGGCGGCGCGGCCAGGTACGCGCGCAACGCGTCGGCCACGAGCGCGGACAGCGATTGCTCCGTCTCGATGGCGCGATGCTTGACCTGCCGGATCAGGCCAAGCGGCAGGTACACGTTGAATTGCTTCACTTCTTCGTCGGTCATGGATGCTAGTATGCTAGCAATCTAGCAAAAGTCAAATACGGGCAATGACGGAGGGGGTCGACTCGGGCGCGGCCCGTGTCGGGGCCGCCGTCGGATTGCGTGCGTCCGCGTTACCTCGCGGGACGCGTCGCGAGCCGCGCGAACAGCGCGTCGAAATCGAATCCCGCCGTATTGACGCCGATCGTGTCGCGCAGGCACGCCGCCCAGTCGGCTGCATTGTCGAACGTGATCGTGCGCCCGGCCCCCGCCGCGTCGCGCAGCGTCAGCACGGTGTTGAGCAGCGCCGCGCGGCCGTCCGGCAGCACGCGGCACGCGATCAGGTCGTTCACGAAGATCGATTCGGGATACGTCGACGTGAACCAGTTCGCGGCCTCGTAATCGATCCATTCGGCCGGCTTCAACGAGAAGCGGTAGGTCGTCTGCCAGCCGTCGGGGATCTCGAACTGCATGTCGAATTCGCCGTCGACCGGCGCGTCGATCACGCGAAACGCGCCGTGCGGCGTCAATTGCCGCTCGCCCGGCACGAAGCGTAGCGGCGCGGTCAGCGTCGCGCTGCCGAAGCCGATGTCCGCGAGCCACGCCGCGCCGTCGAGGTCGATGCGCAGCAGCATATGCGTCTGCGCGGTGACGATCTCGGGCGGCCGCATCCAGCGCACGCGCGCGATCAGCGGCGTCACGCGAAAACCGATCGTCGTGAGCGCGGTGTAGAACAGCTTGTTGAGTTCGAAGCAGTAGCCGCCGCGACGGCGTTCGATCACCTTGTCGACGATCGTGGGCAGGTCGAGCGCGACGCGCGCGCCGGTCAGCGGATTGAGGTTTTCGAACGGAATCGCCTGCGGATGCAGCAGATGCAGCCGGCGCAGCACGTCCAGCGTCGGCTCGGCCGGGCCGTCGTAGCCGATGCGGGAGAAATAGCGCGAGAGGTCGAACGAGTCAGTCATGAACCGGCACCGATAAAGGAACACGCCACGATAGCATCGCGCGAAATCCCCATGTTGTGCGGGACCATGGTTCGTTGCTGGCGCACGCGATGCCAACCACGCATCGTGCACGCCTGCGCCTCGCGTTACGGCAGCAGCTTCAGCGCGGACGACGCAACCGACGGCACCGAAATACCCTGGCTCGTCGCGAACTGCACGGCCTGGCCGAGCGTCGCGGCAAGCGACTGCAACTGGCCCGGCGCGCTTTGCGCGATATACGACGCGGCCTGCATGTTCTGCGGATTCAGGCCCGATTGCAGCAGCGACGCGGCGCTCGTCGAGCCGAGATTGCCGAGCCCCGACTGCAGTTGCGAATACTGCGTGAGCCCCTGCCCCAGCGACGCGAGGCCGTTGCTGAACGCCTGCTTGTCGATCGGGCCGTGCGTGGCGCCGCCGCTCGCGAACGCCTGGCCGAGCGCCTGCGACACCGATTGCTGCGCGCCGCCCATCTGCGACAGCGTGGCCGGCGACAGCGCATCGCCGCCGGACAACTGGCTCGCGGCCTGCTGCGCCTGCCCGGCCGCCCCCGTCAGCCCCATCGCCGACGCGAGCGACGACTGGCCATTCAGCACCTGCTGGTTCGCACCGACATAGGCCTGCAGCAACTGCGCGACACCGCCCTGCGCAGGCGCCGCCTGCTGCTGCCCGCCGCCGAGCAGCGACGCGCCGATCGACTGCAGGTCGAGCTGCGCGTGTGCGGCGCCGCTCACCAGGATGCCGAACGCGATGCCTGCCGAGGCCAGATGCCGGCCCGTCGCGCGAATGTGCTTCATGTGTTTCCCTCGTGCCCGAATTGTCGAGGCGATATTGTCGAAGCGCGTCGCGCGCCGCCGCAACGACTGAAACACCTCGAAACGAAATCGGGCCGCGCCGCCGCTTGCAATTCGGCGGCCGACGGGCGCCGTCACGCAGATTCGCGCGCGTTTGCCGCGCGATGCCGCGCACGTACCGCGATTCTTTCTCCGGTTGCATCAATGGACGCCGGTTTCGGCCTGCGTCGGCGCGCTTCGCGTCGAGCGATGCAAAACGAAACGGGCAGCCCGTCGCCGCCCGTTTCGTCACCCGGCTTACCGGCTGCCTGCCGGCCGCGGTATTACGCTGCCATCCACGCCGGCACCCGCCGGGCCACCCAGTCGGCCGCCTGCTCGTAGCCGCGCGCAAGCTGCAGCACGGCGAGATCGGCGCGCGGACGCCCGATCAGTTGCATCCCCATCGGCAACCCTGCGTCGTTGAAACCGACCGGCACGTTGATCACCGGGCAGCCGGCCAGCGTCCACGGCACGACCGTTTCCATCCAGCGGTGATACGTGTCCATCGCGCGGCCCGCGATCTCCTTCGGCCAGCGCTGGTCGACGTCGAACGGGAACACCTGCGCGGTCGGCGCCGCGATAAAGTCGTAACGGTCGAAGAAGCTCAGCACCGCCTGATGCCACGCGGTCCGTTCGACGCTCGCGTCGAACACCGCCGCACCCTGCATCGCGAGCAAACCTTCGACCTCGTAGATCGCCTCGGACTTCAGCAGCGCGCGGCGCGCCGGGTCGCGATAGTGCGCGAGCAGCCCGCCGCCCGACAGCAAGTGCCGGTGCGCGAGCCACAGGCGCCAGATCCGGTCGGGCGCGAACGCCGGCAGCGCGGCATCGACGTCGCAACCGATCTCGCGCAGCGTCGCCAGCCCGTGCTCGCACTGCGCGAGCACGCCGGCCTCCGTCGCGAGATAGCCGTTCCAGTCGCCGACCCACGCGACGCGCTTGCCGCGCAGGTCCGCGTCGAGCGGCTGCGCGAACACGGCCGGATCTTCCGCGAGCGACAGCGGATCGTTGCGATCGTAGCCGGCCTGGATCGCGAGCAGCTGCGCGACGTCGCCGACGGTGCGGCCCATCGGCCCTTCGATGCCGAGCTGCTGCACGAACACGTCGACGCCCGGCCAGCGCGGCACGCGGCCCTGCGACGGACGGAAGCCGACGACGTTGCAGAACGCGGCCGGATTACGCAGCGAACCGCCGAAATCGCTGCCGTCCGCCACCGGCAGCATCCGCGACGCGAGCGCCGCCGCCGTGCCGCCGCTGCTGCCGCCCGCGCTCTTCGTCAAGTCGTACGGGTTGCGCGTCGCGCCGTAGACCTCGTTGAACGTGTGCGAACCGAGCCCGAACTCGGGCGTATTGGTCTTGCCGATGAAGATCGCGCCGGCCGCGCGCATCCGCGCGACGCCGACGGAATCGGCCTGCGGCACGTTCTCGCGGAAGATCGGCGAGCCGTAGGTCGTCCGCAGCCCCTTCGTCATCGCCAGATCCTTCGGCGCCTGCGGCATCCCGTGCAGCCAGCCGCGGTACTCGCCGCGCGCCAGCTCCGCATCCTTTTCCGCGGCTTCGGCCAGCAGCGCATCGCGGTCGCGCAGCGCGACGATCGCGTTGACCGCGCCGTTCACGCGCTCGATGTGATCGAGATACGCACGCATCGTCTCGACGCACGAAACCGCCTTGCTGCGGATCGCCGACGCGA
This sequence comes from Burkholderia sp. BCC0397, assembly GCF_902832865.1. Classification (NCBI taxonomy): domain Bacteria; kingdom Pseudomonadati; phylum Pseudomonadota; class Betaproteobacteria; order Burkholderiales; family Burkholderiaceae; genus Burkholderia; species Burkholderia sp. BCC0397. Next base: position 389,843 of record NZ_CADFDL010000005.1, on the reverse strand, counting down.
GCTCGCCGGCAGACAGGCGCACGATCGGATCGACGGAAATGGAAGCGGGAGCGAGAAACTGCGGGGCGCCGTGCGGCATGCGGGGTCTCCTGGGAAGCGGTATCGGATGGCGCGCCGCCGGGCGGCGGCCGACGCTCTACTCTACGCGACGCCATCCGGGCGACCTCCGATATTTTGCGGCGCAATTCATTGCGGATCCGACTGAATCGCGATGGTGCGGACAGCCGGCGACGACCGGGCGGGGCCGGCGCCGCCGCTCGCTGCCGTTTATGCGCATAAACTTAAATTTCTTATATTTTTAGTCGGTGCGTCACAGGACAGGACCGCGCGTGTTAACGACATTTTTATGCGGCCGGCCGATCTCTTTAGATCGTTTCGTCCGGCCGCCCGCTACGCTGGAAGCACTTCGTTTCCGGGTTTATCGTCCATGCTCAAGCTGCTGGTTCCGGTCGGCCATTCACCGCGCTCGCTTCAGGCCGTCCGGCACGCGACGTTTCTGTATCGCGAGCGCTGCGCATCGGAAATCGTGCTGATCAACGTGCAGGCGCCGCTGGAATCGACGCGGCTCGAGGCCTATCACCCGCTGTCGCGGTTGCGCGCGATCGAGACACGATTCGCGGCCGACGATCTCGCGATGGCCGAGCGGATCCTGCGCGATGCGGACGTGAAGTTCAGCGTCGTGATGAAGGTCGGGCCGGTGGCCGATACGATCGCGGCCGCGGCGGCCGAAACCGGGTGCGACGAGATCGTCGTGGCCGGGCCGAGACGCGATCCGCTGCATGCATTGATGTCGGTGTTCCGGCGCAGCGTGATGGCCCGGCTGGTGCGGATTTCGAATGTGCCGGTGACGGCGGTGCAATGACCGGCACGGCGCGTCACGCGTGCGCACGCTGTCGCGCAGCGCTTAGTCGATGACCTTGCGCCAGAACACGAAATAGGCGGCCGCCGAAGAAGCCAGCAGCAGGATGGCCCACATCGGGGCAAGGCTGATCAGGACGGAAGAGACGTTCAACATTTGGATTCCTCACTATTTCGACAGCGATATTCAACACCTGCCTGCTTGCCGGACCCGGTGCGTCGACCCCGCATCGCGTTCCGTCAAATCATGCAGTCATGCTATCGCCTTGAACGGCCGCGCGACCGCTACCGCCCGCCCGCACCCTGACATTCGTCAAACTCGCGCGCATTGCCCGCCCGTCGAGCGGCGACGGAAAAACAGGACAGGATCACCCTGCCCCGCTACGGCTTTCAGCAGACGTTTACCGGGGGAAGCCCCAAGTGCTTCGTCGAACGTGTCCGCGTTACGCTTGAGCAACGAGGAGACGAACCATGAGACGATCCGTACATATCGCTGTTTTCGCCCTGCTGGCCTATCTCATCGGCGATCGCGCGATCCTGCACGCGCAGGGCCGCGACGCCAGCCCGCTCGCGTGCGAGCAAGGCGCCGCTCAGGTGAAGGCCGATGCCCTCGGTCGCGGCTTCGGCGAGGCCGCCGCCGGCAGCCAGAGCGAGGCCTTCATGTCGGGCTGCCTGGTGACGGGACGGAGTAACCAGGACGTCGCGATGGCGGCCCGCTGACGCGTATCATCCGGCGGCGAGCCAGCTACGCCCGAAGTCGCAAGCACGGGCGCCGGTTCGTGCTGCCTGCCGCCACGTCCCGATCGACGTTTCGACGGACGTCACCGTCCGCCCTCCCTTCCCCGTTACGCCCGACATGACTGATCCGAACACCGCGTTGATCCAGCGCTTCTACACGGCCTTCCAGCAGCGCGACATCGACGCGATGCTCGCGTGCTATGCCGACGACGTCGTATTCAGCGATCCCGCATTCGGCGAACTGCGCGGCGAACTCGCGCGCGACATGTGGCGGATGCTGGTCGCGCGGGCCCAGGAGTTCTCGCTGACGTTCGGCGAAGTCGCCGCGGACGAGCAGGCCGGGCGTGCGACGTGGAGCGCGCACTACCGGTTCGCCGCGACCGGACGGTGGGTGGTCAACCGGATCGATGCGCGCTTCCGGTTTCGCGACGGACGCATCGTCGAGCATCGCGACCATTTCGACCTGTGGCGCTGGGCGCGTCAGGCACTCGGGATGAAAGGCGCGCTGCTGGGCTGGACGCCATTCATGCAGCGCGCGATCCGCGCGCAGGCCCGGAAAAATCTCGACGCGTATCGCGCCAAACGCAAATAAGCCGCGCGCCGCGGCACCCCCGCTACGGGTTCATCGTCGCGTCGATCAGATCGTAGGCCCTCTCCGGCAACACACCGTCCGGATTCTCTAGGCCGTTCTGGCGATACCCGTCTTCATCGACCTCCGGATGCGGGCCGGCGCGGCCGACGCGCCCCTTGCCGTCACGGTACGTGGCGGCCGCGATGCCCTTGTTCGGATAGGTCGCCGGCACGACCCCGCCGGCGCCGGCCGGCGCGGCCGGCAGCATCGCGCCGTCCCGTGTGCCGTTTTCTGCGGGCTTGTGCAGATATGTGCGACGCCGGCCACCTGAACCGACACCCTGCATCCGCGCGCCGCGCCATGCCCGACAAGGCCGCCCCCCCCATCCCGCCGCGCCTTCCGTCTTTCGCGCCATCAACTCTTATATAAGACATAAGACATTTGACGTTCCACACCATTGAGATTAGAATCCCGCTCAAAGCAGTGCCTGGAATAGCCCCGGAGTGCCGGCAAGGCCTTCCCCTCAAACGCAATATCAGCAGGTCTCCCCATGCTTGAAAACTTTCGTGCTCACGTGGCCGCCCGCGCCGCGCTCGGTATTCCTCCCCTGCCGCTGACGGCTCAGCAAACCGCCGAACTGGTGGAACTGCTGGCGAACCCGCCCGCCGGCGAAGAGCAGACGCTGCTCGACCTGATCACCTATCGCGTGCCCGCCGGCGTCGACGAAGCCGCCCGCGTGAAGGCCGGCTTCCTGGCCGCCGTCGCGAAGGGCGAGACCGCCTGCCCGCTGATCTCGCGCGAACGCGCGACCGAGCTGCTCGGCACGATGCTGGGCGGCTACAACATCCAGCCGCTGATCGAGCTGCTGTCCGACGAAGCAGTCGCGGCCGTGGCTGCCGACGCGCTGAAGAAAACCCTGCTGATGTTCGACCAGTTCCATGACGTGAAGGAACTCGCCGACAACGGCAACGCGCACGCGAAGGCCGTGCTGCAGAGCTGGGCCGATGCCGAATGGTTCACGAGCCGTCCGGAAGTGCCGGAAAGCCTGACCATCACCGTGTTCAAGGTCACGGGCGAAACCAACACCGACGACTTGTCGCCGGCACCGGACGCCACCACCCGCCCGGACATCCCGATGCACGCGCTGGCGATGCTGAAGAACGCGCGCCCGGGCATCACGCCGGAGGAAGACGGCAAGCGCGGCCCGGTCAAGTTCATCGAATCGCTGAAGGAAAAGGGCCACCTGGTCGCCTACGTCGGCGACGTGGTCGGCACCGGCTCCTCGCGCAAGTCGGCCACCAACTCGGTGCTGTGGTTCACCGGCGAAGACATCCCGTTCGTCCCGAACAAGCGCTTCGGCGGCGTGTGCCTCGGCGGCAAGATCGCCCCGATCTTCTACAACACGATGGAAGACGCCGGCGCGCTGCCGATCGAGCTCGACGTGTCGCAGATGGAAATGGGCGACGTGGTCGAACTGCGCCCGTACGAAGGCAAGGCGCTGAAGGACGGCAAGGTCATCGCCGAATTCCAGGTGAAGTCCGACGTGCTGTTCGACGAAGTGCGCGCCGGCGGCCGCATTCCGCTGATCATCGGCCGCGGCCTGACCGCGAAGGCGCGTGAGGCGCTGGGCCTCGCGCCATCGACGCTGTTCCGCCTGCCGCACCAGCCGGCCGACAGCGGCAAGGGCTTCTCGCTCGCGCAGAAGATGGTCGGCCGCGCCTGCGGTCTGCCGGAAGGCCAGGGCGTGCGCCCGGGCACGTACTGCGAACCGAAGATGACCTCGGTCGGCTCGCAGGACACCACCGGCCCGATGACCCGCGACGAACTGAAGGACCTCGCGTGCCTCGGCTTCTCGGCCGACCTCGTGATGCAGTCGTTCTGCCACACCGCCGCGTATCCGAAGCCGGTCGACGTGAAGACGCACCAGACGCTGCCGAACTTCATCAGCACGCGCGGCGGCATCGCGCTGCGTCCGGGCGACGGCGTGATCCACTCGTGGCTGAACCGCATGCTGCTGCCCGACACCGTCGGCACCGGCGGCGATTCGCACACGCGCTTCCCGATCGGCATCAGCTTCCCGGCAGGCTCGGGCCTGGTCGCGTTCGCGGCCGCCACCGGCACGATGCCGCTGGACATGCCGGAATCGGTGCTGGTCCGCTTCAAGGGCAAGATGCAGCCGGGCGTCACGCTGCGCGACCTCGTCAACGCGATTCCGCTGTACGCGATCAAGCAAGGCATGCTGACGGTCGCCAAGCAGGGCAAGAAGAACATCTTCTCGGGCCGCATTCTCGAAATCGAAGGCCTGCCCGACCTGAAGGTCGAGCAAGCGTTCGAGCTGTCGGATGCGTCCGCCGAGCGTTCGGCAGCCGGTTGCACGGTGCACCTGAACAAGGAACCAATCATCGAATACCTGAACAGCAACGTCACGCTGCTCAAGTGGATGATCGCGCAGGGCTACCAGGATCCGCGCAGCCTGCAGCGCCGCATCGCGGCGATGGAACAGTGGCTGGCCGACCCGCAACTGCTGTCGCCGGATGCCGACGCCGAATACGCGGCCGTCATCGAGATCGACCTCGCCGACATCCACGAGCCGATCGTCGCCTGCCCGAACGACCCGGACGACGTGAAGACGCTGTCGGACGTCGCCGGTGCGAAGATCGACGAAGTGTTCATCGGCTCGTGCATGACCAACATCGGCCACTTCCGTGCCGCGTCGAAGCTGCTGGAAGGCAAGCGCGACATTCCGGTCAAGCTGTGGGTCGCGCCGCCGACCAAGATGGACCAGAAGCAGCTGACGGAAGAAGGTCACTACGGCGTGTTCGGCACGGCCGGCGCCCGCACCGAAATGCCGGGCTGCTCGCTGTGCATGGGTAACCAGGCACAGGTGCGCGAAGGCGCGACGGTGATGTCGACGTCGACCCGCAACTTCCCGAACCGTCTCGGCAAGAACACGAACGTGTATCTCGGCTCGGCGGAACTGGCGGCGATCTGCTCGCGTCTGGGCAAGATCCCGACCAAGGACGAGTACATGGCCGACATGGGCGTGCTCACCGCGAACGGCGACAAGATCTACCAGTACATGAACTTCGACCAGATCGAAGACTTCAAGGAAGTGGCCGACACCGTGCAGATGTAAGCACGCAGTCGGGCTGCGGCGGGTGGTCGACGTCGCAGCGCACTGAAAGGCGCCGCGGGCCGAATGGCCGCGGCGCTTTTTTTCATGCGTTCGCGAACGGAAGCGCTCGCCCGGTCAGTCGTACAGCGCGTGTAGCCGCTCAACCACGTCGAACGGCAAGCCTTCGTCATACCCGTCCGCTTCGTCGAGATCGACGTACTCGCGGCCGTCGGTCGGCTGCAGCATCAGTGCCGGCACGGGCCGCGCGACCGGTACGTCCGGATAATCGTTCGGCCCCGCGCCATCGAAGTCATGCGGATCGAACCAGATTCCGTGATTGGCGTAATAGCCATCGGCGTAACGTTGCTCGATTTCGCGAAGCAACCGGAACGTATCGAGTTGATACGACGCGTCGCCCAGATCGCTTTCGTTCGCATACTGCACGAACCACGCGGCGCCGAGATTCCAGTAGATCAGCAGTGCGGTCGCGCGATCGACGTTGCGGTTGTCCAGCAGCCAGCGCAACGCGCGGCCGTTGCCGTCGTAATTGGAGCGTGCGGCGAACCGGTGCCACTGCTCGGGTGTCGCGCCTTCGAGCCAGGCCCGGACGATGTCCCACGCCTTCTGTTCGATTTCGGTGTCGTCCATGGATTGCGTCTTGCGGAATGAGCGGTAAAGGGAAAGTCTTCGATGAGCGGCGATTCTAGCGCCGCTGCCCATTCACGTGGCGTCGCCGCCCGACTCGCGACGGATCACCAGTTCGTTGAAGCCGGTGCCCGCATCCGGCTCGCGCGAGAAGCGATGCGCGGGCAGCAGCGCGAGCAGGATCTCGGCCGTCGTGCGCACCACGCAGCCGCTCGCGACATGGCCGCCCGTCACGCGGCCGTCCGCACCCGAGATCGACATGTGCAGATGCGCGCCGTCCGGCGACACCGAGCCGGCCAGCGTCAGGATTTCGAGGTCGCCGCGCAGCTCGGTCGGCTGGTCGACGCCGGCGAAGCGCAACTGCGCGACGCTCAGGCTGCCGATGCCCTGGATCACGAAGGCCGCGTGCAAATCGTGGCGACGCAACGCTGCTTCGATCGCGCCGCGCAGATCGTCGCCGGGGGAAAGACGCAGAGGATGAGCTTGCATGGTCGAGAACCTGTTGATCGATCGTGGTGTCGACCAAGCGTACGTTCACTCGGCGAATCAGGCAAGTCGGCCACTTACGCGCCGCGATCGCTCGCCAGCAACCCGTACAACGCGCTGTCCGACACTTCGTCGCCGACGATCCAGCGTTCGCGCAGCAGCCCTTCCCGCACGAAGCCGAGCCGTTCGAGCAGCCGCGCCGACGCGGCGTTGCGCGGATCGATATCGGCCTCGATCCGGTTCAGCTTCAGTGCACCGAATGCATGCTCGATCACGGCCGACGCCGCTTCGCGCATGTATCCGCCGCGCCAGAATGTGCGCCGCAGGCTGAAGCCGATCTCGGCGCGCCGGCACTGCTCGTTCGCGTGGAACAGCGAGCACTCGCCGAGCGCTTCACCGGTTTCCCGCAGTTCGAGCACGCAGATCAGGCCCTGCCCGCTCGCGGACGTCTTCAGGTTGCGCGCGACGCGCTCCGCCGCCTGCTCGATCTGCGTCATCGGCGAGAATGAGAAATAGCGCATCGCTTCCGCATCCGACCAGATCTCGAAGAACGCCTGCGCATCTGCTTCGCGAAGCGGGCGCAGGACGAGGCGAGAGGTATGCAGCGTGACGGGTTCGAACAGGGGCATGGCGCGGCCTGATGAAAATCGGGACCGTGAATTAGAACACGCCAGCCGTGCGCCAACAATCGCGCGACCACTCGGCACCCTGCACGCCACTGCGGGAGTGCCCCGAAACAAAAAGACCCGGCGCACATCGCCCGGGCCTTTCCGTTCACTTCATCCACCGCTGCGGAATACGCTTACGCTTCAAGCGCTTCCAACACCTTGCCTTTCGTCTCGATCCCGACGAAGTGCACCGTCAGCGCCGCGATCAGCGGCACGATGCCGATCAGGTAGAACGCCGGCGCGAGATTCCCGCCGATGATCGCGTGCGGCACGATCATCGGCGCGGCGAACGACGCGATCTTCAGCCACGCGCTGCCGAGCCCGCAGCCGGACGCGCGGATGCTCGTCGGATACTGTTCCGGCGTATAGACGTACGCGGTAATGAACCCCGACGCCATCAGCCCGAGCGACAGCGAGCAGAAGATCGCGACCACATACACCGACGACGCGTGATAGATGCCCGCGAGCGCCAGCGACAACGCGCACAGCACGAACGACCACACGATCACCGGCTTGCGGCCGAGCTTGTCGACCAGCAGCGCGGAGGCCAGCGACCCGAGCACGCCCATCACCGAGCCGATCACCGCGAGGTTCAGCGCGAGCTGCAGCGGCGCGTGATAGAAGTTCTTGTAGATCGTCGGCAGCCACGTCGACAACCCGTACTGGATGAATCCGCAGGTCGCCCACAGCGTCGCCACCGCGAGCGTGCGCTTGCGGTACGCTGCGCTGAACAGGTCGCTCATCCGGCGCTTCGGATGCTGGCGCACCATCTCGTCGAACGCGGCCACCTGCGTGACCGGCGGCAGTTCGCCGCGCACCGATCCTTCGAACACGCCGACCGCGCGCCCGGCTTCCGCGAGCCGTCCGCGCGACGCGAGCCAGCGCGGCGATTCCGGCACGAGGTGCGTGAGCACGAGCGACAGGATCAGCGGCAGCCCGCCGACGAAGTACATGATTTCCCAGCCGAAGCGCGGCACGAGCCACGCGCCGAGCGCCATCGACACGAGCAGGCCGATCGGGAACACGATCTCGTACAGCAGCACGAAGCGGCCGCGGCCATGTGCGCGCGTGATCTCGTTGATGTACGTGGCGGCAACCGGCAACTCGCCGCCGAGCCCGAGCCCCTGCAGGATCCGCAGCAGCACGAACACCTCGAACGTCGGCGCGAAGCCGCATGCGATGCTCGTGATGCCGATCACGGCCGAGCTCCACGCGATCGCCTTCACGCGGCCATGTTTTTCCGCGAGCGCGGGAAACAGGAATGCGCCGATCAGCTGACCGATCGCGCCGGACGCGATCAGCATGCCGATCTGCGTCGGCGACAGCCCCCATTTGTGAATCAGCAGCGGCAGCGTCGCCGCGATCGTGATCACGTCGAAGCCGTCGAAGAACGTCGCGGTGCCGATCAGCACGCGTGCGCGGATCTGCATCGCGTTGGCCGGAAGCCGCTCGAGCCGCGCGATGATCGCGCCGGGCGTGGAGGCGGCAGCTTCCATCGTGGCCCTGCCGGCCACGACGTTGTCGAAAGTGCTCATGCGGGATGTCTCCTGGATCTCTTTCCGGTTGGGCCGGTCAGGCAAGCGCTCGGGTCGTGTCTGCCAGGGCTTCCGTATCCACTGCCCGGCCCTGGTTCATCCACTTGCGCGCGAGCTTCAGCTCGCGTGCGTTGTTGACGGCGATGACACCTCTCACATGCCCATCGCCCAAGAAAAACAGCGTCGCGCGGCGCGCGGCGAGATCGCCGCGCACGACGAGCTGCGCATCGGCCGGCAGATCACCGAGGATCTGCAGGTTCACGTCGTATTGATCGGACCAGAACCATGGAATCTCCGCGTACGGTGCGCGCACGCCGAGCACGGCTTTCGCCGCCGCGATCGCCTGGTTCTGCGCGTTCGCCCACGATTCGAGCCGCACGCGCCGCTTCAGCCAGCCGTTGTGATGGTTCGCGACGTCGCCGCACGCGAAGATCGCCGGGTCGCTGGTCGCGCCGTATTCGTCGACGACGATGCCGTCGTCGAGCGCCAGCCCCGCATCGCTCGCGAGCGACGCGTTCAGCGCGAGACCGATGCCGGCCACCGCGAAATCGGCGTCGATCGTCGTGCCGTCGGCGAGCGTCGCGCGCACCTTCGACGCGTCGTTCGGCTGCGGGTCGAGCGACGCGAGCGCCGCGCCCGTCCGCACGTCGACACCGTTCGAACGATGCAGGTCGAGCAGGAAGTCGGACACGATCTGCGGCACCGAGCGGCCGCACAGCCGCGGTGCGCCTTCGACCACGACGGCTTCGACGCCGAGCTTGCGCGCGGTCGCCGCGACCTCGAGGCCGATCCAGCCGCCGCCGATCACGAGCACGCGCCGGCTCGCGCGCAGCTTCTCGCCGAGCGCGGCCGCTTCGTCGAGCGTGCGCAGGTAATGCAGGTTCGGCGTGTTGACGATCGCATCGGGCAAGCGGCGCGACGTGCCGCCGGTCGCGATCACGAGCCGGTCGTATTCGATCTCGCGGCCGCTTTCGGTTTTCACCACGCGGCGCGCGCGGTCGATCGAGGCCGCGCGTTCCGGCTGCCACGCTTCGACGTTCAGCGCGTCGAATTCGTCGGGTCGCACGACGCGCACGGTTTCGATATCGGCGTCGCCGGCCAGCACGGCCTTCGACAGCGGCGGGCGCTCGTACGGCAGGTGCGGCTCGTCGGCGATCATCACGAGGCGGCCCGCGAAACCTTCCGCGCGCAACGTCTTCAGCACCCAGCCGGCGGCCTGGCCGCCGCCGATCACGACGACCGTGCTCGGCGCGGCCAATTCCTGCGTGTTTGCTTCGCTCACGATTTCCGCTCCGTCATGAACTTGCCTTCCGGCGCCTTCGCGTTCTTCTGCCGGCGCGTATTGCCGTCGAGGCCGCCGTCGACGGCCCACTCGGCGAACACGGTCGGGCCCGGCTCGAATTCGCGCGGCTGCCATTCGGGCGTCAGCACGTCTTCATCCGCGTAGTACTCGATCAGCGCGCCGGCCGGATTCTGGAAGTACCAGAAGTACGCGGACGACACCGGGTGACGCCCCGGGCCAAGTTGCGTTTCCCAGCCGCAGCGGTCGATGTGCATGCCGCCGCCGAACACTTCGTGAATGTCGCGCACGGTGAACGCGACGTGGTTCAGGCCGCGTTTGCCATTCGGCAGCGCGAGCAGGAACAGGTCGTGATGGCCGCCGTGCGGCGCGCAGCGCATGAACGCGCCGCGGCCCGGATAGCGATCCGACGTCTCGAAGCCGAGCAGCGCGTGATAGAACTTTTCCTGCGCGTCGAGGCAGTTCGAGAAGAACACGACATGCCCGACCTCCACCGGCTCCGCACGTGCATAGATCGGACTCGGCTGGTCGACGCGCAGCGTCTGGCCCCACACGTTCGACGGCGAGCCGGTGATGTCGAGTGCGCGCTTGCGCGTGACTTCGATGCGAATCGCCATCCCGTTCGGATCGATGCAGCCGACCGCATCGTCCTGCGCGTAATAGCCGGGCTGGCCGGCCAGCTTCGTGCGCAGCGCGTCGAGTTCGCCTTGCGTCGCGACGCCCCACGTGACTTCCCGCAGCGTCGGGCCTGCTTCGAACGCGGGCGGCAGCGACGGATCGTCGGCTTTCACGACCAGCACGGTGCAACCGTTCAGCGTCTCGAAGCGTGCGCGCGTGTCGTCGTGCGCGACTTCCTTCATCCCCCAGTCGGCGAAAAAGCGCCGGCACGTCGCGAGGTCATCGACACCGTACGTGATCTGCTCGATTCCCAAGATGCTCATTGCGTCATTCCCCTTCGCTCAGTTCGCCCACGGCAGCGGCGCGTCGTTCAAGCCCCAGTAGAGGCTCTTCTGCTGCATGTATTCGCGGATGCCGAGACGCCCCTTCTCCCGCCCCATCCCGCTCTCCTTCCAGCCCGAGAACGGCGTGGAGATCGAGAACAGCTTGTACGTGTTGATCCAGACGGTGCCCGTCTCGAGCGCGCGCGCGATGCGCCACGCGCGCTTGTAGTCGCGCGTCCAGATGCCGGCGGCGAGACCGAACACGCTGTCGTTCGCCTGCGCGATCAGCGACGCTTCGTCGTCGAACGGCATCGCGACCAGCACCGGCCCGAAGATTTCTTCCTGACAGATACGCGCACTGTTCGGCAAGCCTTCGAGGATCGTCGGCTGATAGAAGAAACCGTCCTCGCGCCCGTCGCCCGACGGCCGCTCGCCGCCGCACAACAGGCGGCCGCCTTCTTCCAGCCCGAGCGCGACGTAGCGTTCGACCGACTCGCGATGCTTCGCGGTGATCAGCGGGCCCATCTGCGTGTCGGGCCGCGTCGGGTCGCCCACGCGCAGCTTGCGGGCGCCGGCCACCAGCCGCTGCATGAATGCGTCGTACACCGCGCGCTGCACGAACAGCCGCGAACCGGCGATGCATGCTTCGCCCGACGAGCTGAAGATGCCGTACAGCACGCCGTTGACCGCGTGATCGAGATCGGCGTCGTCGCATACGATCGTCGGCGACTTGCCGCCGAGTTCGAGCGACACGGGCATCAGCTTCTCGGCCGCGATGCGGGCGATGCCGCGGCCCACTTCGGTGCCGCCCGTGAACGACACCTTCTTCACCAGCGGATGACGCACCAGCACGTCGCCGATCACCGAGCCCTTGCCCGGCAGCACGCTCAACACGCCCTTCGGCACGCCGGCTTCCTCGCAGATGCGCGCCAGCGCGAGCGACACGAGCGGCGTGACTTCGGCCGGCTTGAGCACCACCGCGTTGCCGCCGGCCAGCGCCGGCGCGAGCTTCTGCGCATCGGATGCGATCGGCGAATTCCACGGCGTGATCGCGGCGATCACGCCGATCGGCTCGTACACGCTCATCGTCAGGTAGTCGCCGCGTGACGGCGTCAGCTCCTCGTCGAGCGTTTCGAGGCACGCCGCGAAATAGCGGAACGTGTTGGCCGCGCTGGCCACCAGCACGCGCGTCTCGCCGATCGGCTTGCCGTTGTCGCGGCGCTGCAGGTTGGCGAGCGCCTCGTGGCGCTGCATGATCAGGTCGGCGATGCGGTACAGCACCTGCGCACGCTGGTGCGGCTTCAGGCCGGCCCAGTCGGCGCGGCGCCACGCGGCATCGGCCGCCACGACGGCGTCTGTCGCGTCTTCCGCGCTCGCCGTCGACACTTCCATGTTCACCGACTGGTCGGCCGGATAGATGCTCGTGTAAGGCGCGCCACGGCCGCGCCGCCACTCGCCGCCGATCAGGATGTTGCCGTCGGGTACGAGGCTCGTATCGAAAGAAGTCATGTCACAAGTCCCACAAATCTGTCTCTGCACGTCCGCCCTCGCCGTGGCGCGGGCGGACGCTCGATGGTCCGGTCAGATCACGCAGCAGGCCGCGCGGTTGCGCAGCGCGCGGATCGCGCTGTACGCCGTCAGCGCGGACGTCTTCGGGTTGTCGGGCAGCGGCTTGCCGCTCATTTCCAGCGACATCTCGCCGAATGCGCCGCGCGCGGTGATGCGGTGCACGTTGCGCTCGACCGCCGGATCGGCGATCAGGCGCACGTGCGTCGCGTCGAGGCCGAGGCCCGCGAGCGCAACCGTCGCCGCGACATTCGCGTTCTTCGGGTACAGCCGCGCGGCGTCGCGCGCGGTGCCTTCGAAGATCACCTTTTCCTCGGTCATCGCGCGCAGGTCGCACTGCGCCTCGGCCGGCGTGCCGAGCCAGCCGAGCGGCGGCTTGCGGCCGACGTACAGCACTTCGTCGAGGCCGCCCTGCTTCGCGGACGCCAGCGCATCGATGCCGCCGATCGCGCCCGACAGCAGCGTCACCGTCGAGCTGCCCTCGTCGGCCGCTTGCGACAGCATGTCGAGCAGCACGAGATCGGACAGCGCGCCGATCGACGCGACCGCGCAGTCGGTACCGGCCTTCAGCAGCGGCACGACGTGATCGACGAGCGCGCTGTGGCCCGCGCATTCGAGCGCGAACTCGGGGCGGCGGGCCAGTACGTCGACCGACGACACGACCTCCACCGCGCTGCCGAGCGCGCCCTGCACCGCCGCGCGCTGGTGCTCCGGTACGATCACGTGCGCAACGCGCAGCGACGTATCGTGCTCGACCGCGCGGTACACGGCCGCGCCGATCGCGCCGAAGCCGATCATCGCGACGTCGATGGGGGCGTGCGTGTTACGCATACTGGCGCTCCGTCGGCGCTTCCTTCTTCACCGGCGGGCCCGCGAATGCCGACGCGAACGAGCCGACCGACAGCATGTCGACCTCGACCATCACCGGCCCCTCCTTCGCGATCCCTTCGCGCACGATCGCTTCGGCCTGGTCGAGCGACGTGATCCGGTAGTGCGTGAGGCCGAAGCTCGCGCAGAACTGCGCGAAATCGGGCTGGTGCAGCTGCACGAAGCAGCGGCGGCCGCCGTAGTGCGCGTCCTGGATGTTGCGGATCACGCCGTAGCACTGGTCGTTCATCAGCACGATCATCACGTTCGCGTTTTCCTGCACGGCCGTCACGAGCTCGCCGACGTTGACCATCAGGCCGCCGTCGCCGACCAGGCACACCGTCTTCGCCGCCGCGCCCGCGAGCGCCGCGCCGATGCCCATCTGGATACCCTGGCCGATGCCGCCGCCGAGCGCATGCACGCCCGAGCGCGGCTCGAAGATCTTCAGCAGGCGGTTGCCCCACGTGCTGTTCGAGATCGTCACATCGCGCACCCAGTTGTAGTCGCGGCCGACGGCACCCTGCAGCGTGTCGACGAGCTTCTTGTACGGCCCGAGGCCCTTCGCCACGTCGGCCACCGCGTCCTCGCGGGCCGCCGCGAGGTCGGCGGCGAATTGCGGATCGACCGACAGGCGGCCTTCGAGGCGGTCGGCCAGCTCGGCCAGCACGCGCTTCGAATCGCCATGCACGAACAGCGCGTTGCGATAGCCGCGGTTGTCGGCGAGCGCATCGGCATCGACGCGGAACAGCGGCTGCGGCAACGCGAGCTTGTATTTCAGCGTTTCGTTGCCGCGCAGGCGCGAGCCGACCACGACGAGCGCGTCGCAGGTCTTGTAGAACGCTTCGACGGACGCATGCACGTTGAACGCGCCGAGCGTCGCCGGATGATCTTCGGGCAGCACGCCGCGGCCCTGCACGCTCGTCACGACACCGAAGCCGAGCTTCACCAGGCGTTCGACTTCCGCGCGGGCATGACGCGCGCCGCCGCCGAGCCACAGCAGCGGGCGGCGCTTGGCCGCGAGTGCGTCGGCGAGCTTCGCGACGCGTGCTTCGTCGTGCTCGCACACCGCGACGTGTGCCGGTGCGAGGTCTTCCGGCCATTCGATTTCGGCCGCCTGGATGTCGATCGGAATCTCGACGGACACGGGGCCCGTCGGCGCGGTCTGCGCGATGCGCACGGCTTCGCGGATCGTCGGCAGCACGGTTTCGACGGTGCGCACACGGAACGCGGCCTTCGAGATCGAGTCGAGCATCGACAACTGGTCGGGCGCTTCGTGGATGTACGCCAGATCCTGGTCGAGGTACGGCGTCTCGATCTGCCCGGTGATGTGCAGCAGCGCGGTGCCGGCCGTCAGCGCCTCGACCATCGCGCCGGCGGCATTGCCTGCCGCCGTGCCCGTGCTCGTGAACGCGACGCCGAGGCCGCCCGACACGCGGGCCAGCCCGTCGGCCATGTTCAGCGCACCCGCTTCACCGCGTGCACCGACATACCGGATGTTGCCGCGCGAGTTGATCGCGTCGAGGATCGGCATGTTGTGGATCGAGATGACACCGAATGCGGTTTTCACGCCGCACTGCTCGAGAAAGGCGGCAATCAGCTCGCCAACCGTGGTTTTTTCAGACATGGCGTGCAAAGCCTCCAGAAACGTCGATATGGCTGCCCGTCGTGTAGGACGACAGATACGTTGCGAGATAAAAAAGTGCCCAGGCGGCCTCGTCGGGCTTGCCGAAGCGGTTCAGCGGAATGTTCTTCTTGCGGGCGAGCGCGCCCGTCCAGTCCTCCCAGCTTTCGCCGGCCTGCGCCTGCGTGTCGTAGCGGCGACGCCACTGCCCCGACTCGACGATGCCGATCAGGATCGAGTTCACGCGGATCCGCTGCGGCGCCAGTTCGGTCGCGAGCGACTTCACGAGGCTCAGCACGCCGGCACGCGCCGACGACGTCGCGACCATGTGCGGCTCGGGCTGCAGCGCGAGCAGCGAGTTCACGCAGGTGATCGTCGGCGCCTGCGCGTCGCGCAGCAGCGGCAGGAATGCGCGCGTCGGGCGGATGATGCTGAAGTACTTCAGTTCGAGCTCGTCGCGCCATGCGTCGTCGGTCGTGTCGGCGAAGGTCGACACGCGGCCCTGGCCGGCGTTGTTGACGAGCATGTCGGCGCGGCCGAAGCGGTCGGACACGGCTTGCGCGAATGCGGTCAAGTCGGCTTCGTCGAGCACGTTGCAGCGCGCGGCCAGCAGTTGTGCGCCTGCGTACTTGTTGCGCAGCATCGCTTCGGCGCGTGCGAGGCGGTCGCCGTCGCGGCCGCAGATCGCGACCGACGCGCCGGCCTGCAGGAACCGTTCGGCCGTCGCGAGGCCGATGCCGGACGAGCCGCCCGTCACCACCGCCACCTGCTCGGTCAGATCGATCTCAATCATCGGAGTCCTAACGCCTTCATAAACGTGTGCTCGTCATCCGAGCGGTAATTGAGCCGCCGCGACAGTTCCGCCGCCGCGCGCTGCACCTTGTCGATCAGCCCGTCCGCGATCAGCGCCGCGTCGATCTCCGGACGCGGCACCGTCACCGTGATGCACGCGACGATCCGTTGCGTCTCGTTGCGCACCGGCGCCGTGACGACCGAGATCCCGCGCTCGAACGACGAATTGCTGACGCCGTAACCGCGCAGCGCATCCTCGCGGATCACGTCGTACAGCGCATCGACCGTTTCCGGCGTCGCGCTCGTCATCCGGTTCAGCGCGCCTTCCGGATACAGCGCATGCAGTTCCTTCAGCGACAGGTCGCCCATCAGCACGTGGCCGTGGGTCGTCGCATAGGCGGGCAGCCGCGTGCCGACGTTCACGCGGATCGAGCTGAACACCGGCGACTGGCTCTGCGCCTTCGCGACGAACACCACGTCGCGGCCGTCGCGGATCACGATGTGCGTCGTGAAGCCGGTCGCGTCACGCAGGCTCTCGATCACCGGCAGGCCGAGATCGGTCAGCTCCAGCGAGCTCAGGTATTCGAAGCCGAGCCGCAGCACGGCGATGCCGAGCTTGTAGTTGCGATCCTTGTCCGCGCGTTCGAGAAAGCCGAGCGATTCGAGCGTCTGCAGCAGACGGAACACCGTCGTGCGCGGAATGCCGAGCCGCTTCGACAACTCGGGCGCGCCGAGCACGGGCTCGCGCGGCGAGAATTCGGCGAGGATGCGCAGCCCGCGCTCGAGGCCCGGCACCACGTAGCTGGCTTCGGCCTTCGTGTTGTCTGCGTCCTGCTGTTGCAACGGTTCGCTCATACCAGCCCCCGCTGTTGATCGCATTGGCGACAGAAACTGTCGATCAGCGCGGAATAAGCGGCCGGCGCTTCCACATAACCCGCATGCCCCGCCTGCGGAATCACCTGCAGCCCGACGTGCGCGACCGCGGCGATCCGCTCGCAAGCAGCCGGCGGCGTGATCGCATCGTTCGCGCCGACCGCCACCGCCGTGCGGCCGCGGAAACCGGCGAGATCGGCCGCAAGATCGGCGTTCGCGAGCAGATGCGTGGCCTGCGCATAACCGGCCGGCACGATGCGCGCCATGTTCCAGCGCACCCACGCCCGCGCCTCCTCGTTCGCGAACCCCGACAGCATGTTGCCGCTGCGCTGCTCGGCGAGCCCGGCCGGGCCGAGTTCCGCGAGCATCGCGAGCCGCGCGTCGCGGCGCGTGTCGCGCGTTTCGGCCGGTGCGCTGCCGTAGCCGCCCGCGGGCGAGATCAGCAGCAGGCCGGCAATTCGCGCGGGCATCAGGCGGGCCAGCCCACCCGCGATGATCGCGCCGAGCGAATGCCCGACCAGCACGCAGCGTTCGATGCCGAGTGCCTCGAGCCACGCGTTCAGCGACGCCGCGTAATCGGCGGCGGCCGGCGACGCGCCGTGCACGGGCGTCGACACGCCGTAACCGGGCGCATCCCACGCAAGCACGCGGCGCGATGCGCCGAGTGTGTCGAGCTGGCGGACCCACGATGCGGCGCCCGAGCCGATCCCGTGCAGCAGCACGACGGGCAGCGCGCGGCCCGCCTGCTG
Source organism: Burkholderia sp. BCC0397 (assembly GCF_902832865.1). Lineage (NCBI taxonomy): Bacteria > Pseudomonadati > Pseudomonadota > Betaproteobacteria > Burkholderiales > Burkholderiaceae > Burkholderia > Burkholderia sp. BCC0397. The sequence goes on along the minus strand of NZ_CADFDL010000005.1, from coordinate 372,518 downwards.
CGCGCCGGCTTCGCCTGCGCCAGCCTCACGGTAGCCGATCGTGCCCGCCGCGCCGGCTTCGCAACGCTGCTCGGGAAACTGCGCGAGCAGCGCGGCGAACGCCGCGGTGCGGTCGCGTTCACGTTTGTCGATGACACTCATTGCTTTACCCGCCCCGTCTCAACGCTTGATCTTCGCGAGCGGCGAATCGGGTGGATACGTCGGCGTGATCGGCTTCGACGAACCGAGCATCACGCACATCAGCGCGTCTTCCTCGCCGATGTTGATTTCCGTGCGATACACGCCCGGCGGCACCGAGATCAGGTCGCGCTCGCCGAGGATCGCTTCCCACGTCTCGCCGTCGCGCTCGCAGATCACCTTCATCTTGCCGCGCAGCACGAAGAAGATTTCCTCGACGTCGATGTGGATGTGGCTCGGGCCGATGTTGCCGGCCGGGATGACCATCGTCGAAAACGTGAAGTTGCCGGCCGGCACCGTGTTGACGTCCTTCGCGACGCCCGTGCCGCCCGTGCCGACGTAGCGCATCTGCGCACGGCGGTACTTCGGGTCGTAGTCGGCCTGGAACTTCAGCGCGTCCCAGTCGTAGCGCCGCGTCGCGTAGCGCGCGACGCGCCCTTCCATCCAGTCGCCGAAGCTTGCGTCTTCCGGCTGGTCCCACGACTTGCGTTCGAGATCTGCATCCGCCATCGTCCTCTCCTTCATTCCGAGTGAAAACTTCAATTCATTACGAAGCCGCCGTTGACCGGCAGCAGTTGGCCCGTCACGAAGCGCGCGCCGTCCGACAGCAGGAACAGCACCGGGCCCGTCACGTCCTCGGGCACCTGCGCGCGCGTCAGCGCACGGCCCTCCATGTAGAACGCGTGACGCTCGGCCGGCACGTAGGCGGTCGCCTCGACTTCGGTCAGCCCCGGCGCGATCGCGTTGACCGTCACGCCGTGCGCGCCGAACTCGCGTGCCTGCGCATGCGTCATCGCGATCACGGCGCCCTTGCTCGCGACGTACGCGAGCAGCTTCGGCGCGCCCCACAGCGCGGTGTCCGACGCAAGGTTCACGATCGCGCCGCGGCCCGACTGCGCAAGGTGCGGCAACGCCGCATTGCTGACGAGCCACACGCCGCGCACGTTCACGTTCATCACGGCATCCCAGGTCGACACGTCGAGTTCCGTCGACAGCTTGCCGCCCGAGTTCGTGATCGCCGCGTTGTTGATCAGCGCGTCGATACCGCCGAGCGCCGCCGCGCCCTGCGCGACGAATGCGTCGATGCTGGCCGGGTCGGCGAGGTCGAGTGCGAAGAAATGTGCGGTGTGGCCGGCTTGCGCGAGCTGCGCGGCCAGCGCGCGGCCCTCTTCCACGAGCACGTCGCCGAACGCGACCTGCGCACCCGCTTCGACCAGCGCCTTCACGAAGGCGGCGCCGAGACCGCGCGCGCCGCCCGTGACGAGCACGCGGCGACCAGGCAGCGCCACGACCGGAGCGAACTCAGCCATTCGCGGGCTCCGAAGTGGCATGCGCCGCGCGATGCGCATCGAGCGCGGACAGGTGCTCCTGCGCACGCTGGCGCAGCATCCGGCGCACGCGCGTGATGCCGACGTCGTGCTGGTACAGGTATTCGTGATCGCGCGCATGCGGCGCGAGGCTTTCGAGGACGTAGCGGTCCTGCTCGAGCACGTCCCAGTGCAGGCCTTCGAGGCGGTTGCGGTACATGAAGCGCCACACGTCGCGCTGCCAGCCGCTGACCTTGCGGGTACGCCAGAAGTAGACCTGGCAGTGGTCGCCGTCGACCGGCGTCGCGAAGCCGATGATCCCGAAGTTGCCGCCCGGGCCGAACTTCTGCTTGTACGGAATCGCAAGGCGCATCCACAGGCAGCCGGTTTCGCCGAGTTCGACCCAGTCGAAGTTCACGTCGCGCTGGCCGACCTTCTCGAACATCAGGCCCGTTTCCGTCTTGCGCACGCGCATCTCGGCCTGCTTGTCGCCTTCGGCCATCGAGTGCGACGTCGCGTGCAGATACGCGCCGTGCATCGGGTCCATCACGTTGTCGATCGCGTACTGGTAATTGCACGTCCAGTTCGACACGCACAGGAAGTGGCCGTATTCGTCGGCGACCAGTTCTTCCGGCAGGTTCAGCGGCGCCGGCTCGCCGTGCGCTTCGTCGCCGAACCACAGGAAGATCGCACCGGCCTTCTCTTCGACCGGATACGACTTCACGCACTTGGTGCCCTCGAGCGGACAGTTCGACACGGCCGGCACACGGTTGACCGTGCCGCCGCCGTCGATTTCGATGCCGTGATACCAGCACGCGATGTTGCCGCCGAGATTCCAGCCGAGCGACAGGCGCGCGCCGCGATGCGGGCAGCGATCTTCCAGCGCATGGACTTTGCCGTCGTGATCGCGCCACAGCACGATCTGCTCGGACAGGCGCGTGAGGCCGACGGGCGCGTTCGACACCTGCCAGCTCGGCGCGACGGGATACCAGTAGTTCTTGATGCCGCGATCGAGATAGTCGCGGACCGGGTCGTGTTGGGCTTCGTGTTGTACGGGGGACGTCATCAGTGTGCTCCGGATGCGGTTGTCGGGTCGGCGCTCAGGCGCGCGGCGCGGTCGGCGCGCTCATTCCGCCAGCGAGGCCATTTCGGCGCGGAAACGCTCAGGTGTCCAAACCGTGCCGTCCGGCGCGCGGAAGCCGATGCGGTTCAGGCCCGCGACGACATCGTCCAGCTCGGTCGCGCCGCTCTCGAACACGCGTTCGAGCGCATCGCCGAGGTCGTTCTCGTACTGGGTCGGTTCGGCCTTGCGGTTCTGCCAGACCTGGTTCTCGGCCTGGCCGGGGATCTCGATCTGCCCCTTGCCCGCGATGTTGTTCGGCTGCGGCGCCACCCACGGCTTCAGGAACGGATTGAAGTTGACGGTCGCTTCTTTCATGTCATTCCACCTTTACTTGGATTTCTTCGCCGGCCAGGCGCACCGCGTACTGCTTCAGCGCACGTCCGCCCGGCCCCTTCAGGCATTCGCCCGTCTTGATGTCGAACACGGCCTCGTGCAGCGGGCATTCGACCGTGCCTTCGTCGACGAACCCCTGCGTCAGCAGCGCGTACGCATGCGGGCACACGTTCTCGAGCGCATACACGTCGTCGCCGACGCGGTAGATCCCGATTTCCACGCCGTCGGTCCGCTTGAACTCGATCGGCGTGTCTTCCGACAGCGCGCCGGCGTGACCGGCGCAAACCCATTGTTCAGACATCTCGCACCCTTCCTTCTGATCGACTCTCGGCCTGCTCCGATTTGTTCCATATTAGGAACAGCAGTTTATGGATGGTGATTATAGAAGTGACTTTCCACGAGTAAAACAAAAAGCTGCATGTCCTAGGGAAAACACCGACCGGCGGGTCGACGATCGCCGCCGCCGCTCTCGTCGAATGTAATTTTTTGTTTGACTGCGGGGATTTAAGTCTGTTTTTCTGGATTCTCGGACCCGTGTCGCGGATCATCGCGCACCCCATCCGGCCCGATAAATTTATTTTTGACCACGCGTGCGACACCTCTATACTCCATTCCATCAGAGGCACGTTGTTCCTTATATGGAACGCACGAATGCCCACTCAGTGATGAACGTGCGCGACGGCCGGCCGTCCCCGCGCAGGCCGTCACAACACGTTTTCATCAGGTTGGAGAGTCAGGAGACAAAATGGTCAAGCATGCGGTAGCAGCGGCAGTCATCGGAATGGGCGCCGCGTCGGGCGCGTGGGCGCAGAGCAGCGTGGTGCTGTACGGCAGCCTGGATGCGGGTGTCGCGTACGTGAACAACGTCGGCGGCCACGCGAAGTGGGCGATGATCCAGGGCAATACGCAGCCCGATCGCTGGGGCCTGAAGGGCAAGGAAGATCTCGGCAGCGGGCTGTCGGCAATCTTCCAGCTGGAAAACGGCTTCTATACGAACAACGGCCAGTTCGCGACCGCGAACACGATCTGGAACCGCGCGGCGTTCGTCGGCCTCAGCTCGGAGCGCTACGGCACGCTGACGCTCGGCCGCCAGACCCCGCTGGCGTTCGACTATCTCGATCCGCTCAGCACCGCGTACCTCGCGATGAGCTGGTATGCGTTCCACCCGGGCAACATCGACGGGCTCGCCGCGACCGGCAACGTGCCGTACAACAACGCGGTCAAGTACCGTTCGCCGAGCTTCGCGGGCTTCTCGGCCGCGGCGACGCTCGCGCTCGGCAACACGACGAACTTCTCGACCGGCAAATCGGTCGGCGTCGCGCTGAACTATGCGAACGGGCCGTTCAAGGCGTCGGCCGTCTACTCGAACGAGCACGACCGCTCGATCCTGATCGGCCAGGCCGGCATCACGTCGTTCCAGGGGCAAAACACCGCGAACGGCTACCTCGCGAACAAGGTCGAGAACATCGGCGCGGGCGCCTCGTACCAGATCGGCGACTTCCTCGTGCACGGCCTCTACACGCGCGTGAAGATGCAGTCGAACGGGTTTTCCGACACGTTCCAGAGCTACGACGCGGGCGTGAACTACCGCAGCAGCGCGTTCAACACGATCGCGGGCGGCGCGGCGACCACGACGCTGGCCGGCCGCCGCTGGACCCAGGTCGAACTCGGCGACATCTACGCGTTGTCGAAGCGCACGCAGCTGTATGCGAACGTGCTTTATGAACATGGTTCGGGAGGCGCAAAGGCCGCGTTCTTCACGGCCGGCACGTCGAGCACCGCGAACCAGGTGATCGTGCTGACCGGCATTCATCACTCGTTCTGAGCGACGGCGGACGCCGTTGCCCGATGCCGGAAACAAAAAGAGCAGCCCGCGGGCTGCTCTTTTCTCATTGGCGACGGCTTGTCGGCGATCGCCGATCGGCGAAGCCGCACGATGCGGCGCGTTCGACGGATCAGAACATCGCGACGCGATGGCGCGCATGCGCGAACGTCGGGTCGCTTTCGAGCGGTCGATAGTTCAGCCGTTGCGACAGGTCGACCGCCGCGCCGCACACGGCTTCGACGAGCCGCTCCTTCTCGCCGGCGTCGCCGATCTCCGAGCGCGGCACCGTCGCGGTGATCGCGGCGACGATCGAGCCCGAATGATCGCGCACGGGCGCGGTCACGGCCGAAATGCCGCTCTCGAACGCCGCCTCGCTGACCGCGTAGCCGAGCCGTGCGTAGTGACGCACGCGTTCGTACAGTTCGTCGACGGTGCCGGGCGTGCGCTCGGTGAACTGTTCGAGTTTCTTCTCCGGATAGAGCTGCCGCAGCGCATCGCGCGTCAGGTCGCCCATCAGCACGTGGCCGTGCACGGTCGCATGCGCGGGCAGGCGCGTGCCGACGTGCACCTTCACCGAACCGAACATCGACGCATTGCTCTGCGCCTTCGCGACGAACACCACGTCACGCTGGTCGCGGATCAGCAGGTGCGTCGACAGGCCGGTCGAATCGCGCAGCCGTTCGAGCACGGGCGCGCCGAGATCGGTCAGTTCGAGCGAATTCAGGTATTCGAAGCCGAGCCGCAGCACGCCGACGCCGAGCCGGAAATAGCGGTCGCCGTTCACGCGTTCGAGGAAACCGAGCGCCTCGAGCGTCTGCAGCAGGCGGAACGTGGTCGTGCGCGGAATGCCGATGCGCTTCGACAGCTCGGGCGCGCCGAGCACGGGCTCGCGCGCGGAGAATTCGGCGAGGATCCGCAGCCCGCGTTCGAGCCCCGGCACCAGATAGGACGAACCGCCGCCCGACGGCTCGTCGTCGCCGGGCGCCGCCGGATCGGGTGCATCGCTCATCTTTGTCTTGACCATGTGGACATGGACGGAAGGAAGTCAGTCACGAAACAGGCCATGGATCGTCGTGGATATTCAGTCATGCTACCTCAGTGCGCGCGTGGGCTCGCACCGGCGCGCGCCGCCGCGAGGCGGCATGCGCGTCCACGCCGCCATGGCGCGTCATTCAAGGTCGAGAGGATAGCAGCGTTGGACCGCGCAACGCCATGCGGATATCGCCGAACGGCGGGAAGGCGGCCGCGCGGCGCTTGGGCGCGGCCGCCATCGGCTGGCGGGGGAGACAGCGTGAGATTTAACGCCGGACAGCCTACAGACGCGACAGATAGACGCGAATGGTCGTGCGGTCGTACGTGAAGCCGCCGGCCGGATCCGGCTGCAGCACGCGTGCCAGATCGACCGGATGCAGCCATCCGGCGCCCAGCAGGCCGCCGTTGATCCCGCGGATCCGGGTGCCGCCGACGGCGATCGCGGCGTGAAAGACATTGGCGCCGCGGGCAAAGCCGACCGCGGTGCCCGCCGGAATGCTCGCGCGCCCGTCCCACTGATCGCCGGTCTCGAAGTTGAAGCGCGTCTTCCACAACTGGCCGATCGTATCGAGCAGCGCGGCGGGCGCGATCATCGCGTCGGCGCGCAGCAGATACCGGACATACGCCGCGGCGTCGTAGCAGACGCCGCCGGACATGTACTCGTCGATGTTCGCCATCCCGAACATCAGCGCCTGCGCGTGTTTTTGCCGCTCGGCGATGCCGGATTGGGCGACATGCCCGCCTAACTGGGTCAGTTGCATGGATAGCTCCTTTCAGGAATGCGGGACATCATCGTCCCGCCGATGCGATAACGTCATATCTTATTATGATATCCGCTGACGTCGATCCGATCCGATCCAGGACGTCACGGCGTGCGCGCCGCCGGCGACGCCGATTCCGGTGCAGCCGCCGCCGCGTCCGGATTCGGCGCGAGCCGCAGCCGCACGCGCAGCGGCTGCAGCATGTCGGGCGGCGGCGGCTCGGCCAGCGGGCCGGCCGTGAGAAGTTGCCGCAGCGTCGCGTCCGCATCCGGATCGCCGAGCGACGCGAACTCGACGCGTGTCACGACGCCGTTCGCGCCGATCCATGCACGCACGACGATCGCGGGCGGCGGCGCATCGGCGCGCGCGTTCAGCACGCGCGTCTCGAGATAGCGGTGCAGCCGATCGGCCGCATCGCCGTCCGCTTCGAGCCACGTCTGAAACTGCTGTCCGGCGAGCTGGCCATAGCGGATCCACGTTGGCGGCACGTCGGCCGTCTGCGCGACGGCCGGTGCGGCACCCCCTGCCAGCACGGATACGACTACGACGATCGCCCCCAGCCATCCCGATGCGCCCCGCTTCCGCATACGCTTCATCCCGCCTCCCGTTTCGACGATGGGTCCACCCGGCCGATCTCGATCGGCACATACAGCCGCGTACCGCCACGCTGCACCAGCAGCGCGACGTTGCCGTGCGCGGCGTCGATCCCGGCCATCAGCGCGCCGATGCTCGCGACCGGCACGCCATTGACCGACAGCACGACATCGCCGGGCTGCAACCCCGCGCGCGCGGCCTGGCCGCTCGCCTGCTCGACGACGAGGGCCTGGCCGATGCCGAGCCGCTGGCGCTCCTGCTCCGTCGCCGCCCGCAGCGCGAGCCCGAACCGCGCGGGCCCCTGTTCGCCGCCTGCCGGCCCCGTGCCGCTGTCGAATGCGCCGACCGTCGCGATCACGTGCATCGCCCGGCCCGCGCGCCATACGAGCAGATCGGTTTGCCGCCCCGCCCGCATGCCCGCAACCGTGCCGAGCAGGTCCGCCGATTCCGCGACCGGCTTGCCGTCGACCGCGAGCACGACGTCGCCTGCCTGCAGGCCCGCGCGCGCGGCCGGGCCGTCCGGCTCGACCATCGTGATCAGCGCGCCGTCCGGGCTCGCGAGCCCGAACGAACGCGCGAGCGCCTGGCTCACTTCCTGCAGCGCCACGCCGAGCCGGCCGCGCGTGACCTTGCCGGTGCGCAGCAACTGGTCCTTCACGTCGAGCGCGATGTCGATCGGAATCGCGAACGCGAGCCCCTGGTAGCCGCCCGTCTTCGAGAAGATCATCGAGTTGATCGCGATCACGCGGCCGTCGAGATCGAACAGCGGGCCGCCCGAATTGCCGGGATTGATCGGCACGTCGGTCTGGATGAACGGAATCGCCTGCTCGCCGGGCAACGAACGCGATTTCGCGCTGACGATGCCCTGCGTGACGGTATTCGCGAACCCGTACGGCGACCCGATCGCCATCACCCAGTCGCCGACCTCGGTGCGCGCCGGGTCGCCGGTCGCGACGACCGGCAGGTCGTGCGCGTCGATGCGGATCACCGCGACGTCGGATACGGGATCGCTGCCGATCACGCGCCCCTTGAACTGGCGCTTGTCGGTCAGCTTCACGTCGATGGCGACCGCGTCGCCGACCACGTGCCGGTTGGTCAGGATCACGCCGTCCGCGCTGACGATGAAGCCGGAGCCGAGGCTCACCTCCTCGCGGTTGCCGATCACGCGCCGCGCGAGAAACGGCGCGAGCGGATGATCGGGCGCGATGCCCGGCGGCAACTGGATGCCCATCTGCGTGACTTCGCGCGTGACGCTGATGTTGACGACGGCCGGGCCGACGCGCCTGACCAGCGCGGCGAAGTTCGGCAGCGCGACGGTCAGCGGTGCGGCGGTCGGCGGCGCGGCGACCGCCTGCGCGGGCGGCTCGGCGGACTGTGCCGCCATGCAAGCGCAAGCGAACGCGAGCGCGCCCGCAATCGCCCGCAGCACCACCGCCCGGCCCGTGTGCCTGCCCGCTTTCAAGTGACTGCTCCTCGTCGGTTCGCGCCGGCACGCCGCCGGCTCGTCGCTGCTCCGCGCCGCGTGACCGGCTGCGCCATGACTTACCTCGGCGGCACCGCAACCGGTGCATCGGGCCGTTGCGGCGTCACCGACCGGCCCCAGTTCGACCCGAAGCGATTCTTCTCGGTCGACAGGTTGAACGTGCCGAGCCGGTTCGACGGCTGTTTCGACAGCCGTTCCGAATCCGTTTGCGACGCGCCCGCCTGCGGCTCGGCCTTCGGCTTCAGTTGTTCGCTCAGGCAGTCGTATGACAGCGCGCGCTTGCCGTCGACTTCCGCGTCGACGCATACCGGCTTCGCCGCCGAATCCGAACCCGAACCCGGACCGGCCGACGCGGGTGCACCCACGCCCGCGCGGCTGCTCTGCGCCTGTACGCCGGCCGCCAGCAGCAGGCAAGCGATCGCCGCGATGCCGTTTCGTCGCATCTTCATCCGCGCCTCCGTCGGTAATGATTCCATCGCGCGCATGCCGTCATGCTCCCGCGCCGGCCCCCGGCGCGCGGGCCAGGAAGCGTCCGAACGCCGCGCGATCGGCTGTGTCGACGGCCGCTTCGCCCGCATCGACATGCCGCGCCCACGCATCGCGCATGCCGTCGACCGGCTGCCACGCGTGCACCTGCGCGCCGGTCGGATACGGCGTGACGAGCGGCTCCCGGTAGTCGACGCGAAACAGCGGCGACGCGTCGTTGCCGGCCGCCCATAGATCGCCGACGTCGCGCACGCTCGCGTCGAACCAGAAGCGCACCCAGCGAACCGCTGGCGCGCGCGCATCGTCGGCCGGCGTACCGGCAGCGGGCGTACCGGCAACGGGCGCAGCGGTGCCCGACGCATCCGGCACACGCAGGAAACCGGCCAGCACGAGCAGCACGGCCGCGAGATCGTCGTCGCGCAACGTCCGGTACGACCAGAGATCCGCGACATCCGCGCACGAGAGCACCGCGATGAAGCGCCCGATCGTGAGCGCAGGCCACGCGCGCCGCATCAGCGCGTAATGGCGCGGCCACTGCGCGATGAAACGGTCCCGATGACGAGCCGCGACCTGCACGTCGCGCGAGCCGCGAATCGTCAGCTCCTCCGGTTGATACTGGCGTGTGGTGAGCACGCACTGCGCGGAACATCGCGCGCTCCGGTGCCGCGCATAGCCGCCCGCACCGGGCAGCGGCTCCAGCGCGCCGAAGCACAGCGGACAATGCGTCGGCCACTCGCCGGGCCGGCCCGGCCACGGGTTCGCCTTCGGCAGGCGCGGACGGTCGGAGGCGGTGGCGGAGCGACGACGCCCCGGCGTGCGCGCGTCGGGCGCCTCGACGCGCGGCGTCGAACGGAGCGTTGCCATGAGCGCGCCTACCGAGCCGACGCGAGCGCTTTCTTCAGCGCGTCTTCGTTGATCGGTGCGTTCGCGGCCAGCTTCGCGAGATACGCCTGTGCATTCTGCTGCGTGCGCTGTGCACGCAGCATCGCGCGCAGTTGCTCCTTCACGTCGGCCAGCGGACGCGGCGCGGCCGCGCGTATCTCGATCAGCTTCACGACGTGAAAACCGGCCGGCGTCTGGATCGGTGCGGAGACCTGGCCCGGCTTCAACGCGTCGGCTGCCTGACGGACCGCCGGCACCATCATCTGATCGGGCACGAAACCGAGATCGCCGCCGTTCGCGGCGCTCGCCTTGTCCTGCGAGCTCACCTTCGCCAGCGCCGCGAAATCGCCGTTGCGTGCGCGGCTCGCGAGATCGGCGGCCTGCTTGCGCGCCTTGTCGAGTGTCGCGGCATCCGCGTTCGGCGGCACCGCGATATAGATCTGCGCGACGTGCAGCGCGCGCGGCGCCGTGAACGCCGCGCGGTTCTTGTCATAGGCGGACTGGAGCTCCGCGTCCGACGGGTAGTCGGCCGGCGGTGCATTCACCGACGCCAGATAGCTGCGCACGACGATGTCGCGCTGCTCCTGCTCGACGGCCGCCTGCACCTGCGGCTGCTTGTCCCAGCCCTTCGATTTCGCCTCGGCCAGCACGGCCTTCTGCGCGAGCGTCGAACGCACGACCTGGTCCAGCGCCGCGGGATCGGCCGCGAGACGCTCGCGCCCTTCCGCGCTCACCGCTTTCAACAGCCCGGCGATGTCGGCCTGCGTGACCGACGCCTGCGCGGCATTCGCGATCACGTCGTCCTGCGCGCATGCCACGAGCGGCTCGCCCAGCACGAGACTGCCTGCCACCATCGCCAGCACCTTCATCTTCGTCATCATCGTTCGCCTGCCCTCTGGATTGCTTCTTTTAAATGCGGACGCCGTATCAGCGTGCGCCCGTCAGCATCACGCGCAGGACGAGCGGTTGCGCCATCCCGCGTGGCGGCGCCATGCCGACCTCCCTGCCGGCAAGTGCTGCGTGCAGTGCGGCGTCGAGCGCCGCTTGCCCGGCCGCCGCGCTGTCGACCCGCGTCACCCGCCCGCGCCGGTCGAGCCACGCTCGCACCGGCAGCACCGGCCCGTCGTCGCCGGCATCGGCCAGCGCGTCGGCCCAGCGTTCGACGTCCGCGCGCAGGCGGCCCGCGGCCGCATCGTCGCCATCGAGCGCCGTCTGCAGCCACTGCGCGACGTGTTGCGCGTACAGGCCCCACGCGGCAGGCGCGTCATGCGCGGCCGTCGCGTCGGGTCGCGTGCGGCCCGGCAGCAACGCGCGCAGCGCGGCACCGAGCCGGTGCGCGACGATCATGATTGTGCGGCCGCCTCGACGGCTGCGGCCGTGGCGTGCGGTTCACCGGCCGCGGCCCGCGCCGCCGCTTCCTGCTCGGCCATCGCGGGGCGGTTGCGCAGGTGCAACAGGAATTCCTGGATCAGGCGATCCCACAGCTCGACCGTCGAACGCAGATAGCGCTCGGACACGCCGCCCGCGACGACGACGTCCATCTCCAGCGCGAGAAACTGCCCGTGGCTCGCGAGACGCGCGAAGCGCTTGGTGCGGTTCCAGTCCGCGACGAGTTCGGCCGGCAATTCGCCCTGCACCTGCAGCACGCACGACAGCGTGTAGTCGATGTACGGCAGCGCGGCGAGCGGCGCGTCGGCGCCCTGCGGCGCTGCCGGGTTGCCGAAGCGCACCGCGAAGCCGACGCCCTGGCTCGCGCTCATCAGCTGCACCGCGCCGTTCTGCTCGGCGGCCGTCACGCGGTAGCCCGCACGGCGCAGCACGTCGGCCAGGTGGTCCGCGCTGATCGCCTCGATCGGCGCATCGTGTGCCGCGCGTTCGGCGCCGGCGTTCGGTTGCTTGTCTTGCATGTCGGTGTTCTCCGTATTCGACGAATCGATGGATTCCAATGCGGTATCGGGCTGCGCGCTCACGGTGCGCTCGCCGCCGATGCCGGTGCCGCGGCGGCCGCACGCGCGGCCGGGTCGTACTTGCCCGCATACAGCGCATCGCCGTAGCGCTGCGCGAGATCGTCGTACTTGACGCGCGCCGACTGCGCGAACGGCTGCCGCGACGAGAGGAACGTGCCGACCCCGACATGCTCGTACGCGTCGAGAATCTCGTGCCCGACGCGATACAGCTCGGCATTGTGTGCCTGGCAGGTTTTCAGTTGCGTGTCACGTGCGGCGACGTCCTTCTGCAGTTGCGTGTGCTGCGCATCGCGGGCGCGCGACACGGCGAGCAGGTCTTCGTAAGAAGACTTGTATTTCGCGAGCGACTTCGCGTCCTGCTCGCGGCCGGCCCGCTCCTGCGCGAGCGCGCGCTTCGTGGCCGCCTCGGCGCCCGAGTCTCCGCGCGCCGCTGCAAGCTGCCCCTGCATCGCCTTCAGTTGCGCGAGCGCATCGTCGCGCTGCTTCTCGGCCGCCGCCTTGTCGCTCTGCAACTGCGCCTGGCCGTCCTGCAACTGGCGCAGCTCCTGCACGGTCGAGCGCAGCTGGCTGCGCAGCTTGTCCTCGATGCTCTGCGCGTGCGCGCCGCCGGCTGCGAACAGCAACGCGCCGGCCACGGCGGCCGCCAGCATCGTGCGAGTGGTCGTGTTCATTCGCGGCTCCGGTCAGAAGCGAGCATTGAGCTCGATCTGCAGCACGTCGATCGACACCGGCGGCCCGTACACTTCCTTCGAGCTCAGATAGCGGGCCGACACCCACGTGTCGCGCGCGACCGCATAGGCTGCGCCGATCACGTAGCCGCGTGCGTTGGTGCCGCCGAGATGGAAATCGGGATCGTTGAACGCGTCGAGCACGGCGTCCGGCTGCAGGTACTTGTACGCGATCGAGAAATTCCACTGGCCCTTCTCGCGCGGCTCCGGCTCGCCGACCGTCGCCTTCGCGAGGAAGCCGTTCGGGCCGCTGCGGTAGTCGGCGCGGGTCGCGTTCACCGACGTCGCTTCGTAGTTGTTGACCGGCAGCGACGCCGCCGCGAACGCCTTGTTGTCGTTGTACGCGAGGTTGCGCACGAATTCGCCGTCCAGACGCAGCTTGAAGCGGTCGGCCACGACCGTATCCCACTGCGCCTTCAGGTCGAGCAGCCGGTAGTTGTATGCGAGCCCGAAGAGCTGCGGCTGCGGCGTCATCCCCGGCGCGAGGTTCGGGTTCTGCACGATGTTGCGCAGCGCGATCAGCGTGTTGCCGCCCTGCATGAACGCGGGCGCCTCGTTGTCGGTGCTGCAGTTGGTCGCGCCGAGATACAGCGCGCACGGCGACGACAGCGTGCCGCGCATGTTCTGGAAGTCGTAGTACGCGACCGCACCGCGCAGCCGGTTCTTCGCATCGATCTTCCAGTCCGCGCCGAATTGCGCGCCGAACATCCACTTCGTGTCGCTGCCGGCCTTGTCGGTGCTGTTCGACGGGAAGTTCTCGCTCGTGTACTGGATCGGAAACACGCCGAGCGTGCCGAACAGCGTTACGTCCGGATTCCACGGCAGCGCATGGCGCAGGTTCGCCGCGAGCCCGTCCATCATCAGGTCGTCGGAGAACACCAGATCCGACTTGAAGAACGGATTGTCGAAACGGCCGGCCGTCAGGTTCAGCCACGACGTCGGCCTGTACGCGAAGAACGCCTTGTTCAGCCAGATGTTCTTCTTCCCCCAACCGCCGCCCGCGGTCGACGTGGTCGACACGGGCCCGTTGTCGTTGCCGCTCGCGAGCTGGAGGCCGGCGATCATCTCGTCGGACAGCGTCGCCGTCACACCGAGCCGCGCGCGGTAGCGCAGCAGGTTGTTGCGGTTCTGCGTGGTGTTCTGCGTCGGCAGCTGCGTCGTATTGGTGTTCGGGTTGATGTCGAACCCGTTGCCCTGGTTGATCGCCGCGAAGTTCGTGACGTTGTTCGCGTTGCGGCTGCCGTAGAAGTGATACTCGTCGCGCACGCGCAAGTCGCCGTCGAGCTTGATGCGCGACACCCAGTCGGGGAACGTGTTCGGCTGCGCCCAGTTCTCGGCCTTCGCCTGCGCGATCACTTCCTGCTTCACCTGGTCGCGAATCTGGTCGCGCACGAGTTGCGGCACATACGGCACCGCGACGTCGCCCGGCTGCGTCGGCGGGTTGACCACGCCGCCCGCCACGACCGGCGCGCCCGACGCGCGTGCCGACCTCGCCTGCACGGCTTCCGTGCGCGCCTCGCTGATCAGCTCGTTCGCGTTCTGCTGCGTGAGCACGCCGCGCTTGACGAGCAGGTTGATCAGGTTGATCACCACGCTTTCCGTCGGCGCGGCCTTCCCCGATGCAGCCTGCGCCTCGAGCGATTGTCCGTGCGCAGCGGACGCGCACGTCAGCCCGAGCATCAGCACCGCCGCGCCGACACGCGACAGGCGCGCGGGCAGCGCGCCGTTGCGGGGCACCCCACCCCGTCCGTTCATCTTCCGAATCATCGAAGCACTCCGAACAATTTTCGTTTCTTTTCCGGCAGCATCCGCATCACGGTGCTGCCCCATGATTCTTTCGTGGTCTCTGGCGCGCATCGTCATGCCGGCTTGCGGCCCTGGAGCTTGACGAGCACCGGGTACGACGTCGCCGGCGGCGGCACTTCGTCGACCTTGCCGAGCGCCTCGACCGCCGCGACGACGGCCGCGTCGATCTTCGCGTCGCCGGTCGACTGCGCGATCGTCACCTTCGTGATCCGCCCCGACGCATCCATCCACAGGTTCAGGCTGCCGGTGAACCGCGCACCGCCCGCCTCCTGCACGCCCTTGTCCTGTTCGATCGCACGCTGCAGCACGTACACCATGTACTGCGCATAGCTCGCGTTGCCGAACTTGCCGCCCCCGCCGCTGCCGATCATTCCCGAGCCGTCGCCCGCGCCGATGTTGAAGCTGTCGGTGCCGGCCTGCGCGGGCGCGTTCATCGTCATCTGCTTCGGCTGGTTGTCCGACGGCTTCGGCGCTTCGGACGGCTTCGGCGCGATCGTCGGCCGGTCGACCGGCGTCTTGACCTCTTCCTTCACCTTCTCGGGCGGCGGCTTCTGTTTCGGCGGCGGCGGGGGTGGCGGCAACGGGATCACCGTCGTCACCTGCGGCGCGCTCACGCGCTTCACGCCCGCCGTATCGCCCGCGAAATGCCAGATCAGCGCGGCTAGCCCCGCGAGCACGAGCGCGATCGCCACCGGCTTCACGAAGCGGCCGGGGCCTTTCTGCGGCGGGCCGCCGTTGTAGGTCATTTCCATCGCGTCAGCCGCCCTGCTTGGCCTTGCCGGTCACGAGCCCGACCTGCGACAGGTCGAGCCGGCGCAGCAGGTCGAGCACGCCCATCACCTTCTGGTACTGCACGGCCGCGTCGCCCTTCAGCACGATCGGGAATTCCGGATTGGTCGCCTTCTCGGTGCGCAGCCGGCTTTCGAGCTCGTCCATCGTCACCGGGTACGCATCGAGGAACACCTGCCCCGAATCGGCGACCGTGATCGCCTTCGTCTTCGGCTTCGCGAGACTCGCGGACGAGCTCGCCTTCGGCAGGTCGACCTTGATGCCCTGCACCGACGCGGTCGTCATGATGATGAAGATGATCAGCAGCACGTACGCGAGGTCGAGCATCGGCGTGATGTTGATGTCGTCGTACGGCTTGTCGTCGTCCTGAACCTGCATGGTGGTCTCCTGCGTGCGGTCAGTCGGCCAGCACCGCGTGATCGGGCGTGCGGTGCGCTTCGGCGAGGCGCGTGACGAATTCGTCGACGAACACCTGCATGTTCGCGGTCACGTTCTTGTTGCGGATCAGCAGGTAGTTGTAGCCGAACAGCGCGGGAATCGCGACGAACAGGCCCGTGACGGTCGCGAGCAGCGCGGCCGCGATACCCGGCGCGATCGCGTTCACGTTCACGTCGCCGGCCGCCGCGATCGCCGCGAACGTGATCATCACGCCGACCACCGTGCCGAGCAGGCCGAGGAACGGGCCGCCCGAGATCGCGATCGTCAGCAGTACCATCGATTTCGACAGCCGCTGGTTCTCGCGCACGAGCGTCGCGTCCATCGACGCGCGGATCGCCTCGATCGATTCGGACGTGATCACCGTGCGGCCGTTGCCGTCCACGCGGCTGTGGATTTCATGCACGCCGGCCTTGTACAGCCGGTACAGCGACGACTGGTACAGCCGGCGGCCGTCGTCGCTCGCTTCGTCGACATGCGCAAGGCCGACCAGATGACGCCCGGCCACTTCGCGGAAGCGCTGCACGAAATACTGGTTCGCCTTGTCGACGGTGCCGACGTAGCGCGCCTTCGTCCACATCACGACCCACGACACGAGCGCCATGCCGAGCAGGATCGCGATCACGACCCATGCGTCGACGGTCACCGACTGCACGATCACGCCGAAGTAGCCGAAGCCGAAGCCCGACTGCTTCTCGTCCGCGCCATACGCGACGAGCTTCGATTCCGAGCCTTGCGCGAGCGCGTCGACCGCGATCGCGGCGGGCGAGCGTGCGATCTTCGACAGGCGCAGTTCATCAAGCGCGCCCGCATACGCGGCGAACCCGGCCGGCGCGCCGGGCGCATCCGCGCCGATCGTCGCCGCGCCGTTCAGTGCAGGCAACGTCGCCGCGACCTGCGCGGCCTGCTTGCCGTTCACGTAGACGGTCAGGCTCTTGCCGTCGGCCGTGACCGCGAGATGGGTCCACTGGTTCGCGGCGACGGGCGGCGCGGCCGGCGTGCGCACCGGCGCCGGATTGTTGGCCGCGCCGGCGACTTCCGCGAACGGCACGCCGTTGTCGAGGCCGATCAGCAGCGCATTCGCGCCGTCGCGGCGGCTGTACAGCAGCGCGTTCGGCGCCAGCGCCGACGGCTTCACCCACGCGCTGAACGTAAAGCTACCGCCGGCCGGCACGTTCAGCGACGCGCTCGCCGGCAGCGTCAGCGACCCCGTGCCGTCGAACCGCGCGCCCTTGCCGACGATGCCGTCCTCGACCGTGCGGAACGTCGCGTTCTGCGCGTTGTTGCCGTATGCGGTCGCGTCCTTCGGCGGGGCGCCTGCCGCGCCGTTGAAGTGATAGACGAGCGTGTAGTCGGCATCGAACGTCTCGGCCGGCTTGCCGCCGTCCGGCGCCTTCTTGTTGCCGTAGTACATCCAGATCGACTCCGCGGCGCCGGCCGGCATCTTCGGCACGTCGACCCAGATCAGCGCGACGCCGAGCACCGGATCGTATTGCTCGACATGGAAATTCAGCGGCGTCTTGTCGTCGGCCGCGACGAAGCGGATATCCGCGCCGTTGTCGGCCAGCCCGTCGAACTGGAAGTTGCCGGAATGCAGGCGAATCAGCAGCGGTACGCGGCCGGCCGATTCCGCGAGGTTCGCGCCCTTCGCGCTCGCGTCGATCGTGATCGCCTTCCGGTACGACCAGTCGTTCTGCCACCATGCGTTCGCAATGCCGGGCAGCACGCCGAGCATCACCGCCAACAGGAAAAACAAGACTCGCTTCACGATCCACTCCCCGAATGGGCGGGCGCCGCGCTCGTCGCATCGCCCTGCCACGATCAAAAAATCCGTCAGAACCCCAGCCTTACGTAGAAATCGAACCGCGGGCTGTACTGCCGCGTATAGACGCCCGCCTTCAACGGCCAGCCGGCCTCGAAATCCGCGCTCGCGTATTTCATCAACTGCAGCCGCGTGCCGACGCCGACGCTCATCAGGTTGAAGCGCGACGTCTGCTCCGGCAGCGGGCTCAGCAGCCACAGGTGCGCCGCGTCGAAGAACGCGTGGAAGCGCCATTCATTCACCCGGCTGCCGACCGCACCGCCAAGCCACTTCGACAGCGACGGGCTGCGCAACTCCAGCGACGCGATCACGCCGCTGTCGGCCGTGTTCTCGGCCTGCATGTAGCCGCGCACGCTGTTCATCCCGCCAGCGGCGAACTGCTCGCTCGACACGAGCGGCGAGTTCGAGATCTGCGCGTTCACGTGCGCATTGGCCTGCATGTCGTTCGCGAAGCGCTGCGTGTGGTTCACGTCGAACTTGCCGTACACGAAATCCGGTGTCGCGTTGTAGCGCTTGTTGTCCCACGCGCCCCAGTCGCTGCCGAGGCCGCGGATGTTCGTCGTCAGCGACGCGGAGAACGAGGTCTGCGAGTTCTTCAGGCTCAACTGGCCGTTATACGACAGCGTCACCGGCACGTAGGTCAGTGGCGCCGTCGAGCTGCCCTGGCCCGGCAGCGACACGTCTTCGTCGTAATGCTTGCGGTCGATCTCGATGCTGACCGAATGCGCGTAGGTCTCCGTTGCCGGCAGCGAATAGATCGCGGTGAAGCCGTACGTGGTGCCCTTGCCGAGCACATTGGTGTTGCCGACCGATGCGACGTTGCTGTCCGAATGCACGACCGTCGCGAGGAAGCTCCAGCGTGTGTCCTTGATCGGCGCGAGATACGAGAACGCGTAGACGCGCGCATCGTTCGGATGCTGCGGCGCGATCACGTAGGTGCCGGAAATCACGTGGCCGAGCTGCCACAGATTCGAATAGCTGAGGCTCGCGGTCGTGCGCAGCGTCGACGTGCCGGGGCTGTTGTCGTTGTTCAGTTCGAGCGAGCCGTGCAGCGGGCTGTGATCGTCGACTTTCAGGTCGACGTCGACCGTCTGCGGCAGCGCGCCGGGCTTGAGCACCGGAATCACCTGGCGGTCCGCCGAGCGGTTCAGGTCGGTGAGCTGCTGCTGTGCCTGGTTGAAATCGGGCACCTTGCCTTCGGCGAGCGCGGGCACCGCGTCGCGGATGTTCTGCGGCGAGTTGTATTGCGCGCCGTCCACGCGCAGGCGCCCGACCTTCGCCTCGGTCACCTGCAGCAGGATCACGCCGTTCTTCACCTGCTGCTGCGGCAGCTCGACGACGACCGACTGGTAGCCGCGATCCTGATAGGCCTTCTGCAACGCGTCGCGGGCCGCGTTCACGTCGGCGAGCGTGCGGCCCGGCCCTTCGAACGGATACACGGCCTTCTCGATCTCGAGCGTCGGCAACGTCGTATTGCCGCGCACCACGAAGGCATTCACGTCGAACGACTGCGGCGCAGCCGGCGCCGCCTTCACGGCCGGCGCGGCTTCCTGCGCATGAATGCCCGGCGCGACGCTCAATCCTCCGGCCAGCACGGCACCAGCCAGGCACCGGCCATTCAGCCGCCATCGTTCGCGTGACTTGCGGTCTACTCTCGGCGGCATGCGCCATTCCCCTTTGTTGTGCCCGAGCGCAGCGAAGCCGCGCTGCACCAGCCGCTCGCCCCGCTATCAGCTGCCTGTTTCACTTTGATGACGATTGATTCGCCATCCTTATCATGAACTGCGCAATGCTTTTTATACTGTCGATCCGAACTCAGCCGTGCTGCGTCAGCGCCGCCTGCGCATCGGCCTGGAAACCGAACTGCGTCACGGCGAACTGCATCAGCATATCGACGCACGTCGCGAGCGGCGAGCGGCCGGTATCGATCGTGAGATCGGCTTCCACCGGCGGTTCGTACGGCGCCGAAACCCCCGTGAATTCCGGCAGCTTGCCGCACCGCGCCTTCGCATACAGCCCTTTCGGATCGCGCGTTTCGCAGCAGGCCAGCGACGTGCTCACATACACCTCACGGAATGCCGGCCCCACGATCGCTCTCGCTTCGTCACGCATCGCCGCGAGCGGCGAAATGACCGCGACGATCGCCAGCGCGCCGGATTCGCTCGTCAGTGCCGCGACTTCTGCGATGCGCCGCACGTTTTCAAAACGATCCTGCACCGTAAAACCGAGATCCCGATTCATCCCCGTGCGCAGCCGGTCGCCGTCGAGCACCACCGGATGCACGCGTCGTTCGCGCAGCCGCGCCGCCACCGCGTCGGCCAGCGTCGTCTTGCCCGCGCCCGACAACCCCGTGAGCCACAACACCCCGCCGGCCCGCCGCGGCGACGCGCCCCGCGCTGCGCGAGCCACGTCTACCGATAAGGACGAAACGACGTCGGGAAACCCGCAACGATCGATCTTCATCACGCGCGCTCCGCCGCCTTCGCGGGTTCGTCGTCCTCGCGCGGACGCGTCTGCCAGAAGCCGCCCTGCATCGTCACGATCGACGGCGTCTCGGCCCATTGTTGCGGGCTCAGGATTTCCGCGCGCCGCACGTTCGGGATCACCTGCACGTCGAAGATCTCGTCGACGCCGTTGAAGAACTGCAGGATGCCGAGCACGTCGCCGGTGTTCGCGTCGAGTGCGGCGACCCCCGCGACCAGCCCATCCGATTCGCTCTCGATCGGCAACCCCTGCGGACCGCGTTTGTCGCGCAACTTCGACAGCCCGACGAACAGCACGCCCCCGTACTCGGCGAGACCGTGCGTAAAGCCCGGCAGCTTCGCGAGCACGCGCCGCGCACCGGACTGCGGATCGATCTGCAGCACGTGGCCGCGGCCGCCTTCGAGCACATGCAGGCGCCCGCCGATCACGCGCGGCGAATGCGGCATCGACAGCCCGGATGCGACGACCCGGCCGGACGGCACCTCCATCACGATGCCGTTGCCGGCCATCCCGCCCCGCCAGCCGAACGGCTCGTTGCTCATGCCGAGCGCCGTCGCGAACCGTACCTTGCCGTCGGCGAACGCCATGCCGTTCAGGTGGCAGCGATCGTCGGGCGCGGTCTCCGTCACGAACGGCGGCTGCCAGATCGGCGTGAAATTGAAATAGCCGTCGATCACGCTGATGCAGGAATAGCGCGTGTTGACCGCGAGCAGCACATGCTTGTCGAACGCCATGTCGTGCAGGTCGAGATCGCCCGTGTAGTACGACATGCGCGGCACGAACATCGCGTCGTAGTGATCCGGTCGGGCCGGATAGTGCGGCGCGAGCGTCGACACGTTGGCGAACACCATCAGCTCGTGCATCGTCGCGACCGCGAGCCGGTTGCCCGACACGGCCATCCCCATCGAGCGCGGCAACAAGCACGCGGACAGCGTGGGCACGCCGTCGTCGACGCCGATCACGGCCACGCCGGACGGGCGGCGACTCACGGCCAGCGAGCACTTGAGCGCCTCGAGCACCTGCAGGATGCGCCCGGTGTCGCGCAGGTTGATGACCGGCGACAACGCTTCCGCCTGCCGCGCCGATACGTCGTCCGGCGGCGCGCCGCTTTCGCCTGCCGGCCGGGTTTCCTCGAACTGTTCCACTGTCATGCACCTGTCGGCTTCACGCCGCCTGATGAGAAAAAATGCCCGCTTGCGTACTCCCGCCCGCCGGCGCGATGCACGCGCATCGGTCGCGAACGGGGCCGCGTACGGCGCACCAAGTCGCAGCTCCCACCTACCTAGACGGAACGAAGCGCGCATTGCCGCAATGTTTTTTTGCGTGACGTCGACCGTTGCGCCGGCACGGGCAAGCGGTCGACGCAAGCGGCCTGCAATGCGCGCGCAGCCGCCCCTCGCGCAAAACGCGCGACACACGGCGCATGACCTTGCGTGGCCCCCGTTTCGTGTACATGTCGTTGCCTGGCCGACGTGCGGCGCAACGGCGGCCCGCCGTTGCGCACGGACCGCCGGCAAACGCGTCGCCGTCCGTCCGACCCACGCGCGAAAACGCGACCGGCCAGCGTGCGGCCCGACAATCCTCGGGTTTCAACCGGGAAGTTTTTGTGACATTCCGCTGAAGATATTCACGAAACACTCGCGAAACACGGGGCGCGATCGTCGGGACCGTTTACGCCGCACCGCAGACCGCCGGCACGCACGAAATCCTGCGGCTTGCGGCTGTTCGCTTCGTCCTAACTATTGAGAACAGAACACGTCAACGACAGGACACTCCATGTCATTCGCTACGATGCTCGTGCGGTGGCTCGCCGGGCGGTTGTCCGGCGCCACCGGAATGCCGGGCCGATCGCTTCCGTCCGCCGCTCATGCCGCGTCGAATCCGCCGCTGCGTTGGCGCGCGCCGTGGCTCGCGTGGCAACTGCTGTCGTGGTCCGCGCTCACGCTGCTCGCGCCGCCGATCTGGATGATCGGCACGCTGCTGCTGATCAATCCGTCGAGTGACCAGCCGCTGTTCTGGGCGCTCGCGATGGCGATCGTGCCGGTCGCCAACGGGGTCGCGATCGTCGCGACGAACCAGCGGCATCACCGCACGCCGTTCACCCGGCGCCCCGCGGTTGCAGCGCACACGTTCGCGATCGCGATGATCGTCAGCTGCACGCTGTTCGTGCTGCTGCTGTGGCGCTCGCACGCGATCGCCGGCCTCGTCGGCCCGCTTGCCGACGACGGCATGCGTCCCGCGACGCTCGCGTGCTGGGTCGCGGGGCTCGCCGCGCTGTTCGGCGTCACGTCATCTGCGCATGCGAGCATCGCGCATGCGTGGCTGGCGTTCGAGGTGTGAGCGCGCCGCGCCGACACTGCGGGGGCACGCGGATGCATCGATACGGGACAGGACGGACGGCGCACGCACGGCGCGAACGCGGCATCGCGATCGTGACGGTGCTGCTCGTCGTCGCGCTGGCGGCCACGCTCGCGGCCACCGTGCTGTGGCGCCAGCAGGTCGCGACGCGCGACGTCGAGAACCAGCGGCTCGCGACACAGACGATGTGGATCGAGCGCGCCGCGGTCGAGTGGGCACGCGCGACGCTGCGCGCGCAAAGCGCGACGTCGAACGTGACGTTCGCCGGCCAGCCGTGGTCGTTGCCGGTCGCCGACGTGCCGCTCTCGGACCTGCTGCCGTCCGACGCGCTGGCGGTCAATGCCGAACTGTCGCGCGCGTCGATCTCGGGCAGCGTCGAGGACGCGCAGGCGCGCTTCAACCTGATGAACCTCGTATCGCGCGCCGCGCCCGGCAAGCCGTGGCAGTCCAGCGGCGAAGGCGTGCTGGCGTACCGGCGCCTGCTCGGCCAGCTGTCGCTCGATCCGGCGCTCGCGCAACCGACGGCCGACTACATGCTGCGCTCGCTGCGCGACGCGAACGGCCCAGGCGGCTGGCCGCTGCAGCTCGTGTCCGTCGACGATCTCGCACGCATTCCCGGCTACGACGCGCATGCGATCGAAGCACTCGCGCCGTTCGTCACGATCCTGCCCGACCTGACCGTCGTCAACGCGAACACCGCGACCGAACCGGTGCTGGTCGCCGCGATCCCGACGCTGTCGGCGAGCCAGGCCAAGCGGCTCGTCGACCGGCGCGCGACTGCATACTTCGTCAGCACCGGCGACATCGCCGAGTACCTGCTGCCCGCGCAGGGCGGCAACCCGACGTTGCCGGACGGCTCGGCCGTCGGCGTGAACAGCGGCTATTTCATCGTGCATTGCCGCGTGCATTCGGCACGGATCAACGCGCGCATCGACACGCTGATCGCGCGCTACGGCAGCGGCAATTTCGCGTGGACGTCGGTCATCTGGGTGCGGCGGCTCACGAGTTGAGGCCGCAGGCCGCATGCGCCGGCGCGGCGAGCCGCCTGCCGGGCCAACCGGCGATCACCGCCCCGCACTTCCGGATCGGCACGCGCTAATTCAGCGACGATTCGCTCAACGTCACCGCGCGGATGCCCAGCGACGCGGCGGCATCGAACGACAGCCGCGTGAGGCTCGTCTCGCGCACTTCGCCGAGCAGCCGGTTCCAGTCGTCGATCGACACGAGCAGCGCGATCGGCCGGTTGTACTTGGTGATCATCACGAGCGCCTCGCCCGCGTGCCGCAGCGCCTTCGACGGATTGCTGCTGAAGTCGCGCGTGGCCATCGCGATCGTGCGCAGGCTGAATACGTGCGCGGCCGGATCGCCACCGTCGTCGTGTAGCAGGCGTTCGAGCGTCGCCGCGCGCAGCAGCGCCTGCGATTTCGCGGACAGCCGGTTGTCGCGGCGCCTGCGCCGTTCGCTGCGAGGATCGACGTGCACGGCCAGCATCCGCACGATCTGGCCGAGCGTCGACGCGGGCAACTGGTCGTAGCGCCGCCACCAGTCGGGCGGCAGCGCGATCATCATCCCCGGGTAGGTGGCCGCGACGCCGTCGGCGATGTGTGCCGGCACGCGTTGCGCGTCGCGTTCGTCGAGGCCGAGCGCGCCGGCGACGACGCGCGTCATCACGCTGAACGCGTTGTATGCGAGTGCCGCGATGCCGCTCGCGAGCAGCGATGCGCGCGCGGGCACGCCGCCGAACGGCGCGCCGCCCGGCACGGGATCGAGCGGCAACGGCAGTGCATCGCGCCAGCGGCGGCGCGACAACTGGATGATCCGGCATGCATCGAACGGGTCGACCGGCAGGTTCGTCAGCACCTCAACCGTCGCAACCGTGTTGCGATCGGGCTCGTGACCGCGCCATTCGATTCGCCTGAGCGTACCGGCCGCGCCGCCGTCGCCCGCGATGCCGACGGCCTGCTCGCGCACGGTACCGCCGTCCAGCAGGCCGGCTTCGCGCCAGTCGCCGAGCGGCCGGCACGCGGCGTGGCCGCCGCCGTCGCGCAGCACGAACGCGCCGCCGCGGCGCGGCCATCCCGACACGATCGCATCGGTATCGAAACGGCCGTCGATGAGCCACAGCTCGCCGGGCCGCACCGTTTCCAGCAGCGCGCCGACGAATGCGCGTTCGTGCGCACGGCCGCGCTCGAGCGGCAGCAGGTCGACGATCATCGCGAGATCCGGATCGTAGACGGGCAACACGCGTGCGCCCGTCATGCCTAGCGCGGCGTCGCGCGCCGGGTCGTCGCAAGCGTGGCCGCAACCGCAACCGGCGGCGCCGGGCGCGCAACCGTCGCCCGCGCCGTCCAGCACGCGCAGCCGCATCCCGCCGGACACGTGCGCCCGTTCGTCCGCTCGCCCCGCCGCGACGGGCAACAGCAGATCGACGCTGTCCCTGACGAGCGCGCGCCCCCAGCCGGCCCGCCATCGGCTCATGCCGTCGTGAAGCGCAGCCACGGCGGCGCCGGACACGGACGATACGTTTCCAGCCCTCGCCTGCGGCGAATGCGGGATATGCGGGGTCTGCAGGTGCGCGGCAATCGCCGCGATCGCGTCGACCGCCAGCGCGAACAGCGTCTCGCGAATCGACTCGTCGTCGGGTTCTTCGTCGGCTTCGGCCGCCGTGCCGATCCAGTCGTCATGCAGCGCACACTGCAGCACGAGCCGCGTCATGATCGTCATCGGGCTCTGTTCGACGAAGCGTTCCACGATCGTGCGCATCATCCGGTCACTCCCCACTGTTCGGCCCGGTGTGCCGGCCAGCCTGCGTCGCGGCGCAATCGCACTTGACGGGCCGCGCGCGACCCCGCAGCATCGTGGGCGACCCGATCCGCGCGACGATGCGCCGTCGCGGCGGTCCGCCCGCAATCGATGCACGAGGCACCGGCATGTACGTAGATCCCCGCGTGGCGCACGGCCGCGCCCGGTTCGACCTGAGCGGCTCCCCGCGGCTCGTCGCCGACGAGCGCCGCTGGGAGATCAGCGACATCGTCACGCGCGGCCTCGACGATTTCACGGGCGTGCGCAATCGCCGCAACCTGCTGCGGCTGCTCGAACGCCAGATCGCGCCGAAACTCGTGCGCCTCGGGCTCGAACCGTACGTCGGCGCGCTCGGTCACGCGGAAGGGCTGTTCGTCCATTTCTCGACGATGAGCGCCGAGCACGGCTTGCGTGAATTCCAGCTTCAGTTGACGGTGCCCGACCTCGTGCTGCGCAGCTTCGCGTCGAACGTGATCCGGCCGCACGCGGTCGCGCGCTGCATGCAGCGCAACGGCGTGATGTCGCTGGCGGAAATCGAGCATGAGACGCGCATCGCGTTCGTCATGGCACGCGTGATGCGCGCGCTGGCCCTCGCGGAGGGCTGGCAGCAGATCGGCGTGCCGACGCCGCACGGGCTGTTCGTCGGCACGCTGACGGACGCGCGCGACGTCGCGATGAATACCTATTTCCGCCCCGGCGACAACGACCGCCCGTCGCGCTGGAGCGGCTTCTCCGCCCTCTTCTCGACGATGCCGGACTGGCGGCCGGAACAGGTCCGGCACGGCGGCGAACTGCTGCAATGGATGGTCAACCATATCGTGGCCCTGCAAGAATCCGCACCGTTCGTCGAACGCTTTCCGTTTCTGCGCGAGCCGCTGCGCGACGCCGACGATCCGCTCGACGCCGCCTGGATCGGCGCGCGCGCCGACCACCGTGCGTGAACGGTGGTCCGGGAGCCCATTCCGGCTCCCGGCCCCGGTCTCCGCCTCTCGGCCCCTCTGTACGGCCCCTCGCTCTCTCGTATACAAGGTCGAAGCGGGCGCGCCTAACCCGCAGACTTTCTTGCGACGCCCGGGCACCGCGTCAATGCGTGCGCGGCGACCCGCCCGGCTCGCCGGGCTCCTGGCGACCGACCGTCTCCAGCACGGCCCACATCCAGATCAGCTCGCGGACCGTGCGCGCATGCTCGTCGCTCTGCGCGCGCCAGCGCCCGAAAGCGTCGCGTTCCCGTTCAGTCGTGTCGCCGGCGCGCAGCCACAGCAGCCAGCGCACCGCGCCCTCGCGGATCGCGTCGGCGCGCGTGTCCGCGTCGCCGGAATCCGACTCCCGTTGCGATTCGTTCATGATCACGCCACCGCCCGAAGCTCCCTCGACACACATCCCCCCACCGCGCATCACCGCGCGGCCGGGGCGCTTGCCACCCACGCCTCGGGTCCGACGACGCCCCGCCGGGCCATCGCGAACGACAGCCCGGCGTTTGCCGGCCCTCATGGATAAGGTCGTATCGAGGGGCCGTAACCCGCAGCGCGGGCGGCCGCGAAGCAGGCGGACGCACCGCCTGGCGAAGACGAGGAGAAAGGAAGAAAGCGGATGACGCGGGAAGCCGCGTCAGCTCAGCAGCACGATGTTGCCGGGCAGGCGCGTGATGTGCGCGCCGTACAGGCGGCCGACCATGTCGATCACGTCGTCGAGCCGCGTGATCGGGAACTGCGCCTGCATCCGGTTCGCGCCGAGCGACGCGCTGCGCAGGATGACCTTGCCGCGCCGGTAGCGGTTGATCTCGTCGACGACGTCCGACAGCGGCACGCCGTTGAACACCAGCATGCCGCGCCGCCACGCGCTGACGGCGACCGGATCGATCCGCGACACCGGCTGCACGCCGCGATCGTCGTAGACGACCTGATCGTCGGCGTTCAACGTACGCGCGCCGCGCGGATGCTCGAGCGCGACCGTGCCGGACAGGCAGGTCACGCACACCTGCGAGCCCGTGCGCCGCACGTTGAAGCGCGCGACCGTCGCCTGCATGCGGCCGCCGCCCGCCACCACCGTGACCGGCTGGATCGGCGTCGCGCGGCCAGCCGGCGGCGCGACCGCATCGATTTCCGCCTCGCCCGCGACGACTTCGACGCCATGCGCGGCATCGCTCGCGGGCAGCACGTCGAGACGCGTTTGCGTATTCAGTTCGACCGTCACGCGCGACGACAGCGCGACGCTGCGCTGTTCGCCGGTACCGGTGTGATAGTCGGCCGCGAGTTCGCCAAGCGACAGCCACATCTGCATCGGTGGGCGCACCGCGAGCCATGACGCGCCGGCCGCGACCGCGAAGCCGATGAACGCGCGCCGCCCGGTGCGCATCGTGCGCTCGCGCTTGGCAACATCTGCCCAGGCAGCGGCCGTGCGTTCCTCGTGCGAAAGCTCGGTCGCCGCCGTACGCAGCGAACTCCAGGTATCGCGCAGCAGATCGGCGGCTTGCGGACGATCGGCACACCAGCGCTCGAACGCATCGGCTTCGGCCTGGCTCGCTTCTCCCGAGCGCAGACGCAGCAGCCACGCACTCGCTTCGTCGAGTTCGTCGTGGGCAGGTTGGGCCTGGGCTTTCGTCATCGTCCGGATGCTCAAAATTTGCGCGGGCCGCCTCGCGTGCCCGTGTACGGATCACCGTCTTCCTGCATGCGTTGCAGGCAGTACTTCATCGCCGCGCTCAGCTCGCTTTCGACGAGCCTCAGCGAAATGCCGAAATGCTCGGCGATCTCGCGGTTCAGCAGGCCGTCCACGCGAGCGGCCAGCAGGATCGCGCGGCGTCGCGGCGGCAGGCCGCGCAGCACGTCCTTCAGCGTCTCGACCTTGCGGCGCGCCGCGACGATGCGCTCGGGATCGGCCAGTTCGTCGGGCATTTCGAGCAGCGTCTCGACGTCGTCGTCGTGCAGATGCCGCCGTTCGCGCCGATGCTGGTCGATCGCGACATTGTTCGCCATCCCGAGTATATAGGCGTCCGCGTTCGTCACCTGCGTGGAGACGTTCGCGTTCTCGAGGCGCAGCCAGGTTTCGTGCAGCGCGTCGGCGGCGCCGTCCTTCGACCCCGTCACGCGTTCGAGCCGCCTGACCAGGTACGCGTAGCGCGTCGCCAGCAGATTCCGGAGCCCGGAGCGGTTGCTGTCGGACATGGCGGCCTAGCCCCGAACGGCCGGCTGCGGCGCCGGGCAACGGAAATGCACGCCGTTGCCGGCCGGGCGCAGCAGGATCGTGACCGGCTGCGGCAAGTCCGCCGGCGGCGCGTCGTCCAGCTTCAGCGCGCGCAGCGCGCGCATCACCGCCGCGTCGCGGACGGCCGAACCGCTCGATGCCACCATGTTGACCGCCACCACCGCCCCCCTGTTGTCGATGCGCACCTGCGCGACGAGTCGATAGCTGCCCGGCACGGCCGCCGGCTGCGCGCACAGCGCATCGATCAGATGCGCCTGCAGCAGGCCCGCGAACGCGCGCCGATCGCCGGCATCGCCGATCCCGTCGATCGGCAGCGCGGCATCCGCCGGCGTGTCGGCCGGAGCAGGCGGCGTCTCGGCGGCCTGCCGCGCGACGATGATCGCTTCGTCCGGACGCGAGAATTCCGCACGCAACCCCGTTCCCGCCAGCATCCGCTCGAGCGCGTCGCGCGGCGCGAAATCGCCCTGGACCGGCGCACTCGTGCGCCCGTCGAGCAGCGGCGCCGGCGCCAGCACGATCAGCTCCGTGAGCCGCGCGAAGTCCTGCAAGGTCTTCGCGAGCGGCTGCGCGGGCAGATCGAAATGCACCGCGCTGCCCGGCTGGCGGCCGATGGAACCGGTCTCCTGCGCGTACGCGCCGCGCATGCACAGCACGACGAACGCGAGCCACGCGACGAGCGCCAGGACACCGGTCGGCGCCCGTGAACGAGTCATGAATCCCTGGACGGAAGTGGAGTTGCACGCTGCGTGCCGAAGCGCGCACCCCCGTGAACGGCTCGGTCGCAAGCGAACGACAGATTGTGAGCGGGCACTGTGACAGTCAGGTGAAGCGTATCGCCGCGCGACTCGATCGCGCCGCACCGCTTTCGTGCATCACCGATTCGCATGCGCACCACGACGCCTGCCGCTCATGGCCGGCGCACGACGAAGTTGCCAATGCCCGTGCCGACGACGGCCATCCGCACATCGCCGGACCACAGCGTGATCGTCACCGGCACATCGATGCTTTCGCTGCCGAGCACGAGCCGCGACGGCGTTTCGCCGCCGCCTGTATAACGCACCGACACGCCCGTCACCTCGCTGCCCCAGCGGCGTGCGCGATACAGGTCGTCGGTCATCGGCGCCCAGCCGCCGCTTTCGGTGCGCTGTACGAAGCGATAGCCGCCGCCGACCGGCTGCCATGCGATCGGCATCGAGCGCACCTGCGCTTCGTCGCCCGCCGATTCGAGCAGGTTCGCCAGGCGCTGCGCCTCCTCGGCGAGATCGGTGCGGCGATTGCGCGACGGCGCGAGCGTCACGACCGCGACCAGCAACCCGACGATCAGCAGCACGACGAGCATCTCCAGCAGCGTGAAGCCTGCTGCACGGCGGGCCACTAGCGGCCGCCGCTTCCCGATGCGCGCGATCGTCATGCCGTCACTGCCACGAGCCGATGTCCGCATCGTTCCCCTCGCCGCCCGGTTTGCCGTCCGCACCGTAGCTGAACACGTCGATCGCGCCGTGCGCGCCCGGGTTCAGGTATTGATACGCATTGCCCCACGGATCTTTGGGCAACCGCTCAAGATAGCCACCGTCCTTCCAGTTGTTCGGCGCCGGATCGACCGTCGGCTTCTGCACCAGCGCGGTCAGCCCCTGCTCCTGCGACGGATAACGCCCGTTGTCGAGGCGATACAAGTTCAGCGACTGCATCATCGTGCCGATGTCCTGCTTCGCGGCGATGCGGCGCGCCTCGTCGGGACGGCTCATGATCTTCGGCACGATCAGCGCCGCGAGAATCCCGAGGATCGCGACCACCACCATGATCTCGATCAGCGTGAAGCCGCGTTGCAGGCGCCGATGCATCGGTCCTCCCGGTCGCGCCACCTGCGATGTGCGCGCTTCGTCGTGCCCCGTCATCATGCATTCACCCTTGCGTCAAAGAATGGAAAGCGTCTTGCGTCTTCTTTCTTCCGTCATCCGAACCGATCGATCGCCATGAAACCGCTCGCCCTGCTCCGTACCATTCCGTCCCCCGCCGATTTCGTGCCCGTCGCCGCCACGCTCGCCGCAGCGGCTGCGCTCGTCGCCGTGTCGCTGTGGGCCGTGCACGTGCTGACCGCGGCCGATGCACCGGTTGCGGCCCCTGCGCCGCGCGCGCCGATCGACGTCACGGCCGGCGCACGACTCTTCGGTGCGAAACCCGACGACGGCCGCGATGCCATCCAGCTGCTCGGCGTGCTCGCGTTCGACGCGCGCCGTGCGGCCGCGATCGTCAGCGTCGGCGGCGATGCATCGCGTGTCGTCTCGCTCGGCGCCACGATCGGCGAAGCCGCGAAGCTCGCCGAGGTGCGCGCGCGCTCGATCGTCGTCGACCGCAACGGGCTGCAACGCGAGATTGCGCTGCCCGCCACCGAGAAAGCCAACGCGTTCGTGCGCTGAGCCGCGCGTCACTGCACCATGTTGTTCAGCTCGATGATCGGCATCATCACCGCGAGCACGATCACGAGCACCACGCCGCCCATCGCGAGGATCAGCAGCGGTTCGAGCAAGCTCGTGAGAAACATCGTGCGGCGCTCCAGTTCGCGCGACTCGCCTTCGGATGCCCGATCGAGCATCGTCGTCACGTCGCCGGTCGCTTCGCCCGAGCGGATCAGGTGCACGAGCACCGGCGGGAACGTCTTCGTATGGGCCAGCGCGCGCGACAGCGCGGAGCCTTCGCGCACGCGGACGATCGCGTCGTCGACGTTCGCGCGCATCGCACGGTTCGACAACGTCTCGCCGGCTGCCTGCAACGCGCGCAGGATCGGCACGCCGGCCGCCGTGAGAATGCCCAGCGTGCTCGCGAAGCGCACCGTGTTGTAGCCGCGCACGAGCTTGCCGGCGAGCGGTGCGGTCAGCACCCACGTGTCGAACCTGAGCCGCGGCGCATCGCGCGACAGCACCTTGCGGATCGCATAGACGATCGCGACCGTCGCCGCGAGCGACGCCCACCACCAGTGCCGCACGAAGTCCGACAGCGCGAGCATCACGACCGTCAGCGTCGGCAGTTGCTGCTTGGTGCTGGTGAATACGTTGGCGACCTGCGGCACCACGTAGCTCAGCAGGAACGTGACGATGCCGAACGCGATCAGCGTGACGATGCCCGGATACGTGAACGCGAGCAGGATCTTTTGTTTCAGCGCGTTGCTTTGTTCGATGTAGTCGGCCAGGCGCGACAGCACGATACCCAGCTTGCCCGTGTGCTCGCCGGCCGCGACGAGCGCTCGATAGATTTCCGGGAAATCGCGCGGATGCTGGCTCAACGCATTCGCGAACGAATGGCCGCCGACGATTTCCGCGCGGATCGACGCCATCAGCTCGCGCACGTATTCGCGCTCGGCCTGCTCGCTCAGCACCGACAGCGATTCGTCGAGCGGCAGGCCCGCGACCAGCAGGCTCGCGAGCTGGCGCGTGAGGATCGCCTGCTCGCGCTGCGACAGCTTGCGGCCGAGCGACAACCGTTGATGACGTTCGCCGTGCAGGCGCTGCGCGGCGAGTTCGACGACGAGCGGCGTGAGCCCCTGCGTGCGCAGATGGCTGCGGCCGGCGCGTGCGCTATCGGCTTCGAGCACGCCTTTCAGCGTGCGGCCGGTGGGATCGATCGCTTCGTAGCGGAATGCCGACATGCCGATGCTCTCCTGTCACGTGCGCGACTGCTTTCGATGGCGTCGCGCAGCATGCCGGACGGAGTCGCCGGGGAAGACTACGGAGCAAACCGGCGCAAATTTGTGACGGATGTTGGGCTACCTTTTTGACGGGCTTTATTACCTGACGTCGTTATTCTTATAACGTAAAAACGATTACACCATTACCCAGCCAATTAATCGATCACACATTAAATACACGCGACGGTCATCGGCCTTCCATTTACAGACTCGCGCGACAACCCGGAGAAATACATCAAAGTGGAAGATATTCATCGACGTGCAGAATGTTCCGTAACATCCGCCACAAAACCGTCTTGAAGTTGGGATAGGCCTGCCCGGACTCGCAGGCTGCGTCAACGGTCTCCATCAAGCATGATGCGGGCCCCCGCGCGCTATCCGCCGAATGATTGCGGCTGAATCCCAGTATCTGGACGCTCCAGCTTGTGCCGAATGACGCTCCCATCGACGCTTTATCAACTCAAATAACTCAATAAATTTCTCGATAAAAATGTTACGCACCATTCGTTATGAAAAATTCACACGCGTCATTCTGATTTCAACCTACATTTACCCGGCGGTCCATAAGCATTCCAACCGCAGTAGCAGGGGTTCCCGTTTATCTTCGTCCAAGGAAATTTCTCATGAAATCCAGCAAGCGCAAGATCTGTCAAGTCCTCGCTCTCGTTGTTTCCGGTCTGGGCGCCACGGCCGCGATGGCCGCGGACATCCACGGCGGCGGTTCGTCGCTCGTCGCCCCGACCATCGGCGCGATCGGCAACGCCGCGACCGAAATCGGCCTGTTCGGCACCGCCGAAGGCTCGTTCACGTATTACTCGGTGGGCTCGGGTGCCGGCCAGAACGCATTCCTGAACAACCAGCCGACGTACTTCGGCTCGACGGTCACGGGCACGGTCCACTTCGCGAACAGCGACGCGGCGCTGTCGAGCGCCCAGCTCACGTCGTACAAGACGAGCCCCGGCCTCGGCGCGACCAACGGTCCGCTGATCCAGATTCCGTACATCGTCACGCCGATCACGATTCCGGTCGTCAACGGCCCGGCCGTGACGAGCACGACGACGCCGCAAACGACGCCGGGTCAGGCGCACAGCATCGCGCTGAACGACGACGATCTGTGCGGGATCTTCTCGGGCAAGCTGACGAACTGGAACCAGGTCATCAACCCGCAAACGGGTTCGGCGTACACGACGACCAGCTCGCCGATCAAGGTCGTCTATCGTGCGGACGGCAGCGGCACGACGGAACTGCTGACCCGACACCTGGCCACGCCCACTGTCTGTACGACGAACAATACGGCGACCGGCGTAACGTTCGTCGATTCGCTGACGTTCACGGCGTCGTTCCCGAGCGGCGTGCCGTCGAACTTCGTTGCGGCTTCCGGCAGCGGCGGCGTGCGCACCGCGCTCACGTCGCTGTCCTCGGCCGGCACGGCCGCGATCGCCTACCTGAGCCCGGACTACACGAACACGTTCCTCGCCCCGTCGAGCACGGTCGTGACGCCGGCCGGCGCACTGCAACTGCCGGTGGCGAGCCTCGTGAACAAGACGAACGGCGTTTACTACGCACCGACGTATGCGAATGCGACGACGGCCCTGAGCACGGCGACGGTTCCGAGCGGCCAGGCTCGCGCCGCCAACCAGGCAAACTGGGTGCCGAACGTCGGCAATCCGGGTTCGGGTTATCCGGTTTCCGGCACCAGCCAGATCATCCTGAGCCAGTGCTACGCGGATTCCACCGTCAAGACCGCTGTGCATGATTTCCTGAACGCTCACTTCACGGATGCCCGCTTCGCGTCGATCGTTCACGGCAACGGTTTCGACACCGTGTCGTCGAACTTCCAAACGGCGATTTCGGCTGACTTCCTGAGCAACACGAGCGGTTACAACCTCGACATCGGCAACACAAGCGTCTGCACGGGCACGGTCACCGGTCGTTAAGCAGTTGGCGGACTGAATGGTCCGCGGCTGACTCGACTGCGCCCCCGGTTACCGGGGGCGCAGTTTTCAACTGTAATATAGATATCACGCTGCAGAATGCAGACATCACGACGTACTAGACCGGCTTTGGCACGACCAACGACCCGCTGATCCGGATTCCGTATGTCATTACGCCGATCACGATTCCTATCGCCAATGGACCGACCGTAACCAGCACGACAACGCCGCAGACGACACCCAACCAAGCACGCTGCATCGCGCTGAACGACGACGATCTCTGTGGCATCTTCTCAGGCAAGCTCACAAACTGGAACCAAGTTTCCAATCCAGAAACTGGTTTGAGCTACTCATTCAATGCTCCGATCACGGTCATCTATCTTCCCGGAGGCGACGAAGGCACGAACAGGATGCCAAGCCGCCATCTGGCCTCCGTCTGCACACCCTCCAATACAGCTTCAGGTGTCACATTTGTCGAGGCCATCATGTTCGCAGCTTCGTTCCCGAACGGACGTGTCCCGGCATAACGCGAGCGTCTGCACGGGTCAGGTTATCGGTCTCCAAGTAATCTTCGAGAATTTCTTGCGCTCGTCACAACTTAGACCCTGAGTCACGATGCACGGAACGTTTCACCCGTGAATCTCCTACGATCGACGCATGCACGGTTCGTCCCCTCTTCAGTCAATATAAACACGAGCCGCCAGCCAGGCTGACGGCTCACGTCCATTGCCTCCTTTCAGATCTTACCTAGCCGCGCGCGCTCTTCGGCCGTGAGCGTTGCCCGTTGCGACGGCCCCGTCTGCCCGAAACCGAGGATCGACACCGCGCTCGACGGGTCATAGCCAACCTGCTGCTTGTGCTTCTTCCCGCCGTCGCCGTTCGCATCGCCGAACCCCTCGACCTGCACCGAGATCGTCCAGCGCCGTACCGCCCCACCTGACGCGTTGTTCTTCGCGATATCCTGCGCAACCTGGGTCGCGGCAGATGCCGCCGAACTCGCGGCCGTCAATGCGCCCGTGTTCACCGCCTGTACGAGCGGAATACCGCTTGCCTTGCCGGTCACCTGTATGTTGTCAGCGTTCACGACGCGCAGCGCCGCAACGTTCAGGTTGCCCGCACGAATTCCCGCATCGCCCGCATCGACCGTGCCGCGCGGCGCGATCAGATTGATCGTCCCGATCGGCACACCCGGTACGCTCTGCAACGTCGCGATGCCCGCTCCCGTGACCTGCCCGCGTGCATCGACCGTGCAGTAGTGGTTCGCATCGCATACGTATTGCGGCGCCGGCGTATCGGCCGACGACTTTGCCCCCTTGCCTGCGTTGATGTCGCCGTTCGAGCTCCAGATCGTCATGTCGCCACCCTGCTCGGTGAAGATCCGGCTCTGCGCCAGCAGGACACTGCGGTCCGTAAAGATGTCGATGTCACCCTTCTCGAGGGTAAGGATCCCCATCGTTCCGGGCCCGGCAATCGTCTTGCCGGTAGTAGCATTGACGATCTGCGGCGGTGCGGATGTACTGCCGATCAGCGCCTGTCCACCCGGGCCGAGAATCGATACGTTACCGCCCTGCTGTGTCTGGATCGTCGTGCTGCGAATGTCCAGGTCGCCCGTATCGATCAACTTGTTCGCACCGTTGCTGCCGCCGCCGAGATTGTTGGCCGTGTAGCCCAGCGAAGCCGGGAACATCGTATTGAGCGCCTCGTAGCCGCGCGCGTATTTCTGATAGTACGGACTGGCCGGGTTGTTGTAATCCTCACCGACGCTGGCCAGCACCTTGAACAGCACCTGCTCGGCAAAGAGCTGCTGGACATACTGCGGCAATGCCTTGAATTTCGACCAGGCCTCGTCCGCACTCAACGGCTTAACCGCCGGCTGATCGTTGACTAGCCCCGTGTCGACCGAGAGCCCCGCCTCGTATTGCTCCATGAACGTGACGAGCGCGGGCGTCGCGCTGGAAACACCCGGCACGGACTTCGCCGGATCGACATACGTCGAAACGAACGACGCAGTGTCGATGCCCGGCCCAACACCGAACAGCACATTGACGCTCGCACTTTCATGCGGCAAATACGGGTTGTTTGCATTCCCGATTGCATCAATCCCCGTCGCAACCCCCTGCCGAGGATAACTTCCGTCACCGAGGCTCGCATAGGCTTGCGCCTGACTCGTCAGCGGCCCGATATTTCTGCCTGCTTCGACATCGAACATCCCGGGGCCGCCGAGCATCAGCGCTGGTATGACCAATCCACCGAACGGCGCGTCGTAGATGTCTCGCCCTGCGACGATGCGCGTCACATCCGACTTGCGTAGGTTTTGTCCAGAGAACGCCAGATTCACGATGTCACGCCCTGCCTGAACCAAAGCGGGCTTGTCTATCACGACAGGTACCAGATTTCCGTAGGAACCGGAGGTACCGCCGGTCGTCTGCAAGACGCCATCGACGATATCGCCATTCAGACTATAGATTCGCGCCGGTACGGTATCGTCGCCATGCAGGGCAACCGGATCATGAGCCGCCGCCGATGCAATCGTCGGGTTCGCGACGAGAACATTCGGCTTCGCCGGGGACGGCATCGAGGACGGATCGACATCGAGCATGCCGAACGCAGGAAACCCGCTGACAATCAATCCGTTGACACTGGACAGATTGACGGACTGGTCGGCAATCAGGCTAAGGTTGCCGTCCGCCGACGGATAGAGCAAGCCGCTCGCCGCCACCGTGATGCCACCGTCAAACGCAGTGAGGTTCACCGACGCCGGCAGAACGGACGACAAATCGTTCACCCCCGGCAGATCCGAATTGGTCGCTCCGCCGCCGATCAGGCCGACTGCCGAGAGCGTGCCGATCGCGACGTCACCCGTCGTCGATACGATATTGACGGCGGACGTCGACGAATAGCCCTTCATGTCGGCCTGTAGCTTGTACGCACCCAACAGCGCATTGCTCTGCGCATACGACGGGTCGAACACGCGCCCGATGCTGACGCCTTGTCGCGCGCTTACGTCGAGCACGCCATCCTGTGTCGCCAGCAGCGTATCCATCGTTACCGGGGGGCTGCCGAGAAATTGCGAAGGCACCGCAATGTCCGATCCGATCTTCCCGCCAGCCGTGATCGTTCCCGTTCCCTTCGCAACGAAATAGCCGCCGCTCAGAATATCGCCGCCGGCCCGCACCGTCAGGTTGCCGCCGCCGACCGTATTGACGGTCGGGGTGTCCGTATTGGCGCTGGTCACCCACCATGTGGTCGGCAACGACACCGACAGGTCCGAGATATTCCCGCCCGCCGACACGGACACATTCCCACCCGCGCTCAACACACCTTGATCGAATGCGCCGAAGTTGATCGACGTCTGGACCGTCTGCATCACGGGATTGGTTGCACCGACCAGGCCCGTCGGATTGCCGATCTGCATCCACTGCCACCAGAACTGGCTGATGTTGGTGCCGGTCCGTCCGGTCACCGTTCCGTTCGTATCGGTCAGGTATTCGGCGCCAGCGATGTCGCCCTGTGCATGGATCGTGATGTCACCTGCCGAATCGGGGCTGACTGTCGGCGTAATCAAAATGTCCTGGTAACCGGTTCCGGCATGCACGATCGCCAACGTGGGGCTGCCCGACGGTGCAGACGCCGCAGGTGCGCCACCCGTATAAATCACGCCCGGAACGACTACATGCGTATCGTTCGCTTGCGCGGCACCCGCATCGAACAATGCGACGTTGCTGCCCGCTGCCACGTCAATCGCTCCCGTGCCTGTACGGATCATCGTCGGTGCAAGCACGGCAAACCCGCTGCTGTCGACGTACGTCGTATGGCCATCGAAGGTCACGCTCTTGCCGCTCGTTGTTCCTCCTGCCGTCAACGGCTGAAGCGCGAGCGGATTCGTGCTGTTCAGATCGGCGCCCGCCACTACACGGAACGAACTGCTTGCTCCGCCTGTCAGCGACGCGGACTGCAACGGGATCGGATTGGTCGCAACGGGTGTCGGTGACGGTGAGTTGTCAGTCACGGCCGGCAAGTCGATCGTGGGCGTCGTGATCACTGCAACGGGTTGAACGGCGGGCGCCGCAGGAACGTCCACCAGAGGAAACTTGGCGGTCTGATCCTTGAATCGAACCGAGTCGGCCAGATATTTCTGATACTCATTCAGATAAATCAGGTAGGACCCGGGATTCGCCGCTTGCTCGGAAGCGGACGGCGCAGTTGGCGCCTTGGGTTGCCCGGCAACCACACCGGCACTGTTGCTCCGCAGCTTGTCGACGATACCGATGTTGGTGAAACTCGGATCCAGTACAAGAATCGACGAAAGACTGGTTGCGGTCTGATCAAGGAAATTGGCATACGCCATATAGAGTGCGTAGTATTCCGCGATTTCGTCCGGAGTACCGCCAACGGGTTGCCCAGGGGCGAACGCCTCATTTTTCTTCGCGTAGTACCAGATTCCATAGCCGTAAACTGCGTTGTAACCTGACGCCAGTTTGAAAATGGCGTACGCCGCGCTCAGCGTCGACAACGGCGGCACCGCAATCGTCCCTCCGCCGCCCAACGGGTTCGCGATCTGGAAGAACCCGTCCGACAGGCTCGCATTCACCTTCACGTTGTTCTCGGCACGCAACGTCACGACCGGCGCCTGCCCGTCGAAGCGAAACGCGAGATTCGTCGGCGATGCACCCGCGCCGAGGTTCCAGTTCGTCAGCACCTGAATATCGCCGCCGTTGATCGCCGGGCTCGGGTTGTCGAGCTCGATCCCCGGCACGATGCGTGCGTTCGCGATGTTCTTGCCGGCAAACGGATCGACCAGCGTATCGAGCCCGTGCTGTACAAACCCCATCAGCGTGCCCGGTGCCGCGGTCGACGCATCGCCGTTCTGATATCCGTAGAAGGTCTGGTGATCCGTATTCGCGCCGCCGCTCGCGGGCGCGAAGTACATGTTGTTCAGCCCGCCAAAGCCAATGTCTTTATCACCGCCTTGAAGCCGCACCTGCGTGATAGTCGACGATACTCCCGTCGTCTGGTTCGTCAGCGTGCCGCCGCCCGAACCGTCAGGCGCGAACGAGAACGTCGCCGGCGTGCCGGACGTTCCTTGTGCCGTGAACGTGCCGGCCAACAGATGCCCGCTCTTGTCATACCATCCCGCCGGGTCGATGACGCCGTCGAAGTGCTGCGCCCCCGTCGTCGCGTCCGTCGTGCTCCATACCGCATATGCCTCGAGCGTCGTCGCGCGCGAGCCGACGATGCCCTTGCCGTCGTTGAACGTATCCGGCAGGTTGACCTTCACGCCGTTGTCGGCCAGTAGCGGCGCGCGGAAATTCACCGTGCCGCCCGACAAACCACCGGCCGTCCCGCCCGACACGTCGATCAGCGCATTCGCGCCGAGCGTAATGGCGCCCGCGTTCGCACGCAGGATGTTCTCGTAACCGTAGGTTGCGTTGTACGCGACCGAGTTGCCGTTCGCGTCGACGATCGTCGGGTCGAACAATGCCGTCGTGCCAATGTTGATCTTGCCGCCGCGCTGGTTCGGATCGGAGCCGCGTGCCAGCAGCGAACCTTCGATGTCCACGCCGTTGCGGCCGTACAGGTCGATCTCGCCGCCTGCCTTGCCGGACGCGTCGATCGTCCCGAGCACGTTCACGTTGCCGTTTGCCGTATCGGCCAAGCTTCCCGAACCGCCGTCGGCCGTCAGCAGCACCGAGTGCGCGGTCAGCGTGTTGCCCTGCGACAGCGTCAGGTTGCCCATCTTCGTGTGGACGGTGATCGCCTGGTTCACGCCGCTCGATGCAAGCGTCTTCGACAGCGCATCGAGGTCCGCAGCACCACCGGTATTCAGCGAGAACGACCCGCCCGCATAACCGCTCGCCGCGCCGCCCTTGATCGTGCCGTTCAGGTTCACGACCTGTTGCGGCGCCGACAGCGAAAGGCTGCCTGCCGCGCCACCGCCGCTGGCCCCGGAGAAATCGAGCGTCGAGCCCACCTGCACGTCGACGGTGCCTGCATCGGCCGTCAGCGTGATCGAGCCTGCCGGCGCGTAGCGCGTCACATCGAAAAACTGTTTCGACACGCCCGCCGCGCTGACCGTCGATCCGCCGCCGATCGTCAGGTTGCCGGTCGTCGCCTCGAGCGTCACGTTGCCGGCCGGCGCGCTGATCGTCGCGCCGTTGTCGACGACGGTACCGCCGATGAAGGTCCATGCGCCGCCGACCACATCGCGCTTCAATGCCGTGCCCGACGCCCCGTTCAGCGTCAGTGCGCCCGTCGTCTTCACGGTGGCGGCCGAGCTCGTATCGGCAAGGTAGACCGGCGCATTGAGCGTGACCGGCAATGCGCCGAAGTCGAACGTGCCGGTACCCTGTCCGACGATGCCGCCCGTCGCGTTCATCACCGCCGAGCCGAAGCCGCTGGCCGCCTTCGTGCCCGTGCCGAAGTCGATCTCTTTCGCGTTGACCGTCAGCGTGCCGTTTCCGGCCGTCGTCGTGCCGGGCGCAGCGCCCATCTCGTTCGTGAACGCGACCTGCTGCGCATTCAGCGTGACGTGGCCGCCATCGCTCGTGAACGTGCCCGCACTCAGATCGACGCCGTTGCCGAACGTCGCGTTCACGTCGCCGACGAAACCGATCGCGCCGTAGCTGCGCAGCGTGACCTGCTGCGCGTTCGCGAACTGCGCGAGGCCGGCCGGATCGACGACGAAGCCCGGCAGGCTCGCCGCCGAGGCACCGCTCGCGTTGGTGAACGTAATCGCGGAGCCGTCCGCCGTGATCGCCTTGGCCGACAGCGCGGCGGACGGATCGACCTTCAGGTCGCCGGACGAATCGAGCAGCAACGCTTGGCCGCCCGCGAGCGTCGCGCC
This sequence comes from Burkholderia sp. BCC0397, assembly GCF_902832865.1. Taxonomy (NCBI): domain Bacteria; kingdom Pseudomonadati; phylum Pseudomonadota; class Betaproteobacteria; order Burkholderiales; family Burkholderiaceae; genus Burkholderia; species Burkholderia sp. BCC0397. The sequence continues at coordinate 331,660 of NZ_CADFDL010000005.1, read as the reverse complement.
CGCGCCGACCGCCAGCAAGCCATTGCCCGTGCCGCCCGTGCGCGTCAGCGGTGCCATCGCGCCGTTCGACACGCGCAGCAACGCGCCGTCGCCGGCGATCGCGAGCGGCTGATCCTTGGCTGCCGGGTAATCGCCCTGCGCGGCGATCGACGCACCGGCATCGACGCGCAACCCGTTTGCCGCGTTCGGATCCGTGCCGCTGCCGTCGGTTTTCGTGACGAGCAGGATCTCGGGGCCCTTCAGCGCCGTGTTGCCGTCGTTCGACACGACGACGCTGTTCGCGATCGGTGTGATCGTGACACCGCTCGTCGTCGCCGCGCGCGTGCCGCCGATCAGCAGGCTGCCCACGTTCAGCGAATCGAGCGCGTCGCTGCCGATCTGCAGATAGCCCGGCAACGCCGCGCTGCCGTTACCGGTGATCTGGATGTCCTGCGACGCGATGTCGACCTGAGCCGGCGCGCCGCCCGCACCGGCGGCCGCATTCAGCGTCGCGCCGAGCGTCAGCGCCTTCGTCGCCGCCAGCACCAGTTGACCGCCGTCCACCGGTAGCGGCGGCGTCACGTTGCCCTTCGTCGCGGCGAGTTTCGTGAAATACGCGTTCGCGCCCGTCATCGTGTATTGCGAGTACTGCTGCCACACGCTGTTCGACTGCACGTTGAACAGCGTCGGCGTCGCGCTTCGGCTGCCCGTCAACGCGTCGGCGAAATAGCCGGCCGTCACGACCGTGCCGTCCTGCAGCACCTGGCTCGCGCCCGGCACGAGATTGCCGGCCGTGCTCGACACCGTGACGCGATACGCGCCCGGCAGCGTCGCGTACTTGCCCGGCAGCAGCGTGTAGTAGCCGGGCGCCAGCCCAGGCACGCCCGACAGATACACGGCCTTGCCGACCGGGTCGGTCAGGCTCGCCTGCCCGACGCCCATCGTCGCCGTCGCGGTCGTTGCCGTGCCGTTTGCGTTGGTGGAAGGCTGTACCGTCTGTGCGAGGGTCGGGTCATACGCCGCGACCGGCGACTGCTTGCCCGGCACGATCGCATACACGTTCCCAGCCCCGACATTGACCGGCACGGCCGTCCCGCCCTTGCCGCTCGCAAAGCTCACGTTGTATTGCGACAGCACGTCGCGCGTGCCGCCGGTGCCCGGCACCCATTCGATGGCCTGCAGGTCGCCGCCGCCGGACAGGTCGATCGTCGCGCCCTTGTCGAGCGCGACGTTGCTGCCGTTCACGCCGACGTATTTCGCGGGCGGCGCGGTCAGGTCGGGCGTCGTCGTGTTGCCGGCAAGCGGATTGAACTGCCACTCGACCCCGTCGATCGTCGTGCCGTACGGAATGACCGCGCGGCCGTTCGAGACCGACGTCACGCTTCCGTTCGCCAGCTTGACCGAATCCGTTGCAACGAGCGAAAGACCCGCGAACTGCGCTTGCGTCGCCGCATTCGACGGATCGCCCACGCCGAACACGATCGTGCCGGACGGCGCGCGCACCGTGCCGCCCTGCACGATGTTCGTCGCGTCCACGAGCAGCGCGCCGCCCGCCGACAACGGCGTGCCCGACACGCCGTTCGACGCGAACGTGACCGTCGTCGGCGCCAGTTTGCCGGTCGTCGAATCGCTCGGGCCGACCGCAGCGACGACGAACATGCTGCCGGTCGACGGATACAGATCCGCCGCCTTGAAGGCCAGATCGCCTGGCGTATAAAGAATCCCCGGCGGGGTGCCGGCCGCGGACTGACCCGCGTTCGTCGAGCTCAGGCGTATATCGCCGCTGCTCGTGAAGTTCGCATGAGCGAAATTGTTGAGCTGGGCCTGGTTCTTCAGATCGATGAAGGTTGCGTTCACGTTCAGCGTCGCGTCGGACAGTGCCGCGATCGGATTGAACTGGGGCGACTGTGACTGGATGAGCGGCCCCGACAACGCCACGTACGGTGCATCGATCTCGACCGTCGTGCCCAACGATGGCTGCGGTTGCGCGAGCAAGCCGTCGACGGCGGCCGCGAGCGTCCCGTCGGCCTTGCGCGCGGGCGTCGACAACAGCGACGACAGTTGCCCCATGCCGACGGCGGCGACGCGCCCTGTGTTCAACGTCACGGATTCCGGCAACGACAGCGTGACGTTGCCGGCAAACAGGATCGGGGTCGATTGCGCGCCGTTGGGCGGTGTGCCGCTGCCCAATACCAGATTCGCGATACCGGATCCGTCGAGCCGGTCGGCCGCGAATTGAATGATGCCGCTCGACTGCCCGATCGGCAAGCCGGTGGTCGAATCGATCGCCGACGAGAAACTCTGCCCGGGCATCAGGCCCGCCGGCACGAATGTACCGTCCTGCCGCACGACGAGCGCAGTGGCGGTCGAGCCGTTACTCTGCGGGCTCGCCTGGCTCGGCACGATCGTCAGCGTGCCGCCCCGCGCTTGCGCGGCACCCGGACGCCCGGCCAGCGTCGCATCCGCGAACAGGCCGTTCGCCGCCGACAGCGTGATCGAGCCGGCGTCGCTCCAGGCCGGCTGCGACGCGTATGTGCCATTGGACTGCAACTGGTCGAATGTCGTCGACATGCCGGATACGTCGATCTTCGAGCCCGACTGCGCTACCACGTAACCCGTATCGCTCGACATCGTGACCGAGCCGCCCGCCAACACCTTGCCCGTGTTCGGCACGACCGTCGTCGCGCCGATCTTGACCGGCGCCGCAATCGGATTGGTCAATGCGGTGCCCGATACGTCGAGTGACGCGTCCGCACCAAGCCAGACCGACTGGCTCGCGCTCATGAAACCGGTACTGAACTGCCCGGCCTGCGCGTTCGTGCCGTTCCCGTCCGCGCTCAGCGTGATCGACCCGCCCGGCGCGACGATCGAGCCGAGTACGGTTACCTGCGCCGGCGAGCCAAGGCCGATGCTCGCGCCGGCATCCGCGTGAATCGACGCACCTTCCGACAGCGTGACCGCACCGGTCACGCCCGGATACGACGGCGTGGCAGCGGGCTGGCCCTGCCGCCACGACGTATCGTTGCCGGCCGTCAGGACGAGATCCGTTGCCTGCCGGTGATAGGCATCGAGCTGGCCGATCGTGGTCAGGCTGCCCGCCGCCAGGTTCGCACCGGTGGCCGCCTGCTGAAGCGCGAACATGTCCGGAATACGATTCAATTGCGTGACGGCAACCGACGCGCCGGGCGCGACCGTCGTGTCGTAGAACGCATTCAGCACATACTTGCCGAAGCCCTGCCGTGCAAAGAAGCTTTCCGGGAGATAGACGTCCCATGGCGACGCGGCGGCTTCGGCACCGCCGATCCGGAATCCGAGCGCCTGCAGCGTGAGCGTGCCGCCGCCCGAAAACCCTTCGCTCAGGATCGTGCCGCCCAGTGCGATCGTGCCGGCCGTCGGCTGCACGCTGGGCAAGGTCGGCGCGCCGTCCGACCCGCCAAACTGTTTCAGCGGTGTCGCAGAATACGCCTGCAACGTCACATTTCCACCGCGTCCGGCAGGCACGCCGTTCTGCATCAGCAGTTGGCCGTTGGACAACATTTGGCCGCCGCCCGATACGTCCAGTACGCTGCCTGGCTGCAGCAGCACCGAACCCGAGGTGTCGCCCACCAGCCCGCCGCCGATAACGTTCGATCCGAGCAACGCGGAGAGCGTGATGCTGCCGCCGTTGATGAACTGGCTGTTGCCGGGCGTCGTACCCGGTGCCGCCTGCACATCGTTGTTCACCCACTGCCCCGCGGCACTGATCGCGCCCTGCGGGCCGACGATCACGTTGCCGCCGCTCGTGATCGAAATCACGCCCGACGGCGCGGACAGGCGGCCTACCACGTTGACGTCGGTACCGGCCACCGGGCTGTTGACGGTGATGGAACCGCCTGGCTGCAAGTTCAACTGCGTGCCTTGCGGCACGACGATGCCCTTGCCGCCGACCTTGTCCTCGGTCACGTTCAGGTTCGCAAAGCCGCCGTTGTTCAACGTCGCGACCGGCACCACGGTAGTCGTCAACACGTTGCGCGGGTCGTTCGCGGGCAACGCCTGCAGCGCCGTCTTGTCGAGCGGCGTATCGATCGAGAAGCCCGGCGCGATGTCGGCGAGCCGCGGCGCATTGTCCTGCAGCACCACGAGGCCGGCGGTACCCGACGCGACATCGTTGTTGTTCGACGTCAGGTGCACCAGCGCCGCGCCGTCGAGCTTCGGATCGGCGCCGAGGTTGAACGTCCCGCCGCTCGGCAGGCTGTTGCCCTGCATCTGCATCTGCTTCGCGCCGCCGAACGCCTGTGCGCTGATGTCGCCGTCCAGCACCGTGGACTGCAACCCGTAGATATCGAGCGTGCCCGCGTTGCCGCCGACGATGTAGTCGCCCTGATACGTGCCCGTCGTCTGCAGCGGGTTGTACCAGGACTTCGTCACGCCCCAGCGCGGATGCGACTCGACGAACTGGCCCGCGACACCGACGTAGGTGTCGTACGGGCTCGCCTTGTCGATCGGCACGATTGCGCCGTTGGCATCGACCAGCCGCGTCGTGTTGACGATCCCACCGTCGACATGCACATAGCCGCCGTTCAGGTTCATCGACGAACCGGTCGCGGTCATCACCTCGTTGCCCGACAACGTGATCGAACCGCCGTTGGTCAGCAACTGGTCGACGGTGCGCGGAATCAGGTTCACATAGCCCGACAGATTCAGGATCGGGCTGCCGACCCACGATACGCCGTCGCTGCGCGTGCCCGTCAGCGTGCTGTCGAACACGAGATTCTTGTACCCGAGCAGAAACCCGTTGCGCAGCAGCGGCGAATCGGCGAGTTCGTTCTGGCCGATGCGGTCGACCGTCACGAGCGTCTGCGCGATCGGCACCTCGACGTTCGCGAGACCCGACACGTCGATCGTCGCACCGCTGTCGACATAGATCCGGCCCGGCACGGCCGTCTGGCCGGCCGGCGCCTGCGCGCCCGATGCGGAAGGCGTCAGCGCCGTGACGGACACCTTCGAGCCGGGCGCCTCGATCAGCGAGCCGCCCTGGAACCAGACCGAGCCGGCCGTCATCCCGATGCTGCCCGGCGTGAAGGTTGCGCCGGGCGTCGACGGCGTCGTCTGGCCGTTGCCGTCCGGCATCACCGTCGTCACCGAATCGGGCCCGAAGCTCAGCAGGCCCGCGCGACTCGTGGTGCTGCCGGTGCTTTGCTGGCTCGTCGTCACGATCCCCTGCCCGAGATACCCGGCGCCGGTCGGATTGTTGGAGGAATATTCGTCGACCGTGGAAATCGTGATCGTGCCCGGTGAGTTGACGCTCGTCGTCACGCCCACCACGCCGTTCTGCGCGACGCGGCTACCGAGCAGGTTCACGTTGCCGCGCGCGGCCTCGACGATGCCGGTATTGATCAGCGTGCCGGCCGGCGTGATGTCGGTCGTCTGGCCGTTCGGGCCGAGCAGCGCGATCTTTCCGCTGAGCTCCGGCAGCAGCACCTGAGGATTGATCTGCGGGCCGCCTGCAGGCAGCAGACTCACCCCGACGCCGGCCGCGAGCACTACCTGCCCGTCCGTCGCCTTGATATGCCCCGCGTTCGTCACGTTCGGCGCAGCGATCATCACGAAGCCGCCGTCGCTCGCGTTGCCGTTCGCGTGCGTGGTGATCGATGCACCCTGCTCGATGGTGACGTCGCCCCACGGCTGATACTGGCTCGCGGACGTGAGATTGACCTGGTTGCCGAGACCGAGCACCTCGTTCGGAACCCGGCTGTTGCCGTTCGTCCCGGCGGAGCTGCCCGACTCCGGATATGCGAGCCCGCCCGTCGTTCCCGCCGGCAAACTCAGGAACTGCTTGTTGCTCGCGACGATCCCCGCGGCATCCTGCGCGAGACTGCTGTCCGTCACAACCGGAACCCGGTTCTGCAGGGTCTGGTTGTAGTTGTTCATGTTCAGCACGTCGAGCGACGACGCCACCAGCGAATGCACGTTCACCTGCGACCCGGCGCCGAACAGCACGCCGTTCCGGTTGATCACATACACCGCCCCTTGCGCGGTGATGTTCCCGAGAATCTGGCTCGGCCTGCCGCTCGGATCGTTGATCCGGTTCAGCACGGCCCAGTTGTTCGCGCCATTGGTCTGCGTACCGCCCGACTGGTCGAAGTTCAGCGTCGTCTGCCGGCCGACGTTCATCGTCTCCCACGTCAGCACCGCGTTCTGCCCGGTCTGCTTCACGTCGACGTTCACGTGGCCGCTCGCGTCGGTATTCTGCGTCGGCGCATTCGCGTTGAACCACAGCACCGGATTGTTCGTATCGCCCGACGCGCCCGCCGCCACCTGCAGCCCGCCCGGCGCCAGCCCGTTCGGCACGGTCGACGGCAGCTTCGCCGCGGCCGCCGCCGCATTCTGCTGCGCGGCGATCTGCGCGGCGATCGCGTGCGCGGCATAGCCGAGGTTGCGGATCGACGGCTGGCTCGCCTGCAGCGCCTGCTGCGGCGACACGCCGAGATTCGGCATGCCCGGCACCCCGCCGGCACCGCCCGCGCCGCCGCCGGACACACGTGCGGTCGCCTGCCCGAGGTTCGTGATGCCCGCCGCATGCGCATGCGCGGACACGCCCGCCGCGAGCATCAGCACGACCGCCCGGTAAAGCGGGCTCAGCTCCGATTTCAGGACCGACCGCGAGGCCGTTGCGCGAAGTTGCCGTTCCGTACGTGCGCGTGCTGCCATTCTTGCCACCCCGATGCTAGGAATTTGCGCGCGGCGCCGGGCCGGCACCGCACATGTCGTTGCGCCCGAAACAGGCCGCTGGAATCCGAAGACCATACGAAGCGCGAATGGCAGCGACATGGCGACTGTTACGGACCATTCCGGCCGCTGTGAAAAGGTCCGTAGCTTTTGTCATGGAAGGTCGATCACGCCGCCGCGGGGCGTACCGGGCGCGCCGTGCCGAGCACGTCGACCACGCGGCCGATGACAGCCGGCCAGTCTCCCGGCCGCGTCTGCCGAAACAGCGTCGCGGTCGGATACCACGGGCAGTCGTCGCGTTCGAGCAGCCAGCGCCAATCCGGCACGCGCGGCAGCAGCACCCAGACCGGCCGCCCGAGCGCGCCGGCCAGATGCGCGACCGACGTGTCGACGCTGATCACGAGATCCAGCGTGTCGACCAGCGCAGCCGTTTCGGAGAAGTCGTGCAACGCGTCCGCGAACGACAGCACGCCGCTCCCGGCGAATGCGTCGGCATCACGCGCACGCACCTGCGGCTGCAGGCTCACGAACGTCACGTCGAGCGCCTCGCACCCGACGAGCGGCGCGAGCGTGACGAACGGTATCGAGCGGCTTTCGTCATTCGCGTGGCGCGGGTTGCCGGACCACGCGAGCCCGATGCGCAACCGGCCCGGCGGCGACATCGCATCGATGCGCTGCGCCCACGCTTCGCGCCGCCGCGCATCGGCGCGCAGGTACGGCACGTCGGCCGGCACCGTATCGAGCGTCGTGCGGAACGCGTACGGCAGGCTCATCAGCGGACACTGCAGGTCGAACGCCGGCATCGGCTGCCCTTCGGTAACGACCCGGCTTACGCCGCGCAGCGTGCCGAGCAGCTCGCCGAGCGCGGCCGGCGCCTCGACGATCACGGTCGCGCCCGCGTCATGCGCCAGGTTCGCGTAGCGGCAGAACTGCAGCGTGTCGCCGTAGCCCTGTTCCGCGTGCAGCAGCAGCGTGCGGCCCGCGAGCGGTTCGTCGCCGGTCCACCGCGGCCGGTCCGCATGACGCCGGTGCAGCATCACGTCGGCCGCCTCCCAACGCGCCTCGTGCTGCCGCCAGCCTGCGTCGAAATCGCCCGTCAGCAGCCGGCAGAACGCCTCCGAGCGGCGAGCGGCGCCATGATTCGGATCGCGACTGCATGCATCGGCGTAATCGGTCAGCGCCGCTGCGTCGTCGCCGACGTGCTGGCGCGCAAGCGCACGCGTGAACAAGGCCTGCGCCGTGTCCGCCGGCGCGGCCGCCGCCGCCGCATGGCTCGCGAGCGCCTCGTCATAGCGGCCGAGCTGCTGCAGCGCGAGCGCGCGGTTGTAATGCAGCTCCGCATGCGGGCCCGTCAGCGCCAGCGCCGCGTCGTAATCGGCGAGCGCATCGTCGAACCGGCCGAGCGCACGCAGCGCGGCCGCGCGGTTGCGGCGCGCATCGATATCGTCGGGATTGCGTGCCAGCGCTTGCGCGTAGGCTTCGGCGGCTTCCGCATGACGCTCGAGCCCGAGCAGCGCATTGCCGCGCCCGACCCACGCGGCGACGTTGCCGCGATTCAGCGCGAGCAGCCGGTCGCAGCGCTTCAGCAATTCGTCGCGGGCGTGCAGCAGATCCAGTGCGACGCAACTCGCGTACAGCAACTGCTCGTCCTTCGGCAGCCGGGCGAGCCCTTCGTCGAGACACGCGAGCGCATCGGCCGGGCGGCCCAGTTCGGTCATCACGACGCCGCACGCATAAACAAGCTCCGGCGTCTTGCCGCGCACGACCATCGCGAGCTGATAGCTGTGCAGCGCCTGCTCGCGATGGCCGAGTGCGCGCAGCGCATGCCCGCGCTCGATGTTCGCGGCCGCGTCGTTCGGGTCGATCCGCAACGCGCGCTCGATGCTGATCAGCGCATCGGCGGGCCGTTCGAGCCAGCGCAACGTCTCGCCGCGCTTGCGCCACGCCGTGACGTGCGCCGGTTCGCGCACGAGCGCCCGATCGTAGGCCGCCAGCGCCGCGTCGTATTGCCCGAGCGCGAGCAGCGCATCGCCGCGCGCCGCATGCGACGGCGCATGGTCCGGATTGGCCGCGAGTGCGCGATCGGCGAGCGCGAGCGCGTCGCGATGACGGCCGACACCGATCAGCGCCGCCGCGTGGTTCGCCAGATTCCACGGCTGGTTCAAGCCGAACCTCATCGACCGCGCGATCAGCGGCTCGGCCCGTGTGGGATCGCCGAGCTGCAGATACACGAGGCCCAGCAGGTGCAGCGCCTCGACATGATCGGGCGCCATCGTCAGCACGCCTTCGTAGAGCCGTCCAGCCCCCGCGAAGTCGCGCTGTTCGAGACGCGCGCGCGCATTGCGCAGCGCATCGGCGAGCACCGCATGCAGCGGCATGGCCACGGCGCCCGGGACGGCGCCCGCCATCGACGCAGCCTCGCGGCCCGCACTCATCGCGCGCCTCCGCCGACGAGCATCGGCAACTCGGCCGCGATCCGCTCGACGACGGGCGCCCACTGCCCGCCCTCGGGCTGGCGGAACAGCCGCGCGGACGGATACCACGGGCTGTCGTCGCGATCGAGCAGCCATCGGAAATCAGGCGTGTGCGGAATCATCAGTGCAAGCGGCCGGCCGAGCGCGCCGGCGAGGTGCGCGACGGACGTATCGACGCTGACGATGCCGTCCATCAGCGCGGTCAGCGCCGCGGTATCGGCGAAATCCGCGAGCGCATCGCCGACGAAGCGCACCGCGCTCGCGTCGAGCACCGGACGATCCTCGTCGCGGACCACCTTCTGCAGGCTGATCCACTCGTAACGGTCGTCGAACAGCGGCAGCAGATCCGCGAGCGTCATCGAGCGGTTGCGGTCGTTCAGGTGCAGCGGGTTGCCGGACCACACGAGGCCGATACGCGGCCGCGTCGCTGCGCCGAGCCGTTCGCGCCACTGCGCGACACGCACGGAATCGGCGGCGAGATACGGCACGCCGGCCGGAATCGACGCCAGGTCCGTGCGGAATTCGAGCGGCAGGCTCAGCAACGGGCAATGCAGGTCGAACGGCGGCAGCGGCTCGCCGCGCGCGACGAGCGTGTCGACGCCGTCGAGCGTCGCGAACAGCGTCTTCAGTTCGACCGGCGCTTCCAGCACGACGCGTGCGCCGAGCGCTTTCACTAGCGGGACATAGCGGCAGAACTGCAGCGTGTCGCCGAGTCCCTGTTCCGGGTACAGCAGGACCGTCTTGCCGTCGAGCGGCATCCCGTGCGTCCAGCGCGGCTGCGCGAACGTGCGCCGGCTCGCATCGAGCTGCGTGTCGCGCCAGCGCCATTCGTACTCGGCCCAGCCGGCCTCGAAATCGCCAATCGACAAACACAGGAACGCGCGCATGCAGTGCGCGAGCACGTAGTCGGGATCGACGTCGATCGCGTCCGCGTAAGCCTGCCGCGCGGCGTCGTGATGCCGCAGCGCGCGCAACGCATTGCCCTTGTGAAAGTGGGCGAGCTTGTCGCGCGGCGTCGCGTCGATCACGCGTGCGAAATCGTCGAGCGCGGCCGCGTAGCGGTGCGTTTCGAGCGCCACACGGCCGCGCGTGAACCAGGCCGGCACATAGCTTCCAGCAAGTGCGAGCGCGCGGTCGCACATGTCGCGCGCGTCGTCGTGACGCTCGATGCGCATCAGTGCATTCGCGTAGTTGCACAGCACGCCGGGACTACCCGGTTCCACGTCGAGCGCGCGCGCATAGCTGTCGACCGCGTCGCGATAGCGCTCCAGATGACTGGCCGCATTGCCGCGGTTCGCCAGTGCCCGCGCATGATGCGGATCGATCGCGAGCACGCGGTCGCAGCGCACGAGCGCCTCGTCGTGCCGGCCGAGCTGCTCGAGCGCGATCGAACTGTTGAAGATCGCATCGACGAAGGTCGGGCTCACCGCGATCGCCGCGTTGAAATCCGCGAGCGCGCGTTCGGGATCGTTCAGGTCGAGATAGGCGACACCGCGCAGGAACAGCACTTCGGCACTGCCAGGCGTCTGCGCGAGCGCGTAGCCATAGCTGTCGACCGCATCGCGGAAGCGGCCGAGTTCGCGCAGCGCGAGGCCGCGCCCGCGCATCGCATCGAACGAACGCCCGGCCAGCGCGATCGAGCGATCGCAATCGGCGAGCGCCTGTTCGTGGCGGCCAAGCGCGCGCAGCATGTCGCTGCGCTTCACATAGCCGTCGGCGAAACCGGGCGTCAGCTCGAGCAGCCGATCGTAGACCGCACACGCGTCGTCGTACCGCGCGAGTTGCGCGAGCAGGCCCGCGCGCTGAAACAGCACGCGCTGATGGACCGGATTGATCGCGAGCGCTTCGTCGAGCCGCGCGAGCGCGTCGTGCTCGCGCCCGAGCCCGGTCAGCACCGCCGCGTAATTCGCGAGCGCGAGCGGCACCGGCTGACGCTCGATCGAGCGCCGCATCAGCGGCTCGGCATCGTCGAGGCGCCCTTGCTGGAAGCGCACCGCGCCGAGCAGGTGCAGCGCCTCCGGATGCTCGGGATCGAACGTCAGCAGTTCGGCATACGCGCGTTCCGCATGCTGCAGCGCGCCCTCGTGATGCGCCTTGCGCGCGCGCAAGAGCAGCCGTTCGAGTTGCGCGGCGTCGGGCGGACGGCGATCCGGCGCGACCGGCGCGCTCGCGAGTGTCGTCCCTTCCCCGTTCGGTGTCATCGTGTGGCCCTCACTTGTCGCTGTTCGTATCGTGTCTAACGTGTCATCGGCGCGATCGCGGCACGCACCGCGCCGATCGCGCTCGTCCAATCGCCCGGCGCCGCCTGCCGGAACAGCCGCGCAGACGGATACCACGGGCTGTCGCCGCGGGTCCGCATCCAGCGCCATTCCGCCGGCTCGGGAAGCAGCACCCAGACCGCATGGCCCAGCGCGCCCGCCAGGTGCGCAACCGCGGAGTCGACCGCAATCACGAGATCCAGCGCGCCGATCAGCGCGGCCGTGTCAGCAAAATCGCCGAGTTCGTCGTCGACGCGAAGCACCGGCGCCTCCGCGAGCAGCGCCTCGTCGCGTTCGCGCACGGGCTTTTGCAGGCTGATCCAGTCGACGTCGAGATCGAACAGCGGCGCGAGCCGCGCGAAATCGATCGAGCGGTTGTGATCGTTCCGATGCTCCGGATTACCGGCCCAGGCGATCCCGATCCGCGGCCGGCGCCGTTCGCCGAGCAGCGCCTCCCACTGGCGCGTGCGCTGCGGGTCGGCATGCAGATAGGCGCCGGCATACGGAATCGTGGCTTCATCGGTGCGGAACGCATGCGGCAGGCTCAACAGCGGCGCCTGGCAGTCGAACGCCGGCAGCGGTTCGCCGCGCGCGATCACGTCGACCGGCCCGGGCAGCGACGCCATCAGCGCGCGCAGCTGCGGCTGCACCTCGAACACGACCCGCGCACCGCGCGCGGCCACCAGCGGCACATAGCGGCAGAAATGCAGCGTGTCGCCGAACCCTTGTTCCGCATGAATCAGCACCGTCCGGCCGTCGAGCGGTGTGTCGCCCTGCCACGCCGGCTGCGTGAACGGCCGGTAGTGCCGCGCCAGTTGCGCATCGCGCAGCCGCCATTCGTATTCGGGCCAGCCGCGCGTGAAATCGCCTTCGATCAGATACAGCGATGCGCGCGCGAAATGCGCTTCGGCGTAGTCGGGATGCAGCGCGATCGCGCGGTCGTACGCGGCGAGCGCGTCGTCCGCGCGCGCCGTCTCGAAATACAGGTTGCCGCGGTTGAGCCAGTTCGTCGCGTGATCGGGACGCAGCGCAAGCGCACGGTCGAGCGACGCCATCGCTTCGTCGTAGCGATGCAGGTCCTGCAATACGTTGCTGCGGTTGGTCCAGGCCTCGGCGAACCCTGCGTCGCGCGCAAGCGCGGCGTCGTAGCTGGCCAGCGCGTCGTCGTAACGCTTCAGGTAACGCAACGCGGTGCCGCGGTTGCACAACGTCTCCGCCGAGTGCGGATCGAGCGCCAGCGCACGCGCATAGGCCGCCAGCGCGTCGTCGTGGCGCTTGAGCTGCAGCAGCGCGTTGCCGCGACTCGCATGGGCGCGGACATGATCCGGATCGAACGCCAGCACGCGCTCGCAGCGGGCCAGCGCTTCGTCCGCGCGGCCGAGCCGTTCGAGCGCGACCGCGCTGTTGTAGAGCACGTCGATCCGCGCGGGATCGGCCGCGATCGCTTCGTTGAACGCGTCGAGCGCCTCGCCCGGCCGATCGAGATCGATCAACGTACGGCCGCGCTCGGCCATGATCGCGGCCATGCCGGGCCGGATCGCGTTTGCGCGCTCGAAGCACTGCAGCGCATCGGCCGGCCGCTGCAGCTCGCGCAGCACGAGACCGCGGTTGAACCACGATTCGAACGAACGCAGGTCGACCATCAGCGCGCGGTCGTAGGTGTCCAGCGCGTCGTCGAAGCGGCGCAGCGCACGCAGCGCGCTGCCGCGATTGCACAGCGCATCGAGCACGAGCGGCGACACCGCGAGCGCGCGGTCGAACGACGCGAGCGCGTCGTCGTAGCGTCGCAATCCGAGCAGCGTATTGCCGCGGCGCACGAGCGTCTGCACGTCGTCGGGCGTCGCACGCAGCGCTGCCGCGAAATGCTCGAGCGCCTCGCCGACGCGGCCGCGCTCGCCGGCGATCGCGCCGAGATCCGACAGGACGCGCGTGCCGGGTGCGATCGCGACCGACTGGCGCAGCAACGCTTCGGCATCGTCGGCCGCGCCGCGCTGGAACTGCAGCACGCCGTACAGGTGCAATGCCTGGGGGTTGTCCGGCTCCTTCTCGAGCACGGCGAGATAGTCGCGCGCCGCGTCGTCGAACCGTCCGGCGCTGTGCCAGTTTTGTGCGCGGCTCAGGATCGCCGCCGATTGCCGTTGACCGCGCGCGTCGAGTCCCGACGCGCCCGCGTGTGCATCATGCCGGTGCTCGACCGTCACGTTCGCCCCCTTCCCGTTTGCCGATGCCGCCGCTGGCCCGGTTCAATGGAACCGGTCGCGGCGGTCATGCTCGTCACGAGACTAACGGACGGGTAATAACAGACGTATGACGAAAGTTACGGACCATTTTGTCCGGGGGACGGAACACGTTCCGCGCCGTGAGCAACCCGCGCCGTCATCACTGGCCGATCGGGATCGTCCGCACGTATTCGACTGCCGGCGCGCCCATCGTGACCGCGAAGCGCACGCCGCGCGGCAGCGGCATGCCCAGCGACGTGATGTTGCTGACGCCGTGCTGCGCGAGAAACTGCGCATAGCTCTGCTCGATGACGGTCTGGCTCGTCGTCCAGCCGCCCGGTGGAATCCACACGGAAAGCTGCATCGTCCGCGCATCGTTGCTGACCACCACGCGCGCGAACGCATCCATGTGGTGCAGCGCGTCTTCGACTTCGGCCAGCGACGCGAGCGGCTGCGACGCGCTGCGCACGAGTTCGCGCCCGTTGAGCCGGTAGCGCACGACCTGCATCTGCGTCGGCCCGCCGCCGACGCCAAGATGGCGCACCATCACGAGTTCGTTCGGCCGGATGCGCAGCGGCGGCCCGAACACCTCGTCAGCCGTCACGAGGTTGATCAGGTCGAACTGCAACTGGGAGAAATAACGGCCGAGCAGACGCGTTTGCGCCAGATTCGATGCGATATCGTCGCGACCGCGGATCGTCGCGTCGAGGCCGCGCCACGACAGCAGCGCGATCACCGCGAGCAGCGCGATCGCGACCAGCATCTCGATCAGCGTGAAGCCGCGGGCGCGCCCGGCCCCGCGACGTTCAGCGGCGCGCTTCATTCTGGATCACCGTGACGGCTTCGGCGAGCACGTTGCGGCTCGATGCGGACGGATAGACGCTCACCGTCACGCGCCGCACGAGCGGGCTCGGCAGCGCGGCCACCGACTGGCGGCACACGAACCGGTAGCGGCCCTGCGGGCACGCGAACGTGTTGGTGCCGACGGACGGCCAGCTCGACGCGATGCGGATCTCGCCGAGCGCGTTGTCGGCGCTCCACAACGCGAGCAGGCGCATGCGCGCCATGTCAGTGTCCGACGCGAGCGCGCCGATCGCGCGCATCACGGCGCCCAGCGCCACGGCCACGATCGCCAGCGCGATCAGCACCTCGATCAGCGTGAATCCCCGTTCCGGCGCCCGCGTCGGGCGCGGTCCGCCGCGCGCATGGCGGTGGTAGTCGGTTCTGTCGTCGCACATGACCTGCATCATTCTTGTCGATGGGTCGGCGTCCGGCGTTCAAACCGCGGCGCAGGCCGCCTCGCCGACGCGACGGACGCCGTGCTCGGACGTTAAGCGCGACGTATGGCACGCACGTGTCGAATGGTACGGACCATTTGGCGCGGCGCGCGCGGGCGGACAGGCGCGCTGGCGCCCGCACGATGCATGCATCGCGCGGGGCAAAGGACTGAAAACGGAAAACGATCGGGAAAGCACCGCCCGGCAGCGAGCGGCCAAGGGTGAAGGCGATCCTCGGGCGGGACGCCGCGACGGCGTCAGGCCGTCACGGCGGCGTCATATTCGGCGCGGGCAAGCTGGCCGGCGGCGTATGCGTCGGCTTCGCCGCGAAAGCCTTCCGGGCTGAACGCCACGACTTTCACGCCGACACCGGTCGCCCGCTTCACCGTCAGCGCCCATTGCCATCCGCCGTCTTGCTCGAAGACGTGCAGCGAGGGTGCGAAGGAAGGGTCGAGTACGGTCACGCGTTTTGCTCCTGCCCCATTGCGCGCTGCGTCGGCAACACACGGAGGCATGTCGAAAGGGTCGCGCCGGCATGCCGACGCACTTCTGTCATTCGACAGTCTATTCAAGAATTGTTGCGACGCACCATCAGAGGTTTCACTCACCTATCGAAACCGGGCGGTCGATCGAATCTACCTGAAACCCTTGCGGGACGGGCCTCAGCGCCACGCCGGGCCGCCTGGCATCGCTTTCATGCGACAACGCGCCGCACGCCCGGCCGATTGCTTGCATCGACCTTTCGTGGATCAAAAAAACGGGGCGCGACCTATCCGCCCATCATCGACACGCGCCGGAAGGTCAGGTTCACGCGTTCGCCCTGCACGCCCGGCGCCTTCGGCACCCGGTGCTGCCATTCGGCCTGCGTGCGTCCGCGCATCACGAGCAGGCTGCCATGCACGAGGCGGTATGCATGCGTGACGCCGGTCGCGCGATGACGAAGATCGAACACGCGCATCGCGCCGAGGCTCACCGACGCGATCACCGGCGCGTCGCCGAGTTCGGGTTCGTCGTCCGCGTGCCAGCCGAGGCTGTCCAGCCCGTTGCGATAGCGATTGAGCAGCACGCTGTTGAAACGCACGCCGCACGTCGTCTCGACCGCGTGCTTCAGCCCGAGCACGGCCGGCGTCCATGGCTCGGGTACGTTGCGGATGCCCGAGTACACGTACACGGCATCCGGTTCGCCCTGCCATGCGGTGAGCCGCGGCAACGGAATGCGCCCGCGCGGCGTGCGGATCGTGTCCTGCCGCCACGCGACCTCGTCGATCAGCGCGGCCAGCGCGCGGTCGGCCGCGGGCGGCGCCAGCCAGTCCGGGTGCCAGTCCACGTCGGGCACGGGCGTATCAGCGAAGAGATCGGACGTCGACATGTCGGCAGGAACCGGCGAGGAACGGAACGGGCGAGGCATGTCTGCATACTAGCCAACGGCGCCGTGCGCCGCCATGCGCTGTCATTCGACGATCAAGGGAAACCGCCGTGCGCTGCGATGAAGCGCAACCGGGTCGCGATTCCCGGCCACGGCGAGCCGCCCTGTTCCCGCGCACCCCAAGCGACGGCTTCGACGCTATCGCATGCATCGAACAACAGCCGCCTTCCGGCCTCCCGCTAGCCGCGCGTCAGCCGGATCAGCGTGATCTCCGACGGCACGCCGAAGCGGTTCGGCGGCCCCCAGTAGCCGGTGCCTCGGCTGGTATACAGCCACATGTCGCCGAAGCGGTTCAGCCCGCCGATCACCGGCTGCTGCAACCGCACGAACGGCGGCCACGGCAGGAACTGGCCGCCATGCGTGTGCCCCGACAGCTGCACGGTGAAGCCCGCGCGGTTCGCCGCTTCCGCGCTGCGCGGCTGGTGCGCGAGCAGGATCTTCGTGCCGACGTCGCGCGGCGCACCGGCCAGCGCCTGCGCGGGGTCGCTGCGATGGGCGGGATCGAAGCCGCCCGCCGTGAAGTCGGTCACGCCCGCGAGCACCGCCCGCGCGCCGCCGCGCTCGATCAGCACGTGCTCGTTCAGCAGCACCGTCAGCCCGATACGACGAAACTCGTCGATCCACGCATGCGCACCCGCGTAGTACTCGTGGTTGCCCGTCACGAGGAAGGTGCCGTGCCGCGAACGCATCTCGCCGAGCGGCGCCGTGTGTTCGCGCAGGCGCTTGACCGAACCGTCCACCACGTCGCCCGTCACGACCACCAGGTCGGCGTCGAGCGCATTGACCGCGCGCACGATCCGTTCGATGTAGGGCCGCTTGATCGTCGGCCCGACGTGGATGTCGGACAGCTGCACGATCGTCAGCCCGTCGAGCGCGGCCGGCAGCCCCGCGACCGGAATCGACACGCGCTTGACCGCCGCCGTGCGGCGCGCGCCGACGAACCCGATCACGGTCGCAAGCACCGCCGCCGCCAGCACGCCGAGCGCCGTGTCGGGCGCGGCGCCGCTCCACGCGCCGTCATGCCCGAGATGCCGCCACGCGAGCACGCCGAGCAGCACGATTTCGCGCAGGAACGTCAGCACCAGCAGCGACGAAAAGAAGCCCATCGCGAGCGCGCCGGCCCAGCCGACCAGCGTCGCCGCCCACCCTTCGTCGAAGCGGCGCGAGAACATGCCGACCGGAATCAAGATGACGAAACTCGCCAGCACGAGCGCCGCGATCGTGCGCGCGAGCGGCGACACGAACGCATCGGGAATGATCCGCATCCCGACGTACAGATGGAACAGCACGCCGATTGCAATGAACCGGACAAAGAAACTTCGCATGGAACGTTCACCTTCGTTGCACTACCGCTTCCGCGACGCGCGCCGCACCGGCCGTGATGCCCGGTGCCGCGCGTCGTGCCATACGCACGATGGTACACAGATCCCGGCCGCGACGACGGGTCCCGGCCGGCGGTGCAGCGCCGTGCGGCTTCGCGCGATAATCGGCCATCCTCCCGCCGCCACGTCCATGCGCTTCGATCTCGTCGACCTCAAACTTTTCACGCACATCGCGGAAGCGAACAGCCTCACGCGCGGCGCCGAACGCGCGCACCTGTCGGTGCCGGCCGCCAGCACGCGGATCAAGCACCTCGAGGAGCAGGTCGGCGTGAAACTGCTGAGCCGCAGAAGCCAGGGCGTCACGCTGACCGCGCCGGGCGACACGCTGCTCGCGCATGCGCGCCGCGTGCTGCGCCAGCTCGAGCAGCTGACCGGCGACCTGCAGGAATATGCGTCGGGTGTGAAAGGCCACGTGCGCGTGTTCGCGAACACCACGGCGATGAGCGAGTTCCTGCCGGGCGTGCTGCGTCACTATCTCGTCGATCATCCGGACGTGACGATCGACATGCAGGAGCGGCTGAGCCCCGACATCGTACGCGCGGTGCAGGAAGGCATGATCGACATCGGCATCGTCGCCGGCGACGTGCGCACCGACGGGCTGCAGGCGATGCCATACCGGCGCGACCGCCTCGTGCTCGCGACCGCGCTCGGCCACCCGCTCGCCGGTCGGTCATCGACGCCGTTCGTCGCGACGCTCGACCACGACTTCATCGGCCTGCCCGAGGCGAGCGCGATCCACGCCTTCCTGAAACGCGCGGCCGCCGACGTGCAGCGCACGCTGCGCTGGCGCATCCAGGTCAGCAACTTCGAGACGGCCTGCCGGATGATCGAGGCGAACGTCGGCGTCGGCGTGCTGCCCGAAGGCACCGCGCGCCGTCATGCGAAGACGATGGCGCTGCGCCTCGTCGCGCTCGAGGACGACTGGGCCGAGCGCCAGTTGCAGATCTGCGTCGCCGATCTCGATGCGCTGCCGCGCTTCGCACGCGATCTCGTCGACCTGCTCGTCGAGGACGCGTGCGGGCAGCCGGACTGACCGAATTCGCATGCGTTCGAGCGGCAATCGGCGATTTGCGTGCCGATTCCACTGCGTCGGCATCGCAAATTCCGCTGCGTGATTTCGTCTGACGATCCTTTACAGTCCGTTAGCAACCCTACGCGCGCGGGTGCCGGCAGAATCGCCGCGCTCCGGCCATCGCTGCCGACGCGCACGGCCGGACCGTCCGGCATGACCGGCGGCGCGGCCGCGGCCGGCCTCGGCCCATGCCGTGAACGCGTGCCGGATCGCTGGCGATCCGCATCGCGCTGATTTATGATCGGCTCCGTATCCTGGAATCGTCGTCGCGGCCCGGCCGGTCGCGACGATCCGCATTGCGCCGCGCCCGGCATCCACCCCCAACGTCGAGCTCGTCACACCATGAGAAAAACAACGCCGCGCGCGCCCCTGCGCGTCGCCGCCGTCCTGGCGCCCGCCCTGCCGCTCGCGGGCTGCGCATCGCGCGGCGCGCCGTCCTACGTGCTGTTCGGCGCGTATTTCCCGCTGTGGCTCGTCAGCGCGATCGTCGGCATCGTCGGTGCGATCGTCGCGCACCGCGTGTTCGTCGCGACCGGCTGGGCCGCGACGGTGCCCTACCAGCTCGCCGTCTGCACCGCGATCGGGCTCGTGGTCGCCGTGATCGTCTGGCTCGCCGGCACGGGGCCGTTCGCATGAAGGCCGCCGGCATCGCCCGCCCCTCCGTCAAAGGCCGCGTGATCGCGCTCGCGATCGTCGCGCTCGGCATCGCGGCGCTCGCATACGCGTACCACCGCACGACGGCCTACCCGTCCACCGACGACGCGTCGATCGACGCGGATGTCGTGCACGTCGCGTCGCCGGTCGGCGGCCGCATCGTGCAGCTCGCCGTGCATGAAAACCAGCGCGTCGCGAAAGGCGACCTGCTGTACGTGATCGATCCCGTGCCGTACCGGCTGACCGTCGCGCAGGCGCAGGCCGACCTCGAACTCGCGCGCGCATCGCTCGACACGCGCCACCGTTCGCTGATCGGCGAGCGCTCGAATGCGTCCGTCGCCGCCGAGCAGGTCAAGCGCGCGACGCAGAACTACGATCTCGCGACGCGCGACGTGAACCGGCTCGCGCCGCTCGCCGCGCAGGGCTACGTCAGCGCGCAGCAGTTCGACCAGGCGAAGGTGCGCCAGCGCGACGCGTCCGTCTCGCTCGCGCAGGCGCAGGAGCAGCAGCGCGCATCCGCGCAGACGATCGGCGACGACGCCGATGCGATCGCAACGCTGCATGCGCGCGAAGCCGCGCTGGCCCGCGCGCAGCATGCGCTCGACGATACGGTCGTGCGTGCACCGCACAACGGGCTCGTGACGGGCCTGAGCGTGCTTCCCGGCGAAACCCTCGCGCCGAACCAGTCGATCTTCACGCTGATCGACGCGAGCGAATGGTTCGCGGTCGGCAATTTCCGCGAGACGTCGCTCAATCGCATCGCGGTCGGCGACTGCGCGACCGTCTATTCGATGATCGACCGCGACCGCCCGATGACGGGCAAGGTCGTCGGCATCGGCGCCGGCATCGCGGACAGCGACCGCATCAACCTGCCGCGCTCGCTGCCGATCGTGCAGCGCTCGGTGAACTGGGTGCACGTCGCGCAGCGCTTCCCCGTGCGCGTGAAGCTCGACGAACCCGACGGCAAGCTCGTGCGTGTCGGCGCAAGCGCGATCGTCGAGGTCCGGCATGGCTCAGCCTGCCGCTGACGTCCGCTCGCCGGGCCCGCGCGAAGTCCTGCGGCTGCTCGCGCCGTTTCCGGGGCGCGCGGCCATGGCCGTGCGCGTCGCGCTGATCTGTGCGCTAACCGCGCTCGTGACGGCCGCGTACGGCACGCCCGAAGCCGCGTTGTCCGCGTACGTCGTGTTCTTCATGATCCGCGCCGACCGCGTGACGAGCGTCGTGCTCGCGGCCGCGCTGCTGCTGATCGTCACGATCGTGATCGGGCTCGTGCTCGGCATCGCGATCTTCAGCATCGATTATTCGATCCTGCGGGTCGCGTGCATGGCCGTGCTGTCGGTCGCCCTCCTGTACCTGACTTCCGCCAGCAAGCTGCGCCCGGTGGGCGCGATCCTCGCGATGATCGTCGGCTTCGGGCTCGACCAGCTCGGCCTCGCGCCGTTCGGCGAAGCCGCCACCCGCGCGCTGCTGTACATCTGGCTGACGATCGCGATCCCCGTCGGCGTGGCGATCGTCGTCAACCTGCTGATCGCGCCGTCGCCGCGCAAGCTTGCGCATGCGCAGCTCGCGAAGCGGCTGCGGCTCGCCGCACGGCGACTGCGCGGCGACGACGATGCCCGTGCCGCGTTCGACGCGAGCCTGCGCGAAGGCGACAAGCCGTTGCTCACGTGGCTCAAGCTGTCGAAGCTCGAAGGCTCGTCGACCGCCGCCGACGTCGCGGCGCTGCGACGGGCCATCGCGTCGAGCACCGCGCTGATGGTCGGCGTCGCGCTGGCCGATCGCGAGCCGGACGCGCGGCTGCCCGATGCGTTCGCCACGCCGATCGCCGCGACGCTCGACGACATGGCCGCCATTCTCGAATGCGGCGGCTACCCGGTCGACGTGACGCTCGCGCTGCCGCCCTCCGACGCGCTGCCGCCGCTCGCGCGCATCGCCGCGACCGATCTCCAGGCAGCGATCACGCATTTCGCGGAGGCGGGCGCGACGGTGCCGACGGCCGATGCGGCGACGCAGGCTTCGGCCAACGCAACGCCCGCCGCCGCTGCAGCCACGCTTGAAGCACCCGTTGCCGCGCCAGTACCGGCCCCACGCGGCGGCTTCTTCCTGCCCGACGCACGCACCAATCCCGACCACATCCGCTATGCGCTGAAGACGACCGCCGCGGCGATCTTCTGCTACCTGCTGTACTCGCAGCTCGACTGGTCGGGCATTCATACCTGCGTCGTCACCTGCTACATCGTGTCGCTCGGCTCGACGGCCGAAACGGTCGAGAAGCTCACGCTGCGGATCTTCGGCTGCATCATCGGCGCATTGCTCGGCACCGCCGCGCTCGTGTTCGTCGTGCCGGCGCTGTCGTCGGTCGGCCACCTGATGGCGCTGGTGTTCGCCGGCGCGTGGCTGTCCGCGTGGATCGCCTTCGGCTCGCCACGCATCGCGTATGCGGGCTTCCAGGTCGCGTTCGCGTTTTTCCTGTGCGTGATCCAGGGCGCCGGCCCCGGCTTCGACCTGACGATCGCCCGCGACCGTACGATCGGCATCCTGCTCGGCAACGTCGTCGTGTATCTCGTGTTCACGCGCATCTGGCCGGTCAGCATCGGCAAGCAGATCGACGTCGCGTTCGCCGCGCTGCTCGACCAGTGGCGACGCATCGCGCAGATCGCGCAGCCGGCCGAACGGCGCACGCTCGCGGCCGACGCGTTCGCGCGTCACGGGGCGATCTCGCAGGAACTCGGCCTGGTCCATTACGAACCGTCGTGGGTGCGGCCGGCCGCGACGTGGCTCGCCACCCGGCGGCGCGCGCTCGCGGAACTCGGCGCGATCGAAGGCCCGCTGTTCCTGCTCGCCGAACGCCAGCCCGGCGACGCGGCGATCGGCGCGCAACTCGCGCGCGTGACCGAACCGGGCGACGACGACACTGCGCCCCGCACGCATGCCCCGGCGCCACCGACGGACGCCGCCCCCCCCGACCCCGCGCGCGATGCGCTGCTGAACCTGATCGACACGCGGCTCGCGCATATCGCCGACGACGCCCGTCAAGCCACCCCGAAGGAGCCTGCCCCCCATGCGTCGACCTGAACCGCCGGCCGCCTCGATCGCCGTAGCTGCCCTCGCGACCGCCGTCGCGCTGGCCGGTTGCGCGACGTCGTCGATCGATCTGGCGCCGGAGGCATCCGACCGCCCGTGGCAGCCGCAAACGTCGGCTGCGGGCGACATCGTGGCGGCGCCGCCGCGCGCGTCCGCGCAAGGTGCGCACGACTACACGCTGCCTGCATCGCCGGCGCTCGCGTCGGTTTCGGCGCCGGCCGCGCTCGATGCCGCGCATGCGTACACGCTGCCCGAACTGATCGATCTCGCGGAATCTGCGAACCCGCTGACCCGCATCGCATGGAACGACGCGCGCAACGCGGCGCTCGCGGTCGGCCTCGCCAAATCCGCCTATTTGCCGCGCCTGTCGGCGACGGCAATGGGCGCGTACCAGGCGAACCACGGCTCGACGTCGACGATCCTCGGCGATTCATCGAGCAACACCACCGTGCACGGCACGATTTCGGCGCTGTCGCTGCAATGGCTGCTGTTCGATTTCGGCGGCCGCGCGGCGCGCGTCGAAGCGGCCGAACAGGCGTCGATCGCGTCCAACGTCGCGTTCACGGCCGTGCACCAGCAGGTGATCCACGACGTGACGGTCTCGTACTACCGCTACGAAGCCGCACGCTCGCGCGCGCTGAGCGCGCAACAGGGACTCACGAACGCGGATGCGATCCTCGCCGCGTCCCGCGCGCGGCTCAAGCACGGCGTCGGCACGGTCGTCGAGCTCGCGCAGGCGACGCAGAACCGCGCGCAGGCGAACCTCGCGCTCGTGCAAGCGAACGGCGCCGAGAGCGACAGCTACCTCGCGCTCGTCTCCGCGCTCGGCATCTCGCCGCTGTCGAAGCCGACGATCGCCGCGCTGCCGAAGCGGCCGCTGCCGCCCGCGCTCGGTTCGTCGGTCGACGCAATCGTGTCGGACGCGATCGCGCGCCGCCCCGACCTGCAGGGCGCGTTCGCGGTCGAAAAGGCCAATCGCGCGAAGATCAAGGCGGCGGAAGCCGCGTTCATGCCGAAGATTTTCCTGTCCGCGTCGACGTCGTATGCGAGCGGCGGCACGGCCATCTCCGCGCTGCCGGCGATCGGCGACCAGGCGCCGACCGTCAACCTGAACGGCAGCCGCTACGGCGGCGGCGTGTTCGTCGGCGTGACGATCCCGCTGTACGACGGCGGCCTGCGCTCGGCCATATTGATGCAGGCGCGCAACGACGCGGAAAGCGCCTCCGCGCGCCTCACGCGGACCAAGGAGGAAGCCGTGCGCCAGGTCGTCGCCGCGCAGAACGCGGTGCAGACGAGCCTGGCGTCGCACGACGCCGCGAAGGCGCTCGTCGATGCCGCGCAAACGAGCTACGACGCGGCGCTGACCGCGTACCGGAACGGCGTCGGCTCGGTCACCGACGCGACGATCGCGCAAAGCCAGTTGCTCGCCGCGCGCAACGCGGAAGTCGACAGCTATGCCGGCGCCTTGTCGGCCGCCGCCGCGCTCGCGCTCGCGACGGGGACGATCGGCTCGGCGCAGTAGCGCCGCCGCAAGGCGGTTGACGCGGGCGCGCGCCGCCCACTAGAATGCCGCCCATTCTTCCTTCAGGAACCATCGTGGACAGTAGCAGCACTCCGTTGCGTGCGCCGCTTGCCGCCTGAACGCCTGTCCGCCGCAGTTCTCCTGCCCCGGCTCGCGTTCCGCGAGCCGCACGCCATCCGTTTCACATTGAATGACGCATTCGCGCGGTACAGTACCGCGCGATGACGGCTATCGCCGCGTCGCCTTCGGCCTTGCGCCGCGGCGACGCGAGCCGGCATGCGCTTTTCGCACGGCAGGACAACCATGACTTTCGATTTCGCACTCCGTCTTTTCACTGCGTTCGCCTGCGGCGTCGCCATCGGCCTCGAGCGCCAGATGCGCCAGCGCACGGCCGGCCTGCGCACCATCACGCTCGTCGCGAGCGGCGCGTGCCTGTTCGTCACGCTCGGCGTGCTGACCGGCAACGGCGTCGCGGGCGTCACGCAGATCGCCGCGTACGTCGTGTCGGGCGTCGGCTTTCTCGGCGGCGGCGTGATCATGCGCGACAAGGGTTCGATCCAGGGCATCAACACGGCCGCGACGCTATGGTGCTCGGCCGCCGTCGGCGTACTGGCCGGCTCCGGCCACTACGTGCCCGCGCTCGCCGGCACGGGCGTCGTGCTGCTCACCAATACGGTGTTGCGCGGCGTCAGCCAGGCCATCAACGCGACGCCCGTCTCGAATGCCGATCTCGTGCGCGAATACCAGATCACCGTGATCTGCCTCGCCGCCGACGAAGTGCACATCCGCACGCTGCTGTCGAACGCGATGTATGCGAAGCCGCTGTCGTTCCAGAGCCTCACGAGCGAGGACGTGCCCGACCAGCCGGACCGGCTGAAGGTGACCGCGACGCTGAAGCTGCATCCGAAGGATCAGCAGAAGCTCGAGCAGATCGCGAGCCGGATGAGCATGGAGAAAAGCATTTCCAGCGTGAGCTGGACCGCGAAGGAAGCGGAGCCGATGATGGAATGAGCCGCGTGGCGGCCGCCGCGGCCGCCGCATCCGGCGCCGCCGTCGCGTCACGTCACGTCAAGGCGCTTCGATGAGTCCGGCCGAGATCGCCTTGACGACCGCCTGGACCTTGTTGGTCGCGCCGAGCTTCTCGAGGATGTTGTTCACGTGGAAGTTGACCGTCCGCTCCGAGATGCTGAGGATCTGGCCGATTTCGCACGCGGTCTTGCCTTCGGCCGTCCAGCACAGCACCTCGCGCTCGCGCGCGGTCAGCGTGACGCCCGCCGCGGGCGACAGCTTCGGCACCATGAAGCGGCTCATCAGCGAATGCGACAGGTTCGCGAGCCAGTTCGTCTGCAGCGTCAGCATGTTGATCTCGGCCGGCGTCAGCCGGTCGGCATGACGGGCGATGCTCAGCAGGCCGAACGCGCCGCGCGCCGCCCAGCTCGACTGCGCGACGCCCACCGACAGCCCGAAATCGCGCGCGTTCTGCCACAGCGGGCACGGATCGATGTTATCGACGTCCGGCCAGACGATCATGTTGGTGCTGAGCGCGCCGTCGCGAACCGTCGAGTCGATCTCGATATAGTTCTGCGCCTGATAGTGCGCCATCCAGCCGTCCGGATAGGTATTGAAGATGGCGACCGCCGGCTTCGAAACGGGCAGCGGTACGCGAATGCCGTAACAGCAATATTCGAATCCCAGCCGCCTGGAATAGGCGGCGATCCGCTGGAAGAGCTGCTGCTCGTCTTCCGCGGCGCTGAATTGTTGGTAGGCATCCTGCCAGCGCAGTTCCATTCTTTCTCCGACAACGTCACGCTGTCATACTTTCACGCTGTCATACTTGTCAGGTTCCAGCACCCATTCGAGGCTGATACATTCCGCGCATGACTTCACCCTTGCTGCACCCTGTCCCCGGCCCGTCCCCGGACGGCTACGTACGCCTGTCAGAAGGCGCACTGGCCGCACTTGTACTCGACCATGTCGCGAGCGGCCTCGACCCCTCGCTGCTGGCCGAACTGCGCGACAACGCGATCGATGCCCGCCTCGCCGGCTATACCGAATGGCATCGCGCGGCCGGTGCCGGCGTCGCCTACGTGACGGTCGGCTGGGACTGGTACCTCGAACGCGCGACGGGCACGTTCGTGATCGCGGGCGGCGACGTCCGCAGCAACGTGATGGCCATCGACGCCAAGGGCGCCGACATCGGCATGTTCCGCACCGCCGCCGCGCTCGCCGCGCGGCTCGCCGCGATCGACTGGCCTGCCGCGGTCGCGTCCGCCCTGCTCGGGCACAACGACGCCTATCATGCCGGTCCCACGCTCCAGTGACAACTGGCCGCGCATTCCTCTGACGATTTTGCAAGACTGGCGCTCTTTATAAGCAAAAGCGGCCCGGTTTTCAATCCCGTCGATCAAGAAACCGTTACCACCACGCAAATGGCGTCTTTACGACGTCACCCTGTAAGAGTTACCAGTTACAGGCTCCTCGTGCTGCGCGCTGTAATGCGTGCATACAAAAGCACAGATCCGAGGACATCCATGCAGACCTTCGTTCACGAGGAAGGGCGGTTGCCACACGCACTCGCGGCGGATCTCGGGCGCTATCGGCGCCGCGTGTTCGTCGAACAGCTCGGCTGGGCGCTCCCGTCGGCGAACGAAAGTTTCGAGCGTGACCAGTTCGATCGCGACGATACCGTCTACGTGTTCGCGCGCAACGCCGACGGCGACATGTGCGGATGCGCGCGCCTGCTGCCGACGACGCGCCCATATCTGCTGAAGTCGCTGTTCGCCGACCTGGTCGCCGAGGACATGCCGCTGCCGCAATCGGCCGCTGTCTGGGAGCTGTCCCGGTTCGCGGCGACCGACGACGAAGGCGGAGCGGGCAACGCCGAATGGGCGGTGCGCCCGATGCTCGCGGCCGTCGTCGAATGCGCGGCGCAGCTCGGCGCGCGGCAGCTGATCGGCGTGACGTTCGCGAGCATGGAGCGGCTGTTCCGCCGGATCGGCATACACGCGCACCGCGCAGGCCCGCCGAAGCAGGTAGACGGACGTCTGGTGGTCGCGTGCTGGATCGACATCGATCCGCAAACGTTTGCTGCGCTAGGAATCGAGCCGGGGCAGGCTACCCGGCAAGCTATCGCCGCCTGAGCCGGAACGCACGTTTCCGTCCGGGTGGAATCGTAACGAAGGAGAACCAACGTGGACCAGTCCCAGGTCTTTCGCGCGATGATGCCCGGGTTGACGAGCGCCAGCGGCGCCCGCATCGCGGTCGCCTATCCGTCGTTTCCCAGGCCGTTGCCGCTCGTGCGGCTCGATCGCCGCGGGCTCGTGTTTCGTGCCGCCGGCGCCGCGCCGCTCGTGTGCGGGCTGCCGCGCCCGGCCACCCTGCTGGTCGCGGACGAGCCGCTGTGCTCGCTGCGCCTCGTGATCCGCGACATCACCGCGATCGGCGACGGCCGGCACGACCTGACGATGCAGCCGTCCGGCGCCGCCGGCGACGAATTGCTGTGGCACGCATTGCGCGATCGCGAGCCGTACCGGCGGATTCGGCATCCGCTCGCGCCGGTCGATCTGCCCGTCGCCGTCGACCGCGAGCCGCATGCGGCGGCCGGCGAAATCGCGGCGCGCCCGTCGCGCAGCGCGGCTTTCCGCCTGCCCAGCCACAGCGACGCGCTGTTCTTCGCGGACTGGCTCGAATATCACTTCGACGAATTGCGCGCGCTGTCCCAACAGCACGGGCCGCAACTGCAGCTCAATCAGCTCGAACGACAGGTTGACGATGACGAGGTCGGCGTGCGTTTCGTCTACGACATCGACGGGCATGCGACGCGGCACGCATTGACCGACTGCGCGCGCGAGGCGTGTGCATGGATCGAGACGGAGATGCGCAGCAAATATGCGCTGCCTGTCGCGCAAGAGCGGTTCGGCGGGTTCGCGGCGCATGCACGGGCCGCCGCCGGCATGTAAATGAGCCAGGCCGCGCGCGGCCACCAGGCGGGCTGCGCGGCGGCAAGTTGTGCGGATACAACGAGGGCTTGCAAACGTCCGGGTTTTCCCTTAAATTTACGTCTGTCTCCTCCATGTCTCCAAACATGGATTCAGCCCGCTCAAGCAGCGGGCTTTTTTATTGCCTGCGCGGATTGCGGGGCCATATCATTTTCCGCTCCCGCTAACCTGCCGGACGCATGCCGGCCGGGCGTAGCCAGTAGTGATGCACCGCAAATATCAGCGCGACCGCCACGACCACGATCAGCAGCAGGTACAACCAGCCCTTCCTGGTCGACGGCAGGTCCGTCAGGCCGCCGACGTCGCCCGTCAGCGCCGCCAACGCGACCATCGCCAGCCCGGCCAGTACCAACGTCCCCTTTGCCACCCATCCGAAAGCGGCCTCCAGTCCGCCGCCCATCGCGACTGACGATAAGGTCCGGCAACCGGCCGACGCAGATCGGGCTTACCCATTCGTCACCTCCCTACCGGCATGCGCGTATCCGCGCGTCGTACGGCAGGCGCTGCCGAACGCATGCATTCGAAGGTCTTGCTGACGAGTGGCCGCTGCGACGCGGGGTGCCCACACAGGATCGAGAAGTGTCATGTTTTTTCTTTCGCGAAACGAGGCTCGACAATTCGATCCGTTTGGCCGAGCCGAATCGATATCGTTCGATACGGCGAGTATCGCCGGAAACACGATTCGCTTGCCTCGCTCAATCCGGATCGGCCGGCTTATCATTGACCAGCCCGCCACTTCCCGCCGAGGCCATCTTGCACGCCCATCTGCGCATTGCCCGCCCGGTCAGCAACCTCGCCCGCACCGAGCGCATGTATCGCGACGCCCTCGACTTGTCGGTCCTCGCGCGCTTCGAGGATCACGACGGCTTTTCCGGCGTGATCCTCGGACGCGAAGGCCTCGACCATCACTTCGAGTTCACGCATTGCCCCGACCATCCGATCGCGCCGTCACCGACGCCCGAGGACCTGATCGTGTTCTACCTGCCCGATCGTCCGGAATGGGAAGCAGCCTGCGAGCGCGCGACCGCACACGGCTTCATGCCGGTGACGTCGTTCAATCCGTACTGGGAAATATCAGGCCAGACCTTCGAGGATGCCGACGGCTACCGGATCGTGTTGCAGAACGGTACGTGGCGCTGACAGGCAGACACGCGTGAGCCGTTGCACGCCGGCGTGGCTACCCGGGCGATAGCGCATCCGCCGATCGCCGACGATGCAGCGTCAGGCGTTCGTATCGATTCGACGGCGTGATCGTCACGGGAGTACGGAACGGACGGACGCCGCGCGCAATGCAACTGACGTCACGAGAACCCGGAACCGGAACGAATGAGGGGGAGAAAATCGCGATCGTCGCTTGTACCCGCAACGATCGGAAGAACAGATGACGAGAAACGGGCGCCGGCGCGCCCGCTCCAGTTACTCGTTTTCTTCGAAGTAATGCCCGAACTTCGTCTGCTTCGTGCGGATATAACGCTCGTTTTCCTCGCGCACGGGCACCGCGAGCGCCACGCGCTCGCAGACGGGAATGCCGTGCTTCACGAGCGTATCGAACTTCTTCGGATTGTTGCTCATCAGCCGCACCGACGTCACGCCGAGGATGCGCAGGATCGCAGCGGCCGAATCGTATTCGCGAGCGTCGTCGGGCAGGCCGAGATCGAGGTTCGCCTCGACGGTATCGCGCCCCTGCTCCTGCAGCGCGTACGCACGGATCTTGTTGCTCAGGCCGATGCCGCGGCCTTCATGCCCGCGCAGATACAGCAGCACGCCGCGGTCTTCGGCCGCGATGTAACGCAACGCGAGATCGAGTTGCTCGCCGCAATCGCAGCGGTACGAGCCGAACACGTCACCGGTCAGGCATTCGGAATGCAGCCGGGTCAGCACGGACTGCTCGCCTGTCACGTCGCCCATCACGAGCGCGAGATGTTCGGCATCGCTGCCCGATACGCGAAATGCGTATGACGTGAACGTACCGTAGCGCGTAGGCAGCGACGCTGTGGCGACGAGCGTCACGCACTCGTCGGCCTGGCCATTGCCCGGCGTGGGCGATTGGGGACGCGAAGACATCATGAATTCAATCGAAACGTTCAGGAATGTAGGAGTTGTGTGGATGGTGCGTGACGGGAGTTTACCGCTAATCTGGAAACGTCACGCGACTGCCGCCGCCCGCCCGGCTATACTGGGCTCACCGGGTGACGCGCATCACGTCCCGCCTGCCCTGCATCGACCTGCATACGGAGAAAGCGAATGAGCACGACTGTCGCGCAGATTCTCAAGGCCAAGCCGGATTCGGGCCGCACCATCTACACCGTCACGAAGACCGATCTCGTCTACGACGCCATCAAGCTGATGGCGGAAAAGGGCATCGGTGCACTACTCGTCGTGGACGGCGACGACATCGCGGGCATCGTCACCGAGCGCGACTACGCGCGCAAGATCGTCCTGCAGGACCGCTCGTCGAAAGCCACCCGCGTCGAGGAAATCATGACGGCGAAGGTCCGCTACGTCGAACCGTCGCAATCCACCGACGAGTGCATGGCGCTGATGACCGAGCACCGGATGCGCCACTTGCCCGTGCTCGACGACGGCAAGCTGGTCGGCCTCATCTCGATCGGCGACCTCGTGAAGAGCGTGATTGCCGATCAGCAATTCACGATCAGCCAGCTCGAACACTATATCCACGGCACGCCTAACGTCACGTCCGTCTGATCCGCCTCAGCGAAAAAGGCCCAAACGCATCAGCGTCTGGGCGGAAAGCCGCCGGCGTGCGGCGACGGAGGTTCTGCTCCTGCGGGCGAACGACGCGCGCGACTGGCGCGCGTCTCGTCAATTCAGCGGTGCACTCGGGCAGACCCGCGGGGTGTTCAATCAGTTACCGAAGTAGACCGAATTCACGGGATTCGGCGCTTCGCGCGTCACGCGGCGGCCGCCTTGCGCGGCACCCGTCGCCACGGCACCGTAGCCGCTCGTATCGGCTTGCGCGAGCATCGGCTGGTTCGGCTGGATACGCTGCTCGGCGGCCTGGATGTCGCTCGGATATTGCGAATCGCTCGCCAGCGGCTTGTAGCCGTTCTGCTCGAGTTGCACGAGGTCTGCCTTGACCTGAGCGCGGGTCAACCCCTGCTCGGACTGCGCGAACGATGCAATCGGAGCGGCAAGGATGGATGCGGCGATGGCTGCGTAGATGATCGACTTCATGATTTACCTCCGGAATATGTTCTCTTTTGACGTCGCCTCGGCACGACTTGTCTGAAGCGATTGAATGCAGTGTAGTGCTCGTCATTCCAAGGGGAAACCCTTAGTTTGAATATACAGCGTTGCATTTTTGGCAAATATCGCCCACTGTTTCCGGACAGGGTCGCTGCCACTTGCTTCATCTACACAACAATCGCTGACGAAACGCCAACAGTCGGATCACATGTTCGGAAGGTTGTGTTGTAGAATCGTAAGGTTTTATTCGCCAGTCGATATTCCATCCACCATGTACGCGCTCACGCCCCTTTCGGTTTCGCCGTCCGGCCCGGCCGGCGTGCGCGCGTGCGCCGGCCAGCCGGCGCATCCCCTCGTTCGACGCACGGCCCAGGCGCCGCTCGCCCCTGCCCGGCGCCTGATCTGACCGCTCGGTCTCCACCCGGAGCCAGGTTAGACAGGCTCCGGGCGATCCTCATAGGCACGCCACGCCTGCCCCCCTGCCGATCATTTGGAGAACCACCATGAAACAACGCCTTTACCAGCTGACCGAACTCGACGTCGCTCGCCTCGAAAAGCACGCCGAGCACAACCCGCGCTTCCAGACGATGCTCGACACGCTGCTCGAACGCGCCGATATCGTCCAGCCCGACGCCATCAAGGCGAACGTCGTCACGATGAACTCGCAAATCACGCTGCTCGACGAAGCGACCCAGGAACAGGCCACCTGGACGATTGTTTATCCGGATGCCGCCAACCTCGAACTCGGACGCCTGAACGTCTTCTCGCCCGTCGGCATGGCGCTGCTGGGCACGCAACGCGGCCAGATGGTCAAGGTGATGCAGCCGAGCGGCGCCGAAAAGCTGATGAAGGTCGCCGCGATCGTGTTCCAGCCGGAAGCCAAAGGCGAATACACGCGCTGAGCCACCGGCGACCAGCGCCGCGCCATACGGGCGCAGAACGAAAAAAGCGAGGCACAGGCCTCGCTTTTTTGCATCCGGACGATCCGGATTATCGTCATCGCCTTCTGCACACAAAAAAAAGGCGCCCGAAGGCGCCTTTTCGATGCTGCGAAGCGGGTTACCCCGCCCGTCACGCTTAGAAGCGGTGACGCAGACCAACCGTTGCTGCGGTTTGGTTGATCGACGAGCTCGGCAGGTTGTCGTTGAAGCTGTTGCCGTTGTAGATCGACGCGCCGATGCCGTTCTTCGCTGCACGCTGGTACACAGCTTGTGCGTAGACGTCCGTACGCTTCGACAGTGCGTAGTCAGCTTGCAGGCCGAACTGGTTCCAGTGCGTGCTGCCGTTGTTGATCTTCGCGTTCGTGTACGTGTAAGCAGCACCCAGGCCGAGAGCCGGCGTCAGGTTGTACTTTGCGTTGACTTCGTAGTTGTCGGTGCGCAGCGTGCCCAGACCAACTGCGTTGTTGTCGAGACGTGCTTGCGTCCATGCAGCGCCGACTTGTGCCGGGCCGAATGCGTAGCCAGCAGCAGCACCGTACGTGCGGACGCGGCCTTGGTTAGCGATGCCACCGATCGCCGACGACGTTGCGCCGTTTGCGTTCGTACCGTCACCCAGGTTCGCTTGCGAGTATGCAGCAGCCAGCTTCAGACCTTGGAACTGGTATGCAGCACCTGCGCTGTACGCACGGTTGTTGCCGAAGTTCGTGTTGTTCGAGAACGAGTACGTGCCGCCGAATTGCAGGCCAGCGTAGTTCGCGCTCGTGAACTTGATCGTGTTGTTCTGTGCGACATCACCGTTCGTGCTCAGACGGTCGAGGTTCAGCGGGTGCGCGAAGTACGTGCCGCCCCACGAGCCCGTTGCCGTCAGCGGCGCCAGGTAGTCTTGCGTTGCGTCATACTGCTTACCCAGCGTGACCGTGCCGTACTGGCTCGACAGGCCGACGAAAGCCTGGCGGTTGAACATGCCGCCGTTGCCGTTTGCGAAGCGGCCGTTACCGATGTTGAAGCCGCTTTCCAACGTGAAGATTGCCTTCAGGCCGCCACCCAGGTCTTCCGAGCCACGCAGGCCGAAACGGCTCTGGTCAATGCCCGAACCCATCGCCCAACGCGACTTGCCAGCTTGGCCGAGTGCCGGCTGGACGTTGCTCGTGTAGGTGATGCCTGCGTCCAGCACGCCGTACAGCGTGACGCTGCTTTGCGCGTGAGCGACGGTAGCGAACGATGCTGCAGCTGCTGCAACGATCAGAGTCTTGTTCATTCGTGGAGCTCCCTTTTAAAAAGAGGCAGGTCTCGCGACCTTGTTCATAAACGGTCTTCAACCGCCCGGGAGCGCCATCGGTCCTGCTGGCGGCGCCCGGATAGTTGCCCGTTTGGGAACCGTGAGTTTAGGGGTGTACCCTAGGGGAGCGATCCGCAAATAAAGAAATAAGCTTTTCCAGAACTAGAAATAATGAAAGTGGGGCCGCGTCATAAGTATTTGTTTTAACGTTTGTTTTTGACTTCTTGACGAGGTCTTTTTGAAGGCTTTCATCGCACCATTCTTACATGTCATCGTCTTGACGGTTGCATAGAAACAACAAACGGATTCGGTTCGGCACCCCAAATCGGTAATTCCTACCCGACTCGATCTCAAATATTGGCCGTCCCGCATCTACGACGTCCCCGTCGACCGTAAACAAGGAGCGACGCCCGTGCCCCGGCGAGATCCCGTCAGCCGCCAGAAAGGGAAAGGCGGCTCGCGCCTGCCGTGACACTCGGTAACAGCCTTGACCGTCCGCGTAACCCGGCGGGCGTCCCGGCAAGCTAATGTAAGGCGGCCTCGAATCCAGAACAGGAACCGCCATGAATCGACGCTCGCTGCTGCGCGCCATCGGATTGACAGCCGCCTTCGTCGGCACCGGCTGGCTGCGTGCCGCCTCGGCCCAGCCCGCCCCGCCCGTGTACCGGCCGTCCGGCCCGAACCGCGTTCCCGGCGGGCCGCCCTATGCGGATCGCCCCGGCTTCGCGCCGCCGGCGGCACGCCACGACCGTCGCCCGCTCCCACCCCGGCCGCACGGCTATATATGGACGGACGGCTACTGGCGCTGGCAGCGCGGCCGCTATATCTGGGTGTCCGGCCGCTGGGTCGCACGGCGCCCCGGACGCCGCTGGGTGCCCGGCTACTGGCGCCGCCAAGGGCCGGTGTGGGTCTACGTCGACGGTTCGTGGCGGTGAGCAGCGGCTCGGCTCCCGCCGATGAAGGTCCGGAGCCGAGCCGCGCGCGAGAGCCGGCGCCGTCCGCGCCACGGAACCATGCGCTACGGCAGCCGTGCTGCGGTCAACATATCGCCTGGCCGCCGTTCCAATGACATCGTTCGGACAACGAAGTCACGCGATGGCGATGCGAATGCATCCGGACATGCTTCAACCCGTCGCGCTCGTCTGCCGCATACCGTCAGCCAACGAACCGATGCGCGCACCGCGCTCAGCGCACGCCCGCTTCCAGCTCGCGTGCACGACGGCGCGCCGCGCAGATCGCGCGATGGTGTTCGTCGGCCCACCGGATCATCGCCTGCATCGGCGTCAGGAACGAACGCCCGAGGTCGGTCAACGCGTATTCGACACGCGGCGGCACTTCGGCGAACAGCGTGCGACTGACGAAGCCATCCTGTTCGAGCCGCTTCAGCGTACGCGACAGCATCTGGTTCGACACATCGCCGATCGTACGGCCGAGCTCGTTGAAGCGCATCGTTCCGCCGGCCAGCGCCTCGAGCACGAGCAGGCTCCACTGGTCGCCGATGCGGTCGAGCACATCGCGGATCGGGCACGGCTGATCGAGTTCGACGGATTCGTCGGCGGACGGGAGCGGCATGGCGGGATTCTCTTTCACGGGCGAGGCACGGTCATCGCGGCGTGACCTGTTCACACCGCGGTGACTTCTTGTGACGGGTTCGCGGCAACTGTACCATTCGACCGGCCCGACAGCCGCCCGGATTCGCCAGTTCAACGAAGCATGACGAGGCCGCGCGGCCTCGCCCTATCGGCAGCGGCAAACTCATGGTCTCGTCGGCGAATCCTTCATGCCGATACGGCGTGCATGTCGCGGCTACGCCTCCACCGCGTGCCGGTCGTCGCGACCCGCGCAACCCGCAGTCGCGCTCGCACATCCATCCACGCATCGTCAGACAAGGAAAACGCTACATGTCATCGTCCCGCTCCCCCGTTCGCGCCGTTGCTGCATTCGTTTTGCTGGCCGCATCGACGGTTGCGCTGGCCGCCGGCCCGGCCGCGCGCGACCTGGCCGCCGAGGAAGCCAACCGCCAGCTCGTGCTGACGTTCTACGACCGCTTCTTCAACCGGCACGAAGCAGTCGAGGCCGCCGCCGTCGTCGCGGACGACTACAAACAGCACAACCCGCACGTGCCGGACGGCAAGAAGCCGTTCGTGTCGTACTTCGTCGGCGCGTTCCAGAAGAACCCGGCGTCGCGCGCGCGCATCGTCCGCAGCGCGGCCGACGGCGATCTCGTCTATCTGCACGTGCATGCGACCGAACGTCCGGGCGATCGCGGCGAAGCGGTGGTCGACATCTTCCGCGTGAAGGACGGCAAGATCGTCGAACACTGGGACGTGATCCAGCCGGTACCCGAAACATCCGCGAACCGGAACACGATGTTCTGATGCACGCGGCCGGCGCGCGGCACGTTCACGCCAACCCGCGTGATCGAAACGTGCTGCCACAGTGAAGCCGTGTCTGCCGCGCCGGGCCGGGTCGGGCCGACTGCCGCGCGAATCCGGCCGCCATCACGCGACGCCGAGCGCCAGCACCTGCTCGGTCGTCAGCACGTCGCCGAACGTGTCCGACAGCGCGGCCAGCGTCGCACGATGGAGGTCGCGATGCGGCACCGTGCCGCCGTCCGCGACGTCGAGGTCGCGCGTCGCACAGGCATCGTCGACGACGATCACCGCATAGCCGAGCGGCACCGCATCGCGGGCCGCGCCGGCCACGCACGCATGCGTCATCAGGCCGGTGACGATCAGCGTGTCGATGCCGGCCGCCTTCAGCCGCGCATCGAGGTCCGTCGTCGGGAATACGCTCACCGACGTTTTCTTCACGACCGCGTGATGGGGCGCCGGCTGCAGGTCCGCATGAAAGCGGAAGCCGTCGCTGCCGTCGGCGAAGATCGGGCTGTCGGCCGTATCGACGTGCTGGACGTGAAACACCGGAATGCCCGCGCGGTCGGCGAACGCGATCACGCGCCGCGCATTGCCCAGCGCACGCGGCCCGTCCGGAATCGGCAGGCGGCCGCTGAAGTATTCGTTCTGGAAATCGATCACCAGCAGCGCGGTGCGGGCGGCGGCGATCGACGTCGGCGCGCGCGCGCCGGCCAGGGTACGGATGGTCGGATGTTGCATGGAATGCTCTCTCGGTTGGCACATTGACGGAACGGCGCGCCGGGTCTGCCGGCGCCGCCGCACGCGGCCCGGAACCTCCCCGGCCGCGACGCGCCAGTGTCGGGCCGCGCGGCGTGACGCGACAGCGGCGCGCGGGACAACGTCCGACAGGATCGGGCCAACGTGCGTGTGCGCCGCCTACGACAGCACGGCCGTTCGCGCGCCCGGCCGCGTGCGGCCGTACGCGACCATCATCGCGAAGCTGAGCAGGAAACCCGCGCCGCCGATCAGCAACAGTCCAATTTCGCCGAATACGGGCAGCAGGTTCGTCAGCGCGCCCGTCACGACCCACGCGACCGCCATCACCGAGCCCGCGACGCCGAGCGCCCAGCCCTGCCGATCGTCGCTGACGGCATCGGAGAACGCCGTATACATCGTCGTGTACGCAACCATGTCGAAGCAGCCGACGACCATCGCGAGCGCCCACAGCACCGGTTCGTGCGGAAACAGCGCGGACAGGATCTGGCCAACGCCGGCCACGAGCAGGCCCGTCTTCGCGATATCGATCACGCGCCACACGCGCAGCATCAGCCGCACGACGCACAACAGGCCGAACACGAAGCAGATGCCGATCACGCCGCTGAACAGCCCGAGCCGCGCGCTCGTATAGCCGAATTTCGCCTGCAACAGCAGCATGATGGTCTGCAGGTAGAGCCCGTAGCCGACCTGCATCAGGAAGAACACCACCGACAGGAACGCGACGTTGCGCTGCCGCGCCGCCTCCAGGATGATCCGCAGCGGCAGCAGCGGATCGATGCGCGTATCGCCGCGCGGCGCGGCGGAATCGCGATACGACGCCCAGGTCCAGCACGCGCAGATCAGCGACAGCGCGGCGACCAGCACGAACGGCGTGCCGTAGTCGAACAGCGGCGAGATCGTCCGGTCGGACGTGACGCCGCCGAGCACCGGGCCGACGATCACGCCCGCGCTGAACGCGAGCGACATGATGCTCATGTTGTACGCCTTCGTGTCGGGCGTGCTGAGATCGGTGATGGCCGCCTGCGCGATGCCCTGGCAGCCGGCCATCAGGCCGGTGAGCCCGCGGCCGGCCAGCAGCAGCGCGACGCTGGCATGCCACGCGCCGGCCGCCATCATCGCGTAGCCGGCCGCGAGGCCGAGCACGCACAGCAGCAGGATCCGGCGGCGGCCGTAGCGATCGGACAGCTCGCCCATCAGCGACGAGCCGAAGAACATGCACAGCGGGTAGATTCCGTAGCCGAGGCCGAGATAGAAATTGCGCGCGTGCGCGCCGGCGTCGGCCGGCAGGATGCCCGCATGCGGATCGCTGAAGATCGCGGACATCATCGGATAAACGAGCCCGAACCCCATCGCGTCGAGCGCGATGGCGAGCAGGCAGGGGCCGAGCAGTGTGTAGTCGAGCCGGGACATGGCGACCTTCCGGACAGAGTGGATGATCGCCCAAGCGTAATGACCGGGCGGCCGCCGCGGTAGGCCGCCGGCCGCGATGCTAAGCATCGGCTCGCGCAATACCCTGCATGCGGCCCGCGCCGATGGATCGCCGTCCCGGCCGTGCGGCCGCTACTCGACGCTCAGCGGCTCGCGCTGAAACTGTCGGCGCGCGACCACGCACGGCGCGCCGTCGTGCATGAACACGCTGGCGAGCAGCCCGAACGACGCCGCGAACAGCACGTACCACGCGGGCGCGACGGGCGACCCGCTCGCACGCGTCAGCCACGTGACGATGAACGGCGCGAAGCCGCCGAACACCATCACCGCGACGTTGTAGGCCAGCGCGATGCCGGTCGAGCGCGAACGGGTCGCGAACTGCTCGGCCAGCGTGGTCGGCGCGGGGCCGTAGCAGATGCCGATGATCGCGCAGATCACGAGTTGCATCATAAGCAGGCGCCCGATGCCCGGCGCCGCGGCCAGCCACGAGAACAGCGGATACGTGACCGTCAGCAGCGCGAATGTGCCCGCGATCAGGACCGGCCGTCGGCCGACGTGATCGGAGACGATCGCCGCGACGGGTATCGTCACCGTCAGCAGCGCGACTGCCGCCATCTGCACCTTGAACACCTGGTCGAGCGGCAGCCCGAAGGCCTTGTGCACGAACGTCGGCATGTTCACCAGCATCACGTAGAACACGGCCGTGCCGGTGATCGTCTGCCCCATCGACACCAGCACGCCGCGCAGGTTGTCGCGCAGCACGCGCGACACGCTCGCCGGCGGCTCGAGCGTCGACTTGCTCGCGTCGAGAAATGCCTCCGTCTCCTCCATGTGCCGGCGGATCCACAGCCCGACCGGACCGATCAGCAACCCGAGCGCGAACGGCACGCGCCAGCCCCAGCTGTGCAGCGCGGCCTCCGACAGCGACTGCGTGGCCCATGCACCCATCGCGGCGCCCGAGAACACCGCGAGGCACTGGCCGATCAGTTGCCACGATCCGTACAGCCCGCGCCGGTTCGCGGGTGCGCTTTCGACGAGAAATGCGGTCGCGCTCGCGTATTCGCCGCCGGTGGCGAAACCCTGCAGCAGCCGCGCGACGACGATCACGACCGGCGCCGCCGGGCCGATCGCCGCGTACGGTGGCGCGAACGTGATCAGCGCGATCGACAGCGTCATCAGCAGGATGATGAGCTGCATCGCGGCCTTGCGGCCCTTGCGGTCCGCATAGAGGCCGAGCAGGATGCCGCCTACCGGACGCATGAAGAAGCCGACGCCGAACGTCGCGAGCGACATCAGCAGCGACGCGTACTGGCTCTCGGCGGGAAAGAACAGCCGCGCGATGATGCCGGAGAAGAAACCGTAGACGATGAAGTCGTACCACTCGAGGGTATTGCCGACGACGGCGGCGATCACCTGCCGCTGTCGCGAATTCCGACGTGAGTCGCGCATGCTTGTCTCCTGCAGTCTCGTGGTGCCGCGCCGCATGCGTGCCGTCTTCGGTGGCGGGCATGGGCGACCCGGCCGTTCGCATCGCCGCCGATACGGGACAAGTACGACGGACCCTCCCGGCCCATGCACGATCGGCGTGAATCGATCATAGGGATGCCGCAAACCCGCATCAATCAATGCCCACGGCAGATGATTAGCCTGAGATTAAATGTCGTTTCCGCAGGCTTCGCCGCGCGAAAACCCCGGCAATCCGCGCATTGTTGCGGCCGCGGTTCTGCGGCAGAATCGTCGGCCGCCCTTCCCGTCTTCCGCATCATGCGCAACCGCATCAACGAAGAGATCACGTTCCGCAAGCTCGAAGTGCTGCTCGCGTTCATGGAAGCCGGCAGCCTCGCGAAGGCGGCCGAGGCGCTGGGCATCAGCACGGTCAGCGTGCATCGTGCGCTGCATACGCTCGAGGAAGGGATGCACTGCGCGCTGTTCCGCCACGAAGGGCGGAACCTGATGCCGACCGACGCCGCGCAGGTGCTCGCCGAAGTCGCGGGCGAAGTCCTCAAGACGATGACGGACGGGATCCGTTCGACGCGCGAAGCGGCCGGCTATGGCGCGGGCCAGTTGAAGATCGGCTCGCTGTATTCGCTGACGATCCGCACCGTGCCCGAGGTCGTGATCGCGCTGAAGGCGCGCCGCCCCGATTTGCAGGCCGAACTCGTGCTCGGCTCGAACGCCGACCTGCTCGACAAGCTCAGGCACGGCGCGATCGACGCCAC
Source organism: Burkholderia sp. BCC0397 (assembly GCF_902832865.1). NCBI lineage: Bacteria > Pseudomonadati > Pseudomonadota > Betaproteobacteria > Burkholderiales > Burkholderiaceae > Burkholderia > Burkholderia sp. BCC0397. The sequence goes on along the minus strand of NZ_CADFDL010000005.1, from coordinate 291,402 downwards.
GCTGATGGCGTTGCCCGAACCGGACGCCGAGATCGAATCGATCGCGCTGTTCGAGGACGAGATGTTCTTCGCCGCGCCGGTCGATTCGCCGTATGCGCAATGCGATGCGGTCGATCTCCACGCGTGCGGCGCCGAGCCGTTCGTGTCGCTCGGCGAAGGCTTCGCGACGCACCACGGTTTCACGGAAGCGTTCCGCGCGGCCGGCGTCACGCCGAACGTCGTGATGCGGGTGGGCGACATCTTCTCGCTGATCAACCTCGTGTCGGGCGGCGTCGGCTGCTCGCTGCTGCCCGGCCGTGTGCGCGACCTGTTCGCGCACCGGATCGCGCTCGTGCCGCTCGCCGGAGCGACGATCCGTCAGACCTTCGGCCTGAGCTTCCTGCATCGCCGCGAGCGAGACCCGAACCTGCTCGCGCTCGCGACCGTCTGCCGGCTGACGGTCAAGGGGCCGAACGCGCGGTAACGCGTCGAGCGCTTCCCGCGCTTTTCAGCTCGCGCACGCATCGCGTCGGGGCACCGCACCACACGACTCCACGCGCCGCCGCATGCGGCGTTCTCGTCCGGTTGGATAACACGAAGCGCGCCTTGTTGCGATCATGGGCCATGCGGCGCGGGTGATGCGATGTCAGTGCGCCGCCTCGGCCGACGGCGCGCGGCATGCGATCAGGCCCCGTTGAACGGCCGGCCGCGCGGCGATCTCGGCGAGCCAGCGCTCGACGTGCGGAAAGCCGGCAATGTCGAGATCGAGCTCGGCCGCCGTGCGCAGCCACGTAAACGCCGCAATGTCGGCGATCGAATACCGCGACGACGCGAGATGCGCCGATTCCGACAAGCGGCCGTTCACGACCCCGTAGAGACGCAGCGCCTCCTTCCGGTAGCGGTCGATCGCTTCCGCATTGCCCGTCTTCGAGGCGCGCAGGAACCACCACAGCTGGCCGAGCATCGGCCCGATCCCGCCGATCTGGAAATGCAGCCATTGCTGGACCGTCGTGCGCTCGGCCAGCGTGTCAGGCTGCAGGCAGCCCGTCTTCGCGGCGAGATAGCTGAGGATCGCGCCGGATTCGAATACGGCGAGCCCCGTGTCGTGGTCGACGATAGCCGGGATCTTGCCGTTCGGATTGATCGCGAGATACGCCGGGCTACGCTGCTCGCCGGCGGACAGGTTCACCTGCACGCGATCGTGGGCAAGCCCGGCCTCTTCCAGGTAGATCGCGATCTTGTGTCCGTTCGGCGTGTCCGCCGTATAGAACGTGAGGGAGTGCGTCGAGGTCATGTCGGTCCTTGTCATCGGTTTATAGTTGCAACCGCAATCGTTGCAATTGCAATCCTATGCGGAAACCGATGGCGCCAGTGACATGCCAGTACTCGAAGGAGGGATATGCAGACTGCGCGACCCGGTTCGCCCGTGCGGACGCCCGATACCCGCCGGGCCGCAGCAGCCTGCCTCTAACGGCCGACGCCGCGGCGGCTCGCACCGCAAGGCCGCGCGGCGTTTCCGCTCGACGTTCGACGCGCGGCGCGCGGCCGCTCCGTGTGCCGGATATCGTTACTTCGCGTCGGCCGCCGCGTCGCGCGCCGCGGCGGTCGCGCGGTCGAGCCCGGCGGTCATCGCGGCCCGCTCCTTGCCGGTGAACTGGTCGAGAAACAGCTCGGCGACCGTCGACTGGTACACCTTCCACATCTTTTTGCGCAGCGTCCGGCCCTTGTCGGTGATGCTCGCGAACGCGGCGCGGCCGTCATCCGCCGAACGCGTGCGCGTGACGAGCCCCTCCTGTTCGAGCCGGTCGACGAGCCGCGTCAGGTTGTAGCGCTCGAGCGCGAGCACGTCGGCCAGTTCGTGCATGCGACGCGTGCCGTCCGGTCCGCTTTCGAGCCCCCACAGCGCGTCGTACCACGCGTACGCGGGCAGGCGGGCCGCCGCGAGGCGACGCTCGATCTCGCGAATCATCGTCCGGTGTGCGCGGACGAACGAGAACCACAGATCGGGTTCGGTTGCATTCATGTCAGGTCGTTCCTCTCGCTTAATTGCAGTTGCAATTAAATTTTACCGCGAGAGCGATGGCCTTTTCATGCGATTGCAATTACCGCCATCTTGCCCGCCGATCGGCGAGCATTTCGTCGCGCGACGCGGCGCCACGACCGCCGCGTCGCACTGCTCGCACTACTTCCCCGACTGCGCGAGCGGGCCTTGCATGCCCTGCCCCGTGCCCGACGGCCAGCCGCCCGCGAGCGCCTTGTACAGCGCGACCGTCGACGCCGCGCTGCGCATCCGCCCGTCGGCCGCCGCATCCTGCGCCTGCAGCAGCGTCCGTTGCGCGTCGAGCACTTCGTAGTAGTCGATCGCGCCGGCCGAGAAGCGGGCCTGCGCGAGCTGCGCGGCGCGTGCGCTGTCGTCGGCCGCGCGCACGAGGTGCGCGGTCTCGTCACGCGTGCGGGCGACACGCAGCAGCGCGTTCTCGGTTTCCTCCAGCGCGCCGAGTACGGTCTGCCGGTACTGCGCAAGCTGGCCGGCCGCTTCCGCGTCGCTCGCGGCGATCCGTGCACGCACACGGCCGACGTCGAGGAACGACCAGTCGATGCCGAGGGCGATCAGGTTCGTGTCGCTGCCCGCGCGGAAGAACCCGTAGCTGCTCGTCGCGCTGCCGAGCAGCCCCGACAGCGTGAAGCGCGGAAACAGGTCTGCGGTCGCGACGCCGACGCGCGCGGTCGCCGCATGCAGCCGCGCCTCGGCGGCCGCGACATCGGGGCGGCGGCGCAGCAGGTCGCCCGGCGTGCCGGGATCGATGTCGGCCGCGAGCGCCGGCAGCGGGACAGGCGTGCCCGTCGGCGCCGCCGTCTTCGGCAGGTCGAACCGACCGATCAGCGCATCCGGCGTCTGCCCGGTCAACACCGCAAGCCGATGCTCGTCGACGCCGATCGCGGCTTCGTACACGGCGATCCGCGATGTCGTCGATTCGTACTGCGCACGTGCTCGCGCCGCGTCGAGTTCCGAGCCTCGTCCCGCGCCGACACGCGCATTGATCAGCGCGAGCGTCTGCTTCTGGTTGTCGGCGTTCTCGCGGGCGATCCGCAACCGCTCCTGAGAACCACGCAGATCGACGTACGTACTCGCGACCTCCCCCGCGATCGCGACGCGCACCGCGCGTACGTCGGCCGCGCTGGCCGCCGTTTCCGCGCGCTGCGACTCGATCGAGCGGCGCACGCGGCCGAACAGGTCGAGTTCCCACGCGGCATTGATGCCGACGCTCGACGTCGGCGCATCGCGCTGGCTGCGCGGCGCGCCGAACGCCTGATCCTTGCTCATCAGCTGATGGCCGATCTGGCCGCTCGCGGTGATCGTCGGATAGCGGTCGAAAGTCGCCTGCGACAGCAGCGCGTTCGACGCGTCGTAGCGCGACACGGCGACCTGCAAATCCTGGTTCGCCGCGAGCGCCGCATCGATCAACTGCGTCAGCACCGGATCGCCGAACCCGCGCCAGAGCGTGGCATCGGCGTCGGCCGACGCGTCGGGCGGCGTATCGGGCTGTGTATCGGCCGGCGCCGCATCGCGCTGCGTCGCCGGGTGGGCGTCGCGCGCGAACCGCGCGGCGGTGGCCGAGTCGGGCCACTTGAAATCGGGGCCGACCGCGCATGCAGCGAGCGTCACCGACATCGCGAGCGCGGAAAGACGGAAAGCGGCGCTCATCGGTTTTCTCCTTCGAGGGTGCCGTGCTGTTCGCTCCAGACGGCCGGCGTGCCGCCCGCGAGCTTGCGGATCGCCACATAGAACACGGGCGTCAGGAACAGCCCGAACAGCGTGACGCCCAGCATCCCGGCGAACACGGTGACGCCGGTGGCCGCCCGCACTTCGCTGCCCGCGCCGCTGCCGATCAGCAGCGGCACCGAGCCCGCGATGAACGCGACCGACGTCATCACGATCGGACGCAGCCGCAGCTTGCACGCTTCGAGCGCCGCTTCGACCGCGCCTTTGCCCTGGATCTCGAGCTCGCGCGCGAATTCGACGATCAGGATCGCGTTCTTGCACGCCAGCCCCATCAGCACGACCAGACCGACCTGCACGAACACGTTGTTGTCGCCGCCGGACAGCCACACGCCGAACAGCGCCGCGCACATGCACACGGGCACGATCAGGATCACCGCGAGCGGCAGCGTCCAGCTCTCGTACAGCGACGCGAGCACCAGGAACACGAGCATCACGGCCAGCGGGAATACGACGATCGCCGCGTTGCTCTGCGTGACCTGCTGGTAGCTGAGGTCGGTCCATTCGAGCGTGATGCCGGGCGGCAGCACGTCCTTCGCGATCTGCTGGAGCTTCGCGATCGCCTGCGACGACGACATCATCTTCGGATCGGCGTCGCCGATCAGGTCGGCGGCCGGATAGCCGTTGTAGCGGACGACCGGGTCGGGACCGTACGCGGGCCCGACCGTCACCATCGAGCCGATCGGCACCATCTCGCCCTTCGCGTTGCGCGTGCGCAGGTTCGCGATGTCGGCGGCCGTCTGCCGGTGGCCGGCATCCGCTTGCGCCATCACGCGATACACGCGGCCGAACACGTTGAAGTCGTTCACGTACATCGAGCCGAGATAGACCTGCAGCGTATTGAACAGATCGGTCAGCGCGACGCCCTGCGCCTTCGCCTTCAGCCGGTCGACCTTCACCTCGAGCTGCGGGATGTTCGCCTGGTACGAGCTGACGGGATAGCTCATCCCCGGCGTCTTCGCGACCGCGGCCTGGAACGCGGCGAGCGCCTTCTGCAATTCGCCGTAGCCGAGCCCGCCGCGATCCTCCAGGTACAGCGAGTAGCCGGAACCGTTGCCGAGGCCCTGGATCGGCGGCGGCATCAGCGCATAGGTGATGCCGCCGCCGATCGCCGCGAAGCGAGCGTTCAGGTCTGCGTTGATCTGCGCGGCGCTGCGATGACGCTGGTCGAACGGCTTCAGGATCACGTACGAGTTCGTGATGTTCGGCGTGTTCACGCCCTGCAGCGCATTCAGCCCCGCGAACGCCGGCACCATCTCGACGCCGTCGGTGCCGAGCGCGATCTTCGTCATCTGCTCGGTCACCGCGCTGGTACGTGCGAGCGATGCGCCTTCCGGCAGCTTCGCACCCGCGAACAGGTACAGCTTGTCCTGCACGGGGATGAAGCCGCCCGGCACCGCGTTGAACAGCAGCGCGGTCGCCGCGAGCAGCGCCGCATAGACCGCGAACACCACGCCGCGCCGCTTCAGCGTGCGACCGACGACGCCATGATAGCGATCGGCGCTGCGCTCGAAGAAGCGGTTGAACGGATGGAACAGCCAGCCGAATGCGCGATCGAGCGCGCGCGTCAACGCATCCTTCGGCGCGCCGTGCGGACGCAGCAGCTTCGCGGCGAGGGCGGGCGACAGCGTCAGCGAGTTGATCGCGGAGATCACCGTCGAGATCGCGATCGTCACCGCGAACTGCCGGTAGAACTGGCCCGTGACGCCCGACATGAACGCCATCGGCACGAACACCGCGCACAGCACGAGCGCGATCGCGACGATCGGCCCCGACACCTCGCGCATCGCCTGGTGCGCGGCATCGCGCGGGCTCAGCCCCCGAGCGATGTTGCGCTCGACGTTCTCGACGACGACGATCGCATCGTCGACGACGATCCCGATCGCGAGCACGAGCCCGAACAGCGTCAGCGTGTTGATCGAGTAGCCGAGCAGATGGAGAAACGCGAACGTGCCGACCACCGACACGGGCACCGCGACGAGCGGAATGATCGATGCGCGCCACGTTTGCAGGAACAGGATCACGACGAGCACGACCAGCACGACGGCCTCGATCAGCGTGTGCTGCACCGCGCGGATCGATTCGCGCACGAACACCGTCGGGTCCCACACGGGGCGGTACGCGACGCCGGGCGGGAAGCGCTTCGACAGCTCGTCGAGCTTCGCATACACGGCCTTCGCGACGTCGAGCGCGTTCGCACCCGGCGACAGGAAGATGCCGACCACGGCCGAATGCTTGTCGTTGAAATACGAGCGCAGCGTGTAGTCGCCCGCGCCGAGCTCGATGCGAGCGACGTCGGACAGCTTGACCACCTGCCCGTCGTCGCCGTTGCGCAGCACGATGTCGCTGAATTCCTGCACCGTGCGCAGGCGGCCGCGCACGTTGATCGACACGAGGAAGTCGTTTTTCTTCGGCGACGGTTCCGCGCCGAGCTGACCGGCCGACACCTGCACGTTCTGCTCGCGCACGGCCGCGATCACGTCGCTCGCGGTCAGCCCGCGCGACGCGAGCCGGTTCGGGTCGAGCCACAGCCGCATCGCGTAGTCGCCGGAGCCGTACACGCCGACGTCCCCGATGCCGGTGAGCCGCGACAGCTCGTCCTTCACGTGCAGCGTCAGGTAGTTGCGCAGGTACAGCGAATCGCGGCTGTTGTCCGGCGAATAGAGGCTCACGTACATCAGCGGCGTGGGTGACTGCTTCTGCGTGGTCACGCCGTACTGGCGCACCTCGTCGGGCAGGCGCGACAGCGCCTGGCTCACGCGGTTCTGCACGCGCACGGCGGCCGTGTCGGGATCGACACCCTGCAGGAACGTCACGACGACCTGCAGGCTGCCGTCCGAGCCGGCGACCGACTTCATGTACATGATGCCTTCGACGCCGTTGATCGCCTCTTCCAGCGGCTCGGCCACCGATTCGGCGATTTCCTTCGGGTTCGCGCCCGGGTACGTTGCGCGCACGACGACGCTCGGCGGCACGACTTCCGGATATTCGCCGGCCGGCAGCATCGGAATCGAGATCAGGCCGATCGCGAAGATGACGATCGACAGCACGACCGCGAAGATCGGCCGGTCGATGAAGAATCGGGAGAAATCCATCGTATCGCTCCCGTTATTGCGCGGCGGGCGTGCCGGCATCGGCGACCGCCTGCGTCGCGCTGCCCGCATCGGCGCGCGCGGGCAGCGCCTTCGGCTTCACCTGCGCGCCCGGATAGTAGATCCGCTGCACGCCATCGATCACGACGCGGTCGCCCGCCTGCAGCCCCTTCTCGACGATCCGCTCGCCGTCGAGTTCGCGGCCGATCGTCACGTCGCGGCGCAGCGCCTTGTCGCCCGGGCCGATCACGTACACATACTTGCGGTCCTGGTCGGTCAGCACGGCCTTGTCGTCGACCAGCAATGCATCCTGGTCGCGGCCGCTGACGAGCTGCACGCGCGCATACAGGCCCGGCGTAAACGTATGGTCCGCATTCGGCAGCCGCACGCGGGCGCGGATCGTGCCGGTCTGCGAATCGAGCCGGTTGTCGAGGAAATCAACGGTGCCCGCATGCGGGAAGCCCGTCTCGTTCGCGAGGCCGATGCGCACCGGATCGGCGCCGATCGCGCGATGTGTCGGATCGGCGCGCCGCGCGTTGTAGCGCAGGTAGCTCTGCTCGTCGCAATCGAAATACACGTAGACGGGATCCTGCGACACGACGGTCGTCAGCAGCGTGTCGTCCGCGCGCGCGAGGTTGCCGGCGGTCGCGACCGCGCGGCCGACGCGGCCCGCGATCGGCGCGCGTACTTCGGTGAAACCGAGATTGAGCTTCGCGTCGGCAACGGCCGCATCGGCCGCCTGCAGATCGGCGCGTGCCTGCTCGGCCGTGGCGCGCGCGTTGTCGAGTTCTTCCTGCGACGTCGCATGCGCATCGATCAGCGTCTGCACACGCTTGAGCTGCACGTTCGCGAGGCTCGCGGCCGCACGGGCGCGCTGCTGCTGCGCATTTGCACGGTCAAGCGCGATCCGGTACGGGCGCGGATCGATCTCGAACAGCAGCGCGCCCTGCGCGACCACGTCGCCCTCCTTGTACGCGACACGCTGCAGATAGCCGCTCACGCGCGGCCGCAGCTCGACCGCGTCGACCGCTTCGACGCGTCCGTTGAATTCGTCCGCGAGGCGGACGGTACGCGGCGCGACGGTGGCGACGCCGACTTCGGGAAGCGGATGGGCCGACGATGCGCCTTTGCCGTCGTGACAACCCGACAACGCCAGCAACAGGGCACAGGCGGCGCCCAAAGGCGGCGTCCTGCGTAAGGAAAAGGAGAGCATGATGCCTCGCGACGGGTTAAACTGCCGCGTAGCATAAAAGTTGAAGTTAACTTGAAGTCAAGCTTTCCCGGAGGGCGTCATGGGTATCCAGGAAACCCCGCAATGGCCGCTGATGTCGATCCGCGAAGTAGCCGCACGCAGCGGCGTGCCGGCGTCGACGCTGCGCTTCTACGAGATGCGCGGGTTGATCAAGTCGCATCGCAACGGCTCGAGCCATCGCCACTATTCGCGTGCGGTGCTGCGGCTGATCGCGTTCATCGTGTTCGCGCAGAAGATCGGCTATTCGCTCGACGAAATCGCCGAACAGCTCGTCAGCCTGCCCGAGGACACCGCGCCGAGCAACAAGGACTGGCAGCGGCTGTCGCGCGGCTGGAAGCAGCGCGTCGCGAGCCGGATCGAGGAGTTGCAGCGGCTCTACATCAACCTCGACGAATGCATCGGCTGCGGCTGCCTGTCGCTGAAACGCTGCAAGCTGACCAACCCGGAAGACCGCGCGGGCCGCAACGGGCCCGGCGCGCGGCGCTGGCTCGGCGACAAGCCGCCGACCGGTTCCGAATGACGCGCCGGTCGAGCGGGCGCGGCGTCACCCGACGCGCCAGCCACCGTTTACCGCGATCGTCGCGCCCGTGACGAACGACGCGCGCGGCCCGGCGAGCCACGCGACCGCGTCCGCGATGTCGTCCGGCTGCCCGGCGCGGCCGGCCGGCGTCTGCTCGCGGATCGTCGCCGCGATGGCCGGCGCGACCCCGCTGTCGCCGAAGAAACGCGTGTCGGCGATATAGCCGGGCGCGACCGTATTGACCGTCGCACCGCGCGGCCCGAGTTCGCGTGCCAGCGCGACGGTGAAGCCTTCGACGCCGGCCTTCGCGGCCGCATACGCGAGGCCGCCCGGCAACAGGCTGCCGGCGCGCGCCGCGATCGAGCCGATGTTGACGATCCGCGCGGCGTGGTCGGCCAGGTGCGGCAGCACGGCCATCGTCGTCAGGAACAGGCTTTTCAGGTTCGCATGGAACACCGCGTCCCATACGGACTCAGCCTCCGCCGCTTCGGTATCCGCGCCGACGCGCCCGGTCAGCCCCGCGTTGTTGACCAGCACGTCGATGCGCGACCAGCGCGCGACGATCGCGGCGACTACCGCTTCCGCGTCGCGCCGCACGCCCAGGTCGCCAGCCCGCCCGATCGCCGCGCCGCCCAGACGCTCGACGGCCGCCTCGAGCCTTTGCCGGTCGCGCCCGACGATCGCGACGCGATACCCGTCCTGCACCAGCCGGCGCGCGATCGCGAAGCCGATCCCGCTCGACCCGCCCGTGACGATCGCCGTTCGCTGCCGTTCGTTGCCCGTCATGACCTGCCCTCCTTTCCTCGGTGTTGACGATTGGTGACACTGGCAGTCTGGACAACGCACGGCGATAGGTAAAATACGAATTCGATAACCGACTGATACGAAAAAGGTATCACCATGATCGATCTGCGCCAGTTCCGGCAATTCATCGCGGTCGCCGAAACGCTCAGCTTCCGGCGCGCGGCCGAGCGGCTGCACATGGCTCAACCGCCGCTCAGCGCGGCGATCCGCAAGCTCGAGGACGCACTGGGCGTCGCCTTGCTCGAACGCGACAACCGTGGCTCGCGGCTCACGCCGGCCGGCGAAGCATTCCTGCTCGAAGCGCGGCGCGCGCTCGAACAGGCCGAGCGCGCGGTGGCCGTGGCGCGCCGGGCAGGCGCCGGCCTCGGCGGCACGCTGCGGCTGCGCTTCGTCGACAGCACGGTCAATGCGCTGTTGCCGCTGATCCTGCGCGCGTTCCAGGAACGGCATCCGGAGGTCGATTTCCAGCTCGAGGAAGGCACGACCGCCGAGCAGGTGCTCGCGCTGCGTCAGGACCGCACCGACGCCGGCCTCGTCGTGCTGCCGGTGGCCGACGCCGGCGACGTGCGTGTCGAGCCGCTGCTGCGCGACCGGATGGTGGCCGCGCTGCCCGACGGCCACCGGCTCGCGCACCGCCGCCGCATCGCACTGGCCGAACTGGCGGACGAACCCTGGGTCATGTTTGCCGCGCACCACGGGCCCGGCATGCATGCGCTGATCGTGACGGCGTGCGCGCAGGCGGGCTTCGCGCCGCACGTGGTCCAGCAGCCGCGCCAGATGCAGACGACGGCCGGGCTCGTCGCGGGCGGCATCGGCGTCGCACTGATGCCGCGCCTGTTCGTACCGATGCAGCCGCAAGGCATTACGTTCTGCGAACTGAAGGATGCGGGCAGCCCGCTCGCGTACGAACTGGCGCTCGCGTACCGTACGCCGTCACCGCTCGTCGATGCGCTGCGCGACACCGCGCGGAACGCGGTGCGCGAACTGGGGCTGGTTGCCGCGACGTGACCGCGCGCATCGCGCGCGCGGCGCTCAGACGCTCAGGATGCTGAACACGACGCCGAGCACAGCCTCGCGGAACGCCTCCGGCCGCGTCGGCAGCGACGTGTACTCCAGCATCATGTGGCTGTACGACACCGTCGTGCCGATCGCGCTCGCGATCATGAAGAACAGCACGTTCGGATCGACCGGACGGATCGCGCCGGCCTCGACCGCGTCCGCCAGCAGCCGAAACATCGCGTCGTGATACGGGCGCACGATCCGCTCCTGCAATCGATCGAGCCGCCCACCCTCCTCGGTCGCCGCCGTCGAGAAGAACATGCCGATATCCGGCTCCGCGAATTCGTGATCGACGCACAGCTCGAGCGCGCGCCGCACGCGCTCGCGCTGCGGCAGCGACGACGTGCGCAACGCGCGCAGCGCGTCGAACATCGGTTCGGCCAGCTCGACGATCTGCTCGACGACGGCCAGCCACAACGTTTCCTTCGTACCGAAGTGATGGGCGATTAGCGCCGCGTCGATGCCCAGCTCGCGCGCGACTTCGCGCACGCTCGTCGCGTCGTAGCCGCGCTTCGCGAACGTGCGGCGCGCGGCCCGCAATATCACGTCCGGACCGACGGACGCATCCGCCAGCGGCCGTCCGCGCGTACGCCGCTTCGACGGCGCGCGCTCAGTGACTTCTGCCACGTTTTTCCTGCTCCTTGAAACGATTCGAATGCCCGCGTTCGGTCCCCGATATCACGTACGGGAAGCGGGCGGCCTGCCCCGCTCCGTTGACACGCGGAGCCGGGAAGCGCTAGGATCATACCTTATTCATCACGTGATGATTTATCCATGACAACCCTTACACGTATCGTCATCGTCGGCGGCGGGATCGCCGGACTGCAGCTCGCGACCCGTCTGGGCGAGCGTCTCGGCCGGTCCGGGCGGGCGCAGATTACGGTCGTCGACCGCAGTCCGACGCACATCTGGAAGCCGATGCTGCACACGATCGCGGCCGGTACGCGCGACGTCCAGCAGCAGCAGGTGATCTTCCTCGCCCACGCCCGCGATCACGGCTACACGTACCAGCCCGGCGAACTGAAGGGGCTCGATCGCGCGCGCCGCCGCGTGCAGCTCGGCGAGATCCGCTCGCAGGACGGCGACGTCGTGATCGACGCACGCGAACTCGAATACGACGTGCTGATCCTCGCGCTCGGCAGCCAGGCCAACGATTTCGGCGTGCCGGGCGTGCGCGAGCACTGCTACTTCATCGACAGCCAGCAGCAGGCGGAGACCTTCAACGAAGCGTTGCGGATGCGCGTGTTCCGCAGCATCGCGCGCGACGAGCCGTTTCGCGTCGCGATCGTCGGCGCGGGCGCGACGGGCGTGGAACTCGCGGCGGAGTTGAGCCGTTTGCTGGAAGTGGCGGAGGCGTACGGCGACGAAACGGTGCGCGAGCGGCTGCAACTCACGCTGCTCGAAAGCGGCCCGCGCATCCTCAACGCGTTTCCGCCGCGGATTTCCGCGTCGGCGCAGCGGCGGCTCGAACAGATCGGCTTTCACGTGCTGACGTCGACGCGCGTCACGTCGGCCGACGCAAACGGCTTCCACTACGGCGACGGTTCGTTCGCCGAAGCGGACCTGATGGTCTGGGCGGCCGGCGTGAAGGCGCCCGATTTCATGCAGGGGCTGGGCGGGCTCGACACGAACCGCGCGAACCAGATCGTCGTCGGCCCCACGCTGCAGGCGACCGGCGACGAGCACGTGTTCGCGATCGGCGATTGCGGGAGCCTGCTGCCCGACGGCCACGAACGGCCGCTGCCGCCGACCGCGCAGGTCGCGACGCAGCAGGCCGAGCATCTCGCGAAGCACTTGCCCGCGTGGCTCGACGGCACGCCGGTTCCGCCGTTCGCGTTCCACGATTTCGGCGCGCTGGTGTCGATCAGCGATTACGACGCGTTCGGCACGCTCGGGCAGTTCGGGTTCTTCCGCGGCGGCTTCATCCAGGGGCGCTTCGCGCAGTTCAGCCACCTGATGCTCTACCGGCGGCACCAGCAGGCGCTGCACGGTTTCTCCAAGGCGACCTTGCTGTGGATCGCCGAACGGATCAACGGCTGGGTGCAGCCGCGCATCCGCCTGTCGTGATGCCGCGCGTCGCGGCACCGCGTAACGTTTCGAGGAACAGAAACATGAACAACCGTCCAATGCCCTGGCTCATGACCGTCGCCGCAATCAGCAGCTTCGACATGCCGTCCGTCTCGTGGGGCGCGCCGCGGCGGCGCAGCGTCACGCGCGACCGACTGCCGTCGTGGGACGCGACGAGCAAGCCGACCATCAGCGTGCTCGAACGGCCCACGGCCGACACCGTGATGATTTCGTGGCGCGACGCCTGCACCGGGCACTACGGCTACCAGAAGTGGCGCCTGTTCACGACGCGCAAGCGCGGCGTATGCGCGCTGTCGGGGCGACCGATCGAGATCGGCGACAGCGTCTATGCGCCGCAACTGCTCGGCTCGACGCCGGGCAACGCCGCCGCGATGGTGCTCGCGGCGTGCATCGACGACGCGCTGGCGGCCTGAGCGTCAGGTCGACGTGGCCTGACCGGCGCCATAGGCCGGAGCGCGGTTCTGCCGTTCGAGTTCGGCATCGAGGTGCGCGGCATGTGCGTTTGCTTCGGACTCCGACATCAGTTCGCCTTCCCATTTCGCGACCACCGCGCTCGCGATCGAGTTGCCCACCGCGTTCGTGGCCGAGCGGCCCATGTCGAGGAACGTGTCGACACCGAGAATCAGCAGCAGTCCGGCTTCCGGGATGTCGAACTGGTGCAGCGTCGCCGCGATCACGACGAGCGACGCGCGCGGCACGCCGGCCATCCCCTTCGACGTGAGCATCAGGATCAGCAGCATCGTGACCTGCGTGCCGAGCGACAGGTGGATGTTGTAAGCCTGCGCGATGAACAGCGACGCGAACGTGCAGTACATCATCGAGCCGTCGAGATTGAACGAATAGCCCATCGGCATCACGAAGCTCGAGATCTTGCGGCGCACGCCGAACCGGTCGAGCGCGTCGAGGATCTTCGGATACGCGGCTTCCGAGCTCGCGGTCGCGAACGACAGCATGAACGCTTCCTTGATCAGCACAAGCAGCTTGAACACGCGGCGGCCGAGGAACAGCAGCCCGGCCGCGACGAGCGTGGCCCACAACAGCACGAGGCTCACGTAGAAGTCGCCCATGAACACCGCGAACTTCAGCAGGATCGACAACCCGTTGACAGCGACGGTCGACGCCATCGCGGCCATCACCGCGAGCGGCGCGAGCTTCATCACGTAGCCGGTGATCTTCAGCATCACGTGCGCGAGCTGGTCGATCGCGGCGACGAGGATCTTGCCGCGCTCGCCGAGTGCGGCGAGCGCGACGCCGAAGAACATCGAGAACACGACGATCTGCAGGATCTCGTTGTTCGCCATCGCCTCGGCGATCGACTTCGGCACCATGTGCCCGACGAAATCCTTCAGCGTGAACTTGGACGTCGCGAGATGCGCGGACGCGCCGATGTCCGGCAGCGGCAGGCCGAGGTTCTCGCCGGGCCGCAGCAGGTTCGCCATCAGCAGGCCCAGCAGCAGCGAGACCAGCGACGCGGTGACGAACCAGCCGAGCGCCTTCACGAACACGCGCCCGACCGATGATGCATCGCCCATGTGCGCAATGCCGACGACGAGCGTCGAGAACACCAGCGGGCCGATCACCATCTTGATCAGCCGCAGGAATACGTCGGACACGAGCGAGATGTAGCCGGCGATTTCAGCGGCCGACTGCTTGTCCGGAAACTGCGTGTAGATCAGGTAGCCGATCAGGATGCCGGCTGCCATCGCGAGCAGGATCCAGCCTGCCGCAGACATTCGTTTGTTCATGACGGAATTCGCCGCACGGCGATGGAGTTGACGGAAGAAAGGTGCGCGTCCTGCGCCACGGTACGCACGGCGCGAGCCGCTCAGGCTCGCGGAGGTCCGTTGACGGGCGCGCTGTCGCCGCCCCGGCATTCACGTGAACGCGAAGGCCGGTAGCAGCGATTCGGCATGAAGCGATCGGGTCAGTAGCCGATCGCCGAGCCCGCCGGACGGCGCGGGTCGTTGTAGCCGTAGATGAAGCCGACGCGCACGTTGCCGGACACGGACGAATCGTTCCCGGAACTCTGGCGGCTCGCCGCTTCGGTGTCCGGCAGGCCGACCATGATCAGCTCGGCGGCGCCCCACGGCGTCTGCTCGACCATCTTGTAGCCCATGTTGCGCAGGATCGCGAGCGTGTCGGGCGACAGGCCATAGGTTTCGTAATAGACCGCGTCGGGCAGCCACTGATGATGGATGCGCGGCGCGGCGACCGCGTCCTGCGGCGTCATCCCGTAGTCGATCACGTTCAGCACGGTCTGCAGCGTGATCGTGATGATGCGCGAGCCGCCCGGCGAGCCGACCACCATGAACACCTTGCCGTCCTTCTTCACGATGGTCGGCGCCATCGACGACAGCGGACGCTTGCCCGGCGCGATCGAGTTGCGCGTGCCCTGCACGAGGCCGAACAGGTTCTGCGCGCCGACCTTCACGGTGAAGTCGTCCATCTCGTCGTTCAGGAAGAAGCCCGTGCCCGGCGCGATGACCACGGCGCCGAAGCGGCCGTTGACCGTATAGGTCGTCGACACCGCATTGCCGTCGTGGTCGACGATCGAGTAATGCGTCGTTTCCGGCTTCTCGTGCACGCCGACACCGGGCTGCACGTCGACCGACGGCGTCGCCGTATCGGCATGGATGCTCTTGCGGATCTGCGCCGCGTATTCCTTGCTCGTCAGCTTCGCGACCGGGTTATCGATGAAGTTCGGATCGCCGAGCAGCGTGTTGCGGTCTTCGTACGCATGGCGCATCGCTTCGGTCATATAGTGGACCGTCGCGGCCGAGTGGTAGCCGAGCTTGCGCAGGTCATACCCTTCGAGGATGTTCAGCGTCTCGCACATCGTCACGCCGCCCGAGCTCGGCGGCGGCGCCGACACGAACTCGTAGCCGCGATACGTGCACGTCAGCGGCGCCATGTCCTGCGCGCGATAGGACGCGAAATCGGCCGCCGTGATCACGCCGCCGCCGCGCCTGGCCGCCGCCTCGACGATCTTCGGGATCTCGCCGTGATAGAACGCGTCCGGCCCCTGCTCCGCGATGCGCTCGAGCGTGCGTGCCAGGTCCGTCTGCACCAGGCGGTCGCCCGGCTGCAGCGCCGTGCCGTCCGGGCGCAGGAAGATGCGCGCGGCTTCCGGATCCTTCTTGAAGCGCTCGACCGTCGTATCGAGGATGTCGGTATCGCCGCGCGTCAGCACGAAGCCGTCGCGCGCGAGCCGGATCGCCGGCGCCATCACCTGCTTGCGCGTCAGCTTCCCGTACTTGCGCTGCGCGAGATCGAGCCCGGCCACCGTGCCCGGCACGCCGACCGCGCGATAGCCGTACAGGCTCTGGTCCGGGATGACGTTGCCCGCCGCATCGAGATACATGTTCGCGGACGCCGCGGCCGGCGCGGTCTCGCGGAAATTGATGAAGCGGTCGCGACCGCCGGCCAGATGGATGGTCATGAAGCCGCCGCCGCCGATGTTGCCGCAGCACGAGTTGGTCACGGCCTGCGCATAGCCGACGGCCACCGCCGCGTCCACCGCGTTGCCGCCTGCCTTCAGGATGTCGACGCCGATCTGCGACGCGAAGTGCTGCGACGACACGACCATGCCGTTCTTCGCTTCGACCGCAGGGTCCGACGCGGCGAACGCGCACACGCTCATCGCCGACAACAGGGTGAGTACTACGAGCCGCCTCATGACGGAATCCTCCAGACGAATAAACCGGGCCATGCCGGGATGCATCGGCGCGCAACTGCGCATCAACGCTGCCTATCCGACATGTAATAAACGGTACATTTCAGCAAGGCCGCGATCATAACACTCGCTTTTTTGCGCCAAAAACTAGGGTAATCACTGAATTTAAGGCGAATGGACATCGACACGCCTAGTGAGGTATGTTGGTTTTATTACATATATGAACGTGTTCGCCGACCGGGTGATACGTCCCTCTAATTTCAGACCGGACGCGGCCTGCCGCACGTCAATCGGCTAACATGCGTGCAGTTGCCGGCAGGCGCCGGTCTACCGTTTGGTCATTCAATTCGTTCAATTCAGATAGAGAGCCGGAGTGCCGATGGGGACGAGCATCAGGGCGTTGCTGTTATCCCAGATGGATAGCTTCACGCCGTCGGAACAGAAGGTCGCGCAGGCGTTGCTGGATCGCTATCCCAGTCTCGGGCTGGGCCCGATCGCGCAGTTTGCGAAGCAGGCTGAAGTCAGCGACCCGACCGTGTTCCGCTTCGTCGTCCGGATCGGCTTTCCGAACTATTCGTCGTTCCAGCAGGCGCTGTACGACGAGATCGACACCGCGATGAATTCGCCGCTCGCGCGGATGGATGCGTTCCACTCGGAAACGGGCATGCGCGACAGCCATGCGGCGATTTTCCAGCGGCTGTCCGAATCGCTCGCGACCACGATCGAAGGCCTCGACGCGGCCGCGTTCGATGCAGCGGTGGCGGTGCTGGCCGATCCTGACGTTCGCGTGTTCTGCGGCGGCGGGCGCTATACAGCGCCGCTCGCGTCGCTGTTCTCGTTCACGCTGACCTATGCGCGGCCGCATGTGCAGTACGTCGAGCCGAACGTGAATCTCGCCTCCGTCGCGTTGGCCGACATGGGGCGCGACGACGTGCTCGTGATCTTCGACTTTCGCCGCTACCAGAAGGACAGCATCCGCTTCGCGCAGGCCGCGCATCGGCTCGGCGCGCGGATCCTGCTGATCACCGACGAATGGCGCTCGCCGATCGGCGAGTTCGCGGAGATCGTGCTGCGGATCCAGGGTCGCCCTTTCGCGATGCTGCAGACCAACGTGCCGGCGCTGGCGCTCGCCGAAGCGCTGGTGATCGGCGTGACGAACCGGCTGCCGGAACTCGCGCGGCAGCGGATGGAGAAGATCGAGCAGCTCAATGCGGGCGGGATCGAATGGGATACCAACCAGCGCGATTTGCCCGAATGACGACTGGTCGCCATTCGGGCGTGGGTCTCAACTCTCGACATCCTCCAGACTGAACACTTCCGTCTTGTCGTTGTACGAAAAAACTTCGCCGTACCGCCCCCAGTCGATCACCGCATCGAGCGTTTCCTCCGCCGCTTCGTCGGACAGAAAATCCTCCAGCTCCTGCTCGAAGCGCACGCGCGGCGCACGATGGCCCGGACGCTCGTTCAGCACCTTCCGGATCCGGGCAGCAAGCGGTACATGCTTCAGCAGGTGATCGGCGAACATCAGCTTGCGCTCCTGCGTGCCGAATTCCGCGAACACGCGTGCGGGTGGCGTCAGGAACACGTCGCCTTCGCGCACGTCCGCAAAGCCGAGGTACTGCAGCACTTCCGCGATCGGAAACAGTTCGTCGACTTCCAGATGCAGTGAGCGTGCGATTTCCGGCATGTCCGCACGGCCGTGGTACGGCGCCATCGCAAGCGTCTCGATCAGGCCGGCCATCAGGTTGGTCGACACACGCGGCATCCAGCTGCCGAGTTCCAGCCCCTTCTTCGTCGCTTCGCCGGTCTGACGCGCGGTCATCTTCGCGTAGATATCGTCGACGAGCTTGCGGAAATCGGTGTCGAGCCGGTTGCGCGGATGCTTGAACGGCACCTTGATCTCGGCGATCACGCGGCCCGGATTCGACGACAGCACGAGGATCCGGTCGCACATGAATACCGCCTCCTCGATGTTGTGCGTGACGATCAGCACTGACTTGATCGGCATGCGGCCCTGCGTCCACAGATCGAGCAGGTCGGTACGCAGCGTCTCGGCGGTCAGCACGTCGAGCGCGGAGAACGGCTCGTCCATCAGCAGAATGGTCGGATCGACGACGAGCGCACGCGCAAAGCCGACGCGCTGACGCATGCCGCCCGACAGCTCGCGCGGATACGCGTTCTCGAAACCGTCGAGACCAATCAGGTCGATCGCGGCCAGCGCACGCTCGCGCCGCTCGCGTGCGCCGACGCCCAGCGCCTCCAGCCCGGCTTCCACGTTCTGCAGCACGGTAAGCCACGGGAACAGCGCGAAGGTCTGGAACACCATCGCGACGCCTTCGGCCGGGCCGCGCAGCGGCTGGCCGAGATAGGTCACTTCGCCGCCGGTCGGCTCGATCAGCCCGGCGATGATCCGCAGCAGCGTCGACTTGCCCGAGCCCGAGCGGCCGAGCAGGCCGACGATCTCGCCTTCGCGCAGCGACAGGTTCGCGTCGTCGAGCACGAGCAACTCGCCCTGCGTCTTGTTGAAACCGCGGTTCACGTGCTCGACGCGCAGGATTTCTTCACCCAGCCGGGGCGGCTGCAGCGGCTGGGACGTCTTGACGGGGGCGTTGATAACGGTCGAATTTTGCATCGCGCTTACTCTCAATCGAGACGGAGCCGGGATTCCGCATAGGCGTACATCGGACGCCACAGCAGGCGGTTGAACAAGGTAACGAACAGGGACATCACGGCGATGCCGAGGATGATCTTCGGGAAATCGCCGGCGGCGGTCGTTTGCGCGATATACGAGCCAAGGCCGTGCGCGACGACCTTCGTGTCGCCCCACTGCACGAACTCGGACACGATGCTCGCGTTCCACGCGCCGCCCGATGCGGTGATCGCGCCGGTCACGTAGTACGGGAAGATGCCGGGCAGGATCGCCTGGCGCCACCACTGCCAGCCGCGGATGCGGAAATTCTTCGTCGCTTCCTTGTAATCGTTCGGATAGGACATCGCGCCGGCAATCACGTTGAACAGGATGTACCACTGCGTGCCGAGCACGATCAGCGGCGACAGCCAGATATCCGCGTTCAGGTGGAAGCGGACGATCACGATCACGAACACCGGAAACAGCAGGTTCGCCGGGAACGCCGCGAGAAACTGTGCGAGCGGCTGGATCTTCTCGGCCAGCTTCGGGCGCAGCCCGATCAACACGCCGAGCGGCACCCAGATCACCGACGCGATCGCGATCAGCACCAGCACGCGCAGCAGCGTGATCAGGCCGAGCACCAGCACGTGCCCGACCTCGCCCATCGTCACGCCGGTCGCGACGAAGCTGACGACGCGCCACGCGACGTACACCGTCAGCAAGATCACGAACGCGCCCCACACGATGTCGCCGATGCGCGACGAACGGCGCGACGATGCGCCGCGCGCACGCGTGCCCTTCAGCGCCGGCACGCGCAGCGGAATCCGCGCGGCCTGCGACAGCAGCCAGCCGGCCGGCACGAGCAACTGATGGATCAGGTGCGTGCGACGCATCATGTCGAGCAGCCAGGATTGCGGCGCATCGCCCGACGCGGTGTTCTCCATCCGGAACTTGTCGGCCCACGCGACGAGCGGGCGAAACAGGAACTGGTCGTAGGCCAGGATCACGACCGACATCGCGACGATCACCCAGCCGACCGCGCCGAGATTCTTGTCCGAGATCGCCTGCGCGAGATACGCGCCGATGCCCGGCAACGTGATCGTCTGGTTACCAACCGTGATCGCTTCCGATGCGACGACGAAGAACCAGCCGCCCGACATCGACATCATCATGTTCCAGATCAGGCCCGGCATCGAGAACGGCACTTCGAGCTTCCAGAAGCGCTGCCACGACGTCAGGTGAAAGCCTCGCGACACTTCGCTCAGATCACGCGGCACCGTGCGCAGCGACTGGTAGAAGCTGAACGTCATGTTCCATGCCTGGCTCGTGAAGATCGCGAAGATCGCGGCCAGCTCCGCACCGAGCACGCGCCCCGGAAACAGCGCGAGGAAGAACGTGACGGTAAACGAGATGTAGCCGAGCACCGGCACCGACTGCAGGATGTCGAGGATCGGGATCAGCACCATCCCGGCGCGGCGGCTTTTTGCGGCGAGCGTGCCGTAGACGAGCGTGAACACGAGCGACGCGACCATCGCGGCGAGCATCCGCAGCGTGGTGCGCAACGCGTATTCAGGCAGGTTCGACGGATCGAGCGAGATCTTCTGCGTCTGCAGCACGCCGATCGGCGCCATCGTCTGGTGAAACCCGACGATCGCCATCGCGAGTATGCCGATGATCAGCGGAAACGCGATCGCATCCCAGCGGTTGGGCAGCACGCGCCACGCGGACGCGTTGGCGGTGCGATTCGGATCGAAGAAACGGATATCCATCGGTAGCGTCTTGTGTTGAATTGAAAATCGATGGGTCCGGCCGCATGCCGCGCGGTCGGGCGTCGCACCCGCGGTGCGAATCAGAACAGCCCGTGCTGTGTCCGGTATGAGGTGGCCGGCAGCGCGAACGGCAGCACCGAGCCTTCCTTGACGAGGCGAAGATCGGCGCGGGGACGAATGCCGACATGGGCGATGCCGCAGGCCATGATCAGAAAAAACAGCGCGAGGCTGAGGTTGCGCGTGCGGTGACCGACCGCACCGACCGTGTCCGTTGCCGCGAGGTTCGGCATGAAGGGCTCCGGAGAGGTGATTCGGAGTGGGAGGCTATCGGGCGGTCGTGACGCAAATGTGACGTGTCACTTACAGGACATTGACAGGTCATCCGGAGCGAGTCGCGCATCGCCGCGCCGGCCGCCGACACGGATGTTCGATCTCGCAACGGTCGGGAATAAATCCGCCGCTTCGCCGGTATCGCATGCGAAGGCGCCGGCTTATTCCAGGACGATCCGGCCGTCCGGTTTCGTCACACGAATGCGAGGCTTACATGTCTTCATCGACCCCCACCCGCCCGTCGCGCCGCAAGGCCCTGCAATGCATGGCCTTCGGTGGGCTCGGCACGCTGTTCACGCTGTCGGGCGGCATCCTCACGCCGTTCGACCTCGCGCTCGCGCAGACCGGCGACGCGCGCCCGGCCGACGCGGGCCGGCCGCTGTTCGTGCAGATCAGCGATACGCACATCGGCTTCAACAAGGACGCGAATCCCGACGTGTCGGCCACGCTGAAGCAGACGATCGACCTCGTCAACGGGATACCCGCGCTGCCCGCGCTGACGATCCATACCGGCGACATCACGCACCTCTCGAAGCCCGAGGAATTCGACCACGCGTCGCAGTTGCTGTCCGCGCTGCGCGTGCCGGAACTGCATACGGTGCCCGGCGAACACGACGTCACCGACGGTTCGGGCGCCGAATATTTCGGCCGGTTCGGCAAGGCGTCGGACAACCGCGGCTATTACAGCTTCGACCATGCGGGCGTGCACTTCATCGGCCTCGTCAACGTGATGCACTTCAAGCCGAACGGGCTCGGCAGCTTCGGCGACGACCAGCTCGCGTGGCTAGCACAGGACCTCAAAGGCCGCTCGTCGAGCACGCCGATCGTCGTGTTCTCGCACATGCCGATGTGGACCATCTACGAACCGTGGGGCTGGGGCACCGGCGACGCGCCGCAGACGATGGCGCTGCTGCGCCGCTTCGGCTCGGTCACCGTGCTGAACGGGCACATCCACCAGATCGTGTCGAAGGTCGAAGGCAACGTGACGTTCCATACCGCCCGCTCGACCGCGTTCCCGCAGCCGACGGCCGGCAACGGCCCGGGCCCCGTGCCGCTCACGGTGCCGCACGACCGGCTGCCGTCGATGCTCGGCGTGACGACCGTCGAGTTCGCCGGCCACCCGGTCGCGTCGTCGCTGCACGATGCGACGCTCGCCTGATCAATATAAGGAGACCGACATGATCCGCTTCAAGCCATCTCGAATCGTCGCGGCGCTGATCCTGTGCGGCGCGGCCGCCGGCACGCCGCCCGCCGCATTCGCGCAGGGCCCGAACGGCCCGCTCGTGACGATCCGCAATTTCATGTTTTCGCCGATGGCCACCACGATCAAGGCCGGCACGACGATCACGTGGAAGAACCTCGACGCGGAGCCGCACACCATCGTCAACGACGCCGGCATCTTTCGTTCGAAGGCGCTCGACCAGGACGAGACGTACGCGTTCCGCTTCGACAAGCCGGGCGTCTACAAGGTGTTCTGCGGGATTCATCCGTACATGAAGGAGACGATCACCGTCGAATGACGCGGGCCGCCACGAAACGCGCGAGCGAACGACGGGCGGCGGCCGCCTACAATGACCGTCGTCCCATTCGCCCGCGAGGCACGGAGCCGGTCATGCCCAAAATCGATCTCGACGCCGTGCCCGAACGCCGCGGCAGCGGCTACCCGCGGCCGTTCGACGCGCCATGCGCGCAGCGCATCCGCCAGCGTCTCGGCGATGCCGGCGGCCTGCGCGATTTCGGCGTCAACCTGATGCGCGTACCGCCGGGCGGCTGGTCGGCGCAGCGCCACTGGCATTCCGACGAGGACGAATTCGTCTACGTGCTCGAAGGCGAACTCCTGATGATCGAGGACGGCGGCGAAACCGTGCTGCGCGCGGGCGACTGCGCGGCATTTCCAAAAAATTCGGGTAACGGCCATCATCTGGTCAACCGGTCGGATGCGGTCGCCATCTATCTCGAGGTCGGTTCACGCTCGCCGGACGACGTGATCACCTGCCCCGACATCGACATGATGAGTCCGAGCCGCGACGGCCGGTTCCTGCACAAGAACGGCACGCCTTACCCGGACGCGTGACGTCCGTCGCCGGGCCGGCCCGCCGCACCAAAGGGCCGGAAGCGGCCGGCGCAGCAAGAAGCGCAAGCCGCCATGGCGCAGCGGGCCGCCCCGCGCTGCCGATCGCCTACACTGAATCGAACTGTTCGGTTCCGATCCACCGTCACACGCAGCGAGGCAAGCCATGACCGCGAGCCAGCCGGCACGAATGGACCTCCCCGGGCAAGTCGTGCTCGTGCTCCAGGGCGGCGGCGCACTGGGCGCGTTCCAGCTTGGTGTATTCCAGGCGATGGACGAAGCCGGGATCCGGCCCGACTGGGTGGTCGGCACGTCGATCGGCGCGATCAACGCGGCGCTGATCGCGGGGAATCCGCCGGAACGGCGCTACGACAAGCTGTCGGCATTCTGGCATCGCGTGACCGAGCGGACCCGCTTCGACGTCCCGCCGCTGCTGCCCGGCTGGGACCGGGCACTGGCCGAGCTGATGATCATCGGCGGCGGCATCGCGGGATTCTTCCAGCCCAATCCTGCGTCGTGGCTCGGGCCGATGGTGCGGCTCGGCGTCGATCGCGCGTCGTACTACCGGATCGCGCCGCTGCGCGACACGCTGGCGTCGCTGATCGATCCCGACCTGCTGAACGCCGGCCATCCGCGCCTGACCGTCAGCGCGGTCAATGCCTGCACGGGGACGATGCGCTATTTCGATTCGCGCGATACGCGGCTCGGAGTCGAACACATCATGAGCTCGGGCGCGCTGCCGCCCGCGTTCCCGGCGATACGGATCGACGGCGCGCCGTACTGGGACGGCGGCGTGTATTCGAATACGCCGGTCGAGGTCGTGCTCGACGACAACCCGCGCCGCAGCTCGATCATCTTCTCGGTGCAGATGTGGAATCCGGCCGGCCCGGAGCCCGAGAGCATCTGGCAGGTGTCGGAACGACAAAAGGACATCCAGTACGCGAGCCGCACCGACAGCCACATCGCGCGCCAGCAGCAGATTCACCGGTTGCGTCACGTGATCCGCGAACTGGTCCGGCACGTGCCGGAAGCCGACCGCGCATCGCCTGTCGTGCGCCAGCTCGCCGCGTGGGGATGCGAGACCACGATGCACCTGATCAAGCTCGCCGCGCCGCGGCTCGACGGCGACAATCAGTGGAAGGACATCGATTTCACGCCGGCCGGCATCGCGGCCCGCCGGCAGGCTGGCTACGACGCGGCGAAACGGGCCATCGCCGCCCGGCCGTGGGACCTGCCGATGGACCCGACGGAAGGCTTGACGGTGTTCGATCCGGACGCCCCGCCGGTCGCGGAAAAAACGGCATGACGCGCGGGAGACACCGTCGCGCGCCGACTGCCCTGCACGGTCAGGCGCGCGCGGCCCGGATATGCGCGCGGCCGGCTTCGCTCACTTCGACCTCGGCCGCGCCGCCCGGCGCATGATGGCGGACCAGGTAGCCGCGTGCGCAGGCCTCCTCCCACACCGGCAGGCGCGGGCACGACGTGCGCCACGCGTCGATCACCTCATCGTACGGCCGCGCGCCGGGCCCGATCCATTCGAGCAGGTCGAGAATCAACGGCTCGATCGATGCCGCTTCGCGCTCGGGTACGTCCGGGTGGACGACGTGGATCGGCTGCCCATCCGGCTTGCGAGAGTCGTCGAGGATCGGGATGTTCATGGGGACGCTCCTGGGAACGCTGTCATCCTGAACCACGAAGGCCGCGGGGGGAAATGAATTTATCTTGCCGATTCCTGCATTTTTCTGATCGATCGATTTTCGTCGGGCGCACGCAAGTCCGCCGCGGTGCCGGCCACCACCGGACACGACTGCGGCAATACCTGCCCGAACAGCACGGCCAGCCCGCAAGCAGACGTGAACATGCCGAGGCCGTCATGCCCGACGCCCGGCACTTCGACGACCTGCTGCGCGAGATCGTCCGGATGCCGCTTCTTCAGGTAATCGAAATAGGCCAGCCCGCGCGCGAGCCGGTACGGGCCCTGCGCCATCGCCGCACACGAACGGTCGATGAAATGCGTGGTCGGGTTCGTGTCGGCCTGTCCGAGCAGGTACACGACACGGCGCGCGACGTAGCGTGTTTCGAGTTCGCGCACGTCCTGCGACGCCACGTAAGGCGGCGCCGACTTCAGCCCGTATTTCCATTCCGTCGCGCGCGGGCAGGTGTCGCCCGCGATCGCGTCGGCATTCGGACGTTCGTCGTCGAAGTACAGGTAACTCGACGGGTTCGCGACCACATAGCGCACGGCGATGCCGGCCCGCGCGAGCGCGTCGCCTTCGCGCCCGGCTACGGCGTAACGCTGCAGCAACTGCGCGCCGGCGGAGTGGCCGATCAGGACGACCGTTGTCAGTGACGGGTACAGGCTGCGGTCGGCGAAATGCGCGAGCAGCGCGTCGAGCGCGGCAAACGAGCTGATCGGGCCCGGCTGGCGGGCCGGTTCGCCGCCCTTCCATCCTTCCTGGGTCCACGCGAGCGTCGCTGCGGGCAACGAGAGCGCGTGCGTATCGGCACGTGTCAGGAACTGCGGCGCGACGACCATCGTGCCGTTGCCTGCCGCGCCGGCCTTCTCGACGACCTTGCGCCCCGATGCGTAGTAAGCGTCGGCATTGCGCAGCGTGCCGTGAATCACGATGAATACGCGCGTGACGTCGGGCGCCGCTTGGTCGACCGGATGGTCGGCGTACACGGGCAGCATCGCGCTGCCCTGCGGCGTGTCGACGGCCAAACGCTGGTCGGCAACGGCCTTCACCGGCGCTTCGAGACGTTCGCGCTGGGTGGGCGTCGCGGCTTCGGCCCGGTGCGCGCCACCCAGGACGCCGATGGCCGCCGCGAGCGGAATCGCGAACGACAGGAATCGGGCGGCCGGCAACACGCGTGAGCGCCGGATGCTTGCAAAGGCAACGGAAATGACGGACATGGCGGCGGATCGAGTGGCGGATATCGCTTTAACGGCGATGGTCGCAGAATCCGTCGCGCGCCGCCGGCCCGTTGCGGAAACGGGTCAGCCGGCCGGTTGCGCACCGCGTTCGACGTCGGCACACGCTTCGCCCGATCGGCGCTGCATCTGCTACACGATGCCGGCCAGTTCGCCGATATGCGTCGGCACCGCGTGCTTGCCGGCGCGCGCCCACGCGTCGAACGACGTCATGCCGCTCACCGCGCCGACGAACGGCACGCCGGCACGCTCGGCCGCCTGCGCGTCCACCGCGTGGTCGCCGACGTAGACCGCCGCGGCGGCAGACAAACCCAGCCGCGCCAGCGCCTGCGCGAGCCCTTCCGGGTCCGGCTTGTGGCGCTGTACGTCTTCTCCGCCGATCAGCACGTCGACCAGCGATTGCAAGCCGTTGCGTTCGAGAATCGCCTCGATCCGGTAGCGAAACTTCGACGACACGATCGCGACGGCAAGCCCTTGCTCGCGCAACGCCGCAAGCAGCGGCGGCACTTCGGGATAGATGCGGGTACCGGGCACCATGATTTCGTCGGCGCGCGCGACGAAGTACCGCGCGAACGCATCGGCCCGCGCCGCCACGGTTTCGCCCGTCAACGAACGGAACATGTCCGGCAGCGGCAGCCCGATCACGGCGCCGATCTGTGCGGGCGTCGGGCCGGCGGCGCCGAGCTGATGTAGCGCGTACGCGGTGCACGCGATGATCGCGGCGGACGAATCCGCCAGCGTCAGGTCGAAATCGAATATGACGACCCGAACAGACATGAAAGGACTCCGTCAGCAAAGCGCGATGCCACGTATGTTACGCGGGTGGGGATATGGGATCGTCGACGAGATGACCTGAAACCGCGCGGCCGCGTTGACGGCGCTTTGCCCGGATTGATCCGCCCCCGCGATCGCCGCACGCTATCAACCCCATTGCCGACAGTGCTTTCAGACATATCGTCAAAATACGATATAAGATTCGCCCATCGACGATACCCGTTTGCCTGACCGAAACACCCACTCCTTCCATGCCGACCGAACTCGACATCGACGCGATCCTGAAAGCGCTCTCGAACCCCGTGCGCCGGGAGATCCTCGTCTGGCTGAAAACGCCCGGCGAGCATTTTCCGCAACAGACGCTGCCGTACGAACACGGCGTCTGCGCGGGCCAGATCGACGCGCGCTGCGGGCTGTCGCAGTCGACCGTCTCCGCGCACCTCGCCACGTTGCAGCGCGCGGGGCTCGTGACGTCGACGCGGATCGGGCAGTGGGCGTTCTTCCAGCGCAACGAGGCCGTCATCGACGCATTTCACGACGCCCTGCGCCGCGAACTCTAGCCAACGGCCGAACCGGCCATGCGGGACGCCATCGCACATAACGCGACGGCTTCCCCGCCTTTCGTGAAGAGGTTATCTCCATGCCCACGCTGTTCGATCCCGTTACCCTCGGCGACCTGACCCTACCGAACCGCATCGTGATGGCGCCGCTCACCCGCTCCCGTGCGGGCGCGGCGCGCGTGCCGAATGCGCTGATGGCGCGCTACTACGCCGAGCGCGCGTCGGCCGGCCTGATCATTACCGAAGCGACGTCGGTCACGCCGCAAGGCGTCGGCTATGCCGACACGCCGGGCATCTGGTCCGACGAGCAGGTCGAAGGCTGGAAGCAGATCACGCAGGCCGTGCACGCGGCCGGCGGGCGCATCGTGCTGCAACTCTGGCACGTCGGCCGGATCTCCGATCCGATGTTCCTGAACGGCGACCTGCCGGTCGCGCCGAGCGCGATCGCCGCGGGCGGCAACGTGAGCCTGGTGCGTCCGCCGCGTCCGTTCGTGACGCCGCGCGCACTCGAACTCGACGAAATTCCGGGCATCGTCGCCGCGTACCGCAAGGGGGCCGAGAACGCGAAGGCGGCGGGCTTCGACGGCGTGGAGATCCACGGCGCGAACGGCTACCTGCTCGACCAGTTCCTGCAGGACAGCACCAATCGCCGCACCGATGCGTACGGCGGCCCGATCGAGAATCGCGCGCGCCTGCTGCTCGAAGTGGTCGACGCGGCGATCGACGTGTGGGGCGCCGGCCGGGTCGGCGTGCACCTCGCACCGCGCAGCGACGCGCATACGATGGGCGATTCCGATCCGGCGGCCACGTTCGGCTATGTCGCGCGCGAACTCGGCCGCCGCAAGATCGCGTTCATCTTCACGCGCGAATCGTATTCGGGCGACCAGTTGAGCCCGCGCCTGAAGGAAGCGTTCGGCGGCCCGCTGATCGCGAACGAGCAGTTCACGCTCGATACCGCGCAGGCCGCGCTCGCGAGCGGCAGCGCCGACGCGATCGCGTGGGGCAAGCTGTTCATCGCGAACCCGGACCTGCCGCGCCGCCTCGAAATCGATGCGCCGCTCAACAAGCCGGTGCCGGAGACGTTCTACGCGGAAGGCGAAACGGGCTACACCGACTACCCGGCGCTGAGCGACGCGGCCTGACGGTAGACGACACACGCGGCGCACAGCCCGTGCGCCGCGCCCTTCCCGTCGCCTGGACACGCCGTGTCAGCGTGCCGTTTCCTCGCGAAACAACGCCAGGCCGACGAGCGTCGCCACCCCGCCGCCGAGCACGTACCAGGCCGGCGCATAGAAGCTGCCCGTCGCACGCCACAGCGCGCTGACGATCAACTGCGCGAAACCGCCGAAGATCGTCACGCCCAGCGCATAGATCATCCCGAGCGACGTCGCACGGACTTCGGGTCGCAAGGCTTCGAGAATCATCACGAAGCCCGCGGGGCTCGACAGCGTCATCAGACCGATCAGCACGATCACGACCGCCAGCACGGTGAAGACCGACGGCCATGTGCGCATCGCATGAAACGCCGGCAGCACGAGTGCCGTCGAGATCGCGCACACCGTTCGCAGCATCGGCTTGCGGCGGCGCAGGCGGTCCGCGAACCGGCCTGCGAACGGTGAGCCGACCAGCATCACCCCGCCCGCCGTGCAGCCGGACAGCAACGAGACGGAAGCGGGCATGCCGAGTGTCAGCGTCAGGAACGACGGCAGGAAGAACACGATCGTATACATCGTCGACGTGCCGCCGATCACCAGCAACGTGCCGGCCGCGACCTGCCGCCACGGAATGCGGCGGCTGACACGCGGAGCGTTCGCTGCCTCATGCGGCAGCGTGTCGTCGAGATGGCGTCTCAGATAAAACCCGACCGGCCCGATCAGCAGGCCGAGCACGAACGGCACACGCCAGCCCCAGCCTTGCAGCGCATCGGGCGGCAGCCAGCGCGACAGCGTCAACGCGACGAGCGCGCCGGCGAGCGCCGCGCCGCCCTGGCTGGCCATCTGCCAACTGACCAGTTCGCCGCTCCGACGGGCGCCGCCCGACTCCATCAGCAACGTCGTTGCGGCCCCGACCTCGCCACCTGCCGAAAAACCCTGCAGCAGCCGGCCGATCACGATCAGCAGCGGCGCCGCGATGCCGATCTGCGCGTAGGTCGGCGCGAATCCGATGATGCCGGTACCGAGCGCCATCAGCGCGACGGTCAGCACCAGCGCGGGCTTGCGCCCGACACGATCCGCATACGCGCCGATCGCGACGCTGCCGAGCGGCCGCGCAACGAAACCGACGCCGAATGTCGCAAGCGACAGCATCAACGCACCCGCATCGCTGGACGCCGGAAAGAACAGCCGGCCGATCAGCACCGCGAAGAAGCTGTAAACGGTGAAGTCGAAGAATTCGAGTCCGTTGCCGAGCGCAGCCGCGGCGACGGTCCGCCGCATCGCGCGTCGCGCGTCGATTGTCTGCGCGGCAGCCGCGCGATTCAGGGTGCTCATCGGAAGCCCTCGTTCAGAAGTTGTGATACATCCCGAGCGACACCGTCACGGGCGTCGTGCCGGTGCGCGGCGTCGTACCGCCGGGCTCGGTCGGCAACGGATTGCCGTTCAGCAGCACGGTCGACATGCCGTAGTTTCGGATGAACCCTCCCCGCGCGTAGAGGCCGGTACGTTTCGACAACAGGTAGTCGTAGCCGAGCATGACGCCAAGCGCCGAATCCTTCGCCGGCCGGCCGGCGGCATCGCGCACGCCCGACGTATCGCGATAGACGACGGACGCGCGAACCGCATTCACGCCGAACGGCACGATCGTGCCAAGGGTGTACACGCGTGCGATCCCGTCGCCGGCAAGTTTCGGCGCATATTGATTGAACGACGCGGACAGCACGAGCCGCCCCGTGTCGTACACGGCGCCGAGCCCGTACAGGTCGTTGCGTACCGTGCTCGCGCCGTTGACGCCCCACACCTGGTTGTAGCTCGCCGCCAGATAGGTCGTGCCGTTGTACCACTGCAGCAGCGCGCCCTGCGCGGACGCGGCCGGTGCGCGCCCCGCGACATTGCTGGGCGCGTACATCAGCATCAGCGTCGTGGTGCCGGCCACGATCGGCGTGCGATAGGTCATCGCGTTGTCGACGCGTGCCGGCAGTTGCGTCGCGCCCGGTCCGAGGTCGCTGTTGTAGCCGACGCCGCGCGCCGTCTGCACGGCGGCCGCGCCGAGCCACGTGTAAACCGAATTGGTACCCACGGAGCCGAACACGTCGATGAACAGCGGCAGCCCCGTGCCGATCTGCTTGCCGACTCGCAACCGGCCGTAGCGGTCGGACATGAGGCCGATCCACGACTGCCGGTTGAAGAACGACTGCGTATCCTGCTGCGCGCCGTTGTTCGCGAGAAAACCGCTTTCGAGATTGAATTCGGCGCGCCACCCGCCTCCGAGATTCTCGCGCCCGAAGAAGCCGAATTTCGACGTCCACTCGCCGCCGCTCTGGGTCTGCCACATCGACCGTCCACCCACCGTCTGGTAGTTGATCCCCATGTCGACCGAGCCGTACAGCGCCACGCCCTCCTTCAACCCGCCATTGAACTCCGGCACCGCCGCGAGGAGTACGTCCTGATACGGCGCCGCGCAGGCACTGCCGGTGCCCAGCGCCAGACACGCCGCGCCCCATGTCAGTCTCTTCTTCATTCGTTTTCCTTATTTTTCATCGGGAAAATTCCGAATTTCCGCGACGGGCCGACGCTCTCGTCAGACCGCGGCCAGGAAGCGTTCCGCGACGCCGACGAAATAGGCGGCGCCCCAGCCGAGCGCCTCGTCATTGAAGTCGTAGCCCGGGTTGTGAACCGAGCAGCCGCCGTGCGAATCGATACCGTTGCCGAGCATCACGTAGCAACCCGGCACGCGTTCCGTCATCCATGAAAAATCCTCGCTGCCCATCACACCGTCGGCAAGCAGCGTGAACGCACCGGCGCCGGCGAGCGCCGTGATCGTCTCGACCGCGAGATCCGCGGCGGCGGCGTCGTTGACGACCACGCGCGAGATAGCCTGATAATCGACCTGCGCAACGGTCCCGTAGGCCTGCGCCTGCGCGTCGGCGATCCGGCGAATCCGCGCCTCGACCTCGTCGCGCGTGGCCGCATCGAGCGAGCGGACCGACAGTTGCAGCGTCGCGGTCTCCGGAATCACGTTCGGGGCCGTGCCGGCATGGAACGTACCGACGGTCACCACGGCCGCCTTGGCCGGATCGATGTTGCGGGCGACGATCGATTGCAGCGCGGTCACGATGTTCGCCGCCGCAACGATTGGATCGCTCGCGTGCTGCGGCATCGCGCCGTGCCCGCCCTTGCCCGTCACGGTAATCGTCACCGAATCGGACGACGCCATCATCGCTCCGTAGCGCAACGCGAAATGACCGACCGGTACGCCAGGCGCGTTATGCAGCGCATAGACGCGCTCGCAGGGAAAGCGCTCGAACAGGCCCTCCTCGATCATTCGCCTCGCGCCGCCAAGTCCTTCCTCCGCAGGCTGAAAGATCACGTTCAGCGTGCCGTCGAAGCGCCCCTGTCCGGCCAGATAGTGAGCAGCCGCAAGCAGGATTGCCGTATGGCCGTCATGACCGCATGCGTGCATCGTCCCGGCGACCGTGCTCGCATGGGGTAGGCCCGTTTCTTCCCGGATCGGCAGCGCGTCCATGTCGGCGCGCAAGCCGAGCGTGCGCGACGACGTACCGCGCCGCAACCGGCCGACCACGCCGGTGCCGCCGATGCCGGTCGTCACGTCGTAGCCCCATTCGGCCAATTGCGCGGCGACGAGCCGCGCGGTGCGGGTTTCGGCAAAACCGAGCTCCGGGTGGGCATGGATGTCGCGTCGGATCGCGACAAAGCGGGGGGCGGTTTCACGGATCGCCGCGAGCGTCCGGGCAAGGTCCTGCGTCATGTCTGGCTCCATTGGATCGGCTGCATCGCAACCGCTGCGGCCAAGTATGGAGAGACCCATCGGGTCAAAAAACACATCAATTTTGATACGGATAAGATTTGGTTATATCCTCCGCATCATGAAAAACCATCAATTGCGCGCGCTGGTCGCAGTGGCCACGGCGGGCAGCATCAAGGCTGCCGCGAAAACGATGCACGTCAGCCAGCCGGCCGTCAGCAAGGCGATTCAGGAACTGGAAAGCGAATTCGGCGTGGTGCTTCTCGAACGCAAGCCATGGGGTGTCGTGCCGACGCCGGAAGGCGACGTATTGCTCGGCCGCGCGCATGCAGTCGTGCGGGAACTCGAGCGTGCGCGCGACGACATGGCGCATCTGAAAGGGCTGCGTGAAGGCAGGCTGGTGCTCGGCTTCACGCCGATCGTCGCGATAACGGGGTTCGCGCACGCCTATGCCGAATTTCGACGCCACTGGCCGCATGTCGAGTGCGAACTGCGCGAACTATCGTTCAGTCAGTTGACCGAACAGTTGCACAGCCGGACCCTCGATCTCGCGTTCGCGGCCATCACCGGTACGGTCGCCGAGTCCGCCGACGTGAAGACGATCCGCGCCTTCGACACGGCATTCGTCACCCGCGAGAACGGGCGTTTCGCCGGCGCGACATCGCTGGACGCGCTACGCGATGCCGAGTGGATCCACACCGATGCGAGCGACAATTTTCCGACGCACATTCGCGATCTCCATGCGCACGCGGGCCTGCCGGCGCCGCGCTGCATCACGCGCTGCACGTCGTATGCGCTGTTCTACAGCCTGCTTCTCACGACGGATGCCATCTTCTCGTGGACCCGGCACTCGCTGTCGGAAACCGTGTTCGGCCAGGCGCTCACGCCGCTCCCGCTGCCGCTGTCGCCGCCACCTCTGCAGTTCTATCGGCTCACGCCGCCCGGCCTGCAGTTAACGCGCCCCGCAACGGATTTTCTCGCGTACATCGACGCTGCGTTCGCGTCGCGTTCGTTCGGGAGCGGCACGCGGGGCTGACTACGCCGGAATCGGTCCGCATCGTGCATCAGGCCACCACGGCGCGCCGCATGAACACGCGCTGCGTTTCGTCGAGACCGAGCGCGATGTGGTGCGCGCGGATCGCGTGCAGCGCGTCGTCGAGCGCTGCGTCGTCGATGATCCGGAAACCGAGGCGCGCGTAGTACGGCGCGTTCCACGGCGCGTCGCGGAACGTCGACAGCACCACCTGCTCGACGTGCTCCCGCGCCGCGCGCGCCATCACTTGCTCGATCAGCCGCGCGCCGATCCGCTGTCCGGCATGCGACGGCGCGACGTCCAGTTCCTCCAGATACAGCCGCTGCGCATCGAGCAGCCGGTAGAACGCGAATCCGACGCACGTGCCGTGCGGATCGACCGCGACATACGCGCGACCGTCGTCGATCCGCACGCGCACGGCGGCCGCATCGGTCGGCTCGCCGTCGGCGATGTCGGCCATGCCGATCGCGCGAAACCGCTGCGCGGCGGCGACTTCCACGGCGGCCATCGCGGCCGCGTCTTCCCGCGTGGCGGGGCGAATCAGGATCGATGCAGGCATGACGGCAATTCAGGCAGGCAGTCTGGAACGGCCGTCACTATAAGCGAAACTTCAGACGTATCGTTTCGAACGATTTCGAATGCCCGATCCACGCGGTCCGGACGCGGTAGTCCGCGGCGACTCTCCGCCCACTAACAGCGAAACGCCTTGCGCCAGACGCCCTGCTCCGGCGTGTGATCGTTGCATTCGATCAGCGCGCGCACCAGCGCCCAGTCGTCGTCATCGCAGAAATCGAGCAGCACCGCGCCGTACGGGCCGCGCTGCTCGCGCAAGCGCTCGGCCAGTCGCGCATGAATGCCCTGCACCCGGCCATCGCCGTGTGCGACTACCGACGGATTCGCCCCCATCCCCGTGCCACTGCAGAAACTGAGCGCCCAGCGGCCGCTGTCCGGCAACGGCAGATGCGTCAGCAGCGCGTCGATCGCGCGCCACTTCCATGCGATCGACGCGGCCACCGGTACGCGATATTCGTCCTGGATCACGAACGCGCCGTCCGGATGGTCGATCGTAAACGTCGCGTTGTCGGGCCACGCGGTCAGGTCGATGCCGAGCGGCCGGCCACTGCGAAAGCGCCGCAGCAGCACGACCGCGCCGCGCACGTCGCCGAGCGTCGGCAGCGTGCCGCCGGCATGCCAGCGCAGCCGCGGATGACGCGCGCGATGCGCGTCGAACGTCGCATCGAAACTGCGCGTGCACGCATGCGCCGGCCACTCGTCCTTCACCGACATCACGATGCATTCGTGCGGATGCGCGTCGAGAAAGCGCGTACAGGTGGCCAGCACGTCGTCGAACGTCATGCCGAGCGCGATGCCGCCGTGATGGATGTCGAACGCATCGCGCACGTGCCGGCAGCGGATGTCGAGCAGCCGCACGCCATGCGCGAGCTGCGCATCGAGCGGCGCACGCTGCGTGCGCACCAGCCGATCGTCGACCGTATACGCACAGGTGTCATGGCTGCCCGGTAGGATCAGCGTATGCAGCGGCCGCGCGTCGTCGAGCGCCGACATCCAGTCGGCAGGCGGCATGCACGTATCGTGGCTCGAAGGAATCATGAATCGATGAATGACAAGGAAAGAAAACCGTGGGTGACGGCGTCGGATGTCGCGGCGCGGGCCGGCGTGTCGCGCTCCGCGGTGTCGCGCGCGTTCTCGCCGACGGCGAGCATCGCGCCGCAAACGCGCGAACGCGTGATGGTCGCCGCGCGTGCGCTGGGCTACCAGGTCAACCTGATCGCGCGCGACATGATCACGCAGCGCAGCAGCATGATCGGCGTCGTGACGGCCGGGTTCGAGAACCCGTTCCGCGCGCGGCTGCTGTCGGACCTGATGGCCGCACTCGGGCAGCGCGCGCTCACGCCGCTCGTGACCAATGCGGAAGATCCGCGCCAGGTCCGGCAATCGCTCGAACAACTGCTCAGCTACCGGATCGCGGGCCTCGTGATGACGTCCGCGTCGCCACCGCTGTCGGTCGCGCAGCAGTATCTCGAACACCGGATTCCGGTCGTGATGATCAACCGCGAAGCGAACCTGCCGGGCGCGGATGTAGTCGTCAGCGACAACACGGCGGGCGCCGCCCATGCCGCGCAGCGGCTCGTGCAGGCCGGCGCGCGCCGGCTCGCGTTCGTCGGGCCGCGCGGCACGAGCTACAGCGCGCGGTCGCGCGCCACGGCGTTCGAGCAGGCGATCGGGCCACACGACGCGTTCGACGCGACGCTCGTACGCATGCTCGACACGCCGTCCGACACCCATGCCAGCGGGATCGACGCCGCGCGGCAACTGTTCGCGGCCGGCGAGCGGCCCGACGGCGTGTTCTGTTCGTCCGACCTGCTCGCGCTCGGCGTGATCGACGTCGCACGCCGCGAATTCGACTTGCGCGTACCGGACGACCTGCGCGTGATCGGCTTCGACGACATTCCGGCCGCCGAATACGATGCGTATCGGCTCACGACGCTGCGGCAGGACACGCGCGGCCTCGCGCATGCGGCGATCGACTTGCTCGCCGACCGGATGCAGACGTTCGACGGCCCGTCGCGCACGCGCGTCGTGCCGGTCACGCAGGTGGTGCGGGACAGTTGCGCGTGACAATGCAAGACCGGGCGCGGCGACGCCGCGCGTCACTTCAACCCGCCCGCGAACCCGCGTAACAGGTAGCGCTGCACATAGCCGGCCACGGCCAGCGTCGGCAGCGACGCCATCAGCCCCGCGCTCATCAGGTCGCCCCAGTCGATGCCGTTCTCCGTCACGTAGCCGGCAATCGCGAGCGGCAGCGTGAAGCGGCTCGGCGTCGACACGAACAGTAGCGCGATCAGGAATTCGTTCCAGGCCGCGATGAACACGAAGATCGCGGTCGCGATCAGCCCCGGCGCGCACAGCGGCAGCACGATCTGCACGAGCCGCCGCGCGAGCCCCGCGCCGTCGATGCACGCCGCTTCCTCGTATTCGATCGGGACGTCGCGCACGAACGCGAGCAGCATCCAGATCGCCATCGGCAACGCATAGATCTGATACGCGAGCATCAGGCCGAGCGTCGAATCGAGCAGGTGCAGCCGCTTCGCGAGCGCGAACAGCGGCACCGCGATCGTGATCGGCGGCATCAGCTTCAACGCCAGCACGAGCACCAGGAACAGCAGGTCGAGCCGCGCCGGAAACCGCAGCCGCACGAGCGCGTATGCAGCCGGAAACGCGAGCGCCAGCGCAAGCAGCGTCGTGCCAAAGCCGACCAGCAGCGAATTGGCGAGCGGCGCGCCGATGCCGTTCGACCACACCGACACAAAATGCTCGAAGGTCGGCGCGGCCGGCCAGATCCGCAACGGATGATCGAGGCGTTCGAGCGTCGGCATGAAGGCCGCGCCGGCCATCCACAGGCACGGCAGCAGCAACAGCGCGAGCGCGACGACGCGTAGCGCCCACGGCATCGCGCGACCGAATGCGGCACCCGTTCGCGCGTGCGAGATGCCTGCGGCTTGCGTCGTCATGCGCGCCGCTTGCGAACCGTCTGCCATACGTACCCCGAGACCAGCAGCGCGGACGCCGCCAGCATCAGCACCGACGCGGCGCTCGCCGGCCCGACGTTGAAGAAGCGGAAGCCCGTGTCGTAGATATAGGTCGACAGCGTCTGCGTCGCATTGCCGGGGCCGCCGCCCGTCAGCGCATAGACCTTGTCGAACAGCTTGAACGTGTCGATCGAGCGCAGCAGCAGCGCGAGGCCGATCTGCGGCGCCGCGAGCGGCAGCGTGATGTCGCGCAGGCACTGCCACTCGCTCGCGCCGTCGGTGCGCGCGGCTTCGTACAGCTCCTGCGGGATCGACTGCAGCCCGGCCAGCACGATCAGGAACGCCATCGGCGTCCACTGCCACACGTCGACGAGCGCGAGCGACCACAGCGCGAGATGCGGATCGGACAGCCAGCGCACGCCTTCGATGCCGAACGCCGCGAGCAGCGCGTTCAGGAACCCGTCGAAGTTCAGCCAGTTGCGCCAGATCGCCGAGCACACGAGCGTGGACAGCATCATCGGCAGGATCGCGAGCGGCAGCGCGATGCGTCGCCCCGGAAACGCGCGCACGAACAGCAGCGCGAGGCCGAAGCCGAGCGCGACTTCGGCGAGCGACGCGACGATCGTGAAGCGCAGCGTGTTGCCGAAGCCGGCCGTAAATGCCTCGTCGCCGAGCACCGCGCGATAGTTCGCGAGCCCCGCGAACGCGCGGCGGCCCGCCGAGTAATCGACCCGGCAGAACGAGTCGATCAGCACCTGCGCGACCGGATACAGCGCCAACGCGGCGAGCACCAGCAGCGCGGGCCCGAGCAGCGCGACGAACGGCAGGCTGCGGCCGAACGCTTTCATGCGCGACCTCCGGCCGACGGATCGACGTGCGCGGTCACTTGCCGGCCGCGGCCGTCGCCTGCGCGATCTTCTGCTGCGCCTGGCGCAGCGCGGCGTCGGGCGCGGCCTGCCCCGTCAGCGCAAGCTGCAGCTGGTCGCCGAGAATGCTCTCGACCTGCTGCCAGTCCTTCACGCGCGGCCGCGCACGGCCGGCCTCGAGCGCCTTCAGTTGATCGGGATACCACCGGTACTGGCGCACCAGCGCCGGATCGTTGAACACGCTGCGGCGGGTCGGCGGAATGCCGATGCCGGCGAGGCGCGTCTGCGTATCGCGCGCGCTCAGGTAAGCGAGGAAGTCCTGCGCGAGCTTCGCGTGCGGCGCATCCTTCGGAATGCCCATCTGCCAGATGCCGAGCATCGGCGCCGGGCCCGAGGTTTGTCCCGGCGGCGGCTGCAGCGCGATCTGCCCGACCACGCGCGACTGCTTCGGATCGTCGAGCGCCGGCACCCATGCCGGCCACACCTCGATCGACTGCGCGGCCGTGCCGCGCTGCAATGCGTCGCGCACTTCGGCCGCGCCGTACACGTCGACGTCCTTCGGCGCGAACGCCTTCAGCGCGAGGAACGTCTTCAGCGCGGCCTGCGCCTCGCGCGAATCGATCGTCACGTTGCCGGCATGGTCGAACACGTCGCCGCCGTACGCCCACAGGATCGGCAGGAAGCCCGTGACGACCGGGTTGCCCTTCGTGCCGCGAAACACGACGCCCGACACGCTCTTGTCCGCGCCGCCGACGGTCTGCGCGATCTTCAGCACGTCGTCCCAGTTGCGCGGCGGCTGCAACTTGTACTTCGCGAGCAGATCCTTGCGGTACGCGAACATCTCGACGTTGCCGACGATCGGCAGCGCGTACAGCGCGCCGGCCGCATTGCGGCCGAGCGCGACGGCGGACGGCACGAGGTCGGCGTCCGCGAGCGACGCGGGCAGCGGCTTCAGCCAGCCGTTACCGATGAATTCGGGCGCCCACGTGTCGTCCATCATCACGAGGTCGTACGCCCCGGTGCCTTCGCGCATCGACAGCTTGAGCTTCTGGTACAGGTTCGCGTTCGGCAGCTTGAGCAGCTCGATGTCAGTGCCCGGGTGCAGCTTGGTGAAGCCGGCGACGGCGTCGGCCAGGCCCTTGCCGTAGATGTCGTCGCGGCCTGCGATGACGAGATCCGCAGCCACGGCATGCGTGGCGGCGAAGGACAGCGCAACGGCGGCGGACAGCGCGCGCAGGCGGCTCAGCAGGGTCATGGGGTCTCTCTCGTTCGGCGTGGTGGCGGGACGGCCAGGCGTTGCACACGTGTGCAACGCGGGGGATGCGGCTGGCCGCCTGATGCGAACGCCATTGTTCACGCCGATCGTTAAGAATTTATGGCACGCGGCGGGAGAAGCAGCCGATCCGCCCGACTGCCCCGCGCCGCGGGGCCATCGTTGCCCCCGGCCGGACCTCCCCGGCCAGATCAGAAGTTCACGCGGATCCCGGCCATCACCGCCAGTTGCCGGCTCGAATTGCTGTTCGCGAGCACCGGAATCTGCGCATAGTTCGCCGCGTTTCCGTCCGCGTCGGTGCCGAGCCCCGCGCCGCTCGCGATCTGGCCGATCGCGACCGCATACAGCGCGGTGCGCTTCGACAGGCTGTAGTTCGTGCCGACGTTCAACTGGTGGAACCGCGTCGTGCCGCGCCCGGCGGTATGCGCGGCGTTGAAGATATACGCGACGCCGCCTTGCAGCGCCGGCGTGAACATGTACGTGACGTTCAGCTCGCCGATGTCGAACGTGAACGCCT
This sequence comes from Burkholderia sp. BCC0397, assembly GCF_902832865.1. NCBI lineage: Bacteria > Pseudomonadati > Pseudomonadota > Betaproteobacteria > Burkholderiales > Burkholderiaceae > Burkholderia > Burkholderia sp. BCC0397. The sequence goes on along the minus strand of NZ_CADFDL010000005.1, from coordinate 251,929 downwards.
GCGTGCGCGGCTGCGCGGCGGTCGAGAAATAGCGGCTGTCGCCGAGACGCGTATGCGTGTAGGTCAGCGCGACCGTCGCCGCGCCGAGCGTGACCGACCCGCCCGCGCCGAACGCGCGCATCGAGCCGGCATCCTGCAGCAGGCAATACATCGCGCCCGGGTTGCTGCACGCGAAATCGCCGATATAGCCGCTCGCGCCGCCGAGCGCCGCGTCGAGCGGCTGATGCAGGTCGAGGTAGCCGACCGAGAACGCCACCGGCGCCCGCGTGTACGTCGCGGCCACCGCATAGCCGCGCTTCGCGGAAAAATCGCCGGCCTGCCCGCCGAAGCTGAACGTGCCGCCGAACGTGAGCCCGTTGAAATCGGCGCTGGTGAATTTCACCGCGTTGTTGAAATTGAACGCGGCGTTCAGGTTGTCGACGTCGCCGAGATGCGAGCCGTACGGCGTCGCCCAGTTGTTGCTCGACACGTACGCGCCGAGCATGTCGGTGTACGAGTCGTATTGCCGGCCGAGGCCGAGCGTGCCGATCCCGTCCTGGCGCAGCCCGACCCACGCCTGCCGGCTGAACGCGGTGCCGCCCTGCAGCGCCTGCCCGCTCGCCGACAGGAACTGCTGCTCGAGCGTGAATACCGCGTCGAGGCCGCCGCCGAGCGGCTCGGCGCCCTGGAAGCCGAAGCGGGACGGCACGAGGTTGCCGCCGCCCATCTGCCACGCATGGCCGCCGCCCGTGCTGCCGTCGGCGCGCGTGAACTGCTGGTTCGTCGAGTAGATGATGCCGGTGTCCACGGTGCCGTACAGCGTCACGCTCCCCGAAGTCTGCGCATGTGCCGCATGCACGCAAGCCAGCATGGCCGCGGCCGCGGCCGCGGCCGCGGTCAGTCGTCGCCCGTTCTTCATGTCCCGCCCCTCAATGTTCATCGATTCGCAGTGCAAATCGATGGTGTTGTCGATATGGGTGGCAGGACTTTATCCAGCGAAAATTCCGGACCTCTATCCCAAATCAGCAAATGGTGACGAGGACGGGCGATACATGACGGCGCGCGGCGACGCCGCCACGGCGGGAAGACGTCATTCGGGACGCAAGGTTTGCGACGGCAGCTCGCCGAACAGGTCGCGATACTCGCGCGCGAAATAGCCGAGGTGCGTGAAGCCCCAGCTCGCGGCGGCTTCGCCGACGCCGAGCTGCTGCACCGGCGTCGTGCGCAGCAGGCGACGCACCGCGTTCAGCCGGATCGTGCGCAGGTAGCCGACCGGCGTGACGTCGGCCACGCGCTGGAAGCTCGTTTGCAGCGTGCGGCGGCTGCAGCGCAGCGCGCGGCACAGTTCGAGCACGGTGACGGGTTCTTCGGGCCGCTCGCGCAGATGCTTCTCGCAGCGGCTCACGATATCGCTGTAGGTGGCGTGCGTGATGTCGCGGCGCTCGACGCCGATGCCCTGTTCGAGCGCATCGAGGAACATGCCGAGCATCGCGTCGCGAAACATCTTGCGGGTGGCCGCATATTCGAGGCAGCCCGGGTTGCGCTGGGCATCGTCGATCAGCGCCGACAGCCGCACGCCGAGCGCGACGCCCTGCGCATCGGATAGCCGCGTCACGTGCCGCAGCCTGCGCGCGGCGGCCGCGCCGAATTCGGCTTCGCACAGCTCGTCGACCATGTCGGACGCGGCGCTGATCCCGACGAGCCCCATCCCTTCCGGCGTGTGGAATTCGAAATCCTCGCCGGCGCGCAGCGCGAGCAGCGCATAGCCGTCGACCGGCTGGCCCTGGAAGGTGCCCGCGAGCGGCACGGACAGCGGCACCGCGAGCGACGTGCGCCCGACCGGCGCGAGCCCGGTTTGCGCGACGCGCCGGTTGGTCGTCTCGCGAAAGAAGTGGAAATCGTCGTACAGCACCTGCGTGACGGTGCCCTTGAAGGGGCCCGGCGTCATTTGCCGGTAGACCTGATGCCAGCCGGCGATCGCGAGCCCGTGATCGTGCACGTCTTCGTGTGAGCGTGACTGGAACAGCATCGGCGTCTCCGGTAAAACCCTTGGGTGCTGGATGCGGCCGCCGGGTTCGCGCGGCACGCATCGCCATAGCTTACCCTCGCAAAATCCTGCGTAGTGCGGTTTCGAACGCAAGACAGGCCGCCGACAGCGCGGCGGCCTGCTCGTCGATCAGCCTGACATAGCGGCGAAACGACGGCATCCGGTTCACGACCTCGCTGCCGCCGAACGGCACGATCGCGAGCGTCCAGCGGCCGTCGCGCGCGTCGATCGTGCAGTCGGTCAGGTGCAGCGGCCGCAGCGCGTCGGCCAGCGCCGGCTCGGCAAGCAGCGCGGCCAGCGTGTCGATGAAGAGAGGGTCGCATCCGGGCACGGGCATCGCATCGATGCCGGTGCGGCGCAGCCAGCCGGTCTGCCGCACGCGCGCGCTGCCCTGCGCGGCCGGGCCGCGGGCGACTGCCGTCACCTTCACGCTGACCGTATGCATCAGGAACTGGCGCTCGACGCGCTCGTCGACGCTCACACGCACGCCGTTCGGCAGCCGCGCCGTGACGCCACCGACGCCGACGCCACCGTCTGCATCGCGCACGGCCCGCAAGTCGGCGAGCACACGCGCGGCGATCGCGCCGGGCCGATGGCCGCGCGGCGGCGCATCGGGCGCCGCGCGCCACCGGGCAAGCACGGCCTTCACGATGCGACGTGCTCGTTGCGCAGCACGTCCTCGACCGGCACCGGCTTGAACGGATGCCGGCGCTGCACGACGAGCGTCCAGAACAGAGCGTACAGCGCGGTGAGCCCGAGCATCGCGCCGAACGGCACGTAGATGTCCCGAGGGTTCATGCCGGGCGGCGTGATGTACCAGATCGCGAGCACGATGCCGACGCTCGACACGATCTGCGGCAGCGGGAACAGCGGCGAACGGTACGGCCGCGGCAGGTCCGGGCGGCGGATGCGCAGCATCACGACCGACGCGGTGACGAGCAGGTACGCGGTGCCCCACGCGCAGGTCGCGGCGAGCACGAGATGCAGGATGCTGTCGAGATTGCCGTTGATCAGCCACGCATGGACGATCGGCACGATCGCCGCCGCGACGATGCCGACCACCGGCGTCTTGAAACGCGGATGCAGGTACGCGAAGCAGCGCGGCAGCGCGCCGTCGATCGCCATCCCGTACAGGATGCGCGGCAGCCCGGCCATCAGCGTGTTGATCGTCGCGGCGCCCGCGCACAGGAACGCGATGCCGAACCAGATCCGCCCGAACGGTCCGAGCACTTGCAGCGCGAACGCGGGAATCGCGCCCGGCGTGTCGAGCAGGTGCGTGAGGCCGTCGGGGCTCACCGGCACGTTCGCGACCTGGCGCCGGATCGCCGCGCCGTACAGGAACATGCAGATCGCGACGCCGACGAGGCCGAGCGCCATCGCGCGCGGGATCGTGCGGCCCGGCGCCTTCATTTCCGGCGCGAGCGGCGTGACGAACTCGCAACCGACGAACATGAACATCGCCATCCCGACCAGCGACAGCACGGCCGGGATCGACGTGCCGACTTCCGAGCCGCCGAACCAGCCGTCGAGATGCACGGCCGGCGCGGCCGCGAGCCCGAGGATCCCGAAGATCATCAGCGACAGCCACATGCCGGCCGTCAGCACGATCTCGAGCTTGCTGAACACCTTGATGCCGATGATGTTGGTGATCGCGAACGTGACCACGAGGCCGACGCCGACGAGCCACGAACTGTTGTGCTTCTCGAATGCGGCGTTCAGCGATTCGAAATTGACGAGCGCCATGATGCCGCTCAGGATCGTCTCCGCGGTGCCGGCGAACACGTGCACGAGGAAATACGCGGAAATCGTGCCGGTGATCGCCCAGAAGCGGCCCAGCCCGCACGACAGGTAATCGTAAACCGAGCCGGCCGTCGGCAGCATCGCGGCGGCTTCGGAGAACGTGGTGGCCTGCGCCTGCATCATCACGAACGCGATGATCATCGCGACCGCGAACGCCCAGCCGCCCATCCCGAAGCCCGACGTCGCGGTGAGGATCACCGGGCTCGCCATGATGAGGCCGACGGCGCTCGCCAGCGCGGTCGGGAAACCGACCGCACCGGCCTTCAATGCGGCGCCGCCGCCCGCTTCAGCCGGCGAGCCGGCGGGCGTATCGCCCGCGGCGCCAGTCATTCCCGACCATCCCGACATCGTTGTCTCCTTCGTTGGTTGGCCTGAACCGGCGCTTCGTCAGCGGCCGGGGCCAGATGTTTCGCGGTCGGCCCCGGGCGGTACTTCAGCGCTTCGATGCCCGGGCCCCCTGTCGATCACGGCGTGATCCGATGTCGAAAAAATACGCAGGCAAAATAATCCGGTCATAGCGCAAATCGGCAAACCCGCGCTGGCGTTTACCCGCCGCCGCGGGTTTGCCGTCATGCGGTCATGCGGGTCAAGCCGTCATGCGAACGGCACGGCCTCGAAGCCGGCCGCGAGCGCGTCGACGATCCGGTCGAGCTGTTCGCGCTGAATCACGAGCGGCGGCGACAGGATGATCTTCGTGCCGACCGGACGCACCAGCACGCCGTTCTCGCGCGCGACTTCCGCGACCGCGTTCGCATAGCCGGACAGCGGATCGATCGGCTCGCGCGTGTCCTTGTTCGCGACGAGATCGAGCGCGAGCATCAGCCCCTTGCCGCGCACCTCGCCGACCGCCGCGAAGCGTTCCGGGAACGACCGCAGCGCTTCGAGCAGATACGCGCCCTGCTTCGCCGCATTCGCCGGCAGGTCTTCCTTCACGACGATGTCGAGGCTCGCGATCGCGGCCGCGCACGCAACCGGGTGGCCGGCGTACGTGTAGCCGTGCATGATCGCGCCGCCGAAGTCCGCATTCGCGGCGAATGCATCTTCGATCCGTGCGTTCACGACCGTCGCGCCGAGCGGCACGTAGCCCGACGAAATCCCCTTCGCGAGACACATGATGTCCGGGCGCACACCCCAGCCGCGACTGCCGAACAGGCTGCCGCTGCGGCCGAAGCCCGTCACGACTTCGTCGGCGATCAGCAGCACGCCGTAGCGGTCGCACACCTCGCGCACCAGCGGCCAGTAGTTGGCCGGCGGCACGATCACGCCGCCCGCGCCCTGGATCGGCTCCGCGATGAACGCGGCGACGGTGTCCGGGCTCTGGAACTGGATCTCGCGCTCGAGCATTTCCGCGCAGATCCGGCCGAGTTCCTCCGGGTCCTGCGTGAACGGGTTGCGGTACAGCCACGGCGTCTCGACGTGGAAGCAGCCGGGCAGGTTCGGCTCGTAGTTGCGGCGGAACACCGTGTTGCCGTTCACCGACGCGCCGCCGAAGTGCGTGCCGTGATAGCCCTGCTTCAGCGAGATGAACTTCGTGCGATCGGCCTGGCCGCGCACCTTCCAGTACTGGCGCGCGATCTTCAGCGCGGTCTCGATCGCATCGGAACCGCCCGAGCTGTACAGCACGCGGCGCATCCCTTCCGGTTCGAGCATGTCGATCAGCTTCTTCGACAGCTCCTCGGCACGCGGATGCGAAATGCCGTCGAACAGCTGGAAATATTCGAGCTCGTCGAGCTGACGCACGATCGCGTCCTTCACTTCCTGGCGGTTGTGCCCGACGTTCACGTTCCACAGGCCCGCGACGCCGTCGACGAGCTTGCGCCCCTCCTCGTCGAACACGTAGCAGCCGTCGCCGCGCACGATGCGGATCGGCTTGCGCTGTTTCATTTCGTTCGGGTGCAGCATCGGGTGCCAGAATTTCGCTTCGTTGTAGCTCATTGCAATCTCCACTGTCGGATCGGTTGAACCTTGATCGCTCAGGTTCAAGGTTCGAGGTTTTCGGGATTGGCGCAGCGTCAGTGCGCGATGCAGACGGATTTGGTTTCGGTGAAGCCTTCGATCGCGTACTGGCCGAATTCGCGGCCGATACCCGATTGCTTGTAGCCGCCGAACGGCATCGACGGATCGAGCGGGATATGACAGTTCACCCACACGGTGCCGGCCTCGATCTGCGGCACGAGGTTCATCACGCGTTTCAGGTCGTTGCTCCAGATGCTCGCGGCAAGGCCGTACGGCGACGCGTTCGCGAGACGCACGGCGTCGGCCGCGTCGTCGAACGGCACGACGACGATCACCGGGCCGAACACTTCGTCGCGCACGATCGCGCTGTCCGGATGCGGATCGGCGATCACGGCCGGCTTCACGTAATAGCCGGGCAGATCGTCGGCCGGCGTGCCGCCCGCGAGGAACGTGAGACCCGCGCGGCGTGCGCCTTCGATGTGCTCGACGACCTTGTCGCGATGGTGCGCGGAGACCAGCGGGTTGATCTGCGCGGTGGTGTCGAGGCCCGCGCCGAGCTTCATCGACTGCGCGACGCCCGCGAGGCCGTCCGCGAGCTGCGCGAACTTGCTGCGATGCACATAGATGCGCGACGCGGCCGCGCACACCTGCCCCTGGTTGAAGAACGCGCCGGCGGCGACGCCGTCGAGCGCCTGCGCGACGTCGATATCGTCGAGCATCACGATCGGGTTCTTGCCGCCGAGCTCCAGCGAGAAGCGCGTCATGTTCTGCACGGCCGCCGCGCCGACCAGCTTGCCGGTCGCGGTCGAGCCGGTGAACGAGATCTTCGCGATCGACGGATGGCTCGCGAGCGCCGCGCCGCAGACGCGGCCGCCCGTGACGACGTTGAACACGCCGGGCGGCACGCCGGCTTCGCGTGCGAGTTCGGCCAGGCGCAGCGCGGTGAGCGGCGTTTCCGGCGACGGCTTCAGCACGATCGTGCAGCCGGCCGCGAGCGCGGGAACCAGCTTCCACACCGCGATCATCAGCGGGAAATTCCACGGCACGATCGCGGCGACCACGCCGACGGGCTCCTTGCGCGTATAGGCCGTATAGCGCGCGCCGGGCGGAAACGGGATCGACACGTCGAGCGTCTGGCCGGTGATCTTGGTCGCCCAGCCGGCCATGTAGCGCACGTATTCGACACTCGCGCCGACTTCGATCGCGCGCGACACGTGAATCGACTTGCCCTGGTTCAGCGTTTCGAGCTGCGCGAGCGTTTCGGCGTCGGCTTCGATCAGATCGGCGAGTTTCAGCAGGATGCGTTCGCGATCGGCCGGCCGCAGCCCGCTCCAGACGCGCGTGTCGAATGCGTGTTTCGCGCTCGCGACCGCGCGGTCGACGTCGTGTGCGTCTGCATCGGCGACGGTCGCGAGCCGCTCGCCCGTGGCGGGGTCGTACACGTCGAGCCGCGCAGCCGCATGCGCGGGCTGCATGGCACCGTCGATGAAGAGGCCGAAATCGCGCGCAACGAAGGTGCGCACGGTGTCGCTGACGGCGACGAAGTTCGTGTTGCTCATGGGCGTCTCGTTGATTGTCGTGGCTGGACCGCGTGCCGGTGAGGCACGCGGGCGTCGGACCACTGTATCGACGAGGGATCACGCCCGGTGAGCGCAAATTGGCAGCGCGTGGCGTGGCGGAAGGTGGCGGGTGAGAACCCGCGGGGCGGCCCGGGGGCGACGCGCGTGATCGGCCGGGGCTACTGTGCTTTTGGCGCCGGACCGAAGCCCGGCCATTGAATCGTCAGTTTCTGAAACCGTGCGCCATCGACGCGAGGAAGTCGTACGCCTGGTAGTCCAGCCAATAAACGCCCAGCGCAAGCGGAATCAGGAAGTACAGCGAGTCGTAGGTCCCGCTTCTGACGGTCCTGACGATGAAGATCGGCAGCGCAATGCTCAACGCGATGACCAACAACGAAGCGGCAATGATCGCGACGTCCATGTTCCCGGCCCTTTTCTTGATTGTTATCGATATGACGATTGCACATGGTACTGGACAACGTCGAGGGCGGCGTGCAGTACCATGACGGGATCGAAGCGCCGGTCAGCCACTGACCTCCATGCAGCCCGCGAGCCCGACCAGTTCGTTTTCCCCGGCGCTGTGCGATGTGAACAGGCAGAAGCTGGCGCCGAGGTCGCTTTCGAATTCCATCAGGAAGTCCGGCCGGCCGTCGCGATCGAGATCCCCCGCCCAGATCAGGGACGCACGGAATGGCGGCGTGCTGCCACCGAAGTCATGCAGGACCGACCGCTTGCCGCTGCCTTCGGCAATCACCGAACCGGATACCGTGTAGCGCAGCGCGTACTGACGGCCGTGAAAACCGAAACGCAGCGGCTTGACGCCAGGATCGATCGTCCTTCCGTCGCTCGGGAAGCGCAGGTTCGCCGCGTCGACCCTGCCCTTCCCGAGCGGTTTGCAATGAAACAGCGCAACGGCCCTTTTCAGGTCGGACATGATGTCGACGACCTCGCCGTCCGGCTGCGCCGGTTCGAACCGAATGCGGGTCGGCGCGAGCTTCCAGTGGTTTCCGTCCGGTGCCAGTCCGAGCCACCCGTCGCCGGGATAGGCACCGGCCTCGCCGACGTCGTCCGAGGCAATCCGGGTCGGTTGCAGCACGATGCAGGCGTCGCCATCGCCTGCTTGCGCGAAGGCCGCGGAGGAACCCAGCAAAGCGAGCAACATGGCCAGCAGCGGTTTGGTATTCATGAATCCGCGATCGCGAAAGGGAAGATATCCGGACCGCGATTATCCGCTGAATTACAGAAACAACGCCCCCACCAGCTCCGTGCGATTCGACACGCCGAGCTTGCGGTACATGCGCATCAGGTGCGTCTTGATCGTCGGTTGCCCGAGCGCGAGATCGCGCGCGATCTCCTTGTTCGAGCGGCCGTCGCGCACGAGCCGCGCGATCTGCTCCTCGCGGTAGGTCAGCCGTTCCTCGCAACCGATCCGGTGGATCCCGCGCCGCGCGCGCAGCAACGGGCTCAGCGCGGCTTCGGCGACCGGCTGCAACCGCGCGAGCGCGTCGATCTCGCCGGGGGCGAACCGTCCTGCGGTGCGGTTGCCGTTCGCGTCGCCGATGTCGAAGCGCAGCAGCGAGAACGCGCCGACCGTCCGGCCCGCGTCGCGCAGCCAGATTTCGACGACGTCGGCCACGTCGTGGCGCCGCAGAAAACGGGTCCAGTACGCGGATGCAGCGCGTCGTTCGTCAGGCAATTGAGACGCGAGCGTGACGACCGCGCATTCGCCCGCCGCGCAGCGCGACGGATGCAGCGGATCGAGCATCCGGTAGCGGGCGACATAGGTGCGGTGCATCGATTCCGGCATCCCGAACAGCTCGAAATCGGCCGGCTCGCCGCTCTGGTCGAGCCGGTAGAACACGATCGCCGACGGGCTCGCAAACGCGTCGAACGCGTCCACGCATGCGCGCAGCGCGCGTTGCCAGTCGGCGGGAGCGTGGTCGGCGGGAACGGACAAGGTCGGCATGGGGAATCGGCTGGGTGGCGAACGCATCGAATCTCGACGTCCGAGCCAGCCTACCGGCGCCGAAAAGTGCCGGTGAGCACAAATCGGCAAATCGTCCCGGTCCGGCCGCGGTGGTCGGTTCAGCCGGTTCAGCCGGTTCAGCCGGTTCAACCGGTTCAACCGGTTCAACCGGTTCAACCGGTTCAACCGGGACGATACGGGCGCGCGAAGGTGCGCGCGCCTTGTTTCAGCGTGCGTTCGCGGCGAACGTATCGCAGGCGCTCACCTCGCCCGAGTCCATCCCGCGCCGCAGCCAGTACACGCGCTGCTCGCTGGTGCCGTGCGTGAAGCTTTCCGGCACGACGTAGCCCTGCCCTTGCTGCTGCAGCCGGTCGTCGCCGATCGCCGCAGCGGCCTTCAGCCCCTGCTCGAAATCGCCCGGTTCCATCAGCCGCTGGTTCGCGCGCTGCGCGTTGTTCGCCCACACGCCGGCAAAGCAGTCAGCCTGCAACTCCATCCGCACCGACAGCGCATTCGCGCGCGCCTGGCTCGACCGCCGGCGCGCGGCGTCGACCTTGTCGGCAATGCCGAGCAGGTTCTGCACGTGATGGCCGACTTCGTGCGCGATCACGTAGGCCTGCGCGAAATCGCCGCCCGCGCCGAAACGCTTGCGCAGCTCGTCATAGAACCCGAGATCGATATACACGTTGCGGTCGCCCGGGCAGTAGAACGGCCCCATCGCGGTCTGGCCGGTACCGCACGCGGTCGGCGTCGAGTTCGTGAACATCACGAGCTTCGGCGGTTGGTACTGCGCGTGCAGCTGCGTGTTGAACACACCCGTCCACGTGCGTTCGATATTGCCGAGCACCTTGCGCGTGAACACCGCGCCGGGATCGTTCGCCGGTGCGCCCTGGTGCTGGGTCGGCGCGGGCTGCGCCTGCTGCTGGCGGCCCTGCAACGCCGACGCGCCTTCGAGCACCACGCGCGGGTCGATCCCGAAGAAATACGATGCGGCCAGCGCGACCACGATCGTGCCGATGCCGATCGTCGCGCGCCCGCCGCCGAACCCGCCGGCGCCGCGTCGATCCTCGACGTTGGCGCTTTCTCTTTCGTCGTCCAGCCTCATTGCCGGCCCCTCCCTTCCTTGTCGATGTGCTAACCGGACAGCCCCCCCGGCAGGCGATTGATTCCAATGGCGACGGGCAGCGTCCGGCTCGCTATCGCACGGCGGCACCGCCCGGTCATTCGTGCAGACCCGTGCAGACCTCTGTCGATACACGGCGCACGCGGCACCCGGATGACAGGCTGGCGCACGCGCCATTTTGCCGGCCTTGGTGCCTTGTCTCAAAAATATGGAGCATAGAGCGACCGGACCGGCAACATCGTCATTCTTTGCAAAATGACGGCACGTGCTGCCCGGGAGGACGAGATGACCAGTGGAAAACCGGGCTTGCCCGCCCGCCGCACGGCCGGGCCTGCCGCGGCTTACTTCGCGCGACCCCGGCGAACGTCGCTCACTGCGTCGAGCAAGCGATACTTGCGGATCTTTTCATAGAGCGTGCTCTTCGCGATGCCGAGCTGACTCGCCACCTGCGTCAGGTTGCCGGCATGACGCGCAAGCGCGCGGCGGATCGATTCCGCCTCGGCCATCTTCAACGAGTCGCCCGGATCCGACGCGAGCGCGTCGACGGGCCGCGCGGCGCCCGCGTCGATCGACGCCCCCGCGCCGATCTCGGCGGGCAGCTTGTCGGCCCTGATCTCCGGGCTGTCCGACAGCAGCAGCGCCCCCTCGATCGCGTTCCGCAGTTCGCGCACATTGCCGGGCCACGGATAGCGCAACAGGCGCGCATACGCATCGTCGTCGAACGACCGCGGGGAGAGGCCATAGGACTCGCACAGATGCCCGAGCCAATGCGCAATCAGCGCCGGCAGGTCCTCGCCACGCTCGCGCAAGCTCGGAATCGACACGGTCGTGACCGCGATCCGGTAGTACAGATCCATCCGGAACTGGCCTTTCGCGACGGCATCCTTCAGATCCCGGTGCGTCGCCGCGATCAGCCGGAAATTCACCTTACGCGGCGTATTCTCGCCGAGCCGATAGATTTCGCTCTCCTCCAGCACGCGCAGCAGATGCGGCTGGATATCGAGCGGCATCTCCCCGATCTCGTCGAGAAACAGCGTGCCGCCATCGGCCGCTTCGATCTTGCCCGCCGCACCGGACTTGCGTGCGCCGGTAAATGCGCCTTCCGCGTAGCCAAACAACTCGCTGGCGAGGAGGTCTCTCGACAACCCGCCGCAGTTGAGCGCAACGAACGGACCGTCGGCGCGATCGCTCGCCTGATGGATACCCTGCGCGAACAGCTCCTTGCCGACGCCGGTGTCGCCGAGCAGCAGCACCGGCACCCTGGACGGCGCGAGCTGGCGCGCACGATTCACGGCTTCCCGCAAGGCAGCGCTGGCGCCGACGATGCGCTCGAACCCGCGCGGCTCGCCGCCCTGCCGTTCCCGTCCGCGCGCGATCGGGACGGCCCCGCGGGGATTCGCGATGCCCGGCGTTACGATCATGTAGCCGAGCACGTCCGCGCCATCACGCACGGTTTCGATGTGGCTGCGCGACAGCCATGCCGGCGCACTCGCCGGCAGGCGGCCGTCGCCCGCGTAGTGCTGGAGTTCGGGCAGCGCGAACGCCGCGTCGCACCGGATATCGAATCCGAGCCGGCGCAACACCGGAACGACCTGCGCGTTGGCCTTGACGAGTTGGCCGCATTCGTCGACGACGATCACCGCATCGGCGGAAGACGCACCAAAGCGCGACGCGCAGCGGTCGAGCAGGCTCAGGCGGCGCGCCATGCCCTCCTTCGCGAGCCGGCTTTCGATACGGCCCGCAAGCGATACCGCAAGCGCCAGGCTGTATGGGTTGTAGGTCTGCGCGAGCCCCGAAATGTCGATCACGCCCAAGACGCGCCCGTCGCGCGGATCCTGGATGACGGTCGCCGAGCAGGTCCAGCGCTTGATGCCCGCGCAGAAGTGCTCCGCGCCATGGATCTGGACCGGCTGCCTGAGCGCGAGCGCGGTGCCGATCGCATTGGTGCCGCAATTCAGCTCGGTCCACTCGCAGCCCGGAACGAGGCCGACCTCGCGCGCAGGCTCGACGATCCGCATGTCGCCCTCCTGCTGGAGGATCATCCCGCTCGGATCGGCCAGCAGCATCACCGTGCCCGTCTGCGAAAGGAAATCCCGGGTCTGCTGCATCAGCGGCAGACTGGCATCGACGAGGCGACCGCTCGACGTGCGCCACTGCACGAGCCCGTCTTCGTCGAGCGGCGGCGGCGCGCGGTCGACGCCGGGATCGACGCGGCTGACGAGACAGCGCTGCCACGAATCGTCGACCACGCCCCGTACGTCGGGCGAACGCCACTCGCTGCCTGTCACCAGATGCTCCCATGCGGCCATGATGCTCGCGTCATGGTGCGGACTGGGAAACCAGTCCATCGGCGTGCCTCTCTGTTGCATGTCTGTCTCCTGGCGGTTTCGTGGGGGCACGAACCGCAAGGCCGTCACAGCGGCCTTTTTGTCGACTTTGTGGGGCGCCCGACCGCAGCCGGCGGCGAGCGTAGCGACTATCGTACTCCGTCCCGGCACCGCGACGGGCATCCGGACACCCACCACTGCAAGCAATGCGCGCGCCAGCCGGCGGTCGCTCGCCAGTCGTCGCGCGGCCCGGCGCGCCGCCGAAAACCGATGGCCGAAAAGAAACCGGCCGTTCGAAAATCGAACGGCCGGAAATCGAACGCTTCCCGCGAACGAAGCTGAAGCGAGGCCGGCGCACGCCGAGCCCCGCAGACAACGTCAAACGTCAGATCATTGCACGCGCTCCGGAACCGGCAGCTTCACCCATTCCGCGTAGAACGCATCGATGTCGGGTTCGAAATCGTGAATGACCGGGTACCACGGCGTAGGCGCCTCGACGTCGTGCATCGCGCCGCAGGTCGGGCAGTAGTATTCGCGATAGACCTGCCATTGCGTGTCGGGCGCCATCAGGCGTGGATAGACCTCGTCCATCGCCTCGTCGGATTCGCGCACGAAGATGTTCGCGTGCAGCTTCCAGTTGTCGCGGTAATCGCAGAACACGTGGCCGCAGTCGCACTGCGTGACCCAGTGCTTCGTCGCCCATTGCTGCACGATGTACAGGTGCGGGCCCAGCGGCAGCACGATGCGGTCCTTCCAGCCGAGCTTCTGCTGCAGCGCATCGACATACATCCGGAAGCGCTCGCCGTCCTTCGGCATCGACAGCATGCGCAACGTCGTGTCCCAGTCGAGCTTGCCGTCGACCATGTTCCTGATCTGTTCCTTGGTGTAGGTAGACATCTCCAGTCCTCCATGTGGGTGATAGTGCGCAGGGTCCGGCTCACTCCTCGACCAGCACCACCGTATTGACGTCGGGCATCTTCGACAGGTCCATGCGGAATTTCGAGCCATAGGTCGGCACGTCGAGCTCGTCCTCGGTGAGCGTCCACGTGTCCGGCAGCTCCCAGAACGCGCGGAACTGCTGCTCGAATTTCGTCGACAGGCCAAAGCTCGTCGCGAACATGTGCTGCACCTGCGTCGATGCTTGCTTGATCAGGATCCGCTCGCGCTCGCCCTTCATCCATTCGCGGGTCGGTTGCGAGCGCGCGAGACGCGCGTTGCGGATCCCGATGCGCTGCAGCGCGGTCGCTTGCGGATCGACCGTCCAGATGCCGTTGGCATCCCGTGTCGCGACCGCCCCATAGACCTTCTGCGCGTATTCGGGCAGCAGCACCGCGTTGTTGAGATCGCGTTCGATCGCGTCGATCTCGCGGTCGAGCGGATCGCCGAAGCCGGGGCCGCCGCGCAGATAGTTCAGGTAGAGATCGTAGTTGCTGTAGCAGTCCTCCGTGGTCATGCATTGCTGGTCGCGCTTGACGACCGCGCCGGCGTTCAGGTGGTTTTCGTAATCCGGCAGGTCCGGATTCGTATCGCCGCCGAGCGGCAGGCTTTCGCCGAGCGCGATGCGTTCCTTGATGCCCGTGCGATGCGCTTCGAAGCGATAGCCGGTGGCGGGCGGGTAACCGCCCATCAGACCCCAGTCGCTGTTCATGTAGCCGTTGCCCATGAAGAACATCGTCCAGTCCTGCGCCTTCCAGACCATGCGCAGCGTCTCGAAACCGCACCCGCCGCGGTACTTGCCGTAGCCGCCCGAATTCGACTTCACGTTGCGGCCGAGATACAGCAGCGGCTCGGCCATTTCCCAGATCTCGATGTCGCCCATGTCGCCTTCGGGGTTCCAGATCGCGGCCGCGTGATTCAGGCCGTCCTTGATCGCGCACGCGCCGGTGCCGCACGACGAGGCCTCGAAGCTGTTCACCGCATGGATATCGCCGTCCTGGTTGATCCCGCCGCCCTGCAGCCAGTTCGACGTGTTGGCGTTCCCCGCGTTGACTTCCTCGAGATAGCCGCGGCTGAAGTACGCCTGCGACAGCGCGCGCCACATCGCGCTCCAGCCCGACACCAGGAAGTGCCACGCGTAGGCGTGTCCGGTGCGGCGGTCGTCCGGGTTCATCCACGCGCCCTTGGGCAGGTGGAATTCGGTGCCGAAATACGCGCCGTCGTTGATGCGCTGCGTCGGCACCAGCGTCTGCGTCATCATCACCCAGATGCCGCTCGTGAACGCGACCTGGTGCGCGTTGTACGAGTGCCAGCCCCAGCGGCTCGCGCCTTCGAAATCGAGCCGCCACGAGCCGTCCTTGCGGATCTCCATCTCGACCGGCGAATGCATGATCGAGTCGAGCTTCGCAAACGCCGACGACGTCTGCACGTCCGGATGGTTGTACGGCACGTCGACGAACGCGACCTTGCGATACTTGCCCGGCAGCGTCATCGCCTTGATGCGCGTCTGCAGGCCGCGCCGTCCTTCCTCGATCACCTCGAAGCCGAATGCCTCGTATGCATCGAGGCCTTCCTCGTCGATCACTTCCTCGATCAGGTCGCGGATCATGTGGCAGCCGGCGATACGCGTGCGCTCGTCGAGAATCCAGTACTTCGGCGTGCGAACCGAGCGCTGGCTCTCGTGCAGCCAGTCGCGCAGCGGCGTGTCGTTCACCCCTGTCTTGCGGCACGTGATCATGTAACCGTCGCCGAAACGCTGCACCTGGCCCGTCGACATCGAGCCCGGCGTCACCGCGCCGGTATCGATCACGTGCGTGACGCCGCCGACCCAGCCGACCAGCTTGCCGTGGGCGAAAATCGGCACGATGGTCGCGATGTCGCACGGATGGACGTTGCCGATCGAGCAGTCGTTGTTGGTGAACATGTCGCCGGGCTGAATGCCCGGATTGGCTTCCCAGTTGTTCTCGATCATGTACTTGATCGCCGCGCCCATCGTGCCGACGTGGATGATGATCCCGGTCGACGTGAGCACGCAGTCGCCCGCCGCGTTGTAGAGCGTGAAGCACAGCTCCCCTTCCTGTTCGACGATCGGGCTCGCGGCAATCTTCTTGGCCGTTTCGCGCGCATGCACGAGCCCGCCGCGCAGCTTCGAGAACATCTTCTCGTAGCGGATCGGATCGCGCTCGCGCAGCGCGAGCCGTTCGAGCCCGTTGTAATGGCCGGTTTGCGCGGTGCGCTCGAGAATGCCGTCGCGAAACTGCTTGAGCGTCTGGCCGTTCTTCAGCAGATCGGCGAAGCCGACTTCCTGGCTGGACATCATGTTCATCGCATGTCTCCTTACTTGACTTCGCTGAGATGGAAGAGGCGGTGCTTGTCGAGCGTGGTGGCGAAGCCCTTCGGGACGACGAACGTCGTCGCGTCGGATTCGATGATCGCGGGCCCGGTGATCTCGTTGCCCGGCTTGAGCGACTCCATGCGCCAGATCACCGCGTCGTGCCACTGCTTGTGCCGATACAGGCGCCGCGTGCCGACACGCGCGTCCGCCGGCGGCGTGGGGCCGGCGACCGGGTCTTCCGGCAATACCGGCTTCTGCGTGACGACCATGCCGCGCATGATCGCGCCCGTGACCGAGAAGCCCAGCTCCGGCGAGCGCGCGGAGCTCGCGTATACACGGCCGTAGGTGTCTTCGAAGGCCGTCACGATCTTGTCCCAGTCGTCCGCACCGGACGCGTCCGCGATCGGCGATTCGATTTCGAGGTCGTTGAGCTGGCCCATGTACTGCATCCGGAAACCCGGCCGCAGGATCACGTCGCGCTCGCTGAAGCCGTTGATGCGAAACTCGTCGATCACCTTGGCAGTCAGTTCGGCCCATGCTTTCTGGATCGTCTGCGCGGCCCGCGCCTTCTCGGCGTCGGACGCGAGCTGCGGCAGCGCGAGATCGACGCTCTTGTCGTAGCGATACTCGAAATCCGCGCACGCGCAGCCGAAGGCCGAGAAGCCCGCCGCCCACGCCGGCACGACCACATCCTTGAAGCCGAGACCTTCGGTATAGCCATAGGTATGCACCGGCCCCGCGCCGCCGTACGAGAAGCACACGAATTCGGTCGGGTTGTAGCCTTTCGCGCTGACGTTCGAGCGCAGGTATTCGCGCAGCTGCAGGTCGAGCAGTTCGATCACGCCGGCCGCCGCATCCTCCACGGAGAGTCCGAGCGGCTCGGCGATCTGCACGCGGATGTGCTCGCGGGCGCGATTCACGTCGAGCTTGATCTGGCCGCCGAGGAAGTTGTCCGGATTCAGGTAGCCGAGCACGACGTGGCAATCGGACACGGACACCGTCGTCAGGGCGCTGTCGGGCCAGCACGTGCCGACGCGATAGCCGGCGCTGTCCGGCCCGAGCTTGATGGCCCCGCTGTACGGATCGAGCCGCACGAAGCTGCCGGCGCCCGCACCGACCGAATCCATCGTGACGAGCGGCAGCGACAGCACGAGGCGCGCCATGTCCGGGTCGGACGCGATCGCGAATTTGCCCTTCGTGATGAGCGCCATGTCGAACGACGTGCCGCCGATGTCCGAGCATGCGATGTTGTCGTAGCCGAGTGCCTCGCCGAGGAGCTTCGAGCCGATCACGCCGCCGATCGGCCCCGACACGATGGTGCGCGCCAGTTCCTTCGCTTTCCAGCTGATCGTGCCGCCGTGTGTCGCCATCACGCGCAGGTCGAATTTCGCGCCGTGCTTGCGGAAGCGGTCGCTGACTTTCCTGAGCGTCTGCCGCGACGGCTCGGCCGCATACGCTTCGAGCACCGTCGTGTTCATCCGGTGGCTTTCCTTGCGCTGCGGGTAGTAGTCGACCGATGCGAACACCGGGAGATCGACGCCGCGCGCAGCCAGCTCGTCGCGCACGAGGTCCCGCGCCTGGCGCTCGCTCGCCGCGTTCTTGTGCGACTGGAGAAAACAGATGACGATCGCTTTCGCGCCGGCGGCGATGAGCTCCCGCGTGGCCTGCCGCACTTCGTTTTCCCGCAGCGGAATGACGATCTCGCCCTGGACGTCGGTACGCTCGGTAACGCCGCGCGTTCGCGACAGCGGCACGAGCGGCTCGTCGTAGCGGTGCGTATTCAGGTGGATGCGCTCTTCGAGCGCATACCCGAGGTAGCTCTGGATCGCCCGCCCCATCAGGTGCACGTGCTCGAAGCCCTTGTTGACGAGCAGCCCGACGTCGAGCCCCTTGCGCTGCACGACGCGGTTGAGCATCGCCGTGCCGGAATACACGCAGGTGACGAGTTCCGGATAGACGTCGTCGACGTCGCGTTGCCAATGCGCGAGCGCGTCCTGCGACGAGTTGAAGATCGCGAGTGACTCATCCTCCGGATTGCTTTGCGCCTTGCCGACGACAAACCGCCCGTCCTCGCGCACGAAGAAGGTGTCGGTCATCGTGCCGCCCGCGTCGATGCCCAAGACCTGGACTTGCGAAAGTCCTTCCATGGTGATGTCTCCAATGATTGAAGTCGTGATGAGCCGCGTTCCGGTTCGAGCGGGGTCATCGTTCGATCCCGGGCGTCGGCTCACCTGCAAGGAGGCAACAACCGTGCCATTCGGCGGCTCCGGCCGATCGGCGCGACCCGGCCAAGCCAGGCGGGGCGTTCACCGAATGGAGCGGGTTGCGTCGGGCAGGTGACGCACCGGCGGACGTCCGGATTTCGGACTGGTCTGGCGTCCGAATATCAGCCGGCTGCACCGGCAGACGGTCGCATGCTCGCGCCGGATCCGGAACAACGGCAACGCGGGTGCCTCGCCGTGCGGCGTTGCGTCATCGCCGGCTGTCATCTGTCATTCGCGTTCATCCTTTCGGCTGATACCGGCGCGAGCCGGCGCCGCCTAAAGTGACCGGACACGACACCCCTCCGGAGAACGACATGACGCACCCGCAACCCCGCACGATCGCGATCACCGGCGCGGGCACCGGCATCGGCGCCGCGTGTGCGCGCCGCTTCGCCAGCCGCGGCGACCACGTCGTGCTGATCGGGCGGCGTCAGGCGCCGCTCGACGCGCTGGCCGCCGAAACGGGCGGCCTCGCACTCGCCGGCGACGCCGCGAGCACCGACGACTGGGCCGGTTTCCTGCCGCGGATCGCCGACCGCTTCGGCCGCGTCGACGCGCTCGTCGCATGCGCGGGCGGCCACGGCGTCGGCCGCGCGGACGAAACCGACGACGCGCAGTGGCGCGATGCGATGCACGCGAACCTCGACACGGCGTTCGTCAGCGCGCGTGCGTGCGTGCCCGACCTGATCGCGCAACGCGGCAGCATCGTGCTGGTCGCGTCGATCGCGGCGCTCGCGGCCGGGCCCGGCGTGTGCGGCTACACGGTCGGCAAGCACGCTTTGCTCGGGCTCGCGCGGTCGCTCGCGCGCGACTACGGCCCGCACGGCGTGCGGGCGAACGCCGTCTGTCCGGGCTGGGTCCGCACGCCGATGGCCGATGCGGAAATGGAGCCGCTGATGGCCGCGCATGGCGACACGCTCGACGGTGCATACGCACGCGTCAGCGCCGACGTGCCGCTGCGGCGCGCGGCCGATCCGGACGAAATCGCGGCCGTCTGCGCGTTCCTCGCGTCGCCCGATGCGTCGTTCGTGACCGGTGCGACGCTCGTCGCGGACGGCGGCGCGATGGTCGTCGACGTGCCGACGCTTGCGTTCGACAAGCTTTGATTCGCGAGGGCGCGCCGCCCGCGTGACCCATCGCTGCGGGCCGCGTTCCGTGCACGTCGTCCGGCACTTCGCCGCCCGTCCCGGCGCCTGCTACGGCGCGCGCTCCGCACCGCCCGCTCGTTTCCCGTCCCGAAAATCCGCTACCATCGACCGATCCCGCTGCCCCGCCTGGCGCAGCCTCACCGCTCGGACATCGATGAACATCCGGTTTCTGGAAACCTTCGTCTGGCTCGCGAAGCTGGAAAACTTCCGGCTCACGGCCGAGAAACTGCACACGACGCAGGCCGCCGTGTCGAGCCGCATCGCGTCGCTCGAAGAGGCGTTCGACGTGCGCCTGTTCGACCGCAACACGCGCTCGGCCACGCTCACCCCCGCGGGCCGGCGCATGCTGGCCTACGCAGAGCGGATCGTGCGGCTCGACGGCGAAATGCGACGCGACATCGACGCGGCGAGCGATGCGGGCCTGATCCGGATCGGCGTGATCGAATCGATCGTGCACAGCTGGTTCCCGGCGCTGATGGCGCAACTGCGCGAGCGCTATCCGCGCCTCGACGTCGAGATCACGAGCGACACGACGCTGCACCTGATCCGTCTGCTCAGCACCGACGGCGTCGACCTGATCCTGCAGACCGACCCGGTGCCGGGGCCGGATTTCACGAACCTGCCGCTGTGCGAATTTCCGGTGCGCTGGGCCGCGAGCCCGCGCCTCGGGCTCGGCGGCGAGCGGCTCGACGTCGCGCGGCTTGCCGCGTACCCGATCATCAGCTTCTCGCGCCACTCGGGGCCGCACGCGACGATCGAGCGGCTGTTCGCGGCCGTCGAACGGCCGGCCAGCATCAACTGCATCACGTCGGTCGCCGCGATGATCCGCCTCGTCGCCGACGGCTTCGGCGTGGCCGCGCTGCCACCTGCGATCATCGGGCGCGAGCTGCACGAAGGCACGCTCGAACTGCTCGACGTCGAGCCCGAATTCCCGGCGCTGCCGCTCGTCGCGACGTACCGCAGCCAGGGGCTGCCGGTTGCCGCGCGTATCGCGGAACTCGCGAGCGAGGTCGCGCGCGCGATGGCGGCCGCCGCGAACATCGCGAAGCCGGCCGCCGCCGATTCCGCCGACGCAGCGCCCGTCGGGGCAACACCCGCGCGCAAGGCAACCGGGACAAAGACGAACACGTCGGCGAAAACGAAGCGCGCAACGAAAGCCGCCTCGCCTGCCGCACCCGCCGCAAAACGCCGCCCGCGCCGCTCATAAGAAAACCTGTTCACCGCGAATTTGTTTTCTTGTTGGACGGGCGCGGCCCGTCTTCGGGACACTGCGGTTCCTGACACCCCCGTCACGAGGAACCCCGCGATGACCCGCCTTTCCCTTCCGCACGGCCAGCTTTGCGTCTGGACGGATATCGACCCCGCACACGAAGCCGATTTCAACGCGTGGTACGACCGCGAGCACATGCAGGAACGTGTCGCGATTCCCGGCTTCACGCATGCGCGTCGGTTTCGCGCAACCGACGGCGGCCCGCGCCGATACCTCGCGCTGTATGTGACGGACGCGCTCGACGTGTTCCGCGGCGACGCGTACCGGCGCGCGTTCACGCAGCAGACCGCGTGGTCGCTCGCGAACTTCGCGCGCATGACGGGCACGCAGCGGCGCGTCGGCGAGCTGATGATCGAGGCCGGCGACGGCGAAGGCGCGCATCTGGCGCTGTTCGTGCTGCCGCCGGACCGCATCGACGTGCCGCACTTGCGCGAGCGCTTCGACGCTGCGCTGCACGAACCGGGCATCCATGCCGCGCGACTGTTCTGCACCGCGCCCGACCTGTCCGCGCCGATCGGCGCCGATGTCGCCGCCCGCCCGGCCGCTGATGCGCTTGTGCTGATCGAAGGCAGCGACGCAGCCGCGACGCGCCGCGTGGCCGCCGCGCTCGCCGGGCACGACGACGTGCGCACCTTCGACCTGCTGTGGCGCGCCGCCGCGCCGCTGCCGGTTGCACGCCGCGCCGCCGAAGCGGAACCGGCCACCGCCGCCGCGCTGCCTGCCTGAACGCCGACGCCGGCCGGTTCCGCTTCCGCTTCCGCACGCGGCCGACACGCCGGCTCCGCGCTTCATCCCGTCATCCGTCACGACCTGCCCGATACCATGAGCACTCTCGCCCAGCCCGCCGCCCACGCGCCCCGCCGTGTCCGCAACAGCCGACTCGCGACCGCGAGCATGATCGGCACGTCGCTCGAGTGGTACGACTTCACGATCTACAACACGCTCGCCGCGCTCGTTTTCAACCATCTGTTCTTCCCGTCGGTCGATCCGCTGGCCGGCACGATCCTCGCGTTCTCGACCTACGCGGTCGGCTACGTGTCGCGCCCGCTCGGCGGCTTCGTGTTCGGCAACCTCGGCGACCGCATCGGCCGCCGCGCGGTGCTGATGCTCACGCTCGTACTGATGGGCGTGACGACCGCGCTGATGGGCGCGCTGCCGACCTATGCGCAGGCCGGCATCCTGAGCCCGATCCTGCTCGTCGCGCTGCGCTTCGTGCAGGGCGTCGCGCTCGGCGGCGAATGGGCCGGCGCGGTGCTGCTGTCGGTCGAGCACGGCGACCAGAAACGGCGCGGGCTGTCCGCATCGTGGACGCAGATCGGCCCGTCGTTCGGCACGCTGCTCGGCACCGGCTGCATCGCGCTCGTCACGCTGTCGACCACGTCCGACACCTTCCTGTCGTGGGGCTGGCGCGTGCCGTTCGCGGCGAGCGCGCTGCTCGTCGTGTTCGGCTTCTGGCTGCGGCGCGGCGTCGACGAAACGCCGCAGTTCGAGCAGCTCGCCGAATCGCACGCGACCGCCGACGTGCCCGTCGCCGACGTGCTGAAGTATCACTGGAAGCGCCTGCTGATCGCGGGAGGCTCGCGGATCGGCTCGGACGTGCTGTATGCGCTGATCGTCGTGTTCACGCTGACCTACGTGACGACCGTCCTGCACCTGTCGCGCCCCGTCGCGCTGACGGCCGTGATGATCGGCACGGCCTGCAACGCGCTCGCGGTGCCGTTCTTCGGCGCGCTGTCGGACCGTTTCGGCCGCCGGCCCGTGTATCTCGCCGGCGCAATGGCCGGCATCGTGTGGGCGTTCGTGTTCTTCGCGCTGCTCGATTCGGCGCGCCCCGCGGCGATCGTCGCGGCCGTCGCGATCGGCCTCGTGATCCATGCGGTGATGTACGGCCCGCAGGGCGCGTTCGTGACCGAACAGTTCCCGACGCGCGTGCGCTATGCGGGCGCGTCGCTCGCGTACACGCTCGCCGGCATCGTCGGCGGCGGCTTCGCGCCGCTCGTGATCGCCACGCTGTTCCGACAGACGGGCACGACGACGGCCGTGTCGCTGTACGTCACCGTCGCGCTCGTCGTCACGTCGATCGCGCTCGTCGCCGCGCGCGAGACCGCGCACCGGCCGCTCGAGGATTGAGCGCCGCCGCCAGCCGAGTCATTCCTTCGCACTTCAAACGGATAGCTGCATGCCAACCCTGTCGTTCAACGTGATTTCCCTGCACGGCGCGCCGGCCGCCGTCGACGCCGACATCGAACGCGTCGTGATCGCCGGCTGGGCCGGCCGCGACCCGGCCGCGATCCACGCGCACATCGACGAACTCGCGGCGCTCGGCGTCGCGCCGCCGTCGACCACGCCGTGCTTCTATCGCGTGTCGTCCGCGCTGCTCACGCAGGCGCCGTCGATCGGCGTGCTCGGCGCGCGCTCGGGCGGCGAGATCGAATGCGTGCTGGTCGACAGCCCGGCCGGCACGCTGGTCACGGTCGGCTCCGACCACACGGATCGCGAAGTCGAAGCGTACGGGGTCGCCGTGTCGAAGCAGGTATGCGCGAAGCCGCTCGGCCGCGACGCATGGCGTTACGCGGACGTCGCGGAGCACTGGGACGCGATCGAGATGCGGTCGTGGCTGATTGCACGCGATGGCGAACGAATTGCGTACCAGCACGGCGCGGTCAGCGGCCTGCTCGCGCCCGACGTGCTGTGGCAGCGGTTCGACGCGCGCCGCACGATGCCCGCGCGCTGCGCGATGTACGGCGGCACGGTCGCCGTGCACGGCGCGATCGCGGCGATGGGCGACGGCGATGCATTCGAGATGGAACTGCACGATCCGGTGCTCGGACGCAGTCTCACGCATCGCTATGCAGTCGAGGTGTTGCCGGTCGTGGCTTGACGGGCAACGGAAAATCGCACGGCATTAGGGGGGCGACTGCGTTCTGTCGTCGCGCCTGTTCCTACCTGTACGACTCAAAGCAGTGGTAGTCCGGGAAGTTGAATTGCGAGTTGCCGCAGTACAGCACACCTGTCAGGTTGGTACACCCGCTCAACGTGAACATGATGGCCCCCGCAACCGACGCTTTCCATCCGAAATGCGCCATCTCGCCCCCCGTTTTCCGTTGATCGACGTTGACGACATGATGCGCATCGGATGCGCGCGGGTATGTGGAAAATTGTTGTCCCGGGGATTCTTCGGTCCGCCGTAACGCATTTCCGTGCCCGGGCGCAGCCTGTGCTACACCGCCATTGCTCACCCGAGACACCCGAGCCCCGCCAGCGTCGCCTCCACCGCCGTATCGAGCGGCGTCACCGGCTCGCGGCCGAGCACCGCGGTCACGCGCGCGTTGTCCATCCGGATCGGTTCGCGCCACAGGTAGCGCATCTCGAGCAATTCGCGCAGCGTCGTGACGAACGGCGCGGCTACCCACACGAGCCACCACGGGAAATCGCGCAGCGCCGGCCGCATGCCGTGCCGCTGCGCGACGCGTTGCACGGCCTGCGCCATCTGCATGCCGTCTTCATCCCAATGCCCGCCCAGATGAAAACGCGCGAACGGCTCCAGCGTCTCGCGCCGCTCGATCAGCTCGACCATCACGCGGGCCACGTCCGGCACATACGACCATTGATGGCCGACGCCGCGACTCGGCACGCTGATGGCCGCGACCGGCCGCCCCGGCTTGATCAGCCCCTGAGAGAACCAGCTGTTGCCGAGCTGCGGCCCGAAGAAATCGCCAGCGCGCACGACGATCGCCCGCACGCCGTGCGCGCTGGCGTCCTGCAACCGCCGTTCCAGCTCGACGCGAATCGCGCCCTTGCGGGTCGCCGGATGCTGCGGCGCATCTTCCCGCAGCACCGGAAACGCATCGGCGCCGAAGTTGTAGACCGTGCCCGGCAGCACGACGGTCGCCTGCGCGGCCCGGGCCGCCGCGATCGTGTTGTCGATCATCGGCAGCACCTGCGTGGCCCAGTTCCGGTATCCGGGCGGGTTCACCGCATGCACGATCACGCTGCAGCCGCGTGCGGCGCGCACCACCGCATCGCGATCGAGCGCGTCGCCGCGCATCCATGCAATGCCGTCGCGCTCCACGACCTCGGCATCGAGCCCGCGCTTGAGCGCCCGCACCTGCCAGCCCGCAGCGCGCAACTGCCGCGCGACTTCCCCGCCGATCCCGCCGCTCGCGCCGAGCACGAGTGCCTGCCGTTGCGTCCCGCCTGCGTTTCCCGTCATTGCCGCTCTCCTTGAATGGAACCATCACGAACGCATTCTGGCGCGCCGGTCGCTATCAAGGAATTGCCGAACCCCATAGATCAGCTATACATTTATGCATGACCACCGATCTGAACTGGGAACGCTACCGCACCTTCCTCGCGGTGCTGACGGAGGGCTCGCTGTCCGGCGCGGCGCGCGCGCTCGGCATCACGCAGCCGACGGCCGGCCGCCATGTCGCGGCGCTCGAAGCCGCGTTCGGCCAGACGCTGTTCACGCGCTCGCCGTCGGGCCTGCTGCCGACCGAGGCCGCGCTCGCGCTGCGCGGCCATGCGGAGGCGCTGCGCAGCGCGGCGGCCGCGTTCGAGCGCGCGGCGGCCAGCCACGGCGCCGGCGTGCGCGGCATCGTGCGGATCTCGGCCAGCGACGTGATCGCCGTCGAGGTGCTGCCGCCGATGCTCGTGCAGTTGCGGCGCGACCATCCGGGGCTCGTGATCGAACTGGTGCCGACCGACCGCATCCAGGATGTGCTGAAGCGCGAGGCCGATATCGCGGTCCGGATGGCGCCGCCCGCGCAGGACGCGCTCGTCGCGCGGCGGGTCGGTGAAATCGAGGTCGGGCTGTATGCGCGCGACGATTACCTGGCGCACCATGGCGCGCCCGCGACGATCGACGCACTCGCGCATCACGCGCTGATCGGCTTCGATACGGTCACGCCGTTCATCCGCTCGGCTGGGCGCGGCATGCCGCTGTGGAAGCGCGACGCGTTCGCGCTGCGCACCGACAGCAACCTCGCGCAGCTCGCGATGATCCGCGCCGGCTACGGGATCGGCTTCTGCCAGACGGCGCTCGCGAAACGCGACGCGCGGCTCGTGCGCGTGCTGCCGGACGGGCCCGCGATGCGGCTGGAAACCTGGGTCGTGATGCACGAAGACCTGCGGACGAGCCCGCGCTGCCGGGCCGTGTTCGATGCACTGGCCAACGGACTGCGTGCGTATGCGGACGGTGAAGTCGCCGAGTAGCAAGCGGCGCGCGTGAATCGCGCGGGCCGCCTATTCGTAGCTTTTCCCGGCGAACAGGATGTCGGCGATGCGCCGCCACGGGTTGTCGCGCACGTCGTCGCAGCGCAGCTCCTCTTCCGACGCCTCGGCCCAGTCGATCATCGCTTCCAGGTATTCGCCGATCGAACGATTTTCCCAGCCGAGCGCCGCGTGGGCATACGGCGACAGCGGCGCATCGGCCTCGAGCTGCCGCTCCGTGTGCCAGTCATGGCCGAGCACCCGCAGGAAGTGGATCAGCGAACGCTCGTCGACCACGCGCTCCAGCGCGTGCTGCAGCTTCGCGGCCATCTGGTTCTTCAGTTCGTCGTCGTTCATGCCTGTAGCCCCCGGGCGCGCCTGTCGGTGACGCGCGGCATAGTTTTACATCAGCAGTTGGCGCGACAGCACCTCGCGCGCCTGGGTGACGGTCTCGCGCTCGCCCGGCAACGGCGGCGTCAACGAAAACACCGCGTCGGGCAGCGGCGGCAGCCGGTATTTCGTGCCGAGCCGCATCAGGCCGTCGCCGATCGCCGACGCGCACAGGCAACCCACCCCGAGCCCCGCCGCGAGCATCGACTGCAAGCCCGCGACCCCCGACGCGCTGTGCACGAGCACGTACGGCGTGTGCTGTTCGTCGAGCGAGCGCACCGCGACCTGATGCATCATGCAGTCGTCCGGCAGCAGCACCAGCGGCAGCGGTTCGGGCAACTGTTCGGCGAGCGCGGGCGACGCGACCCACGACAGCGGTTCGCGCCGCAGCACCCAGCGCGTGTCGGCCGACGCCGGCCGGAACGGCCCGCTCGACATGTTCATCACGACGCCGAGATCGATCTGCCCGCGTGCGTGCGCCGCTTCGATATCCGCGCTCTTCATCGCGCTCACGTGCAGGCTCAACTGCGGGTAGCACTCGCGCAACCGCGCCAGCATGCCCGCCACTTCATTCGTGCGGTAGTAGTCGGTGATCGCGACGCGCAGTTCGCCCTTGATCGCCTGCCCGCGCAGCTCGTCGAACGCGGCCTCGTTCAGCGCGACGATGCGCCGCGCATGTTGCAGCAGCCGCGAACCGGCCGGCGTCGGTTCGACGCCGCGCTTGCTGCGCACGAACAGCGGCACGCCGGCGCGCGATTCGAGCTTGCGCACCTGCTCGCTGACCGTCGATTGCGACAGGTGCAGCCGCGGCGCGGCGGCCGTCAGGCTGCCGGCGTCCGCGACCGCCGCGAAAGTGCGCAACTGGTCGAGATCGAAACCGCGCATCGTCATTCCTTATCCATCGATTAACCCGATGGATGCTACCACTCTTTCCCGCTTTTCCGAACCATGGGCGATGCCCAGAATAAGGGTCAACGGCCTGTGTGCGTCGATCGCCTATCGGGCCCTCATTTTTTCGGATCCTGCTTTCATGACGAACAACACCCTTGCCCCCTGCGCGCCGGCCGGCGCGGCTGCCGCGGCGACGCCGCGCAGCCATCACGGCTGGGCGCTCGTCGTCCTGCTGGTCGGCGCCATTCTGCCGCCGCTCGACTACTTCATCGTGAACCTCGCGCTCCCGGCCATTCGCGACGGCATCGGCGCGCGCCAGGCCGAGTTGCAGCTCGTCGTGTCGGCCTATGCGTGCGCGAACGCGGTCGTCCAGATCACCGGCGGGCGTCTCGGCGACCTGTACGGACGCAAGCGCATGTTCATGGTCGGCATGGCCGGCTTCGTGCTCGCGTCGACGCTGTGCGGGCTCGCCGACAACGGCACGGTGCTCGTCGGCGGCCGCGTGCTGCAGGGCCTGTTCGCCGCGATCCTCGCGCCGCAGGTGCTCGCGACGATCCGCAGCGTGTTCAGCCCGCAGGAGCAGGTGCGTGTGATGGGCTTCTACGGGTTCGCGTTCGGCCTCGCGGCCGTGATCGGCCAGCTCGGCGGCGGCGCGCTGATCAGCCTGCATCCGTTCGGGCTCGGCTGGCGCGCGATCTTCCTCGTCAATCTGCCGATCGGCATCCTGGCGCTGATCGGCAGCTGGCGCTTCATCCCGGAAAACCGCGCGCCGCGCGGCCAGCGCATCGACGTGCCGGGCACGGTGCTGATGTCGCTGTTCCTGCTGATGCTCGTGTACCCGCTCACGCACGGTCGCGAAGCCGGCTGGCCGCTGTGGATGATCGCGTGCGGCGTCGGCGCGCTGCCGATGCTCGGCGCGCTGCTGACGGTCGAAGCGCGCCGGCTCGCGCGCGGCCACGATCCGCTGCTCGACGTGCGCCTGCTCCGCAACCCGGTCGTCGCGCTCGGGCTGCTGCTCGCGTTCCTGTTCTACATGCTGAGCGCATTCTTCCTGAGCTACGGGATCTATCTGCAGGGCTGCCTGAACTGGTCGCCGCTCGCGTCCGGGTTCGCGATCCTGCCGCTCGGGATCGGCTTCCTCGCGAGCCCGCTGTTGATGCCGCGCCTCGTCGCCCGCTTCGGCGGGTATCGCGTGCTCACGCTCGGCTTCGCGATGCTGGCGGCCGGCGTCGCGATCGCTGCCGCGCTCGCCCGCGACGGCGCGCCGGGGCCCGGCTTCTACGCGGGCATCGCGGCGATCGGCATCGGGCAAGGGCTCGTGCTGCCGTCGGTCGTGCGGATCGTGCTCGCGGAAGTCGATGCGGCCCGCGCTGGGGTCGCGTCGGGGATGGTCAGCGCGATGCTGCAGATCGGCGCGGCGGTCGGCGCCGCGACGATCGGCGGCGTGTTCTTCGCGCGGCTCGGCGTGCATCCGGCCGCGTTTGATTACGTGCAGGGATTCAGGGCGTCGATGTTCACGCTGACGATCGTGTTGCTGGGTTGCATCGCGTTGTCGATGGCGCTCGGGCCGCTGCATCGGCGGCTGCATGCGGATGCGTGACGCGTAACGCGTAACGCGCGACGGAAATGGCCTCGTCAGTCCAACGGCGGCAACCGATGCGGTGCATGCAACGCAGGGCCGCTCGCCGGCATCCGGTTTATTTGCTATGCGCGCGCTGCGCTTGTCGCGCTTCCCATTCGGCCAGCTCGACGCGATAGCGCGCGAGCGCTTCGTCGTACAGGTCGAAAACGCACGGCGAGCAGCCGCTGTTGCAACAGTCTTCCAGCTCGGGTTGTATAGGCGGGGTCGGACGGGGATCGTCGACGGACGGATCTCCGGAAACTTGGTTCGGCACGGCGTGGTCCGGTAATGTGGAGTGGTCAGTATAGGGCGATCCGGGCCGCCGCCGCGTTCGGCAAGCCGGGCGGACCGACGATGAACGCGTCCATCATGGCGCGATCGCCGAACGCGGCACTCCGCTGCGTTCGCCCCATTCCGACCCCACCGGAGCTGCGCGATGGCCGAAGCCGTGAATCCACCGGAAGTCTGGGCGCCGTTCGGCGCGTTCTCGATGGCCATGATCCAGGGCGACGGCCGGATCGTGCATCTGAAGGGGCAGGTCGCGCTCGACCGCGACGGGCAGGTAGTCGGCGCCGGCGACATGCGCGCCCAGGTTCGGCAAACGCTCGACAACATCCGCGACGTGCTGGCCGCACTGGGCGGACAGATGCGCGACGTGATCTCGCTCGTCCATTACGCCAGCGACATCGACGCATTCATGCAGGCCGGCGACATCCGCAAGACCTACTTCGCCGAACCCTATCCGGTGACGACGACCGTCCAGGTCGAGCGTCTCTACCATCCCGACCTGCTGATCGAGATCTCGGCCATCGCCGAGATTCCGCTGGCGCGGTTTCGTCGTCCGCTGTCGCCTGCTTGAAACGCGTCGGGCACGCACGAAAACGCGCGCCGGCCGCTGTATTTCCGACCGGCGCGCGCGTGCTCGCAACCCGCTCGCCTACTTCGCGGGCGCGCCCGGCTTCACCGCCCCCGGCTTGTCGGCCAGCGGCTGCCACGCGGCGCCGAGCGAATACCAGTCGACGCGGCGCGTGAGCGTCATGATGCCGGCGAGAATCGCGAACAGCAGCAGCGAACCGAGCATCAGCGCATTGTCTTCCGACAGCAGCAGCCCGTAGAGCGCCGCGTACAGCATCGCGAGCAGCACCGTGAACGTCGCGCCGCGCTTCACGCTGTGCAGCACGAACGACAGGTAGAAACCGAGCAGGCCGATGCATGCGCCGCTCGCCGCGAGATACGCATAGCCGAACGCAATATGTTCGGACAGGCTCAGCAACAGCAGGAAGAACAGCGCGAGCGACAGGCCAACCAGCGTGTACTGGATCGGGTGAATGCGCAGCCGCTTCACGAGTTCGTACATGAAGAAACTCGCGAACGTGAGCATCACGAACAGCGCGCCATACTTCGTCGCACGCTCGGCCCGCAGATAGACGTTCACGGGTTCGATCACCGACACCGACGCCATCTCGATCTCGCCGCCGCCGTTGCCGGACGCCACTTGCTCGCGCGCCTTCGTGTTGAACGACGTCACGTGCCAGTTGCTGACGAAGCCGCGCGCATCGATCGTGCGTTCGGCCGGCAGGAATTCGCCGCCGAAGCTCGGATGCGGCCACGTCGATTTCAGCGAGAAGTCGTTCTGGTCGCCCACCGGCGCGAACGCGACCGATTCCGCGCCGGCCAGCGGCAGGCCGATGCTGAACGGCACGACCGTCGCCCCCGCGTTTGCCTCCGCCAGCGCCGCGAGATCGACGTTCGCATGCACGCCCTGGCGCAGGCTGTCGAGCCGCGTGCCCTGCTCCACGTCGATCCGCTTGCCGCCGATGCGCAGGTCGGGCTGCGCCTTCAGCCCGCGAAGGTCGCCGATGCCGAGCGCGACGTACGTGCCGTCGATCTTGAAGCTCACGTGGCCGTCGGCCTGCGGCAGCTTCTTCAGGTCCGGCAGCGGCAGCGTGCCCGTCATCCTGCTGTCGAGCCCGTACACGAGCGCCTTGTGAATGCCGCGATAGCGCTCGCTGACCGACAGCGTGCCGTCGACGTTCAGCGTCTTCGGGAACACGAGCAGCCGTTTCGTCTCGCTTTTCAGGGTGGTTTTCGCCTTGCCGCCGGCCCGCACGTCGTCACTCACGCGCGTGACTTCCGTGTAATGGATGACGAGCACCGGCCCCGTCACCGTCTGCGGCCCCGCATAGCTCGCCCAGATGCTCTGCAGCGCACTTTGCCGATAGTCGGCGCGTTCCCGCACGATGCTCTGGACCATCTGTAGCGGGATCAGGATCGCCAGCGCGAGAAACGCGGTAATCATGGACTTGAACAACAGGACTCGATTCATTGCTGGCTGGTACCGGAGTGGAAGGTACGGTCAGCATGAGCGGCTCCGGTGAAGGGCGATTGAAGCCGGCGTGAAGCGAATGTGTGGCGAACGTGAAGCGCGCGGTCAGCCCGCCGACGGCAGCGTGAGCGTCGCGCACGCGCCGCCTTCCGCGCGATTCGCGAGCGCGACCTGGCCGCGGTGCAGCATCGCGACTTCGCGGACGAAGCACAGCCCGAGGCCCGTGCTGCGATCCTGCCCGTCGGGGCGCGGCAGCGAGTAGAAACGCTCGAACACGCGCGACAGCGCATAGTCGGGCACGCCGGGGCCGTCGTCCGCGACGCGCACGATCGCAACGTGCGCCCTGCCCGCCGGCTGCCGCTCGAGCGCGATCCGGATCGTGCTGCCCTGCGGCGCGAAATCCAGCGCGTTGTCGAGCAGGTTGCCGAGCGCCTGCCGCAGCAGGAACGGATCGCCGTCGACGATCGGCGGATCGGCCCCATCGTTCGCATCGTTCGCGTCGATCCGCAGGTTCACGCCGCGCTGCCGCGCGCGCGGCTCGAGATCGTCGACGAGCTGTTCGAGCACCGGCCGCAGCGCGA
The DNA here is from genome assembly GCF_902832865.1 of Burkholderia sp. BCC0397. NCBI lineage: Bacteria > Pseudomonadati > Pseudomonadota > Betaproteobacteria > Burkholderiales > Burkholderiaceae > Burkholderia > Burkholderia sp. BCC0397. The sequence goes on along the minus strand of NZ_CADFDL010000005.1, from coordinate 220,199 downwards.
CCGGCTCGTGCACCGACAAGCGCTGCTTCTGCTCGACCTCGGCCAGCGCGAGCAGCTTGCGGATCATCTGTTCGAGGCGGCCGGCCTGGCGGCGGATGTTCTCGGTGAAGCGCCGGCGGTTCGCGACCGGCATGTCTTCCTGCAACAGCTCGGCCGCGCCGCTGATCGCGGCCAGCGGGCTTTTCATCTCATGCGTAAGCGTGTGGATGTAGGTTTCGACGTACTGCCGGTCTTCCAGCCGCTGATGCATGCTTTCCACCGCGCGCCCGAGCTCGGCCAGCTCGTTCGCGCCCTGCAGCGGCATCGATGCGCGTTCGCCGGCCGCGATCGCGCGCGCATAGCGCTGCAGGCGCCGCAGCCCGAGCACCAGCCACCACGTGCACGCGGCGCCGATCAGGATCGCGCCGCCCATCAGCAACGCGCCGTACAGCATGATCTTGCGCTGGCTGCGCGCGATGAACGGCGCGACCGTCTGGTTCGGTTTCGCGATCGTCAGCACGCCGATGATCTCGTTGCCGCGCCGGATCGGTGCCGCCACGTGCATCACGGTGCTGCTGTCGTCGTTCGGATCGCTGCGCGTGCTGCGTGCGCCGTATTCGCCGCGCAGCGTCCGGTACACGTCGTTCCAGCGCGAATAGTCCTGCCCGACCGCGCTGCCGGACGAGTCGTAGCGCACGATGCCGTGCGCGTCGGTGATGTAGAGGCGGTAGCCGATCGCGTTCTTCTGGATCCCCCACACGTTCGCGCTGACCGGGCGCTCGTGCAGTTTCCCGAGCTGCCGCGCAAACGTGCCGTCGGCGATATGCCCGTTCGCCATGTCGTCGGCGGCCAGCGTCGCCAGCACCTGCGCGGTATCGACGAGCGTGTCCTCCATCGCTTCGCGCACGCCGGGCTTCACCTCCTGCACGAACACGCGCAGCGTGATCAGCGCGGCCAGGCCGACGATCAGGAAAAAGCCGAAGAAGATGCGCAGGCCGATATGCATGGGCGGTGCCGGTCGTTACGGTTGCAGCGAATAACCCATCCCGCGATGCGTGCGGATCGGGTCGCGCTCGGGATCGATCGCGCGCAGCTTGGCGCGCAGCGTCTTGATGTGCGTGTCGACCGTGCGGTCAGCCGAATCGAACGCCTCGTGCCACACGAGATCCATCAATTGCTCGCGCGAGTAGATGCGCCCCGGATGCCGCACCAGCAGCGCCAGCAGCCCGAATTCGTAGCGCGTGAGGTCCAGCGCATGGCCGAGCCACGACACGCGCGCGCCGTCGGTGTCGAGCGTGAAGCCGGAGGCGACCGGCGCAGGCGCGCCGGTGGGTGCGGGCGCCTCGGCAGGTGCGAGTGCGGGCGCCGGTTCCGGCGCGGCCGTCCGGTGGAAGCGGCGCAGGATCACGCGCACCCGCGCGGCCAGTTCGCGCGGCGAAAACGGCTTGACGACGTAATCGTCGGCGCCGATCTCGAGCCCGACGATCCGGTCGATCTCGTCGTGCCGCGCGGTCAGGAAGATCACCGGAATATCGGTGAACGTGCGCAGCCGCCGGCATACCTCGAAGCCGCCGAGGTCCGGCAGGCCGACGTCGAGCACCACGAGATCGACACGCGTATCGCGCAGGCGGTCGAGCGCCGCCTGCCCGAGCGTGCAGTGGACGGTCTGCATGCCGTCGGTGCCGAGGGCATAGACGATCGTGTCCGCGATCGCCTGTTCATCTTCGACGATCAGGATGGTGGGCTGAGTCATGGTCTCAGGTTCGGGTCTCGGGTTCGGGTCGCGCAATCCGGTGCGACATTGTACGCACGGCCGGCCCCGGCGAGCCCTCCCCCGGCGCACTACGCCACGCGGCCGCTCACCGGAATCGACGCACCGGTGATCGCCTGCGCGTCGGCCGACAGCAGGAATCCGATCGTCGCCGCGAGCTGTTCGGGCCGGACCCAGCGCGAGAAGTCGGCGTCGGGCATGTCCTTGCGGTTCGGCGGCGTGTCGATGATGCTCGGCAGCAGCGCGTTCACGGTCACGCCGCGATCGAGCAGTTCCGCCGCCAGCGCCTCGGTGAGCCGCGCGACACCTGCCTTCGCGGCCGCATACGCGCCCATTCCCGCGCCGGCCTTGAACGCCGCGCCCGCGCCGATGTTGACGATGCGGCCGGCCTGGCTCGCCACCAGGTACGGCAGCGCGGCCTTCGACGCGTTCAGCGCCGTCTTCACGTTCAGTTCGTACATGCGGTCCCACGTGGCGGCATCGCCGTCGGCGATCGTCTGCCACACGAATGCGCCGGCGATGTTCAGCAGCGCGTCGACCCGGCCGAATTCGCGGTTGATCGTTTCGAGCGCCTGCGCGGCGGCCTGCGGGTCGACGAGATCGATGCCGCCGATGCGCAGCGCATCGGCCGGCACGCCGGGCAGCGCCTGCGCCGCCGGGGCCGCGCCGCGGCCGATCAGCGCGACGCGTGCGCCGCGCGCGCCGAGCCACGCGGCCGTCGCGACGCCCAGATGACCGAAGCCGCCGGTGATCGCGACTGCCTTGCCTTTCAGGTCGTGTTCCATCGATGTGTTCTCCTGGATCGAGGGTGGTGGGATGAAATGCCGACAGCGTAGCGCCGTTCACGCGTTCGTGCGCACGGCGATGAGGGCGCGGTGGCGCAGCTTCCCTGTCGTTTCGCTGTGACCATCGGGCGCAAGCGCGGCTGGCACCGTCGCGAGACGCATCGCGATCCATGCGCCGCAGGACGTCACGACGTTGCCGGCGCGGCTCGGCAAGCGCGCAGTCGGACGGCCGGGCATAATGCGCGATGGTCGCCAGGCGTGGCGCGCGGCGCGACAGCCGGCCCGGCCAGCCCGACGGCCCGCGCCCGCGCCGCCTCGCATCCCGAACCTCAACCCGTCAATCCCATGCAAGTACTCGTCATCGGAACCGGCAAGCTCGCCAACGAGTTGCTCGGCTCGCACAAGCTCGACCCGGCCACCTGTCGCGTGATGCCGTGGTCGGACAGCACGCGAACCGACGCCCGGTCGATCGTCGTCCATGCCGGTTCCGGCCGCGAACTCGCCGCGGCGATCGCGTTCTGCCAGGCCACCGCGTCGCCGCTCGTCGAGTTGTCGACCGGCTCCGACCTCGAAACCGGGACATACGGCTTTCCGGTCGTGCTGTGTCCGAACACGAACATCCTGATGCTCAAGTTCATGAGCATGCTGGAAACCTGCGGCCACCTGTTTCGCGACTGCGAGATCGGCGTGACCGAGTCGCATCAGGCCGGCAAGACGTCCGTCCCCGGCACGGCCGTCGGCATCGCCCAGTCGCTCGGCGTGCAGCCGGAAGACATCCGCTCCGTGCGCGACCCGGCCGTGCAGCGCAGCGAATTCGGCATCCCCGACGATCAGCTCGGCCGCCATGCGGTTCACCGGATCCGCATCGACGACGGCGCATGCAGCCTGCAGTTCGAATCGCGCGTATCCGGCGCGACGCCCTATGCGGATGGCGTATCGCGCATCGTCGAGGCCGTCCGGCAGCACGATCTCGAGCATCGTCGCTATTCGATCGTCGAATTCATCCGCAACGGCTGGCTGTAGTCGCGGCGGCGGCATGCGGCACGGCTTCGCATGGCGCGGGCCGCACCCTATGCCGGCACGGCCTCGCCGCAACCACCGCCCTCGCTGGCTCATCGCTACCCGTCCCCCAGCACCGCCCCGCTCTCCGGCAAGGTCGCCCCGCCGTCGACGACGATCGTCTGCCCGGTGATGTACGCGGCGTCGGCCGATGCGAGAAACAGCATCGCGTTCGCGATGTCCTCCGGCTCGCCCATCCGTGCCAGCGGAATGTCGCGCGCGATCTGCGCCGCGACCGACGCGTCGCCGAGATTGCCGGCCGCCGGCGTGCGGATCATCCCCGGTTCGACGCCGTTGACCGTCACGTTGCGCCGCGCCAGCTCCAGCGCCGCCGCCCGAATGAAGCCGTTCACGCCGGCCTTCGACGCCGCGTAATGCGCCAGCCCCGGATAGGCGACGCGCGGCCCCGTCACCGACGACGTGACGAGCAGCCGCCCGGCCTCCGCGCGCTCGAATGCCGGCAACGCGGCCTGCGCAAGCCAGAACAGCGCCGACAGGTTGACCGACAGCGTGCGGTCGAGCGTCGGCTCGTCGATCTGCATGAACGGCGTCAGCGGAAAATACGCGGCATTGTGGACGACGACATCGAGCCGGCCGCCATCGCGCTCGACGGCCGCAACGAGCGCACCCAGTTCATCCCGGCTCGCGACATCGACCTGATACGCGCGTGCGTCGCCGCCCGCGCTGGCCAGCGCGTCGGCCTGTGCGGCTGCCGCATCACCGTTCAGGTCGGCGACCGCGACGAACGCGTCGGATTCCGCGAAACGGCGCGCGATCGCCGCGCCGATCCCTTGCGCGGCGCCCGTGACGAGCACGACCCGCCCGCTGAAGTCCGCACGCAAGCGGCCGCTGCCCCGCACGGCAGTCATCGCTGCGCCTCGCCGCCGAGCGGGTGCACGGTTTCGTTCAGCACCTGCGCGTAAGCGCCGATCTGGAAATTCGACAGCGTGCCGAAATCGCCGCCCTGATAACCGAAGATCTTGCCGTCGGTCTTGCGCTGCGCGAGGTCGATCAGCACGACGCCGAGCGTCGGCACCACCTTTTCGCGCCACACGAACAGATACAGTTCGTCTGCGATCCTGAAATAGTGACAGCGGTCGACGTCGGCCAGCCCGCCTTCGACGCCCTTCAGGCATTGCCACGCGTAGAAATTCTCGTTCAGGTAGATGTGCTCGTAGCATTCGGTCGGGCTGTAGCGGTACATCGTCCGCTTGCCGATCAGTTCGCGCGTGGGCGCATGCAGCGGCCCCGGCTGCATATGGCCGCCGAGCGTGCCGTGCCGGAATTGCGCATCGACGGCCGTCAGCGGCAGCCCGCGCGCGACGCGCGTGAACGCATCGATGCGCGTGTCGGCTTCCGTCGGCAGCGTACCGACGACCGACGTCCACACGCCGGTGTCGAGATCGATCACGAGGCTCACCGATGTCGCCCGAGCGGTGGCATCGATGTAGTCGACGAAGTACAGGCCGTCGCGCAGCCGCGTCACGCGGCACGGCGCGCGGCCGTCCGTATCGGCGGCCGCATCGCGCCACTGCAGCGCGCCCGGTTCGAACGTATAGACGCGCCACGCGCCCGATGCGTCACCGAGCGCCAGCGTCCGCCCGACGAGCGCGTCGACGGGTGCGAGGACGTTCGCCTCCGGCGCGAAGCCGTCCGCGAGCGCGCCCACCTGAATGAATACCGGATCCTGTCGTTCCACCTGCCGTCTCCCGCGCAGCTTCAGGCCCGGCGGGCCATGTACGCTGCTCATGTGCACATGGTGCGGGCTGCGCGCGCCGCGCGGTATCCGCCAAAAGGATGAAGGGCGCGTGGCGCCGGAACGCGCTAAAGTGCACGTGATCCGCGCCGCAACCGGCGCGAGGAGCGCACATGCACCGTGTCACCCACTACCGACGCACCGGCGAAGGCATCGAGGCAATCAGCCTCGAATCCGATCGCGCGTTTCCGCGCCACGCGCACGACGAATTCGGGGTCGGCGTGATCGTCAGCGGTGCGCACCGGTCGTGGAGCGGCCGCGGGCAGGTCGACGCGCGGGCCGGCGACGCGATCATGGTCAACCCCGGCGAGATGCACGACGGCTCGCCGCTCGAGGCCGGCACCGGCCGGCGCTGGCGGATGCTGTACCTCGCCCCCGCGCTGGTCGCGGGCGTCGCGGCGGAAGAAGGCCTCGGCGGCGTCGAGCTTGCGCATCCGGCCGTGCGCGACACGCGGCTCGCGGCCGCCGTCGGCCGGCTGCATGCACGCATCGTCGCAGGCGAAACCCAGCCGCTGGCCCGCGACGAAGCGCTCGTGATGCTCGTCGCAGGGTTGCTCGCCCGGCACGCGAACCGCACGCTGCCGGTGGCGGGCGTCGCGCCGGCGGTCCGCGTCGCCCGCGAGCGGCTCGACGCGGCGCCGGCCGCCCCCGTGTCGCTCGCCGAGCTGGCGGACCTGAGCGGCGTCAGCCGCTTCCAGTTGCTGCGCGGCTTCGCGCGCGAGCTCGGCATCACGCCGCATGCCTATCTGGTTCAGTCGCGCACGCGGCTGGCGCGCGCGCTGCTGGCCAGCGGCCTGCCGATCGCCGATGCCGCGGCCGAAGCCGGCTTCGCCGATCAGAGCCACCTGACGCGCGCGTTCGCGCGCCAGTTCGGGATCACGCCGGGGCGGTTCACGCAGACGGGTTAAGTAACGCTGTCGCCCGCGCAGTGCGAGGCCGCACTGCATTCGAAATGCGGTTGCCACCTCGACGGCAGCCGCGACCTATTGCGTCCATACATGTCGACGGCGCACCGCATTCAGCACCTCCCTCTGCTGCAATTTCGTTCAAGACGCACCCTGCCGCCGTACGCGACGATGCGGCGCATGAAGACACGACTGATTGGCTATCTCTATCTCGCCGCCGCGATGGCGGGCGTCGGCAGCACCGTCATCGCGAGCCGTCTCGCGGCCGGTGGCCTGCCGCCGTTCGCGGCCACCGCGCTGCGCTTTCTGATCGCGACCCCGCTGCTGTTCGCGCTGATGCGCGCGCAGCGCATGCGCTGGCCACGCATTTCCGCACGCGACGCCGTGCTGCTCGTCATCCAGGCTGCAGCGGGCGGCGTCGGCTATACGGTGCTGCTGATCAGCGGCACGAAGCTGTCGTCGCCGCTCGATGCGGGCGTGATGCTCGGCACGCTGCCGGCCATGTCGACGCTGATCGCGGCCGTCGTGCTGCGCGAGCGGCAGACGCCGCGCGACTGGCTGGCCGCCGCGCTCGCCACGGCCGGCGTGCTGTTCGTCACGTTCGCGCCGGGCCACGCGCCGCCGTCGCTCCAGACGCTTGCCGGCGATGCGCTGGTGCTGGCGGCCGTCGCATGCGAAGCGGTCTTCATCCTGCTCAACCGGCGGCTTGCCGCGCCGTTGCCGCCGCTCGCGCTTTCCACCGCGATGTCGGGCCTCGGCTTCGTGCTCGCACTCGTGCCGGCCGCGCTCGAATGGCGTGCGGCGGCGAGCGGCTGGACCGTCGGCGCCGTGTCGGCGATCGTGTACTACGCGCTGATTCCAACCGTGCTCGGCTACCTGTGCTGGTATGCGGGTTCGGCGCGCACGAGCGGCACCGAGGCGGCCCTGTTCACGGCGGTCGCGCCGGTTTCGGCCGTGCTGTTCGCGGTCGCGCTGTTCGGTGAAACGCTGACCGCCACGCGTGTCGCCGGCATCGCGCTCGTCGTCGCCGGCATGCTCATCGGCGCGACGCGACGGCGCGAGCCCCCCGTCGAATCACGCGGTACGCTCGCCGCGCAGACCGCCATCGACTGACTCGCGTTCATCGCGTCCAGCGGAATCGGCGGCGGCTCCCTCCCGTCGCATCCCCTGTCGGCCCCGCCTTCCCGCCACGCAGCCGGCGACTGTAGGAATGTGTCCGCGCACCGCAAATCCGTTGCGCACGGCTACGCAAGATGCAATATTCGCGTGGCCGAACCCTTTGACAACCATCGAACAACAATCCGCCAGGCAATGAACAGGAAGGAAGCCAAAACAAGAATCGCGGTGCTGCTATCCGCGGGAACGAGGAAGGCCGACGCACTGGCCGAACTGTCCGGACAGGGGCTGAAGGATCGCGTGCTCGCGCACCTGATCGCGTCGAGCCCGGACCCCGAACGCTGCCGCAAGAACAAGGTGCACGTCCGGATCCTGATCGCGCTCGGCATCGCACAGTTGGTCATCAGCCTGATGCTTGCGTACTACTTCTTCGCATCCGGCGCCGGCGGCGTCCTCGTCACCGTCTTCCTCGCGTTGACCGTGCCGCTGTCGCTGCTGTTCATTTGGGGCTTTGCGACCAATCGTGTCGGCGCGTATCACGCGTTCATCCTGCTTTCGCTGCTGCAGGTGCCGAAGACCGTCGCCGATCTCGGGCGCGACCCGGCGGCCGCGCTGCCGAGCCTCGCGATCACGGTCGTGCTGGTCGGTTACGTGTGGTTCGTCCGCAACCGGTTGTTCCCCGACTACGGCTGGTTCACGCCGCGCAAGGTCGAAGGCCGCTACGCGTTCGTGGAACGCGCCTGACGCCGCCCGCATCGACTCGGGCGCAAAAAAAGGCGCCGGGCCGCCCCGCAATTGCGAGGCGGCCCGGCGCCTTCTGCATTCCGGAACCGGTCGGCTTACTTGGCCTTTTCAGCCGAATCGCTGATCGCCTGGCCACCCTTCGAAATGTCCTGGCCCACGCCGGCGACCGTATTGCAACCGGCGAGCGCGGCGGTCACCACCAGCAACATTGCAGCAATCGTACGCGTCATTCTCATTCTCCTTCGAATCAACAAGCCCGACCGGGCGAATCGTTTGTGGCGCGGCGCCCGGCACGCTACCGGACACGGGGCCTGACCTGATTATACGGAGACGCACGCCGCGCGCCAGTACGGCCCCGCCGAGTGTCATGCGCGCCACACCACCCGTGCGCGCAGATTTTTCTTGACTTCACTGCGCCAGGAACTAATATACGCACCGCGTATATTTTCCGCCAGGAGCCGCCGATGACCGTTCCCCAGCAAGCCTTCCTCCGCGACGCGATGCGCCGCCTCAACATGACCCGCGAGGCATTCGCGAATCGCATCGGTGTCAGCCGGCGCGCGCTGGATACCTGGCTGCTTCCGGACGATTCGCAGGAATCGCGCGGGATGCCCGAGATCGTCGAGCGCTTCGTGTCGGAAATCGTCGAACGCTCGGCACCGGACGGCGAGAACTATACGCAAAGCGTAGACAAACAAGGGCTCTCGAAGCAGTTCCTGTTCGAAGGCAAGCCGCAATTGATCTCGGTCGACCAGTTCTCGCGGGATTCGGTCGAGGCGCTGTTCCGCGTGGCCGATGTCATGCAGCCGATCGCGCGACGCCACAAGATTTCGCGCGTGCTCGAAGGCGCCGTGCTCGGCAACCTGTTCTTCGAGGCCAGCACGCGCACGCGCGTGTCGTTCGGCGCGGCCTTCTGCCGGCTCGGCGGCTCGGTGTGCGACACGACGGGCTTCACGTTCTCGTCGATGGCCAAGGGCGAATCGATCTACGACACGAGCCGCGTGATGGCCGGCTACGTCGACGCGCTCGTGATCCGCCATCCGGAAAAAGGCTCGGTGGCCGAATTCGCGCGCGCAACCAACCTGCCGGTGATCAACGGCGGCGACGGCCCCGGCGAGCACCCGAGCCAGGCGCTGCTCGACCTCTACACGATCCAGCGCGAGTTTTCGCGGCTCGGCAAGATCGTCGACGGCGCGCACATCGCGCTGGTCGGCGACCTGAAGTACGGCCGCACCGTGCACTCGCTCGTCAAGCTGCTCGCGCTGTACCGCGGGCTGAAGTTCACGCTCGTATCGCCGCCCACGCTCGAGATGCCGACGTACATCGTCGACCAGATCGCGACGAACGGCCATGTGGTCGAGCAGACGACCGACCTCGCGGCCGGGCTGCGCGGCGCGGATGTCGTCTACGCGACGCGGATCCAGAAGGAGCGCTTCACCGACGAGTCGTTCGAAGGCTACACGCCGGATTTCCAGATCAACCAGGCGCTCGTCGACTCGGTGTGCAAGCCCGACACGCTGATCATGCACCCGCTGCCGCGCGACAGCCGGCCCGGCGCGAACGACCTGTCGGTCGACCTGAACCGCGACCCGCGCCTCGCGATCTTCCGGCAGACCGACAACGGCATTCCGGTGCGGATGGCGATCTTCGCGGTGCTGCTCGGTGTCGAGAATCTCGTCCAGCATTCGATGCGCGACGCGACGTGGCGCCCGCCGGCATACCTCGGGCCGGAGGATGCGGTGTTTCACGGAATCGACTGACGCCGCACCGGAAGTCTCGCGCCCGCCATCGCCTCCGGGAGCGGGCACGCTTGCTCGATTCGAAACGCGCGGTGTTGCACGGCGCGTTTTTCATTTCGGCGCGGTGAAAGAACCGACGATCGCGGACTACTCACCCCATGGGTCGATGACGCGCAGGCCCAACGCCTGGAACGGCGCGACGTCGCGCGTGGCCACGATCAGGCCGTTCGCCTCGGCCGTGGCGGCGATAAAACAATCGACATCCGCGATCGTGTTACCTGCAACACGGGCCCGCGCCCGAAAGCTCGCGTATGCTTTACTCGCCGCATCGTCGAACGGCAGAATCCGGCCTCGAAACAGCGACAACACGCGCTGCTCGATGCCCTGATGCAGCCTGTCTCGCCGTCGCCCTTCCGGCAACGCCGCAATGCCGAATCGAATTTCGGCGAGACTGATCGCGGCGAGAAACAACGTCTCGACGTTCTGCGCATCGAGCCACTCGATCACCGCCGCGTTCGGCTCGCGCCGGAGCGGCTCGGTCATGACATTCGTATCAACAAGGATCATTCGAAGCTCATCGGATGGGTTGGCGTGTTGTCGCGCTCGACGTCGAAATCGACGCCTCCGGCTCCCCGCCCGACTTCTATCAGCAACGTGCCGAGCTTCGGTCGTCCGTCTGGCAAAGCGGCCTGCTCGAGGATGGCGCGCACCTCGGCTTCGGTACTGCGCCCATGCCGGGCTGCACGAATCCGAAGCGCGCGATGCACCTCATCAGGCAAATTTCGAACAGTCATGACGGGCACGTTTCAATCCTTCAAAATACTTTCGATGCATTCATCTTAGCATTTTGCAGTCACTCGGCGGCACGCGACGCAACCACTCTAATCCCACCGCCACACCCTTCATACTCGGCCAATTGGCCATCCTTCCGCGCCCGACAAGCCTTCGCCCTCCGCAACATTCGTCAACAATTCCCTTACAAACGAGAACAAGAACGCTTCTCATTCAACAGAAAATTACATAGAATGCGGCCTGAAAACAAATCGTAATAATTCCCGGCGGCATGCACATTTCCGCAGTACCCCGGGGCCACACCGCGAGGTCGAAGCGCACCATGAAGTCCCGTCCCGACGAGCTGAAGCTCGGTAAATTCACCACCCTGTGCAGCGTGCTCGCCGCGAGCCCCGCCTTTGCCGACGGCACGCCGCCCGCGGCGCCCGCCAGCACCGAAGGCCACCTCGCGCCGATCGAGATCCAGGGCAAGACCGAGCACAGCTACAAGGCCGACTTTTCCGCTTCGGCGAAATTCACCGCGCCGCTCGTCGATACGCCGAAATCCGTCACCGTGATCCCGCAGGAACTGATCCAGAGCAGCGGTGCGGCGACGCTGACCGAAGCGCTGCGCACCGTGCCCGGCATCACGTTCGGCGCCGGCGAAGGCGGCAACCCGCTCGGCGACCGTCCATTCATCCGCGGCTACGACACGCAGGGCAGCATGTTCGTCGACGGCATGCGCGACACGGGCGCCACCACGCGCGAGATCTTCAACACCGAGCGCGTCGAGATCACCAAGGGTTCCGACGGCGCGTACGGCGGCCGCGGCGGCGCCGGCGGCAGCATCAACCTGATCACGAAGGCCCCGCACCTCGGCACGACGGCCGCCGCGAGCGCGGGCCTCGGCACCGACCGCTATCGCCGCTTCACCGCCGACGGCAACTGGCAGTTCGCCGATCACGCCGCGTTCCGCCTGAACCTGATGAGCCACAACAACGACGTCGCCGGCCGCGACGCCGTCAACAACGAGCGCTGGGGCGTCGCGCCGTCGATCGCGTTCGGCCTCGGCACGCCGACGCGCGTGACCGCGAGCTACTACCACCTGCAGACGGACGACATGCCCGACGGCGGCATCCCGTACTTCTACACGACGTCGAACAAGCCCGCGAACGTCGGCACGATCTATCCGGCGCCCGTCGATCGCCACAACTTCTACGGCCTGATCGACCGCGACTTCCGCAAGACCACGTCGGACATCAGCACGATCAAGATCGAGCACGACATCACGCCGAACCTCACGGTGCGCAACACCACGCGCTACACGGAATCGACGCAGGACTACATCTGGACCCAGCCCGACGACAGCCAGGGCAACGTGGTGAACGGCAAGGTCTGGCGCCGCAACAACAACCGCGACAGCTCGATCAACAGCCTCGCGAACCTGACCGAATTGTTCGGCGAATTCCGCACCGGCCCGTTCAAGCACAGCTTCACGACCGGTATCGAGCTGTCGCGCGAATGGGGCAAGCGCGATTCGTACACGGTCGCGACCGACACCGGCAAGATCTGCCAGAAAGGCATCGGCGCGCCATCGGGCTACAACTGCACGAGCCTCTGGTCGCCGAACCCGAACGATCCGTGGGCCGGATCAGTCACGCGCAACAACGACTACGCGCATGCGCGCACCACGACGAAGTCGATCTACGGCTTCGACACGATCGAGCTCACGCCGCGCTGGCAGGTGAACGCCGGCGTGCGCGTCGACGACTACTCGACCCGCTTCACCGACACCAAGGCGAACGGCGGCAAAACCTATACGCGCGACGACACGCTGTTCAACTGGCAGGCCGGCCTCGTATTCAAGCCCGCGCAGAACGGCAGCATCTATGCGTCGTATGCGACGTCGTCGACGCCGGCCGGCATGCTGCTCGGCGAAGGCAGCGAGACGCAGTCGCTCACGCCGGGCCGCGGCGGCGTCGGCCCGAACGCCGACCAGATGGCGCCCGAGAAGAACCGCAGCATCGAGCTCGGCACGAAGTGGAACGTGCTGAACGACAAGCTGTCGCTGACGGCCGCGCTGTTCCAGATCGACACGACGAACGCACGCGTGACGCTGCCGAACAACCAGTACGCGATGGTCGGCAACAAGCGCGTGCAGGGTCTCGAGCTCGGCGTCGCCGGGCAGATCACCAAGCAGTGGCAGGTGTTCGGCGGCTATACGTACATGAAGAGCGCGCTGCGCGACAACGGCAAGGACGCCGCGAACAACGGCAACCGCTTCCCGAACACGCCGAAGCACAGCCTCACGATGTGGTCGAATTACGACGTCACGCCGAAGTTCACCGTCGGCGGCGGTGCGTTCTATATGTCGGAAGTGTTCGGCGATCCCCAGAACCTGCGTGCCGTGCCGTCGTACTGGCGCTTCGATGCGATGGCGCAGTACCGCATCAACAAGAAGCTCGACCTGCAGCTGAACGTGAACAACCTGTTCAACCGGACGTACTTCGATCAGGCGTATCCGGCGCACTACGCGTCGATCGCGCCGGGCCGCTCGGCGTTCGTCACGCTGAACGCGCGCTACTGATCGATGGAGGCCATATCGCTGAAGGCGCTCGCGTCGGTGTCGCCGCGCGAATTCGCCGACATCCTGGCCGGGCCGCCCGAGCGTGCCGCCGCGTGGGTCGCTGCGGCGGCCGATCACGGCATCGTCGACGCGCAGGCCGTCTACGGGCAATACCTGCTCGACGGGCACGGCGTCGCGCGGGATCCGGCCGCCGCGTTCGGCTGGTTCCGGCATGCGGCGCGGGCTGGCCATCCGATGGCGATGAACATGCTCGGCCGCTGCTACGAGTTCGGCTGGGGCACCGCCGCGTGCGCGCCGGTCGCCGTGTACTGGTACCGGCTCGCCGCGCAGGCGGGGCTCGACTGGGGCATGTACAACTACGCGACGGCGCTCGCGCTCGGCAATGGCATCGATGAAGATCGCATCGACGCGCTCGACTGGTTCCGCCGCGCGGCCGCGCTCGGCCATGCGAAGTCGATCAACCTGATCGGCGGCTTCTACGAGGACGGCTGGGTCGTATCGGTCGATATCGACGCCGCGTTCGACCACTATCGCCGCGCCGCCGTTGCCGGCGACTTCCGCGGCCAGTTCAACTATGCGCGGCTGCTCGCCGAGCGCGGGCGCGTCGACGAAGCGCTCGTCTGGCTCGCGCGCGTGCCGGCTACCGCGACTCCCGCGTTCGTCGCGAAGATGCGCGCGTATCTCGTGTCGTCGCCGGTCGACGCTTTTCGTTCGGTGGCCATGCAACTGGCGCCGCACGCCATGGAATCCGCATCATGATGCTTCATATCCCCGGCGTACTGACCCAAGCGCAAGTCGCGCAATGCCGCGACCTGCTCGATGCGGCCGAATGGGTCGACGGCAACGCGACGTCCGGCGCGCAGTCGGCGCTCGCGAAACGCAACCGGCAATTGCCGGAAGGTTCGCCGGCCGCGCGCGCGGTGGGCGACGCGATCCAGGACGCGCTCGCGCGCCATCCGCTGTTCTTTTCGGCGGCACTGCCGCTCAAGGTGTTTCCGCCGCTGTTCAATCGCTATGCAGGCGGCGAAACGTTCGGCACGCACGTCGACAATGCGATCCGGCTGCTGCGCGGCACGGATTTCCGCGTGCGCAGCGATTTGTCGGCGACGCTGTTTCTCGCGGAACCCGATGCGTACGACGGCGGCGAACTGTGCGTCGAGGATACGTACGGCGTGCATCGCGCGAAGCTGCCGGCGGGCGATCTCGTGCTGTATCCGGCGTCGAGCCTGCATCACGTGACGCCGGTGACGCGGGGCGAACGCGTTGCATCGTTCTTCTGGATTCAGAGCATGGTGCGCGACGACGGCGATCGCACGCTGCTGTTCCAGCTCGATACGCAGATTCAGGCTTTGTCGGCGGAAAAAGGAGCGAAGGATCCGATGGTCATTTCACTGACCGGGATTTATCACAACCTGCTGAGACGGTGGGCGGATACCTGAGCCATGTGGCGGGGCCCCGCAACGTCCTGAAACGCGTGCCCCCTTCCGGCCACTGCCCGTCCACCGTCCCACGCAGCCGCCTTATGCCCGCTGCAGGATATCGATCGCCTTGTCTGCATCGTCCATCGAATCGACCGCGAAATAGGCAATGAACTGGGAACCCAGCACCGCGGCCGAGACGCCACGGAGATTGATCGCGCCGTCCGCGAGCATCTGGGTCAGTTGCCCGATGATGCCCATTTGATCCAAACCCATTACGCGGACGGAGTGAACGCTCGGGGTGACGCTGAACCCCACCTGCGTGGCCGCACGAATCACCGCCTCTCCCTGCAGTGGCGCGACAAACACGACGCCCTTGCCCGGCGCCTCCGATGTGCGGCGTGCGACGATGAACTGCAAGTCTGCGCCGGCAGTCCGCAGAGCGCTTAATACTGCCGCGAGGCCGCCCGGCTTGTCCTCGATGGTCGCCGCCCAGACATCGACACGTTCTACGCTCAGTTCCATGGCAGTCCCTCCCACCTGAGAACCCGGATAGAAAAAATCTAGATCACAGCAAGCACGCAAGCAAGGCTGGCAGCGTCTTCCGGCCCCGGCATCGACGCACCCTGTCGCGCTTCGCATGCATCCGGCGACGCTTGACCTTCGAGACTTGCCTCCCTTCGCCGCACCGCCATAAAATGACTATCGTCACATGACCAGGCCCATATCATGATGCCGCACGTTCCCGTTTCGAAATCCGAATTCAAGGCTCGCGCACTCGAATATTTCCGGCTGGTCGAGGCGTCCGGCGAAAGCCTCATCGTCACCGATCACGGCAAGCCGACGCTCGAAATCCGCCCCTATCGCGCACCCGAAGCTCAGCCGTTGGACATATTGCGCGGTTCGGTCTCGCGCTACGACAATCCCATCGATCCGATTGCGGAAGATGATTGGGAGGCGTCGCGGTGATCGTGCTGGATACGCATGCATTGGTGTGGTGGGCCGCTGGCGATCCGGCGCTCAGCAAGAAGGCGCGCAGCGCGATCGACCGCGCGCGCGGCGACAGTGCACTCGTCGCGTCCGCCATCTCCGCATGGGAAATCGCGATGCTTGTGCGTCATGAACGGCTCGTGCTGACGATGGACGTCGATGCGTGGCTCGCGACGGTCGCGCAGATCGACGGCATGCGCTTCGTGCCGATCGACGCCGATATCGCCGCGAAATCTGCGTCGCTCCCCGGCACGTTCCACAAGGATCCGGCCGATCGCATGATCGTCGCGACCGCGCGGCGGCTCGGCGCGCCGCTCGTCACCCGCGACGAAAAAATCCGCGCGTACGCGCACGTCAAGACGCTCTGGTAAGCGTTGCCCGCCCGTGGGTCGAACCACGACACATCCTCCGCCGGACTCAGGCATATTGGCGATTCGTCTGACTAAAACGACCGCGGCCGCCGCACTCGATATCGGCTCGTGGCCCGCAACCGTCCTCGCGCCACTTGTCCGCTACCGTGATACCGCTCTCCGATCCCGCCGTCCGGTCGATCGCCCTGCAGGAGTCGCACGAAGGGTTTGTCGATCTCGCCGCATTCGATGAACGCATCGCCGTCGACCTCTCGCGCAGCGTCGTTTCCAACCCAAGCCCGCATTTCCTGAAGGTGCGCCGCGGTGTCGCCGAACGGCTGGTTGCCGCCGCATACTCATTGCCCGCCGGCCTGCGCCTGTACGTCAAGGAAGGCTACCGCCCCCTCGCGCTCCAGCGTGAATACTTCACAAGCCATCTCGCGCAATTGCGCGCAACGCTGAATCCGCCGCCGCCCGACGACGCGCTGTACGAACTCGCGAGCCACTATGTCGCGCCACCGGAAGTCGCGGGCCATCCGACCGGCGCTGCCGTCGACCTGACGTTGATGTCTGCAGACGGCACCGAGCTCGACATGGGGTGCATGCTCGACGCCACCGACCAGGAATCGTCCGGCGCGTGCTACACGCACAACGCGTTCATCAGCCGCGCGGCCGCGGGAAACCGCAAGATCCTGATCGACGCGCTGACCCGCGCCGGCTTCACGAATTACCCGTCCGAATGGTGGCACTGGTCGTTCGGCGATCGCTATTGGGCCGTCATGCAGAACGAATCGCACGCAATTTACGGTCCTGTCGAGGAAAGCATGCTCGACGAAGCATCGCGATGACAGTTTTCCCGATCCGACACGCGTGACTCGGTAACATCCTCACTTGCCGATCCCAGTGTGCTCCCGCACAATCGCAGCACCTGTCTCATTCCCCCCCGCGCCGATGTCCTATGCGTCACTCGCCACCGGCGTCCTGCTCGCCGGCGGCCTTGGTCAGCGCTTCGACCCAAGCGGTCTGCACAGCAAGCTGCTCGCGCTGCTTCCCGACGGCACGCCGGTTGCGGTCGCCGCCGCCCGTCATCTCGCCGCGGCCACGGCGGACGTAATCGCCGTCGTGCGTCCCGGCGCCGAAAAGCTTGCGATTCTGCTGAACGAAGCCGGCTGCCAGGTCGTCTATGCACCCGACGCATTGCGCGGCATGGGCGCGAGCCTCGCGGCCGGCGTCCGCACGACGCCCGACGCGAACGGCTGGCTCGTCGCGCTCGGCGACATGCCGTGGATTGCCGCTTCCACCTACGAATTGATCACACGCGCGCTCGAAGCCGACCACGCGTCGATCGTCGCGCCGGCGCATCGCGGCGTGCGCGGCCATCCGGTCGGTTTCGCCGCGCACCACTTCGATGCGCTCGCCGCCCTCGACGGCGACACGGGCGCCCGCGCGCTGTTCGCCAGCACGCCGGTGACACTGCTCGACGTCGACGATCCCGGCATCCTGCGCGACGTCGATACACCGGCGGATTTGCGCTGACTTCGATCGAGCGGGCCCGCAAGATCCCGCACGTAAGCCGTCAATGGACGGCTTTCTCCGACGATGGACAACCCGCCGCAAGAATCCCGCTGCAAACGCGCGCCCGATTGCCTATAACGGAGACGAGGCGCCTCCACTGCGCCACCGCCGTCATGCACTGCGCGAGTTCTCCATGAGCGATCACACGACCCCGACGCCCGAGCCACCGGCCGACCCGAACCGCGATCCGGAAGACGATCCGTTCTCGTCGCCGCCCGGTCATCACGACAACCCGCAGCAGCCGGACGGACCGCCGAGCAAGGATCCGGTCTAGCCGCGCGCCGGCCGTTCCGTGAACTCAACCCGCTACTTCGGTGACGGGGTCTAGCGCGCCGTATACCCCCCGTCGATCGGCAACGACACGCCGCTGATCATCGACGCCGCGTCGCTCAGCAAAAACAGGATCGGCTCGACGACTTCGTCCGGCTGCGCGAAACGGCCGATCGGAATCGCGGCCAGCATCGGCGCGCGCTTCTCCGGTTCGCTCCACGCGAACTGCGCCATCGGCGTGAGCGTGACGGTGGGGTTCACACTGTTCACACGAATGCCGTGCGGCCCGAGTTCGATGCACAGCACGCGCGTGATCGCGTCCATCGCCGCCTTCGACGCGCAATAGCTCAGATGCGCGGGCAGGCCGACGAGCGCCGCCTGACTCGACACGTTGACGATGCTGCCGCGCGCACGCGCAGCACCGCGTCCGTCGCGCTCGATCATCTTTCGCGCCACGGCCCGCGCGACGAGCGCCGCGCCGCGCGCATTGACGGCCATCACGCGATCGAAATGCGCGGCGCCGACATCGAGCGCCGGTTCGAGCGACGCGATCCCCGCGCAATTGACGAGGCCGTCGAACGCATCGTACGCGGCGAGTGCGGCATCGATCGCGTGTTCGTCGCCGCCGACATCCATGCGCAACGTATCGCACGCAATCTCGCCGGCGAGCGTGTCGAGCGCGGCCATGTCGCGCCCCGCCGCGACGACGCGCGCGCCCGCGTGCGCCAGCGCGACCGCGCACGCGCGCCCGATGCCGCTCGATGCGCCCGTGACGAGCACCGTTGACCCGCCGAAATCGAATCGTGTGTTCATGATGACGCGCGCAGCCCGTGCATGATCGGCTCGAGTGCCGGATACAGCGCCGTGTACAGCGAAAAGCGCGCATCGTAGGTTTTCGCGCGATCGGCATCGGGCCGTGCGCGCTCGACGAGCGTGACCCAGCCGCCCTGCGCGTCATCGCGCGACACGAGCCCTGCCCCGACACCCGCGAGCAGCGCAGCGCCCATCGCGGCTTCGACGTCCTGCTCGATCGTCCACACCGGAAAACCCGTCACGTCCGCGATGATCTGCATCCACAGCGCCGAATGCGCGGCGCCGCCGACGACGATCAATCGATCGTCCAGCGCCACCGCGCCACGGCGGCCGGCCTCGATGTTGTGGCGCAACGCGTACGCGACGCCTTCGAGCACCGCACGATAAAGATGCGCACGCGTATGCGCGAGACTCAGCCCGACGAACGCGCCGCTCGCCTTCGCATCCCACACGGGGCTGCGCTCGCCCATCAGGTACGGCAGGAACAGCACGCCGTCGGCGCCGGCCGGCACGCGCTCGGCCGCCTCCTCGAGCAGGATGTGCGGATCGCCGTGCGGCAGCAGGCGCGCCGCATCGATTTCCGCGTGACAGAACTGGTCGCGAAACCAGGCGACCGACGCGCCGGCCGTGATCGCGCCGCCGAACACGTACAGGTCGCGCTGCCCGTCGAACACGTGCGGCATGCTGACGAGGCCGTGGCGCGCATCGACATGCCGGTTCACATAGCCCCAGCACATGCTGGTGCCGATCATCGCGACGTGCTGCCCGGTACGCGTCGCGCCGGCCGCGAAGGTCGCCACCGCCGCATCCACGCCGCCCGCGACGACGGGCGTGCCGGCCGGCAGCCCGAGTTGCGCGGTCCATTGCGACAGCAGCCCGCCGACGATGTCCGTCGAGTCGACCAGCCGCTCGGGCATCATCGTCGCCGGAATGCCGAGCATGTCGAGCGCGTCGTCGGACCACTCGCGGCGCGCGACGTCGTACACGCCGCCGATATTGCCGGCCGAACTGTGATCGACCGCCACTTCGCCGGTCAGCAGGTAGATCACATACGCGTTCGGCGGCAGGAAATAGCGCACGTTCGCCCATACGTCCGGCCGCTGGTCGCGCAGCCACAGCATCTTGGTGAACCCGTAGTAGCTGTCGACGCCGTTGCCGGTGATCACGCGCAGCCGCTCGACGTTCACGTGTTCGTTGACCCAGTCGACTTCCGCGGTCGCGCGCCGGTCCATCCAGATCAGGCACGGATGCAGCGGCCGCATGTCGATGTCGACCGGGATGCCCGAGCCGCCGTACAGGCTGCTCACGCACACCGCACGGATCGCATCGGCCGGCACGCCCTGCGCACGCGCGTCGCTCACGCAGCCCGCGATGCAGTCGAGCACCGCGTCGAACCACACCTGCGGCCACTGCTCGGCCCACAGCGGGCGCGGCGTATCGGGCTGGTAGCCGGCCGAGCGCCGCGCGACGATCGTGCCGTGCCGGTCGACGAGCAATGCCTTGGTGCTCTGCGTGCCGATGTCGACGCCTATGACGTATTCCATGATGTCTCCGGTGAGGCGCACGCCGGCCATCAGCGGGCCGGCTTCAGCAGCACCTTGATCGATTCGGGCGATTTCGCGACGCGGATCGCGTCGTCCCAGTCCTCGAGCGCGAAACCGTGCGTGACGATGCCTTTCGACGTGACGAGCCCGCGCGCGAGCAGGTCGATCGCGACCGGATAGCAGTAGGGCCCCAGGTGTGCGCCGCGTACGTCGAGCTCCTTGCGATCGCCGATGATCGACCAATCGGCGGTCGTGTCCTCGCCGAACACGCTGAACTCGACGAAGCGGCCGAGCTTGCGGATCAGGTCGAGCCCCTGGTTCACGCCGACCGGCGCGCCGGTCGTCTCGATGTACACGTCGCAGCCGTAGCCGTCGGTCAGCGCGCGGACGATCTCGCGCGCGTCGTCGCGCTGCGGGTTGATCGTCACGTCGGCGCCGTACTGCCGCGCGAGTTCGAGCCGTTCGTCGATCAGGTCGATCACGACGAGTTTCTTCGGCGTCTTCAGGTGCGCGACCTGCGTCATCATCAGCCCGAGCGGGCCCGCGCCCGCGATCACGACGACGTCGTCGAGCTGGACGTCGCCGCGGTTCACCGTGTGGATCGCGCACGACAGCGGCTCGATGATCGCCGCATCCTCGAGCGATACGCCGAGCGGGATCTTGTGGACGATCGCGGTCGGCGGAATGCGCATGTAGTCGGCCATTCCGCCGTCGGCGACCTCGCGCTGGAAGCCGAAGATGTTGTGCACCTCGCACATCCAGTACTGGCCCGACTTGCAATAGCGGCACTTGCCGCACGGCACGATCTGCTCGGCGATCACGCGGTCGCCCATCGCCACGCCGAAATGCTCGGCCGCGCCGTCGCCGAGCGCCTCGACATAGCCGAAGAATTCATGGCCGGGAATCACCGGCGCCTTCACCCACGGGCTCGGTCCGCCCCAGAACATCTTGGCGCCGGTGTAACACTTGCAGTCGCTCGCGCAGATCCCGCACGCGGCGATGCGGATCACGAGCTCGTTCGTACCGGGGTGCGGCTTCGCGACCTGTTCGACGCGATAGTCCTCGGGGCCGTGGCAGACGACCGCGGTCATGCGCGGCTGGGTGTCGGGTGTCGTCATGGGTAGTCTCTTTCCTGAGTGATTCGGATGACTGATAAATTGATCTTTACCGCGATCGTTCGCGGCTGATATAGATCGCGAGCAGGATGATTCCGCCCTTGATCACGTTCTGCACATACGGGTTCACGCCGATCATGTTCAACCCGTTGTTGAGCACGCCGAGCAGCAGCGCGCCGACCAGCGTGCCGAGGATCGCGCCACGCCCGCCTGAGATCGACGTACCGCCCATCACGACGGCCGCGATCGCGTCGAGCTCGAAGCCCACGCCCGCGTTCGGCTGGCCGCTCATCAGGCGCCCGGTCAGCACGATCGCGGCGAGCGCCGACGTGAGCCCGGCCAGCGTGTAGACGATCAGCTTCACGCGCGCGACCCGCACGCCGGTGAGCCGCGTCGCCTGCTCGTTGCCGCCGATCGCGTACACGTAGCGGCCGAACGGCATCCGGTCGAGCAACAGCCACGCGATCGCATAGACCACCAGCATGATCAGCACCGGCGCCTGGATGCCGAGCACCTTGCCGCTGCCGAAGAACGCGACCCAGTCGGGCAGCCCGTCGATCGGATAGCCGCCCGTGTAGATCAGCGCGAGGCCGCGCGCGATGCCCATCGTCGCGAGCGTGACGATGATCGGCGGCATCCCCGCGAACGCGACGAACACGCCGTTCAGGAAACCGAAGCCGAGGCCGACCGCGATACCGATCGCCAGCGCGGCGACCGCGTTGACGCCCGCGACCATCAGCCCGGCCGCGAGCGTGCCCGACAGCGCCATCACCGAGCCGACCGACAGGTCGATCCCGCCCGTCAGGATCACGCAGGTCATGCCGACCGCGATGATCGCGTTGATCGAGACCTGGCGCAGCACGTTTTCGAGGTTCGCGGCGGACAGGAAGCTCGGGCTCGCGATCATCATCGCGATGCACACGACGATGAGGCCGACGAGCGGATAGAACAGCGTCGAGCGGCGCAGTTGCGCCCACATCGCGCGGGGCGGCGGCGCATCGGCGGCCGTGGCCGCGAGCGTCGTGGAAGGCGTGGAAGAAGAATCAGGCAGGTTCATGGGTCGCTCCTCGCGTGCCGGCCGTGGCATAGGTCATGACCGTGTCGGGATCGATCTCGTCGCCTTCGAGCGTCGCCTCGATGCGGCCCTGCCGGAACACGGCGACGCGATCGCACATGCCGACGATTTCCGGCAATTCGGACGAGATCATGATGATGGCGTAGCCGCGCGCGGTGAGTTCGCGCATCAGCCCGTAAATTTCGGCTTTCGCGCCGACGTCGATGCCGCGCGTCGGCTCGTCGAAGATCAGCACCGACGTGTGATGGTTCAGCCAGCGCGCGATCACGACCTTCTGCTGGTTGCCGCCGGACAGCGTCGCGACCTCGGTGTGGATCGACGGCGCCTTCACGCCGACGCGCCGCATCACGTCGTGCGTCGTACGCGCCTCGCCGCGCCGGTCGATCAGCCAGCGCATCGACCGGTACTTGCCGAGGTTGTTCAGCGAGATGTTGTCGCGGATCGAGAACGACGTGACGAGCCCTTCCGTCTTGCGGCTTTCCGGCAGGATGCCGATACCGGCGCGCAGCGCGTCGGCCGGATCGGCAAGCTTCGCCGCCGCGCCGCGTACGCGCAGTTCCTTGCGATGCGCGCGCGTCGCGCCGATCACCGCGAGTGCGGTTTCCGTGCGGCCCGAGCCGACCAGCCCCGCGAAGCCGAGGATCTCGCCGGCCCGGAGCGCGAAACGGTTCACCGGGCCGTCGCGCTCGATCTGCAGCGCATCGACCTCGAGCACGGCCGGCGCGTCGGCCGGCAGCGCCGGCTTCGGCGGAAAGCTGCTTTCGATCCGGCGGCCGACCATCATCCGCACCAGTTGCTCGACGTCGGTGCGCGCGACGTCGGTCGTCGCGACGTACTGGCCGTCGCGCAGTACCGTGATGCGGTCGCACACGGCGAAAATTTCGTCGAGATGATGCGAGATGAAGATCATCGCGACGCCCTGCCGCTTCAGCTCGCGCATGATCGCGAACAGGTGCTCGGCCTCGGCCGGCGTGAGCGTGGCGGTCGGTTCGTCGAGGATCAGGATGCGCGCGTCGAGCGACAGCGCCTTGCCGATCTCGACGAATTGCTGCTGCGCGACCGACAGCGTGCGGATCGGCGCGTCGAGATCGATCGCCACGCCGAGCCGCGCGAAGATGGCCGCCGCGGCAGCGCGCATCCGCTTGCGGTCTCGCGCGCCCCAGCGGTTGCGCAGCTCGCGGCCGAGGAACAGGTTGTCGACGGCATCGAGGTGCGGAATCAGGCTGAATTCCTGGAACACGATGCCGACGCCGGCCGCGACCGCGTCGTGATAATCCGTGAAATGGCGCGCGGTGCCGTCGATCTCGATCGTGCCGGTATCCGGCTGGTGGATGCCGCACAGGATCTTCATCAGCGTCGACTTGCCCGCGCCGTTCTCGCCGAGCAGCGCATGGATCTCGCCGCGCGCGATCTCCAGATGAATGTCGGACAGCGCCTTCACGCCCGGAAAGCTTTTCGTGATGTGGCTGAGCCTGAGTATCGTGTCCATCGGCTTCTCCGTGCGAAGGGCGTCGGCCGCGCCGCCGCCCTTCGCGTCGCGTCGCACGTCGTTCACCAGCTGAAACCCTTCGCGTTGCCGCGATCGACGACCTTCACGTCGACCGGAATCGCCTTCGGCACCGTCGCGCCCCACTTGCGCGCGATCGCGATGCCGAGCGCGATGCGCACCTGGTCGGCCGGGAACTGCGCGGTCGTCTCGATGAACTTCGAGTTCGGCTTCTGGATCGCGGCGATCGCCTCGGGCGCGCCGTCGACGCTCGTCAGCTTGATGTCCTTGCCGGAACCCTCGATCGCGGCGAGCGCGCCCATCGAGCCGCCGTCGTTCACGCTGAAGATGCCCTTCAGGTTCGGATGCGCGGAGATCATGTTTTCGGTCACCGACAGCGCGGTCGCACGCTCCTGCTTGCCGTTCTGCGTGTCGACGAGCTTCACGTTCGGGAATTTCGCGAGCCCGGCCTTGCAGCCGCGCACGCGTTCGAGAATCGGCACGACCGGAATGCCGTCGAGGATCGCGACTTCGCCGCTGCCGCCGATCGCCTTCGCGAGGTATTCGCACGACATCACGCCCGCGTCGTAATTTTTCGAGCCGACGAACGAATCGACCGGGCCGTTCGCGTTCGCATCGACGGCCACGACCACCGCGCCGGCCTTCTTCGCCTGCGTGATCGCCGACTGGATGCCGGTCGAATCGGTCGGGTTCACGAGCAGGATGTCGATTTTCTTCTGCAGCATGTCCTCGACGTCGCTCACCTGCTTGCTGACGTCGTGATGCGCATCGGTAACGACGACCTGCGCGCCGATCGACGCGGCCGCGTCGTTCAGCGCCTTCTGCATCGTCACGAAGTACGGATTGTTCAGTTCCTGGAACGTCATGCCGATCCGCAGCGGCGCGGCGTGCGCGGCGGTGGCGGGCAACAGGGCCGCGACGGCGAGCGCGGCAACGACCGCCACGCGGGCGGCGCGGCGGGGGGAGGAAGCGGGCAATGCGTTCGTCATGACGGTGTCTCCAGAATTGTGTGCAGCTTTTTCGTGGGTGAATGCGCCCCTCGCGACGTGAGCGACGCGATCGGCTGGGTAAAACGACGGGGAAAACTCGGGCGGGCGGCGGCCCGGCGATCATCCGGGCTGCGGCGCGAGCTCGGGTGCACCGGGCGTCAGCACGCGCGGCGGCAGCGGGTTACCGGTAGGCGCCGCATGCAGCGCCAGCTCGCGGCTGCGCGCGTTCAGGCGCTGCAGCGCGCGGAATTCGGATGGCGCCATCCCCTTCACCGCGCGGAACTGGCGGTTGAAGTTCGACACGTTGTTGAAGCCGGCCTGGAAACAGATGTCGGTGATGCTCGCGTCGTCGGCGAGCAGCATCTGGCAGGCGGATTCAATCCGCAGACGATTCACGTACTGGACGAACGGCATGCCCGTGTGGCGATGGAACGCGCGAGAGAACGCGCTGACGCTCTGGCCGGTCAGTTGCGCGAGATCGGATTCGCGCAGCTCGGATGCGAGGTTCTTGCCGATATACGACAGCGCATGGCTGAGCCGCGTCGGCGTGACGTCGGCCTGATCGTATGCGGGGCTCGCGAGCAGCGTGCGTTCGGCCGCGCCGCACAGCCGCTCGAGGATCGTCATGAACAGCGCGATGCGACGCATGCCGCGCGCGGTCAACAGTTCGTCGAACAGCGGCGCGATCGCGGCGCTCGTCGCCGCGTCGAAGCCGACCCCGCGCCGCGCATCGTCGAGCAGCGTCTGCGCGTCGCGGCATTCGGGAAACGCATCCATGCAGCGGCGCACGAACGACGGATCGAACTGGATCACGAGATTGCGCCGCTCGACGGTTTCGCCTTCGGCCATGTCGCTGACCCAGTTGTGCGGCAGGTTCGGGCCGAGCAGCACGAGATGGCCGGGGCCGAACGAGCCGATGTGATCGCCGACGAAATACTTGCCGTGCGTCGCGACGATCAGGTGCAGCTCGAATTCGGGATGGAAATGCCAGCGGATCGTGCGATACGGATAGCCGTGCGACCAGACCTTGAACGACTCGTCGCGTCGCACTTCGACCACTTCGAGATCGGGGTGCATCATGTTGGCGTCTCCATTCCCATGTATCGCTGGCCGGCCTGTTCGGCTCGTTCGCGCGTCCGCCGGCGGTTTCGCACGGCGAGGCGGACCGGTCGCATGGGAAGCAATGTAGGTCGATCGCGCGCGCGGCTCCACCAACTTTACGCCTGATTTCCGATACTTTTTTGCGCAATCCGGCCGGAAATGGCGCCGGACGGCAAATTTGTTGCAGCGCGGAACGGCGCGGACGGCCGCCCGCGCCGGCTTACGCCGCCGCGTGCTCGCGTGCCGTGCGCGCCTCGTAGGCCTTCAGATGGTTGTACGCGATCCGCAGCAGCGACAGCGTATCGGCCGCCTGCGGGTCGCGCCGCGCGAGCAGGTCGCCGATCACGTGATCGGCTTCGACGCGCGCATGGTTCTCGACGTCGCGCAGCATCGATGCGGTCAGCGGCGACGGCGTCAGCACCATCCGCTGCATCCGCTCGCTGGCCGACGAGTCGGGCCGGTGGCCATTGTGTTCGGCGATCGCGCTGCATTCGGCGAGCATCGTTTCGAGCAGGCGGCGGCCGTCCGGCGCGGCGAGAATGTCGCCGATCGAACCGCGAAACAGCGACGTGCTCGCGGCGAGCGTCGCGAGGAACACCCACTTCTCCCACATCCGCGCGGCGATGTCGTCGCTGAGCGTGGCGTCGAAGCCCGCACCGCCGAGCACGTCGGCCACCGCGTGCACGCGCGGCGATTCGCCGCCGGCAAGCTCGCCGAACGATACGCCGTGCGTGTCGTTCAGATGCACGATGCGCTGCTCGCGATCGAGCGTCGCCGCGATCACGCACAACCCGCCGAGCACCTGCGCGGCGCCGAAGCGCTCGCGCAGCACGTCGAGGTGGCGCATCCCGTTGAGCATCGGCAGGATCAGCGTCTGCGGCCCGACGAACGGCGCGAACGACAGAATCGCATCGTCGAGGCTGTACGCCTTGCAGCTCAGCAGCACGAGATCGAACGGCGCGACGCCGGCGCCGGCATCGCCCGCGCGCACGGTCTGCACGTTCGCGAGCGCCAGGTCGCCGCGCGGGCTGCGGATCAGCAACCCGTCGCGCGCAAGCGCGGCCGCGCGGCCGTCGCGCACCAGGAACGTCACGTCGCGCCCCGCCGCGGCCAGCCGGCCGCCGAAGTATCCGCCGACCGCGCCGGCCCCTACCACCAGAATCCGCATCGTTGCCTCCTTTCGGTTTCGTTCGGTGTCGCGCTGCCGCCCGTGCGGGCGCGACGCACACACCATCGCCCGACAGTATAGCGGTCGCTGTTATGCATATGCATAGATGCCCGCGCCCGCATCGCGGGCATCGGGAAAAGACGGCGTCTAAGGGATTTCCCGCCTACGGCGACACGCATCGCGCGCCGTCAAGACACTTACCCCGTCACGCCGTCCCGGCGAGCTTCCTCGACTGACCGACCTCATACCATGCGCAACCTTTCCCTGAATCAGAAACTCGCCTCGATGATCGTCATCCTGTGGCTCGGCCTGCTCGTGATCGCCGGGCTCGGCGCATGGCAGACCCGCGCGTCGATGATCGCGGACCGCCGCGACCAGCTTGCGTCGCTGGTCGCGCAGGCCGCGAGCGTGACCGACCATTACTACAAGCTGTCGCAGCAGAACGCGCTGCCGGAAGCCGATGCGAAGCAGAAGGCGCTCGAGGCGATCGCCGCGATGCGCCACGGCGCCGACGGCTATATCTCGGTCAACGATTCGAAGCCGGTGATCGTGATGCATCCGATCAAGGCCGATCTCAACGGCAAGGACGTGTCGAATTTCACCGATCCGAACGGCAAGCACCTGTTCGTCGAGATCGTAAAGGCCGGCAACGCGGAAGGCGGCAAGGGCTTCGTCGAATATCTGTGGCCGAAGCCGGGCGCGGACAAGCCGCAGGAGAAGACCAGCGCCGTGGAGCGCTTCGCGCCGTGGGACTGGTATCTGGTGACCGGCATGTACATGAACGACGTGCGCTCGGCGGTGCTCGCGAGCATCGGCCGCTGGCTCGCGATGACGGCCGTGCTCGGCGCGATCGCGACGGCCGTGATGGTGCTGGTGCTGAAAAGCGTGCGCGCGAGCCTCGGCGGCGAGCTCGAAGCGGCGCTCGACGCCGCGCAGCGCATCGCGCAGGGCGACCTGACCGCGCGCGTGAGCGTGAAGCACGACGATCGCGGCAGCCTGCTGCATGCGCTGCACACGATGCAGGGCGGGCTGATCGACATGGTGTCGCGCGTGCGGATGGGCACCGAAAACATCAACGTCGGCGCGAGCGAGATCGCATCCGGCAACACGGACCTGTCGCAGCGCACCGAGGAACAGGCGGCCGCGCTCGTGCAGACCGCGTCGAGCATGGACGAGATGACCGCGAACGTGAAGCAGAACGCGGACAGCGCCACGCAGGCCGCGTCGCTCGCCGGCCAGGCCGCGCAGGTCGCGACGCGCGGCAGCGCGGTAGTCGACGACGTCGTACGCACCATGAACGAGATCACCGACCGCTCGCACAAGATCGGCGACATCATCGGCGTGATCGACGGGATCGCGTTCCAGACCAACATCCTCGCGCTGAACGCGGCCGTCGAAGCGGCACGGGCGGGCGAACAGGGCCGCGGCTTCGCGGTGGTCGCGGCCGAGGTGCGCTCGCTCGCGCAACGCTCGGCGACGGCGGCCAAGGAGATCAAGTCGCTGATCGTGTCGTCGAACGAGACGGTCCAGCACGGCGCGACGCTCGTCACGCACGCGGGCGAGACGATGGCCGAGATCGTGCAGTCGGTGCGGCGCGTCAACGAGATCCTCGACGAAATCAGCCACGCGTCGCGCGAGCAGAGCGCCGGGATCGAGCAGGTCAACCGCGCGGTGGGCGAGATGGACCAGGTCACGCAGCAGAACGCGGCACTCGTCGAACAGGCCGCGGCGGCCGCGCATTCGCTGCGCGATCAGGCCGAGGCGCTGCGCGACGCGGTGACGCGGTTCGCGTTGCCGGCCTGACAGCGCCTCGCCCCACCCTGCATTCACGCCGCGCTGCCCGCCCGCAGCGCGGCCTCGCCGCTACCGAGCCCCAGCCCCGCCGCGCGCTGGATCAGCTCGACGTCGTTGCTCGCGCCGAGCTTCTTCATCGCGCTGATCTTCTGCGCGCTGACCGTCTGCTTGCCCTTGCTCAGGCGCTGCGCGATCGTCTTGATCGGCACGCCCGACAGATACAGGCGAATCACCTCGATCTCGCGCGCCGACAGCTTCACGGGTGCGTCGCCGCGCGTGCCGAGCGCATCGACCGCTCGGCGAACGGACGGCGATACATAGGCCGCGCCGCTGTAGCTCGAATGGATCGCCGTGACGATATGGCCAACCTCGTCGAGCTTGCTGACGACGCTCACGCCGCCGATCGCGAAAATCGACCGGAAGATCAGCGGGTTCTCGTTCGCGACCAGCGCGACGATCCCGACGTTCGGCCGCGTGCGGCGCAGCCAGTCGAACAGCGCGAGGCCGTCCATCTGCTCGTCGCCGCGAATCGCGTAGTCGACCAGCACGACATCGCAATCGATGCCGCCGAGCGACGCGACCAGTTCGGCCGCGCTCCGGTAGACCGCGGCGAGCTCGATCGCGCAGGCGCCGCCGGCGATCTGCTCGATACCGGCCAGCGTCAACGGCCAGTCGTACGCGAAGACGATGCGAACATTGAATTTCCTCATGCGGAGTTCCTGGTGGTTCACCGGCCGCGCCACGTTGAACGGGCGACCAGTTGGGCGTTGAAAGGACATTCAGGCTATTTTTAGCCTGAATGTCGATTCTATGAACGTATGCGCGAGCGCGATATCGGACGGCGTACGAATTGGCTGCCGAAGACGTAATACGGGTTTGATATTTGCACCGGTTCAACACCCGGCGGCCGGCGGTCGACCGTCGCGGCATCGGCCCGATGGCCGGTGTTGCGCGCCGCACGGCCGGCCAGCAGGTAAAATTGCGCGTTTGCATGCCACCCCGGCCCGCCGGCGGCGAGCGACGCGCCGATGCCGGCCGCGCGCCACCGCCCGTTCGCCGGCTTGCCCGACCTCCCCGCTTTCCTCATGACCGATTCCGACCTGCAATCCGACGACACCTCCATCCACGAAGACGGCCTCTGGCGCGACAACGGCTGGACGGCCCGCATCATCAAGAACGAAGACGACGACGGCTGGGCCGTCGAGATGGTCAAGGACGGCGAGTCCGAACCCGCGCTCGTCGGGCCGTGGACCATGGGCCGCGACAAGAAGAACCCGAAGCCGATGGACGCGAACGCGTTCCGCACGCTCGTGAAGACCGCGACCGAAGTGCTGATGCGGCACGAACAGCAGCGGCGCGCGATGCTGCACAAGGAAGTGACGGTGCAGGACGAAACCGGACAGGATGTGTCGGTGACGCTCGACATCGTGCCGGACGAGTTCGAGCCGTATGCGCAGCTCAAGGCGTTCGATCCGTATGGCGGGCTGCTGGCCGAAGCGAAGGTGTCGGCCGGGTTCAAGCTCAACAAGGCCAGCGCCGAACGCTGGGCCGCGTCGGGCTTCGACCGGCCGGCATAGGGCCTGTTCACGCGCCGAAGCGCGCGATCAGGCGCCGGCGCCCCGCTCCGCGCGCGCAAGCCGGCGGGCGGCCAGCTTGCGCCGCACGAGGGCCTCGAACTGCGGCGTCGCGACCTCCGGGTCGCGTGCGGCCAGGCCCAGCAGGTTGCGCGCGAGCTGGATCGGCGTCAGCACGATGCCCCACGGCAGCCCCCACCAGCCGAGCGTGGCCGACGCGAGCAGCGCGACCGCCTGCTTCCTGCGGCCGCAGCGGCGGCAGCACACGTGGCGCCGCGTCGCCCAGCGCGTGACGAACACGAGCGACACGACGCGATGCGACGCGTGGACGTCGACCGGCTGCCCTTCGCGCAGGCAGATCGGGCATGGCCCGTAGCGCCAGTCGTCGACGTACTGCCGCACCTTCGCGTCGGGCACCCGTTCGGCCTCGACGACGACCGGATGCGCCTGTGCGCACACCGGACTGCAATAGCGGCGGCCGTCGATCGACCGACCGCCGACCAGGAACGTCCTGCCGCACTGACTGCACTCTGCCACGATGACCTCGGATAAGCGTGATGCGCCACGTGCCGGTTGCGCGCACCTCGATGCGCGCGCTCCGGCCGGGCCATTTCATGTTTTAACGGCTGCCGTCGCGAGGTCTTGAGCGGTCGCGCACCGCGGCGTGTCAGCCATGCAGCCCGTGCGCGGTCATCAAACGGTACAGCGTCGCGCGCGAGATGCCGAGCTCCGCCGCGACGTCCGCATGCTGGTGGCGGTGACGCAGCAGCGTTTCCTCGATCGCGTGCCGCTCGGCCTGCCGGCGCGCCTGCGCGAGCGTCGGCGGCCGCAGTGCCGTGTACGGGCGCAGTTCGAGATCGGCGGCCGAGATCAGCGGGCCGTTCGTCATCACGACCGCGAAGCGGATCCGGTTGATCAGCTCGCGCACGTTGCCGGGCCACGGATAGTTGTGGATCGCCTCGATCGCGCACGGCGTGAAGCCGCGAATCCGGTACGAGCCGTCGCCGCGATAGCGCCGCAGCACGTCATCGGCGAGCAGCATGATGTCGCGGCCGCGCATGCGCAGCGGCGGTTCGTCGATACGCAGCACGCACAGGCGGTAGTACAGGTCGGCGCGGAATCGGCCGGCCTGCATCGCGGCGTCGAGATCGACGTGAGTCGCCGACACGATCCGCACGTCGACCGGAATCGACGCATGTCCGCCGAGCCGCTCGATCTTGCCCTCCTGCAGGAACCGCAGCAGGCCCGCCTGGCTCTCGAACGGCATATCGCCGATTTCGTCGAGAAACAGCGTGCCGCCGTGCGCGGCCTCGATGCGGCCGATCTTGCGCTGGTGCGCGCCGGTGAACGCGCCGCGCTCGTGCCCGAACAGTTCGGCCTGCAGCAGCGTCGGCGGGATGGCCGCGCAGTTCACGGCGACGAACGGTGCGTCGGCACGCGACGACTGCCGGTGGATCGCCGCCGCCGTCAGCTCCTTGCCGGTGCCGGATTCGCCGGCAATGAACACGGTCGCCTCGGTGTTCGCGACCTTGCGGATCGTCGCGAACAGCCGGCGCATCGCGTCGCACGCGCCGATCATCGCGCTGCCGGGCGGCGGCGCCTCCGCGGCCGGGTCGCCGTCCGCGAGCTTCAGCATCCCGTATGCATGGCCGACGAGATAACCGATCGTCGTGTAGGCCGTCGCATTGCGCACGTAGTCGAAGCAGCACCGGCGGATCAGGCGCGCGATCGTGATGTTGCGCAGCCGCTCGCCGTCGGCGAGCGCGACCCAGCCGACGCGCGGGTCGCGCAGCAGCGCCTCGAACGACGCGACGTCCAGCGACGCGAAGCTGCCGAAATCGACGATGCCCGCATGCGGACGGTTCGCCTTGACGAGATTCAGCGCATCCGCCACGGTTTTGGCGCGCCACACGTCCCAGCCGCGCGACGCGAGCACATCGACGAGCGCGGCATCGTGTTGCTGCGACAGGTAGACGAGCGGCCGCGACGACGCGACATGGTTGCGCCGGACCGCGATGAACGGCAGCGTGCTCACCTCCCGTTCGAGATCCTGCGGGCCTGGCATGCCGAGCTGACAGCAATGGTTCACGATCGTCTCGCCCCATAAGGTTGTGTATCGAAGCGGCCGTTGGCCGATCGCGCGTGGCGGGGCCCATGGCCCTGCGGCGCGGCGCCGCTCCGTCCTCGAATCGATGCCGCGTTATCGGCAGAACACGACGCGCTGCATGTAGATCTGCGGCTCGATGACGGGCTTCGCCGATCCGTTGAGATCGTCGCGATAGGCGCGGTAGGTCTTGCCGTTGACCGTCACGTCCGACGCGCGGGCCGTCTCGATCCTGTCGAGCCCGGTGTGCCGCCATTCGTTCACCTGGTTCGCCGCCGTGACGCTCGACTCGCCCGCGATCTTCTGCGTGATCGCGCTGCCGTCGCTCCACGGTTGCGTCTGCATGTCCTCGGTGTGCTGCATCGCGCCGACCGTCTTGCCGGTCGACTTCGGCCCGTTCTGCGCGTCGAACGGCGCACCGCGGCCGTACACCGGCGATTGCCACGACGGCGCATGACCCGCTTCCGGCATCATGTAGACCATCTGCGGGTCGCCGATCATCATCATCGGCGCGCATGCGGTGTTGTCGGGACGGCCGAGCGTCGACAGCGCCTGCTGGACGCTCGCGGCGTTCGCGAGGGTCTGCTCGTTCAGGATGACGAAGACCGCGGGATTCTGGAAAACCGACTGCGCAGCGGCTTGCACGCTGGCCAGCAGCAAAGCGACCAAAAAGATCCTCATGGTTGAGGCCTCCTTGCATCCTCGTCACGCAAAAAGAGGTGTTGACCTCGGGGATGGGAGCAACACCCGTCAAACAGGAAAAGACTGTCGGGCAGCGAGCTCCGCGGCGGCCGTGCGACCGGCGCTCCGGTCGCACGGCAGGCCGGCCCGCATGCCTACGACGAGGTACTCGTCGAGATGACGGTCGGTGCCGGCGCGACCGGTGCAGCCGGTGCGGCCTGCTGGTCGACCGTGGCCGGCGACAACGCTTGCGCCGGATCGGTCAACGACGGCATGCCGGCGGCTCGTGCGGCCGCTATGCCAGCCGATTCGACCGCGTCCGGCACTTTCGCGTCCGCTGCCGGCACGTCGGCGGGCGCCGCGGCGACGGCAGGCTGCGCGGCCTCCGGTGCAGGCGCTTCGGCTGCCGGCGCCGCGACGACGGCAGCCGCCGGCATCGGTTCCGCAACCGGCGCGCCTGCGGCCTGCACCGGGTCGGTCGCGGCCGGCATCGGGTCCGGTGCCTTGTCGGCGACGGGCTGTGCAGGCTCGGGCGTCTTGTCCGCGACGGCCGGCACCGGCTCGGGCGCCTTGTCGGCAACTGCCGGGGCAAGCTCGGGCGCTTTGTCGGCGACTGCCGGGGCAGGCTCGGGCGCTTTGTCGGCGACTGCCGGGGCAGGCTCGGACGCCTTGTCGGCGACCGGCTGCGCGGGCTCCGGCGCCTTCGTATCGGCGACCGGTGCGGCAGGCGCCGGCGATGCCTTGTCCGCCACAGCCAGCGCGGCGATGACGGCGGCAGCCGGCACGGCGGCCATTGTGGCGGCCGGTACGACCGACGCTGCGGGCGCGGCAGCGGCGACGACGGCAGGCACCGCCGCAGCCGCAGGTGCCGCGCCCGCAGGGACTGCGGCGGCAACGGCCGGCGCTGCAACAACCGGTGCTGTAACTGCCGGTGCGGCTGCGGCAACAGTCGGCGTCGCAACGGCCGGTGCGGCTGCGGCAATAGCCGGCGTCGCGGCGGCCGGAGCGGCGGCGACAGGCGCCATCGCCGGGACCGGCACCGGCACCGAAACGGGCGCAGCGCGCATCGAAGCCGTCTCGACCGGGCGCGTCGGTGCGGGCGCCAGCGCGGCCGAGCCGAGCGGCGGCAGGCCCATCCGGTCGCGCACGATCGGATCGCGATACTTGATGTCGTCCGCGACGGTCGCTTCGACGCTGGGCGCCACGTTCGAACGCGCGAGCGGTGCGGTCGTGCCCGGGCACAGGTGCCCGGTCGCTTCCACCGCGCGCCGGTTCGCGTCGCTCTGGCACAGCAGCGCGAGCGCCACGTCGGTCAGGCCCATCGCACGGAATTCGCGCGCATCTAGACGCCGCACGCAGGCCTGGTCGACCAGCGTCGTGCCGCCCGTCGCACCGAACCCCGGGAACGACACGCCGACGCTCACCGAGCCCATGCAGGTATCGGACAGCGTGGTCGTGAGGCCGGGCGCCTGGATCGACGGGTTCGTCTTGATCGTCTGCGTGCCGGAGTAATTGACGTTTTCCGTCGCCTGGGTGTTGTACGGGCTGGTGCCCGGTGCGCTGGTCGCGAGCGCGTTCGTGCTCTGCGGCGTCACGTTGCCGCCGGCCGTGCCGGACGGCATCGTCACGTTGACGTTCACGCTCGAATTGCCGCTGCCGCGCACCCCGCTGGAGCTGCTGGCATTGCCGCCGCGCGAACTCGTCGTATTCGTGTTCATGCTCGAGCCGCCGCCCTGGCTGATCGCAGTCGACGATGTCGACGATTGCGCGCTCGACGTCGAATCGGCGGTTTGCGCGTGGGCACCGATCGTGGTCATCGCGAACATCGCCGCACATGCCACCTTGATCCTGTTGCTGTTCATTTCATTCTCCGGACGAGGTTTGACCTCCCACCCAGGCAACCGTACTAATTCCCCTGAATGCCTTCAGTTTTTGCTGCTTCCCCGAACTGCTTCCAGCCGCTGCCCAGCTGGGACCACGAGCCGGCCGACATGCCCTGCCATTGCTGGGGGTTCGGTCCGCCGATGGCACTGCCCGACGAAAGCGTTTGTTGTTCTGACGGTTTGGTTGTCTGAGAAGGGTTGTTTGACGTCTGCATATTCGATTGCCCACCATCGGCAGCACGGTCAGCGCCATACGCCGTCAGGGACGCAAGCATCAGAGCGGCGGCAATCAGGTTCTGCTTCATGCCAACTCCTTACGTGACAACGATGCGGAAAAGAGACCAGCGTCGTTGGGAAACTGGTCCCCCCACACCTGACTAATGACTGCTCCCGGTCGCGCTCGAGTCGCCCTGGCTTCCGCCCGATGCGGACGGCGAACCGGCCGGACCGGTACTCCACACGGTCGACGCGTTGGTGTGATTCGAACCCGCGATCGCGCCCGACCCGCCACCGCCCGTCCACCCCACGGCACCCGCGTTGGCCATGCCGTGGTCGTTCGCGCCCGTGGCCGTGTAGTGGTTCGCGCCGAGTACGATCGTGGCGGTCACCCCTCCCGAAAGCGCATTCGCGTTCTCGTTCGTGCTGCCGTTTCCGGCGAACGAGCCTGCGGCACCGATACCGCCGCCTGCCGCGAACGCGCCCCCGTTCGTGCCCGAACCGCTGGCCGTCGAAGTCGAGTTGTGAAAAGCGGACGCCGTGCCGGCGGAGCCGGCGGGTGTCACGGTACTTCCTGCATTCGCGCCGGCCGTCGAAGTCGAATTGCTGGTATAGCTGCCGGAGCCGACCAGCACCGAACCGGAAACACCCGCCGCAACGGATTGCGTCTGGTTGGTCGTGGACGATCCGGCCGCCAACGCAGCGGACGAAATGACGGTGAGCGCCGTCGCTAACATGACTTTGGCTTTCATAGCAATTCCTTGCTGTGAGGAAGTTCGACGGTGGCGGAGCCGGGCCTGCCCTTGCGGGACAAAACCCGGCATCCGTACCGCCAGCCAATGACGAACGCTACGCGTCGCGGCTTAGTGGTGATACGTCCAGCCGGTCGAGCCCGCGTTCGCGCCGCTGCTGCCGCCTGCTTGTGCGCCGCCGAAGCCGAAGCCGCCGACCGTCGACGTTTGCGTGTGGTTCGTGTACGAGATCGAACCGCTGCTGCCGCCACCGGCCATTGCACCGGCTGCGCCGAGTGCCGAGCCGGAATCGGTTGCGGTGAAGTGGCCGAACCCGGCGACCCCGGCCATCGTCTGGCCACCGCTCGACGAATTGCTGCTCGACACCGTGCCGCTCGCTGCAAACGCTGCACCCGAAACCGCCAGAACTGCTGCTGCAATCAGAAGCTTCTTCATGGTGGACTCCATAACGGCGTGGAGAGAATCAGCATGGAAGATCGCACGCCATCAATCTTCCTGCCTCGAGCAATCCTTAAAAATAAGGATTACTATCAAATCAATAAATTATTGTTGGCTCATAAATTTGCTTTTTGTTTTTTTGGCCAACCGAAGTCTAGTTTTATGTTTTTAAGTTGTCCAAAATTTATGCGCAGGTGTTTTCTATTATTTTTATGAACATTAATATTTCTTCAAAACACCCTTGATTTAATCAACCGAAATGACGCACACATCTTTCCGGCTCGCTATTTTCAATACCCCGTCGAAAACCGATGCCGGCACTGGCAGCCGTTTCCGGAATTGAAAATGAGAGAATCTATTAACTACCGCAAAATGCAGCGCCCGCTCGACAAGCACCCTTCAGCCGGGCGACGACGAGCCTGCATTGCAGCCAGACGACATGCCTGCTCCCAGAGCTAACGAAGAAAGGCCTTCCGGATAACCCGGCCGACGCGCGTTCGATCTAATCCGGCCGGCGCCGGCACTGGCCCGGCGCGATCGAAACGGCTCTGCACGGTTGAAGAGGAATCGGCGCCACGCTGTCCGGCACGAACAGCGTGCCCCATCCGGGAACGCTGAATGAAGTCGAGCATCGCTGTCGCCGGGCTGTCGCGCGAAACGACAACCGCTCCAGCACGCGACGCCCGCGGAGGGCGGGAAATCTGCAAGGCGCTACCGACGACGCTGGCACTGCGTCGCAAGCGCTACCCCGATCGTGCCGACTACCCCTGTGGTGCGCTAGAAACGCGCGGATCAAGCCACTGCTTATAGTGTTCATCGCCGCTTCCCCGACTGGCTTGTGACGAACTGGCCGCCCCCACATCGTTGTTGCATCGTGTCGACCGCTCGCCGGTGCGTCCAATGTCGCAAACCGCATGCCATGCGATATTCCACCGAGCATTGCGTGCGGCGTATGGCCGTCAGGCCCGACCATTTCGCCAGGAACGGCATTTTTTGTTTCAGGAATGTATCGCGATAACGGGGCGCTCGCGGCAGCGATCCTTGAACAGCGTGACGCAATGCCATGATTTGACGGACGAATTCGGCGCGCCGGGCCTTGCCGGACGCCCCTGCGAACGGCTGTTTCAAACTTGAGAAGCGAACCTCGACTCACGGCTCGTGGTTCGCGCGTTTCCGCTGACAAACCGCGTGTTGCGGCATGCCGGCAGCCGTCCATTACCCCGGCGAACGGGGATCCAGTCGCTCGATGCTCCATGCCGAACAGCCACCGATACGGCAGAACACGGGTTCCCTCCGAAATACGAAACGAATTTGATTCATCCGTGAAAATACCCACACGATCATGCGGTGAAAAACCTTGCCATCCGGCACGCTGCGGCGCGCAATAATTAAAACAAATTTAAACGCGCGATCCCGACCAAAACGCGCTCGTCATTTTTTATTTCCATTCAACCAGCCTTTCACTCATGGAACTCCGACGAGCGATTCATTGAGACGTCTTCGACCAGTTGCCCGCTTGATTCTCATCACTGAAACATGTCGATTCAAAACAGATTTCACGTCGTCAATCTCGTAAAGGCCTGATTTATCGCGCGTTTCGTCGGCTCGAACCGTATCGATCCCGTGATCGCGGCGAGCGCTTCCCTGTCCCCACAATTCATGCGTGAAACACGAACGTGCATGCCGAACGGTCATCAAGCGGCCACGCCCGCATGCAGCGGGACTGCGTCATGCATGGCATGCCGATTGCCTGATGTC
Source organism: Burkholderia sp. BCC0397 (assembly GCF_902832865.1). Taxonomy (NCBI): domain Bacteria; kingdom Pseudomonadati; phylum Pseudomonadota; class Betaproteobacteria; order Burkholderiales; family Burkholderiaceae; genus Burkholderia; species Burkholderia sp. BCC0397. Next base: position 181,872 of record NZ_CADFDL010000005.1, on the reverse strand, counting down.
CGGCGCTCATCGAGCGGCACGCCACGGCACACGCAATACAGGCGGCGGCCCCTCGTCAATCTGCGTGTCGGGGAAAAGGCGATGAAGATCACCACCGATCGATCGATGCTTGCGTCGTTCGAGCATCAACGGGGTTGTCAGCGAAACCGGAGCGCCTGTCGCGGCGCTTCGTCGACATCGGCACATGCGGACCGGCGCCTGCCGAAGCGATGCCCGTGCAGCGGGATGGAACGCGTGCGCGACGCCGTCGAGCAAATCGACGTGTGGTTCCTCGAGATGCTCGACGAAGAAGAAAGCCATGAATGATGCTCGGTCGCCGCGCTGGAGCTCGGCTGACAGCCGGTGCTCGATATCGATATCGACGAAAACCTGCGTCGGACGCTCGACCCTTTCAGTCGCGAACCGTGGCACGAGCCAGCGCTGCGCAGGACCGGAACGGTCGCATGAAGGTGCTCGTGACACGGGGAGCGGGCAATATCGGCAGCCATCCGTGCAAGGCGCTCGCGAAAGCGGAACACGAGCCGTGTCGCATACGACAACCCCTCGCCCGGCCATTGCGACGCAGTCCGCAGTGGGCTTGTCGCGGCCGACATCCTCGACCGCAACGCGCTGTCGTCGCGAAATAACGATCGATGACCGGCCGGCCGCCCGTCAGCCGAGCAGCTCCTTCTTCCGCAGATGCACGACGTCGCGCATCGGCGGCGCGCCGAACAGCCGGCTATATTCGCGGCTGAACTGCGACGCACTTTCGTAGCCGACGACGGCCGCCACCGACCCGACGTCACCGCCCTGCCGCAGCAACAGCCGCCGGGCCTCGTGCAGCCGCAGCTGCTTCTGGTATTGCAGCGGGCTCAGCGTCGTCACGTGCTTGAAATGATGGTGCAGCGACGACACGCTCATGTTGACCGCCTGCGCGAGCGACTCGACGCGCATCGGCTCCGCGAAGTGATCGCGGATCCATTCGATCGCACGCGCGATCCGGTGCGTCTGGCTGCCCGCGATCGCCATGTGCCGCAACCGCGTGCCCTGCCCGCTCGTCATCAGCCGGTACAGCACTTCCTTCTCGATCAGCGGCGCGACGACCGCGATGTCGGCCGGCGTATCGAGCAGCCGCAGCAGCCGCAACGCCGCATCGAGCAGCGGCGGCGTCAGCTCCGCGAGCGCGATCCCCTCTCCTTCCGGGCCCGCGTCGGGCTCGGGCAGCCGCATCTCGGCCGCCAGCTCGACGATGCGCTGCGGATCGAGCGTCAGCGACAGGCACAGGTACGGTTCGTCCGCCGACGCACGCGTCACGCGCGAGAGGATCGGCAAGTCGATCGACGTAATCAGGCAATTGTGGGTGTCGTATTCATAAGCGTGGCCGGCCACGATCACGCGCTTCGCTCCCTGCGCGGCGATCACCAGCGCCGCGCGCGACACGGTGCAGCCGAGATCCACCGGCCGCGTGTGCCGATGCAGCATCAGGCCCGGCACGGCCGTCGAATGCGAGCCGTCCGCCGGCGCGAAACGGCTGATCAGCGACGCCAGTTCGCGCCGCCCGGATTCGCGCGACGCCACGATATCGGTCATGTCCATGACGCATCCTCGAATGATTTCCCGTGTCGCGCGAGCATAGCGAAACGGCTCGCGGCGTGCGGGGGATTTGCAGGATTGTTCAATAAATTTGCAGGATTGGGTAGACGCAAAAACCGATGCCTCGCGCACACTGCCGGCTAATCCGGCCCATGCCGGGTTTCCCCCCACGGAGACAATCAAAATGCCTACCTCGTTTGTCCTGAACGGCAAAAACGTCACGCTCGACGCCGATCCGTCGATGCCCGTCCTCTGGGCGATTCGCGAACACGCGGGACTGACCGGCACGAAATTCGGCTGCGGCATGGCGCAGTGCGGCGCGTGCACGGTGCATCTCGAAGGCCAGGCCGTCCGCTCGTGCGTGCTGCCGCTCGCCGGCATCGCGGGCAAGCACATCACGACGATCGAAGGCCTGCAGAGCAAGCCCGCGCAGGCCGTGCAGGCCGCATGGGTCAAGCTGCAGGTGCCGCAATGCGGCTACTGCCAGTCCGGCCAGGTCATGTCGGCCACCGCGTTGCTCGAACAGAATCCGAAGCCGACCGACGCGGACATCGACGCCGCGATGAACGGCAACCTCTGCCGCTGTGCGACCTACGCCCGCATCCGGGCCGCGATCCACGACGCGGCCGCGACGCTGGGAGCCTGACCATGACGATCGAACTCGACAACACCGATTCGGTGCGCCCGTCGCGCCGCACGTTCCTGAAGGCCGCGGGGGCTGCCGCCGCCGTCAGCCTGACCATCGGCTTCGACTGGGCCGGCCTCGGCCGCCGCGCGCTCGCCGCGACCGCGCCGGCCGGCGATTTCGCGCCGAACGCCTTCCTGCGCATCACGCCCGACGGCGCCGTCACGGTCATCGCTAAGCACGTCGAAATGGGCCAGGGCGCGTATACGGGCATTGCGACGATCGTCGCCGAGGAGCTCGACGCCGACTGGTCGAGCGTGCGCGTCGAAAGCGCGCCGGCCGATGCGAAGCGCTACGCGAACCTCGCGTTCGGCACGATGCAGGGCACGGGCGGCAGCTCGGCCATGTCGAACTCGTGGCAGCAATTGCGCGAAGCGGGCGGCAAGGCGCGCGCGATGCTCGTGTCGGCCGCGGCGGCCCGCTGGAAGGTGCCGGCCGCCGAGCTGACCACCGCCAACGGCGTCGTCACGCACACGAAGAGCGGCAAGACGGCCGCGTACGGCACGCTCGTCGCCGATGCGTCGAAGCTCCCCGTGCCCGACAAGGTCACGCTGAAGCAGCCGGCCGATTTCAAGCTGATCGGGCACCGGATTCCGCGCGTCGACGGGTCGTCGAAATCGAACGGCACCGCGCATTTCACGCTCGACACGACGTTTCCCGGCATGCGCGTCGCGCTGCTGCAGCGGCCGCCGCGCTTCGGCGCGACGGTGAAATCGTTCGATGCGACGGCCGCGAAGGCCGTGCCGGGCGTCGTCTCGGTCGTGCAGGTGCCGGGCGGCGTCGCGGTCGTCGCGACCGGCTTCTGGGCCGCGAAACAGGGCCGCGACGCGCTGAAGATCGACTGGGACGAAACGAAGGCGGAGAAGCGCGGCTCGGATGAGCTGATGCGCGAATACCGGCAACTCGCCGAGAAGCCGGGCACGTCGGCGCGCAAGGACGGCGATGCCGATGCGGCGATCGCCGGCGCGGCGCGCAAGATCAGCGCGACGTACGAATTTCCGTATCTCGCGCATGCGCCGATGGAGCCGCTCGACGCGGTCGTCAAGCTGACGGCCAACAGCTGCGAGATCTGGGCCGGCGACCAGTTCCAGACGGTCGACCAGGGCAACGCGGCCAGGACGGCCGGACTGAAACCCGAACAGGTGCGGATCCACACGCTGTATGCGGGCGGCAGCTTCGGCCGGCGCGCGAATGCGTGGTCGGATTACGTGGTCGAGGCCGTGTCGATCGCGAAGGCGCTCGGCGCGGATGGCAAGCCCGTCAAGCTGCAGTGGACGCGCGAGGACGACATCCAGGGCGGCTTCTACCGGCCGATGTACTTCCACAAGCTCGACGCGGGCCTGACCGCGGACGGCCGGCTGGTCGGCTGGCGCCATCGGATCGTCGGCCAGTCGATCCTCGCCGGCACGCCGTTCGAGGCATTCATGGTCAAGAACGGCGTCGACGCGACGTCGGTCGAGGGCGCCGCGAACCTGCCGTACGCGGTGCCGAACGTGTCGGTCGAGCTGACCACCACCCAGGTCGGCCTGCCGGTGCTGTGGTGGCGCGTGGTCGGCAGTTCGCACACGGCCTACGCGGTCGAGGCGTTCATCGACGAAGCCGCGCACGCGGCCGGCAAGGACCCGTATGCGTTCCGCCGCGACCTGCTCGCGAAGGAGCCGCGCATGCGCGCGGTGCTGGAGCTGGCCGCGCAAAAGGCCGGCTGGGATCCGGCCAAGCCGCTGCCGAAGGGCCGCGGGCGCGGGATCGCGGTGGCCGAGGCGTTCAAGAGCTATGTCGCGCAGGTGGCCGAGGTATCGGTCGACGCGGACGGCAAGGTGAAGGTCGAGCGCGTGGTGTGCGCGGTCGACTGCGGGATCGCGATCAATCCCGACATCGTCGCCGCGCAGATGGAAGGCGGCATCGGTTTCGGGCTCGGTGCGGCGATGCACAGCGCGATCACGCTGAAGGACGGCCGGGTCGAGCAGCGCAACTTCGACGGCTATCACGTGCTGCGGATGGCCGAGATGCCGAAGGTCGAGGTGCATATCGTGCCGTCGGCCGAGGCGCCGACCGGGGTCGGCGAGCCGGGTGTCGCGCCGGTCGGGCCGGCCGTGGCGAACGCGATCTTCGCGGCGACGGGCAAGCGGCATTACGTGCTGCCGTTCGATTCGGCGGATAGCGCGAAGGCTTGATGCGCCGGAACGCCGGCTGCGGGGCGAGGCATGCCCTGTGGCCGGCGTTTTTCCGATGCCGATGTAGGGTTCGATGTCGGCAAAAATCTTCGCCAACCGATTGATTCGAAAAGAAAACCCAGCAAACCCGGTAGGGTTCGATGTAGGGTTCGTTATCCGGCCGAAACCTCGTCCGCCCACCCCCCGAAGTCCGTACCTCCCCCACGTTACGTCGGACGTAACGCCCGTAACGTCGCGGCGCGATGCTACGTAACAATCCTTCAGCATTGCTCCGCCCCTTTCATCGATCGTCCGGCGTTTCCCGTTAAAAATTCTTTTAAATTCAAGGCTGCCGCGCCGTCCGCGCCGCTACCGCCGGCTGTTACCACCTGACGCGCCTCCCCCTGGCCCGGAAGTTGCAGCACAAGGCCCGCAAACACTCCTTTACGGACATGCGAGGGCCACCATGGATTGCAAATACCTGTACATCGACAACATAAAAATCAACTTCGTGCGCCGCACGATCGAAATCGACAACAAGGTCGTCGACGTTACGCCGCGCGAATTCGACGTCGTCGAATTCCTGCTCGACAACATGAACAAGATCGTGCCGCGGCAGGCAATCCAGGAAGCCGTGTGGGGTCGCGAGCTCGGCGTGTCGTCGCGCACGCTCGACACCCATATCTCGCGGATCCGCTCGAAGCTGCAGCTCGAACACGACAAGAACCTGCGGATCATCCCGATCTACGCGGTCGGCTATCGGCTGGTGCTGTTCGGTGCGGCGATGACGCACGTCGAACGCCACGACGCGGCGCCGATGCTGCGCATGGCGCCGCAGCCCGCGATGGCCGCCGACTACGCGTAACGCGTCACCGGCGCGCCGCCCGTTCGCGGCACGCCGGCAACGCTTCCCCCACCGCGCTGCGCGGATTCGCAGCACCTCGCGGCCTGCCAGCCGGATGCGGCCTGCACGCCGCCCGGCCCGCCAGCCAGTCGCGCCCCAACCGCCGCCTCCGGGCGGCGCTTGCTTTTGACCGCCAGCCGTCGCACCGCCCGCTTCATCGCGCTCCGCCGCAGTTCATCACGCTTCGTAGCGCCCCGCTCCCGCCGTCTCCGCGCGATGGGCGCGACTACGGATTCCGGCGCGGCACGCGGCTATCGCCGTCCCTACAATCGACGCAGCAGCCGCGCGCCCCTCGGCGCCGCCGGCCCCAGAACAACCCGTCGAACCAACGCCGAATCCGCCCCGATCCCGCCGTGCCTGCGCTGTTCCTGACGAATGCCGACGCCGGCGACGCCGCGAACCGGGCCATGCCCGCCGCTTCCCCGCCGCCCGCCGCCGCGCCGGCCGCGGTCGCGCTCGACGCGTCGCCCTACCTGCCGCGCCTGTCCGCCGCCGCCGCGCGCGGGCTGTCGCATGCATACGGCGCGACCGGCGCCGTCCCGGTCACGCTCGGCGAGCATGCATACGAGGTGCGCTGGCGCGTCGACGCCGAGCCGGCCGCCGATGCGCACGCGTACCGCTTCGTCGTCGGCCCGGCCGCCGGCACACTGTGGATCGACCCGCTCGCGGAAACCGAATGGCTCGGCGACGCGGCCGACCCGGCGGTCCCGGCCGTGATCCGCGCGGCGTTGCTCGCCGACCTGTGCGCGCCGCTCGCGGCCGTGCTGCAGGCGGCGACGCGGCAGCGTGTGGAACTGCTGCCGCCGCCCGACGGCGCGCCCGCCTGGCACGCCTCGCCGGCTGCGCTCCGGTTCGAGCTGCGGCGCGCCGACGGCGCATGGCGCTGCCACGGCGCGCTGCTGTTCGACGCGCAGGATGCGCTGGCCGTGTTCTTCGCGGCCGCGCCGGCCGCGCTCGCCGACGCGCGCGCGGCCTACGCGAGCCTGCCCGTGCCGCTCGTGTTCGAGATCGGCCGCACCGAGCTGACGGCGGCCGAGCTGGCCGACGTCGTCGGCGGCGACATCATCGCGATCGAGCGCTGGCAGGCGCACGAGCAGAACCTGCTGTGCGTCGCGCGGCTGCCGGCCGCGCCGGCGTGGGAGATCACCGGACGGCCGTCGGGCAACCGGCTGACCGTCGAACGAATCAGGGAGATGCCTTTGGAACCGACCCGCACCGACTCCGCGCCGCCGACGACGCACGACGCGCCACCCGCCGACGCGCCGCGCTCGCTCGACGGCCTCGCCGTCGACCTGCGCTTCGAGCTGCCGCCCACGTCGATGCCGCTCGGCGAACTGAGCGCGCTGCAGCCGGGCGCCGTGATCGAGCTGCAGCAAGGCATCAACCAGAGCGTGATCCATCTCGTCGCGAACGGGATGCTGATCGGCACCGGCCACCTGATCGCGGTCGGCCAGAAGCTCGGCGTGCGCGTCGTCACGCTGACGCAACCCGCGCCGCGCGAGCGCTGAACGATGGGCAACCTGCCGAATCCGGTCGCGCTGATCGCGGTGATCGCCGCGCTCGGCATCGCGCCGTTCGCGGCGCTGATGGTGACGAGCTACACGAAGCTGGTGGTCGTGCTCGGCCTGCTGCGCTCCGCACTCGGGATCCAGCAGGTGCCGCCGAACCTCGTGCTGAACGGCATCGCGCTGATCCTGTCGCTGTTCATCATGGCGCCCGTCGGGATGTCGATCCGCGACGCGCTGCAGGCGCATCACTTCGATGCGTCGGGGCAATTGTCGACTTCGGACATCGGCGTGCTCGCCGATGCCGCGCTGCCGCCGATCAAGGATTTCCTCGTGTCGCATACGCGGCAGCGCGACCGCGAATTCTTCGTGCGCACCGCGACGTCGGTGTGGCCGAAGAACCGCGCGGACGGCATCAAGGACGACGACCTGCTCGTGCTGGTGCCGAGCTTCACGCTCGCCGAACTGACGAAGGCGTTCCAGATCGGCTTCGTGATCTATATCGTGTTCATCGTCGTCGACCTGCTGGTCGCGAACATCCTGCTCGCGCTCGGGATGCAGATGATCTCGCCGACGACGATCTCGGTACCGTTCAAGCTGCTGCTGTTCGTCGCACTCGACGGCTGGTCGCTGCTCGTGCACGGGCTCGTGCTGTCGTACCGCGTGGCGGGTGCGGGATGAACGCGCGCCGCCTGCGGACATTCGCTGCGTGCCTGTGCGCGCTGGCCATGCTCGCGCTCGCATGCCTGCCGGCGCGCGTCGCGCAGGCGGCAGGCGGCGCCGGTTTCGCGCAACTGGCGCGCGCCTGCGCGCCGAACGTCGATCCCGCGACGCTCGCCGCGCTCGTGCGTACCGAGTCGGGTTTCAATCCGTATGCGATCGGCGTGGTCGGCGGGCACCTGACGCGCCAGCCCGCATCGCTCGACGAGGCGCGTGCGACCGCGCGCGAACTGTCGTCGCGCGGCTTCAGCTACAGCGTCGGCCTCGCGCAGGTGAACGAACGCAATTTCGCGAAATACGGGCTCGATGAAGCGACGATGTTCGAGCCGTGCCGCAACCTGCAGGCCGGCGGCGCGATCCTGACCGAATGCTTCGCGCGCTCGTCGGGCACCGGCCGCGCCACGCAGGCCGCGTTGCGCGCGGCGCTGTCGTGCTACTACAGCGGCAACTTCACGACCGGCTTCTCGAGCGGCTACGTGAGCCGCGTGGTCGCGAGCGCGCAGCGCAATGCGCGCGAAGGCGGCGTCGAACCGATTCCCGTCGTGAGCGACACGCCGCCGCCCGAGCGCCAGCGGCGCATGGCCGCGGCCGCCACGACGCCGCCCGAACGCGCGCGCCGCCTGCCGTCGGCCGCCGCGTCCGCCGATGCGCCGTCGTGCCATGCGCGCCCGGTGGTGATGATGTGCCGCGGGCTGCCGGCGAACCAGGCGAAGCGGCTCTGTGTGCGGTGTCTCGATCAGTGACGACGTGCGGCACGGGCCGCCGTGCGCTGATCGAACGCCCGGCCGTGCGCGCCTCGTAGCACGCGTCGCGCGCGTGTCCCGACCGCGCCGCCACGCTACGAAACAGCGGCATGCCGGCCGCGATGCGTCTCCTTACACTTGAAAGCTGGCGGCGCGGCATCCCGTGCGCCGGGTGCCCCGCGCGTCGCGCGGCTCAACGGAGACGAGCATGCTGTTGATCGACGGAATGGGACTGGGCGTCAACTGGCAGCGCTTCCTGTCGGAAACGCTGAATCCTGTCGTCGCGCCCCCGCCGCCATCGCCGCCGAAACAGGACGATCCGGCGGCCGGCCCCGCGAACCCGGTCACCGCCCCGCCGATTCCCGTCAACGCGTCGCTTTCCACCGATCCGTCGAAACCGACCAACGCGGAGATCGCCGACGCGACGTCGCTGATGCAGCGCATGGCCGCGCAATATACGGCGCCGCCGCCCGACATCACCGTCGAGAACGAGACGACGCAAGCCGTGCGGCAGGCGATCCAGGACGCGCAGACGAAATACGACGACGCGTCGAAATCGCTGCAGGGCGCGCAGAACGTGCTGCACGTGGTCAACCGCGATCCCGAATCGACGCCGGAAGCCCGCAAGGCCGCGCAGGCCGATTACGCGAAAGCGCGCACGGCGGCCGACACCGCCCAGCGCGAGCTGAACGTGACGACCGACGCCGGCTACACGATCCTGTACCGCGAACAGGCCGACGCCGACAAGCCGTCAGGCATCCAGATCGACGACGACGGCAAGGTGACGAACCCGGGCGACGCGCAGAACGCGGCCAACGACAAGCTCAAGGCGCTGCAGGCCACCTTTCCCGACCACGTGAACGACCCGCAGTGGGTACCGAAGCCGGGTGACTGCAAGACCCCGGAGCAATCGAAGCTTTACGACGACTGGAAAAGCGCCGACGCGCACGCGGCCGCCGGTACCGCGAAATACTTTTCGGATCTGTCGAACGCGTACCTCGCCCGTACGCAGCTCCGGTCGTACCTCGTCGATCCCGACTACAAGGCGGCACTCGACGCAGGCATCGGCCGGCTGAACACCGCGTTGGCGAAGCAGGATCTGCAGGTGAACCTGCCGGAGGCGCCCGAATCGCCGGAAGCCGCGCAAAAGGACGTCACGGCTGCGGCGAAATCGGCGAACCTCACGAACGCGGCGGTCGCTGCGGCCAACGACGCCATCGCGCTCGCGCAGGCACAGCAGAAATTCGACGTGGTCGCCGGCAGGCAGGGGACGGTGATCGTCGCGCCGAATTCGGCGTCGGACGCGAACGCCGCGCTCAAGCGCGCGCAGACGGCCGCGAACACGAGCGGCGGCTATCTGCAGATGCTGGCCACGCAGCAACGGGTCGACGGCGCACAGGACGACTGTGCGGTCGCCCAGCAGGCGTCCGACAAGTGGCACAAGGACAACCCGCCGCCGCCGCACCTGCCGCCCGTCGACGCGAAGGTCGATCTCGATCTCGCCGACGCGTACGCGAAGCTCTACAAGGCGAAACAGCAGGCGAGCATCGCGCACGACAGCTTCGTCGCCGCGTACGGTGCGACGCTCGCGCAGCAGTACGACGATCAGGCGTCGAAGATCAGCGCGCAGGTGAAGGCGCAGCAGCCGCTGCTGAAGCCGTTCTTCCAGCAACCGCCGCAATTGACGTCGACCGCCGCCGCGCAGCCGGGCCCGTCATCGTCGCTGTCGACGGCCGCCGGCGCCGCGCCGGGCACGAGCCCGTGGCTGCCCACGGCCTTCCCGGCCCCTGCGCCGACCGGCAAGGATGCCGCGTCGTCGCCGATCCTGCCGCTGACCGACCCGTCTCGATCGACGACGCCGCTGCCGGCTGCGCCGAGCGGCCCCACGCAGCTCGACGCCACGCGCCTGCAGGTGGTCGCCGGCGCGCTGCGGATGGCCAGCAACCGGCTGTCGGACGACGTCAATTCGCGTGCGGCCGACGCCGCCCTGAACAACGCACAGGGCGACGTCGACCAAGCCAAGCGCGCGCTCGCCGCCAAGCAGAAGCAGTACGACGAATGGGCCGCCGCCAACCCCGCGCCGGTGCGGCTGCGCACGCTGCCGGACGGCGATGTGATTCCCGCGCCATCGTATCGCCCGAACCTGTATCAATCCGAGCTGAACGACGCGCGGACCGCCGTCACGAAGGCGGAGAACGCCGTCGCGCAACTGAAGCTGCTGCGCGACACGTCGCGCCAGCAGGTGCTGCTCGATCAGTTCGACGCGGGCCTCGACGAGCGGCTGCGCTATGTCGACGAGAAGTCCGACGCGGCGGACGACTACAAGAAGGCGATGCACGACTTCTACGAAGCGCATCGCACCGAAATGTCGAACTCGATGCTCGACGCGGCGAGCCTGAGCACGCAGAACGGCGGCACGATCGCGTTCGGCTCGCTCAACGAAAACCAGCAGCGCAACCTGATCGGCGTCGCGCTCGGGCAACAGCCGGACGTGCCGGCCGATGCATCGTCGCCATCCGTATCGGCCGCCGACGATTCGACTGCGCGCTTCGTCGACAAGGACAAGCTGTCGGCGATCGACACCGTGCGCGACAAGCTGCTGTCGGTCGGCGGCGGCAAGGACACACGGATCAGCGTGCTGCCGATGGTGTATGCCGCGAAGGAAACCGGCACGATGACGAGCGCGCTGTTCAAGGTAACGGACCAGGACGGCAAAACGCACTACATCGACGAATCGGCCGGCAACTACGACAGCGTCGACGACTATCTCGACAGCAACCAGCTGTCGTCGGACGGCACAGTCGACATCCTGACCGGCCACAACGAGGACGGCTCGCAGCAGGTCGTGTCGAAGGCCGCGCACAACGACAGTACGTTCGACTCCGTGCTGAATTTCTTCACGGGCACCGACGTCAACGTGGGAATGCTGCTCGGCGGGATGGCGCTCGAGGTGATCGGCACGGCGCTCGACGGCACGGTGATCGGCGCGGCGATCGGCGTGCCGCTGAACATCATCGGCGCGGGGATGACCTACACGGCGATCGGTTCCGCGATGACGAAAGCGGGCCTCGATCTCGCCAACCGCGTCCAGCACGACCAGAGCATCAGTCCGTTCGACGCCGGCGCCCGCGCCGACTACATCAACCTCGTGCCGATGGCTGCCGGCGGCGCCGCGAAACTCGCAGGCACGAAGCTGTTCGAGCGCGCGGTCACGACGAAGGTCGCATCGGTGATCGCCAAGGGTGCGCAACGGACGGCGTTCGCGACCGGTATCGCCGGCGCCGGCGAGGCGTTCGTCGAATCCGGTGTCGACCTGTTGCAAGGCAATACGAAGGCGGCCGGCGAAGCGTTCGAATCCGGCGTCATCAATACCGCGCTGATGGGCGCGGGGGTCGCGAAGCAACGCGCGGTCACGGGCATCCGCACCCGCACCGGACGGCCGATTGCCGCGCATACGACGGATGGCAACGTCGTCAAGGTCGATGACCAGACGATCGGCCAAATCCTGAACAGGGACGGCGCCGCGTCGCTGTCGGCCGGCCGTACACGTGCGACGCTCGACGGCGAGGCCGTGAAGGTCGCGCCCAACGGCGTACTGATGGTCGGCGACAAGGTGCTGACCTACGAAGACCAGCCGATCCGCGTGCTCGACAAGGCGTCGGCGAAGCGGATGCCGCCCGGCAAGTCGGTGGTGCTCGGCCAGGACGGCACGCTGTCCGTCGTGTCGGCTTCACCGAAAGCCTGGACCCACGGCACGCGGGTCGACAGCGTGACGGACACCGGCGAGCGCATGACGTTCGCCCCGGACGGCGCCATCGGCACGACGTCGAACATCGTCGCGAAATCGCGGCTCGACAGGCTGGACGAGGTCATCGACCAAGGCAAGGACCTGCACCACCAGTTGCGTGACGCCGCGGCGAGGGAGGCGCGCCGCGTCCAGCAGGCCGCCGCCGAAGGCGAAAGCGCGAATGCGGCACACGATGCCCACAGTACGCAGCGCACGAGCGAGGCGCGCGTGCAGGCCGACCGGCAGCACGACGACGTCGACGCGGACCGCACGACGGCCACCCGCAGCGCCGCCGCGCGCGCCGCCGATATCGACGAACCGGCCGGCGCCGGCTCGCGCACGCAGCCGGACGGCACGCCGCCGCGCGTCAATGTGCGGGTCGTCGACCTGACGGACGAAGCGCCCGCCACCCGGCCGGCGACATCCGACCCGGCCGGCATCGCAGTGCCGCGCGGGCCGAGCGTCGAGCCGATGCAGGTCGGCGAGCGCACGGTCTATCTCGTGCGCAACGGCGCGGCACACGATCCGGGCGCGCCTGCCCCGCGTCCGCAGAATCTTGACGAACCCGTGATCGTCGTCGCCGGCGAGCACGACGCGGCACTCGCGCCCGAGCTGGCGAACCGCTGGCAGAAACCCGTCTACGCGGCCGCGCCCGACGCATTCGGCGCCGATGGACAGTTGCGCGCCGACGCGCGGGTGCTGCGCTTCGATCCGGAGCCGGAAACGGTGGCGACGGAAAACGGCCCTTCCGCAGCCGGCTCGGCCGCGGCCGAAGAAGCATCGCCGGCGTCGGCGCACCCCGCTGCGCCCGACGAAACGGTGATCGTGCTCGCCGGCAAGCGCGGCCCGAACGAGCCGGCGATGCCGCGCGCGGCCGCGACGCCCGAACCCGTCACCGCGCACGACGGCCTATTCAGCGCGCCGAACCGCGTGCTCGTGGTGGTCACGCCGGACCACCCCGTCACGGCCAAAGCAGCGGCCGAACCCGCAGTGGCGCGCGGGTCGGCCGTCGCCGCTCGGGGCGACGAGACGCCCGCCGAAGCCGCCCGCGGCAAGACCGTCGGCACACATGCCGGCGAAGAACGCCCGCCCGCGCCGACCGACGATCCGGCGCGCGCGGCACCCGCGGACACACCCGGCGCCGCGCCGCCCGATTACGCCACCCCGCATCCCGGCTGGATCACGCGGATGCAGATGCGCCTGGGCGGCGCACCGCTGCCGGAAGCCGTACAAGCGCTCGCGATGCAGTCGGGCACGCTCGCGACGCAGTTGCGCATGCTGCAGGACGCCGGCTGGCGCGTGACGATCGGCAAGCGCGGCCGCGGCAGCCACGTCGATACGCGCAAGCGCCGCGTGACGATCGACGGCGGCCTCCGCGATGCCGGCAGCATCACGTACGTGCTCGCGCGCGAATCGCGCAAGGCCGTCGAAGCGATGGCCGGCGTACTGGACCACGACTACGGGCAGCGCGGCGGCTTCACGCGCAAGGCGCTCGAGGCCGAGGCACGCGCGCAGATCAGCGCGTTCGAGGCCCGCTACGAAATCAAGCTGACAAGCGGCACCGACATTGCCGCACACCTCGTTCACCCGGACGCCATCGCGCGCGAGGGCGCGAACTGGCGCGGACGGTCGCACGACTACGCAGGCACGGTCGACCGGCTGGCGAGCACGCTGGGCGGCGTGCATACGTCGGGCGCGGACGGGCCGACCTATCGCGCGTTCTACAACGACGCGTGGTCGCGCCAGAAGGGGCGCGGCGGTATGCCGCGCCGGATGCCCGCGCCGCGGATGGACGAAACCGGCACCGCCCCGCGCGGTGTCGCCCGCTTCGATGCGCGCGTCGCCTGGAGTCGCGCGCATGCCGAGATCGCGTCGCCGTACCGCGCGGGCGAGCGCCCCGATGCGGCCGAGCTTGCCGCCGCGCGCACGCGTCATTTCACGATCGATCCCGAACGCCGCGTGGTCGTGCTGCACGCCGACACGCGCGCGGACGGCACCTTGCTCGTCGACGGCCAGCCGGTCAGCGCGCACGAATACCTGCTCGAGATGGCGCCGCCGTTCGTGGTGCAGGAAGGCTATGCGATCGTGCTCGCCGCGAAGCACGACGGCGCCGCGCATGCGGCGCGGCTCGCGAACCTGTGGCAACGGCCCGTGTATGCGGCGCCCGCGGAGGCGGTCGGCGCGCACGGCGCGCTGCTCGATACCGGCACATTCCATCGTCTCGATCCGGCGCCCGCCGCGCCGCACGATCTCGGCCCGCTGAACGCCGACCCGCTCGGCGTCTATGCGCACGGCGACCGCAACACGCGCGTCGACGTCGCACACGAAGCCGGCGAACTGCTCGGCGCCGGCGGCGAAAAAACCGTATTCGCGCTCGGCGACGACGCCGCGCTCGGCATCTACGATCGCCACGCACACCCGGAATCCGGTCACGTACGCGCGGCTGTCGACGAACGGCTCGCGCTCGGCGATCTGCGTTCGTACGGATTGCAGACGGTCACGATGAGCGGCCCGTTCTCGGTGCTCGGCCGCGTCGGCGTCCTGTACCGCCCGCTCGGCGTCCTGCATACGCACACGATGGTCGCGACCGGCGCGCTGCCGCGCGTCGTCACGCGGGCCGCACTGGAACACGTCCGGAAGATTCGCGCGGTCGTCGAACGCGAAGGCCTCGCGTTCGACCTGCAGGGCATCTTTACGCGCAAGGGCGACTTCCTGCTGAGCGATCCCGGCCCGGTGTCGCGCGACCCGATCGAACACCTGCACACGCTCGAGAAACTCACCGAACTCGAACGGCTGCTCACGCACGGCCTCGAACAGGGCGACATCGCGATCGCGCGCCCGGTCATCGCCGACACGCTGCCGCCCGATGCGTTCGTTCAAAAGCCGTCCGTCATCACGCAGATCCGGATGCGGTTCGGCGGCGCGCCGCTGTCGAAGGAAGCGCTCGCGCTCGTCGACCGCTCGACGCTGCTGAGCGGGCAGCTGGCGCAGGCGCAGGCCGCCGGCTGGAAAGTCGTGGTCGGCCGGCCCGGGCGCGGCAGCCGGATCGATACGGACAAGCAGCGCATCGTGCTCGACGGCCGGATGCGCCACACCGGTACGCTCGTGTACGCGCTCGCGCATGAAGCGCAGCATGCGGTCGATGCGATCGCCGGACGCCTGCTGCTCGACGGCGCGCCCGGCGACACGCTGGTCGATCGCGCGCTGATGGCCGAAGCGCGTGCGCAGGCGAACGCGTTCGCGGTGCGCCGCGAGCTCATCGACGACATGGGCATCGACATCTCGCAGGATGTCCTTCTGCCCGACGGGATCGCGCGCGAAGCCGACCGCGTGATGCCCGGCGACGAAGCCGGCTTGCGCCGGCTCGCGGATGCATTCGGCGACGTCGAGCCGTCGGTGCCCGGCTACGCGACCTATCGCGACTACTACGCGAGCCAGATCGCGCGCATGCAGGCCGGCGGCGTACCGCGCGAAATGGCCGCGCCGGCCTCCCCGGCGCATCGACCGGCGCGCGGGCTCGCCGCTCGCAAGGCCGCCAAGCGCGAACAGCGCGCGCTCGATCTGCTCGCGTCGCACGGCAGGCGCGACCTGCTGCGCGTCGACGGCGACCAGCTCGACAGCATCGACGCGATGAAGGCCGCGTTCGGCACCGACGCGCATGTGCTGATCGCGCTGCGCACCGACCGCCCCGCCGACCAGCGCGACGCGATCCACCCGCGGCCCGAATTCATCGCAAGCTTCCGGACCAACGCACAGGGCAGGTTCGTCGACAAGACGGCGGCATCGGCCGATATCGATCCGCAGCGGTTGCAGGACGCGTTTCTCGCACTGAAGGACAAAGGCGCCGCGAGCCGCGGGGATTACGATTACTACGTGTCGCCCGTCACGCTCGCCGAGTTGCGCAAATTCGGCGGCGCCGCGCGTGTCGACGCGTATTTCGGCGAACGCCGCGCGTGGGACGTCGAGCCGTCGGACACGGGGGTCGACGCGGAAGTCGTCGCGAACGTGAGTCAGCTCGACAGCGCGCCGCGCTTCACGCGGCCGAAACCGGCGGCACGGCATGCGCGCACCGATCCCGGTGCGGACACCACCGTCTATGCGATCGAACGCGAGACCGGCAAGATGCTCGGCTATGCGACGCTCGAGAACGGGGAATGGACGTACGTCGAAACGACGGAGCTCGGCAACGCGGAGATCCAGTCGCGCGAACTCGCCGCCGCATTCCGGCGCCGCTGCTGGATGCTGCCCGGCGGGCGGCGCGGCGTGCGTTTCGTCGTCGCGAACGTCAAGCACGACGTCGTCGAAAGCTACGGCGGCTTCGCGCCGGCCAAGATGCGCCGCCCGATCAGCAAGCCGAAGACGCCGCTGTCGAAGCCGGACGTGTACGTGCAGCGCTTGCTCGGGAGCACACATCCATCGCTGCGGCGCCAGAACCGCGCGGCGGCCGAGGCGGACCTGCCCGACATTCTCCCGACGACGGCGGACAGCGCGCTCGACTTCAACGCGCACCACGCGGACGAGCTGAAACGCGCGCTCGAGATGGGCAAGATTCCCGACGGACACTACGTGTACGTGTACGACCACGAAGGCACGGTCACCGATGTGCTGACCGGGTCGCCGACCGGCCTCATCGCGGTGGAGAACGGCACGGTGCGCTGGTACGACGACGTCGGCCAGTTCCGCGATCCGGACAATCCCGGCCTGCCGCTGGAGCGGGCGACGATCGGCCGCGGGCCGTATGGCGGCAATCAGCATTTCCTGCTGTCCAAGCTCACCCCCGACGTGTTCGCGCCGCGCGCCGCCGCGCTCAAGGCGGCCGCGCTGCAAGCCGCGCAGCCGGCAGCAGCAGCAGCGCCCTCGCCCGCTGCGCGCCCAAGCGGCACAGGCCCGCAAGCGGGCAAAGGCGGCAAGGCCGGCCGAAAAGGTCGCAAAGGCAAGCAGGCCGCGCGCGGCGGCCAGCAAACGCAGCCGGCCGCCGCACCGGCCAGGCCGACCGCCGCGCCTGCCGCGCCGCCCCCGAAGCCGATCGTGCTCAAGCCGTTCCAGCCCGCGTACGTATCGGGCGCGATCGTCGAATCGGTCACGCGCTACGGCAACGCGAAGATCGCCGATTTCGCGTCGACGCTCGAGCGTCTCACCGAATGGGGCAAGCGCGACGCGGGGCGCAAGGAAGGCAACGGCCTCACGTTCACCGACGCGCCGAAGGCCATCCTCGCCGATGCCGTGCTGGCGAAGAAGATCTTCGGGACGCTGCACATGTGGCGTGAAGCATCGAGCCTGCACCCGCACGGCGCTTTCACGCGCGTCCCCGCCGAGCGCAATCTGGTCATGCGGGGCGCGCAATGGATCGGCGCCGCGCGCAGCACGGATAGAAAACTGATCAGGCAATACGTGAGGCTGGCCACGCAGGCCGATCTCGCCGACCGCTTCGTCCCGATGTCGCGCTCGTTCTCGCTGCGCGACGATCCCGAGCAGATGAAGCGCTACATCAAGCGGTATGGCGGCGCGCTGCCGGCCGTCGCGCTGGAGGTCGATCCGTATTCGCTCGCCGCCGCGATGGGCGCGCTGCAGGATCCGGGGTTCATCCAGCGCGCCAAACGCTTCGGCGATCCGTCCGGCGCGCGCTACGACGACGAGACGGCGACGCTCACGCGCACGGACGCCGACGGCACGCAGCACACGCTCGAACTCGACGATCTCGCCCACTTGCACAAGTGGCTCACGGCGGCCTCGGAATACGGCTTCCTGCTGCGCATCGAAGCCGCCCCGTCGCGGCCCCGCGTGTCGCTGGAAGACGGCCATGCGATGGCCGGCACGAACAACGGCTACGCGGAAATGCGGCGCATCGGCGAGGCGCTCGAAGGGTGGGCGGCGCAGAACGGCGGCAAACCCTCACCGCTCGTGCTGCTGACCTTCCACGGTTCGGACGCCGTGCTCGAGCCGGTGCCGGGCGAAGGCCACGTCGCGTTGCTCGACGCGATCCTGAGCCGCAAGCAGCTCGACTGGGTGCATGTCGGCCTGTCGTGGGGCACGCACGGCGACGACTTCATCGCGAATGCGGACCTGACGCGCGCCTTGGCGGCGAAGATCGCCGACTACAAGAAAAACGCCCCTGAAAAATTCGCGCGACTGCACGGCGGCGATGCGCTGACGCGCGTGTTCGAACCGGTCGGCGCGCAGGACTTCGCGAACCAGCAGCGATTCCTGTTCTCGGAAATCGAGCGCATCGCGAAAAAGGTGCACCAGATGTCCGACGCCGAGATCGCGGAACTACGCGACGCGCTGTACGAAGGCAACACGTCGACGCTGCTGAATCTGGCACGCCGGGCGACGAACGAGACGTCGCAAACGCGATGGAACGACAAGGCGCCCCACAACCGGCTCGCCAAGCGGGCTCACGAGGCCGGCAAGAAATGGCTCGACCGCTATCGCGGCAGCGTTCCCGAGCGTCCGTCGCTTGCATCGGTATCGGCGGCCGACAGTCACGAATACTGGAAGGACGTCACCGGCCAGAAAGCGCTGCAGTATGACGCGTCGCTGCCGATCGGCGCCGCACGCAAGGCCATCGCGCAGCCGGATACGCCGAGCGCCACGATGGACGAGGCCAGCGCACGGCTCAACGCGCTGCGTGTGCACCGACTGTCGAAAGAGCCGGCCGACCTGCGCAAGGCGAAGATCGCGGGCGGGATCGTCCTCGGCACATCCAGCCTGATCGGCCTGGGCGCCTGGGTGCATCGGCTGGACACGACCGCACTGGGTAACGCATCGTCGTCGTTTTCGCTCGCGTCGCGTCTCGGACGCGTGTTCCAGGTGATGCATCAGGGCGCCATCCGCAGCCTCCAGTCGGGCGACCCGAGGGCCGCGGTGGCGGCCCTCACGAGCCTCGGCACCACGCTCGCGCGCCAGTTCAACTCCACGACGCATGACTACGGCGCGCATCGGCTCGCTCAGCTGGAGTCCGCGGTACGCCATGCGCAGGCAAAGGCGACGCAATACGTCGAGCAATACCAGCAGGGGACGATGAGCTTCGACGACGCGAAGACGAACATCACCGCGCTCGCCGAGGACGTGCTCACGCAAATGCAGGGGTTCGTCGGCGGCACGTCGCTGCAGCAACTGCATGCGGGCAATCCGCGCAGCACGCTGGGCATCACGGCGCGCGCGGGCATGACCGTCGCGTCGGTTGCGACGGTCGCGACCGGATTCCTCAAGCTCTTCCATCCGGCCCACCCGCTCACGGCACTCGACGTCACGACGGGCTGGACGGCCATCGCCAGCGGCGTGATCGGCACCGCCTACGCCGGTACGTCGCTCCTGATGGTGTCGCGACGCGTGAACGCGGACAAACGCAGCCGCGTCGTGCGCCTGCTCGATTCGACGGGCGACTTCACGTCGGTCGCGCTCGGCGGACTCTCCACTGTGTCTCAATGGCAACAGGGCGACTACAATCTCGCGATCGCAACCGGCACCATGACCTCGCTGCTGCTCGCCGGCCGGCTCAATACGCACTTCCCGAACGCGACGCCGTTCGTCAAGAAGATCCCGACCGCGGTGATCATGATTCCGGTCGCCGCCTACGGCTACAAGTTCGTCATCGGCATCGCGCCCGTGATCGGCGGGGTAATCAACTGGCTTTTCGGCGGCGGATCATCGCAGTCGAACGTCGCGCCGGGCGCATCGTCGAGTGCTTCGCCCAGTGCATCGCCAAGCGCGTCGCCGTCGCCGTCGACGACCGCCTCGCCGTCCCAGCCGCAACCGTCGCCAGGCACGCCGTCGAGCCCGCCGTCACCGTCGAACACCGCGCAGCCCTATATCGTCGTCGACGGCGATTCGCTGTGGGTGATCGCGGATCAGCATCGCCAATCGCTGCTCGACGCCGCGCATGTATCGCGTGCCGACCAGCAGGCGATGACGCGCGGCGAGCAGGATGCGCGTGCGCTGAACGAGATCCTGCAGCTCAATCCGTCGGCCGCGCGCGATCCCGCGCACTTGCCGATCGGCACGCCGCTCGTGGTCGGATGACGGTCGGCCCGCCGCGCATCACGGGCGGCGGGCACGACGAGGCCGTCACCCCGCGCGCTGCGCCTCCAGCCACGCCTGGAACATCAGCACCGTCCACAACTGGTGCTGCCAGTTCATCCGGCCCGTCTGGTGCTGGCGCCACAGCCGCTCGACCGCCGCCGCATCGAAGAAGCCTTCTTCGCGCAAGCGCGACGGCCGCAGCAGCGCCTCGGCCCAGTCGCGCAACGCGCCGCGCAGCCAGTGGTCGACGGGCGCGCAGAAGCCCTGCTTCGGCCGGTCGATCAGCGCGGACGGCACGTACCGGTCGAGCAGCCGGCGCAGCAGCGCCTTCGACTGCCCTTCCGGCAAGCGCACCGACGCCGGCACGCGCCACGCGAATTCGACGACGTGATGATCGAGGAACGGCATGCGCGTCTCGAGGCTCACGGCCATCGCCGCGCGATCGACCTTCGCGAGGATGTCGGTCGGCAGGTACGTGAGCGTGTCGATCGCCATCGCCTGCTCGGCGAAGCTCAGGTGCGCGGGCCACGCGGACACCGTGTCGAGCGGCGTCGGCGGCTCCTGCCCCGACAGCGCGATGCGCTCCGGATGATGCACCGACGACATCAGCAGCCGGTACAACCCGATGCGGCTCTCGGCCGTCATCACATGGCCGAGCTTGTGCAGGCGATCGCCGATGCGCGACGACGATTCGCGCGCCTCCACGCCGCCGCCCCACGCGCCCTGCGCGACGGCCGCGAGCTGGTCCGCGTGATCGGGCCGCAGCGCATGCAACGCGGCGGCGATCCGCGCGCGCACGGCGGCCGGCACGCGATGCAGCTTGCGCCACAGGCGCGGCGTCAGGAAATAGCGCGTATAGCCGCCGAACAGCTCGTCGCCGCCGTCGCCGGACAGGCTCACCTTCACGTGCCGGCGCGTCAGTTCGGAGACCAGAAAGGTCGGGATCTGCGACGCATCGGCGAACGGCTCGTCGTAGATCGACGGCAGCTTCGGTACGACGCCGAGCGCATGGTCGGCCGTCACGTAAAGCTCGGTATGGCGCGTGCCGAGATGGCGCGCGACCGCCTTCGCGTAACCGGCCTCGTCGTAGCCGGCCTCGTGAAAGCCGATCGTAAACGTGTCGACCGGCGTCGCCGATTGCGCCTGCATCAGCGCGACGATCGCCGACGAATCGATGCCGCCCGACAGGAACGCGCCGAGCGGCACGTCGGCTTCCATCTGCCGCGCGACGGCCTGACGCAGGATCGTGTCGAGCTGGCCGACGGCTTCGTCGGCGCTGCCCTCGAACGGCTCCGCGCGGCCCGCCTCGATCGCCTGTTCGAGCGTCCAGTACGCCCGCAGGCGCGGTGTGTCGCGCGCATGTTCGAACTGGATGTACGTGCCGGGCGGCAGCTTGCGGATGCCGCGATAGATCGTGTAAGGCGCGGGCACGCTCGACTGGCGCAGGTACAGGCACAGCGCGTCGCGGTCGACCGTGCCGTCGAAGCCCGGATAGCCGCGCAGCGCCTTCAGCTCGGACGCGAACACGAGCGCGTCGCCGATCCGGCCGTAGTAGAGCGGCTTCTCGCCGATCCGGTCGCGCGCGAGCGTCAGCACCCGCGACGCGCGATTCCACAGCGCGAACGCGAACATGCCGGTCGCGCGGCGCAACGTGGCCTCGACGCCCCACGCGACGATCGCCGCGATCAGCACCTCGCTGTCGGAGTGGCCGCGCCATGCCGGTGCGCGCCCCGCGCGCTCGAGCTCGGCGCGCAGTTCGCGATGGTTGTAGATTTCGCCATTGAAGACGAGGACGTAGCGGCCGCACGCGGAAGCCATCGGCTGCCGGCCGTGCACCGACAGGTCGACGATCGCGAGCCGCCGGTGGCCGAGCGCGATGCCGGCTTCCGGGTCGACCCAGATCCCCTGCCCGTCCGGCCCGCGATGCGCGAGGCTCGCCGTCATTCGCGCAAGCGTGCCGCGCGCTGTCTCCTCATCGAAGGCGACGCTATTCAGAAAGCCGTCGATTCCGCACATTGATTTGTCTGCCCCTGTTGACCTGTTCCGTCACGCGCGGCGCCACCTCGCGGGCCGCCGTCGGGCATGACGGTCGAGCCATATTACGAAGAAATAAATCAGCAATAATTCACCAGTGAATGTCGGCAGGGTTCGGAAAAAAATGGACGTCAAGCGCCGCGTGCACATGGCCGTATGACGGGGCCATATCGAATCGGACCAGATGGCCGGCAAGCATGGCAGACAAAAAAGGGGCCGCATGCCGACGTGACGCCACCCCGCCCCGCCGCGTCAACCCGCGCCGGTCGCCCATTTCAGCAATTGCGCGACCTCGCGGAAATGCTGCGGCTGGATCGTGCCGTTCTCGGGCGTCGTCTCGTACAGCGCCTGCGCGAGCCCGACGTTCGCGAGCGTCGGGCGCAGCGCGTCGCGGGCCAGCCGCACGATCCGCTCGGCCGCGTCGCCCTCGCCGCGCGCGAGCACCCACGGCAGCGAGCCCATCCCGCCGTAGTAGAGCGCGACCGCGACGCGCGGCGAATAGACGACCACCGACGCATAGCCGATCCGGTCGGGCAGCGACGCGAACTGCGCTTCGCGCGCGAGCTGGCGGCGCTTCGCCTGGACGTGCGGATCGCCTTCGTCCTCCTTGTGCTCGCGCCGCACTTCGTCGATCGACATCTTCATCTTCTGGTTGAACTCGTGCCGCTGGTGCACGATGTCGATCAGCGCCATCACGATGTAGATCAGCGCGGCCCAGCCGAACAGCAGCATCAGCAGCTTCACGATCAGCGCGAGGATCGAGACCGGCCGCGTGAAGCCCGACTGCACGGCCGGATCGAGCGACTCGACGATCAGCCAGCCGAGCGTCGCGACGAGCAGCGCCGTTTTCAGCAGCATCTTCGCGAGGTTGACGAGGTTGCGCAGCGACCACAGGTTCTTCATCCCCTCGGCCGGGTTGAGCCGCGACAACTGCGGCACGAGGCGGCTCCATGCCATCACGCCGCCCACCTGCACGAAGCCCGCGAGCAGCCCCGCCAGCAGGCCGGCGGCGACGATCTGCGCGGACAGCGTCGCCCAGTCGCGCGCGGCGCCGTCGATCAGCGTCGCGAGCCGCGCGGACGGGTCGGCCGCGCCGACCGCGTCGAACACGAGCCGGAACAGCGCCTGCAATCGCGCGAACAGCGAACCGATGCCCACCGCGAGCGCCACGCACACGCCGACGAAGAACGCCGACGACACCGTCTCCGCGCTCTTCGGCACCTCGCCTTTCTCGCGCGCCTCGCGCAGGCGCTTCGCGGTCGGCTTCTGGTCCTTTTCGGCCATCTCGGCTCCGGCGCGCTCAGCCGCCGCCGTGCGCGGCGAACAGCGCGCGCAGCAGCGCCATCAGCCCGCTGTCGGGGCTCAGCAGCGAATGCAGCGACGCGTACACCACCGGCAGGAACAGGATCATCATCAGCAGCGCGAGCGCGCTCTTCAGCGGCTGCGAGAACACGAAGATGTTGAGCTGCGGCACCGCGCGCCCGACCAGGCCGACGCCGAGCTCGACGAGCACCAGCACGATCGTGACCGGCGCGGCGAGCTTCACCATCCATTCGAAGATCGTGTCGGTCTGCCGCACGATGAAGGTCTGCAGCATCGACGAGAAATCGGGGCCGAGCGAGCCGATCGGCCACCATGCGTACGACTGCGCGAACAGTTGCACGAGCACCTGCAACCCGCCCGCCGTGACGAACAGCGCGATCGCGACGAAATTCAGGAATCCAGAGGTCGGGCCGCCCTCGTGCCCGCCCATCGGATCGAAGAACGCGGCGCTGCCGCTGCCGGTCTGGAAATCGATCAGGTAGCCGACGCCCTGGATCGCGAACAGCACCGCGCTGAACGCGCCCGCGAGCAGCATGCCGACCATCGCCTCCTTCGCGACCAGCAGGCACCACATCAGGAACGGCAGCGCGGCCACCTGCGCGGCATCGATCGTCGGCGCGACGAACGCGGCGATCACGACCGCGATCCCGTTGCGCACGAGGCCCGTGATGATCTGCTCGTTGAACACCGGCACGACGAACATGATCGGCAGCAGGCGCGGCATCACGTAGAGCAGCGGCCGCAGCATGCCGGCGACGTCGTTGAAGCCCGCGGCCTGGTCTAGCATCGGCGCTCCGCGGCGGCGGGCGGGGCGGGATCGTCGGGCGCGGCGGAGGTGTCGGCTTCAGCGGCGATGTCGGCGCCCGTTTCCGCGTCGGTCATTGCCGCATCGAACGCGGCGGCGGCCTCCGGCGGCGCGGACGCATGACCGGCCGCGTCACCCGCGCCGGCCACCCAGGTGCCGCCGGTCGCGAAGCGCCGCACCGCATAGCCGTCCGCGACGTCGTCGGCATCGCGCTCCACCCGCGCGGCGCGCGCGTGCAGCGCCTTCTCGCCGGCTTTCTCCAGCTTGTCCTCGGCGGCCTTCGCCTTGCGCGCGGCGCGCTGCAGGTCGGCGAGCGTCGCCTCGTGGCCGCGATGCACGTGCGCGGCTTCGCTCACCGACGCGTTCGCGGTGCCGATATGCCGGTCGAACGTGCGCGTATCGGCCGCCGCGTTCTGCAATGCACGCGCTTCGCGCACGTCGTCGGCGAGGCGCGTCTGGATCGCCGCCTTCGCGGCGACCTGCTGCGCGAGTTGCGCCTGCGCGGCCGCCAGCGCGCGCCGGCTCTGCGCGGCGATGCCCTGCTGGCGTGCGGCCGCGACACGCGCGATCTGGCTGCGCATCTCGCGCACACGCTTCAGGCGGGCGAGCGTCGCGAGCACGACGCGGTCGTCGGCTTCAGACATGATCGTTCGCCAGCTTCGTCAGCTTCGCGAGCAGCGCGTCGAAACGCACGTCCTCGTCCGACGCCTGCGCGCAGAACGCGCCGATTGCGTCGCGCGCGCGCAGCGCGAGATCGCCGAGCCGGTCGCTGCCTTCGCGATACTCGCCGATCTGCACGAGCAGCTCGATCTCCTGGTACTTCGCGATCAGCTCGCGCACGCGCGCGGCCGCAAGCTGGTGCGCGCGGCTCGCGACGAGCGGCATCACGCGCGACAGGCTCGCGAGCACGTCGATCGCCGGATAGCGGTTCGCGAGCGCGATCTTGCGCGACAGCACGATATGGCCGTCGAGGATCGAGCGCACTTCCTCGGCGATCGGATCGGACTCCTCGTCGCCTTCGACGAGCACCGTGTAGAGCGCGGTGATCGACCCGTGCGCGCCCTGCCCCGCGCGTTCGAGCAGGCGCGGCAGCACCGCGAACGTCGACGGCGGAAAGCTGCGCCGCGTCGGCGGCTCGCCGCTCGCGAGGCCGACCTCGCGCTGCGCGCGTGCGAAGCGCGTCAGCGAATCGACCAGCAGCAGCACGCGCTTGCCCGCATCGCGGAAGTGCTCGGCGATCGCGGTCGCGACC
The DNA here is from genome assembly GCF_902832865.1 of Burkholderia sp. BCC0397. NCBI lineage: Bacteria > Pseudomonadati > Pseudomonadota > Betaproteobacteria > Burkholderiales > Burkholderiaceae > Burkholderia > Burkholderia sp. BCC0397. The sequence goes on along the minus strand of NZ_CADFDL010000005.1, from coordinate 156,367 downwards.
AGCGCGGATTTCACGCGCTCCATCGCCGGACGGTCCGACGTCGACACGACGACGATCGAACGCGCGCGCACCTCGGGCGACAGGCTGTGCTCGATGAATTCGCGCACTTCGCGGCCGCGTTCGCCGACCAGCGCGATCACGTTCACGTCGGCCTGCGCGCCGCGCGCGATCATTCCGAGCAGCGTGCTCTTGCCGACGCCCGACGGCGCGAAGATGCCGACGCGCTGCCCGATGCCGAGCGTCATCAGGCCGTCGATCACGCGCACGCCGGTCGGAAACGGCGTGTCGATCATCTGGCGCGCGAGCGGGTTCGGCGGATCCTGCTGCGTCGATACCCACGCGGCGCCCGTCACCGGCCCGCGATCGTCGAGCGGCCGACCGAGCCCGTCGAGCACGCGGCCGAACAGCCCTTCGCCCACCGGAAACACATGCTCGCGCCCGGACGGCACGACGATCGTCTCCGGCGACAGCCCGGCCACGTCGCCGAGCGGCGTGAGCAGCGTCGTCTGCCGCGAAAAGCCGACCACCTCCGCGAGCAGCGTCGGCTGGTTCGGCGTGCGCAGCTCGCAGATCTCGCCGAGCCGCGCGCGAATGCCCGTCGCATTCAATATCTGCCCGACCGCGTGGTTGACGCGGCCCTGCACCGACACCGGCGAGAAGAACGCGAGCCCCGCGTCGAGTTCGCCGACGAGGCGGCCGCGATCGAACGGCGCGCCGTCGTCATCGCCGAACGATGGCTGGTCGTCGAGCGGCGCGCTCATCGCGCGGCGCCCTTCAGCGCGTCGCGGCGGATCGCCTGGCGCAACGCGTCGATCTGCAGGTCGAGGCTCGCGTCGATGCGTCCGGACGGCGTCTCGACCGTGCATGCGTGGCGTTCGAGCTGCGCGTCCTCGACGATGCGGATCTTCTGCCGGCTCGACTGCCCCGCGAACGCGCCGTCGAGCGCATCGCGCATCTCGTCCGTGCGGCCGGGCGCGATGCGCACGATCAGGAACGCCTCGTCGCGCACGAGCGGCGCGATCCGCGCGAGCGCGGCCTCGTACAGCTTCTGCGTGCTCATCTCGCCGACGATCGCGCGTACGGCCTTCACGACGATATCGGCCATCGCGTCCTTCATCGTCTCCATCGTGCGCGTGGCGGCGAGCGCCTGCGTGTAGGCCTGCGCGGCCTGCTCGCGCTGCGCGCGGCGCATGCCTTCGTCGTAGCCGGCCGCCTGGCGCTTGTCGAATTCGCGCTGCGCATCGGCGACGATGCGCGCCGCCTCCTCATGCGCGGTCGCGATCACCGCGGACGCGTCGAGCAGCGCCGCGTATTCGCGCTCCTTGAGCACCTTGCGCTCCGACAGCAGTTGCAGGTTGTCGCTCGTGATCAGAAAAGCCAGTCCCATGACGCAAGCCTCTCGGGAATCAGAAACAGGAACATCAGTTCGCCGAACTGGTCGCGCTGCGCGCGGTTCAGCCAGTACGGCGCTTCGTCGTCGATCGCGCGGTTGAATTTCAGGCGCACGCGCCGCGCCACCGCGTCGCCGGCCACGCCGATGAAATCGGCGAGCAGCCGGCCGCCGCGCGCGCGGATCACGACCGGCAGCGCGGCGGGATCGGCGCGCCACGGTTCGAGCGTTTCGGCGAGCGCGCCGAATTCCGGCGCGCGTTCGAGCGCGAGTTCGAGCGCATCGCCGCCGAGCCGCGCCGCGACTTCCGCGCGAATGCGCCGCCCGGCCAGCGCGTCGCGCAGCCAGGCGCGATGCAGCAGCAGCCCCGCATACGCGGCCAGTTGCTCGAGCGCCGCGCCCGGCAGCAGCGCGAGCCGCGCGCACGGGTTCGCCACGTCGAAGTCGTGCCGGTCGGCCACGCCGTTGACGTCGAGCAGGTGCCGCGCGAGCAGCTTGCGGCCGGCCGCGCCGAACGCGTCCGGCGAACGGTAGCGCGCGGGCCAGTCGGCCGGCACGCGCGTCACGTGCAGATAGCGGTCGGGCCGCAGGTTGAAGTCGCAAACCAGCGCATGAAACGCGGCGGCACGTGCGGCCGGCGGCGCCGCAAGCGGCTGCAGCCACGGCAGCAGCGCTGCCTCGACTGCGGCGGCCGTATCGCCCGGCGGCAGCGCGTGCGGATCGCTCATGCGCCGTCGCGCGCGCCGTCCGGCGTACGCAGCCCGCCGCCGGCCTGCTGCGCGGCCGCGCCGCCGCCACCGTTCGCGCCGCGCGGCGCGCCGAGCAGGCCCGCGAGCCGCACGCCGAACATCCCGCGCCGGGCGGCCGACAGCGCGATCACCGCGCAGGTCAGCAGGATCAGCGCGAACACGAGCCAGCCGAGCGGCGAGCGCAGCCGCAGGATGTCCGACACCGCGCTGCCGATCCCGTCCACCCGCGTCGCGCGTGCGGCGGCCGGCTGCAGGAACAGCGACACGTTGTCGTACTGCAGCCCTTCGATGCTGTGCGCGACGAGATCCTTGACCATCGGCGCCATCGCGCGCAGGTCGACGCCCTGCCGGTAGCGGATGTACACCGCCGCCGACGACGGCTTGATCTTGTCCGCGAGCGGATCGTTCTCCGGAATCACGACCTGCACGCGCGCGACCACCACGCCTTCGATGTCCTGCAACGTGCGCGACAGGTCCTGCGACACGCCGTACAGGTAGCGCACGCGCTCCTCGGCCGGCGTCGACACGAGGCCCTGTTTCTGGAACAGCTCGCCGAGGCTCGCATAGCTCGGCTTCGGCAGCCCGTTCGCCTGCAGCACCGCGAGCGCCGACTGCATGTCGCCGTCCGCGACGCTCACGAGCCACGCGTTGCGGTCCGACGTGTCGCGCGCATCGTTGTCCTTCGACGCGCTGATGCCCGCGTCGCCGAGCACCGCGACCATCTGGTTCGCGTCGCGCTCCGACAGGCCCGAGTACAGCTCCTTCTGGCACCCGGCCAACAGCACGAGCAGCCCCGCGAGCAGCGCGCGCGCCGCCCGGCTGCGCCACGCATGCATGCGCGGCGTCGAATCGATCGTCGTCATCGTTTGTCCGCTTCAGGGCGCGTGAGGCCATATCCGGCCCACGCGCACTATCACTCCTGCGTCTTCAACACGGTATGCGTGAAGCCGTTCGCCGCCTGCGCAACCGACAGGCTCAACTGGTATTCCGAAATCGTGGTGGTTGCCGTCCACTGGAAATCCATCGCCTTCACCATCGTCATCAGCGGGTCGCTGCGGCTGTCCGCCATCGACGTCAGCATCTCGCTGCGGTGCTTGTCGATGTTCGCGTACCGCGAATCGAGATCGTTGCCGTACGTGCGCAACCGCTCGACGAGCGACGACTGGTTCGCCTGCGCGGGCGTCATCTGCACGGCCGGCGCCGCATCCGCCGGCGCGCGCGACATCGCGACGCCCGACGAAGACGGCGGGGCGGCCGCCGACGCGCCCGGCTGCATCAGCGCATCGAACTGGCGCACCTGCGCCGGATCGGACGTCGCGCCCGTTTGCTGCGCGGCACTCGCGAGCGCAGCTGCGCCCGGCGGCGCCGCGCCTACGCCTGTTACCGACATGATCGTGTCCTCCTTGACCGGCAGAGCCGGGAACGGGCCGGCCGGCACGCACATACGCCACGCCGGGCGCCCGTCATGGGCGGCCCCGGCACTCGGCGTCGCGCGGCACGGCCGGCGACCGGCGTCACGCGCGGCCGGCGGAACTCAGGTGTTGCGCAACCTGGGCGTTCGCCGTCCCTTCCTGCGCGGTCACTGCGTTGCTGGTTTCGAACGTCGCAGTCGATTGCTGAACCTGGAAGTTGATCTTCGTCAGTTCGAGCTGCGTCTTGGTCAGGTCGTCGGCCTGCTGCTGGACCTGCTTCGTGTCGGTTGCACTACCCGTGGGACCCGGCATGATTCGCTCCTTTACGTGAAGTTCACTTGCGTTGCCGGCGGCAGCCCCATGCCCCGCCGATGACGTGACGCGCCGCCTGCCGGCGACGTGTCGCGTAATGCGCGCATCGCGAAACGCGCTGCGCCTGATCCGTCGCGACGCTAATGCGCCGCCTCCTTCGTCGATACACCGGCCGCCGGCTCGCCCGGCAACAGCGTCGGCCCCGGCACCGGCTGCGCGACGCCCGCGGCCGCGCCGCTCGCGAGCGGCGCCACGGGCGGCGCCGGCGCCTGCTCGGGCGCACGCGCCGACGGGCCGCCGAGCGGCATCGTGATGCGCTGGCCGTTGCGTTCGAACACCACTTCGTCCGGCCCGATCGACACGACGGTCGCGCCCTCCTTGAGCCGCGCGCCTTCGAAATAGCGGCTGCCGTCGACCGTCTCGATGTAGCGCTGGTCGCCGTCGCCGGCGAACACGGTCGTGATCTCCGGAATGCCGGCCGTGCCGCCGAGCGTCGTCGCCGTGCGCGGCGCGGCCGCATCGGCATCGCGCACGTGATCGACCACCTCGAGCGCCGGGCGGGCGTCCTTCATGTAGTTGCGGATGCGCGGCTCGATCTGCGCGCGCGCGGCCGTGCCCGTCAGCTCGATCCGGCCGCGGCCGAGATACGTGACCGTCAGCGCCGTATCGCTGAAATAGGTCTGCGCGGTCGCGACCAGATCGCTGACCACATAGATGTTGCCGAGCGCCGCGTTGTCGACGCCCGCGACGATCTGCGCGACGCGCTCGCGCGCGGCCGGGTCGCTCACGTAGCCCGACACGATCACGCCGTCGTCGCGCGGCGCGACGGCCAGCTCCGGATACGCGTGCAGCAGTTGCTGCAGCCGGTGCGTGCGCGCGAGCACCGATTCGTGCTGCCACGGCAGCCGCCCCGACCACGCGACAAAGCCGTAGCCGAGCGCGCCGAGCAGCACGCCTACCCACAGCGCGACCAGCGCGATCACGAGCCGCCGGCTGCCGAGGCGGCGCAGCCCGCCGGTGAGCCAGCCGAGCCACGCGGCTTCGCGCGCGGCGTCCGGCGCATCGGTTTCGTCGGGCACCGCGACACTCGCCTGCGCATGCCGCGCGATGCCGAGCCGGATCGAGCCGACCGTCACGACGTCGTTCGGCGTCAGCGAGCGGCGCCCGCTGCCGAGCGGCGCGTCGTTGAACAGCACCGGCGCGCCGGTGTCGCCGCCGTGGTTCTGCACCGTCACCGCGAGCGCGCCGACCTGCAGGCACACCTGTTTCGCGCCGATCTCGCGATCGGGCAGGATCACTTCGCAGTCGGCCGCCGTGCCGACCCAGTTCGCGCCGCGCGCGAGCGACATCGTGCGGCCGTACATCGGCCCGCTCAGGAAGCACAGGTTCCACGGCGACGCGAGCGCGGCCGCGCCGGCCCCTGCGCCTCCCGCGCCGCCGGGCAATGCGCCTTCGCCGTGCGAATCAATGATGCTCGTCGACATGCGTGACCACTCCTGCGGTCGTCGCCGGCTGCGACGCGGCACCCTGCGGCGGCGGCAACGCGGGCGGACCGAACTTCGTGCCGGGCAGCGGCTTCGGTGTCAGCGGCACCGCGACGTCGTTGTCCGGCGGGCGATACATCGACATCCCTTCCTGGCTCGCCGGACCGTCGGCGCCCGGGTTCACGGGCGCGCCGTCCGGCGCGTACATCGACGCGCTCGTCACGACGCGCGGCGTCAGCAGGTAGAACCGCTCCATGTGGTTGCCCGACTTGTCGGTGTACTTGAACAGGTTGCCGATCAGCGGGATGTCGGACAGCCAGGGCACGCCGCTCTTGTTCAGCCGCACCTCGTCGTCGTTGAACCCGGCGATCAGCAGGCTCTTGCCTTCGTCGATCATCGTCTTGGTGACGATGTTGCGCTGCTGGATCACCGGCACGTTCGACACGGCCTGCCCCGGCACGATGTTGCCGTCCTGGATGTCGATCGACATCATCACGCTCTGCGGGTTGCCGGACACGGCCGCCGCGTTGCGGATCGCCTCGTCGACGATCATCGGCGTCACCTTGATGCTCGTGCCGGTCGTCACGCTGTACAGCGACGAATCCTGGTAGCCCGGCACCTGCACGTAGAACTGCGTGAGGTTCTCGAGGATCGCCTCGGTGTTGTCGAGCGCGAGCACCTTCGGCTTCGATCGCAGTTGCGCCTGGCCCTTCTGGGCGAGCGCGTTCACGCGCGTGAGCAGGTAGTTGCGCAGCGACCCGCCGATCGACGCGGTCAGCGCGATGCCGGTCGGCATGAAGGTGCCCGTCTGCCCGGTTTCCGACGTGCCGATGCCGAACGTCAGCGGCGGGTTGCCGACGCCGTTGTACTGCGTGTTGCCGTTCAGCGCGTTCTGGCCGTTGCCGATCTGCACGTCGCCGTGCGTCGTGTGCAGGCGCCAGTCGATCCCGAGGCTGTCGAGCGAATCCTCGTTGATGTCGATGATCGTCACGTTGATCTCGACGATGCGCGGCCGCTCGTCGAGCTGGCCGATCAGCGACTGGTAGCGATACATGTTCTCCGGCAGGTCGCGCACGATCACGGCATTGATCGCCGGATCGGCGACGATCTGCGGCAGCGTGTCGCCGCCGTTGTTCGAGAACGGCGAGAACCCGCCGCCCGTGCTGCCGTCCGCCCCGCCATAACCGCCCTGCCGCGGGCCGCCGGAGATGTCGGGAAAGTCGAGCCGCGGCACCGCGATCGTCAGCCCCGAGCCGAGCTTCACCTGACGCGCGGCCTGCCCGAGCGGCGTGCTCGACGGCGCCGCGGTCGTGCCGCCGCCCTTGCCGAACAGCTTGCGCAGGATCGTCGCGACGCCCGGCACCGTCACTTCCTTGCCCGAGCGGTTGATCGTGAAGTCCGACGCCCAGCCGTATTTCAGCCGGAACGCGCGGATATCCGCATGCGCGCCGTTCGCCGCCGGATCGCCGACCGAGCCGACCGCCTGCCGCACGAGTTCGACATAGCGACGCGGGCCGGCCACGTACACGCTGTTCGCGCGGTCGTTGATCACCAGCGTGTAGCGCTTGTCCGGAATCTGCATCGCCTGCAGCGCGCGGCCGATTTCGCCGGATGCGTTCGGCGGGATCGGGATCATCTGCGTCTGCGACTGGTCGGCCGGATCGACGTACAGGAACGAGCCGTCGTAGTACCACGTGAGCCCGTAGGTCGAGCAGATCGTGTCGAGCGTCTGCTGCGGCGTGCCGGAGAAGCGGCCGCTGATCACGCCGTCGACCTTCGGGTCGACCACCGCCGTCACGCCCTGCGACGACGCAAGCTCGCGGATGAAGTCGCCGATCTTCTTGCCGTTCGCGACGATCGTGAACGGCTTGTTGCGCCAGCGCAGGTCCGCGGCGCGCGCAGGCTGCGCGGGCGCCATGCACAGCGACGCCGTGAGCAGCGCGGTCGCGCACACGGCAAGCGCGGCCCGTTGCAGGCTGCGCGGTTGAAACCGGATCGAGGCGACGCGTCGACGCATCAAAGGACTCCTGTGGAAGAAACGAACATGCGTTCCAGCGCCTGCTGCGCGAAGCGCAGCACTTCGCCGCCGAGCCAGCCCGACAGCAGGACGAGCGCGACCATCACGGCGATCAGCCGCACCGCGATGCCGATATTGGCGTCCTGCACCTGCGTGACGGCCTGCAGGATCGCGACGACGAGGCCCGTGACGGTCGCGATCAGCACGATCGGCAGCGACAGCAGCAGCACGAGCATCAGCGCCTGGCGCGTCAGGTCGAGGATCGTCGAGCTCGTCATTGCATGGCGCCCGGCGCGCGCACGTCGGCGCCCGCGCCGACCGTGCCGTCGTCCGGCGGGTTCTTCACCCAGCCGACCGTATGCAACTGCACGTCCTCCTCGACTTCCTGGTACGACAGCACCGCGAGTTCGGGCAGCACCGGCTGCAGGATCGTCTTCACGTAGCGGCGCGCGCCGAGCGCGACCATCACCGCGAGCCGCGCGGCGCCCTGCGCGTTGCCGTGGCCGCCGGGGCCGGCCGCCTGCGCCGCCTGCACGATCGCGCGCACCTGCTCGCCGATGTCCTGCTTGACCGCGCTCGACAGCGCGAGGAAATTGCCCTGCTTGGTGCGCATCACCGCGCTCTCGATCCGCTCCTGCAGGTTCTGCTCGAACAGCACGACCCGCAGCTGGCGCGCCGTGCCCGCGTGACGGTCGGTGATCATCCGGCGCAGGTCGACGCGCACGAGTTCGACCAGCGCGATCACGTCGTCGGGCTCGTTCGGCGCCCACGTGATCAGGCTCTCGAAGATTACGCGCAGGTTGCGGATCGGCACCTGTTCGGCGAGCAGCCGCCGCAGCACTTCGGTCACGCGCTGCAGCGGCACGAGCCGCGTCAGTTCGCCGACGAGCTCCGGATGATCGCGGCGCACCAGATGCACGAGCGCCTGCGTCTCCTGGATGCCGAGCAGCTCGTCCGCATGCTGGCGCACGATCTGCTCGACGTGCGCGGCAAGCGCGCTCTCGCTCGACAGCCACTTGCCGTCCGGCGCCGCGCCGTCCGGCTTGATCCACAGCGCGGTCGAGAACGGGCCGAACGCCTCGGCCGGCTGGCGCTCCGCGCGCTCGGGCAGCGGCGCGACGCCGTCCCACAGCAGCCAGCCCGGCTTCAGCGCGCCGTGCGCGACGAGCACGTCCTGCAGGTAGATCCGGTACGTGCCGGCCGCCGCGCCCTCGTCGTCGTTCAGCGTGATGCGCGGAAACACCGTGCCGATGTCCGCATCGACGCGCGCCTTCGCGCTCGACAGCGCCGCCTGCAGTTGCGCGAGGTTCAGGCTCGTGCGCAGGTCGTCGGACAGCGATACCGCGATCAGCGACGTGACGCCCGCCGCGTGCGACACCTTCGCGGGCTCGCCGTCGTCGGCCGCGCCGACGCGCCCGGCGACATGAATCAGGTTGAAGCTCGGCGCGGACGTCTTGCGCTTGAGCTGCGAGACCGCGAAGGCGCCGAGGCCGAACGCGATCAGCGCGAACGACCATTTCGGAAAACCGGGCACGACGAGAAAACCGGTCAGCACGAACGCCGCGATCAGCAGCGCGCGCGGATGCGCGCCCAGTTGCTCGCCGAGCTGTTCGCCGAGCTGGCGCTGCCGCGCATCGCGCGTCGCGACGCGCGTCGTCACGATGCCGGCCGCGATCGACACGAGCAGCGACGGAATCTGCGACGCCATCCCGTCGCCGACCGTCAGGATCGCGTAACGCTGCAGCGCCTCGCCGATGTCCATCCCGTGCATCAGCGTGCCGACCGCGATCCCCGCGACGATGTTGATGAACGCGATCACGAGGCCCGCGATCGCGTCGCCCTTCACGAACTTCATCGCGCCGTCCATCGCGCCGTGCATCTGCGATTCCTGCTCGAGCTTCTCGCGGCGCTCGCGCGCTTCGTCGGCGCTGATAATGCCCGCGCGCAGGTCGGCGTCGATGCTCATCTGCTTGCCCGGCATCGCGTCGAGCGAGAAGCGCGCGCCGACTTCGGCCACCCGCTCCGACCCTTTCGCGATCACGATGAACTGCACGACCGCGATCACGAGGAACACCACGCCGCCCACCACCACGTTGTTGCCGACCACCAGCCGCCCGAACGCGTCGATCACGTGGCCGGCGTTCGCATGCAGCAGGATCAGCTTGCACGACGCGATGTTCAGCGCGAGCCGGAACAGCGTCGTGAACAGCAGCAGCGCGGGAAACGACGAGAAGCTGACCGCCGACGGCACGTAGGTCGACACCGTCAGCAGCACGACGCTCGCCGCGAGATTCAGCGAGATCATCCCGTCGAGCGCGGCCTGCGGCAGCGGCAGGATGAACAGCGCGACGACCGCGACGATGAAGGTCGCGAGAAACAGGTCGGCGCGCGGCGAGGCGCCCCCGAGGCGCCGTCCGGACACGCCGCGGCCGGCGGAAAACAACCGCTGCCAGTCGCGGGGAAGCGCCTTCGGTTCAGCCATCGTGCCGTTGTCCTGTCGTTATCGCCGGCTGGCACGGGCAACCCTTCCCCGTGCTGCGCGGACCGTTGAATGGGACGAGTGTAGCGACGGGAAACGGCGGAAAAAGAAGCGCGCCTCGTAGCGTGAAAGCGCGTTTTCCTCAGACGATCGAATCGGACTACGAAACCCGGCGGCCGGTTCGGGCACGCGCCGCCGGAACCGCTTCCATCGCGCGCCGGGCGGCCGGCGCGCGCCTCCGGCAGGGGTCGGTCAGGACGGCAGCCGCCGCGCGGCGAGGTACGCGAGCTGTGCGCGGTTCTGCACGTTGAAGTGCTTTTCGAGCGAGCGGATATGGTGCCCGACCTTGTGCAGCGACGTCCGCAGCGCGCTCGCGATCTCCTGGTCGGACAGCCCGTGCACGAGCCGGTCGAGCACCTGCTGCTGCTCGTCGGCGAGCGCGAAGCCGCGCATGCGCGCGACACGCGCCTCGAGGAACGGCAGCGCGACGCGATGCACGGCAAGACTGACCGACAGCGCGCCGCCGATCACGCGATCGTCGATCCAGTCGGTGCCGTGCGTTTCCGACGTCAGGTTCACCGCGACGCGCAGGTCGAGGCGCGGCGCCGACAGGCTGAAGATCACACCGCTGTTCATCGCATGCGCGCGCAGATGGCCGGCGAGCGCCAGCACCTTGCGGTCGCCGCTGCCCTGCGCGGCCGCCTCGATCTCGTCAAGCCGCCACGCGACCGGGAAGCCGCTCTGCCGCACCTGCGCGAAGCGCGGGTCGCTTTCATACAGCATCCCTTCGATGAACGGCTGCATGAACGTCGCCGGCGCGAGGTCGCGCAGCAGATGCGCGCGCAGAATGCGCCGCCCGATCATTTCGTAGGCGCCGTAACCGAGCGTACTAAATCCGATTTGTCGCAATCGCGCATGGCATTGCGCGAAGTCGAATGACGCAAGGTCGCTTTTACCTGCTGTTATTTGAATACCGGTAAAAACGTCACGCTCGATTGCGTGATATTCGTTCGAATAAGCGGCAGCGGCCGCTATATCGGATTGTGAGAACCACTCGACGCGTGGTGCGCCGTCAGCATATGTCATGAGGAGCCCGCCCTTTCCCAATATGTGAAACTGCGCCCCGTCACGATCTGGTCTTTTCTTTATGATTTTCTGGTCGTCGTTATATGCGTGCGAACATGAACCTTTCGCCGACATTAGTATTACGGCATATTACGCGCACACCGGCATTTTTGTACAATGCCCCCGCGTTTCGTCAGGGATGACGATCGGCGCATATCACAACGATGCTCGGTCGCACCGCCGCGAATGCCGTACACGATACGGCCGCCGCAGGCGATGCGCGTCGATTCCGAGGGATGGCTCATGTCCGATATTGCATTGCATGAAGAAGCGGTCGCCCCAACCACCATGCCGCGCTCGTCGCGCGGATTGAACGCAGGCGCGGACGCGCTGCGCGAGCGCACCGTGCAGGTCGTCTGGTGCGACGACGTGAAACGCGGCGACGACGCGCAGCCGCACGCGCCGAAGCTCGGCGTCGCCGATACGCTCGCGCATGCGCAGAGCACGGCCGAGCGCAACCGGATCGTCACGAGCCTGCTGCATCTGACGGGCTTCTCGACGTTCGCGTACTTCGCGCTCGAATTCTCGCGAGAGCGCGTCGAAAGTCTTTACCTGCACGAAGCGTTCACGCCGGCCACCTATCGCGGCGACTACGTGCGGCACAACCATCACGACGTCGATCCGCGCACGCTCGGCGCGCGCGTGTGCAACATGCCGATCGTGTGGGACCTGCAGCAATTGCGCCGCGAACACCGCGAGCGCGACGACGCGCCACGCGTGAGCCCGGCCGCGCTCGACGGCTTCCTGCAGACGATGCAGGACGACGGGATGTGCAGCGGCATCATGTATTCGATGGCCGTGCCCGGCACGCGGCTGCACGCGTTCATGAGCTTCACCGCACCGCGCCGCACGCGCGAATGGATCACGCCGGCGACGATCGAGCAGGCGCTGTCGATCGGGCTGTCGGTCCACAAGTTCGCGTCGCCGCAACTGATCGCGACGTCGCGCGAGCGCACGGTGAACGGGCTCACGCCGTTCGAGCAGGAGCTGCTGCTCGGCATCGCCGAAGGCGCGTCCGACAAGGAAATCGGCCGGCGCCTCGACACCAGCGCGCACAACGTCGACTATCACCTGCGCAAGCTGCGCAAGCGCTTCGGCGTCGCGAACCGGATCCAGCTCACGTACCTGACGTCGAAGCTCGAGCTGATCTGAGCACGGGCGCCGTTTCCTGAAACCGGGCACGTAAACGCGCATGCCGGCCTCGCGGGCCGGCATGCATGGGTTGCGGCGCGGCGCCGGGTCCGGCGCCGCCTCCTGACAGACGGGCTGCGTTACTTCAGCAGCGTCATCTGAACGACCTTCACGATCACGAGGCCGACCGCGATCACCAGATAGCCGCGCAGCACGGCCATCCAGATCCGCGTCGCGAGCGTCATGTTCTGCGGCTCGAGCGTGTCGAGCGGCGGCATGCGCCACGTGTCGCGCAGCGAACGATCGACGGCCGGCTCGACGACGCGTTTGTTGCGGCGAATCAGCACCGTCGCGAGATAGCCCGCGATGGCGAGCACGGTGCCGCCCACCAGCACGTCGACGATCGCTTCGCCGCTGATATCCGGATACATCACCGATGCGGTCAGGATGATCGAAAGCAGCACCAGCACCCAGATCACCGCGCCCGTGAACACGTTGAACTTCGTCGAGTTGACCCAGGGCCCAAGCACCTGGCGGTCGTTGCACAGCACGAGCAGGAACACCGTCGCGCTCGGCAGCAGCACGCCGGCCAGCGTCTGCACGGCTTCGGTCAGCAGGCCGAGCGGGCTGCCCGGGATCAGCACGAGCGTGGCCGCGGCCGCGACGATGCCGAAGTAGACGAGATAGAAGCCCTTCGCGTCGGTCACGCCGCGGTGCAGCGAGTGGCGGATCTTGAACACGTCGCCGATCGCGTACGCGGTCGACAGCGACACGGCCGCCGCGCCGATGATGCACGCGTCGAGCAGCGCGACCGCGAACAGCGTCGCGCTCGTGCGGCCCGCATACCTCTCGAGGCCCGCGATGATGCCGCCCGCGTCGGTGAAGTTGCCGGCTTCCGGATGGCCGCCGAACAACGCCGAGCTGAAGCCGATCATCGCGACCGCACCCACCAGCACGAACGCGATGCCGATCCACAAGTCGGCCTTTTCATATTTCATGAAGCGCGGCGTGATGCGCTTGTCGATCACGTAGCTCTGCTGGAAGAACAGTTGCCACGGCGCGACCGTCGTGCCGACGATGCCGATCACGAGCAGCATCACGTCCGACAGCTTCGCGTGCGCGGGCCAGTTCGGCACGAAGAAATCGCGCGTCATCTGCGCGACGGGCGGGTGGATCGACACGAGCACCGGCACCAGCAGCAAGCTCAGCACGCACAGCCCGATCGCGAACCGCTCGAAGCGCCGGAAATCGCCGGTACTGACCGCGGCCATCGTCAGCGCGGCCGCCACGCACACGCCGGCCACCTTCGGCAATCCGAAGAAATCCAGCACGAACGTGATACCGATGAACTCGGTGACGATGGTCAGTGCGTTGAGCAGGAACAGGTCGATCACGCTGAACGCGCCCCAGAACTTGCCGAAGCGTTCGAAGATCAGGCGCGCATGGCCGACGCCCGTGACCGCGCCGAGGCGCAGCACCATTTCCTGGTTCACGTACAGCACGGGCACGAGCAGCAGCAACGTCCACAGCAGCGTCGTACCGTAGTTCTGGCCGGCCTGCGTATAGGTGCCGAATGCACCGGCGTCGTTGTCGCCGACCATCACGATCAGGCCCGGGCCGATGATCGCGAGCAGCGTGCGCAGGCGCGCCCACCACGTGCCGCGCGCGCCGGTGTCGTGGTGGGCGATCGTGCCGAGCGCACCGCGGATGTCGCCCAGGTGGGCTTCGTCGAGCACGGCGCCGCGATCGACCGCGATCGGTGGAGAGACGTTGGAGGGCGTGGACATGATGTGTTCCGTACGGCTAAGGGTTATTCGATAAACGTGTGACCTTGGAATGCGCACGCGGCGCTTGCCCGCAGGCAGCCGCGCGTGCGCATGCCGAGGCGCGCTCGGCGTTTCTTTTCAGCGGATCAACGATTTCAGCTGGTTCAGCAGGCGGGAGAACACCCGCGGACGGGCGTCGAGCGTCAGCATCGTGTCGTAGTGGTGGCGCGATTCCGTGACGTGCGGAAGGGTCGACAGCAGAAGGCCGAAGTTCATGGTCTGGCTCCGTGCGGCGACGGCAGGCGTGCCGGCCGCGTGGTGGGCGCGGGCCAGTCCGGGGCCTGAACGACGTGTCAGGCTAGTCGGCCGGATTGTCCCCGCGACCCGGGTTCAAAAGGGTCTGCGTATGCAACGGGCATAAGGGACAACTGTCACTGTCGTTCATGGCGGCTCCTGTGCGGTGTTCCGGGGAACACGGTTGACCGCCGTCCAGCGTGCGGGCCGGCATTCGCACGCCCGGAGAACGGATGCGCGAACGCGGCCGCCTGCCAGGCGGCGGTGAAACCGGGCAACGCATGCGAAAACGCATCACGCTAACCGGCGCGAATCAGGGTGCACGTAGGGAGTTGCTGCGGAATACTGCTGCGCGCACCGTTTGCCCGGGAGACAAACGGCGGCTTCGATGAGGCGCGGACGTCGGTCGCTCAGGCGGAAATTTCGTTCGAAGATCGACTACTGCAGGCGTCCAAGGCGGCGGCCCCAAGAGTGAAGATGGCGGATTCTATGGACCGCGCGAAAGTGAAGTCAACCCCTTGAAACCCCATTTTTCGAAATAAATTTCCCGCCTGACGCGACTGAAAGATTTGCCCTTGAAATAACGTTCCGTAACCTTTCAGCGCCGTCATGACGCAACCCCGCGCCGATGCGTGCGAGCAACGGCCCGGCCCCCTGCTGCGCCTCCTTTGCACCATCGCCGGGTGGCCGTGTGGCGGCCCCGCTCCGCTGCGACGCACACACCACGCAGCGCATCTTTCGTGCGTTTTCTACTTGCGCCGCAGCAAAAGTCGCGACTACAATCCGCCCCAATTCATTACGGGAGTCCCTCCGTGGACACATGCTCTAGTTGCAGTTCGATGCCGGTCCAGGCCGGCCAAGCCATCGCGAGATAGCAGCCAGACGCATGTCTTTTGCCGCTAGCTCGCACTCGTCGGGTTAGCGCGCCTCCACCCGGGCCGGCCATCGCCGGTTCGTCAGTCGCACGCTCCGTCATGTTCCATCCTCCGATCGCAGGCCGCGTCACGCGCCCGCGCTCGATCACGTCGTCCGGCGTTCGCCGGACGGAACGGAGGCAGCGTCATGCTCTTTCAATCGTTCGCGGTCAGACTCAAGCGCATCGTGCACGTCACGTGCAACCGCTCGTTTTCCGGCCGCTCGCCGTTCGCCCGGGCATTCAGCCACTGGCGCGGCCTGGCCCTCGCCCATGTGCCGGCGGCGCCCCGCCCGCTCGATTGCGTGCTGATCGCCGCGACGGCGGCCGCGGTCGCGCTCGTCGCGCTGCTGTGCTCGGTCGCGCCACACGTCGGCTTCGCGCAGGCGTGGCGCGTCGGCGGCTGGCTGCCGTAAGCCCTCTCCGTCCGTGCGGGCCGTCTCGCCATGCGTCCCGCATCCCGTTCCCGTTTCTTCAGCCTAACTAATCAAACTGCCAACGGAATCGAAATGAAGAACCCTCTCGCCCCCGTCCCGCGCAAGCGTCGCGTCGATGCGCTCGCCGCGCTGCTACTGTCGTTCGCCGCCGCGCCCGCATTCGCGCAAGCGACGTCTCCCGTCACAACCGAACCGGCGGCCGGCGCGAGCGATGCCGCCGCCCCCGCACAACAGGCCGCCGATGCTGCCGCGCCCGCTCCCACCGGCTTGTGGGAACGCTCGAATCTGCTCGGCAACATGGGCGGCCTGCGTGACGTGCTCGACGAGCATGGCGTCACGCTGAGCCTGCAGGAAACCAGCGAGTACCTGTACAACACGTCCGGCGGCACGGGTCGCGGCGGCGCGTACCAGGGGCTCACGCAATTCGGCTTCAACGTCGACACCGGCAAGGCGATCGGCCTGCCGGGCGGCACATTCAACGTGTCGGGGCTGCAGATCCACGGCACCAGCCTCACGCAGCGCTACCTGCAGACGATGCAGACCGCGACCGGCATCGAGGCCAATTCGACCACGCGCCTGTGGGAACTCTGGTACCAGCAGTCGCTGCTCGACGGCAAGGTCGACGTGAAAGTCGGCCAGCAGAGCGTCGACCAGGAATTCATGGTGAGCGAGAACGCGGCGACGTTCATGAACGCGACGTTCGGCTGGCCCGTGCTGCCGTCCACCGACCTGCCGTCCGGCGGCCCCGCGTATCCGCTGTCGTCGCTCGGCGTGCGGCTGCGCGTGAAGCCGGCCGACGCGTGGACCGCGATGGTCGGCGTGTTCGACGGCAACCCGGCCGGCCGCAGCGACGGCGACGCGCAGGTGCTGAACGCGCACGGCACCAACTTCAACCTGCGCAGCGGCGCATTCGTGATCGGCGAAGTGCAGTACGCGCTGAACGCGCCGCCCGCCGATCCGAAGGCGCCGCAGCCGGCCGGCCTGCCCGGCACGTACAAGCTCGGCTTCTGGTATCACTCGCAGCACGCGAACGATCCGCGCTACGGCACCGACGGGTTGTCGCTCGCCGATCCGGCAAGCAACGGCACACCGGCCACGCATCGCGGCAACTACGGCTTCTATGCGGTCGCGGATCAGATGGTGTGGCGGCCGGCCGCCGACAGCCCGCGCTCGATCGGCGTGTTCGCACGCGTGATGGGCTCGCCGGGCAACCGCAATCTCGTCGATTTCGCGGCCAACGCCGGCGTGACGCTGAAGGCGCCGTTCGCCGGACGCGACAACGACGTCGCCGGCATCGCGGTCGGCTACGCGAAGATCGGCTCGCATGCGCGCGGCCTCGACGGCGACACCGGCGCGTACACGACGCCCGGCTATCCGGTGCGCCGCGCGGAGACGGTCGTCGAAGCGACCTACCAGTACCAGGTCGCGCCGTGGTGGCAGGTGCAGGCCGACCTGCAGCACTTCTTCCGTCCGGGCGGCGGCATCCCGAACCCGAACGCGGCCGGCGCGCGCATCGGCGACGAAACGGTGGTCGGCGTGCGCACGACGATCACGTTCTGATGCCAGCCGCATGAAAACACGGGCCGGACGGCCGCTTGCGCGACGGTCCGGCCCGTGCGGTTGCCTGCCGTGCGGGCACGCGGCCCACGCCGCGCCTTACTCGCCGTGCATGAGTCGCTTGTGCATTACTCGCCGTACAGCCCGAGCAGCTTCAGCGTGACGCCGTTGGTCCAGCCGAAGCCGTCCTGCAACGGATATTCGCCGCCTCCGCCGCCGCCCGTGCCGGTGCCCTCGACCACGTACTTCTCGACGAGCTTGCCTTCGGTCGCGTACACGTGCTTCACGTCGGACAGGAAACGCGTGCCGATGTCCTTCGCGAGCGCCGGTTCGCCGTAACGGCGCAGCCCGTCGATCGCGATCCACTGCAGCGGCGCCCAGCCGTTCGGCGCATCCCACTGCTGGCCCGTGTTCTCGGTCGTCGTCGCGAGGCCGCCCGGCTGCAGCAGCGTCTTGCGCACTTCGCGCGCGGTCGCCTTCGCGCGCTCCGGCCACGCGACGCCCGCGAACAGCGGATACAGCGCGGCCGCCGTCACGCCGTCGCGCGGCTTGCGCAACTGCCAGTCATAGTCGCCGTAATAGCCGCGACGGTTCCACAGGTAGTGATTGATCGCGGCCGCACGCCGCGCCGCGCGCCCTGAAAAATCGGCCACGCAGGCGATGTCGCGCGTGACCGCACAACCCTTCACGATCGTCGTCTCGAGATGGAACATCAGGCTGTTCAGGTCGACCGGCACGATCGCGGTCGTGCGGATCGTCGCGAGCGTCTTGCCGTCGCCGAACCAGCGCGAGCTGTAGTCCCAGCCGCTTTCGGCGCCCGCGCGCAGGTCGCGGTACACCTCGTTCGCCGGCCGGGACGGCACCGATTTCGCGGTGGTCACGTCCTCGAGATACGACTCGTCGCGCGGCGTGTCGCTCGCATCCCAGTAGCGGTTCAGCACGGCGCCGTCGGGCATCGCGACCACGTTGCGTGCGGCCTGCCCGCGCGGCGTCGTGGTTTCGCCCTGCATCCAGTACGCATGCTCCTTGCGCAGCGCCGGCAGGTATTTCTGGTAGACCTTGTCGCCTTCGGCCTGCGCGGCGAGCGTAACCATGTACGCGAAGAACGGCGGCTGCGAGCGGCTCGCGTAGTACGTGCGGTTGCCGTTCGGGATGTGCCCGATCGTATCGATCAGGTATGCGAAGTTGTCGAGCATGTCGTCGACGAGATCCTCGCGCCCCGACACCTGCAGCCCGAGCATCGTGAAATAGGTATCCCAGTAGTAGCCTTCGCGGAAGCGGCCGCCCGGCACGACGTACGGCTTCGGCATCGGGATCAGCGAACTGTATGGGGGCGCCGTGACGCTCGTGCGCGTGAGCTGCGGCCACAGCCAGTCGATGTGCTGGCGCAGCGTCTGGTTCGGCGGCGGCGTCACGCCACCTGCCGGGGGCGGCGTGAAATGCTGGTCGACGAACGTCTTCAGCGAGAAGCCCGGCTGCGATTTCTGTTGCTGATACAACTGCACGATCGTCGCGGGATTGGTATCGGGCGTGGCATCGACGAAGGTCTTCTGGTCGGGATAGAGCTGCGCGGTCTGCACCGCGACGAACAGGTCGCCGTAGAGCTGGCTCGGCGGCGGCAGCAGCGCGCCCGACGCGGGAGCGGGAGCCGCTGCGGTGGCGGCAGGCATCGCGGACTGGCCGGCCGCTTGCGCGGCGGCCTGGTTCGCATTGTCGGCCTGCGCGGCGCAACCGGCGACGGCGAGATAGGCGATGGCCAGTGCGGCGGCCCAGCGCAGACGCGGCGCGGGCGGTGACTGACGCGACGGGAAGCGAGATGCAAGCGGTGCGGCACGACGTGACGTCATGGCGTGTCCCCTCCTTTCGATGGTGAGTGGATCGGCACGAGGTCTCGTTCGCGCGCGCGTTCGTCTCGATGGCCTTCGATCGATACGCGTCGTGTTGTGGTGCGAGTGGGTCCGACTGTCGCACAAAACATGCATGTCAAGCAAGTTTCTCGGCCAGCGTGACCGGACCGTCATGTGTCATCCGTCATGTGTCATGTCACGCACGACGGACGAGGCGGCAGTCGTCTCACCTTCCGAACGCGGAAACAGGAACGACTGTTGCAACATGCGGAACAACTGTTGTCGTACGTGACGCAACGGTCACATTGTGGGCATAATGGCGTCTTTACCGCGCGCCCTGCCCATGTCGCCCGTCTTTCTAGCACCGCTCATCGTTGCCTGTGCGTTGTTCATGGAAAGCGTCGACGCGAACATCATCGTCACCGCGCTGCCTGCGATGGCGAGAGACTTCGGGCACAACCCCGTCACACTGAACATCGCGATCACGGCCTACGTGGTCGGCCTCGGCGTGTTCATCCCGATCTGCGGCTGGCTCGCCGACCGCTTCAGCGCGCGCGCCGTGTTCCGCACCGCAATCGGCATCTTCGTCGTCGGCTCGCTGATGTGCGCGGCGTCCAACTCCCTCGGCTTGCTCACGTTCGCGCGCTTCATACAGGGCGTCGGCGGCGCGATGATGGTGCCGGTCGGCCGCATCATCATCTTCCGCGCGGTGCCGCGCTCCGATCTCGTGCGCGCGATGAACTACCTCGCGATTCCCGCGCTGTTCGGGCCCACGGTCGGGCCGCTCGTCGGCGGCTTCATCACGACCTACCTGCACTGGCGGATGATCTTCTTCATCAACGTGCCGATCGGCATCTACGGGATCTACCTCGCGAGCAAGCATATCGCGAACACGCACGAGCCCGATCCCGGCCCGCTCGACTGGTTCGGCTTCCTGCTGTCGGCCAGCGGCGCCGCGCTGCTGCTGATGGGCCTCACGCTGATCGACGGCTCGCTCACGTCGCGCTCGAACGCCATCATCATGTGCGCGGCTGGCGCGGCGATGCTCGCGCTCTACGTGCCGTACGCGCGCCGCAAGGCGCGCCCGGTGCTCGACCTCAGTTTCCTGAAGATCCCGACGTACCACGCAAGCGTCGTCGGCGGGTCGCTGTTCCGCATCGGGCTCGGCGCGGTGCCGTTCCTGCTGCCGCTTGCGCTGCAGGAAGGGCTCGGCATGAGCGCGTTCCACTCGGGGCTCATCACGTGCGCGTCCGCGCTCGGCGGCGCGGTCAGCCGCTCGACGGCCACGCATACGCTGCGCCGCTTCGGTTTTCGCACGGTGCTGATCTACAACGCGGCATTCGCGGGCCTCGCGATCGCCGCGTACGGCGTGTTCCATCCCGGCATGGCGACCTGGGCGATCTGGCTGATCGTGCTCGTCGGCGGCATCTTCCCCGCGCTGCAATTCACGAGCCTGAATTCGATGATCTATGCGGACATCTCGCCGCGCGACGCAGGCCGCGCGACGAGCCTCGGCAGCGTCGTGCAGCAGATGTCGCTCGGCCTCGGCGTGACGGTGGCCGGCCTCGTGCTGCACGTGTCGCACTGGCTCCAGGGCCATCAGGCAATGGTGTGGTCGGATTTCTGGCCCGCGTTCCTCGTGGTCGGGCTGTGCTCGTTCGCATCGATTCCGATCACGCGGCGGCTGCCGCCCGGCGCCGGCGACGAAGTCGCGCGCGGCAAGCGGCAATGAATGGCCGGCGCGACGGCATGACCTGTCGCGCGGCAACGGATGAAAACCGGAAAAACAAAAAAATCAGCGGACATCCACACGGGGCCGGTGCACAGCCGCATGGATGTCCGCTCAGGGCTCCGGGTCTCCCGATGGGGTCGGGAATCCCGGATTCGCTTCCTGCGTGCCATGGACATATGTGCGTCGGAAGCGGAATCGTTGCGCGCACGTGTCGTCGCGCCATGAACTGCACTATAGGGAAACTTGCAAAACGCATCTGTCAAGCATTGTCAGACGCGTTGCAGCCGCGCGTCGCACGCGCGCGCCGCTTTCGCGCTAAAGTGGTTCCCGATCGCCACCCTCAACCGTCCTTCCGATGCTCACGCTCTCGCCCGCCGCCGCCCGCGCACTGCATCTCGCCGCCCAGGGCCTGCTCACACCGCCGCGCCGCAAGGCGACCAAGTCCGACGTGCTCGACACGATCCGCCGGATGGCGCAGTTGCAGATCGACACCATCCACGTCGTCGCGCGCAGCCCGTATCTCGTGCTGTTCAGCCGTCTCGGCGATTTCTCGCCGCACTGGCTCGACGAACATCTCGCCGAGGCGCGCCTGTTCGAATACTGGTCGCACGAAGCGTGTTTCCTGCCGATCGAGCAGTTCGGGCTGATGCGCTACAAGATGCTCGATCCGTCGGGAATGGGCTGGAAATATGCGGCCGAATGGCATGAGCAGAATCGTCCTGAGATCGAACGGCTGCTGGCGCGGATTCGCGAAGAAGGCCCGGTGCGGTCGGCCGATTTCGCCCGTGAGGATGGCGTGAAGGGCAACGGCTGGTGGGATCGCAAGCCGGAAAAGCGTCACCTGGAAGTGCTGTTCACGACGGGCGACCTGATGGTGTCGGAGCGCCGCAATTTCCAGCGCGTGTACGACGTGCGCGAACGCGTGCTGCCCGGCTGGGACGATACGCGCGACCTGCCGCCGCGCGATGCCGTGCTGCCTGCGCTGCTCGGCTACACGTGTCGCGCGCTCGGCGTCGTGCGCGCGGACTGGGTGGCCGACTACTATCGGCTGCCGCGCCGTTCGTATCGCGCGGAACTCGAGCGGCTCGCCGAGGCCGGCGACCTGATTCCGGTGCAGATCGACGACTGGAAGGAACCGGCCTACGTGCATCGCTCGCTCGATGCGCTACTGCCGGCGGCGGCTGCCGACACGCTGCGCTCGACGGTCACGACGCTGCTGTCGCCGTTCGATCCGGTCGTGTGGGATCGCCGGCGCGCATCGACGCTGTTCGGTTTCGATTACACGATCGAGTGCTATACACCCGGGCACAAGCGGCGCTACGGCTATTTCTGCCTGCCCGTGCTGCATCGCGGCCGGCTGGTGGGCCGCATCGACGCGAAAGCGCATCGCACGCTCGGCACGTTCGAGCTGAAGGCCGTGCACGTCGAGCCGGGCGTACGGTTCGGCACCGGGCTCGCGACCGACGTCGCGAAAGCAGTGAAGAAACTCGCGGCGTGGCACGGCACGCCGGAGGTCACGGTCGCCCACGCGCCGCCGGCCCTCGTACAGGCATTCGCGCGCACCTGACGGTCGCGTGCCGCCGGCACGCCTGGGCCTGTTCACGCTAATGACGGGCTTGCGCCGGCCCTAGCCGAGCATGTGCATGCCGGCGTCGATATAGTGCGTGCCGCCCGTGATCGCCCGTGCGCCGTCGCTGGCAAGAAACGCGCAGAACGCGCCGACGTCGTCGATGTCCAGCGCGTGATGCAGCGGCGCCCGGCGCGCGGTGTCGTCAAGCAGCCGGCCGAAATCCGGCAGGCCCGACGCCGCGCGCGTCGGCAGCACGCCCGGCGAAATCGCGTTGACGCGAATGCCCGCGCCGCCGAGTTCGGCCGCCAGGTACCGCACGCTCGCTTCGAGCGCGGCCTTGACCGGCCCCATCACCCCGTAATTCGCGACGACCTGCTCCGCGCCGAGATAGCTCATCGCCATCAGGCTCCCGCCTCGCGTCATCAGCGGCTCGGCGAGCCGCGCCATCCGGATGAACGAATGGCACGAGGTATCCATCGCCAACGAAAAGCCTTCCGGCGAACTGTCGACCACGCGGCCCTGCAGATCGGCCTTCGGTGCATACGCCACCGAATGCAGCACGAAGTCGATCGCGCCCCATTGCACCGCGATCGCGTCGAACACCGCCGCCATCTGGTCGGGCCGCCCGACGTCGAGCGGCATCCGGATCGGCGCATCGAGTTGCGCGAACAGCGGCTCGACGTGCGGCAAGGTCTTGTCCGACTGCCAGGTCACCGCGAGCGTGGCGCCCGCCCGGCAAAACGCGCGCGCGCATCCCCACGCGATGCTCTGTTCGTTCGCGATACCGACGACGAGCCCCCGCTTGTGTCGCAACGTCATGTCGCCTCCCTTGCCGATCCGCGCCGGCCTAGCGTTGCGCCGCGATCCATCGCGCGATGTCCGGCCACACCGTCTTCAGCGTGCGCGACCCCATGAACAGGCCGATATGGCCGCCCGGCACGAGCCGGGTCTCGATCCGCGACGCGGGCGTCCCGAGAAGATCGTGCGCGCCGAACACCTGCTCCGGCGTCGTGATGTCGTCGGCCTCGCCGGCGAGCAGATAGGCCGGGCACGCGACGTTCTTCAGGTCGAGCGTGCGCCCGAGCGCGACGAACGTGCCCTTCGCGAGCCGGTTCTCCTTGAAGATCTGCACGATCGCCTGCAGGTACCAGCGTCCCGGCAGGTCGATCGGGCTTTCGTACCAGTTCGCGAACACCTCGCGCTTGCGCAGGTATTCGGGATCGTCGAGATGCTCGTACAGGTCGACGTGCTCGGCGAGATAGTGCTGGTCGGGATGCATGTTCTTCCAGCCGCGCAGCATGAAGCGCCCGCGCATCAGCCCGCCGCCCATCGCGACGAGTTCCTCGTAGAACGACGTTGGATACGTGTGCACCATCCGCTTGATCGGGCCGTCGCCCGCGTCGGTGTCGATCGGCGAGCCTGCCAGCACGAGGCTCGCGACCTTGTGCGGGAAACGCGCCGCATACATCGCGGACATCCAGCCGCCCTG
The DNA here is from genome assembly GCF_902832865.1 of Burkholderia sp. BCC0397. Taxonomy (NCBI): domain Bacteria; kingdom Pseudomonadati; phylum Pseudomonadota; class Betaproteobacteria; order Burkholderiales; family Burkholderiaceae; genus Burkholderia; species Burkholderia sp. BCC0397. Next base: position 132,663 of record NZ_CADFDL010000005.1, on the reverse strand, counting down.
GCACAGCCCGACGAGATTCACGCGGCCGCCGAGTTCGTCGACGCACACGTTCAGCTCGGCCAGATACTGGTCGATCTCGAGGTCCTTCATGTCCTCGGTGGCCGAGCGCCAGTCGGTCAGGTACAGACGCGTCACGCCGTGCTCGCGCAGCGTCTGCATCAGGCTCTGCCCCGGCTGGTAGTCGGCGATCATCGCGCTGTGCCCCGCGTACGGCGCATCGACGATCGTCGGCAGCCCGTGCGCCGGCGCGACCGAATAATCGCGAAACGTCATCGTCCGCAGTTCCAGCAACGGCCGGTTCGCCGATGCCAGCGCCGGGTGCGCTTCGAAATGAAGCTTCTCCTCTTCCGCGAGGAAGCGGAGATTGCGCGCCGCAATCTCGGAGCCGGCCGCAAACATCGCGGTAGCGGCGGCCATCGGCCAGAAAATCGGCAGCGCGGGGGCGCTGACGGCAGGGAAAGATGTGTCGCGGGCTGTCATCGAAGGTCTCACCGGGTCGGATACGGCGTGGAAGGGATCGCGTCGTCCAGCACGCGGCGCGTGTGCCGCGCGATCATCAGGTTCTCGTCGGTCGGGATCACGCGCACCGTCACGCGCGACGCGTCGCTCGAAATCACCGGCAGGCCGGCAGCGTTCGCCGCGTCGTCGAGCACGATGCCGAGCCACGCGGCGCGGCTGCAGATCCGTTCGCGCACGCGCGGTGCGTGCTCGCCGATGCCCGCCGTGAACACGAGCGTGTCGAGACCGCCGAGCACGCCGGCCAGCGCGGCGAGTTCGCGGGCCGCGCGATAGGCGAACAGCTCGACCGCATGCGCGGCCGACGGTGCGTCGCTCGCGAGCAGCGTGCGCATGTCGCTCGACACGCCGGACACGCCGAGCAAGCCCGATTCGGCATAGATCAGATGCTCGACCTCGTCGAGCGACCGGCCTGCGTGACGCTGCAGGTACAGGATCACGCCCGGATCCAGCGCGCCCGTGCGCGTGCCCATCGGCAGCCCGTCGACGGCCGTGAACCCCATCGTCGTCGCGACGCTGCGGCCGTTCGCGAGCGCACACAGGCTCGCGCCGTTGCCGAGGTGCGCGACAACCGTCCGGTGCTGCACCCACGATGGATCGAGGGCCGCGAGCGCCGTCGCGATGTACTCGTACGACAGCCCGTGAAACCCGTAGCGCACGATGCCCTGTTCGGTCAGCGCGCGCGGCAACGCGAACTCCCGTTCGAGCGCCGGCACCGTCGAATGGAACGCGGTGTCGAAACACGCGACCTGCGGCAGGTTCGGCGCAACCGCGGCCACCGCGCGAATCGCATCGACGTGATGCGGCTGGTGCAGCGGCGCGAGCGGCGAAAGCGACGCTATCGCATCGAGCACGCGCGCGTCGATCCGCACCGGCGCGGTGAAATACGGGCCGCCATGCACGACCCGGTGCCCGACGCCGTCGAACGCAGCCTCCTGCCCGACGTGAGCGGCGAACCACGCGTGCAGCGCCTCGATCGCGCCTTGATGCCCCGGTCGCGCGACGGGGCGGTCGGCGAGCGCCGCGCCGTGCGCATCGGCCACGAACAGATGCGGTGTGCCATGCAGGTTCTCGACCTGCCCGTGCAGGCCCGCATCGAGCGAGCGATCCTCGCGCGTGTCGTAGACCGAGAACTTGAGGCTCGACGAGCCGGCGTTGAGCACCAGGACGGGATGTCGCATCGCGGCCCCGTCAGTGTGCGTCGGCCACAACCGCCGGCGCGGCCACCGGCGGCGCCGTGGCGCGCGCCGCCGCCGCGACGAGCGCCGCGACCGCGCAGCTCGCCAGGCGCGTGCGTTCGCTGTCGGCACGACTCGTCAGGATCACCGGCACGCGCGCGCCGAGCACGATGCCGGCTGCATCGGCATTCGCCAGGAACGTCAACTCCTTCGCGAGCATGTTGCCGGCCTCGAGGTCGGGCACGAGGAGGATGTCCGCATCGCCCGCGACCGCGGAACCGAGATGCTTGAGCCGCGCGGCCTCCGGGCTGATCGCGTTGTCGAGCGCGAGCGGCCCGTCGAGCAGCGCGCCGGTGATCTGGCCGCGCTCGGCCATCTTGCACAGCGCGGCCGCGTCGAGCGTCGACGGCAGCTTCGAGCTGACCGTCTCGACCGCCGACAGGATCGCCACCTTCGGCCGGGCGATGCCGAGCGCGTGCGCGAGATCGATCGCGTTCTGCGCGATGTCGACCTTCTGCTCGAGCGTCGGACGGATATTGACGGCCGCGTCGGTGATGAACAGCGGCTTGTGGTAAGTCGGCACGTCCATGATGAACACGTGGCTCAGGCGCCGCCCGGTGCGCAGCCCCGTATCGGCGCGCACCACCTCCTCCAGCAATTCGTCGGTATGCAGGCTGCCCTTCATCAGCGCCTGCGCATCGCCCGCGCGCACCAGCTCGACGGCGCGCGCCGCCGACGCATGACTGTGCGGCGCATCCACGAGCCGATAGCCGGACAGGTCGATACCGAGCGTCGCGGCGAGCATCGTGATCCGCGCCACCGGGCCGACCAGGACGGGCACGACGATGCCGACCCGAGCGGCAGCGGCCGCCGCGTGCAGCGATACCTCGTCGCAAGGATGCGCGACCGCGACCGTCACCGGGCGTAATGCGCGGCAACGCGCAATCAGCGCTTCGTATTTCTGATGCGTGCGCAAATCGGTCATCGACTCCCCCTTCGCAAGGATCACGTGAACGGATTCTGGTGCGGGACCGGACGAAGTCGTTTGATTTCCGTCAATCGTTTCAGGTGAAGTCCCGATAGCATGAAGCCGCACGATGACATCCGGATGGCCGCAACGCCCCCCCTGACATGCACATACGCGAAATCCGCTCGAAGATCGCCAGTACCTCGTCCACGCGCAAGATCACCAAGGCGATGGAAATGATGGCGCGCACCAAGATGGCGAGCGCGCAGCGACGCGCGCGCGAGTTCCGCCCGTACGCGGCGCGCATCGGCGCGATGGCGGAACGCGTGCTGCGCGACCGCCCCGACCACGTATCCGCGCTGATGGCGCGACGCGATACCGTGCGCCGCGTCGGCCTGATCGTCGTCAGCACCGATCGCGGGCTGTGCGGCCCGCTCAATGCGCGGCTACTCGTCGAATGTGTGGATGCGATCGAACGCTGGGACCGGGCCGGCGTCGCATGCGAACTGAGCGTGATCGGTGCGCGCGGCCTCGCGCCGCTGCTGCGCCACGGCGCGACCATCGCGGCACGTGCGAGCGGCCTGGCCGCCGAGCCGCACTTCGAACAGTTGCTCGGTGCGCTGCTCGTGCCGCTGACCGCGTTCGTCAACGGCGAGCTCGACGAAGTGCACGTCGCGTACAACCGGCTGACGAGCCCGCTCGCGTACGAGCCGCGCATCGATGCGATGCTGCCGATCGCGGGGCTCGACACCGGCGCGCCGACCGACGGCGCGGCCGCGTCCGACTATCTGTACGAGCCCGCGCCCAAACCGGTCGTGGACACGTTGCTGCTGCGCTACGTCGAGGCGACGCTCTATCAGGCCGTCGTCGAAAACTACGCGTGCGAGCAATGCGCGCGGATGTTCAGCATGCAGACCGCGACGGACAACGCCGACCGCGTGTTGCGCGAACTGCGGCACCTGTACCAGAAGACGCGACAGGCGCAGATCACCACCGAGCTGTGCGAAATCGTCGCCGGCGCGGCGGCAGTCTGAAGGAGTGCGCATGAAGACGTCGATGAGGCTCGACATCGTGAGCGTGGAAGCGGTGCTGTATGCCGGCGACGCGCATTTCGTCGTCGTCCCGGGGGAAAGCGGAGAACTGGGGATCTACCCGCACCACGCGCCGCTGCTCACGCGGATCCGGCCGGGCGTCGTGATGCTCGTCGATGCGCCGACTGGCGAGCATCGCCGCCTCCTCGTCGCGGGCGGCGTGCTGGAGGTCAGCCGCGACGGCGTGACGCTGATCGCCGATCACGCACTGCGCACGCCCGAACTCGACGATCTGCGCGCACGCGAGGCGCGGCATGCGGCCGACGACTGGCGCCGGCGCTACGCGCACGAAAACCGGCGCGCGTTCGATTTCGCGTCGGCCCGCGCGGAATTGATGGATGAAATCCGGCGCTTCTTTGCGATGGCGCTGCGGCAACAGGGGCCGCACGACAAGCCGGGCGGCGTCGGTTAGGGCCTGTTCCGGTGCCGCCCGCTCAGTCGCGCAGCTTGCGAAAACGCGGCGTGCCGTCTTCGAGATTGCCGTTGAACATCGCTTCCGGCCGCACCCACAGGCCGCGCGCATGCGGCCACAGATGCTCGTATACGACCACCGATTCCTCGGTTTCGGAATGGCGGGCCACGCCGATGTAGCGGCAAAGGCCGCCCTTGTAGTGGCGGTGCGTCGCGAGTTGTTCGGCTTCCTGTTCGGTCATGGTGTGCTTCTCTTCGGCAAAAACGGAAAGCGCGTATTGTATGCGCTGCGCCGCGCGTCAGCGTTTCGTGTAGATGTCGGGGCGGCGGATCTCCATCAGCCGCTCGGGGTTCGCGGACGGGCCGAAGCCGACCGGCCGGTACAGCGCGTGTGCGTCGGTCGTGACGAGCATGATGCGGCGCAGGCGCTGCACCATCTCCTGCGCGAATATATGGTCGATCAGTGCGCGGCCGTAGCCGTGGCCGCGTTCGGCCGGCAGCACGAACACGTCGCACAGGTACGCGAACGTCGCGTGATCGGTGACGAGCCGCGCGAACCCGACGAGCCGGTCGCCGACATACGCGCCGAAGCACAGCGAGCCCTCGATCGCCCGCTCGACCACGTCGCGCGGAATGCCCTGCGACCAGTACGCGTCGCGATGCAGGAAGTCGAAGATCGCGTCGATGTCGAGTTCGCGCTTGTCGGTGGAAAATCTCAGCGTGGCGGGGATGGCTGCGGGCACGTCTGTTCTCCGGTTCGAGTGGCGGAAAGCGGAGCATCGACGATACCGCGCTGCTCAGTGCGGGACAAGAGCGCGGCCGGGCCGCCGCGGGAGAATAGACGCGCATCACCCTGCCGCATGGCGCCGTTCAACATGCACGGCGCCTCGAGACCTGTACAGCATTTTGTACATATATCTGGTCAGTGCTATACTTGTACTTTTACACGTACAAGTGAGGCATACCATGCGCACGATTCATTTTTCGGATGCCCGTGGCAATCTGAAGACCGTCATCGACCAGGTCGTCGACGATGCAGACGTGACGCTCATCACACGCCGCGATGCACCGAACGCCGTCATCATGTCGCAGGACTATTACGACAGCCTGATGGAGACGGTTCACCTGCTGCGCTCGCCGGCCAACGTCGCCCATCTCGAACGTTCGATCGCGCAACTGCGCAAGGGCAAAGCGAAAGAACACAAGCTCGCCGAGGATGATGAATGAGCGTACGTCGCGTGCTCTTTACTTCCGACGCATGGGACGACTATGTCTACTGGCAAGGGCAGGATCGCAAGACGCTCAAGCGCATCAACCAGCTCATTCGCGAAACCCAGCGAACGCCGTTCGAAGGCATCGGCAAGCCCGAGCCATTGAAGGCCAATCTCTCCGGCTTCTGGTCGCGCCGTATCGACGATACGAACCGTCTGGTCTACGAGGCTGACGACTTTCAGATCAGCATCGTGTCCTGCCGCTACCACTACGCGTAGTACCACGTACCGATGCGCGCCCAAGCCGCACTCACCGTCCCGGCCACCCGCCATCCCGTCGCGCGCCGCGTTCCGGCTCGCTGCCGCAGCACTCGCATCTGCCGCACTGCCCGCCTCGATTCGGTGACAATGTCGTCCACCCGATAAACCCGCCACGCTGCTTCATGACCTACCGCCTCGTCGCTTTCGACTTCGACGGCACGCTTGCCGATTCGCTCGACAGTTTTCTCGCCGCGCTGTCGGAGGCGTCACGCCTGCACGGCTTTCGCGACGCCACGCCCGAACTGCGCCCGGCGCTGCGCGGCATGTCGGCGCGCGACATCATTCGCGCGCTCGACGTGCCGATGTGGAAAGTGCCGCGCGTGACGATCGACATGCGTCGCCTGATGGGGCCGCGCGTGGCCCACGTGAAGCTGTTCCCCGGCGTCGACGAAACGTTCGACGCGCTCGCCGCGCGCGGCATCCGCATCGCGATCGCCACGTCGAATACCGAAGAGATCGTGCGTGACCGGCTCGGCCCGCGCGCCGGCGCGCGCGTCGACCATTTCGCATGCGGCATTCCGCTGTTCGGCAAGGCGCGCCGTCTGCGCGCGCTCGTGCGCGAGGCCGGTGTGCGCGCCGACGAAGTGCTGTACGTCGGCGACGAAATCCGCGACGCCGACGCGGCACGGCGTGCACGTATCGCGTTCCAGGGCGTCGCGTGGGGCTACACCGCGCCCGACGCGTTGCAGGCACATTGCGCGACGCCGTTGCTGCCGCGCCTCGATGCGCTGCTCGATCGCGTGTAACGCTTTCTTTCACGCACGCCACACACACGCAGCCCTCTCGCCCGACGCGCCGCCACGGCAGCGGCCACGACAACATCACGCCGATGAAATGCCGATGACACGTACGTGCATCTCATGCATTGCATGCGCCCCGCGCGCGCAAAAATTGCCGCTGCCGCATGCGCATCAGGTACGCACTACCTGCCTGCGCCTCTGCCCATCGATTCGTCTTACCAACCGTTACACAAGCCACAGCACGGTTGCACCTGCTACCCGACCGCTCTCCTAGAATCAGTCGGGCCGGGAAACACTTCGAACGCCGCCGCGGCAGAGCGGCCATCGAATCCGGCCCGGGCGCGCCCGGTCTCTCGCACAGCGACGGATCACACGATCCGTTTTTTAACCAGAGCCCCGATCGAGGAGGTCCCCCATGAACCGCTTTCCCCACATTTCGCGCCTTGCTTTGTCTGCCGCTGGCCTGCTTCTCGTCGCCGTGACGGCGACCGCGCAAACCGCACAACCGGCACCCGCCGCGTCCGCTGCGCCGGCCGCGACCGCGACGCGCATCCACGAAGCCGACCAAACCTTCATCACGGACGGCACGAAGACCGTGTCGACCCAGCACGACGCCGCGCGCATCGCCGATTCGCGCACGTCGGACAGCCAGGTCAAGGCGTTCGCGCAACGCGTGTCGACCGACGATGCAAAGATCATCCAGGCGATGCGCGCAGCGAGCCCGCGCGGCGTCGACGTGCCGGCCAACGACCCGGACACGACCGTGCTGAGCAGCATCAAGAGCCTGCGTGGCGCCGAGTTCGACAAGGCGTATATCGAACAGGTCGCGCTCGCCGGCCAGCAGAAGGCGATCTCGGCGTTCCAGGCCGAAATCGCATCGGGCCGCGACACCAAGCTGAAGGAAGTCGCACGCCAGGCGCTGCCGATCCTGCAAGCGCACTACGCGGACGCGCAGAAGCTCGCGCAGCGTCATCACCTCGCATCGGCGCAGTAAGGCGATGCAGCGCCGCGCATCGTGCGCGGCGCACCGTTTCCCCCGCCGTCGCGCTGCCGCCTCCCCTGCCGGCGGCGCGACGCACGTCGCGCATCAAGCGTCCCGCGTCACCCGTTACGTCGCCAGCTTCGCTTCGAGTCGCGCACGCACTTCCGGCCATTCGTCGTCGATGATGCTGAAGCGCACTGAATTGCGCTTGCGGCCGTCCGGCATGATCCGTTCGTGACGCACGATGCCCTCCTGTTTCGCACCGAGCCGCAGGATCGCCGCGCGCGATTTCTCGTTCAGCTCGTCCGTCGTGAACTGCACGCGCACGCATTGCAGCGTGTCGAACGCATAAGCCAGCAGCAACCACTTCGCTTCGGTATTCGCGCGCGTACGCTGCGCCGATTCGCCCAGCCACGTATGGCCGATCTCGAGCTTGCGATTCTTGCGGTCGATCTTCCAGAAGCGCGTACTGCCGATCACGCGGCCCGACGCGCGATCGACGATCACGAACGGCATCACGGTGCCGACCGCCCGCCCTTGCAACGCCGTGTCGATGTAGGCGTCGATCGTGTGCGCGCCCGGCACGACCGTGACTGTCAGGTTCCACAACTCGCCGTCGGCCGCGGCGTCCAGCAGCGCCTGCCGGTCGGATGCATCGAGCGGGCGCAGGACGACGCGTTCGCCGGTGAGGGTCGGTTGTTCGAGGGCAGACGATGCGTCGGTCATGACGGGATTCCGGAAAATGAGGACGATGGCGGCGAAACGTCGATCATACGGTGGCGCCGCTAGCCGAGGTGTGCGGCGAGCCGACGGCGGATCGCCTTCGCTTCGCCGCGCAGCGCATCCGCGAACGCATCGACGAGCAGGCTCTTCGGCCGGTGCTCGGGCACGATCACGCTGACCCGGTACGGAAACGAGCGCGTCAGCGGCCGCACGTGCAGGTCGCGGCCGACGAAATCGAGCGCCGTGAGCGGGTTGACGATCGCGGCCCCGAGCCCTTGCCGCACGAACGCGCACACCGACACGGCCGACGGCGTGTCGACCACCGAACGCGGCGCGACGCCGAGCTGCGCGAACGCCTCGTCGATCAGGATGCGGTACGGATCGTTCAGCGACAGGCTCACGAACGGACGGTCGGCGAGATCCAGCAGGTCGATCGCGTCCTGCGCGAGCAGCGGATGGCCATCTGGCAGCACGCACACCTCATCGACTTCGAGCAGCGGCGTGAGCACCGTGCCGGCCGGCGCGACATCGTGCTCGGTCAGCCCGAGGTCGTAACGTTGGGCAGTGAGCCACTCCTCGAGCACCGGCGATTCCTGCGTCGCGACCGACACGCTGACGCCCGCATGCGCGTCGTGAAAGCGCCGGCACGCACCGGGCAGGATCGCGTGCGAGAACGCCGGCAGCGCGATCACCGACAGTTGCCCGTCGCGAAACTCGCGCAGGCGCGCGGCCGTCGCCGCGACGCGTTCGAGCCCCACATACGCGAGCCGCACGTCGTCGAACAGCGTGAGCGCGGCCATCGTCGGGCGCAGCCGGCCGTGCGCGCGTTCGAACAGCGCAAAGCCGACGACCTGCTCCATCCGCGCCAGCTCGCGGCTGATGGTCGGCTGCGACGTGTACAGCATCTCGGCCGCACGCGTCGTGCTGCCGGTGACCATCAGCGCACGAAAAACCTCGATATGACGGTGCGTCAGCATGAACGTATATATCAAAAATGAATCGAGTATCGATAGATAGGCATTTTACTGTATAGCCGATCAGGCGCATCATCCGGCTATCCGTTCATTCAAACCGATTCATCCGCCATGTCCCTCGATTCCCGCCAGCTCGCGACGCTCGCGCAGCAATACGGCACCCCGCTGTGGGTGTACGACGCCGACGTCATCCGCGACCGCATCGCCCAACTGCGCCAGTTCGACGTGATTCGCTATGCGCAGAAGGCGAATTCGAACATCCATATCCTGAAGCTGATGCGCGAGGAAGGCGCGTGTGTCGACGCCGTGTCGCTCGGCGAGATCGAGCGCAGCCTCGCGGCGGGGTTCAGTCCGGCAGGCGATCCTGCGGCAGGCGAGCCGGAAGGCGTCGTGTTCACGGCCGACCTGATCGACCGCCCGACGCTCGCGGCGGTGCTGAAGCACGGCGTGACCGTGAACGCCGGTTCGCTCGACATGCTCGCGCGCATCGGCGAGCATGCGCCCGGCCACCGCGTGTGGCTGCGCGTCAACCCCGGTTTCGGCCACGGCCACAGCAACAAGACCAACACCGGCGGCCCGCAGAGCAAGCACGGCATCTGGATCGACGACATACCGCGCGCGATCGAGATCGTGCGCCAGTACGGGCTGAAGCTGGTCGGCATCCACATGCACATCGGTTCGGGCGTCGACTACGGCCACCTGTCACAGGTGTGCGATGCGATGGTCGATCTCGTCACGTCGCTCGGCCACGACATCGACGCGATCTCGGCCGGCGGCGGCCTGTCGATTCCGTATCGCGACGGCGAGCCGCGTGTCGACGTCGGTCACTACTTCAGCCAGTGGGACGCCGCGCGCAAGCGGATCGAACGGCATCTCGGCCACCCGGTGCGCATCGAGATCGAACCGGGCCGCTTTCTCGTCGCCGAAGCCGGCACGCTCGTCACCGAAGTGCAGGCCGTCAACCGTCGGCCGAAACACGATTTCGTGCTGATCGACGCGGGCTTCAACGACCTGATGCGCCCGTCGATGTACGGCAGCTATCACGCGGTGTCGGTGCACGCGCACGATGGCGCGCCGCCGGCCGGCCGGCCGCTCGTCGATCTCGCGATCGCCGGGCCGCTGTGCGAATCGGGCGACGTGTTCACGCAGGATGCAGGCGGCGTGGTCACGCACCGCAAGCTCGCGCAGCCGCAGATCGGCGACCTGCTGTTCCTGCACGACGCGGGCGCGTACGGTGCGTCGATGTCCTCGAACTACAACAGCCGGCCGCTCGCGCCGGAAGTGCTCGTCGATCGCGGCACGCCGCGGCTGATCCGCCGCCGGCAGACGATCGGCGAATTGCTCGCGCTGGAAACGTTCGAGTAACCCGCGCCCGGCGTGACGAACGCCAACGGCCAGGCTTGCCGCTACCGGCAGCCTGGCCGTTTTGCTTTGGGTCGCGGCGTCGGGCGCACGATCGCGATCATGCGCACCGGCAGCAACCGGCTTGCCGCAAGCCTCGCGCCCGGTTATGTCAGCCTGATGCGCGGCACGCCGCCGCGCCTGCGTCATCCCGCGCGCTGCACGGGCGCCATCTTCGAGAAGTACTTCGCGCCCGCCACGCAGCCAACCACCACGACCGTCACGACGACCATCGACGGCGGCACCGTCTCGTGCAGCAGCCCGGCCGCGAGCAGGAAGCCGAAGAACGGCTGCAGCAGCTGCAACTGGCCGACGCCCGCGATCCCGCCGAGCGCAAGCCCGCGATACCAGAACACGAAGCCGATCAACATGCTGAACAGCGACACGTACGCGAGCCCCCACAGCACGGCGGCATCGATGCCGTCGAACGACGCGGGCCAGGTCAGCCACGTGAGCGGCAGCATCAGCGGCAGCGACAGCACGAGCGCCCACGAGATCACCTGCCAGCCGCCGAGCTGGCGCGACAGCCGCGCGCCTTCCGCATAACCGAGCCCGCACGCGACAATCGCGGCCAGCATCAGCGCATCGCCGACCACCGACGCCTGCCCGCCGTTGCGCAGCGCAAACGCGGCCACCGCGCCGCTGCCGACGATCGAGAAGATCCAGAACGGCAGCCGCGGCCGCTCGCCGCCGCGCCACACGCCGAACAGCGCGGTCGCGAGCGGCAGCAGCCCGACGAACACGATCGCATGCGCCGACGTCACGTGCTTCAGCGCAAGCGCCGTCAGCAACGGGAAACCGACCACGACACCGAGCGCGACGATGGCCAGCGACACGGCCTCGGCACGCGATGGCCGCTTCTGCTTCAGCACGACGAGCAGCAGCAGGCCGAGCGCGCCGGCGATCGTCGCGCGGGCGAACGTGAGAAACAGCGGATCGAGCCCTTGCACCGCGACACGCGTCGCGGGCAGCGAGCCACTGAAGATGATCACGCCCAGCAGGCCGCTGAGCCATCCGTCGGTCGTCTTTTGCACGGTCAACCCTGAATGGAGGTAGATGACCGATGATCCGCCGCCGGCGAAAACGGCGTAAGCTACAGCCCAATACAATTCAGACAAACTGTACTGAACAACCAGCCGTACAGTTCATCGTCCATCATGAGCCCTTCCGCCCCGACTCCCGCTCCGCCCGCGCCGTCGCGCACGCGCGTGGAAACCGTCATGGATACCCTGCGCGCGCGGATCGCGAGCCGCGCGCTGATGCCCGGCGCGCGCGTGCCGTCGATCCGGATGATGGCCGACGCGCTCGGCGTGTCGAAATCGACGGTCGTCGATGCGTACGAGCGGCTCGCGAGCGAAGGCGTGCTCGCCGCACGGCGCGGTTCGGGCTTCTACGTGTCGGGCCACGCACCGCCGCTCGCGCTCGCCGAGCTGGGCCCGCGCCTCGATCGCGAGCTCGATCCGCTGTGGCTGTCGCGCCAGTCGCTCGAAGCGGCGCCCACGTCGATGAAGCCCGGCTGCGGATGGCTGCCGTCGTCGTGGCTGCCAGACGAGAGCCTGCGCCGCGCGCTGCGCGCCGTGTCGCGCGACGAATCCGATGCGCTGACCGACTATGCGACGCCGCTCGGCCTGCCCGCGCTGCGCCAGCAGCTTGCATGGCGGCTCGCGCAGCACGGCGTCCACGCGGAACCCGCGCAGATCATGCTGACCGACGGCGGCACGCACGCGCTCGACCTCGTGTGCCGCCTGCTGCTGGAACCCGGCGATACCGTCGTGCTCGACGATCCGTGCTACTTCAACTTCCAGGCGCTGCTGCGCGCGCACCGCGCACGGATCGTCAGCGTTCCGTTCACGCCGAACGGCCCCGATCTCGTGCGCTTCGAACAGGTGCTCGCCGAGTACCGGCCGCGCCTGTACATCACCAACGCCGCGCTGCACAACCCGACCGGCGCGACGCTCGCGCCGCCCGTCGCGCACCGGCTGCTGACGCTCGCGGCCGAGCACGGGCTGCTGATCGTCGAGGACGACATCTTCGCGGATTTCGAGAGCACGCCCGCGCCGCGCCTCGCGGCGTTCGACGGGCTGTCGCGCGTCGTGTCGATCGGCAGCTTCTCGAAGACGCTGTCGGCCGCGATCCGCTGCGGTTATGTCGCCGCGCGCCCGGAATGGATCGACGCGCTCGTCGACCTGAAGCTCGCGACGTCGTTCGGCAATGCGCAGATCGGCGCGAACGTCGTGCACCGGCTGCTGATCGACGGCACGTACCGGCGCCATCTCGACAGCCTGCGCGCGCGTCTCGCGGATGCGATGGGCGAAACGATCCGGCGCCTCGCGCGAGCCGGCCTCGGGATCTGGACGGAGCCGCGCGGCGGGTTGTTCGTGTGGGCGCAATTGCCGGACGGGCTCGACGCCGCGCGCGTCGCACGCCACGCGCTGGACCACGACGTGGTGCTCGCACCCGGCGACGTATTCAGCGCGTCGCGCAGCGCGACGTCGTACATGCGCTTCAACGTGTCGCGCTGCAAGGGGCCCGCTGTGTTCGATGCGCTTGCGCGGGCGATGGAGGCGGCGCGTGTGGTGGAGCGCGGCGGTGTGCCGGCGGATGCCGGCGGCCGTGTGCTGGCTGATGAATGATCGAGGCCGGCAAAATTCCTCTTGCCGAACAGATCCGCACTGCGCAATTTGCCTCGATCAAGATGCCGTGATTCACCCTTCTAAAATCGTACCTGTCTCATAGACGGGCATGCCTTCTTGAATCGATAGTCATCCCCTCCTTCCGGATAACTATCGAGTCCATGGGCATAACCTTCCATTCACCCGACACCACACGCCAAGAAGAAGACGAAGAGTGGATTTGCGTCGGGACCACCTGTACGAACACAATACCCGGCTCCACTCACACCATCGAACTCGACATGACGCAAATCTGCGAGAACATGTCGAACAAAACGTTCAGGCGGTTAATTGCACGTCTGCGCGACGCTGCAGTCGTCCTGATTCGCGAGCGGATGGAGAGGCTCGCCGCCTGGGACCACGAAGAACAAAGCCGCGTCCGGACCTGGTTCGGGCGATCTGACGAAACAGTCCGGCAACGTTTGAGCATTGGGTTACCCAAGCTTCTAGGCGTCATGCAGCAACTCGAACCCGAAAACGTCATCAGATGGGACGAGCAAACGCAGAGGAACATAACGTGCACCGTGTTTCCCGACAATGGAATCACGGATGCAGCAGTATGCAAACCTGACTCACACAAACGAATAATTGCGATTTACCCGCACTTCTGCACGCTTCCCGATGCTCGGCTTTCTACGAACTGCAAGCTGAAAGTTCTGATTCACGAGTGCACGCACTATATCGATACCTTCGATTCAAACGACGAAATCTATGGATTCGGCACCGGCCTGAAATACTGGGCTCAGACACACGCGGATGTGGCAATCGACAATGCAGACAGCCTCGCTTGCTATATTTCATTTTTCGACGACCGGACCCTGTGGTGATATCTCCCGCTCGCGTGATCAGCATGGCAATCTGTACATGCCTCTCATTCCCGATTCCGTCCGCTGCATGTACCGTTTCCGAAGACATGCTCGACAGCGTCCCGCTCAATTCCGATGCGATTCCCAACAAGGATCGCGTCAGAATCGCGGAGATGGTCATCCGTGCTCGCGAGTGGCCTGACGCCGAAATTCGAGGCATCGTCACGGCCGGCGCCTACATTGGCGAGACGAATCCGCAGGCACTCGCGCAGCAAAGATCGGTGCACTTGAAAGAGTATCTGGTTCAACTCGGCATCAGGAGCGAGAACATATGGTCGGACACCCACATGATTTCGAAACCGTATCCGAAAGACAGTGCTGGTTACGAAGGCTATCTTCAGATTGGCGTGACGCTGGTCCCCATTTGCAAGGACGGATGCCGGCATCTGTGCGGTGACCCGCGTATCACGCCGACATCCCGGGCGCTCCAGTGACGAGGTGGGCCGTTAGACGATATCTCCGTTGCAGCTTGCCAGCGCCAAAGTACCGGAAACGTGTCTCACGGCCTCGTCTGCGTCACACCTCCCCCGCGTGCGCCCTCGCCCGCACCTCGGCGAACGACGTATCGACGAGCAGACGCCCGGTGTCGAACACCGTCTCGAGCGCCTCGTCCCATTCGCCTTCCAGCGCACGATCGTCCCACGCAACCGGCAATGTCACCGTCCGATACTCGCCGGTGCGGCGATTGCGCAGCAGCGTGAGCCGCCCCCGCTTCGAGCGCTTGCCCTGATCGGTGACCGGATCCTTGCTGACGTCGTGCCACACGCCGCCGCGCCGGATCGCCGAACACTTCATCGCAAAGCGCTGCGTATCGCGGTTCACGCGCTGCAACAACGCACCACCCATGCCGAATACGACGTTGCCGGCCGCGTAGCCCGCGTCGTCGAGTGCGGCGAGGATTGCTTCGATCGACTGCTCGTCGACGCCGTCGCCCTGGATCACACGCACGCGGTTCAGCACGCGCCGCCCCTTGCCGTTCACGGTCGAACCGAACGACGCATCGAGCGCCCGCACGGTCTGCATCACGATCGTCACCGGGTCGCCGGAATCGGGACGCACGACGAGCGTCGCGCCCGAATCGATCACCGCCTGCCGAAGTTCGCCGCCCCACAGATCGAGCGCGGCAAACAGATCATAGGAGTCCGACACGACCGATACGATCGCACCCGGCAAACCGAAGCGGCTGATCATGTTGCGGTATGCATCGGCCTCGCCTTCGCGCCCCCACGACGTGATCGTGCTGTGCTCGGCCGCCGGCACCGAGTATGCGGCCATCGGCTCGCGATAGAAGCGGTTCGCGGCCAGCACGCCGAGCACCGTGTCCGAGCCCATGAAGCTCACGAGGTGCGCGGCGCCGCCGATCGCGGCCGATTCCGCGCTCGACACGCCGCGCGCGCCGAAGTCGTGCAGCTTGAACGGCAGTTGCGCGAGATCGTCGTCGGTCCTTTCGAGGAAGCGGCGAATCGTTTGCCGCAGGTGCCAGCTGCGGGTCGCTACCGTCACCGGATACCAGATGCGCAACAGCATCGTCTCGAGATACGACGCGAGCCAGAACACCTGCGGATCGTCGCATTCGACCGTCATCAGCACGTTGT
Source organism: Burkholderia sp. BCC0397 (assembly GCF_902832865.1). Lineage (NCBI taxonomy): Bacteria > Pseudomonadati > Pseudomonadota > Betaproteobacteria > Burkholderiales > Burkholderiaceae > Burkholderia > Burkholderia sp. BCC0397. Next base: position 117,015 of record NZ_CADFDL010000005.1, on the reverse strand, counting down.
GCACCGGCACGATCGAACCTTCCGGCACCGCGCGGATCTTCACCGGCAGGTAGCCGTCGTAGTGCTCGACGATATGGCGCCATCCTGCTTCGTTGAACGGCTCGCCGTGCACCGTGAAGAAATCGCACGCCTCGTCGATCATCGCGTGCGTGACCGGCTTGCGCAGATACTCCTTCAGCAGCATCTGCAGGCCGAAGAACAGCGTGCGGTCGTAACGGCCGCCGCGCGATTCGACGTACGAGAACATCGCCGAGGCGTCCGGCGGATATTGCAGGAAGTGGGAAGCCTTGTACGAATCCGTGTTGAGAATCGGATTGGCGAGAACCGCGGCAAAGCCGCCGGGATCGTTTTGCATGGCTAGAGCTCCTCTAGGCCGTTGAAGTGCCGCCGCGTCTGTCGCGGCGGACCGAATGCGGGGAATCAGCGCGTCACAGCTTCCCCAGGAAGTGATACGCGATGTCGAAGTGATCCTCGAACATCACGTTGCGCATCTGCGCGAATTCGTTGAGCGGCACCCAGCGCGCCTTGTCGGCGTCGTCGCTGCCCTTCACGCGCGGCAGCTCGCCGGTCGGGAAGTTGAACAGGCACGCATGCGTGATCGTGCGGCCGCGCAGCGAACGCGTCGGGTGATCGAACACCTGGCGATCCTTGATCGAGCCGCGCAGCACGGGCTCCGGCAGCTTGAGGCCGGTTTCCTCGCGCAATTCGCGAATGCACGCCGCATCGAGCCGCTCGTCCTGGTTCACGAACCCGCCCGGCAGCGCCCACAGGCCGCGGCCCGGTTCGCTGCGGCGGCGCACGAGCAGGATATGCCCGGAGTGCACGACCACCGCGTCGACCGTCACGAACGTGACGGGATACGGCGCGGCCGCCCAGGCCTTGCGATACGCAGCAATGAATTCGGCTTCCGATTTCAGTTGCGCGAATTCCGGCTGTGTGCGGAACCGCTCGAGCCAGCCGAACACGGGTTCCGGCACGGCCCACTGCACGAAGCTGTTGGTCCGTTCGGCGAAATACTGGTCGCGGATTTCGGTGGCGGAAATGTCTTCCGTCGCGTCGACGTCGACGAGCTCCCATTGCGGGAACATCCGCAGGTAATACGACGTGGCGTCCTTCTCGTGGCCGATCAGCCCGACCTTGCGCTGCGCGATATCGCCGAGCATGGACGCGACGACCTCCTGCACCCAGCGCACCCAGTCGCCGTCGTTGTAGGTCGAATCCTGCAGCGGGGCGATCGTCACGCGATCGCGCTCGGACACATCGAGCAGCGAAGCCAGCATCTGGCGGCGCTCGTCGAACGAAAACGGATCCTTGATGGTGCGGGGCTTGTCGGTCGACCCGATCAGCACGCACACGCGCTCGGCCCGGCTCAGTGCCGACTTCAGCACATTCAGGTGACCACGATGCGGAGGCTGGAAACGACCAATGAAAACGAGCGCGTCGAAGCGCCGGTTCTGTTGCGTACTCATGAGGCTCCCTCAAGAGATTGAAACGCTTCGGGTCTTTCCCGAAGGCATGGGATTAATCCTAGGGGAAATCCCGAGGTGCGTCAATCGAGCCTATTCGAGCACGCGCTCGACTTGACGAACTCTGACAAACACGTGTTATTGGCGCGGTACACTCGATCGCATCCCAATCCGCACCCTGGCGCCCGCCCTCATGAGGATCTCAGTCAGCCGGACCGTCGGCGTCGATCGCAGACGCCTGTTCACGTGGTCGCAGGACTACGGACGGCGGCTCGTGTGGGACAACTTCCTCATCGATGCGTATCTGCTCGACGAAACGACCGCCGATGTCGGCGTCGACGCGTTCTGCCGCAGCCAGTCGGGCGCGACGATGGTGTCGCGCTACATCTCGTACCGTCCGCCGCAGGTCGCCGCCGTCGAAATGGTCGAAGGACCGAAGGTGCTCGAACGCTTCAGCGGCAGCTGGAACTTCACCGAGCACACGCCCGGGTCGACCGAGGTGAAATTCACGTACCACTTCCGTGCACAGCCGTCGTGGCTGCGCTGGCTGCTCGAACCGCTGATCGGCGCGTTCTATCTCGTGCAGACGCGCCGGCGTCTCGATTCGTTCAAGCGCTGGGCCGAAGCCGAAGCGCTGCCGCGCTGACCGGCGCGCGCCGGCGGCCGCGCCATCGGATATTTGCCAGATTCGCCGAACCCGGGGAAACTACGGGCGGCCGCCATCCCGACGGCCAGGCCCTGACCGAGAGAACAGGGCTCCCTCCCTGTAACGGCATCGACACAAACAACATCCGATGAGCCTGATATCCCGATTCTTTGGCCGCAAGGAAGAGCCCGACCACCCCGTCGCACTGGTCGCCGCACCCGACGTCGAGCATCCGCTGAGCGTGGCGGTCGTCTTCGACGGTCCGCTGCAGGTCGATATCGCCGCGCTGACGGCCGCGCTGCGCGCGTATCACCCGAGCATGAAGCAGGCGCGCGTCGAAACCGAACCGACGCTGGAACAGGTATTCGGTCTCGCCGGCTGGGGCAACCACGTCGTCCGGCTGGTCGGCTTCGATTCGCCCTACCCGGCCGACGCGCTGGAAGCGTGCGTCGCGCCCGCTCACTACGGGCAAGACCTGAAGCAGCAGGTACGCGCGAACCGCAGCCACGTGATCCTGTACTACGCCGGGCATGAAGCGAATCCGCTCGACCAGTATGTCGCGCTGGCGGCCGTCGCCGGCGCGCTGGCGGAACAGAACGGCCTCGCGGTGCTGAACGAGCACGCGCATACGTCGCTGCCGGCCGGCGTGTTCGATGCGAAGGAACTCGGCGACGAAAGCCTCGAAGTGCTGCGGGATATCCCGCTGAACCTGTTTTTCTGCGGCTTCGTGAAATACGAAGTCGAAGGCGTCGACGGCGTATGGATGCGCACCTATGGCGCGGACGTGTTCGGCCTGCCCGATTTCGCCGCGCTCGCCGCCGGCCATCACGAAGGCGAACGCTACTCGGGCATCTTCAACAACGTGATGCATTACCTGCTGGACAGCGGCGCGCGCATGCATGCGGGCGAAACGATGCAGATCGGCGCGGAAACGTTCATGAAGCTGCGCGAACCGCTCGAGAGCGAGTACTACCTGCAAGGGCCCGCGCAAGTGCTGGTGGCTGAACTGATCTCGGCGGACGAAATCAATCGCTGACACGCAGGCCGATGCATAGCGCGCATCATCCGTTCAGTCCAATGCGCCGGGACTGCTCGCGCGGCGCGATGCCGACGGCCCGATGGCATTCGCGCATGCCGGCCTGTCCGGGTTGTCGCCGTTCGGGAAAGCGTCGTACTGGGGGCACGCTGGCCTGACGACCGTCGTTCGTCATTGCAGCGCCACCACCAGCCGCTATAATCGCGCGACATTCCGACTGCATTGAGCAGGCCGACGGTGGCGCGCCGTTCGACGCGCCGTACGCCCTTCTCGACAACAACAATGACGAACCGAACCCTTCGACGCCTTCGCCCGGTCGTGCGCGCCGCCGCGCGCGTGCTCGCGTGCGCCCCGCTGCTCGGCGCACCGCTGGCGCTGCACGCGGCCGACACCGCCGGCACTTCCGTTACCGAGCCCGCGACCGGGCGCTATATCGTCGTCGACACCGGCCATACGCCGGCGCATCCGGGCTCCACCGGTGCGAGCGGCCGCGTCGAATACCTGTACAACCTCGACCTGTCCGGCGCGGTCGCCGACAAACTCGCCGCGCATGGCGACCGCGTGCTGCGCACGTCGGCGGACGGCCGCGAGATCGCGCTCGATCAGCGCTCGACGCAAGCGCCCGACGCGAACCTGTTCGTGTCGATCCATCACGACTCGATGCAGCAGCAGTTCATCGACGCGGGCCGGCAGCGCGAATTCCGCGGCTTCTCGGTGTTCGTGTCGGCGCGCAATCCGCACTATGCGGAAAGCCTGCGCTGCGCGAAGGCGATCGCCGAGCGGCTGGTCGCGGCCGGCGAACGGCCGTCGCTGTATCACGCGCAGCCGATCCGCGGCGAGAACCGCCCGCTGATCGATCCGCAACTCGGCATCCACCGCTTCGACGATCTCGTCGTGCTGCGCACCGCGCCGGTTCCGGCCGTGCTCGTCGAAGCCGGCGTGATCGTCAATCCGGACGAAGAAGCGCGGCTCGCGCGGCGCGAGACGATCCAGCGCCTGTCCGCCGCGATCGCGGGCGGCATCGACGCGTGTACGACGCCCGAATAAACGACGGTATTGTCCGTCGAGTTCAACGGTTTTCACCCAGTCAGGAGCATCACCTATGAAGAAGAATCTGCTCGCATCCTGCGCATTGCTCGCGCTTGCCGTTCCGTTCGCCGCGCATGCGGCCGGCTGCGGGAAGCCGCGCAGCGCGTTCGACCAGGTGTATTGCACGAGCACGCAGTTCTCGCAGTCCGACCGCGATCTCAACGACGAATACGGCCGGCTGCGCAAGCAACTGAGCGGCGACCAGCAGGCGACGCTGAAGGCCGGCCAGCTCGCGTGGCTGAAACAACGCGACGCGCAGTGCAGCGAGACGCGCGGCAGCAGCTACCTCGTCGATATCCAGTGCGCGAACGACATGACGCAATCGCGGCTGTCGTTCCTGCGCGAGCGTGAGCGCGAATGCTCGAGCACCGGGTGCGTGGCGTCGAAGCTCGGCGAGTAAGATCGTCGGGCGTGGCGTACCACGACGCATGTCGCGGCACGCCACCTTCGAAAGGAACGACGATGCGGCATGTATTCTCCGAAGTCCTCAACGACCTGATCGACTGTTTCCTCGTCGGCGATCTTCTGCTGCTGAAGCGCTACAAGGAAACACATCGACTGTCGGACGACGTAGCAACCGAGTTCACGATCGGCGACAGCGGCGACAACGCCGTGCTCGAAGGTGTCGTCATTCCGCTGGCCGGTATCGAGAACCATCCGTATACGGTCATCTTCACGCTGGACGACGACACGCCCGAATTGCTCAAGGCCGGAAGCCGCCTGCAGCATCGGCGCGGCGGATACGTGCTGCGCGTCGAGCATCGTTCGGTAATGCTTTACACGTGGCGTATTCTCGAGCGCTTCACCGATGAATCGGTGAACGCGCTGCTTGCGCGTTATCGCGAACCGGGCAGGCCCGTGATCGACATCGACAACGGCTGGTACGACGTCGAAGTCCTCGGTGGCGAATTGCCACGCAACGGCTGGTTCGAGCCCGCGTTCGAGTTCGTACTGAAGAGAACCGACGCGCCGGGCGACGCGTCGCAAGTGGATCTCGGCTACCGTTTCGCAATCGACGGCAGCCTGGACCCGGCGGAATGAATCCTCCGCGTGGCAACGCGGCAAACGGCACACGATCTGGCGAGGTACGCATGGCACCGAACACGACGACGATCGACATCCGCGCGGCCACCTCCGCCGATGCACCGGCCATCGCCGACATCCACGTCGCGTCGTGGCAAGCCACCTACACGGACATCATGCCGGCGCCGTTCCTCGCCGGTCTGTCGGTCGAGAAGCGCACGGCCGCCTGGCGCCAGGCACTTGACGCAGGACGACCGCGCGTCGCGCTCGCGTTCACGAACCACGCACCGACCGGCTGGATCGCGTACGGCCCGACGCGCGACACCGACAAGGATCGTGCGTGGGGCGAAATCGAAGCGATCTATCTGCATCCGTCGCATTGCGGGCAAGGCATCGGCGCGCGGCTGGTCGACCATGCATGCCGAGCGCTGCATGACGCGGGCCATGCTTGGGTGTCGCTGTGGGTACTGGTCAAAAACCGTCGCGCAAGAGCGTTCTACGAACGTGAAGGTTTCGTCGCCGAACACGACATCAAGACATTCGAGATCGACGGTACGCCGATCGAAGAAGTGCGCTACTTGCGCGCCCTACCGAAGTGATCGCGATGGCGGCATCGCCGCCTCCATCGCCAGCCGTTCCTGCATCAGCTGGAGCAACTCGCGAATCTTCGCGTTGACCGAATTCCGGCTCGCGTAAGCGGCATGCAGTTCCAGCGGCGCCGGCGCCCTCTCCAGCGGCACGCGCACCAGCCGCCCTTCGGCAAGCTCGACCGCACACGCACGCTCGACGAGAATCGCGAAGCCGATCCCGTTCACCGCGGCCAAGCCGGCCATCTCGCCACTATTGACGCGATACCGGCTCGCCACCGGAATCTTGTGAATCCACCCGTCGCGGTCGGCGAACTGCCACGGCTGCCCTTTCAGCGTGCTCAACGTCGTGATGCACGGCAACTGCCTGAGCTGCTCCGTCCGTGTGGGCATCCCGACCCGCGCGACGAGCGACGGCGCGGCCACGACGACGCTCGGCAAACTCACGAGCGGCCTGACGACGAACGCGCTGTCGTCCAGCTTCCCGCGATTGACGATGATCGACAGGTCGATATCGTCGCGCAGCGTCGACACGCCCGCGAGGCTGGTATCGCAGTCGATCTCGACATGCGGATGGCGGCTCGCGAACTCCGCGACGATCGGCCCGAGCATACGCGGCCCGATTTCGCCCGGTACGCAAAGCTTCAGCACGCCGCGCAATTCCGTCTGCTGCGACGTCAGCTCGCATTCGGCCTGCGTCAACGCATCGAGCATCGGCCGCGCACGTTCGTGCAGCAAACGCCCGGCCTCCGTCATCCGCAGGTGCCGCGTGCTGCGCTCGAGCAGGCGCACACCGAGCCTCGACTCCAGTTGCGCCACATGGCGGCTCACGTTGGAACCCGGCAGCGCGAGCACGCGCGCCGCGCCGGCAAAGCTGCCTTCGTCGACGACCGACACGAATACGCGCACCGCATTCAGATCCAGCTTGCTACGCATCATTATCCCGTTTCAGATATCAAAGCCTGCCGATTTTCATGGCTTATCCCGCCAGAGACCATAATTTACGATGCTCATCCCGTCAATGCGACGCCGACGCACGAACCCGCGGCCAGGCGAGCGTTCGCACGACACAGGCAAGGAGCATCATGAACATTGCAATCCTGGGCGCAGGCGTGGCCGGCATGAGCACCGCACTCGCGCTCGCCGGACGCGGCCACGAGATCCGGCTGTACGAACGCAGGCCGTCGGAATCGACGATGGGCGCGGGCGTGGTGCTGTGGCCGAATGCCGGCTTCGTCCTCGCGCAGCTTGGCCTGCTGCCGGACATCGTCGAGGCCGGCGGCTACCTGCACGCAATGCGACGCATCGACCGGCACGGCACCCTGCTCAAGGTCACCGAGATCCGCGCGCTCGACCGCCGCATGGGCTTCCCGACGGTGTCGATCCTGCGGCGCGACCTGCAGGCCGTGCTGGCACGGCACCTCGCCACGCGCGGCATCGATGTCCACTTCGGCCATGGCGCAACGACCATCGACGCCGGGGCGGATGGCCGCGCCGTCGTTCGCTTCGACAACGGCACGACGATCGCCCCCGACCTCGTGATCGGCGCGGACGGCCGCATGAACTCCGTTGCGCGACGCCATGTGGTCGGCGACGACACACCGGTCTATCAGGGCTTCGTCAACTGGATCGGCATCGCGCAAGGCGATGCGCCGCTGGTCGACGAAGTGTCGATATTCGATTACTGGGGCCGGCGCGAACGCTTCGGCATCGTCGCGCTGGACCGGCATCGTATGTACTGGGCGGCGGCATGGCCGGAAGCGAACCTGGCCGATGCGGCGGAAGACGATCCACGCGCGATGCTGGAGCGGCGCTTCGCGTCGTGGCCGGCGCCCATCGCGAACGTGATCCGTGCGACGCCAGCGGACACGATCGCGAAGATCCGCGTGCACGATCTCGATCCGGTCGACGTATGGCACCGCGGCAATGTTCTGCTGATCGGCGACGCCGCGCACGCGCCGCTCCCGACCTCCGGACAAGGCGCATGCCAGGCGCTCGAGGATGCGTGGCATCTTGCCCGGTGTCTCGACGAATACGATTCAGGCAACGGCAGCGATCTCGATGCAGCGCTCGCGTCGTTCACGCTACGGCGCAGCGGGAAAACCGCGGCGATCACCGAGCGTGCGCGTGAATTCGCGCACCTGTTATTCGGCGACGACGTGAGCGACAGTGCCCGACAACAGATCGATCCGGTCGCGGAAATCGAAGCGCTGACGAGCGCGTGGAGCGCGCATCTGCCGATGGAGCAGGCGCGCGGCCGATAAGCGGTGCGGACGGCGGCAGGCAATCACAGAAACCACCGATACTCCCGCGCGCCAATCTCGTTGCGGAAATCCAGCTCCTCCTGCCGCTTGTTCTCGCAATACACCATCACGAACTCGCTGCCGAGCCCTTCGCGCACGGCCGGATGATCCTGCATCGCGGCGACCGCCGACAGCATCTCCTTCGGAAAATCGATGCCGCTGCCGCGATCGTCGTTGAGCGGCGCGATCGGCTCGAGCCGCGCATCGAGCCCGTGCTCCATCCCGCTCAGGATCGCCGCAAGCACCAGGTACGGGTTCGCATCCGCGCTCGCGAGCCGGTGCTCGATCCGCAGGTTGCGTGCATCCGACTCCGGAATCCGGATGCATGCGTCGCGATCCTCGAAGCCCCAGCTCGCGCGGCTCGCCGCGTTCACCATCGATCCGTAGCGGCGGAACGCATTGTGATTCGGCGCGAACACGGGCATGCAATGCGGCAGCAGCGCGAGGCAGCCGGCCACCGCATGCCTCAACGGCCGCTGTTCGTCCGCCGCAAGCAGGTTGCGGCCCGCGTCGTCATACAGGCTCACGTGCACGTGCATCCCGCTGCCCGGCGCATGCAGGTACGGCTTGCCCATGAAGCTCGCGCGATAGCCATGCCGCAACGCGACGCCGCGCGTGCTGCGGCAGAACAGCGCCGACCAGTCGGCCGCGCGCAGCCCGTCGTCGGTATGACCGAAATTGATCTCGAACTGGCCAGGCCCGAGCTCGGCGGTTATCACCGTCGCATCGACACCCTGTTCACACGCGGCGTCGACCATCTCGTGCAGCACGTCGGCGAAGCGCGACAGGCGCTCGATATGCATGTTCGGCTGATCGTCGCGGTCGTCGCTCAGGCGGTCGCGCGGATACTGCGGCATGCCTTCCGCGAGCTGCGCGGCGAACAGGTAGAACTCGAGCTCGAAGGCGACGACCGGCCGGATGCCGCGCGCCGCGAATCGCCGCAGCACGCGCGCGAGCACCTCGCGCGGCTCGAATTCGATCGGGGAATCGGTGCCGTCGGAGCTGATCAGCATCTGCGCGAGCGGCTGCCGCTCCCAGCGCACGGGCTTCAGCGTGCCGGGAATCAGGCGGCGCGGCGCATCGGGATCGCCGTCATTGAAGCAGTAATCGCCGATCTTGTAGAGGCCGCCCTGCGTGCCGAGCAACACGCAGTTCTGCGGCAGCTTCAGCAGCGCGCCCGATGCGACTTTTTCCAGCGCGTCGATCGGATAGCGCTTACCGTAGAAATGCCCGGGCAGGTCGAGGCAGATCAGGTCGACATAACGGATCTCGGGGTGCGCCTGCCGGAATGCGCGGACTTCACTGACCAGCGCGGGAACGACGTCAGCCATGTCTCCTCCTCTCCATGTCTTGTATGGCGGCGCCGCAACGCGGCGAACCGGATTCATGCGGTATCCAGCGCAACGCACGCCGCATGTCGATCAGTACTGCAAACAGGCTGCGTGGCGCGACGGCCTGCAACACCGCCTGCCCCGCCTGAAAACTCAGGTGAATACCCAGATCACGCGCGTCGGCGCGTCGGTCAGGTTCGCGTAGCGGAAGCGCTTGTGCGCGGGAAGTTGGAACGCATCGTTCGGGCCGAGCGTGACCGGCGTGTCGTCGCCGTCGATCCAGATCGTCAGTTCTCCTTCGAGCACGAAACCGCCCTGCTCGTCGCTGTCGTCGACCGGCCGCTCGCCGCTGCTCGCGCCCGGATCGAGATGGCTTTCGAGGATCGAGAAGCGCGAACGCATGTTCGGCGACAAGAGGATGTCGGTAATGCCGGCCGCGTAATACACGGTGCGGCGTTCGTCGGGCCGCGTGACCCACGGCACGCTGCGCGGCTTGCTCAGGCTGTAGAAATACGTGGTCGGCACACCGAGCGCCTCGCCGATCGCGGTGAGATCCGCGACCGTCGGGCGCGACAGCCCGCGCTCGACCTGCGACAGAAAGCCGACCGAGCGGCCGATCCGTTCGGCGAGATCGTTCAACGTGACCTTGCGATGCTTGCGCAGGTCGCGGATCAGGATCGCCAGGCTTTCTATCTCTTCCTGTTCATTCATGATGGATTCCGAAGTGACGTCAAACGGTATCGCGCAGCCGGTACCAGGCCTTGCCGATCGCTTCGAGCGGCGCGGCCAGCCGGTCGCCGCCGGGAAAGCGCGGGTTGCGGATGCGCTGGTACTGCGCGAGCAGGTGTGCGTCGCCAAGCACGGCGTCGGCCACAGCGCGCGCGCCGGCGAGCGTCGGCAGCACGCCGTGCCCCGAAAAGCCCTGCAGCCAGAAGCGCTGCCCGCGGCGGCCGATGTCCGGCGTGCGGCGCATGCTGATGTCGATGTGACCGCCCCACGCGTAGTCGAGCGGCACGCCGGCCAGGTGCGGAAACACGCGTTCGAGGTGCGGGCGCGTCGCCGCCGCGATATCGGCCGGGATGCCGCCGAGATAGGTGCAGCCGCCGCCGAACAGCAGCCGGTTGTCGGGGCTCAGGCGGAAATAGTCGGGCACGAACTGGTTGTCGATCACGCAGCTGTTGCGCGGCAGCAGCGCACGCGCGACGTCGGGCGCGAGCGGCGCGGTTGCGACCTGGTACGTGCCGACCGGCAGCAGCCGGCGCGCAAGGTCGCGATCGAGCCGGTCGACGTACGCATTGCAGGCCAGCACCAGCACGTCCGCGCGCACTTCGCCGCGCGCCGTGCGGGCGACGTGGCCGCCCGCCGTCTCGCGACAGTCGAGCACGCGGCTCTGTTCGAAGATGCGGCCGCCCGCGCGCTCGATCGTCTGCGCGAGGCCGAGCGCGAGCTTCAGCGGGTTAAGGTGGCCGGCCTCCGGATCGTGGAGCGCCGCGAGATAGCGCGTGCCGCCGATCCATTCGGGCATCTCGTCACGCCCGATCACGCGCAGCCGGTCGTAGCCCCACCGCTCGGCCGCCTCGTCGCGCGCCTGCGCCAGCATCGCGACGCGCCGCGGCCGCACCGCGGCCCACAGGCTGCCGGGCCGGTAGTCGATGTCGAAACCGTGCCGCGCCGGCAGTTCGCGCACCTCGGCCGCTGCCCAGCGCATGCTGTCCCACAGCAGCCGCGCGCCGTCGCGGCCGAGCGCATCCTCGAGCGGCTGCATGTCGCACGACCAGCCGAGCAGCGCCTGTCCGCCGTTGCGGCCCGACGCGGCCCACGCGACGCGGCTCGCTTCGAGCATGACGACGCGCTTGCCGGCGAGCGCGAGCCGCAGCGCCGTATGCAGCCCGCTGAAGCCCGCGCCGACGACCAGCACGTCGGCGTCGACGCGTTCGTCCAGCGCCGGCCGATGCGGGATCGGCGCCGGGTAGGTGCCGGCGTAGTAGCTTGCGACGTGACGGTCGGACTGCACGAACATGCGGGCTCCCGTGAAAATTTCTCAGAGAAATTTCATGAAAAACTAGCACGACAATTTCATGGAGGCAAGGCCGGGCTGTCGAGATGCATCCAACTTGGAATTTTTTTCGTCCAAGTTGAAACCGACCCTAACCTGAGTCCACAAGACTGTCCCATGTGGAAGTGGAAAATTCCGGCATGACGTTGTCACCGAGACCAGGAGATCATGCCGTGAAGAAGAGAAAGTTCAGCGAAGAACAGATCGCTTATGCATTGCAGCATGCCGAGCTGGGCATGCCGGCAGTCCGGCATGGGCACTGCAGCCATAGGAGACTAGGTCGCAGCAAGTGTGAAGAAAGACGCGACATCTTCATCACCGATAAAGTGCAACCGTTGCTTTGCTCTCGACAGCCCGTAAGCATTCGCGATTCTCCGGCGGATCTGTCAATGCCGCGAACTGCCGCTACTAGGCAAAATTCGGCACAGCATCGACATGATCGTGCGATAGCAGACGCCTCGCACGCAGTCGCGGTGAAGCAGCGTGTGGACTGTCGGCTGCATCAGGCCGGTGCTTCCGAATTCCAACGACCGGCCCGATCCCTCGGGGGTACATTCGCCTTATGGGGAACTGGCACGCTTACCAAACTTCAGACTCCCTATAGCCACTACAGTATTTCTGGCGCCAGATACAATTATGTAAAATAGTTTGAATGCCAAAATTTGCGGTCGCTGGGCACCATTCCTAACATTACTTCGGCGGACACCCTACTAGAGCGTTTCCGCCAAGCGAAATCCCATCGCATAGATCGCCCCCGGATACCATCCGTGCCGGCGCCGGCATCGCGCGAGGTCGCCGAACCGCGTGAAGCTTCCGCCTCTCGCGACGCGATACGTACCGCAGATCCGCAGCAGGTCGTCGTCAATCGTTTCGCCGCCCGGATAGACAGCGTAGTCGTCGGCCGTGTATTCCTCCACGTTGCCGCCCATGTCGTCGATCCCAGCGGCGCTTCGTCCTCGCGGATACATGCCGACCGGGCTTGTGAACAACGGTCCGTCCTCGGCAGTATTCGCGCACGCCGGATCAAACTCGTCGCCCCACGGATACTCGCGCCGTCCGCCGTCCGACGCGGCGTACTCCCATTCAGCTTCGGTCGGCAGCCGAAACCGCCGCCCGGTCCGCTCGTTCAGCCACGCCGCATAGGCGTCGGCGGCGGCCGGCGGAACAGTCCAGACGGGATGATTTGCGAACCACGCCGGATACATGCCAAACTGCCATGAAGTCGGCAGAAGGTCGCTGTGCGTTGCCTCCAGAAACGCGCGATATTCGGCGTTTGTCACGGGAAACCGCGCCAGCGCAAACGGCGCGACGTGGCACTCATACTCAGGACACTCCTTCAGGATCCATTCCCGCTGCACGCCGTGATGCGCCCATTGCGCCACCACCCGCTCGACCCCGTGCCGGCTCAACCCGAGCGTCACCCGCCCGCCGGCCAGCCGGATCATCTGTGGTCGTTCGACCGATATGCGCGGATCGCCGCGCAACCCGAGCATCAACCCCGCTGCGAAGCGGCGTTGGCGGTCCGCCGAGATCGACTCCAGCACTTCGATCAGTCGCACCGCATCGCATTCGACCAGATCCTCATGCGCAGACAGCAGGTTAAGGCCGAGTCGGTCGTGGAATCGGCCGGGCAAACCCATCGCGGTCCGCGGATCAAGCAAGTTCGGATTGCGCATGCGACTCGCCCTGCACGATTTCAGCGGCAACATCCAATTCGTATACGTGTCCGTCGTACGAACTCATCAGGAACGTGCCGCTCGCTGGTCCGTTGCAGATCGACGAAATGCCAGATGTCGTCGGGCGTACCGTCGCGACCCAGCGCGCGTCGATCACATCGAACACCGCAACGACGCCGGAATAGGAACCACTCGCGATGTAGCGCCCGTCGCGCGACGTAGCCACGCACTTGATCGAATGTTCATGTGGCGTATCCAGCGTTTCCACCTGCTCCTCTCGCCAGATGCGCATCTTTCGGTCCCGGCTTACGCTCACGAAGCGACGCTCCGGCAGCGGCGCAGCGCCGTTCGCGATCCGATCGTGTGCGTCGTCAACCCGGCCAATCTCATCAAGGGTATCGACCGAGAACCACGCGGCGCCCCGGTCGGCGCACACTGAGAAAATGACACCGTCGGATACCGCGACAGACTTGACGGCGTTCGTATGGAGCCGCAGGATCCCGACCAGCACGGCCCCGCTGTCCTGCGCCATCCTGAATACGAGGCCTTCACCGGTATAGGTCCCGATTAGTGCATGCGCATGCCCGTCGCGCGTGAACGCGACGCCGCAATTGAGTGGCGAATGATGCTGATAGAGCACTCTGCCTGTCAGCGCGTTCATCACCTGCCCCAATTGGCCGCCGGTGAGGATGTGTCCGTCGGTTAGCGTGATGAAGTTGCACAGGCTGCCGAGATGCGTAACCGGTTGGCCATCGATCGCGAACACACCGTTGTCGCCGACCGTCAGCCGGTGCCCGTCGTGCAGCGCGACCGCGTTAACGCCCGCCGTCGGTCCGACGCGGGTTAGGTCCCAGCTATCGGTGTCGATGTGATACACCGCATAGGAGTTGCCGAACGTCGCGAATGCCAGTGTGGCGCGGTCGATGAACGCGCACGAGCGGGCCCAGATCTCAGCGGGCAGTAACGCCGTGGCGATCTTGTCGAGCGTCTCGCCGACGTGCCATACACACAGTGTGCGGTCATAGCTGAGACTGACGAGCAGCTTCGCACGCGAGTTGTACACTAGACGCTTGATACCCGCCGCATGTGCGCGGATCGTCTCGACGCGACCGCTGCGGATTACTACGATATTGCCCTCGTCGTTGCCTGCGTAAATTCCGCCCGCTGCGTCGATCGCGATCGTGTCTGTTTCGACGCCGCCCACGTCGACGTCGGTCACTAGTTCGCCGGTCTCGAGCGACCAGCGTTTGACGGTGCCGTCGTCGCTCGACGAAATCAGGTAGTCGCCGCACGACGACCACACGACCGAGATTACGTCGGCGCGATGGCCATTGAAGCAGCGCACCAGATTGCCGGTCAGGTTGTAGACCATGATCCGCTGATCGCGCGATGCGGTCGCGATTAGTTCGCGATCCGGGTGGAACACTGCCATCTCCACGTCGTCGACGTGATCGGACAGCACCGCGTGCAGTTTCATATCGGGAAGCATCCATACCCGTGCGGTGTGGTCGCTCGACGCGCTAACGAGATATCGGCCGTCCGGACTGAACTCGACCTGGTTCGCCAAATGGTCGTGCAACCCGCGGCCCAGCGCGCGCTGGGTAAGCGCGTCCCATAGGATCACCTGGTTGTCGTAGCCGGCCGTCGCGACGAAGCGTCCGCCGAATGCGGCTACGCCGCTGATGGGAGAGCGATGCGCGATCATCTGATCACCTCCGGATTGTCCATGCTTATTGTGTGGTGCGCGACCCGCACCTTCGCTTCCAGATAGCGCCGATTGTGCTCGGCGACGAATACACCCGTCGGTATCCGCTCCGCGACGATGATGCCCGCCGCCTCGAGCTGCGCCTGCTTGTCGGGGTTGTTGCTCAACAAGCGGATCCGTGACACGGACAGGGCCACGAGCATCGCCGCCGCACTCCCGTACTCGCGTTCGTCGTCGCGAAAGCCGAGCAGTCGGTTCGCTTCGAACGTGTCATGCCCGTCGTCCTGAAGACGATACGCGGCAAGTTTCTGGTACAGGCCGATTCCCCGCCCTTCCTGCCTCAGATACAACAGGTAGCCGCCCGCGTCGTGCAGGCACTGGATCGCCTCATTCAGTTGAGGGCCGCAGTCGCACCGGATCGATCGGAGCACGTCACCGGTCACGCATTCTGAATGCACGCGAACCAGCGGGCACAGCGGATCGGGCGAACCCAGCACCAATGCGAAATGTTCGAGCCTATCGTGGAGCCCCGAAAAGCTCACGATCTTGCCGGACGAGACGCCGCCGCCCGGCAACTCGAGCGGCAGCGTCACCATCGACCTGATGGTTGCGGATTTCTTCATAGGACACCGTGCATTCCAAGGTCGGCAAGAATCGGCCGACAATCGATGGCCACGTCGCGTGGCATGCTGGCTACCGTCGTACTTCGCGCATGCCGCGCGGCCGGAGCGCTTGCGCGTAGTTCACTACATGCCGTACGGGTAAGCGCCGGCCTCGCTTCCTTGGGACCTGACCTCGGACAACGCGTCCGCATAGCGCGCGAGCTTCCCGATCGCGTAACGGCAACGCTCAGCGATCGGATCGCCGGCGAACTGCGGCGCCGTTGTGAGTGAGTTCTCGACGTCCCGAATAATCACGTGCTCAGGGATGTAGCAGAGTTTCGTGTTCTTGTAGCCGCTCGACCGCAGTTCCGATACGACATACGCACCGCCGACCCCTGCGCTAATGGCCACGATAAGGGCTGGCTTGTCCTCAAGGCTGCCGGTATCGCCGAACAAGAAATAGTTCTTCAAGCGCGGCGGTGCCATCCCGTTCCACTCGGGACAAACAAAGATCAGCGCGTCGGCTTCGCGCTGGTCGCAGCGTACCCGCTCGAGCTTCACATCCCACGGCGATGCGTCGTCCCATACCGTCTCGTCCCAGAACGGAAGATCCATTTCGCTTAGATCGTGGATGGTGATGCTGGAGAAATGTGCGGGCAGGAAATGCTGACACAGGGTTTTCGCCACCCGGCCGCTTTGCGACTGTGCTCGATGGCTACCGCTGACGATCAATGCTTTCAAGATTCACTCCACGAGTGATTGCCGAAGGCTTTCGGAAACAATGCCGCATAATCGGAGGCGCCTTCCTGCTTGTCCTTTCCTAGCAGGTTCCTCAGATGCGGCGCGAACGGGATGATAAGCGTCGCGACTAGCGCACAAGTGAAGAGGCTGCCCAGCAGCGCACCGCTTCCCCACCCGCGAGCGACCCAGCCGGCGACGTACAAGGCGCCCGGCAGAAAGATAGACGAGATGAACATGGTGTTGGCGATGACGCGTGTCCGATAGTCGGGCGGCGTCGCTTGAAGACGCAGCGCGGTGAGATTGGTCGCGACGAGCACCGACGCGAAGCCGAGCGCGAAGCCGCCGGCCACCACCAAGGGCACGACCCTCGCACACGCGAACAGCACGACGAACGCCGCAACGTGCATTAGCAAGCCGAGGACCACCGTGCCATAACGGCCGAATCGTCCGTTCAGCGGTTTCACGACGAGGGTCGCGGCCACGAAGACGCCGAATCCAAACGCACCGTCGACCGCGCCCATTACCCATGCGCCGAGCGTCTCCTGCGCGAGCTGGGGCAGCGCGATCAACATGAACGTGCTTACGGCGACCGTCAGGAACGAGTTGCCGAACGCGATCGCCAGCTCGGTCCGAATCGCGATCACGCTGAGGAAACCATGCGCCAATTCTCGGACCCATCCGCTGGACTTGCGCGACGTAGCACCCACTTGGTCACGAGCGCGCGGGCGTCCCGCGCCGGATGCCATGCACATGTAACCGCCGACGACCAGCGCCGCTGCGGCGAGATACAGCGTGATGGACGGCCCCATCATCGCAGTAACCGCCCCCCCGACAACCGGCCCGAGGATTCGAGACAGCGTGCCAAGCGCCCGACGCACGCGCTCACCGTCGACCAGTGCGTCGTTACCGATCAGTTGCGGAAGCAATGAGTCCGCGAGAGGATCCCGCGCGGCGTCGGCGAGTTGCGAGATCACCAATAGAGGCACGACGGCGACGAGGCTGAACGTCTTCAGAAACAGCGCGGCCGACGCGAGCATGAACAGGCACAGCGCTTGGATCGCGAACGTGACTTTGATCAGCTTTGCGCCGAAGCGATCGCCGAGCGGCGCCGCGAGCGGAACCGCGAGCAGTTCGAGTAGCACGGACGCGGAAATGACCGAGCCGAGCGCCACGGTGCTGTGCGTTTTTGCAAGACACCACCACGACGTGCCCAGGACCATCAGGCGCAATGCAAAATACCCAAATATGATCCCACCTTGGAAGAGATAGAACTGCCGCGGCAACGAAAAATAGATAGGATTCTTGATCATGGTGTCATCCGGAACGGGCATCCGCGTCACGCTGCGTGAAAGATTCAGTGATTCGTCTTCTCGAATATCTTCAGGCAGATCACCTGCGCATCGTGCAGGCAAAACTTCTTCATGATCATGTCGCGGCCGTAGACTAGGAATTCACTCTCCGAGTCTTGGACTCGAATCATCCCCTTCGCGTAGTCGAAGTCCCAGTAGCTCGAACTCAGAAGTTCGCCCGTAGCAACGTCCCACACCATGATCAGTTTGTTATATGTGATGCCGACCAGAAACTTGCCGTTCTCGAGCGCGAGGAAATCCTCGACGGTGTTCGATTGGCCGTTGTAAAAATTCTCGTCATGGCGCCACTTGCCGTCGATGCACGTAATCCTGTCGATCGCGGAGCTGTGCACCGCGAGCAAGACGTCCTGATTCAGCCATTTCATCCGCTTGGGGATGCGCGACGATGTGTCGATCACTTCCTGCATCTCGCCTGCGTCGTCGCGCGTCAGAATGACGATTCGGCCCATCCGCTCGCCGACCGCGACTGTTCGGTTGTCCGGGTGGATCGCCAGCGACCAGAGCGGCTCGCTGGCACTCTTGAAGACCGTCCGGCAGGCGTCGGAATGTCGCCATGGGATCTCGACCAGACTGCCATCCTCCAGGCATGCCAGCACCGTGTCGGCGTCGACGAAGGCCAGATCGCGGACTGCCGCGCCAACTTCGCGGCGGCGGATACCGTCCGGATCGACGAGGACCATCGTCTTCGCAGACGTCCCGCAAGCCAGCTTGTTGCCATGCGACACCAGACGCTTGATGTAGTGACCGCCCGGGACGATGTCGTCGTCGCCCAGCGAGGGCCAGCCGGCGACCGTGTCGCCTACTGCGCGGAACAGCCCCCCCTCGCCACCGATCACCAAATCGTTGCCGAAATAGGCGGCGCTCCATAGAGCGGGAAGCGCCGTATGAATCGCCGCCTCCACGTGCCCGGTGTCGTAATCCACTTTCAGGAAGCTGCCGTTCCGGACTTGCAGGTACAGCTTCACCGCACCCGCTTCCGTGCCGGCCCGGATCCAGCGCAGCTTGAACGGCGCCTTGAATGCGACGCGCGTCGGTGCTAGCGACAAAGGGTCGATCTCGTACACGTTGCGATCGAACGACGACGCGAAGATCTTGCCCGTCGACGGCTCGCGCGTCACGTGCTCGAAATCGTCGTTCGCGAATGGAGGGCCGATCTCATATTCGAGGGTCCGGTCGTCGAACCGAACTAGACGCCGTGCGTCTGTCGCGACAAGCCATGTGCCGGACGGCTCGCGCTCGAACCAGTGAATCGTTTCGTTGATGCCCTCGATGCGGGTCAGTGTCTGGTGCTCGCTCTGATAGTCAAAACGCACAATGCTGCCATCAATCAGGCCAACCAGCAGAACGGTATCGGACGCCCATGCTGCGGTGGTCGGTGCCGCCGGGCTTTCATGCCGCAACGAGCGCCACGCGACGATCTGCATCGCATCGTTCAGATCGAAGATCAGCGTCCGCCCGGTCGGACCGTTCACCGCAATCCGATGGCCACCAGGACTGAACGCTATTTCCTGACTTTCCGAAAAGGCAATCTGATAACCGTCTTCAACCATGTACTCGAGACTGTTGATCGACGTGACGATTTCAAGATTTTCATATGAAACCTTCAATATCGTGATCGTGAAATCCTTGTTCAGTGTGGCCACGAGATGACGCGCGTCGCAAACCGAGATGGCCTGAATCGTTGTGCTGCCAACGCTCGCCAGAGAGACAGTTTTCAGGTCCTCCGACTTAACCAGTTCTACACTTCCTTTCTTGTCGCCTAGAACAAAAAGACCATCCTCTCTGAAATAGGCTAGGGAATTGATATGGTGCATGGTTTATGGTCGCGCATTCGTTCCAATCGACTCCGAACGAGTCGTTCCGCATGGCGCAACACCAAGCCATGCGGAACGACCTACAGATGATGCCGTTACTTTTGCGTGAAGATCTTAACCGCACGATCCGGGCGGGTTGTGCTCGTCTTTTCCATTTTCGTACTCCTAAATGTAAATTAAGAACGCAAAAACCACATGCGCACCATTGGCCGAAATGGCCCTTCACATCGCCGAGGCGAGGTGATCCACTGCCGGATCGAAAAGGTGGGGTCACCTTGATCGAACGGCGATTCCTGAAAAACTGAAAATATTCTGCCTATTGCGCGAAGCGAATCAATGGAGAGCCGTCTCTGTAATTAGGTTCGCTTCGAATGTTCGTATGATATTTCCAGACGAAAAACGTCGCGTCAACATTTTTTTGACCACATCAAAAAAGTTTTGATGCGCGCCAGATCCATCATTATGAAAATGTAATATATCGTTTAATAATAAGTAAGTTATTGATTTGTAAGTATTTCGCTTGAATGCTGGAATAACCAGAGACAAACCCGGCAATGCGTTCAGTGGTTATCGGCCATGCCTCGTATCTGCGGTCACCGTTAGCAGAAACTTCGAACACCAACAGCTTCTGCCAGCGCGGCTTGATGAAGTCAGTCGGCGCGTCCGCAGGCACCTTGCGGGCGTTGCCGCTGTTCATGCCGCGCAACACCTCGATGGCGTCGTGCACATCCTTGGCGGCGGGCGCGGCCCGCAGCTTGAGCACGGCGAGGAGTTCCGGCGCGTACCGGCGCAGCGTCGTGTAGCTCTCGCCGATGCGGTGCAGGAAATCGAAGTCCTCGGGCCGAGCGAGCTTCTGCGCCTCGGTGACGCTTTCGGCGAAAGCATCCCAGGACATGACGGCTTCGATGGCGGCGAAGGGATCACGGCCCGCTTGCTTGGCCTCGATCAGCGCCTGGCCGATGCGCCCGAACAGTCGCACCTTGGCGTTGATTGCCTTGCCGGACGCCTGGAACTGCTGCTGATGCTTGTTCTTGGCGACGTTGAACAGCTTGCCCAGGATGCGGTCGTGCAGGTCGATGATTTACGTCGGTGACGGTACCCTACCTCAACTCGCCGATTATCAGCAGCCGCGGGGCATAGACAAACAGCCCTTCGCTGCGCCTTCGTCAGTGGCCGTCGGCGCGAGGTAGAGTGTTTTCTCATAGCTTGATTGCCAGTGCCACCAACATCAAAATTTACCGGACGCCCGTCCCCGCATCGGATTCGCTGACTCCAAGCATGCCCAAGCATCTCCGAGCCTCGAACGGAAAGTCACGCCTTGCGGCCACGGCGCTCCAGTTCGATCGTAGTTCGCTCCAATTCTCGAGCAAACGTGGCCTCATCCGGCAGGACCATCTGATACTCCGCTGCGAGTATCTTGTTCGGTAGGTTGTCGAGTGCATAATGCGCCTCGGCCGCGCCTTTTTCAGCACACAGAATCAAGCCAAGCGGGGGGTTTTCGCCGGGCTTCATCCAATGTTCACGCGCGTAGTTGAGGTAGAGATGCATCTGCCCCGCGTCCGCATAGCTGAAGCGCCCGACCTTCAAATCGATAATGAGCAGGCATCGCAGGCGCCGGTGAAAAAACACGAGATCGACTCGAAACCAGGTGTCATCGATCCGTAGACGCCGCTGCCGACCTATGAACGCAAAGTCATCGCCGAGCTCGAGGAGGAAATCTGCCAAGTGCTGGATCAAAGCCGCTTCGAGATCCGACTCCGAATATTCGTCCTTCATGTCGAGAAATTCGAGGACAAACGGATCGCGGATCGCGGATCGCTTCCTCAGGCCGATAGAAGATCGCCGGGTTGCGCTACAGCCGCCTTTCCTAGCAAGGACGCTTTGTTGCGTGACATCACCAGCCGCTCATAGAGCTGACTGCTGACCTGACGGCCAAGCTGTCGCACAGACCAGCCCTCACGCAATGCTTCAGCCTCGTAAAAGTCGCGAGCAGCTTGCGCTTTCACCGCGAGGAGGCGAACGTAGACGGACCAGGGCAACGGAAAAGCCTGAGCGATTGAATTTAGCTCAAACGCCACGCCCGTCGACGCCTTCACAGCTGCCTTGGTTGATTTTGCAGACGCTGTCGGGACAATCCGGGCGGGCGTGGATTGTGCAGACAGTGTCTGCACAATCCGATCCGCAGGCCACGTCAAGTAAAAGGCGCGCATCTGTGCGAGATTGCGCCATCCGAAGCCGCGACCGAATCGCTCTGACAGATCGGCGCCCAAACGGCGGATCACCGCCTCGCCATAAGCGGCCCGTCCCTCCCCACCCTGCTCGAACTCAACGATTCGTCGCCCGATCTCCCAATATGTCGCCGTCATCAGGGCGTTCACCATGCGAGCCGTCGCTTCGCGCGCCGACGCGACTACATCAGCAATTTCGCGGTGCAGTCCGGCATAAGCGGCCTGCCCGACATCGCGCTGCGTCACAGTGCGTTCACCGCGTCCTTGAACGCCTTGCCGGCGGTGAACTTCACAGTATTCGCGGCCGGGACGGCAATCTCCGCGCCCGTCGTCGGATTACGTCCCGTGCGGGCGGCTCACTGCCCCTGCGAAAACACGCCGAAACCGATCAGCTGTACCGATTCGCCGCGACTCACGGCGTCCGCGATCGTATCCAGGACCGCCTGGACGGTTTTGCTCGCGTCGGTTTTGGCGACACCCACGCCCGCTGCGACCGCGTCAATGAGTTCCTGCTTGTTCATGAACAGCCTCGGCAACAAAGTCAAAGCTGCACCCTACCTCATCCCGCTGCACACACGAAAATCGCTGGCGATCAGTGCAGCAACGTGTGCATTCCTGGCCAGCTCCTGTTGTGACCACGCCAAAAGTGCTCGCGCAGCCTTCACTTGCTCGGGAAGAACGTTCTCGTCCACGGTCAACCTCATATTTCTAATATGAAGTCAATCCAGGATGCTGATCGAGAGAAGTCAAACTGGACTCACGGGAGATGCGCTCCAGATATTCAGCGGTACTTGCGTACTTTCGCAAAAAGCATCACATGTCGCCAAAGTTCAAGGTTAAGTAAACGGTGAGCGCGCTAGTTCAACGTTACATGAACTACGAGTACAAACTTCGCCGAGCGACGCCTCGGCAGAGCGTTGCCACATCGTGGAGTAACCGTCAAAGGTAAGTGAATCTCGACAACTGGGTCGGGCCGTCCGAATCGTCTGCCGGTTTATTCGCCGCACGCTCCACCGACGCCTGCCCGACGCCCGGCAGGTGTGACGGCAACGAAACGAGCATCGGGAATTCGACGCGATTGCATTCCACGCCATCCAAATGATATGGACTGCGAAGTCAATCGAATCGACCTGGACGACGAAGCGTCGGCCATCCCACCGCGTGTCGCCTCACCACCGACGCGCGATCGTCTTCCGTCATCGAAGCGCCGCGATACCGCCGACGACGGCACGGTGTGACCGCCGTCGTCCGGCAGCCCTCGCTCGCGCCGATGCGCGACGGACATCACGATCACGTCCGGCAATCGCGCTCCGCCGTCCATCGCCTCGCCGCCTGCGCCCGAATCATCCGCCGCTGCACGCCGCCTCGAAGTGCAATAACTGACAGTTTCTCGCCCCCGGGCTTTTCATTAGATTGGCGACACGATCCATGCAAAGCCCCGCGCCCCGACATGACTCTCACTGCCAGCGAAGCACAGCACACGACGACCGCCGCATACCGGGACATCGCCGAACGCCATGCGCGGTCCGCCCCTTGCGGCGCCTTCCATCGCGATGCATGGGATGCATTATCCGACGCGGGACTGTGGCGCCTGCCGGTACCGCGTGAACTCGGCGGCGCGGGAGGCACGTGGCACGACTTCGTCGATGCCTTCGAAGCGGTCGCCGCGACGCTGCGCTCCGTCGGCTTTGCGATGGCGCTCGCCAATCAGGCGACGCTGATTCGCGCGGTCGTCGCATACGGTTCCGACGCGCAGCGCACACGGCATCTGCCGTCGCTGCTGTCCGGCGCCATCGGCGCCACGGCGATCTCGGAGAAAGGTACCGGCACCGAAGTGCGCGCGCTCGAAACATGCCTCGTTCGCGACGGCGACCACTACCGGCTCGACGGCCACAAGTACAACATCAGCCACGCGCCAGAAGCGCGCCTGATGATGATCGTCGCGACCCTGACCGGCGACGGCAAACCGGCCACCGCGCTGGTGCTGATCGATCCCGAACGCGCGGGCGTGCAGCGCAGCGCCCCGCAGGCGACGTTCGGCGTCGCGGATCTTCCGATCGGCGATCTCGCGCTGTCCGGCGTGCGCATCGACGCCGACGAACTGCTCGGCACGCCCGGCGACGGGCTGCGCCTGCTGATGGACATCGCGTCGATGAATCGCGCGCTGTTCGGCCTGCTGTGCGCGAACGTCACCCAGCCGTTTCTCGCCGACGCGCTCGCGCACGCCGGCGCCCGCAAGACGCTCGGCGTCGCGCTGGACGCCCATCAGCACGTGCAGCGCCGGCTGGTCGAGGTTCAGGTCGGCATCGAGCGCACTCGCTCTACGGCGCGCGCTGCGCTCGACCTGCTCGTCGCGCAGCGTCCCGAGGCGCTCGCGAACTGCTCGATCGCGAAGCTCGGGGGCGCGCGCGATCTCGCGCAGGCCGCGCTGCACCTGCTCGCGATTCACGGCAGCGACGGCTACCGGCGCGGCCCGCTCGCCACCTTCGTCGCCGACGCGCTCGCGATGGGCTCGGCCGGCGGCACCGAGGAAATGCATTACCGGAACATCTTCAGCCAGATGCAACGACGCGCGGCCGCCACGGCGCGCGCGGCGTGACCGCTCACCCTCAATCACCCCTTCAGGAGCTGCCCTTGACTATCCAGACTGGCCTGCGTGCCCGCGCCACCCACCGCGTCGACACGATTTCGCTCGCCGATCAATGGGGAGGCGAAGCGCACGCGCTCGCGAGCCCGATCATGATCATCTTCATCGAACAGACCTGCATGCAGGCGACCGACCATCTGCTGCCGGCCGGGCAGATGACGGTCGGCTACAACTTCGAGATCAAGCATCTCGCACCGACGCCGCCCGAATGGGAGGTGACGGTCGACGCCGAACTGATCGAGGTCGACGGCCGCATGATGACGTACCGGGTCGAGGTGCGCGACGCGGTGGGCGTCGTCGGCGAAGGCGTGCATACGCGCTGCGCCGTCAGCCGCGACGGCTTCCACCGCCGCCTGGACGAGCGGCGCGACAGCGCGGCGCTCGCACGCTAACGAGCCGGAGCCCGACCATGATTCCGCTTCCGCTGCAGGGTCTTCGACTGCCGGTGATTGCGTCTCCGATGCTGATCGCGAGCTATCCCGAGATGGTGCTCGCCCAGTGCAGGAGCGGGATCGTCGGCGCATTTCCGGCGCTCAACGCGCGGCTCAGCGCGCAGCTCGGCGACTGGATCGACACGATCGACGGCACGCTGCGCGCGTACCGGGATGCCCATCCCGATGCGCCGGTCGGCCCGTACGCGGTCAACCATATCTGCCATCCGTCGAATCCGCGCGTCGAACAGGACCTGCGCATCTGCATCGACCGGCGCGTGCCGCTGATGATCACGAGCCTGCGCGCACCGTCGCGCGATGTCGTCGACGCGATCCACGCGTACGGCGGGATCGTGCTGCACGACGTCACGACGGTGCGACATGCGCAGAAGGCGCTGGAAGCCGGCGTCGACGGCCTCGTCCTCGTCGCGGCGGGTGCGGGCGGCCACGCCGGCACGCTGTCGCCGTTTGCGCTGGTCACGGAAGTGCGGCGCTTCTACGACGGCTTCATCGCGCTGTCCGGCGCGATCGCGACAGGCGACGCGATCGCCGCCGCGCGCGCGCTCGGCGCCGACTTCGCGTACATCGGGACGCGCTTCCTGGCGTCGCACGAAGCCAACGTGGTGCAGCGCTACAAGGACACGATCGTCGAAGCCAGCGCTGCCGACATCATCTACACCGACGCGTTCACCGGCGTCCACGGCAACTACCTGCGCCAGAGCATCGAGGCGGCCGGGCTCGACGCGCGCCGGCTCGCACGGGTCGACGGCGCGCAGCTCGATTTCTCGCCGGACGGCGGCGCGAAGCAGTGGCGCGACATCTGGGGGGCCGGCCAGGGCGTCGGCGCGATGGACGCGGTACTCAGCGTCGCCGAAATCGTCGAGCGGCTCGAGGCCGAATACGAGCGCGCCGTCGCACGTATGCAGCCGGGCGCGGCGACGCACCTCGCCACGCACCGGCCGGCCGTTTCCCCGACTTCACGGATCGACACGCCATGACGCCGTCCGAACTTGCCGCCCCGTCGTCCGTCGACGATGCGATCGCGCGACGCCGCGCGCAGATCGACGTGATCGACGACCAGCTTCTCGATCTGATCGGCCAGCGCATCGTTCACGCAACCGAGATCGGTCATCTCAAGCGGCATGCGGGGCTCGCGGTGCGACAGCCTGCCCGCGAAGCGTCGATCGTGGCCGAGCTGTGCACGCGCGCGCCGTGGGGGCTGCGCGACCGTGACCTGCGCGCCATCTGGCAGACGCTGTTCAGCGCGAGCCGTGACGCGCAATCGCTGCCGTCCGTCGCGTTCCTCGGCCCGTCGGGCACCTACACCGAAACCGCGATGCTGCGTCACTTCGGCGAGTTCGCCCGCGGGCAGGCGCACGAGACGATCGACGCCGTATTCGAAGCGCTCGCGCGCGGCGACGCGGAATGCGCGGTCGTGCCGGTCGAGAATTCCTCCGAAGGCGGCGTGACCCGCACGCTCGACCTGCTGATCGCGCAAGCGGCGCCCGTCACGGGCGAGATCGAACTGCCGGTCGCGCACTGCCTGCTGAGCGCCAGCGGATCACTCGCCGGCGTCGACAGCGTGGTCGGCCATCCGCAGGCGCTCGCGCAATGCCGCGCGTGGCTCGACGCGCACGCGCCCGACCTGCGCCGCATCCCGGTATCCAGCAACGCGGTGGCCGCACGCGAGGCCGCGCACCTGTATGACTGCGCGGCGATCGCCGGTGAACCCGCGGCTGCACTTTATGGACTGCGAATCGTTGCCAGCGCGATCCAGGATCACCCGGACAACCGCACGCGCTTCGTGATCGTCGGCGGCCAGGCGCCCGCCCCGACCGGCCATGACCGCACGAGCATCGTGCTGCGGCCGACCGATGCGCCCGACGCGCTCGCGCGCGTGTTCGACGCGCTCGCCCACCACCGCGCACCGCTGCTGTGGGTCGACGTGCGCCCGGCACGGGGCGCCGGCCATGCGTATCGGTACTGCATCGATTTCGGCGGGCACCCGCTCGATCCGAACGTGCACGCGGCGCTCGACGAGATTGCGCTCGCCGCTTCCGAGCTGCGCGTCCTCGGCGCCTACCCGCGTGCCGCGGGCGGTACCGACCGGCACGCCGACGGCCCGGTCGCATCATGACGGCGGCGCCCGCTTCGTCCCGCGTCGCCGCCCGGCTGCTCGCGATTCGCGACGGTCGCGACGATCGCCTGCTCGTGCTGTGCGGCATCGCCGCGGCGGACGGCCTGCCGCTCGCCGCCGGGCGATGGCTGCGCGCGCTGCGCGCCGAATACGACGACGAACTGGAGCTGCTGCCGTTCGTGCGCGGCACGCCCGACGCCGCCGGCACCGCGTGCCTGCTGCGGCGCTGCGAGCGTCTCCGCCTTCCGGCGGTGGCGATCGGCGACACCTCGGCGACCGCCTATGGCCGCTGGCGCGCCTGCCTGCCCGCGGCGCCGCTGACCTGGCGGGTGCTCGAAACGTCCGCTGCACGGGCCGCGACGCCGCTGCCCGGCGGGCTGCTGGCGCGCTGGCCGGTACGCCCGGCCGAGCCGGTCGACTGGCCGCGCTCGCGCCGCGTCGTCGCAGATCTCGGCGTTGCGTCACCGGCACTTGGCGCGCGCATCGGCGCGCTCGCCGACGCACTGTGCGACGGCACGCTCGTGGTCGCCGGCATTGCGCTGGACACGGCCCCCAGCGCGCCTCACACCTTCATCACCGATGCGCTCGACCCGCTCGCCAACTACGTGCGGATGCAGCGCATCGCCGCCGTGACACGCCGCGCGCCGTCGCTGCGGAGCCGCCTGTGAGCCCGCGCCCGCATGCCGGCTCGACGCGCATCGCGCTCGTCGGCATGCCCGGCGCCGGCAAGACGACCGTCGGCAGCGCATTGGCCCGCGCGCTCGCGTTGCCGTTCGTCGACGCCGACCGCGAACTCGAACGCCGCTTCGGCGCACCCGTCGCCGCGCAATTCCATGCGGGCGACTTCCGCGCACGCGAAGCCGGCGTCATCGACGCGCTGACGCGTGGGCCGGCGCTCGTGCTCGCGACCGGCGGCGGCGCCGTGCTGCGCGACGACACGCGCGCCCGGCTCGGCCAGCGCTGCTTCGTGATCCATCTCGCGAGCGATCTCGACACCCTATGGCACCGCACGCGCGGCGACGCGTCCCGCCCGCTGCTGAACGTCGCCGACCCGCGTGCGGCGCTCGCCGCGCTGCACGACGCGCGCGAATCGCTGTACCGCGCCTGCGCGCACTGCCGCATCGATACCTCGGGCCAGTCCGTCGCACAAACGCTCGCGGCAGCGCTCGACGCACTCGCCATCGCGTAATCCGCGCGCCTCTGTCCGCCCCCTCCGCTGTTTTCAACGATGCCGGCCGGTGCGGCCGACTGCCATTTCTACCAGTTGCCGATCGCCAAATAATATCTAAAGATATATTTTTAGATACAGATCGTTCGCCTTTACGCGACAGGAAACCGACCATGCCTCTACTCATCGACCGAGCGTGCGGCGCCCGCCGCCTGGTTCCCGCGCTCGCCGCGCTCGCGATCGCCGGCTGCGCCCCGTTCGGCCCGCAACGCCCGGCGGCCCGGATCACGCCCGTCGAGCAGCTCGATGCGGGCGCCGCGATCCGCTCCGCCGGCGCCGGCTCGCCGACGATCGCCGAACGCTGGTGGACCGCGTTCGGCGACGCGCAGCTGGATCGCCTCGTCGACGATGCGCTGGCCGGCGCACCGACGCTGCAGGCGCAGCGCGAACGTGTCGCGCAGGCGCTGGCCGACGCCGACGTCGAAAACGCCGCGCTGCTGCCGCAGCTCGGCGCGACGGCGAGCGCGGTGCCGACGCGCCTGCCGGGCAGCTATCGGACGCCGCCGCCCGCGGCCGGACACTGGCAGGTCGACGCGCAGGCGCTCCTCGGCGCGTCGTGGGATCTCGACATCGCCGGCCGGCAGCAAGCGCTGGCGCGCGCCGCCGCGCTGCGTGCGGACCAGCAGCGCGCGCTCGAGCGCGCAGCTGCCGTGTCGCTGCAGGCGGCGATCGTCGAGACGTACCTGCAGCTCGCGCTCGAACAGCGACTGCTCGCGATCGCGCGCGATACGCTGCAGCAACACAGCTATCTGCTGCGCCTCACGTCGCAACGCGCCGACGCCGGACTCGACATGCAGGTCGCCGTGCTCAAGGCGAGCGAACCGATTCCGCACGCGCAAGCCGACATCGACACGCATGCGGCCGCCTCGGCCCGGCTGCGCCACCGGCTCGCCGCGCTCGTCGGCCGAGCGCCCGGTTACGCCGATGCGCTGACGCCCGCCGCGCCGCCGGCAGCGGCGCTGCCGATGCCGGCCGTCCTGCCCGCGGCGCTGATCGGCCGCCGGCCCGACGTCCTGGCCGCGCGCTACCGGGTCGAAGCCGAAGCGGCGAACATCGACGCGGCGCGCGCCGCGTTCTATCCGGATGTCAACCTGCTGGCCTTCGCCGGCGTGCAGAGCTTCGGCTTCCGCGCGCTGTTCCACGGCAACAGCGGCACGTTCGGCGCGGGCCCCGCGATCACGCTGCCGATTTTCGAGGGCGGGCGCCTGCGTGCCGGCCTGCGTGCGCAAACCGCCGCCTACAACGCCGCCGTCGCGGTGTACGACGACACGGTCGTCAACGCGCTCGCGCAGGTCAGCGACACCCTCGTCCAGATCGACACGCTCGGCCGGCAGCGCGCGCTTCAGCGCGAGGCGCTGTCGCGCGCGCAACAGACCTACACCCTCGAAACGCAGCGCTACCGGAAAGGCATTTC
The DNA here is from genome assembly GCF_902832865.1 of Burkholderia sp. BCC0397. Taxonomy (NCBI): domain Bacteria; kingdom Pseudomonadati; phylum Pseudomonadota; class Betaproteobacteria; order Burkholderiales; family Burkholderiaceae; genus Burkholderia; species Burkholderia sp. BCC0397. The sequence goes on along the minus strand of NZ_CADFDL010000005.1, from coordinate 87,485 downwards.
CGGCTACCTCGACGTCCTGCTCGCCGAAGGCCGGCTGCTCGAGGATCGCGCATCGGTCGCCCGTGCGGACGCGTCGTTCGCGATCGAGCATGCCCGCCTGATCGCCGCGCTCGGCGGCGCCACTTCCACTGGAGTCACACAATGAACCGTCCCGAATCTCCCGCCGCCGAGCCCGCGCTGCAACGCGCGCGCCGGCGCTACTTCCGCTGGTTCTTCATCGCGCTCGCCGGCGCGGCCGGTCTCGCCGCCGTCGCGTGGGCCACCACGCGCGGCACCGAGACGACCGACGACGCGTACGTCTCCGGCGACGTCGTGCAGATCTCGCCGCAGATCGGCGGCACCGTCGACGCCGTGCGCGTGCAGAACGCCGACTGGGTCCGTCCCGGCGACCTGCTCTTCAGCGTCGACAAGACCGATGCCCGGCTCGCGCTGGACGAAGCGGTCGCGCAACTCGCGCACGCGGTGCGCCAATACCGCACCGCGCATGCGGACGCGGTGCGCGATGAAGCGCAGATCCGGGTGCGGCGCACCGAATGGTCCAAGGCGAACGACGACCTGCAGCGCCGGCTGAGCCTCGCGCAAGACGGCGGCGTGTCGCGCGAGGATCTTCGCCATGCGCGGGATGCGATGGACGGCGCGGCAGCCGCGCTGAACGCGCAGCAGGCCGCCTACGACGCGACGCTCGCGCGCACCGACGGCACGTCGATCGACACCAATCCGCTCGTGCGCGCGGCGGCGTCCCGGGTCCGCAGCGCGGCGCTCGCGCTGCGCCGCACCGAAATCCACGCGCCGCTCGGCGGGCTCGTCACGCGCCGGGTCGTGCAGGTCGGCCAGCACGTGTCGCCCGGCACGCCGTCGCTGGCGCTCGTGCCGCTCGATCACGTGTGGGTCGAGGCCAACTTCAAGGAATCGCAACTGCGCGGCATGCGCGCCGGGCAGCCGGTCGAGCTGTTCTCGGACCTGTACGGCAGCGACGTGGTGTTCCACGGGCGCGTCGTCGGGCTCGAGGCCGGCACCGGCGCCGCGTTCGCGGCCGTGCCCGCGCAGAACGCGACCGGCAACTGGATCAAGGTCGTCCAGCGCGTGCCGGTCCGGATCGCGCTCGATCCTGCCGAGCTGCGCGCGCACCCGCTGCGTATCGGCCTGTCGATGACGGCCTCGGTGCCGGTCGATCACGGCCCCGGCACCGCATCGGCGTCGCCGCCCGCCCGTCCGTCCGAAGCGCGCCGGTCGATCGACGCCACGTCGATCTATCGTGACGACGACGAAGCGGGCGACGCGCTCGTCATCGAGACGATTCGCGCGAACAGCGGCGCACGCCCGCTCGCACCGGGAGCCTGACGATGCGCTTCTTCGCCCGGAACGCGGCGCCGAAACTGCCGCTGGAGCCGCTCGCCGGCATGCCGCTGGCGCTCGTCGCGATCGCGGTCAGCGTCGCGAATTTCATGCAGACGCTCGACCTGACGATCGCGAACGTCGCCGTCCCGACCATCGCAGGCGATCTCGGCGTCGCACCGGACATGGGTACGTGGATGCTGACCTCGTTCGCGACGCCGCTCGCGATCACGCTGCCGCTCACCGGCTGGCTCACGCAGCGCTTCGGCCAGGTGCGGCTGTTCCGCGTGTCGGTGCTGCTGTTCGTGCTCACGTCGATCCTGTGCGGGATGGCGCCGAACTTCGAGTCGCTGCTGCTGTTTCGCGCGCTCCAGGGCGCCGCGTCGGGCCCGATCACCGCGCTGTCCCAGGCGCTGCTGCTCGCGGTATTCCCGTCGACGCGCCGCCACGTCGCGCTGGCCGTGTGGCAGACCACGACGTTCGTCGCGCCGGTGCTCGGGCCGATCGCCGGCGGCTGGATCACCGACAACCTGAGCTGGCCGTACATCTTCTACGTGAACGTGCCGCCGGGCGTGCTCGTGCTGGGCGTGCTCGCGCGGCTGCTGAAGGGACGCGACAACGCGACGCGGCGGCTGCCGGTCGACATCGTCGGGCTGCTGCTGCTCACCGCCGCGTTCGGTTCGTTCCAGTTGCTGCTCGATCGCGGCCAGAACCTCGACTGGTTCGCCTCCGACGAAATTCGCCTGCTGGCGGTCGTGGCCATCGCGTCGTTCGTCGCGCTGATCCTCTGGGAGCTGACCGACAGCCATCCGATCGTCGACCTGCGGCTATTCGCGGACCGCAACTTCACGACGAGCACGCTCGCGATCACGGTCGGCTTCGGGCTCTACTTCGGCGCGCTGGTGCTCGTGCCGCTGTGGCTGCAGACCCAGCAGGGATACACGGCCACCTGGGCCGGCATCGCCACCGCGCCGCTCGGCGTCGCGGGGATCGTGATCGCGCCGCTGCTCGGCCGCTTCCAGGGCCGCACCGACCCGCGCCTGCTCGCGACCGTCGCGCTCGTCGGCTGGGGCGCGGCCTCGTTCTGGCGCATGCATTTCAACAGCGACGTGACCCTCGGCGACATCGCCGCCAATTCGCTGCTGATGGGCGCCGCCACCGCATTCTTCATCACGCCGCTCGTGTCGCTTTCGCTCGCCGGGCTGCCCCGCGAGCGGCTGCCCGCGGCATCCGGGCTGCAGAACGCGCTGCGCCGGATCGGCACCAGCGTCGCGACCTCGGTCGCGCCGACTTACTTCGAGCGTCGTTCCCGCGTGCACAACACCTATCTCGTCGACCACATCACGCCGTACGATTTCGCGTCCAGCGACTGGTTTGCGCGGCTCGGTCACGCGGGGCTGTCGCCGTCCGCCGCGCTCGCGTCGGTCTCGCATGCGATCGACGTCGAAGCGCACATGCTCGCGCTGAACGATTTCTCGTTCGGCTGCCTGCTGCTGTTCGGCGCGACGCTGCTGACGGTCTGGTCGATCCGCTACCGCCATGCGTGACGCGCGAGGACGAACATCCGGAAGCCTTCTCGCCCGGCGGGAGCGACCGACCGGGTAACCGGGCGGCGGGCGGCAGAAGCCTCTGCCGGATCGCATCGCCGTCACCGATGAATCGACCGCGCGGGCCGCGCTCGACGGCACCCCGAACGAAAAAGGGGCTCCGCGCCGATCGACACGGCGCGGAGCCCCTTCACCTGCGCCGCTTAACGCGGATCGCCGGCCACCGGCACGTAGCCGTCGGCAAGGATGCCGATCGTCCGCGCGGCCGGCTCGCGCAGCCGCTTCGCCGCCTGATAGCCCTCCGACCGATACCACTCGCGGGCGCGCTCCGCCGACTCGAATTCGAGCACGACGACGCGCTTCGGCGCCCAGTCTCCTTCCAGCGTCTCGACTTCGGCGCCGCGCACCAGGAAGCGCCCGCCGTACGCGGCCACCGTCGGCGCGCCGAGCCGGCGGTACGCCTGGTATGCGTCGACGTCGTGCACGTCGATATCGAACACCACGTACGCGCTCATGATCGCGCCTCCGCGGGCGTCGCCGCATCGGCCGGCGCGAGCTGCACGAACACGCGGCCGTTCTCGATCTTCACCGGATAGGTGTGCACGCACGTCGTCAGCGGCGCGCACAGCGCAATGCCGGTCCGCACGCTGAAGCGCCCCTGATGCAGCGGGCATTCGATCTCGTCGTCGAGCAGGAAGCCGTCGCTCAATCGCGCGTCGCCATGCGTGCACTGGTTCTCGGTCGCGAAGATCTCGTCGCCGACCGCATACAGCGCGATGTCGCGGCCGCCCACCCAGACGCCCAGTATTCCGTCGGCGCGCACCGCTTCCGGCGCGACTGCATCGATCCATTCCGTAGTCACTTTCGGCACCTCGTTCAGATCGGATAAATCAGCGAGTTCGGAATCATCTCGCTGTCGTAGACGCAGATGCGCGACTCGAAACGCAGCCCGTGCGGCGTGCGCACGATCCGGTCCAGGTAGCGCCCGGTGTTGTACACGTCGCTCATCTGCTCGGTCTTCGTGCGCAGCACCGCGTAGTTCGTCTCCGCCTCGATCACCGTGTCGTCGAGATACGTGACGAGCGGCAGCCCGATCACGTGACGCTGATAGTACGGATCGAAGAACAGCGTCTCCTTGATCCCGTAGACGCGATCCTTCAGCATGCCCTTGCTCTCGAAGTCCATCACGGCGAGCGGCAGGTTGCGCTCGTGGTTCTCGCGCGGCACCACCGTGTACCGGCATTGCTCGACGAAGAATTCCGGCCACGCGTCCCAGTCGCCGCCGTCGAGCACGGCCGCATACCTCGCATTGAGCTGGACGAGTGAATAGAAATCCTCGAAGTTCGCGCCGCCCGCGTGCGGCTCGGCGGATGGCCGGCCCGTTCGTGTCGTGATCGTGCTCATTCAGGCCTCCATCACTTGGCGCCAGTACTGGTACATGCCGCGCACCAGCGTTTCGCTGACCATATGGTCGGTCTGCTCGTCGATCTGCCGGCCGCCGAGCTCGTTGTAGACGTTGCCGTGCTGGATCTGCTCGAAGCTCTGCTGCACGCATTCGATGACCTCGCCGTCGTCCGCCGACACGAAGCCGGCCGGCCCGAACAGATTGGCCTGACGCAGACGGCGCCGCGTCATTTCCTCGGTGTCGGTCTCGAAACCGAAATGCGTCCACACGTAGTCGAATACGCCCGGGCCGATCGGCCGGATGCGGCGCGTCGACAGCGCATTGACCTGCTGCTGGATGATGACGCTCGGCATCAGCGTGAGCATCACGACGGTCGGATCGCCCCACCATGGTTCGTGCACGACATCGAGGAAGCGGTCGTCGTGCAGCGTCATGCGCTCCTTGAAGCTCGTCACGTTGTGGGTCACCTCGCCGCCACCGCCGCCGCTGCGGATCGACACCATCGCGCCATGCCGGTGATGCGCATCGGTCACGAGCCTCGCGGGATTGTCCGCGCGCCACAGGCCGAAGTTGACGAACCAGGTATGCAGCAGCCCCGCGTGATACGGATCCTTGATGTTCTCGACCATCAGCTTCCAGTTGCTCGGCACGCGCTGCCGCGTGTAGCCGAGCACGGTCAGCTTCGGGCCGTGGAACAGGCGATCGTAGTAAGGCAGGATGCGCGGGCCGAGGAAATCCTCGAACGATTCGACGTTCTCGTCGAACGACGCGAACACGGCACCGCCGCGCGTCGACACGCGCAGGCGCCGCAGCGCATGCTTGCCCGGCTCGAAATCCGCCGGCATGCCGCCGTTGATCGTGCCGCCCTGACGCACGCCGCGCCGGAACGGCACACCGATCAGGTTGCCCTTCAGATCGTAGTTCCACTGGTGATACGGGCAGTGGAAATCCTTCGCTTTCCCCGAGCGCTCGCGGCAGAACTGCATGCCGCGGTGCGCACACGCGTTTTCGAAGACGACGATCTCGCCGTCCTCCGTGCGCGTCATCACGACGGATCGCTCGCCGACTTCCGTGCGCTGGAAATCGCCGGGAGACGGCACTTCGGCCTCGAGGCCGATGTAGCACCAGTGATTCGCGTAGAACAGGCGCTCGAGTTCCCGCTGGTACAGCGCTTCACTCGTATACGCCTCGTATGGTGTGCGGCTGGCGCCGTCGCCTTTCCAGTCGAGCGCGCGGGCAATGTCGATGGGTGAGTTCAAGAGAGCTCCTTTCATTCAGTAAGAAACGGCCTGCCTCGCGACGGCGGCGCCGTGCGCGATGAAGCCGGCTGGCGAACGCCGCCGCGCAACCGCCGCGGCAGCCAACTGCTCGACGAGTTCGGCCGTGTGATCCCAGCCGAGACATGCGTCGGTAATGCTTTGGCCGAACACCGGCGGCGTGCCCGGCACCAGGTCCTGCCGCCCCTCGACGAGGAACGACTCGATCATCACGCCCACGATCGCGCGCTCCCCGCGATGCAGTTGCGCGGCGAGGTTGCCGCAGACGTCGATCTGCGCGCGGGTCTGCTTGCCGCTGTTGCCATGGCTCGCGTCGATCACGACGTACGGGGGAAGATGTGCGTCGCGCAGCGCGGCGCAGGCGGCCGCGACGCTGGCGGCGTCGTAGTTCGGGGTCTTGCCGCCGCGCAAGACGATATGCGTGTCGGGATTGCCGGGCGTGGTCGCGATTTCCACGCTGCCGGACACGGACGACCTCAGGTAACTGTGCGACACGCGCGACGCGCGGATCGCGTCGATCGCGACCTTCACGTTGCCGTCGGTGCCGTTCTTGAAGCCGATCGGCAGGTCGAGCCCCGATGCCGCCTGGCGATGGATCTGCGATTCGGTCGTCCGCGCGCCGATCGCGCCCCAGGACACGAGGTCGTCGAGATACGGCGCGGTCATCGGATCGAGAAATTCGGTCGCGGCCGGCAAGCCCAGCGCATTGATGCCGAGCAGCACCTTGCGCGCGACGCGCAGGCCGTCCTCGATCCGGAAGCTGCCGTCGAGATACGGGTCGTTCAGCAGCCCTTTCCAGCCGACCGTGGTGCGCGGCTTTTCGAAATAGACGCGCATCACGATCTCGAGCACATCGGCGTACCGCTCGCGCAGCGGCGCGAGCCGGCGCGCGAACGCCAGCGCGGCCTCCGCATCATGGATCGAACACGGGCCGACGATCAGCGCAAGCCGGTCGTCCTCGCCCGCGATGATGCGCGCCAATGCGCGCCGCGCATCGCCGATCGACCGTGCCAGGCCGGGATCGCAGGGCAACTCGGTGCGCAACCGCTGCGCACTGATCACCGCCACGCCTTGCGTCAACGCTGCCTCAACGGGTTTTTCCATTTAACGCTCCACTCTCGCTGATCGGATGCCGATTTACGGAGGCAATTAGAGCGCGGTCAAATCCCCGGTGATACTGTCATTTATCTCAGAAGCATTTCACATAGTGGATATCTGTGATTTCCGACAGTATTCCGATATGCGGATCACGTCTAACTTAACTCCTGCAAAAACACGTTCTCACCAGCCGTTCTGCCAAGGAGCCTCGTAATGACAAGGAAATATTTTGAAACCCGAATCGACGTGAAGTATCGGGAAACGGACGCGATGGGCCATGTGAGCAGCCCCGTCTATTACGACTATCTGCAGCACGCGTACCTGACCTACATGCACGATCTGCTCGAGCTGCCCTATTCGGAAAAGCTGCCGCACATCATGGTCAAGACCTCGTGCGAATATCTGAAGCCCGCGCAGTACGGCGATACGATCACGGTCCGCAGCAGCGTCACGCGCTTCGGCTCGAAGAGCTTCGAACTGGAATACCTGATGGTGCGCGACGGGCAGGCGGACACCGACGATTCGGCCGACGATCATGCGGTGGTTGCGCGGGCCGTGTCCACGCATGTGATGTTCGACTACGGGAGCAAGACCACGGTACCCGTGCCGGAAGAGTTCAGGACGCGCGTGCTGTCGTTCCAGGGCGCGATCTGATGCCGCAACCGGGCGTCCACGAACGGACGCCCCGGTGCCGTTCATGCAAACACGATCAGGCCCATCAACACGGCTTTCACGACCGCATTGGTCTTGTTGGACGCGTTGAGCTTGACGATCGATCTCGAAATATGGAAATTGATCGTCCGCTCGGTCAGGCCGAGAATGATGCCGATCTCATACGCTGTCTTCCCCTCCGCCGCCCATCGCAATACCTCGCATTCGCGCATACTCAGCGCGACATCCACGGGAGCCTCTATATTCGCCGCACACTGAATCATTCGTTTCTCCATCCAGAATAAGACGCCAATGTTTCAGATTCATTATTTCCATCGTTCACCTCAATTCACATACCCCTCGGATTGGATGTTTATTATTTAAAGGCGTCACGAATATTCGGCGAATTCAAAAGCAACGATCGTCCTACCCATTATCTCCGGTGTTGTCACAATGGAATCGAGCATACCGAATCGATTTACGCTTCGGAAGATGCATGAGACGCAATGTATCAATGACGTTGACGCACGCCACCAGAGTTGCATGACGCGTCACATTGAAGCGACCGCCTGACTAACGGGCGCGATCGCATCGGCCACGCGCGGTGCGCAGATCCTGCGCACGCAATCGCGCAGCCAGCGATGCGCGGGGTCGCGATCGAAACGCGGGTGCCAGATCTGCGAGACGGTCAGGTCCGCGATCGGCAACGGCAGCGTAAAGCTGTACATGCCGACGCGGGACCGCTCGGTCTGCCGCTCCGGCACGCTGGCGACGAAGTCCGAGCCGCGCGCGAGCGACAGCGCGGTCGGGAAGCTCGACACGACGGTGGTCACCGTGCGCACGATGCCGAGGGAATCGAGCAGCGTATCGATCGGGCCGTTGAACTGCCCGCGGCGCGACACGCTCACTTGCGGAAACGACGCGAAGCGTTGCGGCGTGATTTCGCCGGTCGCCAGCGGATGATCCGCGCGGACCACGCCGATGAAGCGGTCGCGAAACAGCGCCTGCACGCGCAGTTCCGGGCCGGCCTGGCCGATCACGCCGACTTCGAGATCGATGTCGCCGTTGCGCAGCGCATCGACGTGCTTGTTGGGTTTCGGCGCGAAGCGCAGTCGCACGTCGGGCGCGGCGCGCGACGCGTGTTCGAGCAGCGCCGGCGCGAACGTCTCGACGAATGCCTCGTTCGCGCGAATCGAGAACGTGCGCTTGAGCGTACTCATGTCGACCCGCTCGCACGGGCACATGACCGAATGCGCCTCCACGACGAGCGCATGCACCCTGTCGCGCAACTCGAGCGCGCGCGGGGTCGGGACGAGATCGCGCCCTGCCCGCACCAGCAACGGGTCGCCCGTCATCACCCGCAACCGCGCGAGCGAGCGGCTGAGTGCGGACGGACTGAGGCCGAGCGCGTTGGCCGCGCCCACGACGCTGTTCTCGGACAGCAACGCGTCCAGAACGACGAGAAGATTGAGGTCGATGGAAGTCGCCATGTTGCGCTCTGCTGTACTGTCGGGACCGGCCGGCCGATGGGCCAACGGCATCGTGCCTCGAGCGTATGTGCTCCGTGATTCGCGATAGACCGGAAATCGGCAGTCGCGCCGCCGAGCCTGACGCACGATCATGCGTCCGCCGACATGGCGGGCAGTGAATGGCGGGGAGTATTCGTGCCGCTGAGAAAATCCGCTGCGGATTTATTGCACTTGTGAACGATTGTGCACCGCGTTGCAATAAATCGCAACCGGACACGATGCGTATCTGATTTAAATGAAACGATGCACGCGAATGAACAATAAAACAAAACCGATTCGATTGCGTCGATCCGCGCATCGCGCTCGCAAGCCGGCCGGTGAAGCAAAGCCTGCCGCAGCGGAGCCCGCGCGAGCCTCACCAGGCGCTGCATGGCCGACCGGCACGGCTTCCGCGCAAAAACACGGTACATTCAGTGCATTGCGATCGAATGACAGAAATTTTAGACGCTTCTATTGACTTTCACACCGATATTCCGCCTTGGCTCGCCTACGTTTCACGAAATAAATCCCGATCGAAATCCCGATCGACCGATTCGGGAATCCATTTTGTTTCGTGTCTGACCGAAAGCATTCACCTGCCGGGGCGTTTCGACACCTTCCCGAAACGACGCGGCATTACGCGTGTGGCGGAGCTCGATCGCGCCGGCATCAACGTGAGCTTCGGTCAGGTTTCGATCAAGGGTCCGTGGTATCCCGTCGACAGCGGCAACATCCTGCGCATCCTCGACGTCGGCCTGCACGTATGCCACATGCTCGGTTATGACGACTTGCAGGGATGCGTCGACTTCGTCACCGAGCCCAACGCAGATGCGATGTCGCTGGGCGATCGCCATGGCACCGCCGTCGGGCGGCCGGCGAGCCGGCGCGACACGCTCGAGGCGGCCATTCTCTCCGCTGCCGAAGAATCGTTTTCCACGTACGGATTCGAGGGAGTTCCGTTGCGACCATTGACCGCCTCCGTCGTCATTCGTGCACCGCGATCACGGAGGCTTACCCGGCTATCCTCGCCGGGGGACGTGCGGGACGACGTCGCGACGATACTCGCTTCGCCGCCGTGCGCTCGCCCCCACCGCGGCTCGCCGGGGAACCGCGGGTCAGTCGTCGTGCTTGTAGCGCTTTTTGTTCTTGTGCTTGTTGCCGTGGTAATGATCGTTGGAACGCGCGTTGTTGCGCGACACGTGGCCACCGAGCGCCGCACCCGCGCCGCCGCCGACGGCGGCACCGACGAGGCTGCCGGCCGTGCCGCCCATCGCGTTGCCCGCAGCGGCGCCCGCGCCGCCGCCCAGTGCGCCGCCGACGACCGCGCCCGTGCGTTCCCGCTTGTTCGACGTCACCGCACCGCCTGCGCCGCCGCCCACGGCTCCGCCGATGATCGCACCCGTGCTCCCGCCGATCGCGTTGCCGACCGCCGCGCCGCCGACGCCACCCAGCGCGCCGCCCAGTGCGTTGTTCGTGTCGCCTGCCACGGCAGGCAGCGACGCCACCGCAGTCGCACCGACCACCACTGCCATCCCGGCCAATTTCTTCAGCATCTGTCTGCCCCTTTCCGCTTTATGAGATATCGGTGGCGAATCTAGCATCTTTCCGGTAAGCCCATCGTAATGAAGCGTTAAATCGGGGTTTTCCGCCGGATCCGGCCGGCACGTTCGACCCCGCCACGATGCGGCGGACGTTCCGTATCGGCGCGCCGGATTATCCCGCCGCGTTGTTCCTTCCCGCGCCCGCGATCCTGCATTACCATCGTGCGTCCGCCGCGCCTGCCCGCTTCCGGCAAGCAAGCCCCACCTCCCCGTTCCCGCACCGATGCTCGCCCTCATCATCCTCGCCGGCCTCTGGGCCGGCCTCCAGAACGCCCTCGCGGGCGGCGGTTCGTTCGTCACGCTGCCCGCGCTGATCGTGTCGGGGATGTCACCGCTCGCGGCCAACATCACGTCGACGGTCGCACTGTTCCCCGGCCAGGTCACGACGGGCTGGGCGAGCCGGAACATGGTGAGCGGCGTGGGCAGGCTGCCGTTTCGCGCACTGTTCGCGATCAGCGTGGCCGGCGGCGCGCTCGGCGGCCTGCTGCTGCTGAAAACGCCGTCGTCGATCTTCTCGCACCTGGTGCCGTGGCTCGTGCTGTTCGCGACGGTCGTGTTCGCGTGGGGCAGTTTCTTCCGCAAACCGGGCGCCGGCGCGCAACATCTCGGCCCCGTCTCGGCCGGGGTCTCGCAGTTCCTGATCGCGATCTACGGCGGCTACTTCGGCGGCGGCATCGGATTCCTGATGATGGCCGCGCTGACGATGGCCGGCCTGCCGCCACGTCACGCGATGTCGACGAAGAATGCGCTCGCGGGCGTGATGAATGCATCGGCCGTCGTGCTGTTCCTGACGTCGCCGCACCTGCACTGGCGCGCGGCGATCGCGCTCGGCGCCGGCGCAATCGTCGGCGGCCTGCTCGGCGCGTGGGCGCTGCATCGCGTGAACGAACGCGTGCTGCGCATCGCGATCGTCTGCATCGGCGCTGCGCTGACCATCGGGTTGTTCGTCAAACCGATCTGAACCCACGCTCATCCGTGCCGCGACCGCGGCAATTGATGAGCAAACCGCAAGGCAGGCAGCCGGCGCGAAGCGCCGCTGACGCGCGAAAGGCCGACCGGCGTGCGCGTTCCGTTCAGCCGAACGGCCGCACGCCGATCAGCGGGCCGTGCAGGAACAGCGCGAACACGGCCCACGCGACGAGTCCGGCCACAATAGCCGCGACGTCGCCGGCCAGCGCGCCGGCCGGATAGCGGACACCGTCGCGGCGATCCCGCGCACGCGACACGACGAAATCGACGATCGACCACACGAGGAACGCGCCGAACAGCACGACCGCGTGCACGGTGCCGTTCACGAGCAGGTGCGCAACCGCCCAGACCATCACGCCGGCCAGCATCGGATGCCCGACGAGCGTCTTGATCCGGTTGCGCGGCACATACGATGCGGCGATCAGCACGAACGCGACCGCGGTCAGCATGCCCGTCAGGTGGCGCACGCCGACCGGCGACACCCACAGCAACGTCCCGCCCGTACGGGCGATCCCGTACCCCCAGATGATCAGCACGAAGCCGACGATCGACGCGAGCGCGTAACCGCCCTTCCAGCCCTTCTCGCCGATCCGCGCGATCGTCGCGGACCGCCAGCCGTCGGCGACGATCCGAATCGAATGCACACCGAGGAAGATCGCTAAACCGAGAATCAGGACGAGCATCGGCTGTCTCCGTCTGGAATGATGAGTGGGGAAGCGTTCCGCGCGGCGTCCGGTGCGCCGTTCGCGGGGCCGGCGGCGAGGCCGGCGCGGGTCGCGCGAGGCACGGGCGCAACCCGCGCCGATCATAAACGCCGGGGCCGCCGTTGTGAAGCATGCACGATGTGCGGCGCGTCAAGCTCGATGCGTTCGGGCGCCGGATCGTGCGGGCAAATTGTTCGCGCAGCGTGCTGGTCGGCCGCGACGGGCGAGAAAGTAAGGAAAGCGAAAATCGCGAGGCTGTCGCTTCTCGTGATCGGTACTACGTCTGCTTGCGCTTCGTCGCTGGCTTCGGAGTCGGCGCGGGCGATGATTTCGATGCCGGTTTCGTTTTCTGCGCCGACGCCGGTTTCGATGCGGATTTCGCCGCTGGCCTGGATACCTTTTTCGGCTCCGGTTTCGGTGCAGGTTTCGGTGCAGGTTTCGGTGCAGGTTTCGCTGCGGTTTTCGCTGCAGCTTTCGGCGCGGCTTTCGGCCCCGCCCCGGATACCGTCTTCGACGCCGCCCTCGCCTTGCGCTTCGGCGGCCCGGCCAGCAGCGCCGCGCGATACGCGCTGCGGCACCAGTCGAACAGCGCGCCCGCATCCTCGAGCACGTCGGCCGGCGTTTCGTAATAGCCCTCGAGCGCGACGGTGCGCGTGGGCCGTGCATACGAGAACGGCCCCATCCCCGCCGCGACGAACGCCGGGCGGTTCACGTCGTCGACACGCAGGAACAGCGACCCGCGCGACATGAAGCCGAACATCACGCCGTCGAGCCGCAAGGCCGCACCGCTGAAGAACCGTGCGACGGCGACCGTACCGAGCGGCGCAAGCTGATACGCGATTTCCTCGCCGTGCGCCTTCTCCGCCTGCCAGCTCATGCGGATGCCTCGCAGCGCTGCGTCCACGCATCGAGCTCGGCCGCGTCGAAACCGACGGCCGCCGCGCTCTCGCGGATCTGCCGCCACGTCGCGCGGTCGACCGGAATGCCGGCCGTGCCGCGTGTGGCGCGGCTCGCCTCTTCCGGCTCGCCGGGCACCCGCACCGGCGCATCGCCGGCCTGCGGCGACGCCTTCGCCCACGCGACGAATGCATCGGCTTCGCGTTCGGCATCGGCCGCGTCGAACGCTTTCGGATCGATCAGCACCGACAGCATCCCGTTGACGATCGCGCTCGTCTTCTGCAGCGTATCGCCGTACGTCGTATGCCCGCCCACGAGCGCGCCGCCGAAGATCTCGCACATTGCCGCGAGCGCATACCCCTTGTGCAGCCCGAACGGCAGCAGCGCGCCGAACGGCTGCTCGTGCATCACGGCCGGATCGTCGGTCGGCTCGCCGCGATGGTCGATCAGCGACCCGGCCGGCACCCGCTTGCCCTGGTTGTATGCGACCCGCGTCTTGCCGTACGCGATCGCGCTCGTCGCGAAATCGAGCAGCAGCGGCGGCTTGCCCGCCCGCGGATACGCGGCGCAGAACGGGTTCGTGCCGAAACGCGAATCGGTGCCGTGCAGCGGCGCGACCAGCAGGTCGCCCGGCACGTTGACGAAATGGAACGACACGAGCCCCGAGCGCGCACACTGCTCGGCCCAGTGCCCGATGCGGCCGAGGTGATGAACGTCGCGCAGCCCGATCGCGCAGATCCCCATGCGCCGTGCGCGCTCGATCCCTTCGACCATCGCCTCGAACGCGATCACCTGGCCGAAGCCGCGCCCGCCGTCGATCGTCAGCACCGCACCGCCGTCGCGGACGATCGACGCGTGCGCGTTCAGTTGCAACTGCCCTTCCCGCCACGATGCGACGTAATTCGGGATCATCCCGATCCCGTGCGAATCGTGGCCCGCAAGATTCGCGCCGAGCAGGTGATCGGCGACGAGCGTCGCCTCGCGCGGGTGGCTGCCGGCCCGTTCCCAGAGCGCCGCGACGAATGCATGCAGCGGTTCGGCGCGCATGCGCAGCGGTTCGGTATCGGGCGTCGGCAGTGCGGTCATCGGCAACATTCCATCAAGTCAGTTCGGGTCGGGCAATCGGTACGTCGGACGTTGCGACGATCAGCGCGCGGTCGCGATCACGTCGGCCACCGCCGCCGTGAGCTTCTTCGCGTACGGCACGTGCAGGAACTCGTTCGGGCCGTGCGCGTTCGACTTCGGCCCGAGCACGCCGCACACCATGAATTGCGCTGCGGGGAAGCCTTCCTGCAGCACGTTCATCAGCGGGATCGTGCCGCCGAGGCCCATGTACGCGCAATCCGCGCCGAAGTGGCGGCGCGATGCGGCGTCGAGCGACGATGCGAGCCACGGCGCGAGATCGGGCGCCGCCCAGCCCGTCGCGGCGCCCGCGTCCGGCTTGAACGTGACCTTCGCGTTGTACGGCGGATCGAGTTCGAGCAGTTCCTTCAGTTGCTGCACGGCTTGCGCGGCATCGACGAGCGGCGGCAGGCGCAGCGACAGCTTGAACGCGGTGCGCGGACGCAGCACGTTGCCCGCATCGGCGAGCGCCGGCAGGTCGGCCGCGCCCGTCACCGACAGCGACGGACGCCACGTCGAATTCAGCAGCGCCTCGCGCGGATCGGTCGTGGTCGGCAGCACGGGTTTGCCATCCTGGCCGCACGCCCACGGCAGCCCCTTCCACACCGTGTCGCCGAGGATCGCGGCGGCCGCTTCGGCTTCGCGCACGCGGCTCGACGGAATCTCGCAATGGAACGCGCCCGGCAGCAGGTTGCCGTTCTTCGCGTCTTCGAGGCGCTCGAACAGCTGGCGCATCACGCGGAAGCTCGACGGCGCGATGCCGCCGTACACGCCCGAGTGGATGCCTTCTTCCAGCACCTCGACCTGCAGGTCGCCGGACACGAGGCCGCGCAGCGACGTGGTAAGCCACATCTGGTCGTAGTTGCCGGCGCCCGAATCGAGGCACACGACGAGCGATACCTGGCCGAGCCGGTCGCGCAATGCGTCGACGTACGGCAGCAGGTCGTAGCTGCCCGACTCCTCGCAGGTCTCGATCAGGCCGACGCAGCGCGGCCGTTCGATGCCCTGCTCGTCGAGCGCGCCGAGCGCCGCGAGGCTCGCGTAGATCGCATAGCCGTCGTCCGCGCCGCCGCGGCCGTACAGCTTGCCGTTCTCGAACTTCGGCGTCCACGGGCCGAGGTCCGCGCGCCAGCCGTCGAATTCGGGCTGCTTGTCGAGGTGGCCGTACAGCAGGATCGTGTCGGTGCTGCCGGAGCGCGTGGCCGGCGACTCGAAGAAGATCACCGGCGTGCGGCCCGGCAGACGCACGATTTCCAGCTTCAGGCCCTTCACGGGCTGCCGTTCGGCCCACTGCGCGGCGTCGGTGACGACGCGCTCGAGATAACCGTGCTTCGCCCAGTCGGGATCGAATGCGGGGCTCTTCGCGGGAATCTCGATGTAGTCGGTCAGGGCGTGGAGGATTTCATCGTTCCACTTGCGCTCGATGAAGGTCACGAGCTTGTCATGGTCGAGGACGGGGGTAGTGTCGACGGAGGTCATGGTGGGGGTGCCTGGATCGGGCTGACGAAAATCCAGATCATACGCCGATGCTCCCCCGCCGGCGCCCCCTTCCTCGGCCGTTCAGACAGCCTGCGGGAAGGCGTCGCGCAGCCCCGCGGCGCACGCCAGCGCGTCGTCCCACAGGCGCCGCGTCAGTTCACCTGCATCCTCTTCCCGCGCAAGCGCCGCGGCCTCGCCCGACCACAGCAGCGAGAAATCGTCGCGGCCCTGCCGCTCGAACGCGCCGCGCAGCGGATCGACCGCGGCCGTCGCGAGCGGAAACGCGGGCGCGAGCGCACTCATCGGCCCCTGTTCGCGCATGAAGCGCGTCAGCAGCCCCCGTGCGGGACGGCCCGTGTACAGGTTGGTCATGCGCGTGCCGTCGTCGCGGGCGGCGCGCACGGCCGCTCGATGCTGCGCCGAACGGCCGGCCTGCGGCGTCAGCAGGTAGCCGGTGCCGATCTGCACCGCGCGGGCGCCGAGCGCGAACGCGGCCGCGATGCCGCGCCCGTCGGCGATCGCACCGGCTGCGATCACCGGCGCGCGGACTGCATCGACGATCTGCGGCAGCAACGCGAACAGGCCCGGTTGCGCGTGGATATCGTCGGTCAGGAACATCCCGCGATGGCCGCCGGCCTCCGCCCCCTGCGCGACGATCGCGTCGACGCCGCGCGCATCGAGCCAGCGCGCCTCCTCGACGGTCGTCGCGGACGACACCACCTGCGCCCCTGTGCGGCGCACGCGGTCGAGCAGCGCATCGTCCGGCAGTCCGAAATGGAAGCTCACGACGGCCGGCCGCAGTTCCTCGACGACCGCGCACATCGCATCGTCGAACGGCGCGCGGCCGGGGCCGCCTTTCACGTCGGCCGGGTCGAGCCCGGCTTCCGCGTAATAGCCGGCGAGCGCCGCGCGCCAGCGCGCATCGATCTCGGCATCGGGCGCGGGCGGCGCATGACAGAAGAAATTCACGTTGAACGGCGCGGCCGTGCACGCACGGATCGCCGCGATCTCGTCGCGCAACTGCTGCGGGCCGAGCGCCGCGCACGCGAGCGAACCGAGCCCGCCGGCTTCGCACACGGCAATCGCGAGCGGGCTCAGCGAGCCGACCATCGGGGCCTGGATCAACGGCAAACGGGAAGGCAGCATCGTCATCGGCATCCTTTTTCGGAATGAGTGGCCGTCGCCACATGGGTGGTTCTTTTCATCATCGCGCACGAACGGCCGCGTTCGGCGCGTGCTACGTGCCGCCGCGATCCATCCCGCGCCGGTACGCGGCCGGGCTCGTCGCCGCGACGCGCCGGAAATGCCGGCGCAGCGATTCCTCGGAACCGAAGCCGGCACGCGCCGCGATCTGCGCAAGCGACAACGCGGGCTGCGCTTCGAGCATGTCCTTCGCGACGTTCACGCGTTCGCGGATCAGCCACGCGAGCGGCGACATTCCCGTCGCGTCCGCGAACTGACGCTGCAATGTGCGCGTGCTCATCGCAGCCTGCGCGGCGAGCGATGCGAGCGTGTGCGGCTCGGCCGCATGCGCGCGCATCCAGTCGATCAGCTTCGCGAGCCGGTCGGTGCCGCCCGGTGCGACCGGACGCGGCACGAACTGCGCCTGCCCGCCGTCGCGATGCGGCGGCAGCACGAGTCGCTGCGCGACGCGGTTCGCGATCGCGCCGCCGTGATCGCGGCGCACGAGATGCAGCAGCATGTCGAGCCCCGCCGCCGAGCCGGCCGACGTGACGATCTGCCCTTCGTCGACGTACAGCGCATCGGGATTCACGCGCAGCGCCGGATAACGCGCCTGCAGGCGTTCCGCATACCGCCAGTGAGTCGTCACGGTGAGACCGTCGAGCACGCCGGCCGCCGCCAGCACGAACACGCCCGAACAGATCGAGCAGAGCCGCGCACCGCGCCGGTGGGCGGCCCGCAGCTTCTTCAGCAACGGCTCGGGCGGCAGCTCGTCCGGATCGCGCCAGCCGGGAATCACGATGGTGTCCGCGCGATCGAGCGTCGCGAGCCGGTAGGCCGCGGCAACGGTAATGCCGCCCGCCGCGCGCACGGGCCCCGGCTCGCTCGCGCATACCGCGAAGCGATACCAGTCGACGCCAAGTTCCGGGCGCTCGAGCGCGAACAGTTCGACCACGCAGCCGAATTCGAACGTGCAGAGGCGATCGTAGGCGAGCGCGACGACGAGATGATTGTGCATGGCGCGATGTTACTGGAACTTGTCGATCGCGCCACTGCCGCGAAACGCGCCGAACCGCGATACTGCCCTTCATTGCGGCGCGTTCCGTGCCCGTTCAACCAGGAGAGCCTCACCATGTCCTACGTCACCGACGTCCCCGCCGCCGACAGCCCCGCCGCCCTCGCGCATTTCGAGGCATCGCTGCGCTTCGAGACCGATTGCTGGGACGTGCACGACGCATTCGCGTCCGGCACGCCCGATTTCGTGCTGCTCGACGTGCGCGGCCCCGACCAGTTCGCTGCCGGCCACGTGCCCGGCGCGCGCAACCTGCCGCACCGCAAGATCATCGAAAGCAAGCTCGCCGGTTACCCGGCCGGCACGCTGTTCGTCGTCTACTGCGCGGGGCCGCACTGCAACGGCGCCGCGCGCGCGGCGATCCGGCTCGCGCGCCTCGGCCGCCCGGTCAAGCTGATGATCGGCGGCGTGACGGGCTGGCTCGACGAAGGTTTCGCGCTGAGCAACGAAGTGCAGCCGGCGGACGCCGAAGCCGCCTGATCGTCACTAAAAGCGCAACAATCAATTGCCTGCACACAAACGGAAAAAGCGCGACAATCAGCCTCATTGCAGTTCGGACGGAGCAGCACCATGCATGATGCAGTCCTGATTCAAGTGGCCGGTTCAGTCGCAGCGATCGCGCTCTATTTCCTGCCGGCCGTCATTGCCGACCGGCGCGGCCGGCACGACAAGCTGACGATTGCGATGTTCAACGCGCTGTTCGCGTGGACGGGCATCGGCTGGCTGATGACGCTGTACTGGGCGTGCCAGCCGAATCCGAGCACCGACGTCGCGCAGACGATCCTCGCGAAGCGCCGCGGCGTCAGCATGCGGACCTTCTCGACCGGCCTCGTCGAACGCGTGCAGCGCCGCGTCGCCGCCCAGGAGCGATGGGCGGAAAAGCAAGGCTGCCGTTAAGTCCCTCTTTCCCCTTCACCGCATCGCGTCGAACTTCGGCATCCTGACGTTGGTCGACGCGCGGTAATCCCACTTCAGCGCATCGCGCGGCGGCCAGCCGCCCGCGCGCAATCGCGCCGCGAACGCCCCCGCCGTCACCGCCCGTGCGATCCGTTCGCCCGGACATCCATGCGGCCCCGTGCCGAAGCCGAAATTCGGCCCTGCCGTGCGGCCGGGCATCAGCCGGTGCGGATCGCGATGCACGGCCGGATCGCGGTTCGCCGCGGCGAGCACGACGAGGATCGCGTCGCCGGCTTCGACGCTCACGCCTTCGATCGTCGTGCGTGCCGCGACGAAGCGGCGCGTGTTCTGCACCGGTGAATCGAAACGCCCGACTTCGGCGACGAATGCGTCGAGCGCGGCCGCGTCCGGCATCACGCCTGCTTCGCCGTTCCATGCCACGAGTGCATTGCCGAGCCATGCGGCCGTCGCCTCGCACGTCTGCGACAGCAACCCGACGAGATTCGCTACTAGCGCGCCGCTCGCCTGCCAGCCCGACGCGCGGGCTGCCTGCTGCACCGCGGAGACCAGCGTGCCGTCGTGCGCCTGCGACTGCGCGACGCGTTCCGTCATACGGTCGAGCAGTTGCCGCGCAGCGTCGCTCGCTCGCGCCAGCGCCGCGGCATCCGACAGCGGCGACAGCGCGGCGACGAACTCGACGACCCGCGCCGCAACGTCGTCGAGTTGCGTTTCGTCGAAGCCGAGCAGATCGGCGACCGCGCACACGGGCACCGTCATGCACCACGCGTTCAACGCGTCGGCATCGCCGGGCGCGGGCAGCCGTCGCGCGGCAAGCGCGTCGGCGCGATCGCGCAGCGCATCCGTGTCGATCGGCGCGAATGCCGCGCGCAACGCCTGCTTCGGCACGTCGTGTCGCGACGCGCCATCGTTCATGCGCACCAGCTCGCCGAACAGCGCACCGGCCGTCGTGCCGCGCAACGCGGGCGGCACCGGCGCGTCCAGCGGGCGCACCCGGCAGGCCGGATGGCCGAGCACGGCCGTCACGGCTGCCGAGCGGCTCGCGACCCACAGGCCGAGCGTAGCGTCGAACGCCAGCGGCGGCCCGTCGACGAGCGCGGCGTAATAGGGATAGGGATCGCGGTGCGTGACCGCGGCAATCGGATCGGTCGGGTTCATGCGTTCAGTATCGGCGCAGCGCACCGCCGCATGTTTCGGGATGGCGTGAAATGTCGTCGCACGGGCGCCACGCGCCGCCGGCCGCCGGCCGCCCGTCGCCCGGCGGCATTGCAGCGCCCGGCCGGCGTCAGGCCGCCGACCGGTAGCGGTGCGACTGCATGCGCAGCCGGACCCGCCCGGCCGAAATCGCGCGCGGCTCGGGCACCACCGTGTCGTGAGGGAACATTTCCTGCCGGAACTCGCCGTTTTCGTCGAACCACTGGCAGATCAGCCAGTCGCCGTCGTCGAACACGACCGGTCCCGCATACGTGACGGTCATGCGCGGCCCGCCCGTTTTCAGCGTCACGACATCGCCCACGCGAAACCTGACTCGGTGATTTTCTCGGATCGTCATCGCTCTCTCAGCTTTTTATATATTGAATATATTGATATTCCCGGCGGCCCACTCACCGGTCATTGGAACGTGCCGCAGATTATCAATCAAAAAATAATCCGGCAACTCCCCTGCACTGAAACGTTCTGAACGGCAACCTGCAACAATGCGCGGCATCGTCACGTATGACGGCCCGCCGAGCCTCATACCCGGCGCGGTTTGCGCGCCGGCTGCAGCCGATCGGGCGGAATGCGGAGAATAAACGACGATTTTCTCGTCGCCATCGACAATTAATGCGGACGCGAAACCGGTTGATTATTGTCAATCAATGCTTAAGTGGAAACGATTCCTGATTTTATTGGGGCTCATTCATCGAACAAAATCGGTGAATTATCCGGCGCAGCGAACCAGCGGTTGATATCGCGCCCCGGTACGGCCGCCCGGGTAAACGTGAACGTGCCGTCGCGCCTCATCTCCGTCGCCGCGCGCAGGAATGCGCCGAACGCGGCCCGCGCCAGCGCGCCGCCGACGCTGACGCGCTTCACGCCGAGCGCCGCCAGCTCGTCGAGGCTCAGCAACCCGCCCTGCAGGCCCATGACGACATTGACGGGCGCGCCGACCGCCCGGGTCACCGCCGCAATCTCGTCGGCGTCGGTGATGCCCGGCGCATACAGCACGTCGGCGCCGGCGTCGCGATAGGCGACGAGCCGCGCGATCGTGTCGTCGAGATCGCGGCGGCCGTGCAGGTAGTTTTCGCAGCGCGCGGTCAGCGTGAACGGAAACGGCAGCGCGCGCGCCGCGTCGACGGCCGCCGCGATGCGCTCGACCGACGCGTCGCGCGCATAGATCGGCGTATCGGCGCGGCCGGTCGCATCCTCGATCGAGCCGCCGACCGCGCCCGCCTCGGCCGCCAGCCGGATCGTTTCGGCTACCGTGTCGGGCGCGTCGCCGAAGCCGTTCTCGAGATCGGCGCTGACGGGCAGGCCGCCCGCGGCGACGAGATCGGCGATGTGATCGAGCATCGCGTCGCGGTCGATCGCGTTGTCGGGCTGCCCTTTCGAAAACGCGTAGCCGGCGCTGGTCGTGGCAAGCGCCTCGAAGCCGGCCATCGCGAGCAGGCGCGCGGTGCCGGCGTCCCACGGGTTCGGGATGATGAACGCGCCGGGGCGCGTATGCAGCGCACGGAAGGCTTCGGCGTGGCGGGCTTGCAGGTCGGAACGGGGCATCGCGAACTCCGGGAAGGTGTTGACGGTGAGCTTACGCCGGTCGTGCACGCGACGTTTCAGCGTTCGCCGAAATGTCGTCGCGCAACAGGAAAAACTCGCCAGTGCCGACTGCCAGCCGCCACGCATGGCCGCCCGCGTCGGTTCACGTCGATGCCGGCAGCCCGGCGTCGACGCCGAGCAACACGTCGGTGACGGCCTCGGAGAAGCGCATCGCGCGACCGTCGATCAGCACGCCATCTGGATTCGACGGATCGCGCACCGCTGGCGGCACGCCATGCGCGAGCAGCACGCGCGCGCACGCTTCCCAGTCGGCGTCGCCGACGCCCTCCGGTTCGTTGATGGACGCCCACGACAACGTACCGAGCGCGTCGCTGCCGAACCCGTGCAGGTCGCGCCAGCTTGCGCCGTGCGCGAGCAGGAACGCCAGCAGTTCGGCGTCGCCGCGGAACACCGCGTGATTCAGCGCGCTCGCGTCCCAGTCGCCGCCGCGCGCGGCGATCGGCCAGCCCAGTTCGACCATCACCTTCACCGCATCGCGCGAACCCCACGCGGCGGCGTCCGGCAGCAGCCGCAGCCGGTCATCGGACAGCGCACCGGGCAGTTCGCGATGGCGTGCCTGGATGCGCCGCGCGTCGTCGGCATCGGCGCGCGCGCAGGCCGCCACGAACGCGTCTTGCGCATCGAGCGCCTCCTCCGCGCCGGCCGCGCGCAACAGCGCCGCGACGTCGGACAACCCGGTCTGCATCGCGAGCCGGTACGCGCTGACGCCCGCGGCGGTCCGCGCGCGGGGATCGGCGCCGGCCGCCAGCAGCGCGGCAACATGGCGCGCCGGGCAACGCACCGCGATCGCGCGCAGCAACGGCGCGCCCCACATCTTCGTCGGCCCTTCGCCGGCCGGTTCGTTCGGATCGCCGCCATGCGCGAGCAGCCATTCGAGCGCGGCCGCGTCCGGCACGTCGAGGGCGCGCCGCAACGCATTCGTCCCGCTCACGCGTGCGCCGTGCTCGAGCAGCAGGCGCGTGCACGCCGGGTTCTCCACCGAGTGATACAGCGATTCGCCGTCGTTCGGATCGGCGCCGGCTTCCAGCAGCATCGCGGTGAGCGCCGGATCGCGATTGACGCCGGCGGCGCCATACAGCGCCGACAGCGGTGCCGACTCGTCGGGCTCGGCGAGCGAGGCCGGCGGATACCGGTTGCCGATCCGCTGGTTCGGATCGGCGCCCGCATCGAGCAGATGACGGGCGCACGCACGCAGCCTGGCCGCGAATTCGGGAAGCTGCCCGAGCCGCGAATGCGTGACGGCGACGAGCGGCGGCAACTTCAACGCACCGCCGGCGCGCGCGATCCAGCCGGGATCGGCGGCCAGCGCCGCCTTCACCGCGTCGAGATCGCCCGCCGCGCACGCGATGGCCGGGTCCGCCGACACGAGATCGGGATGGTCGAGCAGCAATTGCGCGGCGACGCGCGGCCGGGCCGCGTCGAAGCCGCCGGTCACGTCGGCGCCGTAGGCGAGATCGAGCCAGCGGCGAATCAGCAGCGACCGTGGCTGCCGCGCGAGCGCATGCGTTTCGACGAAAACGCCGAGATCGGCCCATGAAGCAAAACCGTACTCGCGCGCGATGCAGGACTGCGCGTCGTGCAGGCGGAGCCCGAGCGCGAGCGTTTCGTCATGCGTGCGATTCGCGGCGGCGGGCAGAAATTCGACGAAGCGCGCGACGGCATCGGCGTCGCCCTGCCGATACAGGCGCAACAATGCCTTGGCCTGCTTTTTCAGATGATCGGGATGGGCGTGGGGAGGCAGCTTTTTCATGCGGATCCTCGTGCATGGATGGCCGAAGGTCCGCAATACCGCCAGCACAAAGGATGTGGAAAGACTGGATTTGCTGCGACAGGTGGGTTGAACCCTTTCCGCGGACCCGGAAGCGACCTGCGTCGCTGCCCGGTATCGTAGGCGACGGCCGTCGGCATCGTCAACCGTGCGGCGCGGCGCCGCTCAGCCCGCGAGTGTCTTCGTCAGGAAGATGCGGGTGTGCCCGACCGGATAATCGGGCAGCTCGCCGAAGCGGACATAGCCGCGCTTCTCGTAGAACGGCCGCGCCTGGAAGTCGAACGTGTCGAGCCACGCGCTGTGGCAGCCGCGCGCGATGGCCTCTCGTTCGGCCAGATCCATGATGCGCGTGCCGGCGCCCTGGCCGCGCGCGGCCTCGGGCACCACGAGCAGGTCGACATGCAGCCAGCCGAATGCCGTACCGCCCCACAGGCCGCCGACCACCGTGCCGGCCGCGTCGGTCACGATCACGGCCAGCGGCCGGAAGTCGGCCGGGCCGGCCTGGCTTTCGTTGAAGCGGATGAGCGGCGCGACGATCTGCTTGCGCACCTCCGCGTCGCCCGCATCGGTCACTGCATAGGTCAACGTCATCGGTTACGTCGGGTCGTCAATGAAGGTTGGCTGAAACCGCACATCCCGCGCCCGTCAAACGACGTACGCGCCCTTCGCGTGCAGTTCCGCTTCGGTCCGCTCGAGCGCCGCGATCGCATCGCTGCCTTCGAGCGCCAGCAACTGCGCGACCAGCGCCTCGGCCATCGCATGCGCGGCCACCAGCGACGGAAAGAACGACGGGCTGTCGTGCGTGAAGATCAGTTGCGCGTCCGCGTGCAGCGCGATCGGCGACACCGCGCTGTCGGTGATCGCGACGATCCGGCTGCCCTGCGCCTTCGCGGCCTGCGCGACGCGCGTCGCTTCGGCCGAATACGGCGCGAAGCTGATGATCACGGTCACGCTCTGCTTCGCGATCGTTCGCAGCTCCATTTCGAGCGAACCGGCGACGCCGTTGAGCAGCGACACGGTCGGACGGAACAGCCGGTAACCGTAGACGAAACCGAACGCGACCGGATAGCACGAGCGAAACCCCGCCACGTGCACGTGCGATGCCTTGCGGATCAGCCTCGCCGCATCCGCGAGCGCGTGCTCGTTCTGCGCGGCGGTCGCCGACAGGTTGTGCTGCTGCGCGGCGAGCAGGTCGTGCGCGAGCGACGCCTTCGCGTCGGGCCGCACGAGCGAGCGCGCGCGCTGCGTGAGCGGCTCGGGACGCGTGCGCACGCGCGCGACGCACAGGTCGCGCAGCTCGTTCCAGCCGGGAAAGCCGAATTGCTGCGCGAGCCGCACGAGCGACGCAGGCTGCACCTGCGCGCGCTGCGCGACCTTGCGCATCGACGACGTGGCGACTTCGTCGGGATGATCGAGCAGGAAGGCGGCGCCCGCCTGGAATTGCGGGCTCAGCTCGGAAAATTGCGCCCGGATCCGGGACGCGAGTTCGTCGAAATTGGCGGCCATCTTGGTGAGAACGGGAACCGGTCGTCCATGGTATCACCGGCCCCGCGCCCACCGGTCAGCGCAGTACTTCGACGTGATCGGCGTCGACCTTCACGCGGCCCGACCATTTGCGCTCGAATTCGCCGGTCAGCTTCACTTCGTTCTGGTCGCTGACGGGCTGGCCCGCTGCCCACAGCTTGTGGTCGATCTCGACGCGGATCGAGCCGGTGGCGTCGGCGAACTCGTAATCCTCGCCGCCGACGTGCTTGACGATGCGCCCCTGCAACTGCACGTGCTGGTCGTCCCGGCCGTTGGCGAGCAGCTCCTTCACGGTCGTCGTGGTCAGCGCGGACGGCCCCGTGTATTGCGCGTAGACGGCGGCAGGCAGCGCGACGAGCGCCACCGCCAGGATTCTGGCCAGGTGTTTCATGATCGTGGTCCTCTTCTTCGATGCGGCGCCGCGCTCCGTTGAACGCGACGGCGCCAGATTACGGACCGTAAGATTAAGCAAACCTGAAGGGTATACCGAAGCGACACGGTGCCGCATTGGACGAGTACGAAAGCAGGCCGCGCACCGCGCGCATTTAAGCTCGGCCTAAGACGCGTGCGCTTATCATGACAACCCCGGGCGCCGTGGCGCCCCCGTTGGAGAGACACGAATCCATGCGCGTACTGCTCGTCGAGGACGATCCGCTGATCGGCAGCGGGCTCGAACAGGGCCTCAAACAGGAAGGCTTCGCGGTCGACTGGGTGAAGGACGGCGACGCCGCGTCGCTCGCGCTGCGTGCCACCGGCTACGGGCTGCTGCTGCTCGATCTCGGACTGCCGAACCGCGACGGTTTGTCAGTGCTCGCCGCGCTGCGCCGCCGCGACGAAAACCTCCCCGCGATCATCATCACCGCGCGCGATGGCGTGCCCGACCGCATCGCGGGCCTCGACAGCGGCGCGGACGACTATCTCGTCAAGCCGTTCGAGCTCGACGAGCTGCTCGCCCGCATCCGCGCGGTCAGCCGCCGCCATGCAGGCCGCGCGCAGACGACGCTCGCGATCGGCCCGCTGCGGCTCGATCCCGTCAAGCATCTCGTCTGGCTCGACGACGACGAAGTGCCGCTGTCGCCGAAGGAATTCGTGCTGCTGCACGAGCTGATGCGCGAACCGGGCGCGGTGATTTCGCGCGAACAGTTCGAGGAACGGCTGTACAGCTGGGGCGAGGAAATCGAGAGCAACGCTGTGCAGGTGCATATCCACAACCTGCGCAAGAAACTCGGCCACGACATGATCCGCACGGTGCGCGGCGTCGGCTACCGGATCGGTGACGGCACGTGACGCGCATGCAACGCGCGGTCGCGCGCTGGCGCAACGCATCGCTGCGGCGGCGCCTGCTGACGTGGCTGCTGCCGGCCGCGTGCGTGATCGGCCTGGTCGCGAGCGCCGGCACTTACTGGGGCGCGCTGCGCGAACTCGACGACCTGCTCGACGACCAGATGCGCAGCATGTCGAAACAGATCGTCGTCGGCCCGAACGGCGAGCTGTCGTTCAGCAACCACGCCAAAGGCAAGCACGGCTTCGAAGCGAGCGACCCCGATGCGGTACTGCTGCAGGTGTGGCGCAACGGCACGCTCGTGTATTCGACCGACCGCGATTCGAAACTGCCTCCGCCCGCGCAGCAGGGCATCGCGAGCGTCGACGTCGGCGGCCAGCCGTGGCGCACCTATGTGACCGAGCGCGGCGGCACGACGATCCGGCTCGCGCAGGCGCGGCATGCGCGCTGGGAAGCGATCGCGGGCATCGCCGTCCACCTGCTGTGGCCGGTGTTCTCGATGCTGCCGCTGCTCGCGCTCGGCCTGTGGTTCGGCATCGGCGCGGGGCTGCGGCCGCTGCGGGCGATTGCGTCCGGCCTGAAACGCAGGAATGCGAACAACCTCGAGCCGGTCGACGTCGCATCGATGCCGAACGAGGTGCGCCCGCTCGCCGAAGCGATCAACGACCTGCTCGCACGCCTCGACCGCTCGTTCACGTTGCAGCGGCACTTCATCGCCGATGCCGCGCACGAGCTGCGCACGCCGATCATGGGGCTGTCGATCCAGTCGGAATTGCTGCGACGCGCGGCGAGCGCCGACGAACGCGAGCACATCCTCGCGCAAATCCATGCGGGCACGACGCGCCTCGGCCACCTCGCCGAACAGTTGCTGACGCTCGCGCGCCTCGAACCCGATGCGCAGGCGGCCGCCTCTGCGTCGGCGCCGGTCGATCTCGCCGCGCTGTGCCGCTCGGTGGTGTCGGACCGCGCGCGCGTCGCCGACGCGCACCGGATCGATCTCGGTGCGATCGTCGGCGCACCCGTGATGGCCGCGGGCAATGCCGACACGTTGCGCGTGCTGCTGAACAACCTCGTCGACAACGCGATCCGCTATGCGGGCGAAGGCGCGCGCGTCGACGTGTCGGCGCGCATCGACGGCACGACGCCCGTGCTCGAAGTCGCCGACGACGGCCCCGGCATCCCGGAGGCCGAACGCACGGACGTGTGGGAACGCTTCTATCGCGGCGAAGGCGCGCAAGCCGCCACGTCGTCGGGCAGCGGGCTCGGGTTGTCGATCGTCAAGCGGATCGCCGAACAGCATCGCGCGACCGTCGCGCTCGGGACCACGCGCGGCGGGCGCGGGCTGACCGTCACGGTGCGCTTTCCGCGGCCGGCCTGATGCGCGGGCGGCGGGCGGCTTGTCCACAGATAATGTTGGCAAGCTTGTGGACAACCTTCCATTAACGGCACCAAGCCCTTGATCGAAAAGGGTTTGTCGTGCGTGCGCGGCAAATGCGCCGGCGCGGGGCAAGCACGCGCTCGCGTCAGTTGTCCTAGACGATCCGCTCGATCCGAAGGCCGGTCGAGGTTTCGACGATGTTCGCGTGCTTCTCCACGCTGCAATACAACAACCCCTTCGTCTGGTGACGCTCATCCGTCAACTTGACAACCAGTTGTCCATTACGTAAAGTAGTTGTCAATTTACGATCCGAGCTGGATATGACGAAATCCGACAAGTTGACCGCCGTCGCGCTGTCCGTATTCCGGTTGAACGGCCTGCTGATCGAATGGGGCAACACCTTCGCCGGGCCGCACGGCTTGACCAGTGCGCGCTGGCAGGTGCTGGGCGCGATCTCGATGGCGCCGGACGCGCCGAACATTCCGCAGATCGCCGATGCGATGGGCATCACGCGGCAGGCCGTCCTGAAACAGATCAACGTGCTGACCGACGAGGGGCTGGTGCTGTCGTTGCCCAATCCGGCGCACAAGCGCTCGCCGTTGTATGCGCTGACGCCGCGCGGCGAAGTGGCCTATCAGGCCGTGGTCGAGCAGTGGCAGCGGCATGTTCGCGACATCGCCGGCGACTTCAGCTCGACCGATCTCGACGCGGCGCTGCGCGTGCTGTCGGCGATGTCCGGCGCGCACGGCCAAGACGGCCACGCATAGCTGCCCGTTTGCCCTCTACCCCACCAGGAGTGCCCATGCCTCAGTTCAAGCCGATGGATCCGGCCTTTCCGATCCAGCAACAGATCGCGATCGACGCGGCGCCGGTCGTGCTCGTCAACGTGTTCACGCTGGCGCCCGCCGACGAAGCCGACTTTCTCGCCGTCTGGAAGGACGACGCGGCGTTCATGAAGCGGCAGCCGGGATTCATTTCGACGCAGCTTCATCGCGCGCTCGGCGACAGCCCGACCTACCTGAACTACGCGATCTGGGAATCGACGGACGCGTTTCGCGCGGCCTTCACGCATCCGGAGTTCGTCGCGAAGCTGTCGGCCTATCCGTCGTCCGCCGTCGCCAGCCCGCACCTGTTCCAGAAGGTCGGCGTGGCCGGTATCTGCACCGCGTAAGCCCGCGTGCGAAGCGTGGCATCGGCCGCATCGCGAACGCGGACTTCTCCACAGAAAATGTTGGCAAGCTTGTGGATATCCTGCGCACCACGACGCTAAACCCTTGATCCGATGGACTTTGGCACGCGTGATGCAGACGAGGCGCGAGTCATGGCCATCGCGCACACCGCTTCGCCGCACTTCGCATCACGACGCCACGACGAGGTACGTCGTCCGATGCTCGTCGTCACCACCGCAGGCCTGCCGGGCCGGCGCCGCGCCACTTACCCACAGATTTTGTTGGCAAGCGTGTGGATATCCTGCGCAAGCCTGCGCTAACCCGTTGATCGGCCTACGATTCGTGCCGCGCGTCACCGTTTCGGCAACGTGCGGCATCGGCATGCGCGAACACGGACGATCCGGCGCGATCGCAGCGTCCTGCCGATGCCTTGACGCCCGCGCCCGTCACGCCTCAAGATCACGCAAGCCGCACATGGCCGCGCATCGTGAAGCCGCGCGCGATAAATCGGGCCGGGTAAGCGCGATAAATCAGGTGCAGCAATAATTTCGTGTCGGAAAACAGGATTACACCACACGAAACTGACGGTTACCGCCGATCACGAGACGACGACGTCGACCACGTCACCCTCGATAGCAACCGGTGTGCCGGCAGCAACAGGCAGCGCATGGATATGCAGACGCGTTCCCCGGGCGTATGCCGGCAATAACAGCTCAGATCCAACAACCGTCAGCCGGCCGGCAATCGGCACCTGCTGCTCGGGGCCGCCCGCGACAGCGACGCGCACGTCGGCACCGACCGCGCCATCCAGTTCCCACGTCACCCGTTGGCCACCGTCGGCCATTCGCGACGCTGCCAGATTGAACAGACGCGCGACAACCCGCTCGCCGCTCGCCACACCCGGCACGTTGCCGAGTCCCCATTCCAGCGGGTAGTACTCGGCCACCTCGTCGCGTGCCGTGATCCGCACGCGGCGATCGCTGCTCGGCTCCGTTCCGATGATCCGCACTCGCTTGCCCGGCGTCGGCGCGGGGCCGGCCAGCCAAGTCCAGTCCTCGGGCACCGTGTCCTCGTAGAACGAGCTGGCGGCCGAGTTCGGCTCGCTGGCATCGAGCCAGCCCGGGGCGCTGTCGGCCGACCAGACGTCGAGCAGTTCCACCTTGCGAGTTCGCCCCACCGGCCGCGCGCATCGGTACGAGACCGGATCTGCACCTGGAGGCGTCACCATCAACCAGAACTCGGTGTCACCCGGCACTGCCTCGACCTCGGCCGACAACGTCACGCTCCGCACCCGGCCGGCGTCGACGTCGATGGCGATCAGGCGACCGCTGTAAGCCCAACGTGTCAGGTCATGCGCAAGCTGGATCACGTCGCCGGTCGCCACTGTCAGACCGAACGCTGTGCTTTCCCACGTGATCGAGCGCCGGAAGTAGTGCTTGGCTGCAGCGAGTAGATTGACCAGCCGTTGCGCCTGGCTGCGCGGCATCGAATACGCAGCGTCGACCGACTGCCAGTTCACCGGCTGGGTGACGCCGGGCAGCGTTGCGCGTACCTCATCGGGCTGGTAGTCGTTGTCGGCCTGGGTGTAGGACATGACGAATCCGTCGACGGACTCGTCGGTGTCGTAGGCGATCTTGAACGTGCCAGCGACGATGTTACTGGCGCCGAACGCAGCCGTCGAAGGCTGGCCCGCGGCCTCCCACCAGACGCTCAGCTTGCCCGGCGCCCAGCTCATGCGCGCGCGGCCGGCGGCTGCGATCGTGTTGAGCACCGTGAAAACGCTCTTCACGTCGGCCAGGCTGAGATGGCATTCAAGATTCTGCGCTGCGCACCACTGAGCCCAGGCGATCAACGTGCCGTAGTCGATATCGGTGTTGGCGAGGCCCGCGCCGAAGATCCGCTCGCCGTTGGTCGGGTTCGGCTCGTCGAGCCAGCCCGCGAGCCCGAGGTGTGCCGGCGCGGCGCTCGCGTTGAGAAACCCGCCACGGGCGTAGTAGAGATACAGGAACCCAGGATTGACCGACGCCTGCCAGATCCAAGCGCCGTTGCCGGTTCCGGGTATCGACCCGTCCCAAGGCTGATTCGATGCCCACACCCAGCATTTCATTTCGACGAGGGCCGACAGACGATCGACCTGTCCATTGAGCTGGCCAGTCGCGCGAATGATCAACCCTTCACGACGCTGAGCGGGATACAGAGCATCACCATCACGGAAGAATTTGATCCGTATCAGTTGGAGCTCCGAGACCTGGTTCGCATCGGTCGGCTCGACCGTCGTCCGCCGCACGCGGACCTTGATGGCGACTTGGTCGAGGTATGCGGAGAATGTCTCGCGCACGATCCGCGTCGAGCCATTTGTGATCGTCATCGGTGAAAACGGAAACGGCAACCATGTGCTGTTGCCCGGCGTCTGATACTCGGCTTCGAAGGTGCACGACAGGTTGGCGATATTGCCCGCCTCCTGACGTAGCAGGCGACCGCTGATGTCAATCTGGATGAACCGTGCGGCGATCGATCCCTGGCGCTCGATCCAGCCTCCATTCAGCACGTTGGCGTGCTGCTCTAATGCACCGCCCTCGATCGTTTGCACATTGCCCGGATAGCTGTTGCTTGGCCAATTCGGGCTGCTGTAGCCGATCAGTTGGGTGCGATCGCCTTGCCCGGGTGGCACCGAGCTGACATCCAGCTGCACCGCGTTGTACTGCGCCAAGTCGTTCGCGCCAACGCGCCGATCGCTGACAGAAAGGTCGCCGAACCCATAGTTGAAGATGCTGACGAGCTGCTCGGTCTTGTACGTCACCGTGTAGCCGTAGCGCGTGATAACGGCTTGCGGCGTATCCATCGGCAACCATTGCGGCGGGAAAAAACCGGAAGGATCCGCCTGTACGAACTGCTCGTAGGTCGTAGCCTGATCCGGCCCACTGCCGGAACCATCAGTGCTGTGCCTTGCGACGAACGTATGAGGCTGAGTGACCGGTCCGTCCGTTGTCACATACGACCGCACAGCGTTGTCGCCGTAGTAGTCGTAGTTCGCGTCCGAACGGATTAACACCCACGGCTCATCCACCTCTGGCGGAAACCCACTGAACCCGAACTCAGGTGGAACCAGTTGCACCGTCTGCGGTGTGGCGTTGATGACCTCGGTCGTCGTGCTTGGGTCGAGGATAAATTCGCCGAACGGGCGCGAACCGTAGTCGGCAAACACGCGGTGCCGACCGAGCACGATCAGCAGTGGATCGTACGGCCGAGCGCTGTTGCTGCCGCCCTCGATCGAAAATGCGGTCGGCGAATCGTCATTGGAGCCCGAGGAGGTCGACGGCCGGCGGGCGGTTAGCGAGCCAAGGATCGTCGTTGCAACGAAGGCGATCGCCGCACCGACCGCAAAGCTGACCGTCGCACCGATCACGGCGGCCACTGTTGCACCGACCTCTAACTGCATGATGGCCCAGGCTGCAACCTTGCTGGCCTCGACGCCGGCGACCGTCTGGCGAATTACGAGCATGTCGCCACCCGCGACCACCGTGCTCGATAGCAGATCGTTCGGAATCGCGCGCCCATTCAGCAAGACGGCCAAAACCGTACCGCCCAGCCCGATCCGGTCAATGATCGCGCGCACGGTATCGCCGCCTGTCAGCGCGACGCTTCGGCTTTCCCGGTCTGCAGCCGGCCGGAGCGGATTCGGCGAATAGACGACCTGAGCGGCCGGAAGTACGGTTACAGCCATGCGTAATAGCCCTCGATTCGATACCAAGCGGGAAGCCGATGGAGCGGAGACAAGACCGAACTGCCAGTGGCCTGGTCGCTATGCAGGATGTAGGGGATGCCCTCGACGACGACATACAGACCAATGTGAGCGCGGCGGCCGCGCGCCCACATCAACACACCACAACCGTCGACAGGCGCTGCAATCGGTTCCGCGAACTCGGCAGCGTGATCGACGATCAGCGATGAGCGGTGCGCGAGGTCGTCATGTTGACGGCGCGGGAATCGTACGTTGCGGCCGAACTGCTCACGTAACACTCGCTCGACGAGCTGTCCGCAGTCGAGTTCCGCATGCGGGATACCGAGATAGCGCTCAGTCCAGTGCGCCATCAGAAAATCCCCGGCGCCGTTTCCGGCCGATACGTATATGCAGTGCCCGGCATGTCGAGAATTCGTGCATAGCCCAACTGTCCCGATACGGCGACAGTCGTGACCTGGATGTTTCGCAGATCGAGGCGCAATTCGTCTTCAATGAAATCGGGGTTGCTGCGCATGATCTGCCGGGCGGTCACGCGCGTTCCCTTGCCGCCGTGCGTACGCTCGAAGAACGCACCGAGCCCACCGCCGAGATTACCGATTGAGAGTTGCGAGACAGGTGCCTGCTGATCCTGGTCGTCCGGCCACACGAACTGGAAGGCGCAGGCGACGTAGTTGTTGCCGTTGCTCATGATGTCCTGGTTGTCGTTGACGTATCGCAGCGGCTCGGCGAGCAGCGCGTGCGAAATCTCCAGCAGGATGAGCGGCATGTCGGCCGGCGCAAGTTGCTGGGCCGCGCGGCGGAAAATGGGCGACTTACGTGCCACGGGGTTACCTCCAGAATTCGAGGGTGAACGAGACGGAGAAGTTTTGCATCAGCTTGTCGAGCAGCTTGTACGTGACCGTCCCGTTGACGATGCGTGCGCGCCGGACAGCAGTCCCGGCCGGATCGAAGATATCCGGCCAAGCGAAGTAACGGGCGCCCTGGACGAGCTCCGTGCTGCGCCAGTGCTCGAAAGCCTCGCGATCCTCGGGACTGCGGAGCCGATACGTCAGTCCAACCTCGTACCGCGAGAGCGATTGAATCGGCACCTGTGCGATGAAGCCGTCGTCCATCTCGGTGCGCTCGACGCCCGTCGTTGCCTGCAACTGTGTGTCGTCGAGCATGTGCTGTGCATAGGCGGGAAACTTGGTATAGGCCATATCAGCTCCGGCTCAGCGCACCCTTGAGCGCACGCGTCATTGGCCCGTTAGTGTTCGCATCTGCGAGCACCACCCGGGTGACCATGTCTTTCCCGTCGAAATAGGATTCCGCCGAGACTGCGCGCTTGGGCGTGTCCTGGTTGACCAGCTCGACCCGCGTCGAGGTCGCGCTGCTCGTCGTCGGCGTCGCACTGGAGACTGCGCCGCCGGTCGCAAAGCGCGAAGCCGCGCGAGTCGCCGACACGAGCCCGCCGAACGCGAACGCCGGCTTCGGAAGGCGCAGCGTTCGAACGGCCTCCATGAACGGAAGGCCGTAGTGCTGCACCGCGCGTTCGTTCTGGATGAACTCGCCGTTGCTCACGGCGATCGGCCGTGCACCGCCGACCAAAGCCGGAATGCTGTCGCTCGTGCCCGTGCCGGGGCCGCGAATCAGCCCGCCCTCGGCGAATCCGAAAATGCTCTTCACGCCACCGATGATGGACCCGAAGAACGTCGCACCGCCTGCGGTCGAATCGGGCGTGAACAGGTTTGTCAGCAGACGTTTGATGTCGGAGCGCACGATGTCCGCTGCGATCTGTTTGAGCACGGTCGATGCGGCTTGCCCGAGGTTCTCGAAGTTCGACACCGCGGACGCGGCAGCGTCGGCAGCACCGTCGACGAGGGTGTTCTTGAGGCGCGTGCCGAGATCCACGACGACCGGAGTCGCTGCCGCCACCTGGTTCTGCAGCGCACCGACGCTGGTTGACATCTTGTCGATCGCGGCAGCAGCATCCGCCGGCATCGCTCCCTTGATCCGCTGCAATTCGTCGACGATCGCCTGCAGCACGGGAACCTGCGCGGCTCGCGCATGATTGATCTGCGCTTCGGCCTCAATTTGACTGATCTGCCCGCGGGCTGCGCGCTGTTGGTATTCCTGCTCGATCACACCCAGCTGCGCCTGCAGACGCGAAGCTTCTTCCAGCTTCGCATTGAACTCAGCTTGTGCAGAACCGGCCTCGATCAACATCTCGATTCGCTGCTGCGAATCAATGACTTCAGCCGGGTCGCTCAGCGAAAACGATGCTTTGATCTGGTCGGCATACTGCGTCCGCAGTTGCTGCTCGATTGCTGACCGATCGAATTGCCCGGTCAAATTCGCCGTATCGATACGCAGCTTGACAGTAAGATTCGCGAGTTTGAGTTCCTCCTTCCTACGCCAATCGTCAAGTTGGCGGTCGCCCTTGGCAAGCTCAGCGTCGAGACCCTTGATTTGCGCTTGAATCTCGATGCGCCGCTGCTTGCTCGTCTTCGGATTGACGAGTTCGGTCTCAAGGATTTCTCGCTCTGAAGCAACTTCCTTATGCAGTGCATCCGTGCGTTTATCGTAAGCATCGTTGATGGACAGGCGGCCATTTTCGAGCGCCTTGACGATCAGTGCATCGGATTCCTGGAACGTCTTGCGCAACGTTTCGAGATCGGCCTTCGCCTGTGCGGCAGCGATCGCACCGGCATTGCCTCCCTGGCCCCGGTTGGCTCGGTCGGTGACGGCCTTCAGGCGCTCGTTGTACTGAGCCTGTGAAATGCCGCCGCCGGCCGGGCCGGCCGCAAGCAACTGATCGAGCTTCTTCTTCTCGTCGGCGATCTTCTCCCGCGCGGTCTGATACGTCTTCGTCTGCGACTCAAAATCGTCCCGCAAAGCCTTGATGTGCCGATCCTTCGCCGCCTTCGCCTCGGCTTCGTCGGCCGCCTTGTCTTCGGCGGCCTTCTTTTGTTTCAGGTTCGCCAGCTTCGTCTGCTCGTCGGCCAGTGCCTTGTCGGTGCCGAAAAGCGCTGACATGGTTGGCGACGTGTTCCGACTGGTCAGTTGCTCGATCCGCGCCTGAGAATCCTTGATCTGCTGTTCGAGCGACGATTGCTTGCCGAGCGACATCATCCAGCCGACCGCTTCCTTCGCCGCATCGGAGATACCTTTGAGCGCACGCTGCAGCACGCCGAGGTTCTCCGGCAGCAACTTGCCGAAGCGCTGCGCCAATGCCTCGCTGATCTGCAGCTGCGCCTGCTCGGTTTGCCCCTGTTCGATGAGCTGATTGATGTATGCCCGCTGTGCCGGCGTCAGCAGATTGAACTGGTCGTCCAGTTCCTTGATTGCTTGCTTCGGGTCAACAAACATCCGAGCGAGGCTTGCGGCCGCTTTGTCCGTGTCTTGACCGGTCGTCTCTGCATAGCCGGAGATCGCCTTCGTCAGGTTGCCGATTGTCTCGATCCCGAGGCGCCCGGTCTGCACCATCGCAATCGCAGCCGACTGTGCTGCAGCCTCGCTAATCCCGCTGACGTCGTGCGCTGCCTTCGCGACTGATTCGATGCGGCCGAGCGTCGCGCCCGCCGCGTTGCCGGTCGACTGCAGTGCGATATTGAACGCCAGTAACTGCTGTTCGCCCTTGTACACGCTGAGTGCGAATGCCCCGATGGCACCGCCGATGACCGCGATCGCGGCGGTGACAGGGGTGATGAGCGAGAACACACCACGCAACGCGGCACCGAACCCGCCGAACGAATCGCGGATCTGGCCACCCTGCTGAATCGCAACCATCCACACCGGCATGCCTGACGACAGACTGGTGACGACGTCGGTGATCTGCGCCGGCAACTGGCGCATGGCCTGCACGGTCTGACCGGCGGATGCGCCGGTACCTCCAAGCTGCTTTTGTGCCTGCGCCATCAATCGGTTGTGTTGATCGACAGTAATCAGGCCCTTGGAGAGCGCCATGTTGAGCTCGTTCTCTGCTGCGGCCAGGCGCTGCGCGCTGTATGCGGTGGGGTCGAGCTGTCCAATAAGGCGTTGGATCGCTTCGCGCTCGCGATCGGTAGCAGCAGCCGCGGCCGTGGTCGCCTGCGTCTGCTGCTGGGTCTGCGTGGTGAGAGCTGTGGTCTGAGCGGTTGCGCCTTGCGTCGCGGTGGCCTGCTTGGCTGCAGCCTGCGCCGCCTGGCCGGCAGCCTGTGTTTGCTGCTGTAATGCGGTCGTCGCCGTGGCCGAAGCGCTTGCCGCCTGGTTGGCTGCAGCTGCGTTTGGGTCAGTCGCCGACGTCGACGTCGGCGAGCTCCCCGCCGAGCTGACCGCAGCCGTCGTCGATTGCGCGCTCTGGCGCAGGTCGTTGAGTTCCCGCTTGAGTTCGCTGAGCGCGCGCCGGGCATCATCCAGTTTGGGCTGTACGCGCAGTGCGACGGAAAGCTCTGATGTCACGTGGTGCTCCGATTACGATCCATGTCCCGCCAGGGCGGCGACCGTATGGATCGCCTGGTGCTGGGCTTTCAGTTCAGCCTGCTCCGCGATCGCGTGCAGGTATCCGGTCAGCTCGCCGAGGGTGTAGCCGCGGAGGGCACCTCGGTCGTGGCCGGCGCCGATGAGCTGCTGAGCAATGGCGAACCAGTCAACGGCATCCGGTTTCTGATCGCCATACACGTCCTCAGGCTCTGCAAAAAAAAATCCAGATTCACTTCCATGATGAGGAGCACTGCTTCCAGGAGGATCATGACCGGCATCGCCTGGACGTCACTCGCCGAAAGGCGCTTCACGCGAGCTTCCTCGCCCTGTGGCGCGACTTCATCAGTCGGCATCGAAATGCAACCGGTGACAATGCGGTCGATCGCGCTGCGCAAATCACTGTCGGATCGCAGCTTCGCCAGATCCTCAATGGTCGGCATCATGTCGGGGAACTGCTGCATCCACGTGCCGATCGCGATCGCGTCGTCGAACTGGCTCCATGCCAGCAGCGTGACCTCGACGTCGACGTCGCCGAGCTTCTTCGGTGTGGGGCGGTTAAACAGGTTCATCAGAGTCACCACTAATGTAAGAGGTTGTAAATGCGTTGGGCGTTTAAATACTCCGTAGCGCACCCGACAAGTAACTAGCGGCATTCCCGCCTCCGATAGAAGGCGCGCCACTCGTCGCTGCAAGATTTGCGTACGCTTCGACGTAGTCACCCACTGAAAGGACACACTGAGCCGTGAGCTGTATCGTGATGGTGTTCGTTCCAGCTGCGACGTTTTGAACACAAGTCCTCATCTCACCCCCGTTCCGATAGAGCGAGAGCTGATGTGTCGCGAGAGACGAGTTCGTCGCCGTGACTCGGATCAGCACACTGAAGTCGTATACGCCCGGCACCTGGCACGTGAACCGCTGATTCGAAGGTGCGTAGGAGTTGCCGTTTTGGAAGTCAATCGTGTTGAAATTGATCTTCGACCACGTGGCCGGGGTCGGTGCCTGGGCCGCCGACATATACGCATTGAACGTCGGATTGCCCGGGCCGTTTCCGTAGAAAAGCCCGGCAACTCCCTGAACGGCGACGCCGACATGATTGGCGAAGAAGTTCGCGAAGGTGGCCTGCACCGCACCCGTATTGATACTCGGGTTGCTGATGACGTTGCTGTAGCCCTGCAGCGCATCGACCGCATGCGTCATCCCCGGAACGTAAACATGCGTTCCGCCACGCCATTCGTTGTTGTGTGCATTCGGCGTGTCAATCTTGATATTGGATTCGACGTTTTCCTCGAAGTCGATACCGATGAACAGATTCCCGGCGATCGTCCCGTAGGGACTCTCGTTGAACATGAGGTGCATCCCGCGTTGCGCCCACGTTCCCGCTCCGCCGATCCACGTACAAAACGCAGCCGCACAGAGTCTCCATGCGTCACCGCCGTGATTGTTTGCAGCGACGACGTTGTCGAATTTCGATCCCAACACATAGTTGACCTGGATCGCGTTTGCATCCCCAGACGTGCTGTGGTTGCCGACCCACAGGTTGCTGAACTCGATCGCGTTCAACGCTGCGGAATTGTCCGCCGGCCCAAGCATCAGCAACGTGCCCGGCATGTTGCCGCGAATGGCAAAATCTCGGAACGAGCTGTAAAAACCCGCCCCGTCGCTGTCTGGCAAAGCGGTAATGAGGATGGCGGGTGAAGTGGTGACGTCGTTGACGTCGATAAACGACGTCTGCTGCCCATCACCGAATATCTTCAAGCCCTTCGGCGATGCGGAGCTGAGATCAATGACCCATGGCGTCCGGCGCTTGTACACGCCTGCGTCGAGATAACCGCTTCGTCCCGATGCCAGAAGATACGCACACCACAGGTCGAGTGCGTCGTCGTCGTACGTAACGCCATCACCCTTTGCCCCAAACTGTTTTGGGCTCACCGGTGCGATTACCGGAACGCGCCAGCTCGTGCCGGTATTGGTCCAGATCGAGCCGTTCAGTTCGACGAACGTGATGCCCTTGAATGCCGGATAGCGTTTCCATGCGCTCCCGTTATAAATCGCGTATGTACCATCGGTGTAGATTTGACCATCGCCGTTTGCAGCGTCTTCCGGATACGGTTCGTCAGGCGCGACCGGACCGTTCAGCGTATACGGGCCGATGTGGTCGTCGATTAGACGCAAGTTTTCTTCCATCCCGTTCGGGCTCTGGAAGGGATTTTCGATCGTGCCGAATTGGGCAAAGATCCCGCGCGCAAACTGCTGGTTAGGCATAGGCACCTGCCATATGAGTCCCGGTGATGCGGCGATACCAACGGAGATCGCCGCGGCCAAAGCGTACGGGCATGAGGTTGAACGTAAGCGTGACGACGCCGATCGATTCGCTGATCATCGGCATGCCGTCGACAGACGCGATGCTGGCGCGATAGCAGTCCAGACGGACCGCCGATCGGTCGTATCGATTGATCCCGGCGTAGGCGAGGCTCATCTCGCCGATGCGGTAGCTTCCCGACACTTCCTCGGCACCACCGGCCGACGTATACGACACCTGGATCGATGCGCCACTCGGACCACTGGAACCGACCAGGATCTGCGGGCCGTGCTCGGTTCGAGTCCAGTGCACACCTTCTTCCCACGTCGTCCAGCTGGGCTGGCAGATGACAGGAAAATTGACGTCGACAAGATGACGTGTGAAGAGCATGCTGCCGGCCGGCATTGCGGCGTGACTTACCTGGATGACGTCGTCGTGTCGCGTGCCGACCGCCTGACTGTGCGAGCTGCCTAACGCCACGGCGAGGTTCGCTCCACCATGGCCGTACAGCTCCAGCGCGAGCGTGACACCATCGACGATCGTGTTGTCCGTCGCGTCCCACGCAGAGACGTTCAGCCGCGTGAGCTGCGGCGTGACGTCCAGGCGTCGCGCATTGCCGATCGGCCGGCCCGGCGGCAGCTGCAATGCAGATCCGGCCGCACGTTGCTGCCAACCAAGCGCGTCGACCGAGCCGTCGCCTCGCAATGGCCGGCCGACGTGGACAGCACCACGCCCAAAATAGGCAGGGCTGTAGATCGCCTGGTAGTCCGTCAGCATGGTCAGATCTTCAGCGTGCCGAACTGCGAGAACGGATTGCTGAGCGTGCCGGCCGAGCGAGTCGGATCGCGCTCGACCGTGCCTTTCAGCTCGAGCTGCGCGAGGTTGTCGCCGATGACGTTCACGGTCGCAGCCGGGCCGAATACCACGCGGTACAGGTCGAACTGCACCGGCACGACGGGCTTCTCGGCGACGTTGTAGCCGTCGAAATGCAGCGCCATTTCCGGCGTCGGCTTCGAGTACAACTGGATCAGCTGCTGCGATTTGCGCGTGTAGCTGACGTGGATGTTCGGCTGACCGACGCCCAACGTGATGGTCGGTGCCGGAATCGCGCTGCCGTCCAGTGCCCGAATCGACCCAGCCGCCGTCAGCTCGTAGTCGGTACCGGCCACATACGTCGTGTTGCCGTCGACGGACGTGACAATGACCGGCACGGAGTCGTCGATCAGGTTGGCGAGTGGCTCGACCGTACCGGGCCACAACACATGCGGTTCGTCGACGATCGCTTGCGAAGCGACGTCCTGGTCGTCGCCTGCACCGCTCGTCGCGAGCGACCAGTTGCGCGGCGAGTGGCAGCGCAACGTCAGGTCGATCCCGATCGTGTCGATCTCGCGCAGCGTGCACGCGGTGCCGCCTGCCGGGTTCTGGTAATCCTTGACGGTTTCGGTGGTCTCGGTTGCAGTCAGGTTGAAAACCGGAGCGTTGCCGACCGACACGAAGCCGGCCGTGCGCGCGAGACGCTTCGCATATTCGACCAGGCCGATGTCGCCGCGGCCCTTGAAGCAGCAATACTGTTTGGTGGCCATGTCTATCCTCAGGTGGGGGTGGTAGATGACGCGCCAGGCGGTCAGCGCTTGGCGGGCGTCGCGGTGCTCTTGCCGTCTTCGGCCCCGGTGGCTTCCTGGGCGGCCGGCGCGACAGCAGCGGGTGCAGCGGGTGCAGCGGCCGGCGTCGACGGAATGTCGTCGAGCGCGTCCTGCGCCTGCAGAATCTTGATGACGCGATCCGGCGTGCCGGCCGGCAACGGCTTGCCTGCCTCGATCGTCGTGACCGCGCCGCGTGCGTGGATCGCTACGGGGCGCTTGGTGGTAAGTGCCATGTCGGTTCCTTGTCAGAAGTTGCGAGGCGAGCTGCAGTGCGAGCTGCTCGTGCCGAATACCAGCGGGTAGTACGCGAATCGCGCCGGGCTGTAGTACGGCCGCGGCGGTGTGCCAGCGATGAGTGGCTCGCTGCACTCGGGCGGCGTATAGCCATGCAGACCAGACAGCAGCTGTCCGATATACGGGCCGGCCAACTGGTTGAGCGCCTCGGCCTCGCGTTGGCTCGCGGCCGTCCCCATGGCCAGCACGACGAGCCAGCGATGGCTGAGCGACAGCGTGAACTCGTCGGTCTCCGGCAGCACTGCGAAGCCGTCGTACACGACATAGATGGCCGGCACGGTCTGCATTTCCTCGGCGACGGTGGCCAGATCCTTGCGGGTGCCGACAAGGCGTGCCCAGGCGGATCCGGGCGCCTGGCTAATCGCCTTGCTCCGCTCGACGATGCCCGTTTCCGCGACGAGGAAATTCCACGGATGGTCGTTCATCCGAATCCCCGCAACGTTTCATCTCGCACGGCACGGGGCCCGAAGTCGTGCCGAACTTCCATGCCCTGTTGCGCGTCGGCCGCGACCAGTTCACCAGGCGAGCCGCCCCACGGGCACGACAACATCGTCTTGCCGTTGGCGATCGCATCCAGATCCTTCAGCGCCAGTTGGTAACGCCGATGCACTTCGTTCTCCGGTGACAGGTCGTCGTAGAGGTAGAAGCGTGCGATGTCGCAGGTCAGCCGCACCAGGACCGGCGGCATCGCGTATTCCGGATCGGCAGCCGGGATCAGCGGTTTCAGGCACCCGCGCAGCGGCAGGCGATAGACCTGACCGATGTAGCCGTCCACCGCAGCGCTGGCGTCGTCGAGTGCGCCCTGAATCCGCACGTTGTCCATGGCGGACGGCGGGATGTTGTCCCGATCGGTCAGTTGGACCAGCTCCAACTGACCGAACCGGGCCACCATGTCATCGACGATCGCGTAGCTCACGTGCCGGCTCCGATCAGGCGGTGTGCGTGTGACGGTCGATCTCGACCTCGATCAGGTCGCCGGCAAGACCAGCGCCCAACGCACGCGCGCAGTACTCGGTCGCATCGCCGACGATCGCAGTGCCGCTGCCGTCGCCGGCCGGCTTGAGCAGATCGCCAAACGCGACCGTCGCGCCGATGCCGATCTGCACGAGGTACGAATAGCCGGTCACGACCGAGGTTGCTTCGCCAATGTCAGCGGCGAATTCGCTGATGCCCTGGGAATCGTGGACGCCCTTGGCACTCGTCGCGTGTGCGCCGTCGTAGCCGACGAAGCGATTTGCTTCGATGCGTGCGGTCGCGACGACGGTGGTCGCGTGTTGCTTGTCGTATTGGCGTCCGGGGTTGTTCTGAGACGGCATGGCTTGCTCCTGTGATCAGTGGTGGTTCACCGCCCAACCCGGCCCGGTACTCATGACCGGGCCGGGGTCGCTGCTCGCGGGGGTGGTGTGCTATTCCGTCTTCGACTTCTCGTCGGTTTCGGGAACCTGGGTGGATTCGCGCGCCTCGATCACGGCCTGGCGCTCGGCCTCGAACTCGGCGCGAGCGTCGCGCTCGCCCTTGTTGCGCTCCCTCGCAGCCTTCGCTTCGTCGGCCTCGTCGTAAATCAGCCCGGAGAGCTTCAGCTCGCGTGCATCGTGAGCACTCAGGCCCGTGACTTCTTCGCCTGCCGCGATGGAGACGCGCTTGCCGTCGACGACGGTGTCGACGCGTACGTTGGCGATCAGCTTGCCCATTGCGCGCCTCAGTTCGGGTTGGTGAAAAGGAACGCCGCGGCGTTGTACGCGATGTTCGGTTGCCGCTCATACGTCGCGCCGTAGATCCACGACTTCGAACCGTTGTCGTAGTACGGTTGCTCGGCGAACGGATGGCCTTCGAGGACGTTCGTGAACCCGAACGCCGGTTCGGCCAGGCTCAGCGTCGAGCTGCCGTTCGCGGCGATCTTCGGCACGTAGGAGAGGATCGCGTTGTTGCCCCACACGTCCTGCCCGACGTTCTGCCCGTTGATCCAGACCGCATCGCCGACGTCGAGCTGATCGACACCGAAGATCTGCTTCAACTGATCGTCGGTGGCCACACCCTGCTGCGTCGACGGCAGGTAGCTCTTGACCTCGGGATTCGCACGCACGGCCGTCGCGGCATCCGCCGACAGCGTCAGCGTGTTCGGCTTCTTGCCGATCTTCTTCCGGATGGTGTTGGCGGCCGCCCGAATGTCGGTGACCGGCGTGCCCGTAGCGGCCGACCATTTCGTGCCGCCCGCCAGCGCGACGACATGCCCGGCCGCGTACGAATCCGGGTTGGTCGCGATCGACGCCGCTTCGAGCTCGTAGTCGAGCAGCAACACGTCGTTGGCCGTCGTCATCGCGATCTGCGACACGTCGAGGTAGTTGCCGACGTTCAGCTTCTTCGACTCGTCGGCATCACGCAGCAGTTCGCGCGGCATCGGAACCTCGACCGAATACTGCTGGACGTTGTACACAACGCCCTCGAAGCTGATGTCGACGCGCTTCGTTGCCGTGCCTGGGGCGCGACGCAGGTTGTAGCGACGCAGGCGTTCGTCGCCGAGCTTCGCCAGGGTGACCCCGGACAGCGCTTGCGGCAGCGCCGGGAACAGACGGCCGGCAACGAACGTGCCTTGGCCCATACCCAGCAGGAGGCTGGTCAGAACGGGGTTCTGCTTCAGCCGGATTTGTTCGAGCGTCATCATGGTGATGGTGTCCTCGGTGGTAGATGGATCGGCGCGACGGTCAGAACGTCACGGCGCGCAGCGCCTCGGCGTAGCTGACGTTGTGCTTCTTCGCGTGTGCCTGGGCCGCCTTGTCGATCTCGGCGTCCGACTTGCCCTTAGCCGAGTCTTCGGCACCGTCCAGCCGAACGGCGCCGCGCTCGCCGAATTCGACCTTCGGCGCGCTGCCCGAAATCAGGTCTTGCAGCCACTGCGACGGGCTGACCGTGCGGGTCGTGTCGCCTTCGCTGAATTCGACCGGTGCGCTTTCGGCCAAGCGGTCGAGGGTCACGACGAGCATTGCCGAGTCCTTCGGCAGCAGCTTGCCGTCCTTCACGCGTGCTTCGGCGAACGACACATGCGCAGCGTGGCGCTCCGTCTTCTTTGCCTCGGCGAACGCCGCGAGCTGCTCGGCCGCGGTCTTCGCTTGTGCCAACGCATCGTCCGCGCGCTTCGCGGCGGCAGCTGCCGCTGCCTCCGCGTCCGTCTTCGCCTTGTTCGCGGCTTCGAGCTGTTCCTGCAGTTCCTTCGACATATCGGGTTGCTCCTGGTGGTCGTCGGGTTCGGAGAAGTAGACGAGGCCGAACTCGGTGTTGCCGGCATCGCCTTCGGTAAAACTCGGGTCGCGCAAGCCCTTGACCGACGGCGGCTGTGCGCCGAGGAAGCCGACATGGCGCACGTACCACACGCCCGGTTTCGGGTTCGCGGGGTCTTCGGGGTGGTAGAAGGCGGCCGAACGTTTCTTCACGCGGCCGGCAGCCACGTATTCGGCGAATGTCGGATCGACCT
Organism: Burkholderia sp. BCC0397; assembly: GCF_902832865.1. Classification (NCBI taxonomy): domain Bacteria; kingdom Pseudomonadati; phylum Pseudomonadota; class Betaproteobacteria; order Burkholderiales; family Burkholderiaceae; genus Burkholderia; species Burkholderia sp. BCC0397. Next base: position 42,898 of record NZ_CADFDL010000005.1, on the reverse strand, counting down.
GCTGGTGATCGGACTGCAGGACGTCGTTGGCGACGTGCAGTGCCTTGACCCAGCCGTAGGCCGGCTTGTCGTGTTCGGGGTGACCAATGACGAGCGGCGCTTCGTGAATGGTCGGATCGTAGGCAGCAGCGGACGCGGCGAGATCGGCCGGCGTGATGTTGTAGATCTGACCGTCCTGCGCCGTGCGGCGGCCGGCCCGGAAAATCTCTAGGCGGTCAGGCAGCGCCGGCTTCGTCGTAGTGGGTTTGGATGTGCTCATGTCCGGCATCGTGCCGGGGCACGCGCGGACGCACTAAATAAAGGGTTTTAGAGATTTCGCGGCAATGCGCGGATGGGGAGCGAGGTAGCTGCTTTTTCAGCATACCCCGGGTGCGGGTGGAAATGGCAAGCGATCTGCGTGTGCAAAATGTGCCGGGTTCGCGTCAGATCGCTCCCAAAGCCTCCCAAAATGATTTCGCGGGGATTCGGGTGTCTCGGCCCGGTCAGCGGCGCGTGCGCTGCGCCGCGCTCAGGTCACTCGGATGGCAAATCGAGGCTGCCCTGACGGGCGAGAAACTGCTCACGGCGCCAGCTGTCGACGATCTGCCGCACGCGCATCTCGGTCAGCTCATAGCGGTCCGCCAGCTCAGCGTAGTTGTCGCCGCGGAACTCGGCGCACATCTGCTGGTTGCGCGGCGTCAGCCGGTAGCTGACGCCCTTGTGCATGTACATGGTGTGCCCGCCGAAGTCGGCGGACAGACGTTCGGTCTGCGCGATCGCCAGATCGGCCAGCGCCGGCCGCCCAAGTGCGTCGACGAGCTCGACGCGTTCGAGCAGCTCGGCATACAGGCTCGTGGCGATCTCGCGCAGGCGCTCGGGATAGCCGACGTCGAGCTGCCGATTGAGCGGCTCGACGTCGTGTGCGGTCAGCTGGTGGCGGCCGGCGCGCATCGTCATTGCTTCGCGTCCTCCCGCGCGGCCCACTTCTTCAGCGACTCGATCACGGCGTTGATCTGGTAGCCATTCAGCCAGCGCCATTGCTCCGCGCCGGTCTGGCGCTTCACGTACGACAGCAGCGCGGCGTCGGTGTCGACGCGTACGTGGCCGGCCGCGGCGAGCCCGGCCCACAACGCGCGAGCCATGTTCCAGCGGTCGTCGCGCGGATCGTCGGCCGAACGACGCGCTGCCGGCCGCGTTGTGCCTTTCTGGACGCTGTGCAGGTGCTTCAGATATCTGCGGCGCTCGGCGTCCGACATGTCGCCGCTGGACGCTTTGCCGATCACCTGCAGCTTGAGATCGCGCGCGGCGTCGCGGTCGTCGCCGTAGAGCTGCTTCTCGATCATATGGATGGCCGCGAGATCCGCGCGGCGATCGCGCGGTGCCCGGGCAATGTTGCGGGGCGTCGTCATCATCACCTCACGACTGATCGAGCAGCGGCCGCGCTGCGGGTGCGCCGACGCCGCGGTCCAGGCGCGCGCTCTTGCCAGCCCGGAACCCGGCATCCGCGTGACCCTCGCGGGCGACGCGACTGCCGCGGTCGACGATCTCGGCAGTCGCCAGATCCGGGTGGCGCTCGTTCATGTACTGCTGCACGAGCTCGGCATTGGCCGGTTCGATCGTCATGTTGGTTACGAGGCCGCGCACCGCCTGGACCCAACCGCGCGCAAACTCGTCGCCGCGAGCCGTCTTGGTCGACGACTTGCAGCGCTTTGACTGGCGACCGATGTACCACGCGCGCGCCTTCGCGCACTGCCGGCCGAGCACCTCGTATGCGTAGCCGGCGACCTGCGGTGCCGCGTCGATCCCGACGAACACGACGAACCGCACCCGCCGCGTGAACGACTCGTCGAACTGGCGCGACGAGTACACGTCGCAGCCGAACGCTTGGGCGATCAGGCGCGTGAGCGAGGCTTCCCATACGACCATGCCGGACGTGGCGGCCGGGACCGAGATCTCGGACACCGAGAACAGCGCCACATCGGTCTGCGTCGCACCGTACGCGCGCATCAGGCTCTGCGCCTGACGCATCGCCGCCGCAGCCTCATGTTCGTTGGCCGACTTCGCCAGCTCGAGGCACTTCTTGATCTTGCGCAGCACGTCGTCGCGGTTCATGTCGTGCTCCGGTTCGGTTGGTGGATGACGTCGGCGGCCGGTGCCGTGTCGGCGTCGCTGTCCGGGTTCTGGATGCAGGACAGCTGGCCGCGCAGGCTGAAACACCGCACGCCAGCCGCGCGGTGCTCGACGATCCCTGATTCGTCGCCTTCCTCGTGCATGCGTTGCAGAACGCCGGCCAGTACCAGGACAAGCAGCAGGAGGCTGACAACGATCAGCGTGCCGACGATGGCTTTATACGTTGCTTTCATTCGCGAACTCACGGTCAAACGCGCGCAGCTTCTTCAGGCGGGCCAGCACTGCGCGGCGTACGGTTTTCTGGAGATTGGGCACCTTCAGGGCGGCCTCGCACTTCACGCGATCGAAGTCGCGCACCATGCGGATGCGATCGTCGGCCGAGCAGTACTGCGTCTGGACGTCGCCGTAGCGCGGGCCGAGGAACGGGTTGTTGAGCTCTCCCATGGTGAACTCGACTAGATGGCGGCCAGATCAAGACTGATCGGCGTGTACTCGTCGCTGTCGCCAATGCGCTCGTACAGCCGCACATAGGGCTTGCTGCCCGTGACGCGGATGCTGTCGGAGATCGCCTCCATCGCGGTCTTCCACTTCGCATCCTTGATGTCGTAGCGGCGCAGCGCGAGCACACGGCCCGTGTTCACGTTGCCTTCCTTGTCGACCTGGAACGCCTCGTTGACCAGCACCTTGAGGTTGTCGTTGCTGCCTTGCGACCATTCGACGATGCACTGGTCGATCAGTTCTTTGGCCGCCTGCAGCTGTTCGCCGAACTGGATGCGCTCGGCGATCTGGCGCACGACCTTGTAGCGGCCGTCGTACGACACGAGTGTGATGTTGCCCTTGGTGCCGCCGATCTTGACGCCGTACTGTTCGTTGCTGGCCTCGACGAACGCGGCGATATCGGCGAAGGCACGAGCCTTGTACTCGCCCATCAGACGCTGCAGCTTCTTCGCGTCGGTGACGAGCGCCATGATGGTCTGGTCGCGCAACTGGTCGACCGGCTTGACGAGCGCCTCGGGAACGAGACGGCCGCGCGCGTCCCGCACGTAGCCGGCCGGAGTGGTTTCGATAGTCATGGTGCCTCGGTATGGTGAGATGTTTCGGGAGTGGTCAGACGCTTGCCGGAGCACCAGTCGCTGCCGCTTCGCGGTCGAGCTGTTCGCTCGCAGCGAGCAGCAGCGCGGTCGCCTTGTCCAGGTTGCGGCGATCGTCGCCGGGCTTCCACCATTCGGACGCACACGGCCACATGTCGGGCGGTTCGCCAGCCGGATAGTTGGTGGTATCGGCTCCGGCGTAGCAGATCGCGGCGCATATGAGGCGACCGACCTCGTGCTCGTCGTCATGCTCAGGCGTGAAGCCTTCCGCGTCGATCTGGCGGCGACGCTCGGCAAGCGCACGGTGCGCTGCCGGCGTGAGGGCGACAGGCTGATGCGTGTCGGCTTCTCGCAAATGCGCCAGCGGGCTGCCGGACACGGTCAGCGCATCCAGCACGTTGGCTGCGGCTTCGATGGACTGGCCGCCTGGCCGACCCGGAAGTGAGAACGCGGAGATCGCGATTGACAGGAAATGCCGCGTGCGCTCCCACGTCGCCGGATGCGCGACCGCAACGTTCTCCGCTGCCTGCGGCTTGAGCACCAGGTATCGATTCACGATCTGGATGATCCGATCCAGTGCATCGGCCTTGCTGATGCCGACCGGTGCCAGGAAAAGCTCCAGCACGTTGTCGACATCCACCAGCGCCTCGGCGGCGGTGTATTGATCCATGGACATGCAGACCTCTCAATGTGCCCGGCGGGGCACGATTCCTACCGTTTGCGGGTAAGCGACCAGGGCGGCGTCGATCGCAGCCCAATCGCTCGAAAAGAGCCCGTCGAGGGTTCGGCGCGAACCGTCGAGCAGGACGATACGAATGAGGTAGCGGCGCATGGTCAGCAGCCAGCGATGACCTGCGCGTCGACCTTGGGCCAACCCGCACGCGCTGCCGCATTCATGGCGCGCGCGACGAGGTTGTTGACGACGAGCGGGTAACATACGCTGATCGCCTCGGTCGGCTTCGCGCCGCGTGGCAGGAATACCAGGCGCGCACGGATCGCCTCGATTGCGTCACGATCGAACACCGCGTCGAAGTCGAATTCGAACCGCTTGAACTTGTGGCGCAGGTAGCCTTCGAGATCACCGTCGAGCGGCGGCAGCGTGACCAGCTCGCAGCGCTGCGCGACTTCGCGGACCTCCGGGTTCTGGCTGGCCAGCTTCACCGCCAGCTCGGGCTGGCCGATCAACGCAACGCCCAGGAGGCGACGCAGACCGTCCTTCAGCTCCAGAAACCGTTTCAGGTGCTTCAGCGTCGCCAACGGCAAGCAGTGCGCCTCTTCGATCACGACCAGGTGACGCCGGCCCGATCGGTGGCTCGCCTTCAGCAGCTCGTGCAGCTGCTTGAATCGCGCCTGCGGCGAACCGAGGTTCACCTTGGCCGGATCGAGCGCCGCCGTCAGCGCCTCGGCAATGTGCAGCGACTTCAGGGTCTTGCCCTCACGGTCGTTGGACTCCATGGCGAGCGTGTACGGCTTGACGACCAGGACGTCGCGATCGTCGTCCTGCAGGCGTTCTTCAAGCTCTTCGACGAGCGTCGACTTGCCGGCACCGCTCTCACCGACGACGCCGACGAAGCCGTGATTCGTGGCGGCGTCCATCAACGCGGCGCGCACGTAGCGGATGCTGGACGTCTGGTAGACGTCTTCACGCGACGCGACGTCGTCGAGGAACGGGCTGCGCGGCAGGCCGAAGTGCTGGCGGGTTTCCTGGGACAGGTTTTCGTTGCGGAGTAACATAGGCTCTCCCTCTGTGGTTTCGGGTGACTTCGGGGTTGCAGGGGCGGCCTCGGACAGGTGCGAACTGTCCGGGGCCATCTTTTGAGGCAGGACCAGATCACGCAGCTGGATCAGGTCGACGCCTCGGGATGTGAAAAAGTCGAGCGCCGCGCGTCGGATCTGGTCCGAATTGCGCTTCGGCAACTGGCCGTGCGTCACAAATCGGCTGGTCGCGCTGCGCGACAAACCGATGGCGCGACCGAGATCCGCCTGCAGGATCTGCTTTTCGGCCATCAACGCCGCGATCTGGCTGGACATCGATATCTCCTTTCTTCTAGGGCTCACGAACCGCCGGCCACGACGCGCAGGCCAGCGCGTACCGTGAGGCGGTTCTGCAGTTCGTCAAGCTCGGCCTCGGGCACGCCGTCCGGATGCAGGCTGCGCAGCGTTGCATTGAGTTCGGCGTTCATCTGGATGCCGCGGCGGGCCAGCTCGCTCGCGGCCTGAAAGTGCGTAAGGATCGTCGGCGCGGCCGTGCCGACCGTGGTGCTGATCGATACGTCCGTGCCGCGTCGCGGCAGGTAGGTTTGCTGCGGCGCCTGGTCGATGACGCGCATCGCGTCGATCCGACCGCCGAACGGCAACTGTTTCGCCTTGCGAGCTGCGGCGGCCGCTTCGAGGGTCGGCGCGTCCATCGCCGCCAGCTCGACCTCTTTGCGGTTGCGGTCGGCGACTGTGTCGGCACGGCGCTGCCAGTCTTCGCCGATCACGTTCCCCGTCAGGGCGAACCCGGCATCGTCGCGCTCGATGACCGGCACGGCATGCAGGATCTCGCGACCCTCGGCGTCGACGTCGACGACCATGGCCTGTTCGGCCTGGTACGGGTTGTACGTCACCTGCAGCGTCTCGCCGACCATCACGTTCGGAACACCAGACACGTCGTATTCGCGGCCCTTGAACTCGACGCGCAGGTAGTCGTTCACCTTGCGCTTGACCGGCGCATGCGTGAGCAGCTCGCGGCAGAGTTCGATGCTCGGCGCAACGCGCAGCTGGTCGGCCGTGATCGTCATCCACTGCGCGAAGCGCGTGCGGCCGTGGCGCGAATGCACCTTCGTTTCGTTGTACCAGCGAGCCCAACGGCGAGCGTTCGCATTCAGCTCGTCCAAGTCGCGCACGCACTGCAGCTTGAGGCCGGGCTCGAAGGAGCGCTCGATGATGTCGCGAGCCTTCTCGACCTGACCAGTCGCACGCGCATTGCCGACCGCGTGCGGCAGCAGCTGGACCTGCAGGCGACGCGCGAGGTTGGCGAACAGCCCGCTGGTGTTCGCGCTGCCCATGTCCATCATCAGGATCTGCGGCACGCCGTAGAACGGCTCGTCGTCGCGCTGCTGGATCGCGCCGATGAACGACTCGGCGAGGTTGGTGCCACTCTCCGCGCCGAGCACATACTGGACATAGATCGCGCCGCTGTTGTGGTCGGTTACCTCGTACGACCAGACGCGGTCGTTCTCGATCCGTTTCAGGTTGCCCGGCTTGTTCTTGTAGAACCGGTCGCGCTCCATCACCTGCAGGCCGGTCTCGCGTTCGGTGCGTGCGTTGAGGTAGTACAGCACGCACAGCGACGCATCGATCTGCCAGACGTGATTCGGATGCAGGCTGCGCAGCTCGGTCGCGGGCGCCGGGCGCAGCAGTTGATCCGGATGCAGGCCGTAGTGGCGCAGCGCACGCGCGATCGCGCTATTGGACAGCGGCGTGCACTCGCCCGTGTCAGGGTCGATGCGCTCGGCCCGCACACCCTCGGTCGGGTTGGCGCGCAGGATCTCGATTGCGCGGCCGATCGACAGCAAGCGCTTGGCGTTCTTGCGGTGGCTCTCCATCAGCAGCGCGCTGATGGTGACCGCCTCGGCACGCGGAAGCCAGACCTGTCCAGCATCGCTACGGCGCTTGCGTGGCACACGCACGGACACGGTATGCAGCGAACGCATGAGCGTCGAGCGGCTCACGCCGAGTTCGGCGCACGCAGCGGCGTAGATACCGTCCTTCGCGCCGTGGCCGACGCGCTGCGCTGCAGCCGCGATCTCGACGAGCCGTTGTGTCATGGCGGGGGAGCGCTCCATAGTGCTTAGCCCTGCGTGGCCCAGGCGGTTTCGTCGGTCGGCTCGATCTCGGTCAGATCAAACTCAGCCATCAGCGCGCGGCAGTCCGCGATGAGCTGCGACACGAGCCCGGCCGCGAACGGCGCCGTACGATCGCTGTCGTGGTCTTTCAGCGCGACGAGCGCCTGGCGCAGGTTGCCGCGCACGAACCCGACCGCTTCGTTCCCGACCGACGCGACCTCGCGCAGCAGGTCGGCGAGCTGCTCGTCAGGCGACGCGGCGGCGATCCGCTTGGCCTTCGCCTTCGCCTGGTCGAGCTTGCGGTTCTTGTCCTCCAGCAACTGGTCCTTCGCCTTGCCTTCTTCGCGGGCCTCGCGCAGCGCTGCCTGCAGTTCGCGATGGGTCATTTGCTCGATGTCGTCGAGGGTGTGGCCAGCCAGCGTGCCGCCCTCAGTGAGCGCAGCGAGCTCCTCATCGTCCTCGGTCATCAGCTCGAACAGCTTGGCCTTGCCGAGTTGCGCGAGGCGCGGAGCCTTGTCCGTCAGTGCCGGATTAAGCAAATATTTCACTGCTGACTGCATCAGGCGCTGTGCCGTCCGCTTCGGAATGCCGAGCCGATCCTCAACAATTTCAACGAAGTCGCCGTGCGGCTCGTTTTCTTTGATGACAAGCAAGCGGCGGCCAGCTTCCAGCATCGCCTCTGCCGCTTGGCCCATATAGAACTTCGTTTCCTGCACGACACGCTCACGGTCGTACGACAGTTCGTAGCCAATCTGGTCCATAACGTCGCGGATCTGCGCGGCGAGAGCCGGTGACGAGCCGTCGACTACGGCCGGGGCGGAGAGTTTGGGTCGTGCCATGTGTGGTGCTCCTGGTTTTTAAATGTGCCAGCGCTGGCACATTTGGTAATCGTTCTCATTTCCAAAAGCGTCAGCGCTGACGCTTTTGAGTTACAGCGACGTTGCAGACATTCGTTGCCGGACTTCGTCGAGGCGACGCTGGCGACGGTCGAGCACTGACATAGCGGTCAGCGCCTGGCGCGGCAGGCGCGGCGTCAGCAGCCAGCGGCCCGTCGACTCGTCTCGTTCGGCCAAGCCGGCCGTGCGCAGGTTTTCGAGGTCACGCGTGACTGCGGCCGGCGAGCAGCCGACCTCCCGCGCAATCGTGCTGTTGGTGACGCCGTCGACGATGTCCGAGAACAGGACCGTCAGGACGCGGATCAGGCGCTGCTGTGCAGCGTTCGTGTAGTCGGCCATTGTCAAAACTCCAGCTCGGGCGTCGTGTAACGCGCCACGTTTTGGTGGTGGTAGGCGATCTGTTCCAGGTGCGTGCGCAGCGCGTTGAGCGTCGCGTCGGCGTTGCCGGATGCGGGGTGGGCGTAGAACTCGGTCAGCAGCTGCAGGGCTTGCGCGCAACCGCTGTTGACCTCCAGAAGCTCGGTATCGGCCGCGTGGCGTCCCTTCGGCATGTCGACGACGAGCTTGCCGGCGCTGGTCGCGAGCCACGTGCTAACGAAATGGCAGCCACACGCGAGCTCGTACGTCGGAATGAGGATCGTCGGCATGCGACCGTTGGCCAGCCACTTGTAGAGGACGTCATGCGTCACGGCCATGCGATCGGCGATCCGCTCGACCGACAGGTGATGGACGTCCAGGGCGTAATCCTTACAGCCGCGCAGCGCGGCTGTGAGGCTGGTCGGCCGGAACGATTTCCAAAGTCGGCGGCTCATTGGAAATCCTCCCGCGGGAAGGTTTCCGAACAAAGGTCACTTTGGACGGGTGACGAGTGGCACAGTGCTTCCACTACTTCGGGAGCCAACGATGGACCAACAGGAAATTCTGACCGCCCTGGTCGAACAACTCGATCACCAGAGCATGCAGCTGGCTGTGCTGCGTAGCGCGTACGTTGTACTGGCGCGCCAACTTGAGATTCGGGGTCTGCTGCCGTTAACCGATCTGCAAGCCGATCTGCAGACGATGGCTGCGGCCCAGCCTGACGAAGACTGGAGATGTGGTCACGAAGAGCTCGCAGCGGCAGTGCAGCACGTGCATGCAATGCAAGGATCGCATCGGCGATCCGCGCGGCGTCCCCACTTGAAAGGGCTGTAATATGTCGGCTGGACATAGCGCGCCCCGTCACGCCCGCACCAGTTCGGTCGACACCTCGCCCTCTTTCAGGCCGAGTTTGACCGCGATGTTGTGCGAGGTGCCGCGGCGGCACGGTCGCTTCGGACTGTCATCGTTGTCATTGATGATTTCGATGACGAGACCAGTCGGGAAGCCGTTTTTGGAAGCCCAGCTCGAGTACGACCAGCCTTTCTTGGCGAACTCGGCACGGACCTGAGAGCGTGTTTTGACCATCATGCTACGTCCCTGTTTGTGTGCACTTGCGCCAACAAGTGCTAACTAGTTGAAACTTGTGTGAACGGATTATGGTTCACGTTTGTGAACCTGTAAAGAGGTTTTGTTCATGAATTTGGACTTTGGGGAGCGCCTCAAGGAGGAACGTGGGCGACTCGAAATGAACCAGACCCAGTTCGCGGCGATCGGTGGCGTCGGTAAGACGACGCAGATCAACTATGAGAGTGGCAACCGCCTTCCCGACGCCGGCTATCTCGCGTCTCTCTCAAAGGTCGGGTTGGATGTCCAATACGTCATAACTGGCGTGCGCTCGAGCGCGGCCCTGTCACCTGACGAACAGGAGCTTGTGGCCCGCTATCGCGCCGCATCGCTCGAATTGAAGGCTGCCGCTGTTGGTGCGCTGGCGGCTGGCACCCGCTCGTCGGCCGATGCCGCTCGTAAATCCCAGGTGTTTCATGGCTCCGTCGGCCAGAGCATCTCGGTCGAGGGCGATCTCGATCAGCGTGGCACGCGGTTCACGGTGAAGGGAAGCAAGAAGAAATGACGCAGGACGACCAAGACTCACACGCACGGCAAGAATTCAATAGCTCGGTAGGACAAGTAATCCAGGCCGACGATGTACATGTCGATGACCAATCGATCACGATCGGAACAGTTGCAGACAGCGTTGCTGGACGAGACGTCGTCAACCACCACTATGGTCAAGGGCGGTTGCTTACAAGAGCCGAACGAGCAGACCTGAATAAACTGGTCCGCCAACTTGAAATTGAGTTTGGTACGCCCGGCTGGCAGACGTGGAAGTTTCTCCATCGCACGATCGGCGTCGAGAACATCGAAACCATGTACCTGATTCATCGCGATCCGGCGGAAACGATCCTCGGATTGCTGCTCGATCGAGCAAAGTTGCAACAGACGCCCCCGAGTCCTCAGTCAACTACATCGACCGACTCCGTTGCACTCGCTAACACGAAACGAGAATTCGCCGAGTTGGATAGCAGGTTCCGAAAGCAAGGCGAGGCTATGCAAGCGCTCCGAGCCGATCTCGGTAAGGCACGGGCTGAAGCCAGCAAACGTGTTGATGAAGTCCTGAAGCTGGTAGATTCGGTCGCTACTCTTAAGAAAAAGCTCGAAACGAGCCAAGGCAACAATCGTGACCTATCTGCGGCCCTTGATAAGGCGAAGCAGCGTATCGCAGTGGGACGTCGGAACCTTGCTGCGTTGGCCATTGCGTTGCTTGTAGCCGTGACGTGTGGTGCGATTATCTGGCGTAAGGCAGATACTTCGGCGAAAGCACTCCAGATACTGGAGTCGCAGCAATGCATGTACGCTGGAAAGCCCTACGCGGTTGGAAGCGTCATTGATAACCCCTCTGCGCCTGATATCGAGTGTGTTGCCACAGATGCAGATGGGTCACCTGAATGGCAAGAGTTGAAACCACGTCGCCGCAAGTAGTCAAACAATCGAAAATCACGGGGTGAAGAATGAAACGAGGCGGGGTTGGGCTTGTTATCGGCATGCTGTTTTACGGACAGTATGCCTTGGCTGAACAGGTCAAATGGGACAGTTTAGGGAAGCGTGACGACTATGAACTTTCATGGGCAAGTGACGCTCAAGTGCGGAAAGGTGATCGCGTCGGAACCATGATCCGAATGCAGTTTGAGCGACCTGACCAAGCACCAAATAACGCTCGATTCGACAATAAGCGAATCACTCTCAATATCGATTGCGCGACACGTCGCCATCAGGTCTTGCAAGTCTTCTACAGCATGGGGAACCGAGCAGTCTATTCTCAGTTTATCGGCGGGGATTTCACACCAAACGATGGTACGTTCGTCGAGAAGATCGCGACAAAGGTTTGCCCGAGCGGTACCTGATCGAAGATCGATTCGATTCAATATCTAAAACGTTTTATTTAGTCGGCTTCGCGCGCGCGCGGCACATTGCCGTGCATGACTACGACAGCCGACACACTTCTCCAGTCCGTCACCACGACGGCTATCAATCCCGCGCTGAAGCTGCTGCCGCCTGCAATGGACAGCGCCGCAGCACGCGTTCTGTTGCTCGCTATCGGGCTGCAGGAAAGCGGGCTTACGGTACGTCGCCAGCACGGTAACGGCCCGGCACGCAGCCTTTGGCAGTTCGAGCTCGGCTCGCAGATGCGCGGCGGTGGAATCTGGGGAGTTTTCCTGCACGACTCGTCACGCGGCCTATTGCAACGGCTTTGCGATGCCCGCCATTGCGCGTTCACGCCGACGTCGATTTACGCGGCCATCGAGATCGACGATGTGCTCGCCGCAGGTCTCGCACGACTACTGCTCTTCACCGATCGCCTGCCGTTGCCGGCCGTAGGGGACGTCAGCGGTTCGTGGATGCTCTATGCGAAGCGCACGTGGGTGCCCGGCAAGCCGCGGCCGGATGACTGGCCCGCCAACTATCTGCGCGCCATGCGCTTCGTGCAGGGGGGCGCGTGATGAAGTGCCCTCGACTGATCTGCGGCTGGCGCCATGCGTTCACACTCAAAACCGTATGGGTCGGCGCCGCCATCACCTTGCTGTCGCTCCTGCAGTTGCAGGTTCTGCCGTTGTTCCAGTTCGTCATTCCCGCTGACGTGTTCCCGTGGCTGACCAGCGTGCTCGGCACCGCCGTGATCGTGCTGCGCCGGTTCGAGCAGCCCGAAGGCTGGCCGATGTCCTGGCGGCTGCATTCGGTCTACCTGTCCGGCGCGCTCGCCGGCCTATCGCTGCTGCAGGCGCAGGTGCTCCCCCTGTTCGCGTTTGCGATCCCCGCCAACGTGTATCCCTGGATCACTGCCGTGCTCGGTGCAGTTCTGATCGTCGGCCGTCTGATCGCGCAGCCGAGCCTGAATGGAGTTGACCAATGATCCCGATCCCGAGCTGGACGAAGTTCGCCGCGTTCGCCATCGCCGTGGCCGCCGTCGTAGGCACGCTTCTGTACGGCCGCGCGCACTACATCGCGATCGGCGAGGCAACTGCGCAAGCTGAGTGCCAACAGGCCAACGACAAGCGCGAACGTGAAGATGCCGAGGCCGCACGGAAACGTGAAGCCGCGGAGCGCACGAAGGAGCAAATCCGCCAACAGGAGGCCGACAGGATCGCCAATGAACAAGCTCAAAAAGACCGCGCGCGTGACGCTCGCGATCAGCGCGCTGCCGTTACTACTCGCAGCCTGCGCGCAACCATCGACGAACTCAACCGGCAGCTCGAAGGATTGTCCGGCACCAGCACGGACCCCGAGCGTGCCTCCCTCGTTAATGGCACCCGTGTCGCCCGAGAGCTACTCGGATCGTGCGCAGAGCGATATCGCGAAGTGGCAGCAGACGCTGACCGGTACCGCGACCAAGTAGGCGGATTGCAGTCGTTCGCCAAACACGCGTGCGACGCCGGACAGGCCGACGCACCACAAAAACCCTGAGGGGCCAATGCAGATCGATAACGAATCCATACGCACACTGATTCTTCTGTTCGGCAGCGTCGTGCTGCCGATCGGCACCGCGCTCTATACCTGGATCGCGACGCGCGACAAAGACAATTCGCGGCACATCAAGGCTGTCGAGAAAGTCCTGAACGAGCGCGTTGCCGACCTCACCAGTCGCGCCGATCGCCACGAGGCCGCGCTGCAGCACCTTCCGCGTGCCGACGAGTTCGCCGAGCTCAAGGGCGACCTGCGTGCGATGGAGGCCAAGCAAGAAGCGGCATTGCGCGAGACCAAGGATACCCGCGCTGCCGTGAACCGTATCGAAGACTATCTGCTGCGGAACAAGCCATGAAGACCGATTTCGCTACCCACCTCGCCGAAGATCGCCGCCTCGTTATTCTGCGCGTGCTGCACGACAGCCTCGCATATACGGCGAACGAGTTCATCCTGCTGGATATGACCAACCGCTTTGGCCATGTCGTGTCGACCGATCGCCTGCACGCTGATCTCGACTGGTTGCGCGAACAGGATCTGCTGACGTTCGACGTCGTCGCCGACGTGCGCATCGCCAAGCTGACGGTGCGCGGCGTTGACGTCGCAACCGGCCGTGCGATTGTGTCCGGCGTCAAGCGCCCGCGTCCGGAGTAATCGACCATGGCTCGCAAAAGTACTGTGGCGGTGCTGCCCGAAGAGATCGTGTCCGAGGTCAACAAGCTGATTCGTGACGGCAGCACGATCGACGAGATCCTGCGCGCGCTGTCGCCGCTCGGCGTTGAGAACATTTCGCGCTCGGCGATGGGCCGCTACGTCAAGACCGCGCGCGAGTCGATGGAGAAGTACCGCCAGGGGCAGGAAGTCGCAAAGGTCTGGCTCGACCGGCTCGAAGCCGAGCCGAACGGCGACGTTGCGCGTCTTCTGCCCGAGATGCTGCGCGCCGTCGCCTTCCAGACGTTGAGCACCATGGGCGAGTCGGACAACCCGGTCAAGCCGATGGAAGTCATGTTGCTGGCGAAGGCGCTGAAAGACCTGGGCGGCGCCAGCAAGGACAACATCGCGATCGAGCTCAAGATGCGGCAGGTCCGCGACGACGAACGCAAGGCGCTGCTCGCCGAGCAGGCGAAGTCCCTGCAGGAGGTCGGCAAGCAGGACGGCGTGTCGGCCGACACCATGGCGAAGATCCGCGCAGCATTGGGGATTGTGTGATGGCCGCCCGCAAAGGCAACGCGAAGATCATCCCGGCCGATCCGGAAGCGATCTTTCTGCCGTTCCAGTCGAAGTGGATCAAGGACGATTCTCGCCTCAAGCTGATGGAGAAAAGTCGGCAGATTGGCATCTCGTGGTCGACGGCGTACAAGGCGGATGAACGCACCGCAGCTGCGGGCGCGCGACACGACCAATGGGTATCGAGCCGTGACGATCTGCAGGCACGCCTCTTCATCGAAGACTGCAAGATGTGGGCGCAGGTGATGAATCAGGCCGCGCGCGACCTAGGCGAGATCGTGCTCGACGAGAAGAACAAGCTCACGGCCTACGTGCTCGAATTCGCGTCGGGTAAGCGCATCCACAGCATGAGCAGCAACCCAGATGCGCAAGCGGGTAAGCGCGGCGGCCGTATCCTCGACGAGTTCGCGCTGCACCCTGATCCGCGCAAGCTGTGGGCGATCGCCTACCCGGGTATTACGTGGGGCGGCAGCATGGAGCTCATCAGCACGCACCGCGGCTCGCACAACTTCTTCAACCAGTTAATCCGTGAGGTCCGCGAGAAGGACAACCCGAAGAACATCAGCTTGCATCGCGTCACGCTGCAGGATGCGCTCGAACAGGGGTTCCTGTACCGACTGCAGCAGATGCTGCCGGCGGACGCTGAACAGCAGGCGATGGACGAGGCGGCTTATTTCGACTTCGTGCGCAAGGGCTGTGCCGACGAAGAATCGTTCCTGCAGGAGTACTGCTGCGAACCGGCCGACGACGACGCGAAATTCCTGGAGTACGGGCTCATCACGTCGTGCGAGTACTCCAACGGCACGCAATGGCAGCGCAGTCTGACCGATCCCGTGCAGGGCCGTCTGTACTGCGGCGTCGACATTGCACGCAAGCGCAACCTGACCGTGCTGTGGGTCGTCGAGCAGCTCGGCGACGTGCTCTACACGCGGCACGTCGAGGCCATGCGCAACATGCGCAAGAGCGCGCAGGAAAAGATTCTCTGGCCGTGGTTCGAGCGTTGTGACCGGATCTGTATCGATGCGACCGGTCTCGGTATCGGCTGGTCCGACGACGCGCAGGATCAGTTCGGCGAGCATCGTGTTGAAGCGGTGACATTTACCGGGCCGGTCAAGGAATCACTCGCATACGCGCTGCGTGGCTCGATGGAGGATAGCGGTATTCGCATCCACTACGACCCGGAGGTCCGAGCCGACCTGCGCAAGGTGAAGAAAGTCGTCACCGCCGCCGGCAACATCCGCTTCGTCGCAGAAGACGACGAGGCTGGCCACGCTGACCATTTCTGGGCGCTCGCGCTCGCCAAACATGCCGCGTCGTCACCGGCCGCTCCGATGGAGTTCACAAGCAACGGCCCTGTCGTGTCCTCTACCGATATTCAAGGATTCCTCCATGGCTAAGCGCCGCCATACTCGTACGCGCCGGCCGCAGCCGGACTATGCCGAATACGTTACTCGCCCGGAGCTGGAAACCGAGATCGCAAACCGCCTGGTCGATCCGTTCGAGCCGCTGTACATGGGCGTGCTGCGCACCAACGATCCGCTGTTGCTCGAACGCGGCCAAGGCAGCATTGCGATCTATCGCGACCTGCGTCGTGATGGGAAGGTGTTCGCCTGCATGCAGAAGCGCCGCCTCGCGCTGATCAGCTACGACTGGTCAGTCACACCTGTTACTTCATCGACGAAGGCGGATGCCGATGCGAAGACGGTCAGCGACATCCTGAAACAGGTGTCGTTCGATAGCCTCTGCAGCCAGATGCTCGAGGCGAACCTTACCGGAATGGAGGTGTTTGAGAAGGTCTGGACCGTGCGCGATGGCATGGTCGTGCCGGATCGCATCGTCAAGCGCGCGCAGCGCCGTTTCGTGTACGTCCAGGACGATCCGAACCAGCCGCCTGCGCTGCGCATGCTCACGCGCGAGGACATGCTGCGTGGCATCGCACTGCCCGATCGCAAGTTCATCGTCCATCGAGTCAATCCGGAAGATGACAATCCATACGGTACGGGGCTCGGCCTGCAGACGTATTGGCCTGTGTTTTTCAAGCGCGCCGGCATCATCGCGTGGAACAAACGACTGAGCCGTTCGGGGTCTCCGGTGCCGTGGGGCAAGTACCCGAACAACGCGAGCCCGAAGGAGAAGAACACACTGTTCGACGCGCTGCGTGCGATGAGCAACGACGGCGTGCTGATGACGCCGTCCGGCATGGACATTTCGCTGCTCGAAAGCAAGCTCGCCAGTGCCGGCGGCATCAGTTCCGAGCGTGAGCTGGCCGAGTACATGGACGACTGGATCGCGGAGGTATGGACGGGTGAAGTGCCGCGCGGCAAATCGGGCGGCGCTGTCGCTGCGGCCAGCAACGAGCGTGAATCGGTGCGGCTCGGCCTGACCAAGGGCGACAGCGATCTGTTGTCCGAGACTTTGAAGGCGCAGTTGCTCGACGATATCTGTTTCTATAACGGTCTCGAACCGTGTCAGGTCTATCGCAACATTCGCGCGGCGGCTGATCTCAAGTCGCAAAGTGAGACCGACAAGAACGTCGCAGAGATGGGTTTCGAGCCGTCCGAAACATACGTGCAGGACCGTTACGGCGAGGGTTGGACGAAGAAGCCTATGCCCGCGCCTGGCGCGAGCGGCCCGACGTCAGGTACGCGCCCCGCGGCTGCGCCAGCTTTCGCTGAACCGGGTGATGAAGCTCAGAACGCAATCGACGCCGCGATCGCGGCCGTACCGGATAGCGAGCTGCAGGACGCTCTGGCCGGCATCTTTGAGCCGCTGCTCGCGGCGATCGAGGGTGCCGCGACGTACGAAGACGCGCTCGCGGCCGCGCAGGCTGCATATCCGGAAATGGACGGCACAAAGCTGCAGGTGCTCATTGCGAATGCGATTTTCGGCGCCGAGACCTACGGTCGCGCGACGGGAGATTGATGCTATGGAGGCACATTTCCCGCTTCAGCAAGGCGCACCCATTCTCAGTCCGGACGATGTCGAATTCGCGATCGTCGACGAGCTGTACTACGTGTTTCCCGGCACGACGATGACGGTGTGCTGCCTGGTGCTCAACAACGGCTTCAAAGTGCTCGGCAAGCACGAGGCGAACACTCCTGCTGGATTCGTAGCCGAGCTCGGCCGGCAGTACGCGCGCGCGAATGCCGTGCTACAGGCTATTCCCTTCATGTCGTTTCTGCTGATGCAGGAGCTATATGAGGTCGTTTGCCCCGAAGTAGCGACCAATATCACTGACCATAGGAGCGTATCGTGAACGACCAGGCAATCGAGCAGGAAATCCAAGCGAAGGGAAAGACGGCGCAGCGCATCACACCGGCGGCAGTCGCGGACGTGATCGCGGGCGAGTATTACTTCACGGCAGAAAGTGCCGTGGGCGGCTTCGTGGTGGGAGATGAGATTCGCAGCGCTCTGTCGTTGCTTACTTTCTGCGTGCTGGTGCTACGCAACGGCTTCACCGTGACAGGTGAAAGCGCCTGTGCGTCGCCGGAGAACTTCGACGCCGAGATCGGCCGCAAGATCGCACGCGCAAATGCAGTCGAGAAGATCTGGCAGTTGGAAGGCTATCTGCTGAAGCAGCGTCTGCACGACGCCAAGTAAGCGGGAAGGTGACCGATGGCGACCATCGCTGCAAATCTCCGTCTTGAACCGGCCGATGCAGTCGCGTATTTCCGGTCCAAGGGCATGGAAATCACGTGGGACTGGCACGATATGCGCCGCGAAGCGCACGCGCAAGCGTTCACCGTCGCGAAGGCCACCTCGCTTGACGTGCTGCGTACGATCCGCGACATGGTCGACAAGTCGATCAGCACCGGGATGACGTTCGAGGAATTCCAGAAGGCACTCCGGCCACAACTCCAGGATCTCGGTTGGTGGGGCACGCAGGAAGTACTCGACGGCGAAACCGGCGAACTCACGAAGGCGCAGCTCGGCAACACCCGCCGCCTGCGGACGATCTACCAGACCAACGTCCAGACGGCCAACATGGCCGGCCGCTACAAGCGGATGCTCGACAACGTCGACAATCAGCCGTATTGGCGGTACGTCGCCGTGATGGATGGCCGCACGCGGCCCGCGCATCGCGCGCTGCACGGGAAGGTATGGCGCTGGGATGACCCGATCTGGGACGTGATCTTTCCGCCGAACGGTTGGGGGTGTCGCTGTCGTGTCCAGGCGCTGAGCGAAGAGGAATTCAAGCGCCTCGGTGTGCCGCTGGAGGACGGCTCAGACGCAATCCAGACGGTCCAGGTGCCGATCAACAAGGCCGGCGATACGATGGACGTCCGGGTTGTTCGCTATACCGATGAGGCCGGCCGCGAGCGTATTTTCCGGCCTGATCCGGGCTGGGATTACAACCCTGGGGCCGACTATGCCAGTGAACAGGCGCTGTCTCGCGTCTTGGGCGAGAAGATCGACAAGGTGCCGCCTGAGATGGGCGCGGCCGTCGCCGCCAACATTTCCCGCGCCCCGGAGGCTCAGCAGCTGCTCGACAGCGCTTGGCAGAGCTGGGCGGGCGACGTACTCGACGACGCTGCCGCGCGCGAGCGCCAGATGCTGCTCGGCTTCGTGCGGCCCGACGATGTCGACGCGCTCGCTGCGCGCGACGTGCAGGTTGAGAGCATTCCGGTCGTGGCCGACGACAATTTGATCGTGCGCGGCAAAGAGCAACTGCCGGAGGTGGCATCGGGGCCGCTGTCGACGACAGACTGGCTCGATTTGTCCTCGACACTGCGCGAACCGCAGGCCGTGCTCGTCGACCGCACAGCTGGCACGCTGCTATACGTGCTCCCGCGTAGCGGCGATGACGGGCAGCGCATTGTTGTCGCGTCGGCCTATGGGCAGAACCAGTCGAAGAGGCTGAGCGCGACGGTCAGATTGGCCTATATTGCCGCTGCACGGGCGCTGCAGTCGCTCTTGGAAAACGACGGCGTCGAGCTCGTCGACGGCTCACTGGATTGAGTGCACCATGGCCGAGCTCTGGGACATCGTGGTCGATATCGGGGATGCCGAGGCGAAGCTGGATGCGGCTGACCAGCTGCTCGCCGGCACGGTCGACCTGTATCGGGGGATTGCTGGCGTTCTGGAGTCGGTCACCGAGGGCAACTTCGCGGCCCAAGGCCGGCCTGCATGGGTGCCGCTGGCCGAATCGACGAAGGCAGAGCGACTGAAGCGCAACAAGGGCAGCTCGACGCTGCTGATCCTGCAAGACCGTGGCATCCTGGCCAGCAGTGTCTCAGCGGAATACGGCTCGGACTATGCCTTGATCGGTGCCGGCGGCGCCGCGGCGGCCTATGCGGGCATCCATCAGTTCGGTGGGACGGTGACCCATCCGGCCCATAGCACCAAGGTGCGACTGCGGACGGATTCGAAGGGCAACCTCGTCCGGCAGGCCGACCACAAGAACCTGGCGGTCTTCGCGAGGAATTCCCATAAACGGGTACGGGAGAGCTGGCACGAGGTCGGAGAGTACACTGTCACGATTCCGGCCCGGCCGTATCTGCCGTTCAGCGGGCCGCCGAACGCGACCGTCCTGCAGCCCGAGGCGGAGACGGGCATGCTTGAGCTTGTGGATAACTTGCTGCGGCGCGCGTTTGGGTGAAGCGATCGGCGCCGCGCGCGTCTTTCGCCACACGAAACGTTATTTCGAAGTCGTTTCGTTAAATCCCGGACCCGAACCATCAAATCCCGGATTTATCGCACTCGATCCCCTGGAGTTATCTCACTTCCCTTCAGCATCGCCGGCCATACGCGTCGGCCCCGGGCCGGCCGTTCCGCCGGCACCGCACTACGGTACTCACTCCGAGGAAGACCATGGAACACTTCACCGCGTGGCAATTGCTCGTCTCGCTCGTGCTCGTCGCCATCGTCGTCTATCCGTACGTCCGCATCGTGCGGCGCACCGGGCATTCGGGCTGGTGGATCCTGACGATGTTCGTCCCGGTGCTGAACTTCATTATGTTGTGGGTGTTCGCGTTCGCGCGCTGGCCCGCCGTCGGCGATCGGCAGCCCTGAGCGTTGCCGCCGCGGCCGCGCGCGAGCTTGTCCACAGATTGTGTTGGCAAGCATGTGGATAGCCTGCGCATACCGCGATCAAGCACTTGATCCGAAAGACTTTGTTTGCGCCGCCTCGAAAACGGCACACGGCCGCGCAAGCGCCGGTTGCGTGCCGCCTCGGCGCGTGACGCGCCGTCTGCCACGCCGGCTGCCATGCTTGTCCACAGATTGTGTTGGCAAGCGTGTGGATAGCCTGCGCATACCGTGGTCAAGCGCTTGATCCGAAAGACTTTGTCCGCGCTGCTTCAAACGCGGCACGACGGCATGCGTCGCGCCGGACGCCGCTGCTGGCGTGCTTATCCACAATTTTTGTTGGCAAGCATGTGGATATCCTGAGCATGCGCGACCTAAGTCGTTGATCGCACAACGTTTGATCGCGCGGGTCACGACTGCGGCACGGCGCGCCCGCGGCGCTCGCCACGCATGCCATGCCGCGCGGCTCAACCGAACGTCTGCGCGACGATACGCGCGACCGACGCGATCACGTCGTCCTTCGCCCGTGCATCGGCTCGCGTCTGCGTGTAGTACACGGCCAGCACGATCGGCGCGCGCGACGTCGGCCAGATGACGCCTGCGTCGTTCGTCGTTCCGTAATCGCCGGTACCGGTCTTGTCGCCGACCGTCCACCCGGCCGGCACACCCGCACGAATCCGCTTGTCGCCGACCTTGTTGCCGCGCAGCCATGCGACGAGCTGCGCACGCTGCGCGGCCGGCAGTGCGTCGCCGAGCGTCAGCACGCGCAGGCTGGCGGCCATCGCGGCGGGTGTCGTCGTGTCGCGCGGGTCGCCCGGCAGCGCAGTATTCAGTTCGGTCTCCCATCGATCGAGCCGGAACATGTCGTCGCCGATCGAACGCGCGTAGGCCGTTACCGCCGACGGGCCGCCGATCAGCTTCATCAGCAGGTTCGCGGCCGAGTTGTCGCTGTACTGGATCGCGGCCTCGCACAGCGCGGCGACCGTCATGCCCGCTCCGACATACTTCTCCGATACCGGCGAATAGTTGACGAGGTCGGCCTGGGTGTACGTCACGCGCTGTTGCAGCAAGCCCGGCCGCTCGACGCTCTGCGCAAGCACTGCCGCACTCAGCATCGCCTTGAACGTACTGCAGAACGGGAAGCGCTCGCCCGCGCGATGCTCGATGACCCGGCCGCTCGCCGTGTCGATCGCGCACACGCCGAGACGGCCGCCCGCGTCGCGTTCGAGATCGGCGAGCGTCGCCGCCGCCGCGGCGGGCGCAATGGCGTCCGCGGCAGCCGCCGCTGCTACCGTGGCTTCGTCCGGTGCAGCGGCCTGCCGCGACGCGCACGCGCTGACGGTGAGAACGAGCGGCGCCGTCGCGGCGGCCAGCAACAGGGTGCGACGTTTCGATGAGTAGGTCATGTCGGTTGTCTCGTGGTGGAATGGCGGCGAAACGGTGTTGACGCGTTGAAAGCGGCCGGCCGCCGAGACAGCACTATCGAGACTTTACGGTTGCCTGACAAGCAACGATAATTGAGCGCTGGCAAAAGAAATTCTTATGACGAAGCTCCGCCCTCATCTTCCGCTCAATGCGTTGCGCGCGTTCGAATCGTCGGCGCGCCACCTGAACTTCACGCGCGCCGGCCTCGAGCTGAGCGTGACCCAGGCCGCGGTCAGCCAGCAGGTGCGCTCGCTAGAAGAGCGCCTCGGCTGCACGTTGTTTACGCGGTTGCCGCGCGGCCTCGGGCTGACCGACGAGGGGCGCGCGCTGCTGCCGGTACTGAGCGATGCGTTCAGCCGCATCGAGACGGTGCTCAAGCAGTTCGACGGCGGGCGCTTCCACGAAGTGCTGACGCTCGGCGTCGTCGGCACCTTT
The DNA here is from genome assembly GCF_902832865.1 of Burkholderia sp. BCC0397. Taxonomy (NCBI): domain Bacteria; kingdom Pseudomonadati; phylum Pseudomonadota; class Betaproteobacteria; order Burkholderiales; family Burkholderiaceae; genus Burkholderia; species Burkholderia sp. BCC0397. Next base: position 20,986 of record NZ_CADFDL010000005.1, on the reverse strand, counting down.
GCCCTAGGCTGGCTAATGCCGCGACTGAAGCAGTTCGGCGACACGCACCCGTTCGTCGAGTTGCGGCTGCGGACCAACAACAACGTCGTCGACCTCGCCGCCGAGGGCCTCGATTTCGCGATCCGCTTCGGTGAAGGCAACTGGCCGGCGACGCGCAACGAGCGGCTGCTCGATGCGCCGCTCACCGCGCTGTGCGCGCCGGACATTGCGCGACGCCTCGCGCAGCCGGCCGATCTCGCGAACGAAACGCTGCTGCGCTCGTACCGCACCGACGAATGGCTCGGCTGGTTCGACGCCGCGCAGCTCGAACCGTGGGCCGTCAACGGGCCCGTGTTCGATTCGTCCCGGCTGATGGTCGAGGCCGCGATGCAGGGCGCGGGCGTCGCGCTCGCGCCCGCCTGCATGTTCGCGCGCGAACTGCAGCTCGGCCAGCTCGCGCGACCGCTCGACATCGACGTGCGCGCGGGCGGCTACTGGCTCACGTCGCCGAAGTCGAAACCGCTGACGCCCGCGATGACGCTGTTTCGCGACTGGATCGTGGCGGAAGCGGCCGGCGCGGCGCTCACCGAGTAACGCGGCCGCGCTTGTCCACAGAAAATGTTGGCAAGGATGTGGATATCCTGGGTACCCGGGGCCTAAGCCCTTGATCGGGCACGCATTCGTGCGCCGATGCACGGCGCAGGCAGCCTTTGCGCACGGGCTTCGCGTGCCGTCGCATTCCGGCCGGATCCTCAACCCCTGCGACGCAATCGATTGCGAGTTGTCCACAGATTTTGTTGGCAAGCCTGTGGATATCCGTCAGATCGGGCACATAACATCTTGATACACAAGGGGATTCGATCCACGGACCTTGACCGGTCAATGGTGCGGCACCGGAGCGGTTGTCGAACCGCCCCCCGCGCAGGTGTGGCGCACCCGGCCGACGGCCGGGCGGTTCTCCACAGATTGTGTTGGCAAGCTTGTGGATATCCTGCGTATCGGGCACCTAACTGGTTGAGCGCACGGGGTTTTGTGCTGCGTCTGCCGAATCGGGCAGCGCGTGCGCCGCCCGTACGTCAATGGTGGTCGAGGCCGCCGCGCAATTCGCTCGCCTTGTCGCGCAGCGCTTCGTAGCCCGAACGCGCATGCTCCGGCAGGTCGGGATCGCCGATCAGTGCGCCGAGCGTTTCGATCAGGCTGAACAGGATGCCCTTCGCCGCGCCGACCGCAATGCTCTGCGATTCGATCGACTTGTGCAGGTGGTCGACCGCCGCTTCGAGATTCTCGAGCTTGTGCTCGCCGTCGTCGGGCCGGTTGTCGGTCGTCATCGTCTACCTCCGCCATCGTTCAAGGGTCATGTCACGATTCTATGCCGCTGCGCGCGAACGTGGCGCGACATCGCGCAACGTTCGCGCAGCCCCCCGCTACAGCACCGCGACCACCTTCACGCGGCCCGGCTGCTCCGCCGACGCGACGACCTGCCCATCGACGCGGCGGAACGTCAGCGACACGGTTTCGTCGCCGACGCGCAGCGCATCGATCCGCAGCCAGTCGACGCCTTCCGGCAACGCCGGGCGCTCGACGCGCACCTCGTGGCGCGACGCGTCGATGCTCACGCCGAGGCACGCCTGCAGCATCATGAACGGCGCGCCGGCCGCCCACGCCTGCGGCAGGCAGGCCACCGGATACGCGGTCGGCGGTTCGCCGCGCCGGCGCGGGAACCCGCAGAACAGCTCCGGCAGACGCATCTCGAAGCTCACCGCCGCCTCGAACAGCGCGCGCAGCAGATTCACCGCGGCCGTCTTGTCGCCGTAGCGCGCCAGGCCGCGCGCGATCAGCGCATTGTCGTGCGGCCACACCGAGCCGTTGTGATAGGCCATCGGGTTGAAACGCGGCTGGCCGGCCGCGAGCGTGCGGATGCCCCAGCCCGTCTGGAACAGCGCCGAGCCGAGCACGCCGGCGACCGCCGTGCCGCGCGCCGCGTCGGGCAGCCCGAACGCAAGCAGGTGGCCCGCATTCGACGCGAACACGCGGCACAGCTCGCCATGACCGTCGAGCGCGATCCCGTAGAAATCGCCTTCCGGCATCCAGAACAGCGCATCGACCTGGTCGCGCAGCGTCTTCGCGCGCAACGCGTAGCGCGCCGCGTCAACCTCTTGGCCGCGCCTGTGCGAGCATGCCGACATCGCGTCGAGCGCCGCGCATGCATAGGCCTGCACTTCGACGAGCGCGATCGGCCCGTCCGGGAAACGGCCGTCCGCGTGGAACACCGAATCGTGGCTGTCCTTCCAGCCCTGGTTCGCGAGGCCGCGCTCCGACGTGCGCTGGTAATCGAGCAGTCCGTACGGATTGCGGTCGCACTTGTCGATCACCCATTGCGCGGCGCGCTCGAGCGCGGGCCACAGCTCGTCGATCAGCGCATCGTCGCCAGTGCGTTCGACATACGCGCCCGCGAGCACGATGAACAGCGGAGTCGTATCGACGCCGCCGTAATACAGCGCGAACGGCACCTCGCCCGTCGCGGCCATCTCGCTGCGGCGGAACTCGTGCATGATCTTGCCGGGCTCCGCGTCGCGGAACGCGGAGGTCTCGCGCGCCTGATGCTCGGCGAGAAAACGCAGCACGCCGTGCGCGAGCGACGGCTGCAGCCACAGCATCTGCAGCGACGTGATGATCGCGTCGCGGCCGAACGGCGTGGAGAACCACGGAATGCCCGCATACGGGTACGGCCCCGTGTCGAGCTGCGTCGTGAGCAGCCCGAGATCCGCGAGCGAACGATCGAGCCAGGCATCGAACAACGGATTGCCGGTGTTCACGCGCGCCATCGACTCGCGCCGTGCACGCATCTCGCGATGCACGCCGACGAGCGCGGTGCGCAGCGCGACGCGGCCGCATCCGGGCCCTTCGCCATGCGCGGGGCCAAGCGTCGCATCGACGGTCAGGTAGATCGACACGCACGCCTGCGCGGCGATCGTCAGCGTGTAGTCGGCACGATCGACCGACAGCGCGTCGGGTGCCGGCGAGAAATGCACGGTCACGTTGCGCTCGACGCTGTCGAGACCGTCGTAGCGCAGCCGCACCGCGCCCGCGTCGACGCGCGGCGCGCCCACCGTGCCGCGCTTCGGCCGCTGCGTGCCGCGCACCTCGAACATGTCCTTGAAATCGGCCGCGAACGACAGCGACAGCGGCACCTCGGCTTCGCTCGCGCCGTAGTTCGTCAGCGTCAGCGCTTCATACAGCACGTCGCCCGCGAGCACGCGCATCCGTTCGATATGGATCACGCCCTCGGGCGTCTCGTGGCCGCCGAGCGGCGGCAGCGGGCGGTTCGTCAGGTGCGCGGTGAACGACGCGTTGTCGGCGCTCGTCGCGCCCGACAGCAGCGACGGCGCGCGGCCGCCGAACGTCAGGCGCCATGTCGACAGCACGCGCATGTCGTCGACGAACAGGCCGTCGTCACGCCCGCCGATGTCGCCGAGCGCGTCGCTGACCACGAACGCGTCGCCGGATTTCAGCACGTACTGGTTGTTGCGCGCGATGGCCTGCGGATCGGCTTCGGGCGCGATGAAAGCGGGACCCGACGCGGGGGTCGGGGCAATGGGCGCGACTTGCGGCGCCGGCGTCGTCGTGGCTTCGGCGTGATTCGGCATCGATGCTCCTGTGTCGAGGCGCAACGCGCGGCGCGCGTCGCGTGTTTCGCACAGGATAGGCCAGAACCGGGAACGTGCGCAGCGCCGAAACGGCCGCGGCGCCAGGCGACGTTGCTTCGTCGCCGGGCGCCGCGTACGGGCTCGTCAGTTGCCGGTCAGAATTTCCACAGGATGTTGCCGAGGATCGCGTTGTCGCGCACGCCGCTGCCGTATTGGCCGCTGTACGTGAGGCCGAGCGTCAGGCGTTTCGTGATGTTCGCGTCGATGCCGGCTTCGAGCACCGCGCTGTCGCGAGCAATCGGCACGCCCGACACCTGGAACGACGTGCCGCCGTTCGCGAACGTGAACGCCGACGACGGCCGCACGTTGCCGAACGCATGCCGCCAGCCGACCGTGCCGCGCGCGGTGAACGTGCCGCTCGCGATCGAGCCGAGCTGCGACGCCGCACGCAGGCCGAGCGTCGAGAAGCCGACGTGAGTCGTCTCGCCGCCGGCGCGCAGCGCGGCCGCGCCGCCGGTTTCCGTATAGCCGTCGGTATGCAGGTTCACATACGCGAGGCCCGCGAACGGCTCGATCGCGACCGGCCCGACCGGCAGCGCGTAGCCGACTTCGCCGAACACCTGCGCCGAATGCGCGTTGTAGCCGGCCGAGTCGTGATCGGAGAAGCCCGCGAAGCCCGGATAGCGGTCGCTGTTGATGCGATACCACGTATACGACGCACCGCCGCGCACGCCGAGCGCGCCGTACTGCGCGCCGCCGTACAACGACAGGTAGTAGCTGTTCACCGCTGCCGACGAGCTCTGGTCGTTGTCGAGCGAGCTGTGCGTGACGCCCGCGGCCAGACCCGCGCGCCACTTGTCGTTGAGCGCCATGTCGGCGCCGGCGATGAAGCCCGTCATGCTGCGGTTGATCGTCGACGCATTGCCGTCGCCGGTGAGCCGGCTGCGGCCGCCGAACGCCTGCCCCCAGACGACCGGCTGATAAGGCGTCCCGCCGTAGCACCCGTCGCGCGAACCGATCCGGCGTTCCGGCGGCAGCGTCGCGTCGGCCACGCCGGCCGTGTTGTCGCCGCACAGCGCGGCGCCGCCCGACGACAATGCCGCGAGCGGGCCCGATCCGGGCGCGAGCCCCTGACGGACGCGATCGGTCACCGCGTCGCGCACATAACGGCTGTCGAGCAGCAGCATGCTCTTCAGGCTCGCCTGCAGTTCGCCGTCGAGCAGCCCGTACGCGCGGCGCGCGGTGGGCGCGTCGGTCGTCAGCACCGCGTCGTACAGCGGATTGCCGGTGCCGAGCCCGCCCAACGCGGTCGCGACCGAGCGCTGGTTCGGCGTCGTCGCGACATCGGGCAGCGACGTGCCGTTCTGAACCAGTCGCAGGTACACGTGACCCGGATCGTAGCTGAGGGTCGGCGTCAGGAACGCGTAGTTCGCGCTCACCTGGGTGAACGCGCCCTGCACGCCCGACGACGCGCTGAGGATCGTGTACGTCGTGCTCGGCTGGTAGCCGCTCTGGTTCGCGAGCACCTGCACGGTGCCGCCATTCAGCGTCGCCGCGCCGCTCGCCGCGAGGCTGCCGCTTTGCTGCGGCGTGGCGGCGACCTGGAACGTCGAACCCGGCTGGAACGTGACGTTGCCGCCCACGTTCAGCGCCGCGCCCGGCTGCGTGGCGGCCGCCGTCGCGCCGCCCTGCACCACGAGGCCGCCGATCGTGCCGGTGCCCGTCAGCGTCGCGCCGTTCTGCACGGTGACGGTCGACTGGCCGAGCGAACCGTTGACGGCGAGGGTACCCGCGCCGACCGTGGTCGGGCCGCTCAGCGTGCTCGTGCCGGTCAGCGTGAGTTGTCCGCTGCCGGCCTGGGTGAGCGAGCCGGTACCGGACAGCACGCTCGCGATCGTCACGTTGCCCGATTGATTGACGATCAGCGCACCGTTGTCGACGACGTTGCCGGCCACGCTGCCCGACGTGCCACCGTTGCCGAGTTGCAGCGTGCCGCCGGCTGCGATCGTGGTGCCGCCGGTGTACGTGTTGCCGCCGGTCAGCACCTGCGTGCCGCTCGCCACCGTCACACCGCCCGAGCCGCCGATCGTGCCGCCAAATGTACTGCTGCCGCTGCCGTTCAGCGCCAGCGCATTCGCACCGAGATTCACGTTCGTGCCGGTCGCCCCCGACAGCGCACCGATCGTTTGCGTGCCGGTCGCACCGCTCACGTCGAACGTCGCCCCCGTGCCCGCGAGATTCACCGCGCCCGTCGACGCGAGGCTGCCGCCCGCGCCGAGTGCGAGCGTGCTGCCGCCGTTGATCGTCGTGCCGCCCGTATACGTGTTCGCACCCGTCAGCGTCTGCGTGCCGGTGCCGGCCAGCGTCACGCCGCCCGTCCCGCCGATCGTGCCGCCGAACGTGTTGTTGCCGCTGCCGTTCAGCGTCAGCGCATTCGCGCCGAGGTTCACGTTCGTGCCGGCCGCGCCGGTCAGCGAGCCGATGGTCTGGGCGCCGGTCGCGCCGCCCAGGTTGAACGTCGCGCCGGTGCCCGCGAGATTCACGGCGCTACCGGACGCGAGACTGCCACCGGCTCCCAGCGCCAGCGTGCTGCCGCCGTTGATCGTCGTGCCGCCCGTGTACGTGTTCGCGCCCGTCAGCGTTTGCGTGCCCGTGCCGGCGAACGTCACGCCGCCCGTCCCGCCGATCGCGCCGCCGAACGTACCGTTGCCGCTGCCGTTCAACGTCAGCGCATTCGCGCCGAGATTGACGTTCGTGCCGGCCGCACCGGTCAGCGTGCCGAGCGTCTGCGCGGCCGTCGCGCCGCTCAGGTTGAACGTCGCGCCCGCGCCCGCGAGGTTCACGGCGCTCCCCGACGCGAGGCTGCCGCCTGCGCCGAGTGCGAGTGTGCTGCCGCCGTTGATCGTCGTGCCGCCCGAATACGTGTTCGCGCCCGTCAGCGTTTGCGTGCCCGTGCCGGCGACCGTCACACCGCCCGTCCCGCCGATCGTGCCGCCAAACGTACCGTTGGTGGCGCCATTCAGCGTCAGCGCATTCGTGCCGAGATTCACGTTCGTGCTGGCTGCGCCAGTCAGCGTGCCGATGGTCTGCGCGCCCGTCGCGCCGCTCAGATTGAACGTCGCGCCCGCGCCGGCCAGATTCACCGTGCCGGTCGATGCAAGGCTGCCGCCTGAGCCCAGCGCCAGCGTGCTGCCGCCGTTGATCGTCGTGCCGCCCGTATACGTGTTCGCGCCCGTCAGCGTCTGTGTGCCCGTACCGGCCAGGGTCACGCCGCCGGTGCCGCCGATCACGCCGCCGAACGTGCTGGCGCCGTTGCCGCTCAGCGTCAACGCATTGGCGCCCAGGTTCACGTTCGTGCCGGCCGCGCCCGACAGCGCGCCGATCGTCTGCGTGCCCGATGCGCCGCTCAGGTTGAACGTCGCGCCCGCGCCGGCCAGATTCACCGTGCCGGTCGATGCAAGGCTGCCGCCCGCGCCGAGCGCCAGCGTGCTGCCGCCGCCGATCGTCGTACCGCCCGTGTAGGTGTTCGCGCCCGACAGCGTCTGCGTGCCGGTGCCCGACAACGTGAGACTGCCGGTGCCGCCGATCACCCCGCCGAACGTGCCGCCTGCCGTGCCGCCGAGCGTCAGCGCATTGCCGCCCAGGTTGACGTTGGTTCCCGCGACGCCCGACAGCGCGCCGAGCGTTTGGCCGCCCGCCGCGCCGCTCAGATCCAGCGTCGCGCCGGCGCCCGCGAGGTTCATCGCGCCGGTCGATGCAAGGCTGCCGCCCGCACCCAGCGCGAGCGTGCCCGCGTTGATCGTCGTGCCGCCGGTGTACGTGTTCGCGCCGGTCAGCGTGGTGGTCGCCGCGCCGTTCTTCACGAGCGCGCCCGCACCGGTGATCGCGCCGGTCAGCCCGAGGGCATTGCTGCCGCCCAGCGTCAGCGTCGCGCCCGTGCCGACATCGATCGCATTGCCGACCGACAGGCTCGCGTTCGTATCGAGCGTCGCCGTGCCGCCGACGGTCAGCGCGCCGGTGCCGAGCGCCGTGTTGTTGCCGAGCACGAGGCCACCGCTGTTCAGCGTCGTGCCGCCCGAATATGTGCTCGCGCCGTTCAGCGTTTGCGTGCCGGTGCCCGACAGCGTCAGGCTGCCGGTGCCGTTGATCGCACCGCTGAACGTGCCGCTGGCCGTCCCGCCCAGCGTCAGCGCGTTGCCGCCGAGATTCACGCTCGTGCCGGCCACGCCCCCCAGCGCCCCGATCGATTGCGCGCCGGTCGCGCCGTTCAGATCGAGCGTTGCGCCGGCGCCCGCGAGATTCATCGTGCCGGCCGATGCAAGGCTGCCGCCCGCGCCGACTGCCAGCGTCCCCGCATTGATCGTCGTGCCGCCGGTGTAGGTGCTTGCGCCCGTCAGCGTCGTGGTCGCGGCGCCGTCCTTCACGAGCGCGCCCGCGCCGGTGATCGCGCCGCCGAGCCCGAGCGCGTTGGTGCCGCCGAGTGTCAGCGTCGCGCCCGCGCCGAGGTCGATCGCATTGCCGACCGACAGGCTCGCGTTCGTATCGAGCGTGGCCGCCCCACCGACGTTCAGCGCGCCAGTGCCGAGCGCGCCATTGTTGCCGAGCACCAGGCTGCCGCTGTTCAGCGTCGTGCCGCCCGAATAGGTGTTCGCGCCGTTCAGCGTCTGCGTGCCGGTGCCTGACAACGTCAGGCTGCCGGGCCCGCCGATCGTGCCGCTGAACGTACCGCTGGCCGTCCCGCCCAGCGTCAGCGCGTTGCCGCCGAGGCTTACGGTCGTGCCGACCCCGCCGGATAGTGCGCCGATCGCCTGCGGGCCGCCCGCGCTGATGTCGAAGGCGGCGCCCGGACTGACGAGATTCACCGTACCCGTGGACGACAGGCTGCCGCCGGCGCCGATCGCCAACGTGCCGGCGTTGATCGTCGTGCCGCCGGTATAGGTGTTCGCGCCGGTCAGCGTGGTGGTCGCCGCGCCGTTCTTCACAAGGCTGCCCGCGCCGGAAATCGCGCCGCTCAACCCGAGGTTGTTGCTGCCGCCGAGCGTCAGCGCGGCGCCCGTACCGAGATCGATCGCGTTGCCGACGGTCAGGCTCGTGGTCGTATCGAGCGTGGCCGCCCCGCCGACGCTCAGCGCGCCCGTGCCCAGCGCCGCGTTGTTGCCGAGCACGAGGCCGCCGCTGTTCAGCAGCGTGCCCCCGGCATAACTGTTCGCACCGCTCAGCGTCAGCGACGCCGCGCCGTTCTTCACGAGACCGCCGCCGCCGGAAATCGCGCCGCCGAGCCCGAGATCGGTGCTGCCGACCAGCGTGAGCGTGGTGCCGGTGGCGAGATTGACGTCGTTCGCAAGCGACACGTTGGTGGTCGTATCCAGCGTCGACGAGCCGTTGACGTTCACGGCGCCCAGGCCAAGCGCCGCGTTGCTGCCGACGGCGAGGTTGCCGCCGTTCAGGTTGGTGCCGCCCGTATAGATGTTCGTGCCGGTCAGCGTTTGCGTGCCGCTACCGGACAGCGTCACGCTGCCCGCGCCGCCGATCGTGCCCGCGTAGGTCGCATTGCCGCTGCCGTCGAGCGTCAGGGAATTGCCGCCGAGGTTGACGTTCGTGCCCGCCGCGCCTGCCAGCGAGCCGATCGTCTGCGCGCCGGCTGCACCGGCCAGGTCGAACGTCGCGCCCGCGCCGGCGAGGTTCACCGTGCCGGTCGCGGCCAGGCTCCCGCCTGCGCCCAGCGCGAGCGTGCCGGAATTGATCGTCGTATCGCCCGTATACGTGTTGGCGCCGGTCAGCGTCGTGGTGGCCGCGCCGTTCTTCACGAGGCCGCCGGCACCGGCGATCGTGCCGGCAAGCCCGAGATTGTTGCTGCCACCGAGCGTCAACGTCGTGCCGGTCGCAAGATTGACCGCATTGCCGAGCGTCACGTTCGTGCTCGTGTCGAGCGACGCCGTCGCATTGACGTTCAGCGTGCCGGTGCCGAGCGCCGAATTGTTGCCGACCACCAGGCCGCCGGCGTTCAGGTTCGTGCTGCCCGTGTAGGTGTTCGCGCCGGACAGCGTCAGCGTGCCGCCGTCGTTCTTGGTCAACGCGCCGACGCCCGACACCGCGCCGGACAGCGTCAGCCCGGTCGTGCCCTGCACCGTCAGCCCGCCGGCGTTGAGCGTCACGTTGTTGGAGACGTTGAGCCCCGCCGTGCCCGCCTGCAACGCACCGCCGTTGCTCGTGACGGCGCCGGTGCCGAGTGACGCATTGTTGTTGATGATCGCCACGCTGCCGCTGCTCAGCGTCGCGTCCTGCGCGGTGGACGCACCGTTGATCGTCCAGGTGCCGCTCGTGACGTCGAGGTGATTGAAGTTGATGTAGTTGTTGGCCGCGATCGTGCCGTTCGCTGTAGCCCCTTGCTGCAGGTTGAGCGTATTGTTGCCGCCCGCGCCGCCGTCGACGACGCCGGTTGCCGCCACGCCGAGCGTGACCGGGCCGACCGTGATGTTGAATGCGCCGCCGGTGCCGCCGGCCGTGTTGACCGCCGAGCCCGTCACGGCATTGAACGTATTCGTGCTGTTCGCCCCCATCGACACGCCGCCGTTGATCACGCCCGAGTTGGTGAACGTATTGCCCTGTCCGGGCGTGCCGTTCGAGCCGAGCGACACGCGACCGGTGATCGTTCCGCTGTTCGACATGTTGACCGTGCCGCCGCCGTATGCGGCGACCACCGGCGCATCGGCGCCGACGAGGGTCGCGCCGACCAGTGGGGTGGAGCCGATCGAACCGGTGTTCGTGATGTTCGACGTGCCGCCCGTGCCGTTTTGAACCGACAGCGCCATGCCCGTCACGCCGCTGATCGCCACGCCGGTCGAGCCCTTCATCGTGCCGTTGTTGGTCACGGTCGTGGTGCTCGCCGCCGCGTTGCCGACCACCGTACCGCTCGACAGCACCCCGAGCCCGGAGCCGAGCGCGGACGGATCGATCGTGCCGTTGTTGGTCAGCGTGACGCCGTTGCCGGTCAGCGACATCGCCGTGCCGCCGACGCCGAGCAGCACGCCGACGCTTGCACCGGGGTTGACCGTCGCGTTCAGGTTGTTGGCGCTGTTCGAATAACTGGGCGCCAGCGGGTTCGCGACGCCGGAACAGGTCACCGTGGTGCCCGCCGTGCTGCAGGTCGCATAGGCGGGGACGATGCCCGCGCCCGACAGCGCCAGAAACACGCCCGTGGGCAACAGCAGTCGCGGAAACGGCTCACTCGCTTTTTTCGAACGGACAGGGTTCATGCTTTCCCTCTTTATTGATTTCGGCTTTGGTATTGGTATGGCTGCCGCAGCGGACGGCACGCAGCAGAAAATCGCGGATAAAAGCGTCCGCTCCGGCAATCGCGACGCGCTGTCGGTTTATTCGTGGATGAATTCTTGATCGACCCGGGAATGCAGATCGAAACTAGTCGAATGACATGATGGCGGCCCCTGTTTTTTTGCAGCGACTTTCTGGTTGATTTGATTACTGCCCTGCTTTTATCAGACAAGGCTATATCAAACTCAAACCGTTTTCCAGTCGATGTTTCCCCACCGGATCAGGAGTCGACGAACATGTACTTTTTACTCGGCGGGAGGAGCGCTCGATCACGGTAGCCAACACGTTTTTCGCCGGCTTATTTTGTTTTTTCGCAAAGATATCGGACGTGCCACATCCGTGAAAACGCTGATATATGGCTTTGATCCAATACGCACGGATCTTGCAACGCAATATTTTTACCGTGATGAATCGTCAATGCGGATAATCAGCACCCGCTTAACAAGCGGACGAATCCGAATTTTTGAGCGTCCAGCGAAATCGCTTAGATTTGTCGCCTTGCAAGGATTTGCAACGCGAATCGTTATCGTTTGTCCGGTGCCAATGACGTTCGCGCAGCCGGCATGAGGCGACCGGAACCCGGAGAAAACAACGAAACCACCCACCCCGGAAGCGTGCGCTCCCGGGGCCGCCACGTCACGAAAACAGGCTCATCAGATAAAGCATCGGCCGAAACGAAACCGGCCGCGCATCGGGATTCACCCACAACCGCACCGCATACACCGCGTAGGCCGGCACCTCGCGCCAGCTCGAATAGACATCGCGCCACTGGAAGCGGCGCGGATACGCGGCGGAAATGTTCGACCGCGCAATGCCGACGCGCTCGAACGCGAGGCGCGCCCGCGCAAGGTGGTAATACTGGCTGACGATCAGCACGCGCGACACGCGATGCGCGTGCAGGTAGGCAAGCGTGTGCTGCGCGGTCGCGAGCGTGTTGTCGCCCTGGTCGTCGACGGCAATCCGGTCCGCCGGCACGCCGCGCGCCACGAGGTAGTCGCGCATGGCCGTCGCCTCGTTCAGCCCGGGGCCGTCGATCGCGCCGCTGACCAGAAACGCCGGGCACTGCCCTGCACGGTAACAACGCACGCCGACATCGAGCCGCGCCGCGAGCACGGGCTTCGGCGCGCCGGTTTCGTCGAGCGCGTTGCCGAAGATCACGGCGACGTCCGCCGGGTCGCTCGGCATCCGCATGCCATGGACGACGATCGCGGCCGCCGCCGCGGCCCAGACGCACGCGACGACGGCCAGCACGCGGCCCGCCCGGGCCGCGAAGCCCCGTTTGGTTCGATATTTCAAGGTTGGTGGTCTCTCAGGTGTCGTCGGGCGCATCGGCCGACCCGGCCCCGAACGGGCGCGTCACGCTAGCACGGCGCGCCCGCGCCTGTCCATGCGATGGATCGATGCCGGCCGAGCGGCCCGGCAACACGGAGATAGAAAGAATGTGAAGCCAGCGCCGCACAGCGGCGCCCGGCCGGCACCACCCTGGCTCAATCGGCCGGGCACATCGCGAGCCGCCCCATCGCCTCGCCGGCGCCGCGCACCGCGCAGGTGGCCGGCTCGTCGGCGATCCGCGCGACCAGCCCGGTCTCGTCGTACAGCAGGCGTTCGAGATCGGCGAGCAGCGCGCCGCCGCCGGTGAGCACCACGCCGCGATTCGCGATATCGGTCACGAGTTCGGCCGGCGCGTTTTCCAGCACCGACTTGACCGCGCCGATCACCTGCTTGAGCGGCGCGGCCAGCGCGTCGGCGACGTCGTGATTGGACAGCTCGACCGAACGCGGCAGGCCGTCGCCGATGCTGCGGCCGACGGCGCGGGTCGACGTGCGCGGCACCGCGCTGGTGGCCGAGCCGATCGTCTTCTTCACGTGCTCGGCCGTCTGCTCGCCGAGCAGCACGCCGTACAGGTTGCGGACATGGTTGACGATCGCCGCGTCGAACTGGCTGCCGCCGACGCGGATCGCCTCACGGTACACGATGCCGCCGAGCGCGATGACCGCGACTTCGGTCGTCCCGCCGCCGATGTCGATGACCATCGAGCCGACCGGCTCGGTCACCGGCAAACCCGCGCCGAGCCCGGCCGCGAGCGATTCCTCGATCAGTTCGACCTCCGATACGCCGGCCGCGAACGCGGCCTCGCGGATCGCGCGGCGCTCGACGGCCGTCGCATCGGACGGCACGCACAACGTGACCTCGACGCGGCGGCCGAAGCGCGAGCGGGTGCGCGACATGTCGATGAAGCTGCGGATCATCTGCTCGGCCGCGTGCGCGTCCGCGATCACGCCGTGCCGCATGGGCCGCACGGATTCGAGATGCCCCGGTTCGCGGCCGAGCAGCGCCTTCGCGAGCTCGCCGACGGCCTCGAGCGTCGGCCGCGCGTCGCTGGCGCCGCCCTTGCGGAAGCAGACGACCGACGGTTGGTTCAGCACCACACCGCGTTCGTGCGTATAGATCTGCGTACTTGCCGTTCCCGGGTCGATCGCAACGGGTTGCGCAAACAACTTTCCGAACAACGGTGTCGACATATCAAACCTTGGTGAGGGAACGGGCCGGGACAGCCGCGCCGCACTTTTTGCCGCGCGTCCGTGCCGCCCCATCACGAGCTTAGCGGCAAATCGTTCCGATACTTTAGGCAATTCCCATGATTTTTTCGCGACGAAATTGCCGAATGTGGCGTTTCGGGCACGTCCGGCTACGCAACGGCCTCTCGCGTCGGGCCTGTAAAACACGGTAATCTCTCGGTCTTGCCTGCTTCCGGCAGGCCTCAGACGCACGATCACGCCAGGTATGTTCACCATGACAGCGACCGTTTTCTTCCGCTGGGCGCCGGTGCGCCCGCTCTGCACGACGCTCGTTGCCTTCTGGTGCTGCACGGTCGCCGCGCAACCGCTGCCGGCCACCGAATCCGCCGCCGCCCGGACCGCTGCCCCTGCCGCCGACGCGCCGGCTGCCGCCGCGCCCGCCGCCCCCGCTGCGTCGGCGCACACCTGCGCGGCCGACGGCGGCCCGGCCGGCCGCCCGTCGATCGGCCTCGTGCTGTCTGGCGGCGGCGCGCGCGGCTACGCACACCTCGGTGTCCTGAAAGTGCTGGAGGACAACCGGATCCCGATCGACTGCATCGCAGGCACCAGCATGGGCGCCGTGGTCGGCGGCCTGTACGCGAGCGGGATGGCGGCCGACGAGATGCAGAAGCGGCTGTCGGAGGTCAACCTGGCGGATATCGCGTTCGACGTGACCGACCGCGCGGACCTGCCGCAAACCAGCCGGGAAGACGAACGCCTGTATATCAACGGGCTGACGCTCGGCTTCGGCAAGAAAGGCGTCAAGGCGCCGGTCGGCCTCGTACAGGGCAACCGGCTGCAGGCGCTGCTCGCGAACTGGACGGCCGCCGTGCCGACCAACCAGCCGTTCGACCACCTGCCGATCCCGTATCGCGCGGTCGCGACCGACCTGCAGACCGGCCAGATGGTCGTGCTCGACCACGGCTCGCTGCCGCTCGCGATTCGCGCGAGCATGGCGATGCCGGGCCTGTTCGCGCCGGCCGAGATCAACGGGCGCGCGCTCGTGGACGGCGGCCTCGTCAGCAACCTGCCCGTCGACACCGCGCGGCAGATGGGCGCGAACATCGTGATCGCCGTCGACATCGGCTCGCAACTGCGCCCGCTCGACGCGCTCGCGTCGCCTGCCGACGTGATGCAGCAGATGGTCGGCATCCTGATCCGCCAGAACGTGACCGCGCAGCGCAAGCAGCTCGACGCGCAGGACGTGCTGCTCACGCCGGACCTCGGCGCGCTCGCGTTCACCGATTTCCAGAACGCGAAGCAGGCGATCGCCGCCGGCGCGGCCGCCGCGACCGCGGCGCTGCCGAAGCTGCGGCGTTTCGCGCTCACGCCGGAACAGTACGCGGCCTACCAGTCCGCGCACGCGCAGCCGCTGCCGCCGCCGATCCGGATCACGCGCATCGACATCAAGACCAGCGGCGGCGTGCCGAAGCGCGTCGTCAGCAACGCGCTGCACGTGAAACCCGGCGACATCTACGATCCGAAGACCGTCAGCCAGGATCTGCTCGGGCTCACGACGGGCGGCAACTTCGAGAGCGTCACGCAGCAGATCGTGAGCCGCGGCGACGACAACGTGCTCGAGATCGACGCGCGCGAGAAGTACTGGGGGCCCAACTTCCTGCTGTTCGGGCTCGGCATGTCGAGCAGTTCGACCGACGAGGGCGGCTTCCGCCTGCACGTCGGCTACCGGCGGCCGTGGCTCACCGAATCGGGGCTCGAATTCCGCGCGGACACGACGATCGGCAGCGACCTGCAATCGGCACGCGTCGAATTGCGCCAGCCGCTGTCGACCGCCTACGGCGTGTACCTGTCGCCATACGCGGAATACCAGCGTCGCTATGCGAACCTGTACGACGACTCCGGCGACGTGAAGATCACGCAGTACCTGATGCAGACGGCGCGCGCGGGAATCGATTTGGGCCTGCCGATCGCGCGGCTCGGCGATTTCCGGATCGGCCTCGGTTACGTGACCGGGCACGGTTCGCCGACCTACAACCTGCCGTTCGACGACGGCAGCGGCCAGAGCCTGCTGTGGCCGAGCTTTACGTCCCAGGCGCTGATCGCGCGGGCGCGGCTCGTGATCGATCAGCTCGACGACCCGATGTTCCCGCGCAAGGGTTATTTCGGCGAACTGCGGATCGAACACTCGCTGGTGTCGCGCAACGGCGGCTCGGCGCAAACATTCGACGACGGGATCAACAACGCGCCTTATACCGAGATCTACGGCAAGGCGATGATTGCGCAGCAGTTCGGCCGGCACAGCGTCAGCGCGACGATCGAGGGCGGCAAGAGCATCGGCGGCACCAACCTGATCAACGCGTTCAACTTCACGCTCGGCGGCTTCCAGCATCTGTCCGCCTATGCGGCCGATCAGCTGAACGGCAACGAGCTCGCGTACGGACAGATCACGTACATGAACCAGTTGATGACGTTCAATGCATCGCCGATCAAGGCGCTGTCGGTGGGCGCCAGCGCGGAACTCGGCAACGTGTGGGCGGCCGGCCAGAAAATCGGCGGCGGCGCGCTCAAGCAGAGCTATACGTTCTTCACGAGCCTGTCGACCGCGTTCGGGCCCGTCTATATCGGCGTGGCGCTCGCGCCCAGCGGCCGACGCAACTTCTACCTGCAGCTCGGCCGCACCTACTGAGCATGCGCGGATGCCGCTTCCGCGGCATCCGTGTTGCGGTCGCGCCTGCGTGTTCTCCTGGCAGAAATCGGCAGCCATCGCGACCGCGGCTGTCGCGGGTCGCGCCCCGCTCGGCCTGTCGCTAGACCGGCCAGCTGATCTCGAACCGCGCGCCGCCGAGCTCGACCGGATCGACGACCGCGATCCGGCCGTTGTGCGCGTGGAGCACCTGCCGCGTGATCGACAGGCCGAGCCCGTAGCCGCCGGTGCGGCGGTCGAGGCGCACGAACGCGTCGAAGATCCGTTCGCGCTCGCTCTCGGGCACGCCGGGGCCGTCGTCCTCGACGAAGATCCCGATGTTGCCGTGCACGAGCGAGATCCCGACGACGATCCGCGATTTAGCGTACTTGCTCGCGTTGCGCAACAGGTTGCGCATCGCATACGACATCAGCCGCCGGTCCATCTTCACGCGCAAATCCGGCCCGATCGCGATGCGCGACTCGATCGCACGGTCCGGATACAGCAGTTGCGCGTCGTTCACCTGGTGCTCGAACCACGCGACGGGCGCGGTCATCTCGAGGTTCGACTGCAGCGAGCTGTATTCGAGCCGGGCATACGTGAGGCTCATGTCGATCAGCTCCTCGAGCTCGGTCACGTCCTGCGCGATGCTCTCGAGCGCGCCCTGGTATTCGGCGGCCGAACCCGGTTCGCGCAGCATTTCGAGCGCGAAGCGCACGCGCGCGAGCGGCGTGCGCAGTTCGTGCGAGATCCCGTTCGTCAGATCGCGCTGCGCGGCGATCAGCCGCTCCATGCGCATCGCCAGCGCATTCAGCGTGCGCGCGAGCGGGCCGATGATCACGCTGTGCGATTCGCGCGCGCGCGTGTTGAAGCGCCCGCCGGTGAAATCGATCGCGCGCTCGCGCACCATCACCAGATCCGACCAGACCGGCCGCATCCACCGATACGCGGCGAGCGCGGGCGCGGCGAACACGAACGCGAGCACGATCCAGATGTCGCCCGGCAGCGAATCGAACGCATGCCACACGACCTGCGGCGACAATTCAACGCACAGCGCGAGCGCGGGCACCAGCGCGGTCAGCAAGACGAGGCCGAGCAGATGCAGGTAGGTGCGCACGTACAGGCGCGACCAGCTCGGAATGCGATCGGCGCGCGTGTCGGTCCACGCGCGGCGGAAATGCAGCCAGCGCCATTTGACGTAACGCAGCGTCGGCAGCGGCGGTGCATCGGGGTGCGAACGGGTGCGTCGGATCATCGCGGCTCCCGGCCGGCGGGCAGAATGCCCGCGCGGAACGTGACGGCGTCGCGCGACGGCGGCGTCATTCCCACGCGTGCTTGCTGAATTGATAACCCTTGCTACGGATCGTCTTGATCCGCTGCGGGTTGCTCGCGTCGTCGCGCAGCTTGCGGCGCAGCTTCGAGATGCGCCCGTCGATCGTGCGGTCGAGGCCGTCGAATTCGACGCCGCGCAACTGCAGCATCAGATCGTCGCGGCTGACGACTTCGCCCGCATGACATACGAGCGCCCACAGCAGGTCGAATTCGGCCGAGGTCAGATCGGGCGTGCTGCCGTCGGGCAGCACGACGGTGCGGTCGGTGCGGTCGATCGAGAACTTGCCGAACGCGTAGCGCTCCGGCTGCGGCGCGGTGCTCTCGGCCGCGCGCGCGGGCGCACGGCGCAGTTGCGCCTTGATCCGCGCGAGCAGGATGCGCGGCTCGACCGGCTTGTGCACGTAGTCGTCCGCGCCGAATTCGAGGCCGAGCAGCTCGTCGAACGGCTCGTCGCGCGCCGTCACCATGATGATCACGCCGTCGTACTGCTTGCGCGCCTCGCGGCAGATTTCGAAGCCGTCCTTGCCCGGCAGGTTCACGTCGAGGATGACGAGATCGGGACGAATGGACAGGATCGCCGGCACCGCGGCGTCACCATGCAGCACAGTGTCGACTTCATAGTCGTTCTTGCGCAGGTAGCCGGCGATCAGCGTGGACAGGCGGGTGTCGTCTTCGACGAGCAGGATGCGAAAAGACATGGGCGGCGGTCGGATCATCGGGGAGGCCGCGGCGGCGCCGGCCGGTGCCGGACGCCGGCCCTCGGCCGAAACGTACCGCATGATACTGCGCCCGCCGCTTGCCTGTTTGCCGGTCTTGAAAATAAGGGCGCGATTCCGGCCGCGCTTGACGAATCGGCGCCGGGACGGTTCCATACGGGCTCGCCGGAATCCGGCCATGCCTCTACCCAGCCTGACGTGATGAATTACCAGACGATCCTCGAACGCATCCACACCGAACTCGCCCCCTGGATTGGCCAGGGACGAGTGGCCGACTACATTCCCGAACTCGCGAAAGTGCCCGCCGACAAGTTCGGGATGGCCGTCGTGACGCTCGACGGAAACGTTTACACGGTCGGCGATGCGCACGAGCGCTTCTCGATCCAGAGCATCTCGAAGCTGTTCGCGTGCACGCTCGCGTTCCAGCTGCTGGGCGACGAGCTGTGGGAACGGGTCGGCCGCGAGCCGTCCGGCACCGCGTTCAATTCGCTGGTCCAGCTCGAAAGCGAGCGCGGCAAGCCGCGCAATCCGTTCATCAACGCGGGCGCGCTGGTCGTCACCGACGTGCTGTGCCGCCGCTTCGTGAAGGCCGAGACGGCGCTCGTCGAATTCGTGCGACGGCTGATCGGCGCGAACGACATCGACTACGACTCGCGCGTCGCGACGTCGGAGTTGCAGCATGCGGAGCGCAACCGTGCGATGGCGCACTTCATGGCGAGCTTCGGCAACATGCAGATGCCGCCCGATACGGTGATCGACGCGTATTGCCGCCAGTGCGCGATCACGATGAACTGCGTCGAGCTCGCCAGCGCCGCGCTGTTCCTCGCGAACGGCGGCGTCGCGCCGGCGACCGGCGAGCGGGTCGTCGATTCGAGTTCGGCGAAGCGGCTGTCGGCGCTGATGCTGACCTGCGGCACCTACGATGCGGCCGGCGATTTCGTGTATCGGGTCGGGCTTCCGGCGAAAAGCGGCGTCGGCGGCGGGATCGTTGCGGTGCTGCCGGGGGAGATGGCCGTGTGCGTGTGGGCGCCGGGGCTGGATGCGAACGGGAATTCGTTGGCAGGGACCAGAGCTCTTGAATGGTTGACGACCTATTCGGGACGCTCGATCTTTTGAAGCGTCGAAGTCAAGCATGCCTCATGTGGCGCGACGGCGGCAGATTCCTGTCGGCGCGCGCCAGAGCGCTCAATGGGAAATTCGGCCATCGGCAGCAATCGACCCATCTCGGCCAGTCGACGGCGTAGCCGCGGATTGATCCAATTGCCCACAATCACGTCCCCTCTTTCGCGAGCGACCGCCAAGTAGCACAGAATTCACTGCGAGGAATGGCTGGCCGCGCAGCGCGTGCTCATCCCACCTGCGGTGGACTCGTCGCCGTCAATGCTTCTGCTACTTGCCACAGGCGAATCGAATCCGCGCTCTTGGCGGAGCGGGGCTGTTTGGCAACGTGCGAGTTCCCGACGAGCAGAAAACGTGGGCCGTAGAATGCGCCCTGAGTCGCTGTCGGATCGACTGCCGCGTGCAAGAGCGAGTCCGTGGCCCATTCCACGTCCATGGACGGTACAAGTCGGAACGATAGCCTCTTGCGGGTTGAATCAGTACCCATATTCGGACCGCTCGTCTGAAGATTGGTGCGCGTATGGCCTGGATGGGCACTCGTACTGAGCAGGGGCCAGCCACGCTCGCGCGCAATTTCTGCCAATCGATTTGCCAAGAGCAGGCAGGCTAGCTTGGACTGCGCATACGCCGTCATGGGCTTGTACGACCTTTCGCCTTGAAGGTCGTCGAAATTGATTGTGGCACCAATTGCGGCGCTGCTTGTCATCGTGGCGACGCGAGGAGACTTCGCTTCAAGCAGAAGCGGCAACAGCAGATTGGTCAGTGCAAAGTGACCTAGGAAATTGGTGGCAAACTGTAGCTCGAATCCGTCCGAGCTCAGTACACGCGTCGGCGGCATCATGATCCCTGCGTTGTTTACGAGCACGTCGAGAGGGCGTCCCTCCTCGAGCAACTGGCGACCAAAATTCCTCACACTCGCGAGGCTGGAGAGATCCATCGTGCGGACGTCAATCGATGCCCCTGGAAACTCCTTGCGTATATCCCGGCGGGCGGCATCGCCTTTCGACTCGCTGCGTACCGCCATGATGACGTCGGCACCAGCCGCCACCAATCGCCTAGTCGCCTCCTTGCCGGTGCCGCTATTGGCTCCGGTAATGACAATACGGCGCCCCCGCTGATCAAGAGGTTTGTACATTCGCGTTTCTCCTATGATTTCATTCGATAAAGCCGGGCTCGGACGCGGACAGTTGGCAGGCATTCAGCTTCAGCCGACAAGGCACGTGCAGCTGAGAAATGGGTCTGGTGTCGGCCGGTCCGGGTGGACCCGCAGGGATTACTTTGGTGAAGTACACCGCATAGTGTAGTTTTCTTGACGAAAAGTAAACTCACCGGTGTAAATTTTCGGCTGCTTAGGCAACCCATCCCGACGTGCCTTACCGACCGCAAGGGGCCGAACTCGGTCGTCGAAGGCAGCACGGCACTCGCCCGTCCGTCGGTACCGATGGAATCACATGCGAGTTTATATATGCGTAGCGCAGGGACGCTGGCGCTGGAGTGGTTGACGACTTATACGGGGCGGTCGATTTTTTGAGGGGGCGATGTTGGGCGGACCTATCCGTCATTTTGTGGGCGGGGCATATCATGAGAGGCAAAAGTCATGGATATGTCGATGAAGAAGAAGAGGCAAACCGTAGCGCGTCAGGCAGCGGCCCGCGGGCC
>NZ_CADFDL010000004.1:0-710739 GCF_902832865.1 Burkholderia sp. BCC0397 | reverse complement strand
GGCGGCGGCGGCGGCGGCGGCCATGGTGACGGCGGCGGCGGTCACGGCAATGG
Organism: Burkholderia sp. BCC0397; assembly: GCF_902832865.1. Taxonomy (NCBI): domain Bacteria; kingdom Pseudomonadati; phylum Pseudomonadota; class Betaproteobacteria; order Burkholderiales; family Burkholderiaceae; genus Burkholderia; species Burkholderia sp. BCC0397. Next base: position 710,686 of record NZ_CADFDL010000004.1, on the reverse strand, counting down.
CGGCGGCCATGGTGACGGCGGCGGCGGTCACGGTAATGGCGGCGGCAATGGCGGCGGAAACGGTAACGGCGGCGGAAGCGGCGGCGGCGCCAATGGCACCGGCGGCCACGGCAATGGCGGCGGCAACGGTAACGGCAATGGCAGTGGCGGCGCCGGCAACGGCGGGGCCAACGGCGTCGGCAATGGCCACGGGACCGGCAACGGCAATGGCGGCGGTCACGGCAACGGCGGATCGTCCGGCGGCAACCACTGACCCGACGCGTTGCCCGGCCGAATACGGTCAGAGCATCTCGAGCGCGCGCTTGCTGCGCGGCGGACGGAAATACGCGTCAAGCTGCGCGCGCTCGTCATCGCTCAACACGAAATCGAGCGCGGCGCGGTTGTCGCGCACGTGTTCGATCCGCGACGCCTTCGGAATCGCGAATACACCGGGCTGCGCGAGCACCCATGCCAGTGCGACGCGCATCACCGACACGCCGCGCAGCCGCGCGATCTCGTCGAGCGGCGAGCGTTTCGGCAGCCGCCCGTGATCGACCGGGCTGTATGCCATCGCCGGGATCCGATGGTCGGCCAGCCACGGCAGCAGGTCGAATTCCGGGCCGCGTCGCGCGATGTTGTAGAGAATCTGGTTGGTTGCGCACGCCCCACCGCCCGCCTCGTCGACGAGTTCGGACATGTCGGCCGTATCGAAGTTGCTCACGCCCCAGTGGCGGATCTTGCCCGCGCGCTGCAACGCGTCGAAGCCCTCGACGGTTTCCTCGAGCGGCACCGAACCGCGCCAGTGCAGCAGGTACAGGTCGAGGCGATCGGTACGCAGGCGCTTGAGGCTCGCGTCGCACGCGGCGACGACGCCGCGCCGGCTTGCATGGTGCGGATAGACCTTGCTGACGAGAAACACGTCGTCGCGCAGGCCCGCGAGCGCATCGCCGACCAGTTCCTCGGTCGCGCCGTCGCCATACATCTCGGCCGTATCGACCAATGTCATCCCGAGCTCGACACCCTCGCGCAGCGCGGCGATCTCGTCCGCGCGCCGCGCCGGCCGCTCGCCCATTTCCCAGGTGCCCAGGCCCAGCTTCGGAATCGTCTCGCCGTTCGGCAAAACGACCGTGGCGATCGTGTCTGTCATGCGTTCCTCGTCGTGGATCGTGGCCGCACACCGCGGCCGAAGCATCGGATACGACGCATCAGTGTAGTCAATCGGTGCGCCCCCGGCCTATTACACGGCAAAAACCGGCTATAACGGCGCGGCATGATGACTTAGAATGGCCGCAACCTGATCGATACCCATTGTATGAAGGCACCCACGGACGACCGCTGGCAGGACCTGCGCCCCGACCCCGACAACGATACGCCGCTCTACCTGCAGCTCGCCCGCAAGCTCGGCGATGCGATCCACGACAACCGCTGGACGGCCGGCGAAGCGCTGCCTTCCGAGCGTGTGTTGTCCGAAGCGCTCGGCGTGTCGCGCATCACCGCGCGCAAGGCGATTGCGCTGCTCGTCGAGCAAGGCTTGATCCGCCGCACGCAGGGCGCGGGCAACTTCATCCAGCCGCGCTACGAGGATCCGCTGTCGCGGCTGTCGAGCTTCAGCGAAATGCTCGAGCGCCGCGGCTTCAAGCCGAGCTCGCAGTGGCTCGCGCGCGAAATCCAGCCCGCGAACCGCGACGAAGTGATCCAGCTCGGACTGTCGCCGGCCGCATCGGTTACACGCCTGAAACGCCTGCGCCTCGCCGACGGCATCGTGATGGCCGTCGAGAACTCGACGTTCCCCGCCACGCTGATTCCCGATCCGCAGGCGATCGTCGGCTCGCTGTACAGCTATCTCGAAGCGCGCGGCACGCCGATCGTGCGCGCGCTGCAGCATTTCCGCGCGGTCAACGCGACCGACGAGATCGCCGAGCAGATGGGCATCGCCCCGCACGACGCACTCCTGCTGATCACGCGGATCGGCTATACGTCCGACCAGCGCGCGATCGAACTGACCGATACCTACTGCCGCAACGACTACTACGATTTCGTGGTCGAACTGCGCAAGTAACGCGAGCGCACGTCGCCGGCCCTCACAGCCAGCGTGCGTCGTCGGTGCCGAGCGGCACGGGCGGACGCGCGAACGACGGCGGCGTCGCCGACAGCCGCTCGGCCGGCCGCACGGTGTCGAGCACGCCGAACGGCGACGCAATGCGGTCGATCCGATCGCGCGCGTCGGCAAGCGCGAGATCGGGCGCCTGCAGCCCGTCCGGCACGGCGCCGAACGACTGCAGCCAGCGCCCCGTCTGCGCGAGCGACATCCGCACGTGCCAGCTTCCCCCTTCGCGCGCCCGCCGTGCGAGCGCGATCATCGCGCCGAACGCCGCGAGATACCCCGTTGCATGATCGAGCGCCTGGCACGGCAGATGGCGCGGCCCGCTCGCCTGCGCGGCCTGCTGCTCCTGCCATGCGATTCCGCTCGCCGACTGCACGAGGCTGTCGAACCCGCGCCGCTTCGCCCAGGGCCCTGCGTGCCCGTACGCCGACACCGACACGTAGACGATACCGGGCCGCCGCGCCGCCAGGGCCTGCGGCGTGAAGCCGCGCGCCTCGAGCGCGCCGGGCCGGTACGACTGCAGGAACACGTCCGCATCGCGCGCCAGAGCGTGCAGCGTATCGACGCCTGCCGCGTCGCGCAGATCGATCCACGTCGAACGCTTGCCGCGCCCGTTGTCGATCACGAGCGGCGCGATGTTCGGCAGGTGCGGACCGTTGACGAGCAGCGTCTGCGCGCCGTGCGACGCCAGCGTGCGGCCCGCGACCGGCCCCGCGATGATGCGCGTGAGATCGAGCACGCGCACGCCGGCCAGCGGCTGGCCGGCCTCGCCGCGGCCGATCGGCTCGGCCGGCGCGTCGCCGATCCGCTCGATCTCGAACAGCGGCAGCGACGCGATCGCGCGCGCCTGCTCGTGCGCCGCCCATTCGTCAGGGGTTCTGATCAATGCCGCGCACAGGCCGGCGTCGGCCAGCGCGGTATCGAGTGCCGCGCCGTCCCACGTACGGATCGCCGCGGCGACGTCGGCGGGCTGCGAGCCGCAGCCGAGCACGTCGAGAATGCCGTGCAGGTGATGCGGGAAATTCGCGTGCAGCTGAATCCAGCGTCCGTCGCCCGTCTCGAAGAAGCCGGTCACCGGATGGCGCAACTCCGGCGGCGGCCCGTCGTCCACGCGCAGGTAGCGTTCGCTGCGGAACGCCACGAGCGCGTCGCGCACCGACACGTCGACCGATTGCGCCACGCCCGTTCGCAGCCGATGGCATTCGGCTGCCGCGAGCCCGGCTGCGGCGATCGTCGCGGCGGCAAGCGTGCCGACATGAAACGTCGACGGCAGCGTCGGGTCCTGCCCGGTCACGGTCGTGCGGGCCAGCGCGTCGCGCTCGCCGTCTGCGAGTTGCCAAAGATGCGCCAATGCGAATTCGGGTGTCATGGTGAAGGAGACGCCGTTGAGGAGACGGAATCGAGTCTAGAATTCGCGACAGGCACGATCAATCTTGATTGCGCAAATCAATACATAACGAATAGTTGTAGCGGGCCCGCACTTCATGCGCGGCGACAGGAGCAACCGGCATGATGTCCGTCAGTGCGCAGGAAGCCGCCGGCATGCTCGGCGTCAGCGTGAGCACCCTTTACGCGTACGTGAGCCGCGGCCTGCTGCGCTCGCTGCCCGACGGCGCGACCAAGCGCCGCCGCTACGACGCAAACGAGGTGCGCCTGCTCGCGCGCCGCCGCGCCGACGCGAAGCGCGCGGGCGGCGTCGCCGAACGTTCGCTCGACTGGGGCGTGCCGGTATTGGAATCGCGAATCACGCAGATCGCCGACGGCCGCCTGCGCTACCGCGGCGCCGATGCGATCGCGCTGGCCGACGCGGCGACACTCGAGGAAACGGCCGCGCGGCTGTGGGACTGTCCGCCCGCGCGGCTAGCCGCCACGTCGCTCGCATCGACCGGTTTCGATGCGGCGCAGTGGGACGACTGGGCGCGTCGCTGGGCACATCTCGCGCCGCTCGAACGAGCGCTGGTGCTGCTGCCGGCCGCCGCCGCGTCGCTGCCGCGCCTGTGGGCGCAGGGGCGCGACGCCCAGCTCGATTCCGCGGCGCTGCTGCTGCGCGTCGCGACGGCCGCGCTCGCCGGCATTGCGCCGGGCGACGCACCCCTGCACCGTCAGCTCGCGGCCGCGTGGCGCGTGCGACGGCGCAATGAGGCCGACCTGCTGCGGCGTGCGCTCGTGCTGTGCGCCGATCACGAACTGAATCCGTCGACCTTCTCGGTGCGCTGCATCGCGTCGACCGGCACCCATCTGTTCGGCGCGATCTCGGGCGGGCTCGCGGCGCTGTCGGGGCCGCGCCACGGCGGCGAGACGTTCCGCGCCGGCACGCTGCTCGACGAAGCCGCCCGCGCCGCCGATCTCGATCGCTACCTCGCGCTGCGGCTGGCGCACGACGAACGCGCGGACGGCGGCCGCACGGCCCTGTCCGGCTTCGCGCACCCGCTGTACCCCGACGGCGACCCGCGCGCGCGGGCGCTGCTCGATGCGCTGCATGCGGCGGCGTCCGAGCGGCCGGCGCTGCGCATGGCGCGCGCGCTCGCCACGCGTGTCGAAGCGGCGACGGGCCTGCGGCCGACGATCGATTTCGCGCTCGCGGTGCTGGCGCGCACGCTCGCGCTGCCCGACGGCGCGGCGTTCACGCTGTTCGCGGCCGGCCGCACGGCCGGCTGGATCGCGCATGCGCTCGAACAGTACGCGGACGGGAAACTGATCCGCCCGCGGGCGCGCTACGTCGGCAGCGACGCGGCCGCGTGACGCCGGCCGCCGCGCCACGCGGCGAACGGGCGCCACCATGCAGACGAACGGCGCACGGCCGGCGCCGCGAGCGGGCCGAACGCGAACGTCGCGCCGCGCGGCCCGGCGCTGACCCACGCGCGCGTGCCGGGCAGCAGCGTCAGCGATGCGCCCGCGCCCAGCCAGTGATCGTCGGGCCGCCCCTCGACGGTCACCCACACGTCGCCTTCGGCCACCTCGAGCAGCGTGCGATCGACGATCCGCCACCGTCCGGCCGGCTCGTCGCCGTCCATCACGTAAAGTCGCAGTTCGCGCATGGCAGCCTCCTGGTCGCACGGATTCGATGCCACCAGTATTTCGGATAGCGGCGGCACATGGACAGATACGGCCGCAGACGCTTTCGGCTGAACTGTACTGGCCGCCCGACGGAGACAGGCGTCCGGCCGGCCGGGCCGGGCGGGGCCACATGACATAGCGCCGAACCTGCACGGCGCGGCGGCTTTCCCTACAATGTCGGCTGTCCCGCGCCACCGCCCCTGCCGTCATGTTCCAACGCCCGCCTGCCGCCGCTCCCGGCGAAAAGAACCTCACCGTGATGCTCTGGCTCGTTGCGACGGGCTTCTTCATGCAGACGCTCGACGCGACGATCGTCAACACGGCGCTGCCGTCGATGGCCGCGAGCCTCGGCGAATCGCCGCTGCGGATGCAATCGGTCGTGATCGCGTACTCGCTGACGATGGCGGTGATGATCCCGGTATCGGGCTGGCTCGCCGACACGTTCGGCACGCGGCGCGTGTTCTTCAGCGCGATCCTGGTGTTCTCGCTCGGCTCGCTGCTGTGCGCGAACGCCCATACGCTGACGCAGCTCGTCGCGTTCCGCGTCGTGCAGGGCGTCGGCGGCGCGATGCTGCTGCCAGTCGGGCGGCTCGCGGTGCTGCGCACGTTCCCGGCCGAGCGCTACCTGCCCGCGCTGTCGTTCGTCGCGATTCCTGGCCTGATCGGCCCGCTGATCGGGCCGACGCTCGGCGGCTGGCTCGTGAAGATCGCGTCGTGGCACTGGATCTTCCTGATCAATGTGCCGGTCGGCGTCGCGGGCTGCATCGCGACCTTCTATTCGATGCCCGATTCACGCAACCCGGCCGCCGGCCGCTTCGACCTGAAAGGCTATCTGCTGCTGACGATCGGCATGGTCGCGATCTCGCTGTCGCTCGACGGGCTCGCCGATCTCGGCATGCAGCACGCGGCCGTGCTGGTGCTGCTGATCCTGAGCCTCGCGTGCTTCGTCGCGTACGGGCTGTACGCGGTGCGCGCGCCGCAGCCGATCTTCTCGCTCGAGCTGTTCAAGATCCACACGTTCAGCGTCGGGCTGCTCGGCAACCTGTTCGCGCGGATCGGCAGCGGCGCGATGCCGTACCTGATCCCGCTGCTGCTGCAGGTGAGCCTCGGCTACTCGGCGTTCGAGGCCGGGCTGATGATGCTGCCGGTCGCGGCGGCCGGCATGTTCTCGAAGCGGATCATCACGCGCCTGATCACGCAGCACGGCTACCGCAAGGTGCTGCTCGCGAACACGATCATGGTCGGCGTGATGATGGCGAGCTTCGCGCTGATGCGCGACACGGTGCCGGTGTGGGTGAAGGTCGTGCATCTCGCGCTGTTCGGCGGCTTCAACTCGATGCAGTTCACCGCGATGAACACGCTGACGCTGAAGGATCTCGGCACCGGCGGCGCGAGCAGCGGCAACAGCCTGTTCTCGCTCGTGCAGATGCTGTCGATGAGCCTCGGCGTCACGGTCGCCGGCGCGCTGCTCGCGACGTTCACCGGCATGCTGCGCACCGTGACGCCGAGCAACACGCTGCCGGCGTTCCATGCGACGTTCATCTGCGTCGGGATCATCACGGCCGCGTCCGCGTGGATCTTCGCGCAGCTCGCGCCGGAGATCCGCAGCACCGCGCGCAAGACCGACCCGTCCGAGCGCGCGTGACGCGCGGCGCGCGCCGAATCGGGCCGGCGCGCACCATCGCGGTGCAACGCGGCCCGGCGCGCGTGCGCGTGCCGACCGCGACGGGCGGCCGCACGCGGCCCCCTGCCGTGCATGCTTCTTGCTCGCCTGTTCTGAAGGTAAACTGGGAGTCTCCTTCGGCCGACATCATGAGCATGATCGAAATCGATCCCCCCGGCTTTCAGCCGCCCCGCCCGATCGCCGGCGACGACGGGAACCGGCGCACCGTGCTGTACGGCGGCTACACCGTGTTCAGCGTGTTCCAGCCCGTTTTCTCGGTGTCGCACCGGCGCGCGATCGGCTATCACGCGTCGCTGCGCGCGCACGACGAGGAAAGCCGCCAGGTGGCGTCGCACGAGGTGTTCACGCAGGCAGCGCGGCGCGGCGACCTGCTCGAGCTCGGCCGGCTCGCCGAATCGCTGCATCTCGGTAACTTCCACGCGTTCGACAGCCACGACGAATGGCTCTTCCTGAGCCTGCATCCGGCCGCGCTGATGGACACCATCTACGGCGACGCGCTGCTCGCGAACCTGAAGGCGCTCGGGCTGCCGCCGCACCGCGTGGTGCTCGAGGTGCCCGAGCAGGCCGGCGGCGAGACGCCGCGCTATGCGGCGATCATCGACGGGCTGCGCAAGGCCGGCTTCCTGATCGCGCTCGTCGGGTTCGGCGCGAAGCATTCGAACATCGATCGCGTGTGGCATCTGCATCCCGACATCGTCACGCTCGACCGCGGCATCCTCGCGCAGGCGAGCGAGCACTCGCATCTCGAACGCGTGCTGCCGGGGCTCGTGTCGCTGCTGCACGAATCCGGCCAGCTCGTGCTGATGGGCGGGCTCGCGACCGAACGCGACGCGCTGATCGCGCTCGAATGCGACGTCGATTTCGTGCAGGGCCAGTACTTCGCGGGGCCAAGCGTCGATCCCGTGCAGCCGCAGGCCGCCGCGGGCTGCATGGATACGCTGTCGGCCGCGTTGCGGCTGCGCGTCGCGCAGCGCGAGCGCACGCAGGCGGAACGGCTCGCGCCGTACGTCGCCGCGCTCGAGGAAGCGAGCCGCAAGCTCGGCGCGGGCGAATCGCTCACCGATGCGGCGGCCGCCGTGCTCGGGCTGCCCGAGACCGCGCGCTGCTTCCTGCTCGACGCGTCGGGCCGCCAGATCGGCGACAACGTGCTCGCGCGCGGCAGCGTGTCGCAACGCGCGAAGCGCTTCCGGCCGCTGCTGCATTCCGAAGGCGCGAGCTGGGAACGCCGCCCGTACTTCATCGACGCGATGCGCGCGCCGGGCGGCGTGCACCTGACGCCGCCCTACCTGTCGATCAACGAGGCGCACCTGTGCGTGACCGCGTCGATCGCCGCCCCGGCCGCGACGGGCATGCAGGTGCTCTGCGTCGACATCAACTGGGAAGCGGCGCTCAGCCGCGAGTGAACCCGACAGCGCGCCGCGTTCATGCGTCGCCGCCCGCCTTGCGCACGATCAGCCGGTGCACGCGCTTGCCGGACGACGCGCTGACGACCTCGTGTTCGTCGATCACCTGCACGCCGGCGCCCAGCGCCGCGCGCATCCGCGCCGAGTCGAGCGACGTATAGAGGCGGCCGCGCTCGTCGCGCAACGTGCCGTTTCCGGCCACCCGCCAGCTCAGGTACAGCGTGCCGCCCGGCATCAGCAGATCGGCCAGCCGCGCGGCGGCGGCCGCTGCGTCCGCCTGTTCGAGATGCATGACGACCGTTTCGCACAGCACGTTGCGAAACGCGCCGGACGGTACGCCGGCCAGCGCCGGCAACGCGGCCAGCTCGAAAACCAGACCCTGATGGCGCCGCCGCGCCTCGTCGAGCAGCGCGGCGCTCGCGTCGTAGCCGCGCACGTCGAAGCCGCGCGACGCGAGCCAGGCCGTGTCGCGCCCCGCGCCACAGCCGACGTCGGCGGTCAGTCCTGGCGAAAAATGCTGTTCGAGCAACGCGTACGTGTCGTCGGGCGCAGCCTGGTCGAGCCAGTCCTGCGCGTATTGCGCGGCATGAGCCTCGTAGGCATCGAGAGTCGGGCGATCCACCATGGCGATTGCTCCGCAAAGGCGTCGTATGACGCACTCCGCATCTTAGCCGTTGCGCACGGCCCGCGCCCCCGGCGGATGGCGCGACACCGGCCTACGCGGCCGGCACGTGGCCCGCACGTAGCGCCTGCGCGGACAGGTCGGCCCACAGCGCATCGCCGCGCCACGCCGGACGCGCCGCCGCGCTTTCCGCGTCGTGGACGAGCGCGCACAGGCGCGCATTGACCGGCGCCGGCGCACCGAAGCGCCCGGCCAGCCGCACGATTTCACCGTTGATCCAGTCGACTTCGGTCGCGCGGCGCGCCGCGAGATCGTCGGACATCGACGACCGCGCCAACGGATCGATCGCGAGCATCCGGCCGCCGAGCACGCGAAAAGCCGCATCGGGCAGATCGAGCACGGCCGGGATCCAGGCGGCCGGCAGCGGCGTCAACCGCGCAGGCCGGATCGCGGCCCGCGCCAGCCAGTGCAGCGCCTCGCGCTGGGCCAATGCGACGCAGCGCCGGTACGTGCGTTGGGCAAGTTCGTCGCGCAGCGGCAGGTTCGCGAGCGCGTTGACAGCGTTGTTCAGGTTGAGCAGCAGCTTCGCCCACTGCACGGCGCGCATGTCGCGATGCAGCACGAGCGGCAATCCGGCGCGCGCGAACAGGCCGGTGAACGACCGCAGCGCGGGCGACGCGTCGGCCGCGAGCGTACCGGCCGAACCCTGGTGAAACGCGCCGGGCTCGCGCTCGATCACGTTGAACGGCACCATGCCGGCCAGCACGGTCGCTTGCGGTAGCGCGTCGCGTAGCGTGTCGGCGTGGTGCAGGCCGTTCTGGAAGCTGATCACGATCGTGCCGGGCCGCAGTACGCCGGCCAGTTGCGCGGCGACCTCGCGCGTGGCCGCCGACTTCACCGTGACGAGCACGAGCCGTGCGTCGGCCGCCGCGGCCGGATCATCGGTCGCGAATCCGACATCGGCCGGCGCCAGCGCCGCGCGATAACCGCGCTGATCGGTCAGCGTGAGCCCATGCAGATGTATCGCGTCGCCGATCCGCGCGCGGCCGACGAGCGTCACGTGCGCGCCGCCCGCCGCGAGGCGGCCGCCGAGATAGCAGCCGACCGCCCCCGCGCCGAACACGCAGACCGGCCCGGCCGGCCCATCAGACATGCGAATGCGCGCCGCCATGCACGGGGCCCGCGCGCCGCTCGACTTCGCGGCGCACGTCGCCGCGCAGCCCCGCGAAGAACGCGACCTCGGCGACGACGAACAGCGGCCCGACGATCAGGCCGACCAGATCGTCGACGAACGCGGGCTTGCGGCCTTCGAACCAGTGCCCGACGAACTGCACGATCCAGCCGACGACGAACGCGCCGATACCGATCGCGAGCCATTGCACGGTCGGCAGCGGCGCCAGCGACTGCGCGGCCCACAGGCCGAGCGCGAGCAGCACGGTCATCACGATCCCGAACCGCAGGTCGAGACGCAGGTAGAACACCGCGGACACGACGGCGAACAGCAGCGCCGGCGACAGCGCGATACCGGCCAGCGCCCCGATCGCCGGCCGCGACAGCAACACCTCGACCGCAAACACGATCATCGGGATGCCGACCAGATGCGTCGCGATGTTGCGCGCGTCGCGATGGTAGGCCGCATACTGGGAAAGATGGTCTTCGAGGGTTTTCATGGCGTCTCCTGATCGGTTATTGAGCGCTATGATGCGCGTCACGCCCGAGAACCTCTGTCAGCTACCCGACATCGCGTGCCCATGCCTGCCTCGCTCGCCCCGTACCTGCCGCAGATCGAAGCGAACCCGTGGTTCGCCGCGCTGCCGCCCGCGCTACGCGCGGCGCTGATCGCCCGCGCGACGCTGCGCCGTCTGCCGGCCGGCCACGCGCTGTTCCGGCGCGGCGACCCGCCGTGCGGGCTGTACGCGGTACTGGCCGGTTCACTCACGATAGGTGCGGTCGATCCGCAGGGCAAGGAAGCGCTGCTGACGGTGGCCGAGCCCGTCACGTGGTTCGGCGAGATCGCGTTGTTCGACGGCCAGCCGCGCACGCACGACGCCATCGCGCTCGACGACGCGCTGCTGCTGCACGTGCCGCAGGCCGCGCTGCTCGCGATCCTCGATACGACGCCGCAATACTGGCGGCAGTTCGCGCTGCTGATGGCGCAAAAGCTGCGCCTGAGCTTCCTGACCGTCGAGTCGATGAGCGTGATGCCGGCCGCGCAGCGGCTCGCCGCGCGGCTGCTGATGATCGCCGAAGGCTACGGCGGCATCAGCGCCGGGCGCATGCACATCCGGCTGTCGCAGGAAACGCTCGCGTCGATGCTGTCGCTGACGCGGCAGACCACCAACCAGTTGCTGAAGGCGCTGCAGGCCGACGGCGTCGTGCGGCTGCACGTCGGCGAGATCGAGCTCGTGGACATCGACGCGCTGCGCCGCGCGAGCGGGCTCGGCGACGGCACGTACTGAACGCCGCACAACGGTCTCGATCAACCTCTATCGGCCGCTACGCGCAGCCCGCGGCCGCCGAGTTGCGCTATCGTGGCGGCTCGTTCCGTCCGCCGCGCGCACCGCCTTGAATACGTCGACCCTCCCCGCCTCCGCCCGTCATCCGTGGCCCGTATTCATCGCGTTCCTGCGGCTCGGCCTCACGTCGTTCGGGGGGCCGGTCGCGCATCTCGGCTACTTTCGCGCGGAATTCGTCACGCGGCGCGGCTGGCTCACCGAGCGCACCTATGCCGATCTCGTCGGGCTGTGCCAGTTCCTGCCGGGACCGGCGAGCAGCCAGGTCGGGATGGCGATCGGTCTCGCGCGTGCCGGCTATGCCGGCATGTTCGCCGCATGGCTCGGTTTCACGCTGCCGTCGGCGCTGCTGATGATGCTGTTCGCGCTCGGCGTTCATGCAACGGGCGCGCCGATCGAAGCCGGCGCGCTGCACGGGCTGCGCATCGTGTCGGTCGCGGTGATCGCGCAAGCCGTGTGGGGCATGGCGCGCACGCTGTGTCCGGATGCGCGGCGCGTCACGCTGATGGCCGCAGCCGCATGTGTCGCGCTGCTCGCGCCGGCCGCCTGGACGCAAATCGCGGTGATCGTCGCGGCCGGGGCGACCGGTCTCGTCCTGCTGCCGCAACCGGCGCGCGACGCGCACGAACCGTTGCCGCTGCACGTATCGCGCCGCGCAGGGGTGCTGTGGCTCGCAGTGTTCGCGGCGCTGCTCGTCGCGCTGCCGTTCGCGGCCCGCGCGCTGCGCTCCGATACGCTCGCCGTCGTCGATGCGTTCTTCCGCACGGGCGCGCTCGTGTTCGGCGGCGGCCATGTGGTGCTGCCGCTGCTGCAGGCGGCGGTAGTCGCGCCCGGCTGGGTCGGCGATTCGGCGTTTCTCGCCGGGTATGGGGTCGCGCAGGCGGTGCCAGGGCCGCTGTTCACGTTCTCGGCATTCCTCGGTGCGTCGCTGCGCGATGCGCGATGCGCGATGCGCGATGCGCCGAACGGCTGGCTCGGCGGCATGATCGCACTCGTGTCGATCTTCGCGCCGTCGTTCCTGCTCATCGCCGGCACCGTGCCATTCTGGGAGCGCCTGCGCCGCAGCGCGCAGATGCAGGCCGCGCTCGCCGGCGTGAACGCAGCCGTCGTCGGGCTGCTGCTCGCCGCGCTCTATCACCCGGTGTGGACCGACACGATCGTCGCGCCGCGCGACCTGGCCGCCGCACTGGTCGCCTTCGTCGCGCTGGTGTTCTGGCGCGTGCCGCCGTGGGCCGTCGTGATCGCGAGCGCGACGCTCGGCTGGCTGCTCGGCATGGCCGGCTGATCCGGCCGACGCGGCACGTTCGGAGCGGGACCAAAAACAAAAAGCCCTCGAAACGAGGGCTTTTTTCGATGCCGCGCGCCGTGGCGGCGCGCAGGTGCCGGACTTACGCGAAGTTCTTCGCTGCGAAGTCCCAGTTCACGATGTTCCAGAACGCTTCGACGAACTTCGGACGGGCATTGCGGTAGTCGATGTAGTACGCGTGTTCCCACACGTCGATCGTCAGCAGCGCCTTGTCGGCGGTCGTCAGCGGCGTCGCTGCGTTGCTCGTCGACACGATGTCGAGCGAACCGTCAGCCTTCTTCACCAGCCATGCCCAGCCCGAACCGAACGTGCCGACCGCGGCCTTCGTGAACGCTTCCTTGAACGCGTCGTACGAACCCCACTTCGCGGTGATCGCATCGCCCAGCGCGCCCGTCGGTGCGCCGCCGCCGTTCGGCGACAGGCTGTTCCAGAAGAACGTGTGATTCCAGATTTGCGCGGCGTTGTTGAAGATGCCGCCCGACGACTTCTTGATGATCTCTTCCAGCGGCAGGTTTTCGAATTCCGTGCCCGGGATCAGATTGTTCAGGTTCGTCACATAAGCCTGATGATGCTTGCCGTAGTGGTACTGGATCGTCTCGAGCGAGATGGTCGGCGCGAGTGCGTCTTCAGCGTACGGGAGCGGCGGGAGCGTATGAGCCATGGCGATTCCTTCGTTGAGTATGTAGGGGGGCTTGTGTTGAATGCTGCCGAGCGTCCGATTGTAGGCGAGGACGAATAACCCCGCAAACTCACGGGCCATTTATCCGCAGTATGCGAAAAAGCGATGCTGGCGCAACGTCCGGCAGGACCAACCCGACGATGCGCAGCATTCGTGCCCGGCCGCGCCGCACGCGTTGCGACGTTCCTCGCGTTTCGCTCGCGCCGCTTACGTCAGATCGTATCGGTCAGCCGCGGCTGCACGTCGGCGAGCGACACGTCCGCCGAGCCTTCGGCGAGATGCACGGTCAGGCGCCGCTGCGGCTTCAGCGCGTTCGGCGCGCGCACCGCGCGGCCCGTCTGCGCATCGATCAGCGCCGCATAGCCGCGCTCGAGCGTGCGCTGCGGGCTCAGCACCTCGAGCCGTGCCGCACAGGCTGACACACGCGCCGTGTCGCGTTCATGACGGCGCTGCAATGCGACCGCGAGACGTTGCGACAGCCCCGCGAGCGCATGGCCCGCCTGTGACGGATCGGGCCGCGCGCGCTGCCAGCGCAGTTGCGCCAGCGCGAAACGCGCACGTGCATCGCGCACCGGCCGCGATGCCGCCGACGCCAGCCGCACCGCGAGCTGTTCGACGTGCGTGCGCTGCCGCTGCAGCCGCTCGGCCGGGCTCACGAGCCGGCGCGCGAGCCAGTCGAGCTGCTGCGCACGCTGTTCGAGCCGGCGCGCCATGCCGCGCGCGAGCGCACGCTGGCGCTCGTCGACCTCGCGCAGCAGCAGCGCGCGCTGCGGGCTCGCGAGCTCGGCCGCGCCGGTCGGTGTCGGCGCACGCAGGTCGGCCGCGAAGTCCGCGATCGTGAAATCGGTTTCGTGCCCGACGCCGCTGACGACCGGCAATTCGCTCGCCGCGATCGCGCGCGCCAGCGCTTCGTCGTTGAACGACCACAGATCCTCGATCGAGCCGCCGCCGCGACAGACCAGCAGCACGTCGACCTCGCGCCGCGCATTCGCGGTCGCGACGGCCGCGACGAGCTTGTCGGCGGAACCGGCGCCCTGCACGGGCGCCGGATAGACGATCACCGGAATATGCGGCGCGCGCCGGGCGAGCGTCGTCAGCACGTCGCGCAGCGCGGCGGCCTGCAGCGACGTGACGATGCCGATCGCGCGCGGGTGGGCCGGCAACGGCCGCTTGCGCTCGGGGGCGAACAGGCCCTCGCCTTCGAGCTGCGCCTTCAGCCGCAGGAACGCCTCGTACAGGCGCCCCTGCCCGGTGCGCCGCACGGCTTCGACGTTGAGCTGCACTTCGCCGCGCGGCTCGTACATCGTGACGACCGCGCGCACCTCGATGCGGTCGCCTTCGCGCGGCGTGAATTCCGCGTATTGGGCGCGGCCGCGGAACATCACGCAGCGCATCTGCGCCTGCTGGTCCTTGATCGAGAAATACCAGTGGCCGCTCGCGGCGCGCGTGAAATTCGACACTTCGCCGGAAATCCACAGCAGCGGAAACGAACGCTCGAGCATCGTCGAAATCGCACGATTGAGCGCCGAAACGGGAATCACTTCGTCGCCGCCGCGCGTGGCGCCGGGGGCGGAAAAAGGAGAATCGGAAAGCATGGGCGGTCGGATGAATGCAGGCGGCGTCACGATAGTCCGACACGCGCGCGGCGTCCAGCGCCGCCGCATTCGCCGCCGCGCGCGGAAAGGTGTCCACACTCTGGCATTCGTCCGCGTAAAACGCTCGGAAACCGCTAAAAAAACCAGACGATTCCTCGTAACGCGTTGATTTTTATAATTTTTTAAACCTTTCGAAATGATTCTCATCCGATTCGATGCCCGCCGGACGGGCGTTTGAGGCAATCGAGCGGGGAGTTTTTCACAGAGTTATCCACAGGCCGCGCCGATCCGGCCCCGTGAGCTACGGCGGCCAGTCGCCCTTGCCGCGCCGGCGTGCGGCGCGCTAGAGTGCCGCCTTCCACCGATCCTGCGGCATGCGCCGCCCAACGGAGAATCCGCCTTGACGAATCCGTCCCTCGCCGCGGCGCACGACGCGCCACGCCCGGCCCGATGAGCGCGCCCGGCGGCCCGCTCGCGCGACTCGAAGCGCGTCTGACACGCGAATGGCAGCGGCGCGGCGCGCTCGCGTGGGCGCTCACGCCGTTCGCATGCGTGTTCGGCCTGTGCGCGGCGCTGCGGCGCACCGCTTACATGCAAGGCTGGAAGCAGCCGGTCGATGTCGGCGTGCCCGTCGTCGTGGTCGGCAACGTGACCGTCGGCGGCACCGGCAAGACACCGACCGTGATCGCGCTCGTCGACGCGCTGCGCGCGGCCGGCTTCACGCCCGGCGTCGTGTCGCGCGGCTACGGCGCGAACGTGAAGGCGCCGACCGCCGTCACGCCGGCGTCGCGCGCGGGCGCGGCCGGCGACGAACCGCTGCTGATCGCGCGCCGCACCGGCGCGCCCGTGTGGGTGTGCCCGGACCGCGTCGCGGCCGCGCAGGCGCTGCGCGCCGCGCATCCGGACGTCGACGTGATCGTCAGCGACGACGGCCTCCAGCATTACCGCCTCGCGCGCACCGTCGAACTCGTCGTATTCGACCACCGGCTCGGTGGCAACGGCTTCCTGCTGCCGGCCGGGCCGCTGCGCGAGCCGCTGTCGCGGCACCGCGACGCGACGCTCGTCAACGACCCGTACAGCGGCGCGCTGCCGCCATGGCCCGACACCTACGCGCTCGCGCTGACGCCGGGCGCCGCGTGGCATCTCGACCAGCCCGCGCTGCGCCGCCCGCTGTCGCAATTCGCGAACGAGCGCGTGCTCGCCGCGGCCGGCATCGGCGCGCCGGAACGCTTCTTCGCGACGCTGCGCGCGGCCGGCCTTGCGCCGGCGACCCGCGCGCTGCCCGACCATTACGCGTTCGTCGACAATCCGTTCGTCGACGATGCCGTCGATGCGATCCTGATCACCGAGAAGGATGCAGTAAAATTGGGCGCTTCCTGGCGCGACGCCCGACTGTGGGTTGTCCCCGTCGAAGCCGCGCTCGACCCTCGCCTCATTGCCCTCGTTGTGGAGAAACTCCGTGGACGCTCGCCTGCTTGAAATCATTGTGTGCCCTATCTGCAAAGGCCCGCTCCACTACGACCGTGCCGCGCAGGAGCTGATCTGCAACGCGGACAAGCTCGCCTACCCGATCCGCGACGGCATCCCCGTGATGCTCGTCGACGAAGCGCGCCAGACCGTCGAAGGCACGCCGGTCGACCCGGCCGGCCGCTGAACCGCCGCGCCGCTCGCCCGGCGCACCGATTCGACACTGACGGCCCGGCCCCGGCCGGGTCGCCGCACTCCGCCGGGCGACCGGCTTCCGGCGTCGCCCGCCCCGTCCTTCTCAGCGCTCCCCGATGACTCACCCGCCACCCTTCATCGCCGTCATTCCCGCCCGGCTCGCGTCGACGCGGCTCCCGAACAAGCCGCTCGCCGATCTCGGCGGCAAGCCGATGGTCGTGCGCGTCGCCGAGCGCGCGCGCGAAGCGGGCGCGCAGCAGGTGCTCGTCGCATCCGACGCGCAAAGCGTGCTCGACGCGGCGCGCGACCACGGCTTCGAAGCGGTGCTCACGCGAGCCGACCATCCGTCCGGCACCGATCGGCTCGCGGAAGTCGCGGCGGCCTTCGGCTGGCGCGACGACACCGTCGTCGTCAACGTGCAGGGCGACGAGCCGCTGATCGACCCCGTGCTCGTGCGCGACGTAGCGTCGCACCTGGCCGCGCATCCGGCCTGCGCGATCGCGACCGCAGCCCATCCGATCCACGATGCGGCCGACGTGTTCAACCCGAACGTCGTGAAGGTCGCGCTCGACGCGCAGAGCGTCGCGCTGTACTTCTCGCGCGCGCCGATTCCGTGGAGCCGCGACGCCTACCAGCCGCACTGGCCCAACGTCGCAGCCATGCCAGCACCGGCTTTCCCGGTCTATCGGCACATCGGCCTCTATGCGTATCGCGCGCGTTTTCTGCGCACTTATCCGTCGCTCGCGCAGGCGCCGATCGAACAAGCCGAGCAGCTCGAACAGCTGCGCGCGCTGTGGCACGGCGAGCGCATCGCGGTGCTGATCACCGCGTCCGCGCCCGAAGCCGGCATCGACACGCCGGCCGATCTCGCGCGCGTGCAGGCCCTTTTTCAGCCGGGTTCAAAATAACCCGTGGCATAATCAGGCGATTGTGCGAGCCGTCCGCGACCAGCGCGTCCTCGCTTGACCCCACCCGTGGCACTGCCGGCAGCCGCGCGTCGCCCAAGCCGACGCGCCGCATCAGACCGGTCCGCCGCGCGCCGGGCAAGCCCCGCGCCCGCTGTCGCCGACGCCTTTGTGTCTCGCCACACGAATCTACATACTTGGAGATATCACCATGCGTTTGATCCTGTTGGGCGCGCCCGGCGCGGGAAAGGGCACCCAAGCAAACTTCATCAAGGAAAAATTCGGGATTCCGCAAATCTCGACGGGCGACATGCTGCGCGCGGCCGTGAAGGCCGGCACGCCGCTCGGCGTCGAGGCGAAGGGCTACATGGATGCCGGCAAGCTCGTGCCGGACGCGCTGATCATCGGCCTCGTCAAGGAACGCCTGAAGGAATCCGACTGCGCGAACGGCTATCTGTTCGACGGCTTCCCGCGCACGATCGCGCAGGCTGACGCGATGAAGGAAGCCGGCGTCGCGATCGACTACGTGCTCGAGATCGACGTCCCGTTCTCGGAAATCGTCGAGCGCATGAGCGGCCGCCGCACGCACCCGGCATCGGGGCGCACGTACCACGTCAAGTTCAACCCGCCGAAGGTCGAAGGTCACGACGACGTGACGGGCGAACCGCTGATCCAGCGCGACGACGACAAGGAAGAAACTGTCAAAAAGCGTCTCGAAGTGTACGAAGCGCAGACCAAGCCGCTGATCACGTACTACGGCGACTGGTCGCAGCGTGGCGAGGAAAACGGTCTGAAGGCACCGCAGTATCGCAAGATCTCGGGCCTCGGCACCGTCGACGAAATCCGCGAGCGCGCGTTTGGCGCACTGAAGTAAGCAGCGCGTCGCGCACCCGCAAGCCGCCCGTTCCGGGCGGCTTTTTTTTCGCCTGCCGCGATTGGCGCGCGCAAGAAAAACGCCCGCGATGCGGGCGTTCTTTCCGTGTGCGGGCAGCGGTGCGCCGGCGGCTCAATCCTCGCCGTCGCGCTGCATCCGCTGCCGTAATTCGCTGACCTGCGACTCGACGACGGTCGCGTCTTCCGCCTCGGGCCGCTCGCCGAGATACTGCTCGAGATCCTCGAGCGCGGGGCGCAGGTAGTCGAGCCGCGCATACGCGAAGCCGCGGTCGCGCACCTCGTCGAGCTGCTCGGGCAGCAGGATCACGAGCCGCTGCTGCACCGCGAGCAGCCGCTGCCAGCGTTCCGTCTGCAGATAGATCGTCTTCAGGTTGCGCAGCATCCGCGCGATGATCTCGCGGCTCGTCGCGGGCTGCAGCAGCGCGCGCAACGCGCTGTCGACCGCACCGGCGGCACGCGCGACGTACGGCTCGAGCATCTCGACCATCTCGGCTTCGGACAGCGAATGGCCGTTGGTCGGATCGATGATCAGGTCGCCGTCCGGCAGCGTCACGCGCAGCAGGAAATGGCCGGGGAACGAGACGCCGCGCGCCGGCACGCCGATCTGCTCGGCGAGCTCCAGGTACAGCACCGACAGCGAGATCGGGATCCCGCGCCGCCGTTTCAGCACGGCGTTCAGGTGGCTGTTATCGGGGTCGTAGTAATCGTTGTGATTGCACGCGAACCCCAGCTCGCGGAAGAAGAAGTCGGTCAGCGCGGCGACGCGGCCCTTCAGGTCCGTATCGTCGGCGAGCCGCCGGCGCAGCCGCGCCGCCAGCATGTCGAGTTCGGCCAGCGTGCCCTGCAGGTCGAGGTCGGGATACGCGTCCTGCGCCAGCGACAGCGCGGCTTCCGTGACGGGCAGACTGTCGTCGTCCGCCACGAGCGTGCTGAAGTAGTCGAGGACGCGGGTCATTGCGGTCGTCACTTGGCGCGCCTTCTGAAATAAGCGTATTTGAAGCCCATCACCCACAACATACCGAAATATAGTGCAGCAAACAGCACGAGGCACGCAGCCATCAGCGCAATGCGATCGAGCGGCTGCGCACGCATCCCGGTCCAGTCGAAACTGATCGCGCACCAGTGCATCAGGCCCGCGAGCACGAGCGCCGCGCCGACGAGCTGCACGAAGAAGCGCAGCCAGCCCGGCGACGGCTGGTAGATGCCGCGCTTGCGCAGCCCGAGGAACAGCAGCAGCGAATTCAGGCACGCGCCGACGCCGATGCTCAGCGTGAGGCCCGCAGCACCGAGCAGCGGCACGAACACGTAGTTCGAGAGCTGCGTGACGATGAGCACGCCGATCGCGATCTTCACCGGCGTCTTGATGTCCTGCTTCGCATAGAAGCCCGGCGCGAGGATCTTGATCAGGATGATGCCGACGAGGCCGATCCCGTAGGTGGCGAGCGCCCGCGCGACCATCGTGACGGTATGCGCGTCGAACTTGCCGTAGTTGAACAGCGTCGCGGTGAGCGGCGTCGCGAAGAAGAACAGCGCGAGCGCGCTCGGCGCCGCGAGCAGGAACGTGACGCGCAGCCCCCAGTCGAGCAGCGCCGAATATTCGTGCGAATCGGCGTCGACGTGCGCCTTCGACAGGCTCGGCAGCAGGATCGTGCCGAGCGCGACGCCGAGCAGCGCCGTCGGGAATTCCATCAGGCGGTCGGCGTAATTGATCCACGACACCGCCCCCTGCCCGAGCCGTGACGCGATGTTGGTGTTGATGATCAGCGACAATTGCGCGACGGACACCGCGAACGTCGCGGGCACCATCTTCGCGAGCACGCGCTTCACACCCGGATGACGCAGCGCGCGCAGCGGGTTGACGCCGATCAGCGGCACCATGTCGATCTTCTTCAGGCCCGGCAGCTGCACGAGAAACTGCAGCACGCCGCCGACGATGACGGCCCACGCGAGCGCGTAGACCGGCACCTTCAGGTGCGGCGCGACGAACACGGCCGCGGCGATGAACGCGACGTTGAGCAGCACCGGCGCGAACGCGGGCAGCGAGAAGCTCTTGTACGTGTTCAGCACGCCGGAGGCGAGCGTGGTCAGCGAAATGAACACGATGTACGGGAACATGATCCGCGTCATCGTGACCGCGAGCGGGAACGCCTGGCCGTCGCTGTGCAGGCCGGACGCGACCGCGAACACGACCCACGACGCGCCGGCGATGCCGACGACCGACAGCACGGCCAGCGCCCACGCGAGCACGGTGGACATCGCGTCGACGAGCGCCTTCGTCGCATCGTGCCCCTGCTGGTTCTTGAACTCGGCGAGGATCGGCACGAACGCCTGCGAGAACGCGCCTTCGGCGGACAGGCGGCGCAGCAGGTTCGGGATACGGAAGGCGACGTAGAACGCGTCGGTGTATTGACTGGCGCCGAACGCACGGGCGATCAGCGTCTCGCGGGCCAGTCCGGTCACGCGCGACAGCAGCGTGAAGCCGCTGACCGTCAGCAGGGCTCGGAATAGATTCATGGGGCGCTTATTATACGGACGTTGCGCGACGCGGCCACCGGCCGATGCCGAAAAGCGCACCCGCCGCCGGCGCCCCATCCGGCGGGCGTTACGTTGAACTTGCCACTCGCTTGATTTTGTTGTTATAATCGCCGGTTTCTGGGCTCGTACATGCACGGCAACTGCCGTTTTCATGTCCCGGCCTCGGTTAAACTCACCGTTTTTTTATGCGCCCCTGGGCAATCGTTCTCAGGGGACGGATCGAAAAGCAGCGCTTGGCCGTCAGGCTCCAAGCTCTGGAAACAGGACAGGATAAGGAACCGTCATGGCTAACTCCGCACAAGCACGCAAGCGCGCCCGCCAGGCCGCGAAGGCAAACTCGCACAACTCGGCGCTGCGCTCGAAATTCCGTACCGCGATCAAGTCGGTTCGCAAGGCTGTTGAAGCCGGCGACCAGGCAAAGGCTGCCGAGCTGTTCAAGGCTGCCGTGAAGACGATCGACACGATCGCCGACAAGAAGATCGTTCACAAGAACAAGGCCGCTCGCAGCAAGAGCCGCCTGGCCGCAGCCGTCAAAGGCGTGCAGGCAGCAGCGTAACTCCGGTGCGCCCGCTCGCGCGGGCGTTCCTGTTTCCTGCGATCGCAAAAAAGCCCGCCTAGGCGGGCTTTTTTGTTGCCTGTCGCCGGCGCATCATGCGCGGCAGCGGCATTTGCCCGGGCGGGCGCGGCACGCGCCCTCGCCCGTCGGCATCACTCACTTCTTCGCGTTGTAATCCGGCAGTTCGCACGCCTCGGTCACGACGAGGTTGTTGTCCTTCGCGAAATTCAGCACGAAATCGAAAGCCATCGGCTCGATGTCGCGCAACCGCGAATCGAGGATCACGCATTTCAGGTCGCCGAGCATCGTCGGGCGCACGTACAGCGAATACTTGAGACGCGCATTCGGCCCGCTCGCCCCCGGCCCGAAGCAGGCCATCACACCGGCCAGACGTTCCGACCAGTCGCTCGGGCGAAACTTTTTCCCGTCTTTCGTGATGCCCTGGATGAAAAATTCGGTCGGAGGGGTTTCAGCCATGTGGTTACCCAAGTGACGGCCCGGCGATGTCCAGGCAACGGCGCCTGGATACGCGAACACAAAGCTGGAGGGTCGGCGGCACGAGCCGATCGATATCCCGAAAACGGGGCGTCGATGCGCGCCGCCGGTGGACTGCACCGGATTTGTGCAGCGCACGGCTTGTGTCCGGCAGAGCGCGAAAAGCCTTGCCTGCCGGGCTGGAGAAAACTTTTGGATTATACCGCAGCGCGCCATCGCGCGTCGTCCCGACGCCTGCCTTCCCGCACCGCCGGCCGCGCGCGACGATCCTGTCCCGCGTCGCTCCACGGCTCGTCAAAGCACAGAAAATCCTTTATGCTGCTTTGAGTTATCCACACCCGACGGCGGCGCCGTCCGGCCTCGCTGCCGGGTGAAACCCGCCGTATTTCGTTTCATGACCGCCAAAACCATTCGTCACTACCTGCAGTTCAAGGATTTCTCGCTGGAAGACTACGAGTACGTGCTCGAACGCACGGGTATCCTGAAGCGCAAATTCAAGAACTACGAGACCTACCACCCGCTGCACGACCGCACGCTCGCGATGATCTTCGAGAAGAGCTCGACGCGCACGCGCCTGTCGTTCGAGGCCGGGATCTTC
The DNA here is from genome assembly GCF_902832865.1 of Burkholderia sp. BCC0397. NCBI lineage: Bacteria > Pseudomonadati > Pseudomonadota > Betaproteobacteria > Burkholderiales > Burkholderiaceae > Burkholderia > Burkholderia sp. BCC0397. The sequence goes on along the minus strand of NZ_CADFDL010000004.1, from coordinate 688,099 downwards.
CAGCTCGGCGGCCACGCCGTCTTCATGAGCACACGCGACACGCAGCTCGGCCGCGGCGAACCCGTCGAGGATTCCGCGCAGGTCATCTCGCGGATGGTCGACATCATCATGATCCGGACGTTCGAGCAGGACGTGATCACTCGCTTCGCGCAGAACTCCCGCGTGCCGGTGATCAACGGCCTGACCAACGACTACCACCCGTGCCAGGTGCTCGCGGACATCTTCACGTACTACGAGCACCGCGGCCCGATCGCCGGCAAGACCGTCGCGTGGGTCGGCGACGCGAACAACATGCTCTATACGTGGATCGAAGCCGCGCAGATCCTCGGCTTCAAGCTGCGCCTGTCGACGCCGCCCGGCTATGCGCTCGACATGAAGCTCGTGTCGCCCGACAGCGCGCCGTTCTACGAGGTGTTCGACGATCCGAACGAAGCGTGCAAGGGCGCCGATCTCGTGACGACCGACGTGTGGACGAGCATGGGGTTCGAAGCCGAGAACGAAGCACGCATGCAGGCGTTTGCCGACTGGTGCGTCGACGAGGAAATGATGGGCCACGCGAATCCGGACGCCCTCTTCATGCACTGCCTGCCCGCGCACCGCGGCGAGGAAGTGACGGCCGGCGTGATCGACGGCCCGCAGAGCGTCGTGTGGGACGAGGCGGAAAACCGCCTGCACGTGCAGAAGGCGCTGATGGAGTTCCTGCTGCTCGGTCGCCTCAAGCACTGACGCGCCGCAACGCACCCGCGTAAAAAAGCGCCGGTCGAACGATCGGCGCTTTTCGTTTGGATGCGCCGAAACCGGCGTGCGCGCTGCGTTACAGGCAGACCGGCTCCGCCTCCAGCTCGACGCCGAACCGCGCGCGCACGTCAGCCTGGATCGCCCGCGCCAGCGCAAGCACCTCGGCGCCCGTCGCGCCGCCGCGATTGACGAGCACGAGCGCCTGGCGGTCGTGCACGGCCGCCGCGCCCAGCGCGCGCCCCTTCCAGCCGCAGCGGTCGATCAACCAGCCGGCCGCGAGCTTCACGTGCCCGTCCGGCTGCGGATACGACACGACCTCCGGCGCGCGGGCGCGCAGCGCCTCGAACTGCGCGGCGTCGATCACCGGATTCTTGAAGAAACTGCCCGCATTGCCGAGCACCAGCGGATCGGGCAGCTTCGCGCGGCGGATCGCGACGACCGCATCGAACACGTCGCGCGGCGTCGCCGCATCGGCCGCGATGCCGCGTGCATCGAGCTCGCGCGTGACGTCCGCGTAGCCGAGCCGCGGCGTCCATTGCTTCGGCAGCCGGAACGTCACCGCGACGATCGCGAACCGGCCGCGCCCTTCCCGCTTGAAGAAACTATCGCGATAGCCGAACGCGCAGCGCGCGGCGTCGAAACGCTCGCTACGCCCCGTCGCCAGCTCGACCGCGACCAGCGAATCGAAATACGCCTTCATCTCGAGGCCGTACGCGCCGATGTTCTGGATCGGCGCGGCGCCGACGGTGCCCGGGATCAGCGCGAGATTCTCGAGGCCCGGCATCCCGTGCTCGAGCGTCCACGCGACGAACGCGTGCCAGTTCTCGCCGCCGCCGGCCTCGACGTACCACGCGTCGTCGTCCTCGCGCACGACGCGGCGGCCGGCGATCTCGTCGAGCAGCACAATGCCGTCGAAATCGCGTGTGAACACGATATTGCTGCCGCCGCCGAGCACGAGCTGCGGCAGGTTCGCGACCCGCGGGTCGCGATGCAGCGCCTCGAACTGCGCCGCCTGCGTGACGCGCGCGGCGAAGCGCGCGCGCGCGGCGATGCCGAACGTGTTGTGCGCGGCGAGCGGATGGTCGGGAAGCAGCGACAGGGCGGAATCGTCAGGAGGCATCGGCATTCGCGGTCACGTCGGCCCGGGCGGCGCATGGCCGGCCTTGGGCAAACGGAAGGGCATCGGTAAAATGGCAAACAGTCCGCAATTATAGCGAGTGCCCGCGCGCGAGCCGGGTGCCCGCATCTCAAGGGAGAATGCCATGCCATCGTTCGACGTCGTTTCCGAAGCGAACATGATCGAAGTGAAGAACGCCATCGAGCAGTCGAACAAGGAAATTTCGACGCGCTTCGACTTCAAGGGCTCCGACGCACGCGTCGAGCAGAAGGAACGCGAGTTGACGCTGTTCGCCGACGACGATTTCAAGCTCGGCCAGGTCAAGGACGTGCTGATCGGCAAGCTGGCCAAGCGCAACGTCGACGTGCGCTTCCTCGACTACGGCAAGGTCGAGAAGATCGGCGGCGACAAGGTCAAGCAGATCGTCACCGTGAAGAAAGGCGTGACGGGCGACCTCGCGAAGAAGATCGTGCGCCTCGTGAAGGACAGCAAGATCAAGGTGCAGGCGAGCATCCAGGGCGACGCGGTGCGCATCTCGGGCACGAAGCGCGACGACCTGCAAAGCACGATCGCGATGCTGCGCAAGGACGTGACCGACACGCCGCTCGACTTCAACAACTTCCGCGACTGACCGGCCGCCGGCCCGTCGCGTCATCCGGCCGGGCCCCGCCTACGCGGCGCGCCCGGCGCGCGGCAAGCGCCGCGCGTTCTCAGGCTTTCCCGCCGTCCTGCGCGCCGCCGTCCGCGGCCGCCTTCTTCTTGTCGCCGATCCGGCTCTCCTGCCCCGCGAGCAGCTTCGAAATGTTGCCGCGGTGACGCCACACGAGCAGCACGCTCATCGCGAGCACGGCCCATGCGACCGGGTTATGGCCGGTGCCGAACAGGAACACGTCGAATACCGGCGCGAACACGGCCGCCACCAGCGCCGCGAGCGACGAATAGCGGAAGAAGAACGCGACGATCAGCCAGGTCAGCGCGGTCGCGAGCCCGAGCACGGGGTGCACGGCGAGCAGCACGCCCGCCGCGGTCGCGACGCCCTTGCCGCCCTGGAAGCGGAAGAACACCGGGTACAGGTGACCAAGGAACACGGCGATCGCGACCCACGCGACCGCGACGTCGGGCAGGCCGAAGTGCCGGGCGAGCCAGACGGCGATCCAGCCCTTGAATGCGTCGCCGACGAGCGTCAGGATCGCGGCCTTCTTGTTGCCGCTGCGCAGCACGTTGGTCGCGCCGGGATTCTTCGACCCGTACGAACGGGGGTCGGCCAGGCCCATCGTGGCGCTGACGACGACGGCGAACGACACCGAACCGATCAGGTAGGCAACGAGGGCGGCGAGCAGGATCTGCATGCGGGGAACTCTTCTTTCAACGTATCGGGAAAGGGACGGCCGTGCGCGGCAAGCCGGCAAGCCGAAACGGCGCCCATTCTACCGAACGGGCGCGGACTGCCACGAAGGTGAAACCCTCAGTCGACACTCGCGCACTGCACCGGCTGCGCACCGAGCAGCGACGTGAGCACCGCCGGCGCGAGGCTGACGAGGTAGCCGCGCCGGCCGCCGTTCAGGTAGATCGTCGGAAATTCGAGGATCGTCGCCTCGACGTAGACGGGCATCGCCTTGCGTGTACCGAACGGCGACGTGCCGCCGACGAGATAGCCCGAATGGCGGTTCGCGACCTCGGGCTTGCACGGCTCGACGCGCTTCGCGCCGATCTGCCGCGCGAGATTCTTCGTCGACACGGTGCGGTCGCCGTGCATCAGCACGATCAGCGGCTTCGCGTGTTCGTCTTCCATCACGAGCGTCTTCACGACGCTGTGCTCGTCGACGCCGAGCTGGCGCGCCGATTCGCCGGTGCCGCCGTGCTCGACGTATTCGTACGGATGCTCGCCGAAGGCGACGCCATGACGGCGCAGCAACTGGGTCGCGGGGGTTTCGGACACGTGTCTGGATTTGCTCATGGCGGCATTTTAATGGCGAACGATCAACGGGCGCGCAATGGCGTGCCCGCGCCGACGGTATACTCGCGGCCCGTTTTTCCGCCGGGTGGCCCGCCGCATCGCGACGACGATTCCGCTCATCATCGTTGCGAACATCGCGAAGCGCTATTGCCCGATTGGCCGATTGTGGCGCGCGCGCCGTCATGGCACGATCGTTCGCAAACGTCGTCGGCCGCCGCCGGCCCCTCATCTGGAGACGCCATGCCCTCGCCCCCCCGTTCATCCGAATCGCTCGACGTCGATGCGCTGCTCGCCGCGCTGCCACGCCGCATCGCCGACGTGCCTGCCCATCGGGCCGCGCAGTCGCCCGCGCATCCGGCGCTGATCGAAGATGCGCGCCGCCTGTCGTACGGCGATCTGGCGCAGGCCGTCGAGGCGGCGGCCGCGCGGCTGGCGAACCTCGGCGTGCAAGGCGGCGACCGCGTGATGATCGTCGCGGAAAACTGCGTCGCGCAGATCGTGCTGCTGTTCGCGGCCGCCCGCATCGACGCCTGGGCGCTCGTGTCGAACGCGCGGCTGTCGGCCGCCGAGCTCGACGCGATCGCCGCGCACGCGCGCCCGAAGCTGATCGCGTTCACGACCGACGCATCGGCCGACGCGCGCGCCCATGCCGAGCGGCTCGGCGCCACGCCCGCCGGTGCGCTGCCGGTCGACATCGGCGCGTGGTCGTATCGGGTCGATGCGAGCGCGCCCGCCGAACCGGTGGCCGCCGACGGCGCCGAGCAATGCGCGGCGCTGATCTACACGACGGGCACGACCGGTACGCCGAAAGGCGTGATGCTGTCGCACCGCAACCTGCTGTTCATCGCGGCGACGTCGAGCACGCTGCGCCGCGTGTCGCCCGACGACGTCGTCTACACGGTGCTGCCCGTGTCGCACGTGTACGGGCTCGCATCGGTGTGCCTCGGCAGCCTGTACGCGGGCGCGACGCTGCGGCTCGCGCCGCGCTTCGCGCCGGAAGCCATCCGCGTCGCGCTCGCCGACGAAGGTGTCACGATCTTCCAGGGTGTGCCGGCGATGCACGCGAAGCTGCTCGAACATCTGCACACGCACGGCCACGCATGGCGCGCGCCGCGGCTGCGCTTCGCGTATTCGGGCGGCTCGCCGCTCGATGCGAACCTGAAGGCCCGCGTCGAGCGCCTGTACGGCGTGCCGCTGCATAACGGCTACGGGATGACCGAAAGCAGCCCGACGATCACGCAGACGCCGCTCGACGCGCCGCGCACGGACAGCTCGGTCGGCGTGCCGATTCCGGGCGTCGACATGAGGATCGTCGCGCCGGACGGCACCGACGTGCCGCCGGGCGAAGTCGGCGAGATCCGCGTGCGCGGGCCGAACGTGATGCTCGGCTACTACCGCAACGCGGACGCGACGCGCGCGGCCGTGTCGCCGGACGGCTGGCTGAGCACTGGCGATCTCGCGCGGCAGGAGGCGGACGGCGCGGTGACGATCGTAGGCCGCAGCAAGGAGCTGATCATCCGCTCGGGCTTCAACGTGTATCCGGTCGAGGTCGAGCAGGTGCTGAACGCGCACCCGGACGTCGTGCAGGCGGCCGTGATCGGCCGCGCGATCGAAGGCAACGAGGAAGTGCTGGCGTTCGTCGAACTGGTGCCGGGCGCTGCGGCGGACGAAACGGCATTGCACGCATGGTGCACGGATCGGCTCACGGCTTACAAGCGCCCCGCGCACATCCGCGTGCTCGATGCGCTGCCGGCCGCGTCGACCGGCAAGGTGCTCAAGCACCGGCTGCGCGAGCTGGTCTGACGCGGGCGCCGCGCGCTGGAGCCCGCATCCGCGCCCGCGCTGCACCGCGCCGCATGCACGCGTCGCGCGTCAGCCGCGCGGATGGTGCTGCGCGTGCAGCGTCTTCAGCCGTTCGCGCGCGACGTGCGTATAGATCTGCGTGGTCGAGATGTCGCTGTGGCCGAGCAGCAACTGCACGACGCGCAGGTCGGCGCCGTGGTTCAGCAGGTGCGTCGCGAACGCGTGCCGCAGCGTGTGCGGCGACAGGTGCGCGCGCACGTCGGCCTGCTGCGCGTGGCGCTTGATGATGTTCCAGAACTGCTGGCGCGTCATCCCGTCGCCGCGCGCGGTCACGAACAGTGCGTCGGCCGCGCGCGCGCCGAGCAGCGCCGGCCGCGCGTCGCGCAGATAGCGCTCGATCCAGCCGTGCGCGACTTCGCCGAACGGCACGAGCCGCTCCTTCGAACCCTTGCCCATCACGCGCACGACGCCTTCGTTGAGGCCGACCTCGACCGTCTTCAGCGTCACGAGCTCGCTCACGCGCAGCCCGCTCGCATACATCAGCTCGAGCATCGTGCGATCGCGCAGGCCGAGCGGCGTGCCGATGTCGGGCGCGCCGAGCAGCGCCTCGACCTGCGCCTCGGACAGCGTCGACGGAAACCGGGCCGCCTGTTTCGCGGACGTGATCCGCAGCGTCGGGTCGGCGCTCGCGCGATGCTCGCGCACGGCCCAGCCGTAATAGCGGCGGAACACGGACAGTCGCCGGTTCGACGACGTCGCCTTGCCGTCGCTGCGCGCGGCGATGTAGCCCGTCACCATCGCCTCGTCGGCCGAGTCGAGCGGCGCGTCGTGCGTCGCGGCCAGCCAGTGGGAAAACAGCGCCAGGTCGCGCCGGTACGCGTCGAGCGTGTTGCGCGCGAGCCCGTGCTCGAGCCACAGCGCATCGCAGAACACGTCGATCGACGCGCGGCTCGCGAGCAGCGCGGGCGATGCCGCGACGGTGTCGGTGTCGTTGTCGGCGTCGGGGGACATCATCGGTTCGCTCATTGGTACGGCACGCCCTCGTGCGCCAGCAGCCAGCGCTTCACTTGCTGGTAATAGCCGTTGTCGTCGTGATTCGCGAACCCGCCGAGGCCGCCCGCCGCGACGACGCGATGGCACGGGATCACGAGCGGGAAGTAGTTCGCGCCGCATGCCTGGCCGACCGCGCGCGGCGCGCTGCCGATCCGCTTCGCGACCTGGCCGTAGGTCAGCACCGTACCGGGCGGGATATCGCTGATCACGTCCCACACGCGGTGCTGGAATGCGCTGCCAACGTCGGCGAGCGGCAGGTCGAAGCGTGCAGACGCACGCTCGAAATAACGTTCGATCTGCTCGACCGCGCGCTTCGCGAGCGCCGAATCCGGATCGACCGACTTCATCGATTCGGGCAGATAGACGATCTCGCGCACCACCGCGGCATCCGTGCGGATGCCGACCTTGCCGAACGGCGCGTCGATGACTGCGTTGAACATTGCATTCTCCTGACCGGGGGATGGCGCGCGGCCCTGCTCGCGCGCCGACGACACTTTACGCCGCCTTCACGCGGCTCGCAGCGCCCATTCGACATGCTCGCGCACGACCGGCGACGGATCGTCGGCCCGTGCGCGCAGCGCGGCGACGATCGCGTCGCGCGCCGGCGGCGCGAGCCGGTCCGCGCCGGCGCGCAGCGCATTGCCGAGCCCGACCGCGAGATTGCGCAGCCAGCTTTCGTAGCCGATGCGGCGGATCGCGCTGCCCTGCATCCGCGTATCGAACGTGTCGGCATCCCACGCGAACAGCTCGACGAGCGTCGCGCGGTCGAGGCCGTGCCGCACGTCGAAATCGGCGACGGGCGCGGCCTGCGCGAACTTGTTCCACGGGCACACGAGCTGGCAGTCGTCGCAGCCGTACACGCGATTGCCGATCATCGGCCGCAGCGGCTCGGGGATGCTGCCTTTCAGTTCGATCGTCAGGTACGAGATGCAGCGGCGCGCATCGACACGGTACGGCTCGACGATCGCGCCGGTCGGGCACGCGTCGATGCAGCGCGTGCAGCTGCCGCAATGCGCGCCGGGCGCTTCGGGCGCGGTGTCGGGCGACGTGTGCGCGTCGGTCGGCAGCGGCAGGTCGACGTAGATCTCGCCGAGAAAGAACAGCGAGCCGGCATCGCGCTGCAGCAGCAGCGTGTGCTTGCCGCGCCAGCCGACCCCGGCCTTCTGCGCGAGCTCGACTTCGAGCACGGGCGCCGAATCGGTGAACACGCGGTAGCCGAACCCGCCGATCTCGTGCTCGATACGCTCCGCGAGCGTCTGCAGCCGGTTGCGCAGCACCTTGTGATAATCGCGGCCGCGCGCATAGATCGACACGACGGCCGCCTGCGGATCGTCGAGCCGCGCCCGTTCGCGCGCGCGCCAGTCGTGCGGCGCGAGCGCGCCGGGCTCGCCACCGGGCGCCTCGTCAGCGAGCGTCTGGGCCGGCAAATAGGCGAGCCGCACGGAGATCACGCGTCGCGTACCGGCCACAAGTTCGGCCGGCCGCGCGCGTTTCATCCCATGTTTCGCCATATAATCCATTTCGCCGTGGTATCCGGCTTCCAGCCAGGCGGCGAGGCCCGCTTCGGCATCCGAGAGATCGGTATCGCTGATGCCGATCGCCCCGAAACCCAATTCGCGCCCCCACGCCCTGATGCGAGCGGCGAGCGCAGTCAACACCGCATCGTCGAGCGCGCACTGCGCCGCGCCTTCGTCACGAGTCGAAGGCCTGTCGGATGCGGCGCGTTCCGGTAGTCGGTTCATCGCACTATTTTACGAGAATGCCAGCCACGCCCAGCCAACCGCCTCATGCCATGTTGCCCGCCCCGCTCGCGGAGCGCGTGATCGCGCTCGCCGACGAAGCGGCAACCGAGGCCTTCGGCACGCGCTTCGCGCACGCGCTCGACGCAGCGCGCATCGAGCTCGACCGCGTCCATGCGTTCGACGGGCTGCAGATCCAGCTGGTCGGCGATCTCGGCGCGGGCAAGACGAGCCTCGTGCGCGCGATCCTGCGCGGCCTCGGCCACCAGGGACGCGTGCGCAGCCCGACCTATACGCTCGTCGAGCCGTACGCGCTCGAACGCAGCGATGGGGAACTCGAGGTCTATCACTTCGATCTGTATCGATTCAACGATCCGGCCGAATGGTCCGACGCAGGCTTTCGCGAATATTTCAATTCCAGCGCGATCTGCCTCGTCGAATGGCCGCAACAGGCGGGCGCCCTGCTCGGCGTGCCCGATCTGGTTTTCTCGCTCGACGTGGACGGCGACGGCCGCGCTCTCACCGTCCGGGCGTACAGCGCTTCAGGAAAGGCATGTCTCGAAAGATGTTGATCAAACCGTTCCGCTCGATCGAATCGGCGGCCACCGCGACGCACAACTGGCGGCGCCGTCAGATCCTGCGCGCGGGGGCGTCGACGCTGGTGCTCGGTCTCGTCGCGCCGCGGCTCGCGCACGCGTCGTCGGTGCTCGGCGTGCGCGTGTGGCCCGCGCGCGATTACACGCGCGTCACGATCGAATCCGACCAGCCGCTGCAGAATAGCCAACAGCTGCTGCAGGGCCCCGACCGGCTCGTCGTCGACCTGAGCGGCCTCGACCTCGACCAGGCGCTGCGCGACCTCGTCTCGAAGATCGCGCCGAACGATCCGCAGATCCAGTCGGTGCGCGTCGGCCAGTATCAGCCGCACGTCGTGCGGATGGTGTTCGACCTGAAAGGCTCGGTGAAACCGCAGGTGTTCACGCTGCCGCCCGTCGGCACGTACAAGTACCGGCTCGTGTTCGACCTGTATCCGGCCGTCGCGCCCGATCCGCTGTCCGACCTGATCGCGCAGACGGAACGCAAGGAACAGGCGCTCAACGACAACGCGCGCGCGCAGCAGATGCAGCCGCCGTCCACGCTGACCGGCCCGGGCACCCCGCCGCCCGCCGCCGGCGACAACAGCGACGCGTTCTTCCAGCGTTTCGCGCAGAACACGCCGGCCGCGCCGCATGCGCCGCCGGCCGCCGGCACGCCGTCGACGCCCGCGAAGCCGGCCGTCAAGCCGCCGCCCGTCATCGCGCGCCGCGACGACAACGACGACGACGGCGACACCTACAAGTTCACCGCGCCGAAATCGGGCAAGGGCGGCACCGTGCGTCTGCTGACGGTCGCGATCGACCCCGGCCACGGCGGCGAGGATCCGGGCGCGATCGGCGGCGGCGGCACGTACGAGAAACACATCGCGCTCGACATCGCGAAGAAGCTGCGCGCGAAAATCGACGCCGCGCCGAACATGCGCGCAATGATGACGCGCGACGCCGATTTCTTCGTGCCGCTGAACGTGCGCGTGCAGAAGGCGCGCCGCGTCGGCGCGGATCTCTTCGTGTCGATCCACGCGGACGCGTTCACGACGCCGTCCGCGCGCGGCTCGTCGGTGTTCGCGCTGTCCGACCACGGCGCGACGAGCGCCGCGGCGCGCTGGATGGCGAACAAGGAGAATTCGTCGGACCTGATCGGCGGCATCAACATCAAGACGGCGGACGCGGCGGTGAACCGCGCGCTGTTCGACATGTCGACGACCGCGCAGATCCGCGACTCGCTGCGCTACGGCAACTACGTGCTGAAGGAAGTGGGCGGCATCAACAAGCTGCACAAGGGCTCGGTCGAGCAGGCCGGGTTCGCGGTGCTGAAGGCGCCCGACATTCCGTCGATCCTCGTCGAGACCGCGTTCATCAGCAACCCGGACGAAGAGCGCCGGCTCAACGACGACAGCTATCGCGACGAGATGGCCGACGCGATCTTCCGCGGCATCAAGCGTTACTTCGCCGCGAATCCGCCGCTCGCGAAAAACCGGATGGCCTGAGCGCCGCCCGTTCCCTGCCGCCGGCACGCAGCGCGTGCCGGCGCGTCACGACGCCGCGAAGCGGCTCAGCAGTTTCCCGCCGAACACGTTCACCGCGAGCCCGCCCATCACGAGCGCGGCGCCGATCAGCTGCGCTTGCGTCAGATGCTCGTCGAGCAGCAGCGCCGACGACGCGAGCCCGACGATCGGCACCAGCAACGAGAACTGCGCGACCTGCGCGGCCGGGTAGCGCGACAGCAGGCGGCTCCACAGCCCGTAGCCGAGCAGCGTCGCGACGAACGCGAGATAGACGACCGCGAAGATCGACGCGCCGTCCAGCCCGGCGAGCGCGGTCGCGATCCGCTGCGGCCCTTCGAACCACAGCGACAGCAGGAAGAACGGCACGGGCGGCACGAGGCTTGCCCACACGACGAGCGACACGAGGTTCGCCTTCCCGACCTTCTTCGTGACGATATTGCCGACGGCCCACATCGCGGCCGCGCAGATCGTCAGCAGGAAGCCCGCGAGCGTCATCGCGCGGCCGCCCTGCGCGGCGATCACGACGAGCCCGCCCGCGGCGATCGCGAGCCCGAGCAGGTTCTGCACGCGCAGCCGCTCGCCGAGGAACAGCATCGCGAACACCAGCGTGAAGAACGCCTGTGACTGCAGCACGAGCGATGCGAGGCCGGCCGGCATGCCGACGTACATGCCGGTGAACAGGAACACGAACTGGCCGAGCTGGATCGTCGCGCCGTACAGCACCAGCAGCCGCCACGAAATCTGCGGCCGGCGCACGAAGAACACCGCGGGCACGGCCGCGAGCGTGAAGCGCAGCGCGCCGAGCAGCATCGGCGGCATGCCGTGCAGGCCGACCTTGATCACGACGAAGTTCACGCCCCACGCCAGGATCACGACCAGCGCGAGCAGCAGGTCCTTCGGGGCCATCATCGGCGTCTCCTCGATTGTCGGATGTTTTCTGAAGCCGGTCAGTCTACCGGGTTTCGCCGCCCGGCCCGATACCCGCGCGACGCGCATGGAATCGGCGGCGCGCGCGGCGGCTTGTGCAACGCGGCGGATGCCGCACGACGCGTGCCTGCCGCGGCCGCCTCGCGCCGCCAGTACAATGACCGGCAATCCAGCCGCTCCCCACGAGGCCCGCCATGACCGACTCGATCAAAGCCCTGCTGAAGCCGCACGTACGCGACATCGGCAACCTGCAGGTGCGCCGCACGCTGCCCGCGCTCGCCGCACGCCTCGTCGGCCCGTTCATCTTCTTCGATCACATGGGGCCCGCGGCGCTGCCGGCCGGCACCGGGCTCGACGTGCGCCCGCATCCGCACATCGGGCTCGCGACGGTCACCTACCTGTTCGACGGCGCGATCCTGCACCGCGACAGCCTCGGCTCGCTGCAGGAAATCGTGCCGGGCGACGTGAACTGGATGACGGCCGGCCGTGGGATCGTCCACTCGGAGCGCACGCCGGACGCGCAACGCGCCCGCGGCCACACCGTGCACGGCATCCAGACCTGGGTCGCGCTGCCGCAGGCGCACGAGACGACCGCGCCGTCGTTCGAGCACCATGCGGCCGATACGCTGCCCAAGCGGAACGAAGACGGCGTGGCGCTGACGGTGATCGCCGGCGACGCGTTCGGGCTGAGCTCGCCCGTGATGACGTTCTCGCGCACGCTGTACGTCGCGGCCGAATTCGCGGCCGGCGGCCGGCTCGAACTCGATGCGTCGCACGAAGAGCGCGCGGTCTACGTGGTCGACGGCGAACTCGCGATCGACGGCACGCCGGTGCCGGCCGAACAGATGGCCGTGCTCGCGCCGGGCGCGACGGTCACGCTGACGAGCGGCCGCGGCGCGCGCGCGATGCTGCTCGGCGGCGACCGGATCGACGGCGAACGCTACATCGAATGGAATTTCGTCGCGAGCAGCCGCGACGCGATCGAGCGTGCGAAAGCGGCGTGGACGCGCCAGGAAATGGGCAAGGTGCCGGGCGAGACCGAATGGATTCCGCTGCCCGAATCGAAGCCGCGTTGAAAAAGCGGCGCGCCGCCCCCATCCTGACGATATTCGAACGGAAGAGAACGACATGGACACCACGCTTGCCACATTCGAGAAAGACGTCATCGAGGCGTCGCTGGACACGCCCGTGCTGGTCGACTTCTGGGCGCCGTGGTGCGGCCCCTGCAAGACGCTCGGCCCGCTGCTGGAAAAGCTCGAAGCCGACTATGCAGGCCGCTGGAAGCTCGTGAAGGTCAACGTCGACGAGAACCAGGAACTCGCCGCGCACTTCCAGACGCGCAGCATCCCGCACGTGATCGCGTTCGCCGACGGGCGCCCGGTCGACCAGTTCGTCGGCGTGCTGCCCGAAGGCCAGTTGCGCGCGTTCCTCGACCGGCTGCTGCCGGCTGCCGAGGAAGCCGAGCGCCGTGCCGCGCAGTACGCGATGGCCGAACAGCGCTTCGACGATGCGCTCACGCACCTCGAAGCGGCGCTCGCGCTGAACCCCGGCTACGACGACGCGCGCCTCGACCTGATCGAACTGCTGCTCGCGCGCAACGAGGTCGACGCCGCGCGCGCCGAAACCGAGCGCCTGTCGCCGCAAACCGTGCAGAACGGCGACCCGCGCTACCAGGCGATCAAGACCCGTTTCGACGCGCTCGACGCCACGGCCGACCTGCCGCCGACCGACGCGCTCGAAGCGCGCATCGCGGCGAACCCGGCCGATCTCGACGCGCGCTTCGACCTCGCGCAGAGCCTGATCGCACGGCGCGCGTACGAAGGCGCGCTGGAACAGTTGCTGGAAATCGTGACGCGCGATCGCGCGTACGGCGACGACCTCGGCCGCCGCACGATGATCTCGGTGTTCGAACTGGCCGGCGATCGCCCCGACCTCATCGCCGCGTGGCGACGCAAGCTGAGCATGGCGCTCAACTGACCTGACGCGCGACCGGCCGGGCCGCGATGGCCCGGCTGGCTTGCCGTATCGCTCGCGGCGCGTTACCCGCGCCGCGGTATCACCGTTCCCTGCCCGCGCGTCGCGCGCTCAGCCGGCCGCCTGCGCCGCGATCGCCCGCAACGCATGCGCGGCAGCCGCGAACCCGAAGCTCGCAGTCACGCACACGCTCGAACCGAAGCCCGCACAGTTGAGCCCCGCGACGTGCGCGGCCGCGGACGGCTCCGCGCCGTCCTCGATGTCGCAGGCCGCCGCTTCCGGATAGATCAGCGGCTCGTCCGAATACACGGCGCTGACCTTGAAGCGCGCCTTCGGCCCGCGCGGAAAACCGTGCTGCTTGCGCAACTGCGCGCGCACCTTCGACAGCAGCGGATCCTGGATCGTCAGCGCGAGATCGTCGATGCGGATGCGTGTGGGGTCGAGCTGCCCGCCCGCGCCGCCGACGACGATCAACGGCTGCCGTTTCGCGACGCACCACGCGATCAGCGCGACCTTCGTGCGCACGCTGTCGATCGCATCGATCACGTAGTCGAAGCCGCCGCCGAGCAGCGCGTCGAAGTTGTCGGGCTCGACGAAATCCTCGATCCGGTTCACGCGGCACGCGGGATCGATCAGCGCGATCCGCTCGGCCATCGCGTCGACCTTCGGCTTGCCGTAATTGCCGTCGAGCGCATGGACCTGCCGGTTCGTGTTGCTTTCCGCGACGTTGTCGAGATCGATCAGCGTCAGCGTGCCGACCGCGTTGCGCGCGAGCGCCTCGGCCACCCACGACCCGACGCCGCCGATCCCGATCACCGCGACGTGCGCCCGCTCGAACGCGGCGGCCGCCGGCGCGCCATACAGGCGCGCGACGCCGCCGAAACGCCGCGCGCGATCCACGTCAAGCTGGATTTCCGGGGTCGGGGTAAGATCAGAAGAACTGGGCGGGGCAGCGTCGGCGGAGGACATGGCAGCAAGGAAAACGTAAGTCGTGCAGCCCTCTATTTTGCCTGAACTCCCCGCTCCCACGCGCCACTGTGCACGCACGATTCTTGCGCGTTCGCTATACTGGCCCCAGATTGAAGCGTTTGCATAACATGACGACTCTCGCCGATCTTCGCATCAACTATTCGCGTGCTTCGCTCGACGAAGCCGATGCCGCCCCCGACCCCTTCGCCCAGTTCGATCGCTGGTTCAAGGAGGCGCTCGCCGCCAAATTGCCCGAGCCGAACACGATGACGCTCGCGACCGTCGGCGCCGACGGCCGGCCGTCGGCCCGGATCGTGCTCATCAAGGGCGTCGACGAACGCGGGTTCGTCTTCTTCACCAATTACGAAAGCCGCAAGGGACACGATCTCGCCGTGCATCCGCAAGCCGCGCTGCTGTTCTACTGGATCGAGCTCGAGCGCCAGGTGCGCATCGAAGGCCGGATCGAGAAAACCAGCGCGGAAGAAAGCGACCGCTATTTCGCGTCGCGCCCGCTCGGCTCGCGCATCGGCGCATGGGCGTCCGACCAAAGCGCCGTGATCGACAGCCGCGCGACGCTCGAAGCGCGCGAACAGGCCGTCAGCGAACGCTACGGCGACAACCCGCCGCGCCCGCCGCACTGGGGCGGCTACCGCCTCATGCCCGACGCGATCGAGTTCTGGCAGGGGCGCCCGTCGCGGCTGCACGACCGCCTGCTCTATACGCGCGACGCCGCGGCGTCGCCGGGCTGGACGATCTCGCGCCTGTCGCCGTAAGCGCGGCGCCGGCGCACGCCGGTCGTGTCTCGTGTTGCATCCGGGCGCCCGCGCCGCAAGCGGCGGGCGCCGGTCAAGATACTTGGCTGTATTCGATTCAACGAACAAACGGAGAATCCAAATGTTCTGGGAAAAGAAGCTGGCACAGTGGGCGGATGAAGTACGGGCGAAAGCGAACATACCGGCGCGACTCGTGCTGTGGAACGGCGATCAACTCGATTTCGGCACCTTCAGCGCACCGCAGGTCACGCTGAAGGTGAACAGCGCGTCGGCGTTGCCGCTGCTGCTCGAACCGAGCCTCGACAATCTCGGCGAGGCGTACGTGAAGGGCAAGATCGACATCGAAGGCAAGCTGTCGGACATCATCAACATCAGCTACTCGCTCGCGCGCAGCACCGTGACGAGCGCAAGCAAGCTCGCACGCGTGAAGCGCTACTTCAATCACACGAAGAGCACCGACCGGAAGGCGATCCAGTACCACTACGACGTCTCGAACGAGTTCTATCGGCTGTGGCTCGACGAGAACATGGTGTACTCGTGCGCGTACTTCGAGAACGGCGACGAGGATCTCGCCACCGCGCAGATCAAGAAGATCGACCACATCCTGACGAAGATCCAGCTCGAGCCCGGCCAGCGCCTGCTCGACATCGGCTGCGGCTGGGGCGCGCTCGTGCTGCGCGCCGCGCAGAAGTTCGGCGCGACGTGTCTCGGCGTGACGCTGTCGCAGAACCAGTTCGACCTCGCGACCGCGCGCGTGAAGGCCGCGGGGCTGGAGGACCGGATCGAGATTCGTCTGCAGGATTACCGCGAGGTCGAAGGCCAGTTCGACCGCATCACGAGCGTCGGGATGTTCGAGCACGTCGGCCGCAAGAACCTGCCGCTCTACTTCTCGCGCGTGCACGACCTGCTCGCCGACGACGGCATCGCGATGAACCACGGGATCACGTCGACCGACGCGGAAAGCGGCGAAACGGCGCTCGGCGGCGGCGAATTCATCGATCGCTACGTGTTCCCGGACGGCGAGCTGCCGCACATCAGCCTCGCGCTCGAAGCGGCGCAGCGCGGCGGACTCGAGGCGGTTGACGTCGAAAGCCTGCGCCGGCACTATGCGCGCACGCTCGATATCTGGACGGAAAACTTCGAAGCGAAAGCCGAAGAAGCGAGAAAGCTCGTCGACGACGAAAAATTCCGCATCTGGCGCGTGTATCTGGCCGGCTGCGCGTATGCGTTCGAGCACGACGACGTGTCGATCTTCCAGATCGTGTGCCGCAAGGCCGGACGCAGCGCGAAAACGCTGCCGTGGTCGCGGCGCTACATGTACGAACACGCGCTGCCGCGCTAGGCGGCGCCTCACGCTGGGCATGCATGGGTGACGGCAGGACGCGGCGCAAGACGCCGCCGGAACGACAGCAGCGCGACGACGCCAACGAGTCGCACGCCGACGGACAATTCGACCTGTTCGGCGTGCCGACGGACGCCGCACGCGCGTCGCCCGCGAGCAACGACCGCCCCGCCAGCCCCGATGAGCACGTGACGCCGGACGCGCAGGAAGACGCGCGACCGACGCCGCCCGCCCGTACGATCTCCCGCCCCGCCGCCGCCGACGACGAGCCTGCACCATCGTCCGGCCTGCTGTGGGACGAGCCGTCCCCGCCGGCCGCCGCGCCGAAGAAAGGCCGCCGCAAGCGCGGCGTGCTGCCCGCACCGATTTCGGCGGACGTGGCCGACGCCGCGGCCGGCCTGCCGCCGAACGTGCGGCTCGGCACGTCGTCGTGGTATTTCCCCGGCTGGAACGGCATCGTCTACGACGGCGATTTCGCGCAGACGAAGCTGTCGCGCGAAGGGCTCGAAGCGTACGGCGCGCATCCGCTGCTGAAGAGCGTCAGCCTCGACCGGTCGTTCTACGGCCCGCTGTCGGTGGCCGACTACCTGCGCTACGCGCAGCAGGTGCCCGACGATTTCCGCTTCGTCGTGAAGGCGCCGGCCGCGGTGACCGACGCGGTGATCCGCGGCCGGCGCGGCGAGCCGTCCGGGCCGAACCCGACCTTCCTCGATGCGCCGCTCGCGATCCGCGAATTCGTGCAGCCGTGTCTCGACGGGCTCGGCCGGAAAGCTGGCGTGCTCGTATTCCAGTTCTCGCCGCTGCCCGATCAGCTGCTCGCGGAGCCGGCCGCGCTGATCGACCGGCTCGCCGCGTTCTTCGCGGCGCTGCCGCCACTGCCGCCACTGCCGCCGGACGCCGACGGCACGCGTTACGCGATCGAGATCCGCGACGCGAGCCTGCTCACGCCGCGCTTCATCCGCGCGCTGGCCGCGCTCGGCGTGCGCTACTGCGTCGGCCTGCACGCGCGGATGCCCGACCCGCTGCGCCAGGCCGCCGCGCTCGCGCTGCTCGACGGCGACGCGCCGGGCCCGCTGATCGTGCGCTGGAGCCTGCACGGCGGCTTCAAGTACGAGCAGGCGAAAGCGAAATACGAGCCGTTCGACAAGCTCGTCGACGAGGATCCGGCCACGCGCTCGGCGCTCGCCGAACTGGCCGCGCGCTACGCGCTGGCCGGGCAGCCGGTGATCATCACGATCAACAACAAGGCGGAAGGCTCCGCGCCGCTGTCGTGCATCGCGCTCGCACGCGAAATCGCCGCCGCGTGCGCGCAGTGGCGCAACGAGGCGGCTTGACGTCGGTTTCGCCGGTTGCCGCCGACGCTCAGGCGCCGCGCAGCGACTTCAGCCGGTGCGAGAACTTCTGCCGGAATTTCGCGAGCTTCGGCCCGATCACGACCGAGCAATAGCCCTGCCCCGGGTTACGCGCGTAATAGTTCTGATGATAGTCCTCGGCCGGCCAGTAGTTGCCATCGAGCGGCACGACCTGCGTGACGATCGGCTGTCCGAACACCTGTTCGCGCTCGAGCGTGCGGATCACGTCGAGCGCCGTGTCGCGCTGCGCATCCGAATGCGTGAACACGACCGACCGGTACTGCGTGCCGACGTCGTTACCCTGCCGGTTCAACTGGGTCGGATCGTGCGTCGCGAAGAAGATCTCGAGGATCTCGCGATAGCCGATGCGCGCCGGATCGAACGTCACGTTGACGACTTCCGCGTGGCCCGTGTCGCCTTCGCAGATGTCGCGATAGCCGGGATTGCGCGTCTGGCCGCCCGCGTAACCCGACTGGACGGCCGTCACGCCGTCGACGTCGAGAAACACGGCCTCCGTGCACCAGAAACACCCGCCTCCGAGCGTCGCGGTTTCAAGCATCTCGTTCCCCATGAAATCAGCCCCTCGTGGATGACGGCAGCCGGCACGCGAATGCCGGCGCCACCGTTGCGCGTCGCCGCTGCCCGCCCGCGATGCGGGAGGCAGCGGCACTTCGTCAAGTATCTCACTCGCGCGCGAACCTGGCAGATCGGCCAGGTGCCGCACGCGCTCCGTCGCGGCTTTCTCGTCTACACTTAGACACGCGCCAGCGACGGCCAACCCGTCGCGCCCGCGCAGCGTCCGATGCATGCCCGACCCCGATGCCAACATCATCTGCCGGAACATCGATATGCACGCCTTGACAGACATTGCCTGCCTCGCGGGCCTGGTCGCCGACACGCCAATCGCACCATCGCGATGGCGCGCGCCCGTTTCACCGCGAGCACCGCGCGGCAACCCTTCGCCTTTTCCCGCTTTCACGACCTGATGCACGACATCGCGCGCGTCGCCGACGCGTGCCTCCGCCTGCCGCTCGCGCCGCCGGCATGATGCGCGCCGCGCGGCAACCGCAGTCCGCACGCCCGCAATGAACGGCCGTGCGTCCACGATCCGACACCACCGAGAGGGCATCACCATGAGCATGCGGCCTGACCCGACGTTTCACGCTTCGCCCGAGCTTGCGATGCAGGCGCCGGCGGAGGAGTTCGCCTATACGTTGTTGCTGAGCCCCGATTTTTCCAGACCCGACGCGCTCGCCGTGATCGACGTGAAGCCCGGTTCGTCGACGTACGGCAAGATCGTGCATACGGTGACGATGCCGAACACCGGCGACGAGTTTCACCACTTCGGCTGGAATGCGTGCTCGTCGTCGCTGTCGCCGCTGACCGGCCATGCGTTCCTCGAGCGCCGCTTCCTGATCATCCCCGGCCTGCGCTCGTCGCGCATCTACGTGATCGACACGAAGCCGCACCCGACGCAGGCGCGCATCCACAAGATCATCGAGCCCGACGAGATCTTCGCGAAGACCGGCTATTCGCGGCCGCACACCGTGCATTGCGGCCCCGAGGGCATCTACGTGAGCACGCTCGGCGGGGCGGGCAAGGACGGCACCGACGGCGCGCCCGGCATCTTCATCATGGATTGCGAGACCTTCGACGTGCTCGGCCGCTGGGAGATCGATCGCGGCCCGCAGGACAAGCATTACGACTTCTGGTGGAACCTGCCGCGCGACTACATGGTGTCGAGCGAATGGGCGCTGCCGCCGCAATTCGAGAACGGGATCGTCCCCGAGGATCTGCTCGCGAACAAGTACGGGCATCGGCTGCATTTCTGGGACCTGCGCGCGCGGCGCAACGTGCAGACGATCGATCTCGGCGCGCAGCACCAGATGGCGCTCGAGGTGCGGCCCGCGCACGACCCGGTGCGCGAATACGGATTCGTCGGCGTCGTGGTCGATACGACCAATCTCGAAGGCTCGATCTGGACCTGGTGGCGCGAAGGCGGCCAGTTTCATGTGAAGAAGACCGCGACGATTCCGGCCGAGCCGGCCGCGGCCGACGCGCTGCCGCCGCTGCTGCAAGGATTCGGCGCGGTGCCGCCGCTCGTGACCGACATCGACCTGTCGCTCGACGACCGCTTCCTGTACGTGTCGTGCTGGGGCACCGGCGAGATGCGCCAGTACGACGTGTCGGATCCGCACAACCCGGTGCTCGCGGGGTCGGTACGCATCGGCGGCATCGCGCGCCGCGCGCCGCACACGAACGGCCGCACATTCGCGGGCGGCCCGCAGATGGTCGAGATCAGCCGCGACGGCCGGCGCGTGTACTGGACCAACTCGCTCTATTCGACGTGGGACGACCAGTTCTATCCGGACGGCGTGCCGGCCGCGCAGGTGCTCGCGCACGCGGGGCCGGACGGCGGGCTGACGCTCGCCGACGACTACTGGGTCGAATTCCCCGACGGCTACCGCGCGCATCAGATCCGGCTCGAAGGCGGCGACTGCTCGACCGACTCGTTCTGCTATCCGTCGGTCAAGCGTTGAGCGCCGGCCTTCATGCGCCGTTCGCGCTGTGGGCGGCCGTGCTCGCGAGCGGCGTCTATCACGGGCTCAACCCGGCGATGGGCTGGCCGCTCGCGGTGTCGAACGCGCTGATGACGCGCCGCGGTGGCGCGCTCGTCGCGGCGCTCGGCTATCTCGCGCTCGGTCATGCGCTCGCCGTCTTCGCGGTGATGCTGCCGTTCGGGCTGCTTGCGGCGCTGCTCGCATGGCAGTCGGCGATCCGGATCGGCGCGAGCGCGCTCGTGATCGGCTTCGGCGCGGTGCTGCTGATCCGGCGTCGGCATCCGCGGGCGCTCGCGCGGATTCCGCCGGCGCGGCTCGGCCTGTGGTCGTTCGCGGTCGCGCTCGCGCACGGCGCGGGGCTGATGCTCGTGCCGATCTACCTCGGCCTGTGCGGGCTCGACCGGGATGCCGGCCACCGCGCGGCCGCGATGCTCGTCGATGCGCATCTCGGGATGGCGCTCGTCGTCGCGGCCGTGCATGCGGCCGCGATGATCGCCGCCGGCGGCGGGCTCGCGTGGCTCGTGTACCGCTATCTCGGGCTGAAGTTCGTGTCGCGGAGCTGGTTCAATCTGGATGCGGTATGGGCGTCGAGCCTGATCGTGACGGGTGCGTTGTCGCTCGGGCTGGCGGCGGCGCGATAGTGCGGGGCAGCGATGCCAGGTGGAACAACGGGGTGCCAGCCGGAACGGCCGCACCGTCGAAAAACGCGACAGAACGGCGCTGCCGGCCGCGCACCGCAGTGTTCGCTACGCCACCCTGCCGTCGCGCTGCGCCGCCCGACCGGGCCCGGCGGCCCCGATTCCGCTAAAATCGGGCCATGCGCACCCCTTCCCACTCGACCGCGTTGTCGTCTTTCGTCCGCCGCGCCCGTCACGCCCGTGTCGTGTCGCGCCCGCTCGTCCCGTTCCGGATGACTGCCCGATGAGCCACGCCAATCCGCCGGATTTCGACGCGGCCGCCTTCCGGCAGGCGCTCGGCCAGTTCGCGACGGGCGTGACGGTGATCACGACGCAGGCGCCGTCCGGCCAGCTGATCGGCATCACCGCCAGCTCGTTCAATTCGGTTTCGCTCGATCCGCCGCTCGTGCTGTGGAGCCTCGCGCACAAATCGGCGTCGACGCCGGTGTTCCGCGGCAACAGCCATTACGTGGTGAACGTGCTCGCGGCGTCGCAGCTCGACCTGTGCAAGCGCTTCTCGACCTACAAGGGCGACCGCTTCGAAGGGATCGCGCATGCGGCCGGCAACTCGGGGATGCCCGTGCTCGACGGCGCACTCGCATGGTTCGAATGCCACAACCGCAGCCGCTACGACGAAGGCGACCACGTGATCTTCGTCGGCGAAGTGGAACGCTGCGGCGTGCGCGCCGTATCGGAAACGGCACCGCCACTCGTGTTCCACGGCGGCGGCTTCCACGGCCTCACACCGCTTTGATCGCCCCCGTGCGCGCCAGGCCGACCGGCGCGCCGGCTTCGTCCTTCAGCGTCTGCAGCACGATGTTCGAACGGATGTCCATCACGCCCGGCGCCTTGTAGAGGCGGTTCAGCACGAAATCCGAATAGTGCTTGAGGTTGTGCGCGAGCACGCGCAGCAGATAGTGGCTCTCGCCCGTCACGACGAACGCGCCGACCACCTCCGGCCATTCGCGCAGCGCTTCCGCGAAGCGCTCGTGCCATTGATTCTCTTCGTTGCGCATCGACACCTGCACGAACGCCTCGAGCTCGAAGCCGAGCTTCTCGCGGCTCAGGCACGCGCGATAGTGCTCGATCACGCCCTGCTCCTCGAGCAGGCGCATGCGGCGCAGGCAGGCGGATGGCGAAAGCGAGATGCGTTCGGCCAGGTCGAGATTGCTGATTCTGCCTTCCTCCTGCAGTACCGCCAGAATCCGGCAGTCGGTGGCATCGAGCGTGATCGCGTGCATTTTTGGTCCCCGTTTTCCCTCTCAGTCGAATTATCTGCCAATCTGGCGGATTGTCCATGTTTATTTCGCAAGCACTTTCTGCGAGCGTCCACCTATCATTCGAAGCATCGACTCACGCTTCGTCATGCCATGGACACACTCTGGGACATCTCGCCGCCTGTCAGCCCCGCCACCCCCGTGTGGCCGGGCGATACGCCCGTTTCCGTCGAACGCGTGTGGCGCATGGAGGCCGGTTCGCCGGTCAACGTCGCGCGCCTGACGCTGTCGCCGCACACGGGCGCGCACTGCGACGCGCCGCTGCACTACGACGCCGACGGCGCACCGATCGGCGCGGTGCCGCTCGACACCTATCTCGGCCCGTGCCGCGTGATCCATTGCATCGGCGCATCGCCGGTCGTGCGGCCGGCCGACCTCGCGGCCGCGCTCGACGGCGTGCCGCCGCGCGTGCTGCTGCGCACGTACCCGCGCGCCAGCGTCGAGCAATGGGACAGCGATTTCTGCGCGGTCGCGCCCGACACCGTCGACCTGCTCGCCGCGCACGGCGTGAAGCTGATCGGCATCGATACGCCGTCGCTCGACCCGCAGGAATCGAAGACGATGGATGCGCATCACCGTGTGCGCGCGCACCGGATGGCGATCCTCGAAGGCATCGTGCTCGACGACGTGCCGCCCGGCGACTACGAACTGATCGCGCTGCCGCTGAAATTCGCGACGCTCGACGCGAGCCCCGTGCGCGCGGTGCTGCGCGCGCTGCCCGCGCAGGCTTCCTGATTACCCGACCTACGACCCGACATCATGATGATCAAGACCCGTGAAGACGCGCTCGCGCTCGACCGCGACGACCCGCTGGCCCCGCTGCGCGACCAGTTCTCGCTGCCCGACGGCGTGATCTACCTCGACGGCAACTCGCTCGGCGCGCAGCCGCGCGCCTCGGCTGCCCGCGCGCAGCAGGTGATCGGCGCCGAATGGGGCGAAGGCCTGATCCGCAGCTGGAACACGGCCGGCTGGTTCGCGCTGCCGCGCCGCCTCGGCGACAAGCTCGCGACGCTGATCGGCGGCGCGCCCGGCGAAACGGTCGTCACCGACACCATCTCGATCAACCTGTTCAAGCTGCTGTCGGCGATGCTGCGTCACCAGGCCGAGCGTGCGCCCGAGCGCCGCGTGATCGTGTCGGAACGCTCGAACTTCCCGACCGACCTGTATATCGCGCAGGGGCTGATCGAACAGCTCGGCGGCGACTACGCGCTGCGCCTGATCGACGATCCGGCCGACCTGCCGGGCGCACTCGGCGCGGACACGGCCGTCGCGATGATCACGCACGTGAACTACCGCACCGGCTACATGCACGACATGCCGGCCGTCACGCAGCTCGTGCACGACGCGGGCGCGCTGATGCTGTGGGATCTCGCGCACTCGGCCGGCGCGGTGCCGGTCGACCTGAACGGCGCACGCGCGGACGGCGCGGTCGGCTGCACGTACAAGTACCTGAACGGCGGCCCCGGCTCGCCCGCGTTCGTGTGGGTGCCGCAGCGCCATCTCGCGCATTTCTCGCAGCCGCTGTCCGGCTGGTGGGGCCACCGTGCGCCGTTCGCGATGCAGCCGGGCTTCGCGCCCGATCCGGGCATTGCGCGCTTCCTGTGCGGCACGCAGCCGATCGTGTCGATGTCGATGGTCGAATCCGGGCTCGACGTGTTCCTGCAGACCGACATGGACACGATCCGCCGCAAGTCGCTCGCGCTGACCGACGCGTTCATCGCGCTCGTCGAAGCGCGCTGCGCGGGCCTGTCGCTGAAGCTGGTCACGCCGCGCGCGCATCACCAGCGCGGCTCGCAGGCGAGCTTCGAGCATCCGCACGGCTACGAAGTGATGCAGGCGCTGATCGCGCGCGGCGTGATCGGCGACTACCGCGAGCCGTACGTGCTGCGCTTCGGCTTCACGCCGCTCTATACGCGCTTCGCCGACGTGTGGGATGCGGTCGAGACGCTGCGCGACATCCTCGCCACCGACGCGTGGAAGGCGCCCGAGTTCGCCGAACGCGGCGCGGTGACCTGACCGGTTTTGCGCGGCGCGCCGCAGTTGCATGCGGTGCGCGCGCCGCGCGTTCGTCATTCAAATCTGGAGAAAGTCGTGAATTCTGGTCATATGCAGCCCCCCGGCGGCGACGCGCCGGCAGGCTGTCCGTTCTCGGGCGCACGCGCCGCCCAGCCGGCGCAAGCCGCGCACGAAGCGCCGCACGTGCCGGGCGATGCCGCTGAAGGCGGCTGGCACGACGCGCAGCTCGATTTCTCGAAGTCGATGAGCTACGGCGACTACCTGTCGCTGAATGCAATCCTCGACGCGCAGCATCCGCTGTCGCCCGATCACAACGAGATGCTGTTCATCATCCAGCATCAGACGAGCGAGCTGTGGATGAAGCTCGCGCTGTTCGAACTGCGCGGCGCGCTCGATGCGGTGCGCACCGACGCGCTGCCGCCCGCGTTCAAGATGCTCGCGCGCGTGTCGCGCATCCTCGAGCAACTGGTGCAGGCGTGGAACGTGCTGTCGACGATGACGCCGTCCGAGTATTCGGCGATGCGGCCGTATCTCGGCCAGTCGTCGGGCTTCCAGTCGTACCAGTATCGCCAGCTCGAATTCCTGCTCGGCAACAAGAACGCGCAGATGCTGCAGCCGCATGCGCACCGGCCCGACATCCTCGAACAGGTGCGCGCGACGCTCGAGGCGCCGTCGTTCTACGACGAGGTCGTGCGCCTGCTCGCGCGGCGCGGGTTTCCGATCGCGCCGGAGCGGCTCGAGCGCGACTGGACCCAGCCGATGCAGCACGACGAAACGGTCGAAGCCGCGTGGCTCGAGGTCTATCGTCATCCGCAGCAGCACTGGGAGCTGTACGAGATGGCCGAGGAACTGGTCGATCTCGAGGATGCGTTCCGCCAGTGGCGCTTCCGTCACGTGACGACGGTCGAACGCATCATCGGCTTCAAGCAGGGCACCGGCGGCACGAGCGGCGCGCCGTACCTGCGCAAGATGCTCGACGTCGTGCTGTTCCCCGAGCTCTGGCACGTGCGCACCACGCTGTAACGCACGTGATGCGTCCGCACGTCACGACGACGTGCGGGCGAGTTCCTCCCCTTCGCGCGGCACCGCCCGTTCGCGAGTCAGCCGCGGAATGTGCCGCCGCATCACGAGCAGCGCGACGCACACCACGCCCATCGCCACGGCCAGCATCGTCAGGTACGCGCCCGCGCCGCCCGCCGTGATCACGATCGCGCCCGCGAACGCGCTGAGGATCGCGCCGAGCCGGCCGAACGCGAGCGCGCCCGCGGTGCCGGTCGCGCGCACGGCCGTCGGGTAGATGTACGCGCACAGCGCATACATCGTCGACTGCACCGCATTGACGAACAGCCCGTGCAGGCCGAGCCCGACGATCAGCCAGCCCGTATGGCGGCTCGCATCGACGCCCATCAGCCATACCGCGGTCGCCGCGCCGCCGATGCTGCACAGCGCGAGCGGCCAGCGCGACCCCGCATGCGCGATCGCCCATGCGCACAGCAGCGCGCCGATCACGCCGCCGAGGTTGTACGCGGTGAGTCCCGAGCCCGCGACCGACACGCTCAACCCGCTCGCCGCGAGCATCGTCGGCAGCCAGCTGAACGCCGCGTACACGGCGAGCAGGCACATGAAGAACGCGCACCACAGCGCGATCGTGTCGCGCGCCTGGCCGCTCGCGAACAGCGCGCCGAAACCGCCGCGGCCGCCGGGCGTGCGCGCGTCCTTCATATCGGTGAACACGGTGCCCGGCGCGACCGGCCGCTGCATCCGCGCGAGCAGCGCACCGAGTTCGGGCCAGCGTGCGGGGCGCCGCGCGAGATAGCGCGGCGATTCGGGCAACGCGCGCACGAGCACGAAGCCGAGCACGAGCGGCAACGCGCCGCCCGCGAAGAACAGCCCGCGCCAGCCGTAGCGCGGCAGCACCTCGTGCGCGAACAGGCCGGCGAGCATCCCGCCGAGCGGCACGCAGACGATCGTCGCGGTCACCATCATCGTGCGGCGCCGCGCGGGCGTGTATTCGGCGGTCATCGTGGTGGCCGTCGGCAGTGCGCCGCCGATCCCGAGCCCCGCGCAAAAGCGCAGCATCGCGATCGTCGCGACGTCGGGCGCGAAGCCGATCGCGCAGGTCGCGACGCCGAACAGGAACACGCTGCCGATCACGGCCTGGCGGCGGCCGAAGCGGTCCGCGACGATCCCCGCGCACGCGCTGCCGATGCCCATCCCGACCAGCCCCGCCGCGACGGCCGGCGCGAATGCGCCGCGCGTGATGCCCCACTCGCGGATCAGCACCGGAATCGCGAAACCGATCAACTGGCCGTCGAAGCCGTCGAGCACGATCGCGAACGCGGCGAGCAGCACCACGCCGCGCTGCATCGGCGTAAACGGCCCGTCGTCGAGCGTCGTGCCGATGTCGATCGACGGCGGCAGCCGTCCATCCGATGCGTCGCGCGTGCTCATGCGACCTCCCGGGCGCCGCGCGTCGGCGGCAAGGTGCGCGAACGGCGCGCGGCAAGACAACGGCATTCGATGGCTTTCATGGCGTCTCCATTTGCCCGGGCTGGCGCACACGCGTGCCCGGATCTCGTGCTGCGCAGTCGGCCGGCGCCCATGCATCGGCGCCGGCGTCCTGTCCTGCCCTTCACGATCCGGCGCCATCGCCCCGCGGGCGCGGCATCCGTATCGTCACGCGGCGCCAGCCGGCCGCCGGCCTGTTGCTCAGTTCGTCCGTGCGTCGATCAACCGGACGAGCGCGAGCAGCGTCTCGGCATGCGGCACCGCGACGCCCGCTTCGCGCGCGGCCGCGACGACCTTGCCGTTGATCGCGTCGATTTCGGTGCGGCGGCCCGCGAGCACGTCCTGCAGCATCGACGGGCGATGGCCGCGGTGTTCGCGGATTGCATGCTCGACGTTGCGCGCGATGCGTTCGCCGTCGACCGCAATGCCCTTCGCGCGCGCGACGGCGGCGGTCTCGGCCGCGATCGCCAGCGCGAGCCGCGGACCGTCGTGATGATGGCCGAGCTGGTCGACGGTGCAGCCCGTCGCCGCGCACAGCGTGTTGAGCGCCGCATTGAACGCGACCTTCTCCCAGATCGCGGCCCACACGTCGGCATCGAGCGTGCACGCGAGCCCCGCGCGCGACAGCGCGTCGGCCACGGCCATCGCGAATGGGCGCGCCGCGCCGTCGGCCGTCATCATGCGGATCGTGCCGGCGCCATGCGAGCGCACGTGTGCAGGGCCGGCCGCATCGGCCGGCCACGTCGTCACGCCGACCAGGATGCGCTCGAGCGGCACGAACGCATTCAGCGTCTCGACGTTGCCGAGCCCGTTCTGCAGCGTCAGCACGAACGTGTCCGACGTCAGCAGCGCGCGCACGCCGCCGAGCGCCGCCCGCGTGTGCAGCGATTTCGTGAAAACGATCAGCAGATCGAACGGTGTGTCGGGCGCGGCGGCCGCGTGCGTATTCGCGGCTTCCGGCCGCACGGCCTGCAGCGTGCGAATGCGCCGTTCGCCTCGGTCGTCGTCGATGCGCAGCCCGTCGCGACGGATCGCATCGAGATGCGCATCGTTCACGTCGATCAGCGTGACGGCTTCGCCGCTTTCGGCGAGCCGGCCGCCGAACAGCGAGCCCATCGCGCCCGCGCCCAGAATCGCGATTCTCATCGTCGTCGACCTCGTCAGAATGGATAGTGGCGCGGCGCCGTCTGCACGGTGATCCAGCGCAGGTCGGTGAACGCGGCGATGCCGGCCTGGCCGCCGAAATGGCCGAAGCCGCTGTCCTTCACGCCGCCGAACGGCATCTGCGCCTCGTCGTGCACGGTCGGGCCGTTCACGTGACAGATGCCCGATTCGATACGCGCCGCGACACGCAGCGCCCGCGCGACGTCGCGGCTGAACACGGCCGACGCCAGCCCGAACGCGTTGTCGTTCGCGCAGCGGATCGCGGCCTCCGCGCCGTCGACGCGCACGATGCCCTTCACCGGGCCGAACGATTCTTCCGCGTAGATGCGCATCGCCGGCGTCACGTGGTCGAGCAGCGTCGCGGGAAACAGCGTGCTGTCGGCCTTGCCGCCGCACCGCAGCGTCGCGCCGTGTGCGAGCGCATCGTCGATCAGCGCGTTGCAGCGCTCGACGGCCTTCGTGTCGATCAGCGAACCGAGCACGACGGGCCCCTGGCGCGGGTCGCCGAGCGGCAGCGATGCGGCCTTGGCGGCGAGCTTCGCGACGAACGCGTCGGCGATCGACGCATCGACGACGATGCGCTCGGTCGACATGCAGATCTGCCCGGAATTCGCGAAGGCGCCGAAGGCGGCCGCGGCGACCGCCGCGTCGAGATCGGCATCGTCGAGCACGATGAACGGCGCCTTGCCGCCGAGTTCCAGCACCGCCGGTTTCAGGTGACGCGCGCACGCTTCGGCGACGATCCGCCCGACCCGCGTCGACCCGGTGAAATTCACGCGGCGCACGGCCGGATGTGCGATCAGTGCGTCGACGACGGCGCCCGCATCGTCGGGCGCGTTCGTCACGAAGTTGACGACGCCCGACGGCAGCCCGGCCTCCTGCAGCGCCTCGACGACCAGCCCGTGCGTGACGGGGCACAGCTCCGAGCCTTTCAGCACGATCGTGTTGCCGCAGGCGAGCGGCAGCGCGAGCGCGCGCGTCGCGAGAATCACCGGCGCATTCCACGGCGCGATGCCGAGCACGACGCCGGCCGGCTGCCGCACGCCCATCGCGAGCGAGCCCGGCACGTCGGACGGAATCAGCTCGCCGCCGACCTGCGTGGTCAGCGACGCGGCCTCGATGAGCCCGCTCGCCGCGAGCTGCACGTTGAAGCCGGCCCACAGCGCGGATGCGCCCGTCTCGGCCGCCATCGCGGCGACAAATTGTTCATGCTTCGCTTCGAGCGCGGCAGCCGCCTTCAGCAGCAGCGCGCGGCGGGCGCCGGGCCCGAGCGCGGCCCATTCGGGAAACGCGCGGGCAGCCGCATCGGCCGCCGCGCGCGCATCGTCGACGGTGCCCGCGGGCGCGGCCGACGCGATTTCGCCGTCGAGCGGGTTGCGGCGCACGAAGGTCGCGCCGCTGGACGAGTGGCGGCGTTCGCCGCCGATCAGCATTGCTACGGTTTGCATGGAATCTCCGGAAAGACGCGCGCCGCGCGTCAGGCAATCTCGACTTCGACGACGACCGGCGTCGCCGCACGCAGCGCGTCGGTCAGCACGTCGCGCAGCTTCGCCGCTTCGGCGACGCGCACGCCGCGGCAGCCCATCCCTTGCGCGAGCGCGACGAAATCCAGGTCGGGCAGATCGGTGCCCTGCACCGGGTCGCCGGGGCCGAAGCCGAACACGAGCGCGAAATCCTGCAACGCCGCGTAACGCCGGTTGTTCAGGATCACGAACGTGATCGGCAGTTTCAGCTGCGCGGCGCTCCACAGCGCCTGGATCGAATACAGGCTCGAACCGTCGCCGATCAGCCCGATCACGCGCCGGCCCGGCTGCGCGAGCGCGACGCCGACGGCGGCCGGCATCCCGTAGCCGAGCCCGCCGCTATCCATCGTGTAGAACGTGCCGCTGCGCGTGAACGGCAGATGCTCCTGCATCACCGGCCGCGCGCTCGGCGCCTCCTCGACGACGATGTCGTGTGCGTCGCGCACGTCGGCGAGCGTCTGCAGCGCGAACGCGACCGACATGCGCTCGCCGGCAGCCGGTGCGTCGACACGGACCCGCGGCGCGCGCGGCGCGGGCATCGGCCGCTCGGGTGGCGCCGGTCGCGCAAGAAGATCGCGCGCGGCGAGCCGCAAATTGCCGACGACCGCATCGCCCGACGGCGTCCACGCGGCGACGCCCGGATCGTCGACGAGCTGCACGAGCGTCGCACCCTGCGGCACGTGCGGGCCGAAGCCTTCGATGTGATAGGTGAACGCGGGCGCGCCGAACGCGAACACGAGATCGTGCCCGTCGAGCCGCGCGACGATCTTCTCGCGGATCGCGGGCAGGAAGCCGGCGAACAGCGGATGGTCCTCGGGAAAGCTGCAGCGCCCCGACATCGGCGCGACGTACACGCGCGCACGGTGCCGCTCGGCGAGACGCACGACGTCGTCCCACGCCCCCGCGCGATCGACGGCCCCGCCGACCACGAACGCGGGGCGCCGCGCGGCGTCGAGCGCGTCGCCGAGCCGCGCGAGCGCATCGGGATCGGGCCGCACGATACTGCTGACGTCGCGCCGCGGCAGCAACTCGGCCGGCTGGTCCCAGTCGTCGACCGGAATCGACACGAACACGGGGCCGCGCGGCTCCTGCATCGCGATGCGGTACGCCCGCGCGATCGCGGCCGGCACGTCCTGCGCGCGAGCGGGCTCGACGCTCCATTTCACGTAAGGCTTCGGCAGCTCGGCGGCCTGCGTCGCGCCGAGGAACGGATCGAACGGCAGGATCGCGCGCGCCTGCTGGCCCGCGGTGACGATCAGCGGCGTGCGGTTCTTGAACGCGGTAAACAGATTGCCCATCGCGTTGCCGACGCCCGCCGCCGAGTGCAGGTTGACGACCGCCGCATGGCCGGTGGCCTGCGCGTGACCGTCGGCCATCCCGACCACGACGGCTTCGTGCAGGCCGAGCACGTAGCGGAAATCGTCGGGGAAATCGCGGAACATCGGCAGCTCGGTCGAGCCGGGATTGCCGAACACGCGGTCGATGCCGAACTGGCGGAGCAAGTCGATGACGGTGTCGCGGACGGTGATCGGTGCGGCGGAATGGGACGGGGTGCCGGACATGCTCGGGCGTCTCCTCGATGGCTTGGCGGTTTCCATAGTATCGAAGCGCAAGCCATTCACTGATACTGTATTTTCTGCAAAAAGCCATTACGCTCCAGCATGACTTTCGATCTCCGACAACTGCGCGCGTTCACGACGATCGTCGCGTGCGGCAGCCTCGGCCGCGCGGCCGACGCATTGCATGTCACGCAGCCGGCGCTGAGCCGGATCCTGAAGCGGCTCGAGGAGCAGGTCGGCGCGCCGCTGTTCGAGCGCCATTCGAAGGGCGTGCAACTCACCGCGTTCGGCGAAGCGTTGCTGCCGCACGCGACGCTGCTGCAGCACGAGGCCGAGCATGCGCGCGAGGAGCTCGACGCGATGCGCGGATTCGCGAAGGGCACGATCAAGGTCGGTACGGTGGGCAGCATCGCGAGCCTCGTACTGCCGATCGCGGTCGGCCGCGTGCTCGACCGCTGGCCGAACCTGCGCGTCGAAATCATCGAAGGTGTGTGGGACCGGCTCGCGGAAGGGCTGAACAAGCACGAGATCGACTTGGCGCTGTCCGCGCACGGGCCCGATACCGACGAGATCGTCGCGATTCCCGAATGCCGCTGGGAAGATCGCAGCCATATCGTTGCGGCGCCGCACCATCCGCTGCGCGCGCTCGGCCGCGCGCCGACGCTCGCCGATACGCTGCACGCACGCTGGGCGATTCCGCCGCGCGGCACCGCGCCGTTCGACCACATGCGCGCGACCTTCGACGCGCACGGGCTCCCGTTGCCCGACATCGCGGTCGAGACGCGCTCGGTCACGACGCTGAAAAGCCTGGTCGCGCACGCCGGCTTCCTCTGCTGGATGGCCGAGCCGATGTATGGCGCCGAGCGGCGCGCCGGCACGATCGACACGCTGCCCGTGCGCGAAGTAGTCGCGGTGCGTACGCTCACCGCGTTCCGGCGCCGCCACGGGATCCTGCCGGGGCCGGCCGGCAAGCTGCTCGACGAACTCGTCGCACTCACGCGCGAAGGGCGCTGACGCTTTTTTCCGCCCGCTCCGGCGCGCCTGCCCTGCCCGCGCACCGCCGCAGCGCACCATCGAAATGCCGTGTCCCCGCCTTGACTTTCGTTCGCCCGAATACGATCATTCGCTCACACAAAGAGCAAATGATCGTATTCGACACGATAGACAGGCAGGAACAGGAGACACCGGATGAGCGAATCGCCCTCCGCCCACGCGCCCGTGCTGCTGCACATCGGCGCGGGCTCGTTTCACCGCGCGCACCAGGCGTGGTATCTGCATCGCGTGAACGCGGCCGTGCCGGCCGACGAACGCTGGTCGCTGACCGTCGGCAACATCCGCGACGACATGCGTGAGACGATGGACGCGCTCGCCGCGCAACACGGCGCGTACACGCTCGAAACCGTCACGCCGCAAGGCGAGCGCGCGTACGAGACGATCCGTTCGATCACGCGCGTGCTGCCGTGGTCGATCGATCTCGCCGCGCTGATCGACGCCGGCGCCGATCCGGCCTGCCGGATCGTGTCGTTCACCGTCACCGAAGGCGGCTACTACCTCGACGAACACAACCGGCTCGACGTCGCGAACGCCGATCTCGCCGCCGACCTGCAGGGCGCGCGCACGACCCTGTACGGTGCGCTCGCGGCGCTGCTCGCCGAACGCGTGAAGCGCGGCGCGGGCCCGCTCACGCTGCAAAGCTGCGACAACCTGCGCAACAACGGCGCACGCTTTCGCGCGGGGATGCGCGAATTCCTCGAACGGCGCGGCGAAGCGGATCTCATCGCGTGGTTCGATGCGAACGTCGAGACGCCCAGCGCGATGGTCGACCGCATCACGCCGCGCCCGACCGCCGACGTGCGCGAACGCGTGCGCGCGGCCACCGGCGTCGACGACGCGTGCCCGGTGATGGGCGAATCGTTCATCCAGTGGGTGATCGAGGACCGCTTCGCGGCCGGCCGGCCGCGCTGGGAGCTGGCCGGCGCGGAACTCGTCGACGACGTGCATCCGTATGAGGAAGCGAAGATCCGCATCCTCAACGCGACCCACAGCTGCATTGCATGGGCCGGCACGCTCGCGGGCTACACCTACATTCACGAAGGCACGCACGACGCGGCGATCCGCCGCTTCGCGCACGACTACGTGACGCAGGACGTAATCCCGTGCCTGACGCCGAGCCCGCTCGATCTCGCGCGCTACCGCGACGTCGTGCTGGAGCGCTTCGGCAACCCGTACGTGCTCGACACGAACCAGCGCGTCGCGGCCGACGGCTTCTCGAAGATTCCCGGCTTCATCGCGCCGACGCTCGCCGAATCGTTCGCGCGCGGCGCCGCGCCGGTCGCCACCGCCGTGCTGCCCGCGCTGTTCCTGCGCTTTCTCGAACGCTGGGCGCGCGGCACGCTGCCGTATGCGTACCAGGACGGCGTGATGGACGAGAGCAGCGCACGCGCGCTCGTCGGGGCCGACGATCCGGTCGTCGCGCTGTGCGCGAGCCGCGCGCTGTGGGGCTCGCTGGCCGGCAACGCGGCGCTGTTCGAAGCGTTGCGCGCCGGGCTCGCGCGCGTCGACGCATGGCTCGCGGCGCGCTGACGACGCGCGCGCCGGCGCCCGGCCGCGCAGCCAGGCGAACCTGCTTGGCACATGCCGTGCGGCACGGCTAAAGTAGCGGCTCCTCTCTGACGGAACGGATCGCTCATGTATCTCGGCATCGACCTCGGCACCTCGGAAGTGAAGGTGCTGCTGCTCGCCCCGGACGGCGCGGTCGTCGGCACCGCCGGCTCGCCGTTCAGCGTGTCGCGGCCGCATCCGCGCTGGGCCGAACAGCATCCGGACGACTGGTGGCAAGGCACGCTCGCCGCGCTCGCGGCGTTGCGCGAGCGGCATCCCCAGGCGTTCGCGCAGGTGCGCGGCATCGGCCTGTCGGGCCAGATGCACGGCGCGGTGCTGCTCGGCCGCGACGATCGCGTGCTGCGCCCCGCGATCCTCTGGAACGACATGCGCAGCGCCGACGAATGCGCGCTGCTCACCGAACGCGCGCCCGATCTCCATGCGCTGGCCGGCAACCTCGCGATGCCCGGCTTCACCGCGCCGAAACTGCTGTGGGTCGCGAAGCACGAACCCGACGTGTTCGCGGCGACCGCGTGCGTGCTGATGCCGAAGGACTACCTGCGATTCCGGCTGACCGGCGCGAAAGTGTCCGATCCGTCGGACGCGGCCGGCACGCTGTGGCTCGACGTTGCACGCCGCGACTGGTCCGATGCGCTACTCGCTGCGTGCGGGATGACGCGCGAGCAGATGCCGCGCATCGTCGAGGGCAACGCGCCGTCCGGCACGCTGCGTGCGGACATCGCACGCGCGCTCGGGCTGTCGGAGGCCGTCGTGGTCGCGGGCGGCGGCGGCGACAACGCGACGAGCGCGCTCGGCATCGGCGCGATCCACGCGGGCGACGGCTTCGTGTCGCTCGGCACGTCCGGCGTGCTGAGCGTGGTCGGCGACCGCTTCATGCCGAATCCCGCATCGGCCGTGCATGCGTTCTGCCATGCGATTCCCGACCGCTGGCAACTGATGAGCGTCGTGCTGTCGGCCGCGAGCTGCCTGCGCTGGGTCTGCAAGCTGACCGGCACCGACGAGCCCGCGCTGCTCGCCGAAGTCGAGGCGCTCGACCCCGACGCGCTCGCGGCGGCGCCGCTGTTCCTGCCCTACCTGTCGGGCGAGCGCACGCCGCACAACGATCCGTACGCGCAGGGCGTGTTCTTCGGCATGACGCACGCGACCGAGCGCGCGCACCTCGGCTATGCGGTACTCGAAGGCGTGACGCTCGGGCTCGCCGACGGCCTCGACGCGCTGCATGCGGCCGGCGTCGAAACCGACCAGTTGTCGCTGATCGGCGGCGGCGCGCGCAGCGCGTTCTGGGCGCAACTGATCGCGGATGCGCTGAACGTGCGCACGCGCCAGATCGGCGGCGGCGAAACGGGCGCGGCGCTCGGCGCGGCACGGCTCGGCTGGCTGGCCGTCGGCGGCGATCCGCAGACGGTGCTGACCAAGCCGCCGGTGCGCGCCGAATACGCGCCGGACGCTGCCCGCCATGCGCGGCTGCGCGAACGCCTCGATGCGTTCCGCACGCTGTACCGTCACGTGCGGCCGCTGTACGAACCGTCGCGCGCACGGCTCGCGTAGGCGCCGCGCTCGCACGGCCGGCCGCCGGCCGTGCGCGCGACATGCGGTACAGTGGATGCCGTCATGCGGCCCGCCGGCCGGCCCGCGGGGCGGCCCCCAGATCCGAACCGAATCGCTATCGTGTCCAAGTCCTCAGAAAAACTCGATCTCGCCACGCGCGCCGCGTGGCTTTACTACGTCGCGGGCGACACGCAGAACGAAATCGCCGAAAAGCTGCAAGTGTCGCGCCCCGTCGCGCAGCGCCTCGTCGCGTTCGCGGTCGAGAAGAACCTGATCCGCGTGCGCGTCGACCATCAGCTCGCCGACTGTCTGGATCTCGGCGCGCAGCTGTCGAAACGCTACGGCCTCGCGATGTGCGAAGTCGTGCCGGTCGACGCCGACGCGCCCGACGCGATTGACCGCAAGCTCGCGGTCGCCGGCGCGCAGGTGATGGAGCGCTACCTGAACGAAACGCGGCCGATGGTGATCGCGGTCAGCAGCGGCCGGACGCTGAAGGCCGCGGTCGCGCAGATCGCGCAGATCGACCGCCCGCAGCACCGGCTCGTGTCGATGGTCGGCGCGATCGCGGCCGACGGCTCGTCGAACCGCTACGACGTCGCGCAGTACATCTCCGAGAAAACCGGCAGCAAGCACTTCCTGCTGCCCGCGCCGCTGTTCGCCGACAGCGACGCCGAGCGCGCGCAGTGGTGCAACCACCGGCTGTACCGGATCGTCGAGGCGCTGTCGGGCGAGGCCGACGTCGCGTTCGTCGGGATCGGCAACATCGGCCCGCACTGCCCGCTCTACGAAGACGGCTTCATCACCGAACAGGAACGCGACGAGATGACCGCGCTCGGCGCGGTGGCCGAACTGCTCGGCGTGCCGATCGACGCGCAGGGCAAGCTGATCGACGTGTCGACCAGCGCACGCGTGACGAGCGTGTCGCTCGCCACGCCGCCGAAGCTGCCGACGATCGCGTTCGCCGGCGGCCCGAAAAAACACGACGCGGTGATTGCCGCGCTGCGCGGCGGCTGGCTGTCTGGGCTCGTCACCGACGAAGCCTGCGCGCGCGCCGCGCTCGCCGCGAAGGCGGCCTGACGCCGCCGTCGCACGCGCCGGTTCAGGCCGCGCGCGGTGCCGGAAACGCATGCCGGCGCGCGCGCCACGCGCCGACCCACGCCAGCGCCAGCAGCGCAACGAGCACCCACGGAATCGCGCCGGCGCCCGTCGCGCCGAGCAGCATCCCGCCCGCGATGCCGCCGCCGGCAATCGCCAGGTTCCACACCGTCACGAGCATCGACTGCGCGACATCGGCCGACTCCCCCGCCGCGTTCGCGGTGGCCGTCTGGAACAATGTCGGCGCGCCGCCGAACGCGAGCCCCCACAGCACGACGCCCGCATAGACGATCGTCATCCCGGAACCGGCGCCGAGCATCGCCGCCGCCAGCGCGAACAGCGCGATGCTCGCGAGCGTCAGGCGTCGCTGCGCGGCGCCGATCCATGCGCCCGTCAGCGCGATGCCGACGAGCGACGCGATGCCGAACACGAACAGCACCACATCGACCTGCGCGCCCATCCGCACGCCCGCAAGGAACGGCGCGACGTACGTGTACAGCATGTTGTGCGCGAGCACGTACGCGAACATCACGGTCAGCACCGGCCGCACGCCGGGCAGCGTCATCACGCCGAGCACCGGCTCGCGCGCGCCGGCCTGCTGCCCCGGATAGTCGGGCACGCGCACGCGGATCCAGCCGATCAGCGCGAGCGCCGCGAGCGTGATCAACGCGAACGCGACGCGCCAGCCGAGCGCCGCGCCCAGCGCGGTGCCGGCCGGAATCCCGATCGACATCGCAACCGGCGCGCCGAGCATCGCGACCGCGATCGCGCGGCCGCGCAGCGACGCGTCGACCATCCGGCTCGCATAGCCGGCCAGCAGCGCCCACAGCAACCCGGCCGCCATCCCGGCGACGAACCGTGCTGCCAGCGTGAGCGCGTAGTACGGCGATGCGGCCGTCACCGCATTCGACACGACGAACCCGGCCAGCGCCGCGAGCAGCAGCGGGCGCCGGCGCATCGCGCGGGTCGCGGCGACGAGCGGAATCGCCGCGGCGATCGAACCGAGCGCATAGACGGTCACCAGTTGGCCGATCAGCGCCTCGGTCACGTGCAGGTCGGCGCTCATCAGTGGCAGCAGGCCGGCCGGCAGCGCTTCGGTGAGAATCGTGATGAAGCCGGCAGTGGCAAGCGCAAGCAGGTTCGCGACCGGCAGGCGCGCGAGCACCGGTGCAGACGAACCCGATGCAGGATCGGCGGCCCGGTCGGCGGCGGCCGCGGAAGCGGACGGGGAAGCGGATACGCACTCGCTCATGCCGCGCTCCGGTCGTCGACGCCATACACCGCATCGCGCACGTCGGTGACGATGCGCCCGTG
The DNA here is from genome assembly GCF_902832865.1 of Burkholderia sp. BCC0397. NCBI lineage: Bacteria > Pseudomonadati > Pseudomonadota > Betaproteobacteria > Burkholderiales > Burkholderiaceae > Burkholderia > Burkholderia sp. BCC0397. Next base: position 650,393 of record NZ_CADFDL010000004.1, on the reverse strand, counting down.
CATCCCTTCGTACAACGTATTGGTCAGCGCGACGACGGTCAGCCCGGCCGCGCGGTCGACGAACCACGCATGCCCGTACGCGCCGCCCCAGCGCCAGGTGCCGACCGACTCAGGCGACTGCGCGGCCGCCGGATCGCGCAGCACCGAAAAGCCGAGCCCGAAACCGAATCCCGGCGCATCCCGCAATGCGTGCGCGCCCGGCTGCACCCGCGCCATCTCGTCGATCCAGCGCGGTGCGAGCCAGCCGTCGAGGCCCGTGCGCAGCGTATCGAGCAGCGTCAGGCAATCGTGCGCGGTGCCGACCATGCCCGCGCCGCCGGACGGCCACGCGGTCGCATCGAACGCGCGCGCCGGCTCGAAGCGGATGCCGACCGTGCCGTCGAACACCGGCACGAGATCGTCGTCGGCCATCCGGCGCGGCGCGCCCGGCGTGCTCACGTAAGGCGTCGCGACGCGCTCGGCGTCGGGCGCGACGAATGCGGTATCGGACATCCCGAGCGGCGTCGTGACGAGCGCGGCCACGGCCTGCGGGAGCGGGCGGCCGTCGACCGCCTCGATCAGCGCGCCCGCCACGTCGGTCGCGAGCGAATAGCCCCACGACGTGCCGGGCGCGAACTGCAGCGGCACGCCGGCGATGCGCCGCACGTTCTCGGCGAGCGACAGGCTCGCGCGATCCATCCCGTCGGATACGCCCGCGCGTGCATACGGGCCGTCGCCGTCCGCTTCGAAGAAGCGATAGCCGAGGCCGGCCGTATGCGACAGCAGATGCCGCAGCGTGATGTTCGCCGGCGTGCCGTCCGCGAGCGTCGGCATGAACGCGGGGAGCCAGCGCGCGACCGGCTCGTCGAGCCCGATGCGGCCTGCCGCGACCAGCCGCATCGCGGCGGCGGTCACGATCGGCTTGGACACCGACGCGAGCCGGAACAGCGTGTCCTCGCGCATCGGCGTGCCGGCTTCGCGATCGGCCAGCCCGGCCGCGCGTGCATAACGCACTTCGCCGTCGCGCGCGACCAGCACGACCGCGCCGACCACGCGCGAATCGGCCAGCGCGCGATCGAGCACGGCGTCGAGCCGCGCGCGCAGCGCGGCGTCCGGTTCTCTGCGGGGGGCGGTGACAGGCAGGGATGACATGGCGTGACCTCGAACAATGAAGGAACGCCCATCGTAGGGAGCCGGCGCGGGAAGAAAAACCGGGGTAGAGTTCCGGACACTCCGGACATCGATGTCCGTAATCGGAAACCTGCATGGAAAATCTTGGCGGCTTCGTCGTATTCGTCCAGGTCGCGGAAACGCGCAGTTTCGTCGCGGCCGGTCGCGCGCTCGGGCTGTCGGCGTCGGCAATCGGCAAGCGCATCGCACGGCTCGAAGCGCGGCTGAACGTGCGACTGTTTCACCGCAGCACGCGCAGCATCACGCTAACCGCGGAAGGCGCGCGCTTCCTGGAACGATGCCGGCGCGTGATCGCCGAGATCGACGCGGCCGAGCAGGAACTCACGCACAGCGCCAACGCGCCGCGCGGGCGGCTGCGCGTGAGCCTGCCGACGATCGGCACGCTGCTGCTGCCGGTGCTCGCCGACTTCATGGCCGCGTATCCGGAAATCGAACTCGACATCGACTTCAGCGACCGGATCGTCGACGTGGTCGACGAAGGCTTCGACGCGGTGCTGCGCACCGGCCGGCCGACGGATTCGCGGCTGTCGTCGCGCCTCCTCGGCCACTTCGGCCAGCACCTCGTCGCATCGCCCGACTATCTCGAACGGCACGGCACGCCGCGCACGCCGGCCGATCTCGTGCAGCACCGCTGCCTGCACTACCGCTTCCCGAGCAGCGGCAAGCTCGAGATCTGGCCGCTGCGCGCGTCGCGCTCGGGCACGCCGCCGGCGATACCCGTCTCGATGGTCAGCAACAGCGCGGAGACGCGCCTGTGCTTCGCGCTGCGCGGGCTCGGCATCGCGTGCCTGCCCGAGTTCTTCGTGCGCGACGCGCTCGACGACGGCGCGCTGCGCGCGGTGCTCAGCGAGCACGTCGTGAGCCGCACGCCGTTCTACGTGCTGTGGCCTTCAGGCCGTCATCCGACGCCGAAGCTGCGCGCGTTCGTCGACTACATGGCCGAGCACTTGCGCCTGTAACCGGCGCCCGCCGTCACGCGGCCTTCGCGTGCACACTGAGCCGCCGGAACGCCTGCCCGTGCTCGTCGAACAGGTGGCAGTGCTCGGCCTGCGCATGCACGCGCAGCGCGTCGCCGGTGCGGTACGTGTCGAGCGGCGGAATCCGCGCGATCAGCCCGTCCGGCGCGACGGCCGACTCCGCATACAGATACGCGGCGTCGCCGAGCGATTCGACGGCCATCGTCCGCGCGGCGACGCCCGCCGCCGCCGCATCGACCAGCAGATGCTCGGGCCGCACGCCGACGGTCACCGCAGCGCCGCGCTGCAGCCCCGCCGCGTCGACCGCGACACGCTGCGTCTCGCCGCTGTCGAAGCGCACGAGCACGCCGCCCGCATCGGCCGATTCGACCGTGCCCTTCAGGAAGTTCATCTTCGGCGAGCCGATGAAGCCCGCGACGAACTGGTTCGCCGGCGCGTGATACAACTCGTTCGGCGTGCCGACCTGCTGCACCGCGCCGCCCGACAGCACGACGATCTTGTCCGCGAGCGTCATCGCCTCGACCTGGTCATGCGTCACGTAGATCATCGTCGTCTTCAGCTCGTCGTGCAGCCGCGCGAATTCCAGCCGCATCTTCACGCGCAGCGCGGCGTCGAGGTTCGACAGCGGTTCGTCGAACAGGAACACCTTCGGCTTGCGCGTGATCGCGCGGCCGATCGCGACGCGCTGCCGCTGGCCGCCCGACAGCTGCTTCGGCTTGCGGTCGAGCAGGTGATCGATGTGCAGGATCTTCGCGGCCTGCTTCACCGCCTGGTCGATCTCGGGCTTCTTCGCACCCGCGAGCTTGAGGCCGAACGCCATGTTGTCGTACAGCGTCATGTGCGGATACAGCGCATACGACTGGAACACCATCGCGATGCCGCGCTTCGCGCTCGGCACGTCGTTGACCTTCGCGCCGTCGATCAGCAGGTCGCCGTTCGAAATGTCCTCGAGGCCGGCGATCATCCGCATCAGCGTGGATTTGCCGCAGCCGCTCGGGCCGACGAACACGACGAATTCGCCGTCGGCGATGTCGAGGTTCACGTTGCGCAGCACTTCGGTGTCGTCGTAGCGCTTCGCGATGTTGCGCAGGAGCACGCTTGCCATGATCTGTCTCCGTTCGTTCGTGATGCGCCGCGTGACACGCGGCGCGCAATCGTTGCTAGTTCGGCAGCACCGCGCCCGTCGCCTGCCAGCGCGCGACGTAGCCGGGCAGCTCGTGCATGTCGTCGAATACGTGACGCGCGCCGATGCCGCGCAACGCGTCGATCTGCGCGGCCGATGCGTGCCCGCCGCCGACGAAGCCGAGCACGGTCATGCCGGCCGCGGCCGCCGCGGTGATGCCGGTCACGCTGTCCTCGACGACCAGGCATTGCGCGGGCACCGCGCCGAGCGTGCGCGCGGCCGCCAGATACACGTCCGGCGCCGGCTTCGGCCGCGCGACCGAATCCGCGCAGAACAGCCTGTCGCCGAAGAAGCGCGCGAGGCCGGTACGCGCGAGCGCCGCTTCGACGTACGCGCGATAGCTGTTGCTCGCGCAGGCCGTCGTCAGTGGAATCGCGGCCAGCGCCGCATCGATGCCATCGACCATCGGCGCATTGACGGCCGCCGCCTCGACCGCGCGGCGGATCGCGTCGACGTCGTCGGCCGACAGCGTGCGCCCCACCGCTTCGCTCGCGCCGGCCAGCACGCGCTCGATGCGCAGCCCGAGCAGCGGCATCACGGCCGGCCGCGCATCGACGCCCGGCCAGCGCGCATCGAGTTCGCGCACGATCACGTCGGCGGCCACGGCCTCGCTGTCGATCAGCACGCCGTCGCAATCGCAGATCAGCACGTTCATGCCGTGACCGTTCGTGCGTTCGCCGGCCGCACCTTCGCCGGCCGCGCTCATTTGACCGCCCCGAACGTGAGCCCGCGCACGAGCTGCTTCTGCGACAGCCAGCCGACGATCAGGATCGGCGCGACCGCGAGCAGCGAAGCGGCGGACAGCTTCGCCCAGAACAGCCCTTCGGGGCTCGAGTACGACGCGATGAACACGGTCAACGGCGCGGCGTTCGAGCTCGACAGGTTGATGCTCCAGAACGCCTCGTTCCACGACAGGATCACGAGCAGCAGCGCGGTGGACGCGAGCCCCGGCAGCGCCATCGGCATCAGCAGGTAGACGATCTCCTGCCACGTCGACGCGCCGTCGATGCGCCCGGCTTCGAGGATGTCCTTCGGGATCTCGTTGAAGTACGTGAAGGTCATCCACACCGCGATCGGCAGGTTGATCAGCGTGTAGACGATCACGAGCCCCGACACCGTATCGAGCAGCCCCGCGTTCTTCCACAGCAGGTAGATCGGCACGAGCACGCCGACCGACGGCATCATCTTGGTCGACAGCATCCACAGCAGCACTTTCTGCGTGCGATGGTTCGGGAAGAACGCCATCGCGTACGCGGCCGGCACCGCGAACAGCAGCGAGATCACCGTGACGCCCGCCGAGATCAGCACCGAATTCCACGCGAACGCGAAGTAGTTGCTGCGCGCGAACACCTCGCGGAAGCTGTCGAGCGTCGGCATGAAGAACAGCGTCGACGCGTACGCCTGCTGCTCGGTCTTGAACGCGGTGATCGCCATCCAGAAGATCGGGAAGAACAGCAGCAGTGCGATCAGCCACGCGAGCGCGCCGGGCAGCGCGCGCCGCACGAGGTCGAACACGGCCGGCGTGCGCCGGCCTGCGAAGGTCAGGTCGCTCATTTGTCGTATTCCCCCTTCAGGTTGCGCGCGAGCATCCGCACGAGGAAGAACGACACGACGTTCGCAACCACGACGGCGATGATGCCGCCCGCGGACGCGAGGCCGACGTCGAACTGCTGCAGGCCGAGCGCGTAGATCAGGTACGACAGGTTGGTCGTCGCGTCGCCGGGGCCGCCGCCGGTCGTCGTGTAGATTTCCGCGAAGATCGACAGCAGGAAGATCGTCTCCATCATCACGACCACGGCGATCGCGCGCTTCAGGTGCGGCAGCGTGATGTAGAAGAACATCGCGATCGGGCCGGCGCCGTCGATGCGCGCGGCTTCCTTCTGCTCCTGGTCGAGCGACTGGATCGCGGTGAACAGGATCAGGAATGCGAACGGCAGCCACTGCCACGCGACGATGATGATCACGGCGGTCAGCGGGTAATCGGCGAACCAGTCGATCGGCGTCATCCCGAGCGCGCGCATCGCGTTCGCGACGAGCCCGTACACCGGATGCAGGATCATGTTCTTCCAGATCAGCGCGGAGACGGTCGGCATCACGAAGAACGGTGCGATCGCGAGCAGGCGCGCAATGCCCTGCCCGTAGAACTTGCGGTCGAACAGCACGGCCATCAGCACGCCGCCGACCACCGTGATCGCGAGCACCGCGCCGATCAGCACGAGCGTGTGCCAGATCGCGGGCAAAAACGACGGATCGGTCGCGAGGAAGCGGTAGTTGTCGAACCCGGCGAAGCCCTTCACGTCCGGGTTCAGCAGGTTGTAGCGCGAGAACGAATACCAGATCGTCATCGCGAGCGGAATCGACATCCACAGCAGCAGCACCGCGACGGACGGCGACACGAGCCAGCTCGCGCCGCCGCGCGCACGGCGCGGCGCGCCGGGCGGCAGCGACGCGTCGCCGACCGACGGCGCGTGACTCAGGGGAAGACGCAGGTGACGCATGATCGGAGTCCCTCCGGTTGATACGCGGGCGCGAACGGCCTGCCCGCCTGTCAGCTTCGCCGGCCCGCGCCGTGTGCCACGGCGCACGATGCGGGCCGCGCGACGGCTTGCGCGTTACTTCTTGTAGCCGGCCTGCCGTACCGCGCGGTCGGCGGCGGCCTGGCCCGCGGCGAGCGCCTGGTCGACCGACATCTGGCCCGCGACCGCGCCCGCGATCGACTGGCCGACCACCGTGCCGAACGACTGGAATTCAGGAATCCCGACGTACTGCACGCCCGTGTACGGCACCTTCTTCAGCGACGGATCGTTCGGGTCGGCCGTCTCGATCGCCTTCAGCACGAAGTCCGAGAACGGCGCGGCGGCCTTGTACTCGGGGCGCTGATACGTCGACGTGCGCGTGCCCGGCGGCACCGAGGCCCAGCCTTCGTCCTTGCCGGCCATCTCGATGTACTGCTTCGAGGTCGCCCACGCGATGAACTTGCGCGCGGCGTCCTGCTGCTTCGACGTCTTCGGCACGGCCAGCGCCCACGCCCACAGCCAGTGCGAGCCCTTCGGCGTGGCGGCGACCGGCGCGGCCGCGAAGCCGATCTTGTCGGCCACCTGCGACTGCTGCTTGTTGTAGAGCATCCCGGCCGCGACCGTCGCGTCGATCCACATCGCGCACTTGCCGGACGCGGTCAGCGTCAGGTTCTCGTTGAAGCCGTTCGAGCTCGCGCCCGGCGGGCCGTTCTTCTTCAGCAGGTTCACGTAGAAATTGATCGCCTTCTTCCATTCGGGCGACGTGAGCTGCGCGTTCCAGTTGTCGTCGAACCAGCGGCCGCCGAACGTGTTCACGACCGTCGACACGTACGCCATGTTCTCGCCCCAGCCAGCCTTGCCGCGCAGGCAGATCCCGTAGGTGCCCTTCGACTTGTCGGTGAGCTTGTCCGCGAATTCGGCGATCTGGTCGTAGGTCGGCTGGTCGGGCATCTTCAGCCCCTTCGCCGCGAACAGGTCCTTGCGGTAGAACGTCATCGAGCTTTCCACGTAGAACGGCAGCGCGTAGAGCTGGCCGTTGTACGACAGGCTGTCGCGCGCGGTCTTCACGATGTCGTTCAGGTCGTAGTCGGCCGGCAGGCCCGTGATCGGCGCGAGCCAGCCGCGCTTGCCCCACTGCGGCGTTTCATAGGTGCCGATCGCCATCACGTCGAACTGGCCGCTGCCGGTCGTGATGTCGGTCGTCGCGCGCTGGCGCAGCACGTTCTCCTCGAGGATCACCCAGTTCAGCTTGATGTCGGGGTTCGCTTTCTCGAACGCCGGCGACAGCTTCTTCAGCTCGATCATGTCGGGGTTGTTCAGCGTCGCGATCGTCAGCGTGCCGGCGGACGCCGCGCAGGCCGCCGTCGCGAGCGCGGCTCCGGCGAAACAGCGTGCGGCGGCGTCGAGCATCTTTCGTTGCATGGCATGTCTCCTGTGATTGTTCGATGTATCGTCGTTCCTGCGTTTCCTTCACGGCCCGTCATGCCGGCCGCTGCATGCCGCACGCACGCGCGTAGTGCGCGATCACGTCGCGTATCCGGTGGCGCACCCACGCGCGCGGCGCCTTCGCGAGCCCGCCCGCGCGGCACGCCGCGTAGACATCCGGCAGCCACTGCGCGACGAGCGTCTCCGGCACCGGCTGCCGCGCGAGGTTGCTAAACAGTTGCTCGACCGCGGCCGCGACGGCCGGCTGCAGCCAGTAGTAGCGAATGCGGTCGCTGTAGCTGAACTGGCGCGCGAGCCGCTGCGCGGTCTCGTCGCCGCGGTAGTACGGCGCCCAGTGCTCGGGCTGCGCGCGCATCGCCGCATCGACGACGTCGCGCAGCCGCGAACGCTGCGCGACGTCGTCGATCAGCGCGTCCTCGATGAACGTCAGCGCGAACAGCGCCTCGCGCAGCGCGAACGTCAGCGCGGGGCCGACCTTCAACACCGCGAAGTGGTCGCGCACCAGCGCGGCGAGCGCGGCTTCGGTCTGGTAATCGGTCGAATGCGCTTCGAACACGAGGCGCGGTGTCTGCAGGATACTCGCGCCCAGTGACGCTGCCTTGGCGCTGTCGTAATCGAGCACGTGGCGATCGTCGAAGTCGACACCCGGCTGCGCGACGATCGCGACGACGCGCGTCCACGCGTCGTCGAGCCCGGCCGCCGAGAACGCGCGGCGATGCGCGTCGAGCGTCGCCGCGATGCTGTCGCTGCGCGTGACCGCGATCTGCGCGATCTCGTCGTGACTCGCCTCGCCGCTCACTTCGCCGCCGGGCGTCGGCACCTCGGTGCCGATTACGTAGACGGGCGCGATCCCGACGCGCGTCGCCGCGTCTTCCGCGACGCGGCACAGCTCGGCCGCGCGCGCGGCGATCGTGTGATCGTCGAGCCGGGCCGGATCGTCCGCGCACGCCATGCTCGCATCGAGATGGATCTTTTCGAATCCGGCTTCGACGTAGGCCGCGACCATCGCAGCGGCTTCACGCATCGCGTCGGCCGCGCGGCGATGCCGCCACGGGTTCGGGCCAAGATGGTCGCCACCGAGCACGAGCGCCGTCGGCGCAAGCCCGCAGCGCGCGGCGATCGCATCGACGTCGCGGCGGAAATCGGCGGGCGTCATGCCCGTATAGCCGCCAAGATGGTTCACCTGATTGCAGGTCGCCTCGATCAGCAGCGGCGAGCCGTCCGTGCGCGCGGCTTCGCACGCGGCCTCCAGCACGAGCCGGTGCGCGCTGCAGATCGAATAGATGCCGCGCTGCGCGTCCGCGCGGTTCGCGTCGAAGATCATCCGCAGCACGGTGTCCGCGTGCGCGGTGCGCGTGCGTTCGGCAACGGTCGTCAGGCCGGACATGCGATACCTCGTTCGGTCAGGAAACGGTCGATCTCGGCCGCGCTGCTGTTGCCTTCCATCGGGCCGCGCCGCGTGACCGCGATCGCGCCGGCCGCGTTCGCGCGGCGCAGCGCGACATCGATCGGCACGCCCGCGACGAGGCTCGCGACCAGCGTGCCGCCGAAGCAGTCGCCGGCGCCGGTCGGATCGACTTCGTCGACCGCGAACGCCGGCGCCTCGGCACGGTGCGCGCGATCGAACGCGACGCTGCCTTGCGCGCCGCGCTTGAGCACGACACGCTCGAGCAGCGGATGCGTCGCGAGCAGGCCGGCGATCGCGCGCTCGGCCGGCTGCGGCCCGCAGAAGAACGGCAGGTCGGCTTCGCTCGGCAGGAACAGGTGGCACGCGGCGAGCATCTCGTCGAGTGCTGCGCGCATCGGGCGGAAACTCAGCATTTCGGGCCGCACGTTCGGATCGAACGACACCTTGGCCCCGGCGCGCGCGGCCTCGATCACGCCGCGCTGCACGGCCGCGATCGCCGATTCGCTCGTCAGCGACGAGCCCATCACGTGAAAGTAGCGACAGCCGTCGAACATCGCGGCGTCGACGTCGGACGCATCGACGCATGCAGCGGCACTGGTCGACAGCGAGAAGACGAAACTGCGCGAGCCGTCGTCGCGATACGCGACGAACGCTGTGCCGGTCGGGCGTGCGACGCGGCGAATGCGCGCGACGTCGACGCCGTCGCGTGCGAGCCGCGCGACGATCGCGTCGCCGAACGCATCGCGGCCGACGCAGCCCGCATACGCGACGCGCGCGCCGAGCCGGGCGGCCTGGTCGGCAAAGATCGCCGGCGCACCGCTCGGGAACGGTCCGGCGAACAGGCCGGGCGTATCGAAGCCCTGGCCGCGCTCGGCGGCGACGAATTCGGCCAGCAGTTCGCCGGCGACGACGATCTCGGCCATCAGGCGAGCCCTCCTCGTTCGACGGCGGCCGCTGCGTCGCGGGCCGGCCGGCGGGTGGCGCGTGCGAGCGGCGCCATATCAGCTCATCCAGTTGCCGCCGTCGACGTTCAGCGTCTGGGCGGTGATGTAGTCGGCGTCGGCCGACGCGAGGAACAACGCGGCGCCCGTCAGGTCGCCCGGCACGCCCATGCGGCCGAGCGGCACGGCTTCGCCCACGAGCCGCTTCTTCTCGCCGAGCGGCCGGTTCTCGTAGCGCGCGAACAGCGCATCGACCTGTTCCCACATCGGCGTGTCGACGACGCCCGGCGCGATGCCGTTCACGTTGATCCGGTGCGGCGCGAGCGCGAGCGCGGCCGACTGCGTGTAGCTGATCACCGCGGCCTTGGTCGCGCAGTAGTGCGAAACGAGTGCCTCGCCGCGACGGCCGGCCTGCGACGACATGTTGACGATCTTGCCGCCGCGCCCCTGCTCGACCATCCGCTGCGCGACGGCCTGCATCAGGAAGAACAGCCCTTTCACGTTGACCGAGAACAGCCGGTCGAACACGTCCCACGATTCGTCGAGGATCGGCCGCATGTCGAACAGCGCCGCGTTGTTGAACAGGATGTCGACGCCGCCGAAGCGCTCGACCGCCGTGGCGACGATCCGCTCGATGTCGTCGCGGCGCGTGACGTCGGCCGTGACGGCCACCGCGCGGCCGGGATTGGCCTCGATCAGCCGCGCGAGCGAGCCGCCTGCCGGCTTCAGGTCGACGAGTACGCAGCGCGCGCCCTCGTCCAGATAGCGTTGCGCGACCGCCTCGCCGATGCCGCTTGCGGCGCCCGTCAGGATCGCGACCTTGTCTTCCAGTCTCACTGGCTGTCTCCGGTTCGTTCTGTTGCACGACGGTCGCGAGGTGAGCGAACGCTCTCCGACCGATCAATTGCTCTGTTAGTGATCGAATGATCGGATACGCGATACGCGCTGTCAAGACGACGTGACGGCTTTCTATGACGCGCTGCGGCACGACGGCGCACGACGACGCCCCGCCGCGCCCGCACGGCAACGCGCGCGGCGCACGGTGCGGCGCAGTGGCATTGACGGTGAAGGGGACGGAGCGAGGGCGGGAAAACGGAATTCGCGCTGCACGGTGCGACGATACGTTATATCATCGCCATACTTTGTTTCATCGCCCTGCTTCACGCCATGGCTACCTCATCGCCCATCGACGCCCGGCTGTCCCGGGCCGACGCATTCGCCGCCGAGCACGGGCTCGCGTGGACGCCGCTGCGCCGCCAGGTCTACGAACGCGTGCTGGCCGCGCAGCGCCCGATCGGCGCGTACGACCTGCTCGCCGAACTCGAACCGCAACGCGGCCGCGTGCCGCCGACGACCGTCTATCGCGCGTTGGATTTCCTCGTCGAGCACGGCTTCATCCATCGGATCGAATCGAAGAACGCGTTCTTCGCCTGCTGCGAGATCGGCGTGCCGCACGAAGGCCAGTTCCTGATCTGCGACTCGTGCGGCGACACCGTCGAGATTCCCGGCGGCGACCTCGCGAAGCAGTTGTCCGCGAGCGGGCCCGCGCACGGTTTCGAAGTCCACCACCAGGTCGTCGAGTTGAGCGGCCTGTGCGGGCACTGCAAGCGCAAGCCCGCGCAACGCTGACGCCGCATCGCGCGGCGTACGCGCCGCCCTTCCAACGAGGAGTTCCATGTCCATTGCCCTGAAGCGCGCGCCGCGGCGCGCCCTGTCGCCTGTCCGCTGGCTCGCCGCCGCTGCCGCCGCCCTGTCGATCGCGGCACCCGCGCTCGCGCAGGCCGCGACCGTCAACGTCGTCGCCGCCGAGAATTTCTACGGCGACGTCGCGTCGCAGATCGGCGGCCGCCATGTCGCGGTCACGAGCATCCTCAGCAATCCGGATCAGGATCCGCACCTGTTCGAGGCGAGCCCGAAAACGGCCCGGGCGCTCCAGCACGCGCAGGTCGTGATCTACAACGGCGCCGACTACGATCCGTGGATGGGCAAGCTGCTCGGCGCATCGAAGCAGGCGAAGCGCGCGACGATCGTCGTCGCCGAGCTGGTCGGCAAGAAGGCCGGCGACAACCCGCACCTGTGGTACGACCCGGCGACGATGCCGGCGGCCGCACGCGCGATCGCGGCCGAGTTCGGCCGCGCCGACCCGGCGAACAAGGCCGAGTACGACGCGAACCTGCAGAAATTCGTCGCGTCGCTGAAGCCCGTCGACGACAAGGTCGCCGCGCTGCGCGCGAAATACAAGGGCGTGCCCGTGACGGCCACCGAGCCCGTGTTCGGCTATATGTCGGATGCGATCGGCCTCGACATGCGCAACCAGCGCTTCCAGCTCGCGACGATGAACGACACCGAGGCGAGTGCGCAGGACGTCGCCGCGTTCGAGAACGACCTGCGCAAGAAGCAGGTGCGCGTGCTGATCTACAACAGCCAGGCCGAAGAACCGATGACCAAGCGCATGCTGAAGATCGCGCGCGACGGCGGCGTGCCGACCGTCAGCGTCACCGAGACGCAGCCGGCCGGCAAGACCTTCCAGCAATGGATGATCGGCCAGCTCGACGCGCTCGCCGCCGCGCTGGCCGCCGGCAAGCAATAACACGACCGCAACACCATGACCGCCACTCCCCACGCCCTCGCCGTCGATCGCGTCACGCTCGAACTGGGCGGCCGCACGATCCTGCGCGATGTCAGCTTCTCGATCGAGCCCGGCGAATTCGTCGGCGTGCTCGGGCCGAACGGCGCGGGCAAGACGACGCTGATGCGCGCGGTGCTCGGCCTCGTCCCCGTGTCGGCCGGCACGCTGTCGGTCGGCGGCGTGCCGGTCGTGCGCGGCAACGCATCGATCGGCTACATGCCGCAGATCAGGAGCGGCCTCGCGAACCGCCGGATGCGCGGTTACGACTTCGTCGCGATGGCCGCCGACGGCTACCGCTGGGGCCTGCCGCACACGAACGCGGCCACGCGCCGCGACGTCGATCGCGTGCTCGATCTCGTCGGCGGCACGTCGCTCGCGCGCCGGCCGCTGTCCGAACTGTCGGGCGGCGAACGGCAGCGGCTGCTGCTCGCGCAATGCCTGCTCGGCAATCCGAAGCTGCTGCTGCTCGACGAGCCGCTGATCAGCCTCGACCCGAACCATCAGCGCGGCGTCGTCGAACTGGTGCGCAACGTGCAGCGCGAGCTCGGCATCACCGTGCTGTTCTCCGCGCACGAACTGAATCCGCTGCTGAACGCGCTCGACCGCGTGCTGTATCTCGGCAACGGCGTCGCGGCGCTCGGCACCGTCGACGAGGTGATCACGAAGCCCGTGCTGTCGCGGCTCTACGGATCGCCGATCGACGTGATGCGCGTGAACGGCAAGATCTTCGTGATGTCGGGCGACGTCGAGATCGAGAAGCACGATCACGAACACGAGGACGACGACGGTCACTCGCACGGCGGTGGCGGCGGCCACGGCCATCACCACCACGGACACGCTCATCCCGGGCATTCGCACGATGTTTGAATACGACTTCATGATCAACGCCTTCGCGGCGTCCGGGATCGTCGCGGTGCTCGCGGGCATCGTCGGCTATTTCCTGGTGCTGCGCGGGCAGACCTTCGCCGGCCACGCGCTGTCGCACGTCGGCTTCACCGGCGCGACGGGCGCGGTGCTGCTCGGCCTCTCGCCGATCTGGGGGATGGTCGGCTTCACGCTCGCGGCCGGGATCGGGATGGGTGCGCTCGGCGAAAAGCTCGCGGGCCGCGACGTCGCGATCGGCGTGATCCTGTCCGGCGCGCTCGGCTTCGGCCTGCTGTTCCTGCACTTCTACACGTCGTTCGCGACGCAGGTCACCGCGCTGCTGTTCGGCAACGTGCTCGCGGTCAGCCGCGACACGCTCGCGGTGCTCGCCGGCATCGGCGCGGTGAGCCTCGCCGCGCTCGCGCTGATCGCGCGGCCGCTGTTGTTCGCGTCGCTTCAACCTGAACTGGCCGAAGCCAAGGGCGTGTCGCTGCGCACGGTGTCGATGCTGTTCCTCGCGGTATGCGCACTCGCGGTGGCCGCGGCGACGCAGATCGTCGGCGTGCTGCTCGTGTTCACGCTGCTGGTCGGGCCGGCGGCCGCCGCGCAGAACGTGTCGACGCGACTGTCGACGGGCGTGCTGCTCGCCGCGCTGTTCGCGCTGTTCGAAGCGTGGGCCGGCATCGTGCTCGCGTACCACACCGACTGGCCGACGAGCTTCTGGATCACCGCGCTGTCGGCGCTCGTGTATGGCGCGAGCCTGTTGCGGCGCAACTGATCGGCCCGGCGATCGCCGCCCGATGCCAAAAAAACGCCGGCGTGCCCGAGGGCAGCGCCGGCGTTTTTTTCATGCGCCCGCGAGTTGCGTGCGGCGCGCCGTATGCGTTACCTGCTTCCGCCGCTGCTCACCGCACAAGCACGCGCGTGATGCGCGAGGTGATCGGCGATGAACGTCGAGATGAAGTAGTAGCCGTGGTCGTAGCCCGGATGGCGGCGCAGCGTCAGCGGCTGGCCAGCCTTCGCGCACGCGGCTTCGAACACGTCGGGGTTCAGCTGGTTCGCGAGGAATTGATCAGCGAGACCCTGATCGATCAGGATGCCATCCGCGAACTTCGGCGCATCGGCGCGCGCGACGAGTTCGCTCGCGTCGTGTGCCTTCCATGCATCGCGATCGTCACCGAGGTAACCCGAGAACGCCTTCTCGCCCCACGGGCAGCGCGTCGGCGCGGCGATCGGCGCGAACGCCGACACCGACCGGTACAGGCCCGGATGACGCAACGCGAGCGTCAGCGCCCCGTGCCCGCCCATCGAGTGCCCGAAAATGCCGAGCCGCGCGCCGTCGATCGGCAGCTCGGCCGCGACGAGCTCGCGCAGCTCGCCCGTCACGTAGGACTCCATCCGGTAATGCGTCGACCACGGCGCTTCGGTCGCATCGACGTAGAAGCCCGCGCCGACGCCGAAGTCCCATGCATCGGTCTCGCCCGGTACGCCCGCGCCGCGCGGGCTCGTGTCGGGCATCACGAGCGCGATGCCGTGCTGCGCCGCGTATTGCTGCGCGCCGGCCTTGATCGCGAACGTCTCGTCGGTGCACGTGAGCCCCGCGAGATAGAACAGCGCCGGCACGCGCCCGTGCGCGGCCTGCGGCGGCAGGTACACCGAAAACTTCATCGGCAGGCCGATGGCGGCCGAATCGTGACGGTAGAAACGCTGCTCGCCGCCGTGGCACGCATGCGAGGAAACGAGTTCGAGCATGGCGGTGCGCTCCCGGTCAGTACAGCACGACCGAGCGGATCGACTCGCCGGCCTTCATCAGGTCGAAGCCTTCGTTGATCCGCTCGAGCGGCAGCGTGTGCGTGATCAGGTCGTCGATGTTGATCTTGCCTTCCATGTACCAGTCGACGATCTTCGGCACGTCGGTGCGGCCACGCGCGCCGCCGAACGCCGAGCCCTTCCATTCGCGCCCCGTCACCAGCTGGAATGGACGCGTGGCGATCTCCTCGCCGGCCGCAGCCACGCCGATGATGAACGACTGGCCCCAGCCCTTGTGCGTGCATTCGAGCGCCTGGCGCATCAGCTTCACGTTGCCGACGCATTCGAACGAGTAGTCGGCGCCGCCGTCGGTCAGTTGCACGATGTGGTCGACGACGTTCTCGACTTCGTTCGGGTTGATGAAGTGCGTCATCCCGAACTTCTTCGCGAGCTCGACGCGCTTCGGGTTGATGTCGACGCCGATGATCTTGTCCGCGCCGACCATCTTCGCGCCCTGGATCACGTTCAGGCCGATCCCGCCGAGGCCGAACACGACGACGTTCGCGCCGGCCTCGACCTTCGCCGAGTACACGACCGCGCCGACGCCCGTCGTCACGCCGCAGCCGATGTAGCAGATCTTGTCGAACGGCGCGTCCTCGCGCACCTTCGCGACCGCGATCTCCGGCACGACGATGTAGTTCGAGAACGTCGACGTGCCCATGTAGTGGAACAGCGGCTTGCCGTCGAGCGAGAAGCGCGACGTCGCGTCCGGCATCAGGCCCTTGCCCTGCGTCGCGCGGATCTTCTGGCACAGGTTGGTCTTGCGCGACAGGCAGAACTTGCACTCGCGGCATTCGGGCGTGTAGAGCGGAATCACGTGGTCGCCCTTCCTCACGGTGCCGACGCCGGGGCCGACGTCGACCACCACGCCCGCGCCTTCATGGCCGAGGATCGCCGGGAAGATCCCTTCCGGATCGGCGCCCGACAGCGTGTAGTAGTCGGTGTGGCAGATGCCCGTCGCCTTCACTTCGATCAGCACTTCGCCGGCGCGCGGCCCTTCGAGATCGACTTCCTCGATCGTCAGCGGCGCACCCGCCTTCCATGCAATCGCGGCTTTCGTTTTCATCGTGTCACTCCTGTGTGTCGGTGAGATCGGCCCGGGCCGGCGTGTCGGCGCCGGCCGGGGTTTCATGCAAAGCGGTCGAAGCCGTGCCGCGCGGCACGGCGCAAGAATCTCGTGCTCGCCATGATGGCCGCTCCCGCCGCGCATCGCGTGCGGGAAACGGTCGCCGGCTTGCCAGGATGCGTCATCGCTGGCGCAAAAGAACAAGTGTTCGAGTTTAAACGCCCGTCGTGAACCATGCATCCGTGCGCGCGTACAGATCGACGAAGCGTGCGTGGCGTGCGGCCAGCGGGCGGTCGTCCTGCGGTGCCGCGACCGGCGACGCGCTCGGCGCCAGCGCGCGCAACGCCTCTTCACGCCAATGCCCGATCGCGACGCCCGCGAGCAGCGCGGCGCCGCGCGTCGCGGCGTTCGGGCAGTCGATCGCCTGCAGCGACGCGCCGAGCGCGTCGGCGAGCAACTGGCGCCAGCGCGGATCGACCGAGCCGCCGCCCGCGAGGCGCAGCGTCGTCACCGCGTCGCCCCGATCGGCGTCGCGGATCGCATCGAGCCCCGCGCGCAACGCGAACGCGACGCCTTCGAATGCGGCGCGCATCATCGCGCCGCGCGTGTCGCCGAGCCCGAGGCCGAGCCAGCCGCCGCGCGCATCGGGGTTCATCCACGGCGAACGCTCGCCGGTCAGGTACGGCAGGAAGCACAGCCGTTCGGACGCCGGCTGCGCGAACGCGTCGTCATACGCATCGGCCCATCGCGCGTAGCCGAGCCAGCCGCGCACGGCTTCGAGCGCGAGCCCGACGTTCTGCATCGCCGCCATCGTGTAATAGCCGCCGCCGGCCGCCGCACGATAGCGATGCAATCCGCGCCGCGCGGGCGGCAGCGCATCCGCGAGCACGACGATCTGCCCGCCGCTGCCGGTCGTCAGCAGCGCGTCGCCGGCCGCGGCCAGCCCGCTGCCGAGCGCCGCGCACGCGGTATCGGCCGCGCCCGTTGCGAGCGGCACGCCGGCCGGCAGGCCGAGCGCGGCGGCGGCCGGCGCGCCGAGTACGCCGCAGCGCGCGGTGGACGCACGAACCGGCGCGAAGCGGTCGGCAGGCAGGCCGAGCGTGTCGATCAAGGCGATATCCCACGCGCCGTCGGGCGTCGCGAGCGCGGTTGCGCACGCGTCGCTCGGATCGGCCGCCACGTCGCCGCCGAGCGCGATGCGCAGCCAGTCCTTCGGCTGCACGGCCCAGCGCGCGGCACGCAGCGCATCGGGTTCGTGCGCCGCCAGCCAGCGCAACAGCGGGCCCGCCATGCCGGGCGCGACGGGATTCGGGACGACGGGTAATCCGGCGACGGGCAATCCGGCGACGGGCAATCCGGCGACGGGCAATCCGGCCGCCGGCCAGCCGGCCGCGTCCGCCTCGCGCGCCGCGCGCGTGTCGGGCCACAGCAGCGCGGGCCGCACCGGCTGGCCGGCCGCGTCGATCAGCACGACGCCATGCATCTGGCCCGAAAAGCCGATCGCCGCGACCTGCGCGCGCTCGTCGGCCGGCAGCCGTGCGGCCGCGCGCACGAGCGCCTGCCACCAGGTGTCGGGCGCGATTTCCGCCCAGCCGGGCTGCGGCGACGACAACCCATAAGGTTCGCTCGCGACGGCCCGCTCGACGCCGTCGGCATCGAGCGTGACGAGTTTGACGGAGCCAGTGCCGAGGTCGATTCCGAGCAGGCGCATGACGTAAGGAGATTCGTATGAACGGATGTCGATGATAACGGGATCGCGATGCGCGCCCCGGTTTTTGCCGCCGCGTCGACGCATCGAAAGGGCGGTCGGCTCGCCGCGCTCCACCGGCTGCACCTTGCACGCAAAAGCGGCCGGTCGCGGGTTAACCCGGCACGGTTTCCGCACACCGCTTTTTGCCACTATGCGGCTCGCCCGATACACACCATAAAGCGCGCCATATTTGACATGGGGGCCGGCGCTATTTTGAAGCGCTATAAAACCGGTACACCTCACTCCTGCGGCAGTTTCCCGATGATCGACCCCCTGCTCCATACCGAAATGGCATATCGAACCAGCAAAGAGCGGAATAGAACCCAGTGCTCTTGTTGCATGGATTCATTCCGAATAACTTCGTATCACCCCGAAAACAAGATCATGGAGTGAGACAGATGCAATCGAACACGGTCCATCCGTGCGATGAAGTGCTGCCGACCGGCAAGCTGGTAACGCTTGGCCTGCAACACGTCCTCGTCATGTACGCCGGCGCCGTCGCCGTGCCGCTTATCGTCGGCGCCGCGCTCAAGCTGCCGAAAGACCAGATCGCGTTCCTGATCAGCGCCGATCTGTTTTCGTGCGGCATCGCCACGCTGATCCAGACGCTCGGCCTGTGGATCTTCGGGATCCGCCTGCCCGTCATCATGGGCTGCACGTTCGCGGCCGTCGGCCCGATGATCGCGATCGGCACGAACCCCGGCCTCGGCATTCTCGACATCTTCGGCTCGACCATCGCCGCCGGCATCATCGGCATCGTGCTCGCGCCGATGATCGGCAAGCTGTTGCGGTTCTTCCCGCCCGTGGTCGTCGGCACGGTGATCGCCGTGATCGGGCTGTCGCTGATGGAAGTGGGCATCAACTGGGCGGCCGGCGGCGTCGGCAATCCCGAGTACGGCAGCCCCGTCTATCTCGGCCTGTCGCTGCTCGTGCTCATGCTGATCCTGCTGATCAACAAGTTCGGCCGCGGCTTCATCGCGAACATCTCGGTGCTGCTCGGCATCGTCGCCGGCTTCGTGATCGCGTTCGCGATCGGCCGCGTGAACACCGACGGCGTGGCGCATGCGCCGTGGGTCGGCTTCGTGATGCCGTTCCACTTCGGCCTGCCGCACTTCGACCCGCTGTCGATCGTGACGATGGTCACGGTGATGTTCGTCACGTTCATCGAATCGACCGGCATGTTCCTCGCGGTCGGCGACATGGTCGATCGCCCGGTCAACCAGGAGCGCCTCGTGCGCGGCCTGCGCGTCGACGGCCTCGGCACGCTGATCGGCGGCATCTTCAACTCGTTCCCGCATACGTCGTTCTCGCAGAACGTCGGCCTGATCGGCGTGACGGGCGTGAAGAGCCGCTTCGTGTGTGCGACGGGCGGCGTGATCCTCGTGCTGCTCGGGCTGTTCCCGAAGATGGCGCAGGTCGTCGCGTCGGTGCCGCCGTTCGTACTCGGCGGCGCAGGCATCGTGATGTTCGGGATGGTCGCCGCGAACGGCATCAAGGTGCTGTCGAAGGTCGACTTCGTGAACAACTCGCACAACCTGTTCATCGTCGCCGTGAGCGTCGGGATGGGCCTCGTGCCGGTCGTGTCGCCGCACTTCTTCTCGAAGCTGCCGCCCGCGCTCGCGCCGATCCTGCACAGCGGCATCCTGCTGGCATCGGCCTCGGCCGTGATCCTGAACATCGTGTTCAACGGCGTGAAAGGCGAAAAGGATGCGCGCTGCGAGATTCGGCGCGCGGGACACGACTTCGACGGGCGGTCAGCCGATCTGCACTGATGGACATCACGCATGCGTCGGCTTGTGACGGGCCGGCGCTTGCCGCATGGTGCGTAAGGAGCCGCTTCACACCGTCAAAATGTGCAGCACTACGCGGCAGATCGCGGCCAAGACCTCATTTCACTTGGCAAGGGCATTCATGCGGGCAACCGGGAAGGAAGTCGATTTCTACTCGTCGGCCATTATCCGGAAAACCGTTCAAATGATGCGACTTATAAAGCCTGGCATCGACGTCGATAGGTGCTCGACCAAGCCCCAATGTGACTAGAAGCCCCTTGATACTTTCCGCGCGTTGTTGAGCCAGCACGCGCGGCTGTCTTTCGTCAGCTTCGGCAAGGCCACCGACAGACGTACGATCAAGATTGGGATATTTGAGTTGAAGGTCTATCGTCCAATTGGCCAGCTTTATGAGCTCATCGCCGGGCACTTTGGCAGAATCTCTTTCAAACGAAACATCAAGCGTATGAACCGGGGAGCAGGCGAATGTCCCGGCCGAGAAAAATACCAGTGCAATACATGCCGGTCCTTTTACCATATCGATTTTCCGTTGGGTCCAATCAGATTCAACACGGATCGCCCTGCCACACCGCCTCTAATCCTCATAGATCACATACCCGGCAATGCTATCCGCATTATTGATTGCGAGATCGGGGCGCGTCCGAGCCAATACCAAGCACTCGCGCATGAAATATTGATGATCCTGAGCGCCAAAAGTGTCGGCAAAATGAGTGCACTCATGAATCAGTGTCGATAACATCGAGTCCTTCGCGCTGGATATGGGACGCATCCCACAAAAGTTCTCATGGATACAAATAGTATGCGTAGCAGTGTCAGGGCCGCAAACATGAGCGACGGCACCATCAGGATCCTTGTTATTCGGCGTACAACCAAGATATCGATCAAGTTCCTCTGATTGACGAACAAAGTTTCGAGGCTTGAGATCGCGCATCACCCGACTTACTCGTGCGAGGCCGACTGTCAGACGTTGCCGAATCGTTTCATCGCTTGAGCCAAACCACGTTGCGACGCGCTGACGTTCGACCGCCCCCCACTTGCGTAAGTCTACGAGCCGTACGTCGATCATTTGTACGGCTCTGTCGCGTAATGTTAGAACCATACGGCGAAATTCCGCATCAGTCATGTTTGGACAGATGGGCGGCCCGTTCGATATCAATGCTTCGATTATCGAACCTTCGTTCATGTCTGTCATCGCCTCTGCAATTGCTACACGATCGCCGTCACTCATTCTTCTTCCCCGCTGACTTCCAGTTTTACCGATTCAGACTTCGCTGTGACCACTCGCATGGTATGGCCCTGCGCATCAGTAGTCCCTGACGCCAGCACGTCACCACGGTAATTTGTGATCCAATACCGAACACCCGCAACAGGTTGCCTGGACTTCTTGTTGCGAATGACGAACTGCTGATCGTGGACTGCTGTGCCTCCTCTTGCAGGGGCGACACCTAAGGCATTCTTCCCTGCCAACCGCGCCACCTCTTCCGCGGTAAAGGTCATCTTCATGCCGCGCTCGGCATAGAAAACAGGTGGCGGATTGCAATCGCAGACGTTGATATCACCACTCAACGCCCACGGCTTGCCGTTTGGTCCAGTGCCGGGCCAGCGTGGGCCCTCCGGGGCGACAAACCCTTCCTGCCTGCATGCCGTGCAGTACGTCTTCATGTAGAGCGTTGCGATATGTACGCGCGGCGGCGGATTGGAACAGGTGACGTCCTCCAGTCCTTCCGTAATCGTGGCGCTGCCGCCCTGATCACCTTTGGCAAGGAAATAACGAATCATGAGGTCTTGCCTCGATGCACAGCAGTTAGGCGCTTCATAACGGTGAAGGCGTCAGCAGATACCAAGCCATCACGCTCAGGGCTATCGGTAATGACGTCGCCGTTATCTAGTTCGCTACCGACGAAAGCCAGCGGCTGGAAGTCTCCGTTATCCACCAGCCCAAGGCCGCTTATGATTCGCGCGGTCGAACCGTCTGCGTAGTGAATCCGATTACCCACGACACCAGCCTTGCCAAGGCGGACACCGGTGTCCCACGTGCCGGTAGCTTCGCGCAACGCACCGCCTCGTGCGGTCGTGGCTCCTCGTACAGCCAACCGGTAGCGCGGCAGCGCAGGCGGCGGCACATAATCCTCGTTAAACAATCCCTCGGCCGTTTCGCCAGCCTGTACCTGAATTCCCCACAGCCGCTGAAGCGTTTCGACGATACGATCGCCGTTGCTCAACCGACTACCCACCAGCGCAAACGGCTTATCGCTGCAAATCGCATATTCGCCTGCGCCATCCATAATGACGGCCTCGCTGCCATCCTCGTAGGTGACGACATCGCCAACACGGGCAACGACAAGCCCGGCGACTGTCAGGCCGCTGGTAGCATTGGTTACCCGCCCACCGCGCTCAGTGAGCGCCCCGATGGTGGCAAAAAGATGGGTCGGTGCAGTCTGCTCGCTCTTCATCCGGATTTCCTTTCTCGACAATGGGTGAGGAATGCTCCATGCAAAATTTGCACGGACGAGAAAGAAGAATCAATCAGACGAATTCGAATTTCGTATAACTAATTATTATAAGAACCGTTCAACAGCAAATGAGCCTGCAGCCGCTGGCTTCCATCGAGCCGTGATCCTGAACATCGTGTTCAACGGCGTGAAAGGCGAAAAGGATGCGCGCTGCGAGATTCGGCGCGCGGGACACGACTTCGATGGGCGTCCCGCCGACGTGCACCACTGATCGCGCCGCACCGGACGACGGCGCGAAGCGGTAACGACGAACGCCACGGCATGCCGTGGCGTTTTGTTTGATTCCCCGCACGATCCGACAGCGCAAAAGAAAACGCCACGGATTTGCGTCCGTGGCGTTTTCGTTTCCGCATACAGCCGGTTCGACGTGCAAGCGCGGCAGACCGCGCCTGCCCCTTCTCCGTGCTTACCCGTTCGTCGCAGTGACCGACGCAGGCGCCGGAGCGGCCGCCTTGTCGTAATCGACCGGTGCATCCGGCGCGCGCGGCGCTTCGCCTGCGCGCTGGATCCAGCCGCCGCCGAGCGCGCGGTACAGGTCGACCAGGTTCGTCCAGCGTGCCAGACGTGCGCTGATCAGCGACTGCTGCGCCGAGTACAGATCCGTCTGCGCGGTCAGCACCGACAGGTAGCTGTCGACACCGTTCTTGTAACGCAGGTCCGACAGATCGAAGCGACGCTGCTGCGCGTGCTCGTTGCGCTCGAGCGCCGCGATCTGCTGATCATACGTGCCGCGTGCGGCAAGACCGTCCGACACTTCGCGGAATGCCGACTGGATCGCCTTCTCGTAGTTCGCGATCTCGATGCGCTTCTGCACGTTCGCGAGATCGAGGTTCGCGATGTTCTGCCCGCCTTCGAAGATCGGCAGCGCGATGCTCGGCGCGAACGACCACGCCGCCGTGCCGGCCTTGAACAGGCCGCCCAGCGTCGGGCTCGCGGTGCCGAACGCGCCCGTCAGCGAGATCTTCGGGAAGAACGCCGCGCGGGCCGCGCCGATGTTCGCGTTCGCGGCCAGCAGCGTCTGCTCGGCCTGCATCACGTCAGGACGACGCGTCAGCAGATCCGACGGCAGGCCAGCCGGCACATCAGTCAGCAGGTTCTGCGCGTCGAGCGGCATGCCCGCCGGCAGATCGTCCGGCAGCGGCTCGCCGACCAGCAGCACCAGCGCGTTCAGCGCCTGCGCGCGGGCACGTGCCTGCGCCTGCTGGTTCGCGAGCGCCGTCTCGACCACCGTCTGCGCCTGACGCAGCTCGAGCTCGGAGCCCGTGCCGTTGTCGAACTGCAGCTTGGTCAAGTCGTACGACGCCTGCGCAGACTTCAGCGTGTCCTCCGTGACCTTCAGCAGATCGTCGGTCGACAGCAGCGTCAGGTACTGGTCAGCCACCTGCGACACCAGCGATATCTCCGACGCCTGCCGCGCGTACGACGTCGACAGGTACTGCGCGAGCGCCTGATCCTTCAGGCTCTGCACACGGCCGAACAGGTCGAGCTCCCACGACGCGGACAGCCCGACGTTGTAGGTGCGCGAGATCAGCGGCGCCCTTGTCGTCGACACACCGGCCGGCAGACGCTGGATGTTGCCGGTGCCGGTACCGTCGAGCGTCGGGAACAGCCCCGCGCGCGTGATCTGGTACTGCGCACGCGCCGCCTCGATGTTCAGCACCGACACGCGCAGGTCGCGGTTGTTTTTCAGCGCGATCTCGATCAGCCGCTGCAGGCGCGGATCGACGAAGAACTCGCGCCAGCCGATGGCAGTCGCCGCCTGGCCGTTCGCGCTGCGCGCGCCGGCCGCGCCCGGCTGCGTCGCGTAGACGCCGCCGGCCGGGTACGCCTGCGCGACGGGTGCGTCGGGCCGCTTGTAATGCGGCGCCATCGTGCAGCCCGTGGCAAAGAGCGCGACTGCGATTGCAGTCAAAGCGTGTTTTTGCATCATCACTGTCCCTTGTTGCCTTGGTCGCCGTTGCCCGGCTTCTCTTCGTGGTGCGAGTGCTCCTGAGCCAGGCGCAGCGCCTCGTCGGCATCTTCCTTCTCGCCGCTGAAGATCGCACGGATCTTCACGAAGAACATCGGGATCATGAAAATCGCGAGGAACGTCGCCGTGATCATCCCGCCGATCACGCCCGTGCCGATCGCGTGCTGGCTGGCCGAACCCGCGCCGTTGCTGATCGCGAGCGGCATCACGCCGAGAATGAACGCGAGCGACGTCATCAGGATCGGGCGCAGCCGCAGGCGCGCCGCTTCCAGCGCGGCCTCGATCGGCCCCATCTTCTCCGTCACCTGAAGTTCGCGTGCGAACTCGACGATCAGGATCGCGTTCTTCGCGGACAAGCCCACGGTGGTCAGCAGGCCGACCTGGAAGAACACGTCGTTCTCGAGGCCGCGCATCGTGGCCGCGAGCAGCGCACCGATCACGCCGAGCGGCACGACCATGATCACCGAGAACGGGATCGACCAGCTTTCATACAGTGCCGCGAGACACAGGAACACGACCAGGATCGAGATCGCGTACAGGATCGGCGCCTGCGAACCGGACTGGATTTCCTGGAACGACAGGCCCGTCCACGAATAGCCGATACCGACCGGCAGCTTCTTCGCGAGCCCTTCCATCGCGGTCATCGCCTGACCGGTCGACTTGCCCGGTGCGGCCTGACCCTGGATTTCCATCGCCGACACACCGTTGTAGCGCTCGAGCTTCGGCGAACCGTACGTCCAGTGACCGGTCGAGAACGCGCTGAACGGCACCATCCCGCCCGACCCGTTGCGCACGTACCAGATGTTCATGTCTTCCGGCGTCATGCGGAACGGCGCATCGGCCTGCACGTACACCTTCTTGATCCGGCCGTCGGTATCGAGGAAGTTGTTCACGTACTTCGACGCCCACGCGATCGAGAACGTCTGGTCGATCGCATCCGCCGTCACGCCCAGTGCATTCGCCTTCTCGCGGTCGATGTTGACCTTGTACTGCGGCGTATCGTTCAGGCCGTTCGGACGCACGCCCTGCAGCGTCGGATCCTTCGAAGCCATCCCGAGCAGCTGGTTACGTGCGGCCATCAGCGCATCGTGGCCGAGACCGGCGTTGTCCGTCAGCTCGAAGTCGAAGCCGGCAGCGGTACCGAGTTCGGGAATCGACGGCGGGTTGAACGGGATCACGAGCGCGTCCTTGTAGCTCCCGTAGCGCCCGAACATCCGGCCGATCAGCGCCTGCACCTTCTGGTTCGCATGCTGACGCTGCGAGTAGTCCTTCAGGCGGACGAACACGAGACCCGAGTTCTGGCCGCGGCCCGCGAAGCTGAAGCCGTTGACCGTGAACGCCGATTCGACGATTTCCTTCTCGTCCTTCAGCAGGTAGTCGGAAATGTTCGCGAGCGTCTTCGCGGTCGTTTCCTGCGTCGAACCCGACGGCGTCTGCACGATCACGAACATCAGGCCCTGGTCTTCATCGGGCAGGAACGACTTCGGCAGGCGCACGAACAGCAGCCCGACCGCGACGATCACGACCAGATAGATGATGAGCCAGCGGCCCGAGCGCTTGATCACGTGGTGCACGCCGACGTGGTACTTGTCGCGGCTGTTGTTGAACGTGCGGTTGAACCAGCCGAAGAAGCCCTTCTTCTCTTCGTGATGCCCTTGCGGGATCGGCTTGAGGATCGTCGCGCACAGCGCCGGCGTCAGAATCAACGCGACGAGCACCGACAGCACCATCGCCGACACGATCGTCAGCGAGAACTGACGATAGATCGCGCCGACCGAGCCGCCCGAGAACGCCACCGGCACGAACACCGCCGACAGCACGAGCGCCACGCCGACGAGTGCGCCGGTGATCTGGCCCATCGCCTTGCGGGTCGCCTCCTTCGGTGACAAGCCCTCTTCCGCCATCACGCGCTCGACGTTCTCGACCACCACGATCGCATCGTCGACCAGCAGGCCGATCGCGAGCACGAGGCCGAACATCGACAGCGTGTTGATCGAGAACCCGACCATCGACATGATCGCGAACGTACCGAGCAGCACGACCGGCACCGCGATCGTCGGGATGATCGTCGCCCGCAGGTTCTGCAGGAACAGATACATCACGAGGAACACGAGCACGATACCTTCGAGCAGCGTCTTGACCACTTCCTCGATCGACAGCTTCACGAACGGCGTCGTGTCGTACGGATACTTCACGACGAGGCCGTGCGGGAAGAACGGTGCGAGCTCGTCGATCTTCGCGCGCACGGCCTTCGCGGTCGCGAGCGCGTTCGCGTTGGTCGCGAGCTGGATACCGAGCGCCGCGGTCGGCTGACCGTTGTACTTCGTGTCGAAGTTGTAGTTTTCGCCGCCGAGGCCAATCTGCGCAACGTCCTTCAGGCGAACCTGCGAGCCGTCCTGGTTGACCTTCAGCAGGATGTTGCCGAACTGCTCGGGCGTCTGCAGCAGCGTCGATTCGGTGATCGTCGCCTGCAGCACGGTGCCCGGCTTCGCCGGCGTGCCGCCGATCTGGCCGCCCGCGATCTGCACGTTCTGCGCGGTGATCGCCGAGCTGACGTCGACCGGCGTGAGGCCGTAGTTGGTCAGGCGGTTCGGGTCGAGCCAGATCCGCATCGCGTACTGCGAGCCGAACAGCGTGACAGTACCGACGCCGTTCAACCGGCTGATCGGATCCTTCACGTGCGACGCCACGAAGTTCGCGAGGTCGTACTTGTTCATGCTGCCGTCTTCGGAGTTGAAGGCGAGCACCAGCAGGAAGCTGCTGCTCGACTTCGTGACCGACAGACCGAGCTGCTGCACGACCTGCGGCAGAACCGGCGTCGCGAGCGACAGCTTGTTCTGCACCTGGACCTGCGCGATGTCGGCGTTGGTGCCCGGCGCGAAGGTCAGCGTGATCGTTGCGTTGCCCGAGTCGTCACTCGTCGACGACATGTACAGGAAGTTGTCGAGACCGCTCATCTGCTGCTCGATCACCTGCGTCACCGTGTCTTCCACCGTCTTCGCGGAAGCGCCCGGGTAGTTCGCGGTGATCTGGATCGATGGCGGCGCGATCGTCGGATACTGCGAGATCGGTAGCGTGAAGATCGCCGCAACCCCGGCCAGCATCAGGATGATGGCGATCACCCACGCGAAGATCGGGCGATCGATAAAAAACTTTGCCATGAAACAGGCTCCCTGTTATTTCGCGCTCGACGCAGCGGCGGCGCTCGCCGGTGCTGCGCCCGATGCGGCGGCACCCGAAGCGGCTACGCCGGAACCGGCGGCGGCCGGCGCGGCGGGGGCAGCAGCACCCGAGGCGGCATCGGCCGCCGGGGCGAGCTGCGCGGCGACGGTCTTCACGGTCGCGCCCGGGCGCACCTTGTCGACGCCTTGCACGATCACGTGATCGCCCGCCTGCAGACCGCCTTCGACGACCCAGTTCTGGCCTTGCATGCCGGTGGTCTTCAGCGGACGCGGCTCGACCTTGTTGCTGGCGTTCACCACCATCGCGATCGCCTGGCCCTTCTGGTCGTGCGTGACGCCGATCTGCGGCACCAGGAACGCGTTCTCGTTCACGCCTTCCTCGATGCGTGCGCGCACGAACATCCCCGGCAGCAGCACGCGGCCCGGGTTCGGGAACACCGCGCGGATCGTCACCGAGCCGGTGGTCTGGTCGACCGTCACGTCCGAGAACTGCAGCTTGCCGGCTTCCGAATAGGTCTTGCCGTCTTCCAGGATCAGCGACACCTTCGCCGCGCCCGGGCCGCTCGTCTTCAGGCGGCCGCTCTGCACGTCCTGGCGCAGCTTCAGCCCTTCGAGGCTCGACTGCGTGAGGTCCACGTACACCGGGTCGAGCTGCTGCACGGTCGACATCAGCGTCGCCTGGCTCGCCTGCACGTATGCGCCCGGCGTCACCTGCGAGATGCCGACGCGGCCGCTGATCGGCGACACGACATCCGTATAGCCGAGGTTGATCTGCGCGGTGTCGACCGCCGCCTTGCCGGACGCGACGTCCGCCGCGGCCTGGCCTTGCGTGGCGACCGCGTTGTCGTACTCCTGCTTGCTGACCGCGTTCGCGGCGACCAGCACCTTGTAGCGCGCGACCAGCGCGTTCTGCGTGACGAGGTTCGCCTGCGCCTTCGCGAGCGTCGCCTTCGCGCTGTTCAGGGCCGCGATGTACGGCGCCGGATCGATCTTGTAGAGGCGCTGACCGGCCTTGACGTCGGTGCCTTCGGTGAATTCACGACGCAGCACGATGCCGTCGACCCGTGCGCGCACTTGCGCGACGAGGAATGCACTGGTGCGGCCCGGCAGGTCGGTGAAGACCGGTACGGCTTGCGGCTGGACGGTGACGACGCCGACTTCCGGCGTTTGCGGCGGCGGTGCCGATTCTTTTTTCCCGCACGCGGCCAGGAAAACGGCGGCCGTCGCGACAGTGATTAAGCGGTATGGAACCCGTTCGACGCGCATGGAGCGACCTCTGTGTATAACCAATGGAATAAGTGCCGCGCCCGACCGGAGCGCAACACGGATGCGCCTCGCGGCGCAGATCGAACACCTGAATTACTGGACTGCTAGATACAGCACGTCGGCACGAAACCTCCATGCCGACGGGGATGCCGCGAACTGCGGACTGGTACTAGGGCGGGAATCAGCAGAGTGGGATATTAACTGATTGCCACTTGGGTCATTCGATCGTAGGGTGGTATTGTATATACATTCACGAATGTATGTAAAAAGCCCGTTTGTACTCCGCAGGCTGTCCAGTCTTACAGATTGTTACCAACAGCAAGCATAGCCCGTCTGCATGACGACGACGAGGGTTGCGGGCCCCCATATTCACCGACGATCGATCCAATCAGGCCTGCACATGGTCAGACGTACCAAGGAGGAGGCGCTCGAGACACGCAATCGCATTCTCGACGCCGCCGAACACGTGTTCTTCGAGAAAGGCGTGTCGCACACGTCGCTCGCGGACATCGCCCAGCACGCCGGCGTGACGCGCGGCGCGATCTACTGGCATTTCGCGAACAAGAGCGAACTGTTCGATGCGATGTTCGACCGCGTGTTCCTGCCGATCGACGAACTGAAGCGGATGCCGCTCGACGCGCCGGGCAGCAATCCGCTCGAGAAGGTGCGCCAGATCCTGATCTGGTGCCTGCTCGGCGTGCAGCGCGACCCGCAGCTGCGGCGCGTGTTCAGCATCCTGTTCATGAAGTGCGAGTACGTCGCGGACATGGAGCCGCTGCTGCAGCGCAACCGCGCGGGGATGAGCGAGGCGCTGCACATGATCGACGCCGATCTCGCGGTGGCCGTGGGCCTCAAGCTGCTGCCCGAGCGGCTCGATACGTGGCGCGCGACGCTGATGCTGCACACGCTCGTCAGCGGGTTCGTGCGCGACATGCTGATGCTGCCCGACGAGATCGACGCCGAGCAGCATGCGGAAAAGCTCGTCGACGGCTGCTTCGACATGCTGCGCTACAGCCCGGCGATGCTGAAGGACGGCGACTGACCGCGCGGCGCATCGCGCGCCCCATCGCCGTGCCGGGTCAGGCTGCCTTCGCGCGCTGCGCGCGGGCGCGCCGGTTCGACGCGGCCACCGAATCGCGCGCCGGCATCGGCGCGCCGGCCAGTCCCGCGATCCACGCGTCGGTCGACATCACGGCCGCGAAATTCGACTGGAACACCACCGCATACGCGCGGTGAATCTCTTCGGCGCTCACCGCACCCGCTTCGTTCTCGTAAGGCAGCGCGCCCGTCGCATCGTTCAGGTACTCGACCTTCAACCCCGCATGCGCCGCGTGATAGACCGTCGACGCATTGCAGTTGTGCGTCATGTAGCCGGCCACCGCGAGCGTGTCGATGCCGTGCGCATCGAGCCACGCGGCGAGATCGGTGCCGGCGAACGAGCTGGCCTGCGCCTTCTCGATCCGATGCGCGTACGGCCGGCTGGCGACCACCGCGTGCAGCGCGACGCCGTCGGTGCCGGGCGCGAAGATCGGCGCGCCGGCCGGCGCGACGTGCTGAACCACGATCACCGGCACGTCGGCCGCGTGCGCGGCGTCGATCGCGCGACCGATGTTCGCGAGCGACAGGTCGAGCGGCGGATATTCGATCGGCAGGTTGCCCGTCACGTATTCGTTCTGCACGTCGATCACGATCAGTGCGCGGCGGGCAGCGGGACGGGAAGCAGAATGCGGGACGGCGGGCGACGCGGCGGCAAGCATGGCGGGCTCCTGGTCGGGAGGCGCTGCCCCGCCCCGGAGCGAGGCGGCCAGCAGTGCGATGCGATGCATTGTCGGGCCGCGTGGCTTGCGCCGATAGTGGCCCGATAGCCATTCTTCGATAAAATCGGGCCATCGCCTTTCCGGAGCCCGCCATGCTCGCCGCCGCCCCGCCCGTTCCGACCGTCGTCGCCGTGATCGCGTACGACGGCATCAGCCCGTTCCACCTGTCGGTGCCGTCGGTCGTGTTCGGCAAGGAACGCGACGCAGCCGCGTCGCCCGCGTTCGTGTTCCGCGTCTGCTCGGCCGAGCGCGGCCCGCTCGCGACGACGGGCGGCTTCACGATCACCGCGCCGTACGGGCTCGACGCGCTCGACGATGCGGACATCGTCATCGTGCCTTCCTGGCGCGACCCGGACGAAGTGCCGCCCGACGCGCTGCTCGATGCCGTGCGCGCGGTCGCCGCGCGCGGCGCCGAGCTCGTGGGCCTGTGCCTCGGCGCCTACGTGCTCGCCGCGGCCGGCTTGCTCGACGGCCGCCCGGCCACCACGCACTGGGCGTGGGCCGACGATTTCGCCCAGCGCTTTCCGCGCGTGAAACTCGATCCCGACGTGCTGTACGTGGACGACGGCAACGTGATGACGTCGGCCGGCACGGCAGCCGGCCTCGACTGCTGCCTGCACGTCGTGCGGCGGCGCTTCGGCTCGGATGCCGCGAACCGGATCGCGCGCCGCCTCGTGATCCCGCCGCACCGCCAGGGCGGGCAGGCGCAATACGTGCCGCAGCCGGTCGCTGCGCATCCGCGCGATGCGCGGCTCGCGGGCCTGCTCGACTGGGTGCGCGCCCATCTCGACGCCGCGCACAGCGTCGATTCGCTCGCCGAACGCGTGCTGATGAGCCGGCGCACGTTCACGCGCCATTTCCGCCAGGCAACGGGCACGACCGTCACCGCGTGGCTGCAGGCCGAACGGCTCGCGCGCGCGCAGCATCTGCTCGAAACCACCGGGCAATCGATCGACGCGATCGCGCAGGCGGCCGGCTACGGCTCGAGCGTGTCGCTGCGCCAGCATTTCGCGGGCGCGCTCGGCACGTCGCCGTCTGCGTATCGAAGGGAATTTCGCGGCGCCGGGGCCGGCGCCGATGCGGGACAGTGACGCCCGCCGCGCGAGCGGCGGGCAAACCGTGAAGCGGAACCGTGCGGCTGATCAGCCGCTCAGCCGGCGTTGAACCAGCGTGCCGCGTATAGCAGCAGCGCGACGAACACGATCATCGCCGCCCAGGCCCATACGGGCACCGTGCCGGAATCGCGATGCCGGAGCGCGCTCGCGGCACGCCCGCTCAGCGCGCCGCCGAGATGCGGCGGCAGCGAACGCTTCGTCGCAGCCACCAGCGAGGCCGGCCGCAGAAATACGTGCTGGCGTCGCTGCGCAGGGGCGCTCGCGCGATTCGGCGCGAGACCGTGCTTCGCCTGCACGACCGCGCAGAACTCGCGGAAGAACGTGTCGGTCCACTCGCGCAGCGCATTGTCGATCTGCCGCCCCGGCAGCTCGGCGAGCGGCCCGCTCGCCGTCGCCCAGACCACGTACTCGATCTGCGTGGCGGCCGCATCGTCATCCGGCATCAGCACGAGTTCGACCTGGCCGCGCAGCGCGCCGAGGCCGTCGGCCCGCGCCTTGAAGTTGAGCACGCGGCGCGGCTGCCCTTCGGCGTCGCCCTGCTCGGCGGCCGCATGCGCGCGCACGTCGTAGCGGGCGCGCAGCGGGCCGAGCGGCACCGTGATCGTCAGCGCGAACTCGCCGTGCGCGAGTTTCACGAACGATTCGCAATGATCGAAGCTCGCCCGCAGCAGCGCGAGATCCTCCAGCGCATCCCGCACGACAGGCGGCGCGAGCGGTACGCGTAACGTGTCGTTCAGTTCCATGACGCCTCCCCGATGAACGCGCGCCGCATCAGGACGTCTCGACGAGACTGTCGATCCGTGCGACATCGAAGGCGACGTAGAGCGCCAGCACGGCCGCCGCCGCCTTCGGTTCTTCGTAACTCCATGCGGCGTTCTCGATCACGCCGTCTTCCGTCTGCAAGTCGAAATGCACGGCTTGCCCCCTGAACGGGCAGGCCGTCGTGACGCCCGACTTCACGAGCCGGCGCATGTTGACGTCGCTGCGCGGCAGGTAATGGATGTCCGGGAGCCCCGCTTCACGCACGGTCAGCGCACCCTGCGAATCGGCATAGGTGATGCCGCGATGAATCACGCGCACGCGATGACGGTTCGGCACGATTTCGAGTCGAGGGTCGGCTGCATCGGACATCGTTTCTCCTTCGGGCGGCCGCCTGGCCGGGGCAGGAAACGAAAAAGCCACGGCACGCGTGCCGTGGCTTTCATTATGGGCGAAACTTCGTCCGATTGCGCGCCCGGGGCCCGGGCCGCGCGCGGCGGCTACTGCGCGCTCCACTGGAACGCGGCTTTCGCGCCGCCCTTCGCGCCGACCGTGACGGCGCGCGATTCGTCGCTGCCCTGGTACGACGCGTGCACCGTATAGCGCCCCGGCGGCAGCTTCACCAGCATGTACGGCCCGCGCGCGTCGGTTGCCAGCACCTCGGTGCCCTTGCCGTCGACGATCCGGACATGGACGTCGGCCAGGAACTCGCCGCCCTTGCCGGTGAAGCGCAGCGCCAGCGGCCACGATGCCTCGTTACTCTGGAATGCCGTCGACTGGTCCTTGCCGATACCGCCCGACACATAGCTGATATCGCCTTGCTGGCTCGCGGCGGGCAGACCGTCCGACTGCGCGTACGCGCCGGTCGCACCAGCCGCGAGGCCGGCGGTCAGCGCCGCGGCGACGGCAAATCGGGACACGTTGCGTAGATATTGCATGGCTCTCTCCTTGGGGTCGGAACACATACGGGGCGCAGCGTCACGCGAAACGTACGGCGGCGGCGCCCGCCGCGGCCGGCCAGGCCGGCCGTCGGCCGTCGCCGGTCAGCTCAGGTCGACCGGCACGAAGATCTGTGCATTATCGCGCTGGATCAGCAGAGCAAGACTGTTGCCCGCACCCTTCACCGCGTCGCGCAACTGCTCGGGGCTGGTGACCGGGCGGCCGTTGACCGCGAGGATCACGTCGCCGGGCTGGATGCCTGCGTTGGCGGCCGGCCCGCCGGCCTGCTGCACGATCAGCCCGTGCGACAGGTTGGCGGCGCTGCGCTCCTGCGGCGACAGCGGACGCACCGCGACACCCAGGCGGCCCTGCTCGACCGGCCCGCCGTCGTTCGACGCGAGCTTCGCATCGGCCATCGCGCCGAGCGTCACGCTGATCGACTTCTTCGACTTGTCGCGCCAGATCTGCAGGTCGGCCTTCGAACCCGGCTTCAGGTTCGCGATCTGCGCGGGCAGCGACGTCGAATCGGCGACCGGCGAACCGTTGACCGACAGGATCACGTCGCCCGGCTGCAGGCCGGCCTTCGCGGCCGGACCGTTGGCGTCGACCGAGCTGACGAGCGCGCCGTCCGGCTTCTGCAGCCCGAACGAGCTCGCGAGCGTCTGGTTCAGCCCCTGCACGGCGACGCCGAGACGGCCGCGGCTCACATGGCCCGTCTTCACGAGCTCGTCCTTCACCTTGATCGCCTCGTTGATCGGGATCGCGAACGACAGGCCCTGGAAGCCGCCCGTCTGCGAGTAGATCATCGAGTTGATGCCGATCACCTCGCCCTGCAGGTTGAACAGCGGGCCGCCCGAGTTGCCGGGATTCACCGGCACGTCGGTCTGGATGAACGGCGTGTAGTTCTCGTCCGGCAGCGCGCGCGACTTCGCGCTGATGATGCCCGACGTGACCGTGTTGTCGAAGCCGTACGGCGAGCCGATCGCGACGACCCACTGGCCGACCTTGCTCTGCGCCGGGTCGCCGATCTTCACGGTCGGCAGGCCGCTCGCGTCGATCTTCAGCACGGCGACGTCGGACTGCTTGTCGGAGCCGACGACCTTCGCCTTGTATTCGCGCTTGTCGGTCAGCTTGACCGTGACGACGTTCGCGCCGTCGATCACGTGCGCATTGGTGAGGATGTATCCGTCGGAACTGACGATGAAGCCCGACCCGAGGCTCGCGCTCGGCTGGTCGTCCGGCTGCGCGTCGCCGCCCATGCCCGGCACCTGGCCGTAGAAGTGCTTGAAGAACTGGTAGAACGGGTCGCTCGGATCGATCGGCAGCTGCGGCTGCGGCGCGCGCCGCGACACCTGCTTCACGACATGCTTCGCGCTGATGTTCACGACCGCCGGGCCGTAGGTCTCGACGAGCCCGGAGAAATCGGGAATGCCGGTCTTGGCCGCGGCTTCGGCCGGCATCAATGCCGCCTGCGCGGGCGTGATGATCTGCGGATCGGCGCGGCGGGTGCCGGCGAAATAGCCTGCCGACAGGGCGGCCGCCACGGCGACCGCGACGGTGCCGCGCGCAAGGAATCGGGTGTTCATCGTAGGACCTCCTCTTTGTTAGGACGCAGCGTAACGACCCTGACTTAAAGGAGGCTTAATCAGCCTTAAGCGGGGCTTAAGCGGCTGCCCGGGCCGGGCTGGCCCCGCCCCCTTCAGACGGATTCGGAAGGTTGCCGCGCCTGGGCCGGCATCTCGGCATCGCGGAACACGACGCTGACGAGCAGGCCGCCCGCGGCCGCATCGCCGAGCGACACCGTCGCGCCCTGCTGCGCGGCCACGCGCTTGACGATCGCGAGCCCGAGCCCGCTGCCCGACACGTCGGTGCGCGCGCGCGCCGTGCTGTCGCGATAGAAGCGGTCGAACACGCGCTCGCGCTCGTCGGCCGGAATGCCCGGCCCGCTGTCGCCGATCTGCACGCACGCGCGGCCGGCCGCGTCGCGCGTCAGCGACACGTCGATGCGGCCGCCGTCCGGCGTGTACTTCACCGCGTTGTCGAGCAGGTTGCCGAACATCACGCGCAGCGCGCCGACGTCCGCGACGACGCTCGCCGCGCG
This sequence comes from Burkholderia sp. BCC0397, assembly GCF_902832865.1. Classification (NCBI taxonomy): domain Bacteria; kingdom Pseudomonadati; phylum Pseudomonadota; class Betaproteobacteria; order Burkholderiales; family Burkholderiaceae; genus Burkholderia; species Burkholderia sp. BCC0397. The sequence goes on along the minus strand of NZ_CADFDL010000004.1, from coordinate 615,183 downwards.
CGTTTCCTCGAAGCCGAGATCGATGTCGTGCCGCTGCGCGAGCGGCGCATGCGCGGCCACGCATTCGGCGAGCAGCGCCTGCAGGTCGACCGGTTCGCGCATCGTCGCGCCGTCCGGCTCGGCGCGCGCGAGCGCGAGCAGTTGCTCGGTGAGACGCGTCGCGCGCGACACGCCGTCCTGGAGATCCGCGATCGCCTCGCGGCGCGACGCATCGTCCTTCGCGCGGGCGACGAGCTGCGCCTGGATCTGCACGGCCGCGAGCGGCGTGCGCAATTCGTGCGCGGCGTCGGCGACGAACGCTTTCTGCGTGTCGAGCGCCGCCGACAGCCGCGCGAGCAGCCCGTTCAGCGCCCGCACGAGCGGCTGCACCTCGAGCGGCAGGCGCGCGTCGGGCAGCGAATCGAGCGCTTCCGGCCGGCGCGCCTCGACCGCACGCGTCACGCGGGCGAGCGGCGCGAGCCCGCGCCCGACGATCCCCCACACGGCCGCGCCGAGGAACGGCAGCAGCACGATCAGCGGCCACAGCGTGCGCAGCGCGACGTTCGCCGCCAGCCGGTTGCGCACCGACAGCGGCTGCGCGAGCTGCACGACGTTGTCGCCGACGATCGCGCCGTACACGCGCCATTCGCCGCGATCGGTGCGCTCGGTCGAGAAGCCGAGTTCCGCGCGCGGCGCGATCGGCGCGCGCGGATGCGAGAAGTACATCAGCACGCCGTTGCGATTCCAGATCTGGATCACGATGCCTTCGTCGCCGTTGGTGCGCGAGCCGAACACCTGCGAGAACGGCTCCGACGGCAGCGCCGCGGCGATTTCCTGCAACTGGTAGTCGAACAGTTCGTTCGCCTCGGCGAGCGCCTGCCGGTAGATGAGCCAGCCCGCCATGCCCACGCCCGCGACGACGATCGCGAGCAGCCAGATCAGCAATTGATGACGAATCGACCGCACGCGTCAGCTTTCCTTGACGACCATGTAGCCGAGCCCGCGCACGTTGCGGATCAGGTCCGAGCCGAGCTTCTTGCGCAGCGCGTGGATGTAGACCTCGACCGTGTTGCTGCCGATCTCCTCGCCCCAGCCGTACATCTTCTCCTCGAGCTGGCTCTTCGACAGCACCGCGCCCGGCCGCGCGAGCAGCGCCTCGAGCAGCGCGAACTCGCGCGCGGACAGCGCGACGGGCGCGCCGTCGAGCGTCACCTGGTGCGAAGCCGGATCGAGCGTCAGCGCGCCGTGGCGGATCAGCGACTCGCTGCGCCCGGCCTGGCGGCGGATCAGCGCGCGCATCCGCGCGCCGAGCTCGTCGAGATCGAACGGCTTGACGAGGTAGTCGTCGGCGCCGGCGTCGAGTCCCTTCACCCGATCGGCGACGGCGTCGCGCGCGGTGACGATCAGCACCGGCAGCGCCAGCCCGCGCCCGCGCAGCGTGCGCAGCACGTCGATGCCGTCGCGCTTCGGCAGGCCGAGATCGAGCAGCAGCAGATCGTACGTCTCGCCGCCGAGCGCCGTGAGCGCGGCGTCGCCGTCCTGCACCCAGTCGACCGCAAAGCCGTCCGAGCGCAGCGCCTTGCGCACGCCCTCGGCAATCATTCGATCATCTTCGACAAGCAGAATCCGCATCGGGACAGGTATCCATGGGGCGAGTCAAACACGGCGACCATTGTAGCGCCGCGAATCGCGTGCGCGGCACCGTGCAATGCAACAGTAAGGTGGATTGCAAGGGACCTGCCCCGACTTGTCTCTACAATGTGCGCTTCGACGCCCCCGCGCGTCCTGCCCGAGCCCCCGCTTTTCCCGTATTCGCCCATGCCGATTTCCGATCTTTCCGCCCGGTTCGCCCCGCGCGCCCGCGTCTGCCTGCGGGCGGCCGCCGTCGTCGCCACCTGCACGGCCCTCGCGTTCGCGCCGTCCGCGCAGGCCCGCAAGAAATCCCACAAGGAAGCGCGCAAGACCGCCGTCGTGTCGCCCGCCGCGCGCGCGGCCGGCCTGCCGGCGTCGGTGCTCGTCGCGCTGCAGCGCGCGAAGGTGCCGGCGTCGGCGATGAGCGTCGTCGTCGAGCGCGTCGGCGATCCGCAGCCGCTGATCGCGTGGAATGCGAGCCGGCCGATGCTGCCGGCCTCGACGATGAAGCTCGTGACGACCTTCTCGGGCCTGTCGATCCTCGGTCCCGACTACCGCTGGCGCACGACCGCGTATACGGACGGCACGATCGACCCCGACGGCACGCTGCAGGGCAACCTGTACATCAAGGGCACCGGCGATCCGAAGCTCGTGCCCGAAGAGCTGATCGATCTCGTCGACAAGCTGCGCAAGGCCGGCGTCAAGCGCGTGGCCGGCGGCCTCGTGCTCGACAAGAGCTATTTCGCGGCGTCGACCCGCGACCTGCCGTCGTTCGACGACGATGCGAGCGCGCCGTACAACGTCGGCCCCGATCCGCTGCTGTATGCATTCAAGGCCGTGTCGTTCACGGTCACGCCGGGCGACGACGGCAAGGTCGCCGTCGACGTGCTGCCGCCGCTCGCGGACCTGTCGATCGACAACCAGCTCGTCGAAGGCTCGGGTTCGTGCAGCGCGGCCGCGGCAGCCGCGCGCCCGACGTTGACGGCCGGCGGCGGGATCATGACCGCGTCGTTCGCCGGCGACTACCCGCTGCGCTGCGGCGCGCATACGACCAACCTCGCGATCCTCGATCACACGACGTTCTTCGCGCGCGGCTTCCTCGCGCTGTGGCAGCAGGACGGCGGCACGATCGCGGGGCCCGTGAGCGAAGGCAAGGTGCCGACCACCGCGCGGCCGCTCGCCGTGCATCACAGCCCGGTGCTCGGCAGCATCGTCTACGACATCAACAAGTTCAGCAACAACGTGATGGCGCGCAACCTGTTCCTGACGATCGGCGCGGTCAGCGGCAAGCCGCCCGCGACGCCCGAGCAGTCGAGCCGCGCGATCCAGGCATTCCTGCAGAAGAACGGCATCGCGATGCCCGACCTCGTGCTCGAGAACGGCTCGGGGCTGTCGCGCGAAGAGCACGTGAGCGCGCTGTCGCTCGCCGCGCTGCTGCAAGCCGCGAACGCGAGCCCCGTCGCGCAGGCGTTCGTCGATTCGCTGCCGATCGCGGGCATCGACGGCACGATGAAGAACCGCCTCACCAACGCGGGCGTGCTCGGCAACGCGCACATCAAGACCGGCACGCTGCGCGACGTGCGCGCGATCGCCGGCTACGTCGCGGGCACCGACGGCCAGAGCTACATCGTCGTCAGCTTCATCAACAACGATCACGCGGAAGGCGCGCGCGCCGCGCACGACACGCTGCTCGAGTGGATCTACGCGGGCGCGCACTGACGATTCGCGCACCGCGCAGCGAGCCGTCCTGACAGGGCGGCCCGCGCGCCCCCGCACCGCGTCGCCCGCGAAATCTCGCGCTGCGCGGTTTGAAACGCCCCCGCCACCCTCGCGCGACGCCCCGCGCGCACGCCGCACCCACGAAACGGGGCCGCACCGCCCGGCCCCGTGCAGTACGGATTCCGTAGAAACCCTGTCCTCAGAGGGAACCCTCTACGCTGCCCCCTCGCCTAGCGCGTGGCGATTGCGTAGGCTGTTGGCCTGACCGATATCTACAACGGGCCATACGCCCGGCCTCATGGCTTGCAGGGGAACGAAGGAGACACGCCCATGCGATTCGACGTCGAATTGCTTCTGCTCGCGCTGGCGCCCGTCTTCCTGCTCTGCATCGCGTGGGAGGCCTGGCACCTCGCCCGCACCCGTGCGCAGGACCGCCTCTACGCGTGGCGCGACACGCTGTGCAACGCGGCGCTCGCGCTGATGCACCAGGGCGCCGACAAGATCGCGTGGCTGTTCGTGATTCCCGTCTATGCGTACTGCTACCGGCACTATCGTCTTTACACGTGGCACGACGGCTGGCTGTCGTTCGCGGTGCTGTTCGTCGCGCAGGACTTCCTTTACTACGTGTTCCATCGCGCCAGCCATCGCGTGCGCTGGCTGTGGGCCGCGCACGTCGTGCACCACTCGTCCGAACGGATGAATTTCTCGACCGCCTTCCGCCAGAGCCTGATGTACCCGATCGCGGGCATGTGGCTGTTCTGGCTGCCGCTCGCGTTCGCCGGCTTTCCGCCGCAACAGGTCGTCGGCATCGTGCTGATCAACCTCGCGTTCCAGTTCTTCGTGCACACGCAGGCGATCGGCAAGCTCGGCTGGCTCGAATACGTGCTGAACACGCCGTCGATCCACCGCGCGCACCATGCGCGCAACGCGCGCTACATCGACCGCAATTACGCAGGCGTCCTGGTGATCTGGGATCGCCTGTTCGGCAGCTATGTCGAGGAAACGCCCGACGATCCGCCGCAGTACGGGATCGTCGAACGGCTCGGCTCGAACAACCCGTTCGTCGCGACGTTCCACGAGTGGGTGGCGATGGCGTCCGACGTGTGGCGCGTCGGCGGATGGCGCAACAAGCTGCGCGCGATTTTCGGCCCGCCCGAATGGGCGAGCGCTTATCATGCGCAGATTGCCGAGGCCGCGAACCAGGATCCGCGCACCGTGCCGCCGGCGGCTGCGCGCGACCGATAAACCGTTTCAGCCAACGGCCGCCGCGCAGCCCGGAACCGAGCAGGCACGCGGCAGATGAGAAATACATCAGGGCCATATCTACGAGGAGATCGAACGATGCAGACACAACAACACGCACCTTCCCGCACGCGGCAGCGCATGCTGCGCACCGCGCAAGTCGCGATCGCCGGCGCCGCGCTCGCGCTGCTCGCCGCATGCGGCGGCGGTGACGACAACAACAACAGCGCGTCGAATACGCCGCCGTCGGGCGTGAAGATGCAGGTCGTGTCGTTCGGCGACAGCCTGTCGGACGCCGGCACCTACTCGCAGATCAAGCTCGGCTTCGGCGGCGGCCGCTTCACGACCAACCCGGGCCAGGTATGGACGCAGGACGTCGCGCAGTACTACGGCGACACGCTGCAGCCCGCGAACCAGGGCGGCTTCGGCATCCCGCTGCAGGCCACCGGCGGCCTCGGCTACGCGCAGGGCGGCTCGCGCGTGACGCTGCAGCCGGGCATCGGCCATGCGGACGCGAGCGTGCCGAACCCCGACTACGCCCAGGCAACGACGACGCCGATCGCCGACCAGGTCAAGCAGTACCTGACGCAGCACGGCAGCTTCAACGCCGGCCAGATCGTGCTGATCAACGGCGGCGCGAACGACATCTTCTACCAGGCCCAGGTCGCGCAGGCGCAAGGCAACACGCCGGCCGCGCAGCTCGCGGCGGCGCAGGCGATCGGCCTGGCCGCGCAGCAGCTCGGCGGGATCGTCCAGCAGATCGTCGCGGCGGGCGCGACGCACGTGTTCGTCGCGAACGTGCCGGACATCGGCGGCACGCCGCTCGCGCTGCAGGGCGGCACGCAGGCCGCGTTCACGCAACTGTCGGGGCTGTTCAACAAGACGCTCGTCGGCACGCTCGCCGCGCTGAAGGTCGACTCGACGAAGGTCGCGGTGGTCGATTCGTTCACGTGGCAGGACGGCATCGCGGCCAACTACCAGGCGAACGGTTTCAGCGTGTCGAACACCGACACCGCCTGCAACCTGAAGGCGATGGTCCAGGCCGCCACGCAGTACGGCGTCGCGAACGCGACCGCGTTCGGCTCGTCGCTGTTCTGCTCGCCGCAGACCTACACGGTCGCGAACGCGGACCAGACCTACATGTTCGCCGACACGGTCCACCCGACGACGCACCTGCACGCGCTGTTCGCGCAATACGTCGAACAGCAGATCGCGAAGTCCGGCGTCGGCAAGTAAGCCGCCGGCCACGCGCCGAAACGAAAACGCCCGACTGGCTCACTTCGCCAGTCGGGCGTTTTTTATTTCAGGACGGGTGCGGAAGGCAGCGTCAGTCGCGCGCTTCGAAAGCCGCGGCCGCACGGCCGAGGCGATCGTTGACCGCGATCCATTCGACGGTCTCGGGCAGCTTCTCGACCAGGATGCGTGCGACCTGCGCGCGGTCGAGCGCCCGCAGCATGCCGTACAGGTCGCGCGCATAGGCCTGCGGATCTTCCGGCGCCGCGATGAAATGCACGCCGTCGGCCTGCGCCCAGCGCCCTGCCCGCGACGCGCGGGCGACGAGCGCGACGCGCTCGCCGTCGGTTTGCGCGGCCGCGAGCAGCGGCTCGAGTGCATCGAACGGCAGCAGCGCGAGCGGCGTGCGCGGCGCGTAGTGCGCTTTCAGCGTGCCCGACGCGCGTGGTGCCGTCGCATCGCTGCCGTCCGGCAGCTTCGGCGCGCGGCCGAGCACGTCGGCGATCTGCTGCGGCGTCACGTGGCCCGGACGCAGCAGCGCCGGGAAGCCGCGCGACAGGTCGAGGATCGTCGACTCGATGCCGACTTCGGATGCGCCGCCGTCGAGTACGTGCACGGTATCGCCGAATTCGTCGCGCACGTGTTGCGCGGTCGTCGGACTCACGTGGCCGAACCGGTTCGCGGACGGCGCCGCCACGCCGCCGTGGCCACCGCGCCGTGCGCTGAACGCGGCCAGCAGCGCCTGCGCGACCGGATGCGACGGACAGCGCAGCCCGACCGAATCCTGCCCGCCGCTCACGGCGTCCGGAATGCGCGCATGGCGCTTCAGGATCAGCGTCAGCGGGCCCGGCCAGAATGCATCGATCAGCGCGTGCGCGTCGGCCGGCAAGTCGTCGGCCCAGTAGCCCGGATCGCCGCCGGGCGGCAGATGCACGATCACCGGATGGTTCGCGGGCCGCCCCTTCGCCGCGTAGATGCGCGCGACGGCCTCGGGATTCGCCGCGTCGCCGCCGAGCCCGTAGACGGTTTCGGTCGGAAATGCGACGAGCTGGCCCGCGTCGAGCAACGCGGCGGCCGCGTCGATCTGCGCGGGCGTCACGTGCGTCGGGAGATCGATGGACATCGGCCGGCGCCTCAGTCGAGCGGCACGCGCAGCAACTGCGCGCATGCGGTGGCGGCGGCGACGGCTTCGTCGCGCGTCTCGGCCGTGAAGTTCACGTGACCCATCTTGCGGCCGACGCGCGCGTCTTCCTTGCCGTACAGGTGCAGGTGCGCGGCCGGCATCGCGGCGACCGTGTCCCACGGCGGCGTGACGGCGTCGGCTGCCGCACCGTCGGGGAACCACACGTCGCCGAGGATGTTCAGCATCGCGGCCGGCGAATGCTGGCGCGGGTTGCCGAGCGGCATGCGCGTCATCGCGCGCACCTGCTGCTCGAACTGGCTCGTTGCGCACGCATCGACCGTGTAGTGGCCGGAGTTGTGCGGGCGCGGCGCCATCTCGTTCGCGACGAACGAGCCGTCTTCCAGCACGAAGAATTCGACGCACAGCACGCCGACGTAGCCGAGCGTGTCGGCGATCCGGATGGCGGCCTGCTGCGCCTCTGCGACGCGCGCGGCATCGGCGGCCGGCGCCGGCACGACCGTCAGCGCGAGGATGCCGTCGTGGTGCACGTTCTGCGCGAGCGGAAAGGCGGCCGCGCGGCCGTCCGCGCCGCGCGCGATCAATGCCGACACTTCGTATTTCAGCGGCAGGCGCTTCTCCAGCACGCACGGCACGCCGCCGAGCGCGGCATGCGCGTCGCGTGCTTCCTGCGCGGTGGCGACGCGCACCTGGCCCTTGCCGTCGTACCCGAGGCGGGCCGTCTTCAGGATGCCCGGCAGTACCGCGTCGAGCGCGGCATCGTCGAGCGCGGCGAGCGCCGCCGCCGATTCGATCACGACGTGCGGCGCGACCGGCACGCCCGACGCCTCGATGAAACGCTTCTCCGCGATGCGGTCCTGCGCGACCGCGACGCAGCGGCCGGCCGGTGCGACGAACGTCGTGCGCGCGAGGAAATCGAGGCTCGCGGCCGGCACGTTCTCGAATTCCGTCGATACGGCCTCGCACAGGTCGGCCAGTTCGGCGAGTGCGGCTTCGTCGTCGTACGCCGCGCGCAGGTGCCGATCGGCGACCGCGCCGGCGGGGCTCGCCGGATCGGGATCGAGCACGGCGACGCGATAGCCCATCGACTGGGCGGCAAAGCAGAACATGCGGCCGAGCTGGCCACCGCCGACCATGCCCAGCCACGCGCCGGGCAGGATCGGGGAAACGGAATCAGGAGTTGCGGTCATGTCAGTGGTCGGTCGCGGCGGAACGCGGAAATGCCCGCCGCAGTAGGAAAATCCGGCGCCGGCCGCGTGGTGCGGCCGCGCGCCATGCCGTCATTCCAGCGGCGGCAGCACCATTGCGTGCGCGGCTTCGTTCTGGCGCACGCGGAACGCGGCGAGCCGGTTCGCGTAGTCGACCGAGTTGCCGGACAGGATCGACACCGCGAACAGTGCGGCATTCGCGGCGCCGGCCTCGCCGATCGCGAACGTCGCGACCGGCACGCCCTTCGGCATCTGCACGATCGAGTGCAGCGAATCGACACCCTTCAGGTACTTGCTCGCGACCGGCACGCCGAGCACGGGCACCGTGGTCTTCGCGGCGAGCATGCCGGGCAGGTGCGCGGCGCCGCCGGCGCCCGCGATGATCGCGCGCAGCCCGCGCTCGCGCGCCTTCTCCGCATAGTCGAACATCTCGTCGGGCATCCGGTGCGCGGACACGACCTTCGCTTCGTACGGCACGCCGAATTCCTGCAGGATCGCGACCGCGTTCTTCATCACGTCCCAGTCGGAACTCGAACCCATCAGCACGCCGACGAGCGGCGCGCTGTGCGTGTGGGCGGTTTGGACTTCACTCATTTCGTACGTTCCTTCCGTCAGACGGCGAGCGACTGGCCCGTGATGCGCTCGAGCGCTTCCTGGTACTTCGCGGCCGTCTTCTCGACGACGTCGGCCGGCAGCGCCGGCGCCGGCGCGGTCTTGCCCCACGGCTGCGCCTCGAGCCAGTCGCGCACGAACTGCTTGTCGAACGACGGCGGGTTGGTGCCGACTTCGTACTGGTCGGCCGGCCAGAAGCGCGACGAATCGGCGGTCAGCACTTCGTCCATCAGGTACAGCTTGCCGTGGTTGTCGAGGCCGAATTCGAACTTCGTGTCGGCGATGATGATGCCGCGCGTCGCCGCGTAGTCGGCCGCTTCCTTGTACAGGCGGATCGAGATGTCGCGGATCGTCGCGGCCAGCTCGGTGCCGATGCGGCGCTCGGTTTCGTCGAACGTGATGTTCTCGTCGTGCTCGCCCATCTCGGCCTTCGCGGCCGGCGTGAAGATCGGCTCGGGCAGCTTCTGCGCGTTCTGCAGGCCTTCCGGCAGCTGCACGCCGCACACGGCGCCCGACGCCTGGTATTCCTTCCAGCCGCTGCCGGCCAGGTAGCCGCGCACGACCGCTTCGATCATGATCGGCTCGAGGCGCTTGACGACCACGCCGCGGCCCTTCACCTGCTCGACCTCGTCGGCCGCGACGACCGCTTCCGGCGCGTCGCCCGTCAGGTGATTCGGCACGATGTGCGCGAGCTTGTCGAACCAGAAGTTCGCCATCTGGTTCAGCACGCGGCCCTTGTTCGGAATCGGCTCGCCCATCACCACGTCGAAGGCCGACAGGCGGTCGGTCGTGACGATCAGGAGCTTGTCGTTGCCGACCGCGTAGTTATCGCGAACCTTGCCGCGACCGAGGAGCGGCAGCGAGCGGAGCGTGGATTCGTAAAGGGTAGACATCGTCTTTTCGCAGATAAGGAGCCAAACAAAAAGGGAAACGCCGTTCCCCGCGGCAGGCGGGAACGGCGGTCTTGCAATACGTCAGCGAACCGGCGGGCGCAGTGCCCGGACGGCTGCCGGCCGGCCCTCGTTCGGCCGGACGGAACGGCTGCCGGGGCCGGATCGAATCCGGCCAGCCGGGCGGCCAGCCCGTGCCCGGCGGCAGAACCGGGCGGGGCAATCGTACTACAGTCTCAGCGCACGACCTGGGCGAGCGCGCCCGACTTGTACTGCTCGGCGATCTTGTCGAGCGACACCGGCTTGATCTTGCCGGCCTGGCCTTCGCAGCCGAACGCGAGGTAACGGTCGACGCACACCTGCTTCGCGGCTTCGCGCGCGGGCTTCAGGTAGTCGCGCGGATCGAACTTGCCCGGGTTCTCGAACAGGTAGCGGCGGATCGCGCCGGTGATCGCGAGACGCAGGTCGGTGTCGATGTTGATCTTGCGCACGCCGTGCTTGATGCCTTCCTGGATTTCCTCGACCGGCACGCCGTAGGTTTCCTTCATGTCGCCGCCGAATTCGCGGATCTCGGCCAGCAGTTCCTGCGGCACCGACGACGAACCGTGCATCACGAGGTGCGTGTTCGGGATGCGCGCGTGGATTTCCTTGATGCGCTGGATCGACAGGATGTCGCCCGTCGGCTTCTTCGAGAACTTGTACGCGCCGTGCGACGTGCCGATCGCGATCGCGAGCGCATCGCACTGTGTGAGCTTCACGAAGTCGGCCGCCTGCTCCGGATCGGTCAGCAGCTGCTCGCGGGTCATCGTGCCTTCCGCGCCGTGGCCGTCTTCCTTGTCGCCCTTCATCGTCTCGAGCGAGCCGAGCACGCCGAGTTCGGCTTCGACCGTCACGCCGATCGAGTGCGCCATCTCGACGACCTTGCGCGACACGTCGACGTTGTACTCGTACGACGCGACCGTCTTGCCGTCGGCTTCGAGCGAACCGTCCATCATCACGCTCGTGAAGCCGCTGCGGATCGCGGCCGTGCAGACCGCCGGCGACTGGCCGTGATCCTGGTGCATCACGACCGGGATGTGCGGATACGATTCGACCGCCGCTTCGATCAGGTGGCGCAGGAACGGCTCGCCCGCATACTTACGCGCGCCGGCCGATGCCTGCATGATCACGGGCGCGCCGACCTGATCCGCCGCCGCCATGATCGCCTGGATCTGCTCCAGGTTGTTCACGTTGAAGGCCGGCAGGCCGTAACCGTGCTCTGCCGCGTGGTCCAGCAATTGACGCATTGATACGAGAGGCATTGTGGAACTCCTTGGAATGAAAACCGGTGCGCCCTGACGCCGGCGCGGCGCTCGCTCCCCTCTGAACCGGGACGGCGCGGCGCGGCTGAGCGTCGAATAGCCGCATTTTATCGCGAAGCGCCTCCGATTCCGACCGCCCGGTGGCCCCCGCTCGCAATTTGTTACGTTCGCACGGCACAATGCGGCCAAAAAGGAGAAAAAAAGCCGCGCGGGGCTTCGGACCCCGCGCGGCTTTTGCGCAAAAAAACGGTGCCGGATCGATTCCGGCCGATCCGGACCGCCGGCCCGCGGGCCGGCTCGATGCGGCTCAGCCGGCGCTCAATAGTGCTCGCCGACCCGCACGATCTTCAGCGTGTTGGTGCCGCCCGCCTGCCCCATCGGCTCGCCGACGGTCAGCACGACCATGTCGCCGTGCTGCACGTAACCCTGCTTGACGACGATCTCGAGCGCCGCCTGCAGCGCCGAATCGCGGTCGCTGTTGAAGTCGACGTGCAGCGGCGTCACGTTGCGGTACAGCGCCATCGTGCGCTCGCTGCCGACGCGCGGCGTCAGCGCGAAGATCGGCACGTGCGTGTAGTGACGCGACATCCACAGCGCGGTCGCGCCCGATTCCGTCAGCGCGATGATCGCCTTCGCGCCCAGGTGGTACGCGGTGAACAGCGCGCCCATCGCGATCGACTGGTCGATCCGCGTGAAGGTGCGGTCGAGGAAATCCTTGTCCAGCTCGACTTCTTCGGATTTTTCCGCCTCCACGCACACGGCCGCCATCGTCTCGATCGTGACGACCGGATACTTGCCGGCGGCCGTCTCGGCCGACAGCATCACCGCGTCGGTGCCGTCGAGCACCGCGTTCGCGACGTCCGACACTTCCGCGCGGGTCGGCACCGGTGCGTAGATCATCGATTCCATCATCTGCGTCGCGGTGATCACGAGCTTGTTCGACTCGCGCGCCATCCGGATCATCCGCTTCTGCAGCGCCGGCACGGCCGCGTTGCCCACTTCCACCGCGAGGTCGCCGCGCGCGACCATGATGCCGTCGGACGCGTCGAGGATGCTCTGCAGCGCCGGAATCGCTTCCGCGCGCTCGATCTTCGCGATCATCTTCGGCTTGATGCCGTACGGCGCGCCCGCGATGTTCGCGAGCTGGCGCGCCATTTCCATGTCGGTCGCGTTCTTCGGGAACGACACCGCGACGAGGTCCGCGCCGAGCGACATCGCGGTGCGGATGTCTTCCATGTCCTTCGCGGTCAGCGCCGGCGCCGACAAGCCGCCGCCCTGGCGGTTGATCCCCTTGTTGTTCGACAGCTCGCCGCCCACCTTGACGGTCGTGTGGATCTCGTCGCCGAGCACGCGCTCGACGGTCAGCACGATCAGGCCGTCGTTCAGCAGCAGCAGGTCGCCCGGCTTCAGGTCGCGCGGCAGCTCCTTGTAGTCGAGGCCGACGCGCTCGTCGTTGCCGAGTTCGCAGCCCGCATCGAGGATGAACGGCTGCCCCGGCACGAGCGTGGTCTTGCCGTTCTCGAACTTGCCGACGCGGATCTTCGGGCCCTGGAGGTCGGCCATGATCGCGATCTCGCGGCCAACCTTGCGGGCGGCCTCGCGCACCGTTTCGGCGCGCTGGCGGTGATCGTCGGCCGTGCCGTGCGAAAAATTGAGCCGCACGACGTCGAGGCCCGCCTGCATCATCTGCAGCAGAATCTCCGGCGAACTGGATGCCGGGCCGATCGTGGCGACTATCTTGGTGGCGCGCTGCATGAAACTCCTCATCTGGATCAAGGTGGATGCGCTGGGTGAAACGCTGCGAGAGCCGGAAGCGGCAGGCCCAGCGGCCGCCGTTCCGGGGGGCGTGCCGGTGCTGGCGCCCGGCATCGCTTTGTTCTGAATCTCGTGGTGCTGTGCGGCCGCGTCGCCGGCAGCCGCCGGTGCGCGCGGGGCGGTGTTCGCCCGCGCGGGCGCGCGTTTGCGCTTGCCCGCGCCGGCCGGCTGCTCCGCTTTCGCGGAGCGCGCGGCCTTCGTCACCCCTGCGCGCGCCGCCACGCTCAGGCCGCCCGCGTTTCGAGCACTTCCACCGCCGGCAGCTTCTTCCCCTCGAGGAACTCGAGGAAGGCGCCGCCGCCCGTCGAGATGTAGCTGACCTGGTCGTGGATGCCGTACTTCGCGATGGCCGCGAGCGTGTCGCCGCCGCCCGCGATCGAGAACGCGGACGATTTGGCGATCGCTTCGGCGAGCGTCCTGGTGCCGTTGCCGAACTGGTCGAACTCGAACACGCCGACCGGGCCGTTCCACACGATCGTGCCGGCCTTCTCGAGCTGGCTCGCGAGCGCCTTGGCCGTATCGGGGCCGATGTCGAGGATCATGTCGTCCGCTTCGATGTCGGCGACCTGCTTCACCGTGGCCGCGGCCGTCGGCGAGAATTCCTTGGCGGTGACGACGTCGGTCGGGATCGGCACCGACGCGCCGCGCTCGCGCGCTTCGTCGATGATCGCCTTCGCTTCGGCGACGAGATCGGCCTCCGCGAGCGACTTGCCGATCGACAGGCCGGCCGCGAGCATGAACGTGTTCGCGATGCCGCCGCCGACGATCAGCTGGTCGACCTTGCCGGCCAGCGACTTCAGGATGGTCAGCTTGGTCGACACCTTCGAGCCGGCGACGATCGCCACCAACGGACGCGCCGGGTTGCCGAGCGCCTTGCCGAGCGCGTCGAGTTCGGCGGCCAGCAGCGGGCCCGCGCACGCGACCGGCGCGTACTTCGCGATCCCGTGGGTGGTCGCTTCCGCGCGGTGCGCGGTGCCGAACGCGTCGTTCACGTACACGTCGCAGAGCTTCGCCATCTTTTGCGCGAGCTCGTCCGAATTCTTCTTCTCGCCCTTGTTCACGCGGCAGTTCTCGAGCAGCACGACCTGGCCCGGCGCGACGTTCACGCCGTTCTCGACCCAGTTCGACACGAGCGGCACGTCGCGGCCGAGCAGTTCGGCGAGACGCTTCGCGACCGGCGCGAGCGAGTCTTCCGGCTTGAATTCGCCTTCGGTCGGACGGCCGAGGTGCGACGTCACCATCACGGCCGCGCCGGCGTCGAGCGCGGCCTGGATGGCCGGCACGGACGCACGCACGCGCGTGTCCTCGGTGATGTTGCCGTGATCGTCCTGCGGGACGTTCAGGTCGGCGCGGATGAACACCCGCTTGCCGGCGAGCTGGCCGGCGGCGATCAGGTCGGTAAGACGCTTGACTTGGCTCATGTTGAACAGATTGAAGTAGTGGATGGGGAAAGGGGGTTCACGCTGGACGTGCGCGGGCTGCCGCGAAAGGGCGCCGGATGCGGCCGTGGCTGGCGGTTCGCATGACGCGCACGGGTAAGAAATCTCGAACGGGCATTCTAGCCGATCCACCCGGCAGACTGACCCGTGCGGCGGCGAATTCCGCCTATTTGGAATTGCGCGCCGGAATCGGCGCTTTGCCGCAATGCAGCAATACACGCGCGCAAGCGGGCAGCGCGCGGCGAGCCGGAACGGCGGCCCATCAGAAGATCAGGCGCAGCGCGGTGAACACGAGCATCCCGACGACGATCGTGCCGAGCATGCTGCGCCGCCACAAAAACCAGCCGAGGCCGGCGAGCGCCGCGTAGAACGGATGGTTGGACAGCCCGAACGACAGCCCGGCCGGCGTTTCGAGCACGTCGGGCAGCACGACGGCGACCAGCGCCGCGGCCGGCGCGTAGCGCAGCGCGCGCTGCGCGCGTTCGGGCAGCACGGTGCGCTCGCCGCCGATCAGGAACAGCGCGCGCGTGACGGCCGTGACGATCGTCATCCCGACGATGACGATCCAGATCTCGGTCGCGCTCATTCGATATCCTTTTCGTGCACGGTTTCGGTGCGGATGCGCCGCCAGTCGGCGCGCTCGACGAAGAAATCGGCCGCGCAGCCGGCCGCGAGCGCGGCCAGTACCGCGATCGGCAGCGCGAGCCGGTACGGCAGGTCGAACGCGATCAGCGACACGATGCCCGCGACCGCGACGGCCGCGAGCGTCGAGCGGTTCGCGACCGCCGACACCATGATCGGGATCAGCGCGAGCGTGCCGGCCAGCTCCAGCCCCCAGCTCGCCGGAAAGACGCTCGCGAGCAGGATGCCGGCGAGCGACGACACCTGCCACGACGCCCAGCTCGCGAGCGCCATCCCCCAGAAATACGCTTCCTTGCCCGGCACGCGGCCGTACGCGAAGCCCTGTTTCTGGAACAGCAGGTAGATCACGTCGCCATTGAAATAACCGATCGCGAGGCGCCGCCACAGCGGCAGGTAGGAAAAATGGGGCGCCAGGCCGGCGCTGAAGATCACGAAGCGCAGGTTGACCATCGCGGCCGTGAGCAGCACGGTCCAGATCGGCAGCTTCGCCGCGAGGAGCGGCAGCACCGCGAGCTGCGACGAGCCCGCGTAGACGAACAGCGACATCGCGCTCGCCTGCCCGAGCGTCATCACGGACTTGCTCATCGCGATGCCGGTGACGAGCCCCCAGGACAGGATCGCCATCAGTGTCGGGGAATAGTCGCGCGCGCCCTGGATCAGCGCGAAGCGGTCGGTGGCGGACAATCGAGCGAGCATCGGAAAGCGGGCCGCAGCGGGCGGTTCGTCGGGACGCCGGCGCCTCCTGCCGGTGCGACCCATCGTTATTGGAATCGGTACCGGACGATTATAGCGCCGGCCCCCCTCCGTCCGACCGGATCGCCGCCAAATGACGCTAAAATAAGCGTCTTTCCGGTTCAACGCTGCACACAACCCGCAGCACACCCCCGCTTCCAGGAGAATCCTATGTCAATGGCCGACCGCGACGGCAAGATCTGGATGGACGGCAAGCTGATCGACTGGCGCGACGCCAAGATCCACGTCCTGACCCACACGCTGCACTACGGCATGGGCGTCTTCGAGGGCGTGCGCGCGTACAAGTCGGCCGACGGCAGCACCGCGATCTTCCGCCTGCGCGAGCACACCAAACGTCTGCTGAATTCGGCGAAGATCTTCCAGATGGACGTGCCGTTCGACCGCGAAACGCTCGAAGCCGCGCAACTCGCGGTCGTGCGCGAGAACCAGCTCGAATCGGGCTACCTGCGCCCGATCATCTGGGTCGGCTCGGAAAAGCTCGGCGTGTCCGCGAAGGGCAACACGATCCACGTCGCGATCGCCGCATGGCCGTGGGGCGCGTACCTCGGCGAGGACGGCCTCGCGAAGGGCATCCGCGTGAAGACGTCGTCGTTCACGCGCCACCACGTGAACGTGTCGATGGTGCGCGCGAAGGCATCGGGCTGGTATGTGAACTCGATCCTGGCGAACCAGGAAGCGACCGCCGACGGCTACGACGAAGCGCTGCTGCTCGACGTCGACGGCTACGTGTCGGAAGGCTCCGGCGAGAATTTCTTCCTGGTGAACAACGGCAAGCTGTACACGCCCGACCTGGCGTCGTGCCTCGACGGCATCACGCGCGACACGGTCATCACGCTCGCGAAGGACGCCGGCATCGAGGTGATCGAGAAGCGCATCACGCGCGACGAGGTCTACACGGCCGACGAAGCGTTCTTCACCGGCACGGCCGCCGAAGTCACGCCGATCCGCGAGCTCGACAACCGCACGATCGGCAGCGGCGCGCGCGGCCCCGTCACGGAAAAGCTCCAGTCGGCGTTTTTCGATATCGTGTCGGGCAAGAACGCGAAGTACGCGCACTGGCTGACGAAGGTCTGAGCGCGCCGCGCCACCGACCGCCCCACACAAGAGTGATAAAGAGAAAGTCTCATGAGTGAAATCAAGGAAATGCCGCTGGTCGAGCTGACGGCCAAGGATCTTCCCGCCTACTGCCCGAACCCGGCCATGGCGCGCTGGAGCGCGCACCCGCGCGTCTTCATCGACGTGTCGCACGGCGAGGCGCGCTGCCCGTACTGCGGCACGCGCTACAAGCTGCGCGACGGCGAGGTCGTCAAGGGTCACTGAGCCCCGACGGCCGGGCCTGAGGGCCCGCCGACCCGCAAGGCGGCGCAGCCGGAAGTCCGGCGCGCCGCCCTTCCCCATTCTGGCAACCCGAACGCGGCGCCCGTGCGCCGCGCTTCATTACGACATCGGAAGTCGACCTGATGCGTCGAGCGCTGGTTATCGCACCGAATTGGATCGGTGACGCATTGATGGCGCAGCCGCTTTTTGCGCTGCTGAAAAAGCTCCATCCCCGCATCGCGATCGATGCCGTCGCACCCTCGTGGGTCGCGCCCGTGCTCGAGCGGATGCCCGAGATCCACGATGTCTACGCGACCGATCTCGCGCACGGCAAGCTTCAGCTGCTGCGCCGCTGGCAGCTCGCGAGCGACCTGCGCGACGTCGGCTACGACGCGGCGTACGTGCTGCCGAATTCGCTGAAGTCCGCGGTGATCCCGTGGCTCGCGAACATCCCGCTGCGGATCGGCTACACGGGCGAGCACCGCTACGGGCTGCTGAACGTGCGGCACGCGAACCCCGACAAGTCGGGCGAGCGGCCGCCGATGACGACCCACTACGCGGCGCTCGCATACGCGCCGGGCGCGAAGCTGCCCGAGTCGATGAAGACGCTGCCCGCGCCGCGCCTGGACGCCGACCTGAACGAGACGGCGCGCGTGTCCGCACGTTTCAATCTCGATACGCGCAAGCCGCTCGTCGTGTTCTGCCCCGGCGCCGAATACGGCCCGGCCAAGCGCTGGCCGCCGGAGCATTTCGCGTCGCTCGCGACCATCGTCCACCAGTCGTTCCCGTATACGCAGATCGTCGCGCTCGGCTCGCAGAAGGATGCCGCGGCCGCGCAGGCGATCGCCGACCACGCGCCGAACGTGCGCAACCTGTGCGGGCAGACGTCGTTGTCCGAGGCGTGCGCGCTGATCGCGCGCGCGAACGCGGTCGTCACCAACGATTCGGGGCTGATGCACGTCGCCGCCGCCTTGCGCCGGCCGCTCGTCGCGTTGTACGGATCGACCGATCCGCGCCATACCCCTCCGCTGTCGGACCTGGCGAAGGTACAATGGCTGCATCTCGAATGCAGTCCCTGCTTCGAACGCGAGTGCCCGCTCGGCCATCTGAAGTGCCTGCGCGAACTCGGTCCCGAGCAGGTATTCGGCGATTTGCGCGGCATGCTCGTCGGGCAGCGCTGACCCTGGCCGGCAGCGTCGCACGGCGCGCCGGGCAATCCGATTCACCGGTGCACGGCGGCCCCACCCGGGCCGCCGTGCTGAATACGGCGCGCGACGCGCGCGAGAGACAACCCCGATGCCACGTTTTGCCCGCCTTTTCGAAGCCGCTGCCGATACGCTGAACGCCTACTACCAGGCCGTCGCCGATGCCAATCTCGACGCGCTGCTGGCGTTGTGGATCGACGAGGATTTCGCCAGCTGCGTCTGGGCGGACGGCGAGCATCTGCACGGCCTCGACCAGATCCGCGGCGGGCTCGCCAACCGGCTCGCGACGCGCCCGGTCACGATCGAGCCGCTCGACATCCGCGTGTACGACAGCCTCGGCACGGTCGTCTATACGATCGCCGAAGCGCATCAGCAGGCCGACCTGACGGCCGAACCCGACATGGTTTTCGCCACGTACGTGATGATCCACGAACGCGGCGAATGGCGCATCGCGCACATCCACGCGAGCCCGATTCCTGAACAAGCGGCCGGACAATTCGCCGCGAAGATCCGTCACGGGCAGGGTCCGCTGCACTGACGAAAAACGAAGCAACGCATTTGCGGGGCGATCATGAGTACGGCTTCTCCGCCCACCTCGCCGCTGACCGGGCCCCCGGCCCCCAACGACGATTCATTGCGCTATCGCGCACCGCGCTGGCTGCCCAACAGCCATGTGCAAACCATCGTGCCCGCGCTGTTCGCGCGGCGTCCGGTTGTCGCGTACCGGCGAGAGCGATGGGAAACCCCCGACCACGACTTCATCGATCTCGACTGGGTCGCGCATCTCGACAGCGCGGCGCCGGCGCCCGACGCGCCGCTGTTCGTGCTGTTCCACGGCCTCGAAGGCAGCTCCGGCTCGCACTACGCGCTCGCGATGATGGCCGCCGCGCGCGCGAAGGGCTGGCATGCCGTCGTGCCGCACTTCCGCAGTTGCAGCGGCGAGATCAACCGCCAGCCGCGCTTCTACCATCTCGCCGACAGTGCCGAGGTCGACTGGATCCTGCGCCGGCTCGCCGCGCAGCATCGCGGGCCGCTGGTCGCGGCCGGCGTATCGCTCGGCGGCAACGTGCTGCTGCGCTGGCTCGGCGAGCACCGCAGCGACACGTCGATCGTGCATGCCGCCGCCGCGATCTCGACGCCGATCGACGTGCACGCGGGCGGCCGTGCGCTGTCGCAGGGGTTCGCGATGGTCTACACGCGCAGCTTCCTGAAGACGCTCAAGCGCAAGGCGCTCGCCAAGCTCGACCAGTATCCGGGGCTGTTCGACCGCGAAGCGATGCTGCAGGCCGTGACGATGCGCGACTTCGACGAGGTCGTGACCGCGCCGCTGCACGGTTTCGCGAACGCGGACGACTACTGGACGAAGGCGACCACGCGGCCGCTGCTGCCCGCGATCGACGTGCCGACACTGATCCTCAACGCCCGCAACGACCCGTTCCTGCCCGAATCGGCGCTACCGGGCCCGGCCGACGTGTCGCCGGCCGTCGAGCTCGACCAGCCCGCAGACGGCGGGCACGCGGGCTTCATGACCGGGCCGTTCCCCGGCCGCCTCGACTGGCTGTCGGCGCGGGTGTTCGGCTATTGCTCGAAATTCGTCGACCATGGATGACATCGTCAGGCAGGCGCTCGCCAAATGGCCGAACGTGCCGGATTGCACCGGCTGGCTGCTGCTCGACCGGCGCGGCGAATGGCGGCTGCGCGACGACACCGCGCAGGCGGCCGGCGAACTCGGCTCGCCGGTCCGGCATGCGGCGCTGAACGCGTTCATCGGCCGCAACTACGCATGCGACGCGCAGGGCCAGTGGTTCTTCCAGAACGGGCCGCAGCGCGTGTACGTCGAACTCGCTTATACGCCGTGGGTCGTGCGGCTCGCCGAACGCGACGGGCAGCTTGCGCTCACCGACCAGACGGGCGCCCCGTTCGAACCGGATGCCGCCTGGCTCGACGACGGCGGCGGCGTGCTGTTTCGCGATGCCGGCACACCCGCGCGCATCGCGGCGCTGCACGATCACGACCTCGGGCTGTTCGCCGATCACGCGGATTTCGATGCCGAGCCCCCCGTGCTGCGCTGGCGCGACGGCCGCACGCTGCCGCTCGGCAGCATCGCGAGCGCCGACGTGCCTGGCCGGTTCGGCTACATCGCGAGCCCGGCACGCCACGCGCGCGACGCGGCCGACAGCGGCCACTGACCCGCCGCGGCGCCGTCCGCGTTCGCCGCGCGGCGGCCGCTACCCGCGGCCGTTCTTCTCGTCGTCGCGCTCTTCCTTGTAGCGCGCCTCGAATTCCAGCAGCCGCGCGCCGATGATCGACTGCTCGTAGAACGACACGTCCTTCGCGTCGCGCGCTTCCTTCAGTTGCCGGATCGCCGACGGCCACGCGCCGTCGAGCGCCAGCTTCTCCGCCAGCGCCCGGCGCCGCGCGAGCACGTCGCCCTTGCCGTCGCTCGCCTTCGCGAGGTAATCCCACCAGTCCGGCTGTTCGGGGTCGGCCTTGGCCTGCGCCCGTGCGAGCGTCTGCGCTTCGGCGAAGCGGCGCGCGGCGATCAGCGCCTGCAGATGCGCGACGATCGCCGCGTGCGACGCCGGCCAGCGCCGCTGCGCGAGCGCCGAGAGCCGTACTGCGTCGTCGGCTCGGCCCGCGCGGCGGGCGACGTCGGCGGCCAGCACGTCGAGGCTCGGCGAACTGCTCGCCGGATCGTCGTCGCGCCGCTCGCGCGCATCGAACGCGCTGCGCGCCGACGCGAGCGCCTTGTCCGCCGCGTCGTACTGGCCGAGCAGCGTGTTCGCGAGCGCGATGCCGTACCAGTTCGCCGCGACGTTCGGCGCGGTGCGATCGTCGATCTCGAGCTGCATCCGGCGCGCCTCGGCCGAGATGTCGGTCGGTGCCCGGTTCTGCAGGATGCGCAGCCGCGCACGCACGAACCCGTATTCGGCCGACTGGCGCGGCTGCCGGTACGGCGCGCGGCGCGCGCGATCCTCCATGTCGGCGATCCGCTCGCCGGTCAGCGGGTGCGTGCGCGCATAGGCCGGCACGCCCGCATCGCCCATCGACGCGCGGTCGAGCCGCTCGAAGAAGCCCGGCATCCCGTACGGGTCGTAGCCGGCCCCGGCGAGCAGCTGGAAGCCGACGCGATCGGCCTCGCGCTCGGCCGAACGCGAGAAACGCAGCTGGTTGTCGACCGCATACGCCTGCCCGCCCATCGCGATCGCGCTGCCGAGATCGCCGCTGCGCGCAAGCACGCCGGCCAGCACGCCGAGCAGCATCGTCGCGAGCGCCGTGTAGCCGGTCTTCTCGCTCGCGCCGATCATCCGTGCGATGTGCCGCTGCAGCACGTGGCCCATCTCGTGGCCGACCACCGATGCGAGTTCCGACTCCGTCTGCGTCGTGACGACCAGCCCGCTGTTGATCCCGATGAAGCCGCCCGGCATCGAAAACGCGTTGATCTGCGGATCGCGCACCGGGAACAGGTCGAAGTCCGGCGTGTAGCCGCCGATGTAGCGCGCCGCCGCCGCGGCCGCGAGCCGCGCCGCCATCGCGTTCAGGTAGTCGCGCACCAGCCAGTCGTCGAGATAGTCGGGATCGCGCCGCACTTCGCGCATCACGCGCTCGCCGAGCCGGCGCTCGGCCCGCGGCGTCAGCGAGCCGCCGGAGCCGTCGCCGAGATCGGGCAGCTCCAGCGCACGCAGCGGCGCGCGCAGGCTCGCGACCGGCGCCGACGCACCGTCCGCGCCCGAGAACCGGCTCTCCGCGCCGCCGTACGTGCCGAACACGCCGGTCGCGATGCCGGACGGCACGGTGGAAATCGACGTCGAGCCGCCGGCCGCCGGCTCGAGCGGTGACGCGGATGCGCTCTGCGCATGGCTGCCCGGCGGCAGCGCGAGCGCCGCCGACAGCGACACGGCAAGCAACTGTTTGACACGCATGGCAGGATGAAAACGACGCCGTCCCGCGCGAGCGGCGCGCATCGCGGCGTTTGGTCTGAATATTCGGGTCATTGTACCGGCGCCGCGACGACTGTCCCCTGCCGCGCGTGCGTCATCTGCGCCTCCGGCAACGCGAACGCCGCTGCTATGATAGGCGCCCGTTGAGCGGTTGGATCGGTTCGTCGCGCCGGTACGGGATTTGGTGCCCGGCCGATCGCGAAGCAGGATCGAGGGACGTGCGCGCGCACTCCGTTCCACTAGAGGAAGATATGTCAGGACTCACCCATTTCGACGCCGCCGGCCACGCCCACATGGTCGACGTCGGCGGCAAGCAGGAAACGCAACGCATCGCGATCGCACGCGGCACGATCCGGATGCTGCCGGCCACGTTCGCGCTGATCCGCGACGGCAAGGCCAAGAAAGGCGACGTGCTCGGCGTCGCGCGCATCGCGGCGATCCAGGGCGCCAAACGCACGGCCGATCTCATTCCGCTGTGCCACCCGCTCGCGCTGACGCGCGTGGCCGTCGACTTCGAGCTCGACGACGCGCTGCCGGGCGTGCATTGCGTCGTGCAGGTCGAGACGTTCGGCCGGACCGGCGTCGAGATGGAAGCGCTGACGGCCGTCCAGGTCGGGCTGCTGACCGTCTACGACATGTGCAAGGCCGTCGACCGCGGGATGGTGATCACCGACGTGAGCGTGCGGGAGAAGCGCGGCGGGAAGTCGGGGGATTGGAAGGCGGAAGACGCGGCGGGCTGAACGGCCGGGCACCGCCGGCCCGCCAATTCGAGATAAAACCGTTTATCTCATACAATTACCGGATTCCGCACGAGAGAGCGTGCGAACCAGCACAACAAAAGCGAGCACTGGTGATGAATTCGCAAGCGTTAAGAAGCGCGTTGCTGGCCGGACCGGTTCAGCACGAGCGCCTTGTCAAACTGGATACCCCGCTCGGCCCTAACGTCCTGTTGCCGCAGCGGGTCTCGGGCCGGTCACGGCTCGGACGCCATTTCGAGTTCACCGTCGATACCGTGTCGGTATCCGACAACGTCGAACTCAAGAAACTGATCGCGCAGCCGGTGACGCTGTGGATCCAGCAGGCCGACCAATCGTACGCGCCACACCACGGCTACGTGCATGCGGCCCGCCGGCTCGGGTCGGACAGCGGCGTCACGCACTATCAGATCGTCTTTGCGTCGTTCCTGCACTTCCTGAAGTTCCGCCGCGATCAGCGCATCTGGCAGGACCGGTCGGCAGACGACATCATTGCCGACGTGCTGAACCAGCATCCGCAGGCCAAGGGCCGCTTCACGTTCAAGCTCTACCAGCCGCTGCCGTCGCGCTCGTTCTGCATGCAATACGAGGACGACTGGAATTTCGTCCATCGCCTGATGGAATCGGAAGGCCTGTACGGTTTCTGGGAACAGGACAAGGACGGCAAGTCGCACCGGCTCGTCATCGTCGATCGCATCGACGCGTTGCCCACGCTGTCGCCGCGAACCGTGCGCTTTCATCACGCAGGCGCGGGCGACGAGGCCGACACGCTCGTCCAGTTCACCGGTACGCGCACGCTGCGAAGCGTCGCGCGCACGACGCGCACGTTCGACTACAAGCACCCGCCCACCCCGTCGAATCCGAAGGCCACCCACACGCCGACGATCGCGAACCAGGGCGACCTGCCGCAGCAGCTCGAAGTCTACGAATACACGGGTGCCTACACGTATCCCGAGCAGTCACGCGGCGACCATCTGTCGAAGATCTGGATGGAAGAACAGGAATCGCACGCCAAGCGCTTTCACGGTGTCGGCGGTGTGCGGCGCATGGACGCGGGACGCACGTTCGAGTTCGCCGATCATCCCGAACACGACAAGGACGATGCCGGTCAACGCGAATTCACAGTAATCGAGACCGCATGGGTCATCGTCAACAACCTGCCCGTGGCCGATGAACCGGCCGTTTTCCCGCACAGCCTGCAGGCCGAGATCGACAGCATCATGCAGGCAACCGATACGGACCTGTCGCGCGTGCGTCATCCCGACGGCAGCGAGGGTTTCTTTCAGATCCGCGTCGAAGCACAGCGCACGACGGTGCCGTTCCGCAGCCCGCTCGAGCATGCGAAGCCGCCGATGCACCTGCAATCGGCGATCGTCGTCGCCCCGCAGGGCGAAGAGGTCCACACGGACGAGCTCAACCGGGTCAAGGTCCGATTCCATTGGGACCGCTTGAACGACGGCGACGAAAAGGCGTCGTGCTGGCTGCGTGCCACGGCGTCCGATTCGGGCAATGGCTACGGTGCCGTTCACCCGCACCGCAGTGGCGAGGAAGTGCTGGTCGACTTCCTCGGCGGCGACTGCGATCGCCCGATCATCGTCGGCAAGGTCTACAACGGCGCGACGAATCCGCAATGGCATAGCAACGGGATCCTGTCCGGATACCGGTCAAAGGAATATGCGGGCGCCGGCTACAACCAGCTGGTGCTCGACGACGCGACATCGCAGAACCGCGTGCACCTGTACAGCAGCCAGACCAACGCACATCTGCATCTTGGCTACCTGATCGACCACACGGGCAACAACCGCGGCAGCTATCTCGGCAGTGGCTTCGACCTGCGCTCGGACGCCTACGGCGCCGTGCGCGCAAACCGCGGGCTATACGTCACGACGCATCCCAAGCAGGCGGCAAGCCAGCCGCTCGACGTCGACGAAACGCGGCAACAGCTCGTGCGCGCGGAAGGGCTGATCGACGCCATGTCGCAGGTCAGTGCGCAGCATCAGGGCGAGTCGCTCGACCCCGGCCACTCGGCGCTGAAGCAATTCGCCGATGCGACGCAGAACAGCGTGAGCGGCAGCACGTCGGGCGGGCGGACCGCCGGCGGCGGAACCGGCAGCGCCAATGCGTTCAAGGAGCCCGTGATGCTGTTCGGCAGCCCGGCCGGCATCGGGATGTCCACGCAGCAATCCGTACAATTTGCCGCGGACCAGCACATCAACCTCGTCAGCGGGCAAAGCACGCACATCGCCGCCGGAAAATCGCTGATCGCCGGTGTCCTCGACCGGATCAGCCTGTTCGCGCAGAACGCGGGGATGAAACTGTTCGCCGGCAAGGGCAAGGTCGAAGTGCAGGCGCACGCGGACAACATCGAGCTGACCGCACAGAAGGCGCTGAAGCTGATCGCCGTCACGCAATCGATCGAAGGTGCCGCGGCGAAGGAAATCCTGCTGACGTCCGGCGGCGCCTATATCCGCATCGCGGACGGCAACATCGAGGTGCATGCGCCCGGCAAGATCGACATCAAGGGCGCGCAGCATGCGTTCAGCGGCCCCACCCACCTGTCGCAAACGATGCCGACGCTGCCGAACTCCAACGGCAACTACGACCAGGCGTTCATCGCGCACTGGGCCGGCACCGACATCCCGGTCGCGAACACGCGGTACCAGATGTTCTCGAACGGCAAGCTGCTCTCGGAAGGCGTCACCAACGCGGCAGGCGAGACGGGGCTGACGCAGAGCCACGTGCCGCACGACGTCGTCGTCAAGTTTCTAGGGAAATCGAATGGCTGACGGACAACAGGACAAGGTGCTCGGGACCGGTGCGGGGATGCTGACCCCGACGGGGTACCAGGATCGGCCGAAGGTGCAGATCAACATCTGCGACAAGCATGTGACGCCGGCGTCAGATTCCATTATCGGAACCTGCCCGTACTACTATCAGCCACTGCATGGCGAGTACTGGGAAACGGTCCAAAAGGTCAGCACGTCGAGCATTTGGGCGACCGTCAAGAAATTCGCCACGTCATGGGATCCGTGGAAAGACACGAAAGTTGCCCGTGAACTGCTGCATCGGCGGGAGAAGCTGATAGAAGCCGAAAGCACCGATTCCGACTGGTCCCGCCACGGCAATTTCATGATGCGTCATATCGGGTGCGGGCATAAGCCGCCGGGATACTACGTCAGTTACGGTTATTACTACTGCTCGAATTACGGTAAATACCTGCTTCCGGAATTGAGCGACAAAGGCAAGGCGTGGCTTGCGAGCGCACGCTGGTTCCTGCAGCATTATCTGGAACAGGGTTTGCAGCAGAACATGCGCGGCGACACCATTTCGATCAGGGGCAAGAAGCCGAACAGCGGTAGCTGCGAGATGAACGTGCCGCAGTACTCGCTCGAACTGGACGACGACACCTTCAAGACATACGCGTTCAAGACCCATCCTCTCGCCTATCTCGACGGCGGTCTGGCCGGGCTCGGGCCTGTCGATATGTACTATATCCTGAAGCAACCCAACACCCAGGAATGGGGTGATGTCAGGACATTCTCCCAGGCATTCGACAGCGGTGTCGGCGTGGGCAAACAATATGTCGACAATACCGTGGAATACGCAAAAAAGGCCGGTGATGCCGTCAACGAACATGTCATCGACCCTGTTGCACAGGCACTCGAAAAACTGATGCCGAAATGAAATGACGAAAAAATTCCTGAAGCTGTCGCTGGGTGCGGCAGTCGTGCTCATTGTCTTGATTGTCGGGTTCTCGTATATGTCGAATGACTGGCAGGTCGTTTCCAACACTTTCATGAAGAACAGCAAGCCTTACGGCGGAGGCGACTTCGTGATATCGGGAAACGAGGCGATCACGCTGAAGATCAGCGATCCTGAAATCACCTTCAAGCCGTACGCGGAATGGAAGGACAAGGAAAAAGCCGAGCCGGCCGAGGCCTGGATGAACGACAGTCGCGAAACGCTGAACCGGACGTCGGTCGAATTCTGGCGCGGCCCGGTGAACGGCGACATGACACGCCATTTCAAACAGGTGGGCCAGAACGCCGCCTGGTGGCACGCCAAGGACTGGACGGTCGAATTCATCAGCACCGGCTGGATGGACTACAAGTCGCCTCAGCCTGCCGGCGGGCTGACGCCGCAAGTGACCAAGCTCTGGAAGTCGTCCAACGGCGGACGCGACTGGGTGCAGCTCGCGTGGCCCGAAGATCGGAATATCGGTCGCCTGCTCTTTCTCGATCCGCAGCGCGGCTATGCAATCGGTTGGGGTCCGCACGTGTGGCGCACGTCCGACGGCGGTCAGTCGTGGCGGGAGATCGAACTGCCACCGGGTGCCGCGGAGACCGGCAAACCCCGCCGCACCTTTGACGGCATCGACCTCGGCCCGGACGGTACCTTGCGCGTGGCGTACCACATCGAGAAATCCGAGCATGCTTCCGCCGGAAGCGTCGTCTATCGGCTCGGCTGGGAGCAATCCGAGTTCGCCCTGGATGCCGTTCTGCCTGAACAGGTGATCGTCAACCTGTCCTCGTCACCGGCCGCGTCGAATCACTATGCGCTTTACGCGCTGTCGCGCCTCGGCGAGCCGCGCAATTTCGATAATCCCGCTGACAACGGACAACGCGTCGGCGCCATTTCTACCTGGACGAACAGCGCACCCGGGCAGGTGCAGCAGTTGCATTCGTTTGACGACACGCTGACGCTCGATAGCCTGAGCGTCGGCCGGGACGGATTGCTGCTCGTCTACGCAACCGACTCCAGGCGCAACGGCACACCGCTCGATCTCACGTTCGTCAGCAGCGACGCGGGGAAGACCTGGAACTCAAGCAGGGAGAAGGCGACCCAGGGCGGATATTTCAACGCGCAGACGAACACGCTGTATTCGCTGGTCGCCTATACGCTCAAGAAGCGGCAGTTCTGACCGTTCCGATGCGATTGCCGCGGAGCCCCGTCGCGATTCGGGTGCCGGCTCCGCGGCAGCGCACATCGCGCGTGCGGCGCGACTGCCGCACATATCGACTTTCGGTGGCCGCGTGCAACGGCGCGGCTGTCGGCGCGCGGCACACGCCGCCCCGCGTCACTGCCCGCGCTGCGGCTCGAACACGAAGGGTTGGGTCAGCAGGAAAGGATTCGCCGTCGCGCCGGTCTGCGCGCAGGTCGCGTGCGTCATCGCTTCGACGGCCGCGCGATCGGCCGCCGCATTGCGGCTGCTCGTCGTCACGGTGACGTTTTGCGCTTCGCCGGACGTCGTCATCAACGCACGCACGAGCACGGTCGCCGGGCGCGTGAGCGGCTTCGCGCTATCCGGATAGACGGCACGCGGAATGTGGCAGGTCAGCTTGCTTTCCTGCGACGACGACAGCATCGCGCAGCCGGAAAACAGCATCGCGACGGCGGGCAGGATCAGGTAGGTCGAGCGAATGGCCATGGTCGAATATCGTTCTTCAGCACTGTTCTGGGCACATGCGCCGCGCGTCGGCAGCCTTCCCTCGGCCGTATCGCATGTGTCGTACTGCGCCGCGGCCATCGGACCAGCGCCCCGTTACGGCCGCACGGTCGGGCAATGCCCGGCCGCGATCCTGCCCGGCGGAATGCCCGGATAACCGGGAAGTTTTCCGTGTTCGCACCGGCTATGCCCCGCGCCGCGGGCACGCGAGCACTTCCGCGCATTGTGCACGCGCCGCCCGGTCAGCGGCGGCAATTTGACAATGGTTGACGCGAATCACCGCTCATTCGACCGGAATCCGCGCGATCTGCGAGGTAATCGAGATCCGACCGGATCGGCGCGCTACGCGCCGCGTCGGGTTGCTTCGACGTGAGCCCGCTTGCATCGCGCCCCGACAAACGCCGGAATTCCCCGTTCCGGCGGGCACGACATGCGTCAATCCGAATCGTCGTCGTCCGAGTCGTCGCCCTCATCGGCCGGCGCTTCCCCGTACTTCGCGACGACGGCCGCCCTGAACGTCTTCAGCGCCGGCTCCTGGTTGCACAGCTTGTACAACGCGGCCAGCTGTTGCGGCCAGTCCTTCAATTCCTTCGCAAACACATGCAGGCGCGCGACGGTATCGAGCGCGTCGGCTTCGCGGCCGGCCAGCGCCTGCAGCACCGCGTAGCGGCGCAGCACCGTCTCGCCCGGCAGCAGCGCGATCGCACGCTCGTGCGCGGCGAGCTTGGCCGGCAAATCGTCCGGCGAAATCGGGAGCAGCGTCGCCGCACCGTAATCGCCCCACGCGCCGAACAGCAGCGACGGCGCATCGCGGTACTGCGCGGCCGGATTGCTGCCGTAATAGAGCACTTCCGCACGCTGGTAATCGCGCAGCACGGGCACCGCCGCCAGCACGCCGCCGAACGACAGCACCGCGAACAGCCCGAATGCCGCACGCCCCGGCAGGATGCGCAGCGGCTTCACCTCGAGCAGCCCGATCACGAACATTGCCGGCAGCAGGAAGAACATGTATTGCTGCGGATACTCGACCAGCGCATGCATCAGCAGGATGCCGATCAGCGCGAAGCCGAATACGCGCATGCTCGACTGCGGCGCCCGCACCGCGCGCACGAACCACGTGACGAGCGTGACGGCGAGCACGCCGAGCCCGACGAGACCGGACTTCGCGAGCAGGTCGATGAAGATGTCGTGCGAATTGTTCGCGATCTCGACGCCGCCGAGCGTGCGCACGAGCGCAAACTGGTGCGACGGGAATTCGCCCCAGCCGACCCCCAGCAGCGGATGCTCGCGGAACATCGCGAGCCCGTATTTCCACAGCGCGAGGCGCGGCGCGATCTGCCCGGCGTCGCGCATCCGGTCGGCTGCCGACTCCGCGAGATTCAGGTGATAGTGCACGTTGGCCCAGCGCACCGCGACGTTCACCGCGATGAACGCGACCGCGAGCACGACCGGTATCAGCCACGCACGCGCATTGCCCGGCGTGCGGCGCGATTCGATCCACGCCATCCAGAAGCCCGCGACGACCATCACCGCGACCTGCAGCCACGGCCCGCGCGACACCGTCAGCGCGAGACCGACCGACAGCACGAGCGACAGCGCGAGCCATGCCCACACCGCGAGCCGGCGCGTCTGCACCAGATACAGCGCGCCCGCGAGCGCGAAGGCGATGTAGCTGGCCAGATGGTTCGCCTGCGCCATGTTGCCGTACGGACGGCGGTCGACCGCGATGTTGTACACCACGACGAACGGCGAGACGGCCGACTCGAGGTGGAACAGCTGCACGATCTGGGTACCGACCGCGAACACGCCGCCGACGAGCAGCGCACCGGCCATCATCCGCGACACGGTTTCCGCCATCCCGTCGCGCGCAAGCGCGTAGCCGGCCTGCATCGCGACCAGCGCGGCGGCGAGATAACCGACCGCCAGCCAGTTCATCGACGGCACCTTGAGCGGGATCAGCGCAACCTGCGCGAGCAGCACCGCCGCAAAGCCGAGCGGCACGGCGAACGCAGCCGGTGCGGCAAACGGCTCGGCCGGGCGGCCGGTGCGCGCGAGCAGCACGACGGACGCGCCCACCAGCAGATACAGCACCAGCGCGGAAAACTCGGAATAGAAGGTCGGGATCGGATACGTGTGATTGGTGATCGCGTACGGCACGATCAGGGCGACAGCCAGCGCAACGAGCGACAACGAACGGGAAAAAGTAGAAGGCATGAGCGAACCGGATGTCAGCAACCGGCGCACTATACAAAACTTTCCCTGCTCTGTGCGGGGCTGTCGCTCCGCGAGCCGGCGCAAGGCCGCGGCCCCCGCCGGCCGAAGCGGCGGCCGGCAGGCCGCATGCGCGGCCGCCCTCCTTCTCCGCCAGCCTTATGCGCGGCACTCCGCGGGTGCATATTTCGCGGGCAGCGTCGCGGCGTTACCCGGCAACGGCCCCGCTCCCGGCGCCGGCAGCGACGACGCGTCCTTGCCCGCGGCGAAGCATTCCCACGCAATCGCGCCCGCCTGTATCGCCCCCTTTTTGAGCGGCACGCGTGCGGTGGGCGCATCGGCCTTGTCCGGCGCCGACGGCACGAGCACCAGCGTATTCGTGCCGGCCGCGGCGACGCGGGTGGTGAACGCGACCGTGATCTGGCCGGTAGCGCCGTCGATCGTGACGGATTCGACGTTGCGGGTCGCGGCAGGCGGGCTGTAGCCGCCGTCGAGGCTCGCGCCGCTCGCGGCATTGTCGGCGACCGCGAGCCGCGCGGACGACGCGAGCGCAAGCCCCTCGCCGACGCGCGACCGTGCGAGGTAATCCTGGTACGCGGGAATCGCATAGGCCGCGATGACACCGACGATCGCCAGCACGATCATCAGTTCGATCAGCGTGAAGCCGGCCAGCCGCCAGCGAGGCGACGGCCGGTTCGCGCGCCGGAGATCAGCGGCAACGCGACGGAACAGGGAAACGGAAAAGGCTTCGAACATGACAGGCTCCGGAAACGAAAAACGCCTGCCGATACAGGCAGGCGTCTCGATCGTAGCCAGCTGGCCGCGAAGCCGGCAGTCGGCCGGATGGCCAGTCAGTGCGCGTGCGGCACGCTGCGGCGTTTCCTGAGCGCGTAACCGATCGCGACGACGAACAGTGCGCCGGCAATGCTCGCGCCGTAGACCACCGATGGCGTATCGAGCACCGGCCAGCGATCGCCGACCGGGTCGTTCACGATCAGCCCGCCCGCGATCCAGCCGAGCAGCCCCGCGCCGAACGCCACGACGACCGGGAAACGGTCGAGCAGCTTCAGCACCAGCGTGCTGCCCCACACGATGATCGGCACGCTGACAACGAGCCCGAAGATCACGAGCGCGATCCGGTGCGACGGATCGGCCTGCTCGGCCGCGCCGGCGATCGCGATCACGTTGTCGAGGCTCATGACCGCATCGGCGATGACGATCGTCTTCACGGCGTCCCACAGCCGGTCGGCCGGCTTGATGTCGTCGTGCGCGTCGGTGGCCGGCGCCATCAGCTTGATACCGATCCACAGCAGCAGCAGCCCGCCGCCGAGCTTCAGGAACGGCACGTCGAGCAGCGCGACCGCGAACGTGATCAGAGCGACACGCAGCAGGATCGCCCCCGCGGTGCCCCAGACGACGCCGCGCAGCCGCTGGCTCGCCGGCAGGTTGCGGCACGCGAGCGCGATCACGACCGCGTTGTCGCCGCCGAGCAGGATATCGATGATGATGATCTGGAGAATGGCGCCCCAGTGCAGCGAGGTCAGGAATTCGAGCATGGCGGTGAGGAAAGGACAGCGGCCGCGTCAGGGGCGACCCGGTTCATCGCCGGCACATGCAGGACGCATGCCCGGTGCTTACGAATTCATTGCGCGAGCATAACAAAAAACGCCGGCAAAGCCGGCGTTTTCTGCAGGACGAACCACGCGGAAATTACAGCGCCTTCTTCAGCAGACGGCCCATTTCCGACGGGTTGCGCGTGACGGTGATGCCGCACGCTTCCATGATTTCCAGCTTCGCTTCGGCCGTATCCGCACCGCCCGAGATCAGCGCGCCGGCGTGGCCCATGCGCTTGCCCGGAGGCGCCGTGACGCCCGCGATGAAGCCGACGACCGGCTTCTTCATGTTGTCCTTGATCCACTCGGCGGCGTTGGCTTCGTCCGGACCGCCGATTTCGCCAATCATCACGACCGCATCCGTATCCGGATCGTCGTTGAACATCTTCATCACGTCGATGTGCTTCAGGCCGTTGATCGGGTCGCCGCCGATACCGACTGCCGACGACTGGCCGAGGCCGAGTGCCGTCAGCTGGGCAACCGCTTCATACGTCAGCGTGCCCGAACGCGACACGACGCCGATGCGGCCCTTGCGGTGGATGTGACCCGGCATGATGCCGATCTTCAGTTCGTCCGGCGTGATCGTGCCCGGGCAGTTCGGCCCGAGCAGCAGCGTCTTGCGGCCTTCGCGACGCATGCGGTCCTTCACTTCGATCATGTCGCGGACGGGGATGCCTTCCGTGATGCAGATCGCGAGATCCAGGTCGGCTTCGACCGCTTCCCAGATCGCAGCGGCTGCGCCTGCCGGCGGAACGTAGATGACCGACACGGTCGCGCCGGTTTCCGCCTTCGCTTCCTTGACGCTCGCGTAGATCGGAATGCCTTCGAAATCTTCGCCGGCCTTCTTCGGGTTCACGCCCGCGACGAATGCTTCGCGGCCGTTTGCGTATTCACGGCAGGCGCGCGTATGGAACTGACCGGTTTTGCCGGTAATGCCCTGCGTGATGACCTTCGTGTCCTTGTTGATCAGAATCGACATGTATTTTGACCTCTGTTCGATGGGCGTCGCGTGCTAGCCGCGCCGCCATGCGTATTCGATAGCGTTACTTGCCTGCGGCAGCCGCGACGACCTTCTGCGCAGCCTCTTCCATGCTGTCAGCCGAGATGATCGGCAGGCCCGAATCGGCCAGCATCTTCTTGCCGAGGTCTTCGTTCGTGCCCTTCATGCGCACGACGAGCGGCACGTTCAGGTTCACGGCCTTCGAACCGGCGATCACGCCTTCCGCGATCACGTCGCAGCGCATGATGCCGCCGAAGATGTTCACGAGAATCGCCTTCAGGTCCGGGTTCTTCAGCATCAGCTTGAACGCTTCCGTGACCTTCTCGGTCGTCGCACCGCCGCCGACGTCCAGGAAGTTCGCCGGCTCGCCGCCGAACAGCTTGATGGTGTCCATCGTCGCCATCGCGAGGCCTGCGCCATTCACGAGGCAGCCGATGTTGCCGTCGAGCGAGATGTACGCGAGGTCGAACTTCGACGCTTCGATTTCAGCCGGATCTTCTTCGTCCAGATCGCGGTACGCGACGATTTCCGGGTGACGGAACAGCGCGTTCGAGTCGAAGTTGAACTTCGCGTCGAGTGCGATGACCTTGCCGTCGCCGGAGACGTTCAGCGGGTTGATTTCAGCCAGCGATGCGTCGGTTTCCCAGAATGCCTTGTACAGGCCTTGCAGGATCGCGCGCGCTTGCGGAATCGATGCGGCCGGCACGCCGATCTTCGCGGCGAGGTCGTCGGCCTGAGCATCGAGCAGGCCCGTCGACGGCTCGACGATGACCTTGTGGATCAGTTCCGGGTGCTTTTCGGCGACTTCTTCGATGTCCATGCCGCCTTCGCTCGAACCCATCAGAACGATCTTTTGCGTCACGCGATCAACGACGAGGCTGACATACAGTTCCTGCTTGATGTCGGCGCCTTCTTCGACCATCAGGCGGTTGACCTTCTGGCCTTCCGGACCGGTCTGGTGCGTGACGAGCTGCATGCCGAGGATCTGGTTCGCGTATTCGCGCACCTGCTCGATCGACTTCGCCACCTTCACGCCGCCGCCCTTGCCACGGCCACCCGCGTGAATCTGAGCCTTCACGACCCAAACCGGGCCGCCGAGCTCTTCCGCCACCTTGACGGCCTCGTCCACCGAGAACGCCGGCTTGCCGCGCGGTACCGCGACACCGAACTTCCGCAGGATTTCCTTACCCTGGTACTCGTGAATCTTCATGCGTGATTCCCTTCAGTCTGAGAGTTGGATGAAATGTCGCTAAGACGCTTCTTCGAATGATTTCCGTTCATTCCTTCGTGCTGCCTTCACCGGGCAGATCCGGCCGAATCGGGCCATACCAGCGCGGGTAGTACTGCCGCACGACCTCGCCGTCGAATCGCAGCGCGCGGCAGCGGCCGAGCTGGAACGGCGGTTCGGCGTGCACGCCGTCATGATCCGGCCCTTCGCCGCCCTCCTCGCGCACGTTCCACACATCACCGGCGAACGCCTGGATCGCGGCCGTCGGCAGCACGGCGCACAGTTCGGTGAGATGGGAACAGCCTGCGACGCCGGCGAGCAGCCGGTTCGCGTTGCGGCGGAAATTGCGGAAGAGATTGAGCCCGATGAGGGCCCGATAGGCAGGCGGGGCGGATTGACAGTGACCGGGATAAGGCACCCATTCCGAAGACGCTTCGGCGTCGACGACATTGAGGTCACGATCGATGGTCACGCGCAGCCAGAGTTCGTGGATCGGCAGGCCCTGGGGCCGGATGCCCGACGCAAGCGCGACATCGCGCGGCTTGTGGTCGGTCAGGCAGGCTTCGATGTCCCACAAGCCGTCGCCGCGCTCGTAGGCTTCCGCTCGGATTGCGCGTCGATGTCGCAACTGACGGGGCACGGGCTCGGATAGCGGCATGCTGGAGGTTGAGGCCGAAGAGGAAAACCCGTGGATTTTAGCATATTGGGTATTTGAGACAGTTTGCCGCGACGGCGGGTATTCCCGCCTGCCGGAAGCAGTTGCAATGCAGCAAAATCGCGCGCCACGCGCGCGACCGGGCTCGTCAGTCGTCGATCGGGAAATCGTCGCCGACTTTCAGCAACTTCACGATGGTCGCACTCGAGAAGCCGCGCGCGGCAAGGAAGCGCGCCTGCTTCGCGCGCTCCGCGGGCGTTTGCGGCAGTGCACCGAATTTCTTGCGCCAGACGGCCTGCGCGCGCGTCAACTCGGTCTCGCGCAATTGGGCATTCACCTCTTCGACGAGGCTGTCGCCGACCGCATGGCGCTTCAGTTCGCTGACGATGCGCGCGACGCCGACGCGCGATGCGCGACGATGCACGAGGCTCTCGGCGAAGCGCGCGTCGGACAGCCAGCCTTCCTTTTCCAGCGCATCGAGCACCGGTTCGACGGATTCGTCCTCGCCGACGTAGGGTGCGAGCTTGCGCGCGAGCTCCGCTCGGCTGTATTCGCGCCTAGACAGGTAGCCGAGCGCGCGGCCCTTCAACGACCGCGGCGGCTTCGACGACTTGCGCTCGGTGGCGCCCGACTCGTCGCCGGAAGCCGCGCTGGCAGAGCCGCCGGACGCGCGGCGGGCGCGGCGCGGATGCTGGCTGCTGCGGGTATAGACATCTTCCCTGACCGGCGCGGCGGCGTCGGCTGCGCGCTCGCCCGGGAAGCGGACACCGGACACGCGACGGCGGGAGCGATCGTGTGCGTCGAACGACTCATCGTCGTCGAACGGATCGTCCGGTGCGGCAATCTCAAACGAAACGAGGGCATCGTCGGATGCCCTCGTCGCGGCGCGGTTCGCGGCGTTGCCGCCTGCGTCCCGCCGGCCGGCGCCCGAGGATCCGGCTCGCCGGCCGGAGCGACCCGCCATTTCGGGCGTGTCACGCTCCTCCGGCTCGCCAGCCTGACCTCGGCGCGCAACCATTACTCTTCTTCGTCCAACGCCTCGGCTTCGTTGATTACGCCATCGGGCATGCTGACGACACCGAGCGATTCGCGGATGCGGTTCTCGATCTCGCGTGCGATTTCCGGATTCTCGCGCAGGAATTCACGCGCGTTGTCCTTGCCCTGGCCGATCTTCTCGCCGTTGTAGCTGTACCAGGCGCCTGCCTTGTCGACGATCTTCGCCTGCACGCCGAGATCGATGATCTCGCCCTGACGCGAAATGCCTTCACCGTACAGGATGTCGAAAATCGCTTCGCGGAACGGCGGCGATACCTTGTTCTTGACGACCTTTACGCGGGTTTCGTTGCCGATCACCTCGTCGTTCTTCTTGATCGAGCCGATCCGGCGGATGTCGAGACGCACCGACGAATAGAACTTCAGTGCGTTGCCGCCCGTCGTGGTTTCCGGATTGCCGAACATCACGCCGATCTTCATCCGGATCTGGTTGATGAAGATCACGAGGCAGTTCGTACGCTTGATCGTGCCGGTCAGCTTGCGCAGCGCCTGCGACATCAGGCGAGCCTGCAGACCCGGCAGCGAATCGCCCATCTCGCCTTCGATTTCGGCCTTCGGCACGAGCGCCGCGACCGAGTCGATGACGATCATGTCGATCGAGCCCGAGCGCACCAGCGCATCGGTGATTTCCAGCGCCTGCTCGCCGGTGTCCGGCTGCGAGATCAGCAGTTCCGGCACGTTCACGCCGAGCTTCGATGCGTACTGGACGTCGAGCGCGTGCTCGGCGTCGATGAAGGCTGCCGTGCCGCCGATCTTCTGCAGTTCAGCGATGACCTGCAGCGTGAGCGTGGTTTTACCGGACGATTCCGGACCGTAGATCTCGACCACCCGGCCGCGCGGCAGGCCGCCGACGCCCAGCGCGATGTCGAGACCCAGCGACCCCGTGGAGACGACCTGGATATTCTCGGCCGCCTCGCCGTCGCCCATGCGCATGATCGACCCTTTGCCGAACTGCTTCTCGATCTGTGCGAGCGCGGCCGCCAGCGCCTTGCTCTTCTCGGCGGTCATCCCGGAGCCCTTCTTGCTATCTTCCATGAATCGTCCTTTGCTATGATGAGCAGCGTCTGTTAGAGGCGCGCCCGCTTCAAGCGCTGCCCACGAATGCAGACACTGTATAAAAAAACAGTGTTTTGTGCAAGCCCGCAATGCAGAGCGTTGTACACAAATAACTTCGGAGACAGCCGCACCGGCGCGAACGCCCTGCCGGCATCGGTCAGCAACATGCGAATTCTCATCGCCGAAGACGACAGCATACTCGCGGACGGCCTCACCCGGTCACTCCGCCAATCGGGCTATGCCGTCGATCACGTGAAGAGCGGCGTCGACGCCGACACCGCGCTGTCGATGCAGACTTTCGACCTGCTGATCCTCGATCTCGGGCTGCCGAAAATGTCCGGGCTCGACGTGCTCAAGCGCCTGCGCGCGCGCAATTCCAATCTCCCCGTGCTGATCCTGACCGCCGCCGACAGCGTCGACGAACGCGTGAAGGGGCTCGACCTCGGCGCCGACGACTACATGGCCAAGCCGTTCGCGCTCAACGAGCTCGAGGCGCGCGTGCGCGCGCTGACCCGGCGCGGCGCCGGCGGCGGCCCGACCGTCGTGCGCCACGGCTCGCTCGCGTTCGACCAGGTCGGCCGGATCGCGTATGCGAACGATCACGTGCTCGATCTCTCCGCGCGCGAACTCGGCCTGCTCGAGGTGCTGCTGCAGCGGATCGGCCGGCTCGTGTCGAAGGAACAGCTCGTCGATCACCTGTGCGAATGGGGCGAGGAAGTCAGCAACAACGCGATCGAAGTCTACGTGCACCGGCTGCGCAAGAAGATCGAACCGAGCGGCGTGCGGATCTCGACCGTGCGCGGCCTCGGCTATTGCCTCGAGAAGGTCGCGCCCGCGACGCCGGCCGACATGGCGGCGCCCCAGCCCGCGGCGGCCGGCACGCCGCTGCGCTGACGCCGGGCGGCGCCGCGATGGCCACGCCGGCCCATTCCCGCCACCCGACCGGCGCGCCGTCGTCGGCTGCCGACGAGGCGCGCGACGCGCGCTACGAGAACCCGTTCGCGCCGCCCGACGAAACCGAATCGCCCGAAACGCCGCGCCCGCGCTCGCTGTTCGGCGAAATCCTCGACTGGATGCTCGCGCCGCTGCTGCTGCTGTGGCCGATGAGCATCGCCGTCACCTATCTCGTCGCGAAGACGATCGCGAACAGCCCGTTCGACCGCGCGCTCGAGACCAATGCATACGTGCTCGCACGGCAGATCCATCCGGTCAACGGCGTCGCCGAGCTGACGCTGCCGGAGCAAACGCGCGACTTCCTGCGCGCGGACAACATCGACAGTGTCTACTTCCAGGTGCTCGGCACGCGCGGCGAGCTG
This sequence comes from Burkholderia sp. BCC0397, assembly GCF_902832865.1. Lineage (NCBI taxonomy): Bacteria > Pseudomonadati > Pseudomonadota > Betaproteobacteria > Burkholderiales > Burkholderiaceae > Burkholderia > Burkholderia sp. BCC0397. Next base: position 576,781 of record NZ_CADFDL010000004.1, on the reverse strand, counting down.
GTCGCGGGCGAGGCCGACATGCCGCTGCCGCGCGACGAGGACCGCCCGCCGCCGGGCGTCGTCGTGTTCCGCGACGACCTGCTGCGCGGCAACGACGTGCGCGTCGCGTATACGACCGTCGCGCTGCCGCAGGCGAGCGGCGCGCAGCCCGTGCTCGTGCAGGTCGGCGAGACGCTCGACAAGCGCAACGCGCTCGCGAACGACATCATCAAGGGCGTGATCCTGCCGCAATTCGTGATCCTGCCGCTCGCGATCCTGCTCGTCTGGTTCGGGCTGTCGCGCGGGCTCGCGCCGCTCAACGCGCTGCAGGCGCACATCCGCGCGCGCCGGCCCGACGACCTGTCGCCCGTCGAGGCGCAACGCGCGCCGCCCGAGATCGAACCGCTCGTCACGTCGTTCAACGACCTGCTCGCGCGGCTCGAACAGAACATGGCGCTGCAGAAACGCTTCATTGCCGACGCCGCGCACCAGATGAAGACGCCGCTCGCGGGCCTGCGCACGCAGGCCGAATTCGCGCTGCGCCACCCGGTGCCGCCCGACGTGCAGCGCTCGCTCGAGCAGATCGCGACGAGCTCCGAGCAGGCCGCGCGGCTCGTCACGCAACTGCTTGCGCTCGCGCGCGCCGAGAACCGCGCGAGCGGGCTCACGTTCGAGCCGGTCGAGATCGCCGCGCTCGCGCGGCGCACGGTGCGCGACTGGGTACAGGCCGCGCTCGCGAAACGCATGGACCTCGGGTACGAGGGCCCGGACGACGATGCGCCGCTCAATGTCGACGGCAACCCGGTGATGCTGCGCGAGATGCTCGGCAACCTGGTCGACAACGCGATCCGCTACACGCCCGAAGGCGGCCGCATCACCGTGCGCGTGCAGGCCGAGCCCGCGGCGCGGCGCGTGCATCTCGAAGTCGAGGATACGGGCCCCGGCATCCCGGCCGGCGAGCGCGAGCGCGTCGTCGAGCGCTTCTACCGGATCCTCGGCCGGGAAGGCGACGGCAGCGGCCTCGGGCTCGCGATCGTGCGCGAGATCGCCACCCAGCACGGCGGCACGCTGACGCTCGACGATCACGTCTACCAGCACGCGCCGCGCCTCGCCGGTACGCTCGTGCGCATCAGCCTGCCGCTGGCCGACACCGCCCCGGATTAACCCTGACGCGCGCCGCCGCGGCTCGGCGCCAATACGTCGAAACCGGCGATTTACCGGCCGTTCGCGCCACGATCGGCCCGCGAAGCGGCCGATTCGACCCGGGTTAACGCGCAGTCGTTTTGTACGCGCGAGTCAGTGCGCCGTAAGTTTCCGTGCCAATAATCGTCGACAGGCCCGCCCACCCAAGGCGGCCGCACATCTATATCAAGCGACTTGGAGACGATTCATGGCAACGTTAGGCGGGCAAGTTTCGCACTCGCCGATGACGGGCGAAGAGAAGAAGGTGATCTTCGCGTCGTCGCTCGGCACCGTGTTCGAGTGGTACGACTTTTACCTGGCCGGGTCACTCGCGGCCTACATCAGCAAGAGCTTCTTCTCCGGCGTCAATCCGACCGCCGCGTTCATCTTCACGCTGCTCGGCTTCGCGGCCGGCTTCGCGGTGCGGCCGTTCGGCGCGATCGTGTTCGGCCGGCTCGGCGACCTCGTCGGCCGCAAGCACACGTTCCTCGTGACGATCGTGATCATGGGCGTCTCGACCTTCGTGGTCGGCTTCCTGCCCGGCTACGCGTCGATCGGCATCGCCGCCCCCGTGATCTTCATCGCGATGCGGCTGTTGCAGGGCCTCGCGCTCGGCGGCGAGTACGGCGGCGCGGCGACCTACGTCGCCGAGCATGCGCCGGCCAACCGGCGCGGCTTCTACACCGCATGGATCCAGACGACGGCCACGCTCGGCCTGTTCCTGTCGCTGCTCGTGATCCTCGGCGTGCGCACGTTCATCGGCGAGGAGGCGTTCGGCAACTGGGGCTGGCGCGTGCCGTTCGTCGCGTCGATCCTGCTGCTCGCGGTGTCGGTGTGGATCCGGCTGCAGCTGAACGAATCGCCGGTGTTCCTGCGCATCAAGGCGGAAGGCAAGACGTCGAAGGCGCCGCTGACCGAAGCGTTCGGCCAGTGGAAGAACCTGAAGATCGTGATCCTCGCGCTCATCGGCCTGACGGCCGGCCAGGCCGTCGTGTGGTACACGGGCCAGTTCTACGCGCTGTTCTTCCTCACGCAGACGCTGAAGGTCGACGGCGCCAGCGCGAACATCCTGATCGCGATCGCGCTCCTGATCGGCACGCCGTTCTTCCTGTTCTTCGGTTCGCTGTCGGACAAGATCGGCCGCAAGCCGATCATCCTCGCGGGCTGCCTGATCGCGGCGCTGACCTACTTCCCGCTGTTCAAGGCGCTCACGCACTACGCGAACCCGCAGCTCGAACTCGCGACGCAGAAGGCGCCGATCACGGTCGTCGCCGATCCGGCCACCTGCTCGTTCCAGTTCAACCCGGTCGGCACGTCGAAGTTCACCAGCTCGTGCGACATCGCGAAGAGCGCGCTCTCAAAGGCCGGCCTGAACTACGAGAACGTCGCGGCGCCGGCCGGTGCGCTGGCCGAAATCAAGGTCGGCGACACGGTGATCCAGACCTACGACGGCAAGGCGGCCGACGCGAAGGCGCAGGGCGCGGCGTTCGACAAGACGCTCGCGTCGACGCTGAAGGGGGCCGGCTACCCGGCGAAGGCTGACCCGGCGCAACTCAACTGGCCGATGACGATCGTGATCCTGACGATCCTCGTGATCTACGTGACGATGGTCTACGGCCCGATCGCCGCGATGCTGGTCGAGATGTTCCCGACGCGGATCCGCTACACGTCGATGTCACTGCCCTATCACATCGGCAACGGCTGGTTCGGCGGCTTCCTGCCGGCGACCGCATTCGCGATCGTCGCCGCGAAGGGCAACATCTATTCGGGGCTCTGGTATCCGATCGTGATCGCGCTGGGTACCTTCGTGATCGGCCTGCTGTTCGTCAAGGAGACGAAGGACTCGGACATCTACGCGCAGGATTGACGCCCGGTCGCAGCGGGCGGGAATCGGTCGGCGGGCGTTGCCGGCGACCGGCACCCGCCCGCAACGAAGGCTGGTGTGAGTCTCACTGGCACTTTTTTCGGGAGAGATGAAAAAAGGTGTTGACAGCCTGATGGGCAATCTACATAATTCAAGTCTTCGGCGAATTAGCTCAGTCGGTTAGAGCGACGGAATCATAATCCGCAGGTCCGGGGTTCGAATCCCTGATTCGCCACCAAATGCGAAAAGCCGCTGTTTCGAAAGAAACAGCGGCTTTTTTCATTGCTTCATCCGGCGCACGCGGTGTCGCGCGTTGCCCGCTCCCGCCACGGCGTGTACTACCGGTGCCCCTCACGCCCGTCGCTCCCTCGGCACAAAAGACTTCCAGCGGACACGAATGCAGGCCAACATCGAGACAGTTGGCCGCACGCTCGTCCACGTCCAACTCACTTCAGCCCATACCAGACACCACGCCCACTGCCGTGCTGCTCCAAATGCCCGCGTTCGATCAGGTCGCGCAAGTGTGGCTTCAAGGTGTTGCGATTGCTGCCAGTCAGCTTGATCGCCTCGGCCATCGTAATGCGGCCATGCTCGCGGGCAAACTCGACGATCTGCAAAGACAGCGCGGGCAGCGCGGCCAGCACGATTCTCTCTCGCTCGACCTTTTTCTCAAGCCGCCTCACCTGCTCGGCCAGCGAGCGCAAAAAGAATAGCAACCACGGCTGCCAGTTGGGTGCGTCGGTGCGGATCGTGCCTTGCGTCTGACGCAGCGCGAGATAGTAGGCTTCCTTGTTCATCTCGATCACGCTTTCCAGCGAACTGTACGGAACATAGGCGTAGCCCGCTTGAAGCAATAGCAAGGTCGTCAGCACGCGGCTCAGTCGCCCGTTACCGTCCTGGAATGGATGGATTTCCAGGAACACGACCACGAAGACAGCGACGATCAGCAGGGGATGCAGATACGCTTTTTCCCGCTCGTCATTCACCCACTGCACCAGCTCCGTCATCAAACGCGGCGTATCGAACGGCGAGGCCGTCTCGAACACGATGCCGATCTGCACGCCGTTTTCATCGAAGGCGGCGACGCTGTTGGAACTCGTCTTGTAACGGCCCCGATGGCGTTCGTCCTTCAGGCTGTATTGCAGCAGGATCTGATGCAGTTGCTTGAGGTGGTTCTCGTTGAACGGGATGTCTTCCCACGCCCGGAACATCAAGTCCATCAACTCGGCGTAGCCCGCCACTTCCTGCTCATCGCGCGTCTCGAACTGCTTGATAGCGAGGTTGGATAGCAGGCGCTCGACCTCGCGGTCGCTCAGCTTGCTGCCCTCGATGCGGGTGGACGATCCGATGCTCTCAATGGTGGCAACACGCCGCAGGGCCGACAGTCGATCGGGCGCAAGCGTACCCAAGGCGCGCCACGCGCCCTTGAATTCGTCGATCCGGGCAATCAGGCCCAAGACTTCCGGTGTGATCTGAAGGGTGTCGGTTCGGAACATGAACCAATACTACACCCATTTACACCCATTTCTCTGCAGCCAGCCAAATGGGTGTAAATGGGTGTCAAAATGGTTACGGTCCTCCGTCAAGCCGGATGGCCGTGCGGCATCTCGTCCATTCTCGCCAGCCACTCCTCTGCCGAAATCGCGTCGACCGCCCCCGGCGCGCTACGCCGCCACCGAACTGCGCGGCCCCAGCGCCGCCTCCGTCCCCACCCGTCCCCGCCAGTTCTCCCCACCCTCCAGCGCCGGCGTCGACTCGAACACCTCCGCGATCCAGTCGGCGAACACGCGCACCTTCTGCGACAGATGCCGGTTGTGCGGATAGACGATCGAGATCGGTTTCGGCTTCGGATTGCAGTCCGGCAGCACCTCGACCAGCGAGCCGTCGAGCAGGTTCGGCAGCACCATGAACAGCGTCGGCTGGATCATCCCGAAGCCTTCGAGCCCGCACGTCACGTAGGCATCCGAATCGTTGACCGTGACGCTGGCGTTCATCCGCACCTCGAACGGCTTGCCGTCGATCATGAACACCCACGGAATCGCCCGCGCGCCGTGGCTCGAACGAAAATTCACCGCATGATGGTCGACGAGATCGGCAATCTCGTTCGGCTCGCCGTGACGGGCGAGGTAGTCGGGCGATGCGCATGTGACGCGCTTCAGCATCCCGATGCGCCGCGCGACCATCGACGAATCCTCGAGCGGCCCGACCCGGATCATGCAGTCGATGCCCTCCTCGACCGGATCGACGTAGCGGTCGGACAGCCCCAGTTCGAGCGTGATGTCCGGATAGCGCTGCCGGAAGATCGACAGCGACGGCAGCACGATGCGCCGCCCGAGCGAACTGGGCATGTGGACGCGCAGCATGCCGCTCGGCTTGCGGTTGCCGGCCTGGAAACTCGCGTCGGCCTCGGCGATCTCCGTGATGATCTTCATGCAATGCTCGTAGTACGCGGCGCCCTCCGGCGTCAGCGACAGCCGGCGCGTCGTCCGGTGCATCAGGCGCACGCCGAGCAGCGCCTCGAGATTCTGGATGATGGTCGTCACCGACGCGCGCGGCATCGCGAGCGTGTCGGCCGCCCGCGTGAAGCTGTTCGCGTCGACCACGCGGGTAAAAACTTCCATTGCCTGGATGCGGTCCATGCTGCTTCCCCCTTCGAATCGCCAACGGAACAGAATAGAGCGCGCGGCGGGCACGGCACAAGCCCCCGCCTATTGTTGTCCGATCCTGAATAGTTTCGACATTTCGGACTGGAAATCGACCGGTTTCCGTTCAGTTCCGGACGCAGCCGCTCCGGCCCCGCTCATCCGTCGTCCGTTACCGCACGAACCGCTCGCGATATCCCTGCGGCGACACGCCGAGCACACGCACGAAACTGCGCCGCAGCGTCTCCTCGGAACCGAAGCCGCAACGCCCGGCGATCCGCTTGACGGGCCAGGCCGTTTCGCCGAGCAGGCGTTGCGCGGCTTCGACCCGGATCTGCTCGACCGCGCGCGCGGGCGTGCGGCCGGTTTCCGCACGATAGTGGCGCACGAAGCTGCGCTCGCTCATGCTCACGCGCTCGGCGAGCGCGGGCACCGACAGGTCGGCCGTCAGGTGCTCGGCCATCCATGCGTGCAGCTCGCCGAACCGGTCGGCGGTGCGCTGCATCGACAGCATCGTGCTGAACTGCGCCTGTCCGCCCGGACGCTTCAGGAACACGACGAGTTCGCGCGCGACGTCGAGCGCGGTCGCCCGCCCGAGATCCTCCTCGACCAGCGCGAGCGCGAGATCGATGCCGGCCGTCACGCCGGCCGACGTCCACAGCGCGCCTTCGCGGATGAAGATCGGATCCGGCTCGACGCGCACGTTCGGGTAGCGCGCCGCGAATTCGTCGCAGCGCGCCCAGTGCGTGACCGCGCGCCGCCCGTCGAGCAGGCCGGCCTCGGCGAGCAGGAACGCGCCGGTGCAGACCGACGCCACGCGCCGCGCGCGCCCGGCCTGCTGCCGCACCCAGCGCACCACCCGCGCGTCCTTCGACGCCGCATGCACGCCCTTGCCGCCGGCGACGATCAGCGTATCGGGATGGCGCGCGGCCGCGCGCAGCGACTCGGCCATCACGACGAGGCCCGACGACGTCTCGACGGGCCCCGCCTCGACGGCCACGACGCGCGGCGCATACGGCGCCGGCTGCCCGCGCTCCAGCGCGAGCTCGTTGACGGACGCGAACACCTGCAGCGGCCCCGTCACATCGAGCAGTTGCGCCCGGGGAAACGCGAGGACCAGGATCGAACGCGGGGCGGCGGCAGGCATGGCGATTGGCTGAAAACGTGGGTGATATGGCAATTTCGCCAAACACTACGCGCCTAGAATCGATCTGTCCATCCCGTGCCGAACGGCGCGTGTTCCCTTCCCTCTCGGAGCCTTCGCATGACCCTGCATATCGGCCTTCTCGTCTTTCCGGGCGTCCAGCAACTCGACCTCACCGGGCCGCACGACGTGCTCGCGTCGCTGCCGGACGCAGCCGTCCATCTGGTGTGGAAGTCGCGCGACGCGATCGCGTCGAGCAGCGGCCTCGCGCTCGCGCCGACCTGCACGTTCGACGACTGCCCGCCGCTCGACGTGATCTGCATCCCGGGCGGGATCGGCATCAACGAATTGCTGCTCGATGCCGAAACGATCGCGTTCGTGCAGCAGCGCGCGGCCACCGCGCGCTACGTGACGTCGGTCTGCACGGGCTCGCTGCTGCTCGGCGTGGCCGGCCTGCTGCGCGGGCGGCGCGCGACGACGCACTGGAGGTTCCACGCGCTGCTCGAACCGCTGGGTGCGATACCGGTGCGCGAGCGCGTCGTGCGCGACGGCAACCTGGTCACGGGCGGCGGCGTGACGGCCGGCATCGACTTCGCGCTGACGATCGCCGCGGAGCTGGTCGGCGACGAAGAAGCGCAGGCGATCCAGTTGCAGCTCGAATACGCGCCCGCACCGCCGTTCGACGCCGGCTCGCCCGACACCGCGCCGGCTGCGGTCGTGGCGCGCGTCACCGAACGTACGGCTGCCGGCTTCGCGAAGCGCAAGCAGATCGTCGAGCAGGCGCTGCGCGCAACGTCGCGCTGAGTGCGGATGTCGGGAAAATCACTGGAAAGCGGCGCACACGCGTGCTGGAGAACACCTCGATGAAGATCATCCGGAGCGCCACATTCACGGCGGAGCACGCGTGGGGCGCCCTCGACATCGCGAACCTGAACGGCATCACGGTCCGGCTGCACTGGACCGACCAGCCGTATCGCTGGCACGTGAACGACGGTGAGGAGGTGTTCGCGGTGCTCGATGGCCGCGTCGAGATGCGCTACCGCGAAGCAGGCGTCGAGCACGCGACGGTGCTCGAAACCGGCGACGTGTTCCACGCGACGGCCGGCACCGAGCACGTCGCGCATCCGCTCGGCGAAGCACGCATCCTCGTGATCGAGACCGAAGGCAGCGCCTGACGGCAGGCATCGGTGCATCGATGCCGCGCGGACGACGAACGCCTCCGCGCGGCGGCGGTCACCCCGAGATCGTCCCGGTGGCCTGCGATGCGATCAGTTTCGGCAGCGGCGTGCACTGGCACTGGCACAGGTCGTGTTCGAGCGCGACGACCTTGCCCATCACGGTCATCGTGCGCTCGCCGCCGTCCGACACGATCACGCCCGGCGACTTGCACGCCGCGCAGAACACGGACGCGCCGAGATACGCGAGTTCGCGCCCGTCGAACGACGAATTGGCGATCCCTTCGAGCACGACGCCGCCGTGATCGGTCGTGTCGCCCTTCAGAATGAATTTGCGGCTCATGATGTCGGTTCTTCCCTCGGAAACGCCGCGCAACGCAGTCGCGCACGGGCATCGTGAAACCGCCCGTCGGTTGCGGGCGTCCCGCGAGCATATCATCGCTCGCCGCGGCCGCAGCCTCGCCCCGATCGCGGTAGGGATGCCCATTACTGGACACCCCCCGCACAGATCCCGGCGTGCCCAATTCGGGCACCGGGCTCCTACCTTGAGTGTTTGACGGCGAACCGCCGATCCGGCCACGGGTGAAGGATTCGAGGTTGGGGTAGCCAGGCATCCGCGATCCGCTCGACCCGTGTCCACGTCATGTGATCCTTCTGGCTGCGGCGTCGAAGCGCACGCCGCCAGAGATCCACGACGTGGTAACGGAACGCGCCAAGTGCGCGTGAGTTCGTCGGTACCGCGTGGTACGCGAAGTAGCCGCGCACCACCTGACCAAGCCATTTCCCTTGCACAGGAATCGGTTCATGCATGCGCCGCCGTAGTTCCTCCTTGATTCCCCTGAGCTTCGCCCGCATGCGATCGCCCCGAGTCTTCCGCTGAAGCTGGAAGGCACCCCGGCGCGATCTGCCGCAGATAAAGATGAAGCCCAGAAAGGCAAAGGTCTCCGGCCGGCCAAGACCGCGGCTTTGGCGATTGGCCGCCGCATAGCGACCAAACTCCAGCAGCCTCGTCTTCTCCGGGTGTAACGCAAGCGCAAACTCGTCCAACCTCGAACGCATCGCATCCCAGAAGCGCCTCGCGTCGGCTTCGTGCTCGAAGCCGACCACGACATCATCCGCGTACCGCAGAATGATGACGTTGCCCTTGGCTTCTTGCCGTCGCCACCGATTGGCCCAGAGATCAAAGACGTAGTGCAGGTACACGTTCGCGAACAGCGGCGAAGCCACTGATCCCTGCGGAGTACCTGCCTCACTCACGCTCAACTCTCCGCCTTCTAGCACGCCCGCCTTGAGCCACTTGCGCACAAGACGGATGATGCGTTGGTCACCGATCCGGTGCTCGATGAATCGGATCAGCCATTCCTGACTGACCGAGTCGAAGAAGCTCTTGAGATCGGCGTCCAGAATCCAGTTCACCGGGGTGCGGGTGATCGCTGTCGCCAACGCGTCCAGCGCGTCGTGCTGACTGCGCCCGGGCCGGAACCCGTACGAGAATCCGAGGAAGTCCCCCTCGTAGATCGCGTTCAGCACTTCGACCACCGCGCGCTGGACGATCTTGTCCTCCAGGGCGGCAATCCCCAGCGGGCGCTGTTTGCCGTCCGGCTTCGGTATGTACTGCCGAAGAACGGGCAGTGCCCGATACGCTCCGCTGTGTACTTGCGCGTGCAGGCGCCGGAGATGGTCTTCCAGTCCTGCCTCGTAGTACCGCCACGTCATACCGTCCACCCCAGGGGCAGCATTGCGTTTGAGCGCAAGGAACGACGCCCTGAGGCGATCGATCGTGACGTGGTGCAGCAGCGCGGTGAACCGTTCCTTCTTCCGCTGCCTTGCAGCCTGCCGTACACGGTCCAGCCCCTGTGACACGCTTGCCCGGTTCTGCGCCCGGCACGTATGCGACTGACCCGTGTTCCTCTTGGTCCCCGCCCTTGGCTCCACCCGCTCCGCAGCCGGCTTCCCGGCCTTGTTCGCGGGCTTCGTCGCTACTATGGCAGAGTCTGACTTCTCCCGTCCGTTCATCATCGGCTACGGCTCCTCACCTTCCCGACGCGGACCAACCCGTGCTGCAGTTGGCCGAACGAGAGATCTCCCGGTTCCCGCGCAAAGAGCATCCGTACGTGCCAGGTTCTCCGACCACGCCGGGTCGTCGAGGCACTCGCGCTTACGCACCTCTTCATGTTGCCTTCCGCGTTCTGAACCGCGTCGGCACCCGGAATAACACAACTATCGCGGCTCAATGGCTGGCCCGCACGTTCCCCTACCGACGCTTCGCCGGCTGCCTCGCGGCGGCCGACGCACGGCTCGGGGCCAATGTGGTTCGCTACGCCTTCATCGCAGTGGACTTGCACCACCTGCTCCTTGCCGGTCTCCCGGCGCACTCAGAACTTGTGCCGCATGCCGAGCCGCGCCTCGAACTGGCGATCGTTCGCCGATGCGCCCGGGCCGTTGATCGCGGCGACGGCCGCCCGCCCCGTCGAATCGGTGCTCGACGCGCGCTGATAGACCGCGGTCAGGTACACGTCGGTACGCGTCGACAGGAAGTAGTCGAGCCCGGCCGCGACCTGGTGATACGTCGCGCTGTCACGGCCGTTCACGCCGCCGCCGCGCGTGTAGTCGTACGCGACGCCGCCGAACAGGTAGGGCGCGAACTGATAGCGCACGCTCGCCTCGACGTTGTTGAACACCGCGTTACCGGACACGCCGCCCGGGTTGGGCCCGGACGACAGGTCGCCCAGCCGGCGAAACGACGTGTTCGTATACATCGCGCCGAGCGTCACCGCGCCGAGCGCATAGGTGCCGCCCGCCGCCGCGACCTGCAGCGTGCGCGCCGACGCATAGCCCGAATAGACGGGCGACAGCATGTTGTTGCCGGGCACGCCGCCGACGACCGGCGCGGGGCTGCCCGTCGTGCCGAAGAACGACACGTTCGGGTTGCGCGCATTCAGGTAGCCGGCCGCGGCCGCGAGCGGCCCGCGCGTGTACGCCGCCGTCATCGACCATACCTGGTTGCGCGTCGCCGCGCCCGCGATGCCGCCGACGCCGTACATCGCCGCGACGCGGAACCCGCCGTAGTCGTTGCTCGTGAACTTGATCGCGTGGTTGGTCGAGTTCGCGTTGTTCACGTTGTCGAGATCGCCGGGGTGCGCAACCATGTAGCCGCCGAACAGCGCAGCCGCTTCGAGCGGCCCGAGCAAATCGACGTTGGTGTCGTACTGCCGCCCGAGCGTGACGGTGCCGAACGGCCCCGACAGCCCGACGAATGCCTTCTTGCCGAACATCAGCCCGCCCTGCCCGAGCTTGCCGGTGCTCGGATCGAAGCCGTTCTCGAGCGTGAAGACCGCCGCGAGCCCGCCGCCGAGATCCTCAGCGCCGCGCAGCCCCCAGCGGCTCGCCTGCTGCACGCCGCCGAGCATCCGCCACGCGGGCTTGCCGCTTACGGTGCCGTTGGCGCCCGTCATCGCGAGATTGCTCGTGTAGGTCAGCCCTTCGTCGATGATGCCGTACAGCGTCACGCTGCCCTGTGCATGCGCCGCACCCGCGATCAGCGCGACACCCGCGCCTGCCAACAGCCGTTTTTTCATCGGAAGGTCTCCATTGCGCGGGTCGAATGGCCAAACGCAGGCGTGCGCGTCCCCCGCAGGCGCGCGGCCTGCTCCGGTGGAAACCGGAACGGTCAGGAATGAATCGGGTCGACCAGTCGGCGCATCGCGCCGGCAGCGGCAGCGACAGCGACAGCGACAGCGACAGCGGCAGCGGCAGCGGCAGCGGCAGCGGCAGCGGGCGGTAACCGGCGGCGGCCGGACGCGACCTCGTACGCGTGGCCGACCTGCAGCACGCTCCACTGCTCGCGATAACGGCCGCGGATCTGCATGCCGATCTGCATGCCGGTCGCGCCGATGCCGCGCGGCACCGACAGGAGCGGCGCCTCGATCGACGGGTGGGCCATGACGCCGGCGGGCGCGGACGAAAACGAAACGGTGGCCGTCATACGGTTCGGCACGAAGTGGAAAGAACGAAGCGCCTGCCGTCACGCATCGTGGCCGCTGCGATCCGACGCGAATGCGAGCGCGACGAGCGACAGCACGCCGCAGACGATCACGTACCACGCCGGCGCCGCGGGGTTACCGGTCGCGCCGATCATCCACGTGACGATGAACTGCGCGAAGCCGCCGAAGATCGACACGCCGCCCGCATACGCGATCGACAGCGCGGTTGCCCGCGTGCTCTTCGGGAACAGCTCGGCGAGGATCACGCCGTTCGCGCCCGCGTTGATCGAGTGCAGCGCGGCGAGCAGCATCACGACCGCATACAGCGTCGCGATCGACGGCACCGCGCGGATCAGCCAGAACCCCGGCAGGACCAGCACGGTCAGCGCGATGCGCGACCACAGCGCGACGCGCTTGCTGCCGGTGCGGTCCGACAGCCGCCCGCCGAGCGGCGCGGCGACGAACATCACCGCGCCGGACAGGATCCCGCACCACAGCGCGGTATCCATCGGCAGGTGCAGTTCCCTGATCGCATACGTCGACATGTAATACAGCACGATGAAGTGCGCGGCCGTGCCGCCGATCACGAGGCCGAGCGCGATCAGCACCGCACGGCCGTCGCGCCGCAGCACCGTGCCGAGCACCGCGGACGGACGCCGCGCGGCCGCGGCCGGCGCGTGCTGCTCGATCGCATTGAAGCGCGCGCGCAGATAGAGGCCGACCGGCGCAATCAGCACGCCGAGCAGGAACGGCACGCGCCAGCCCCACGATTCGAGCGCCGCCGGTTCGAGGAAATACGACAGCAGGAAGCCGACGAACGAGCCGGCCAGCGCCGCGGCGCCCTGGCTCGCGAACTGCCAGCTCGTGTAGTAGCCGCGCTCGCCCGGCGGCGCGCGCTCGGCGAGCAGCGACGTCGATACGCCGACCTCGCCGCCGGCCGAAAAGCCCTGCAGCAGCCGCGCGACGACCACCAGCACGGGCGCCGCGATGCCGATCTGCGCATAGGTCGGCAGCACGCCGATCATCCCGGTGCCGATCGCCATCGTGACGAGCGTGAGGTTCATCGCCGGCACGCGGCCGAAGCGATCGGCGACGAGCCCGATCACGACGCCGCCGACCGGCCGCGCGATGAAGCCGACACCGAAGGTCGCGACCGACATCAGCAATTGCTGCTGGGCGGACACCGCGGGAAAAAACAGTTTGCCGAGCAGCACCGCGAAAAAGCTGAACACGGTGAGATCGAAGAATTCGAGGCCGTTGCCGATCGTGATTGCGACGATCAGCCGACGATTGGACGGGGATGCGGCAACGTCGCCGACATGCCCGCCGAGCATGCTGTCCGCTCGGGGCGCCTTCATGAAGGTGTGTCTCCGTACTGGTTGTGCGTCTCGTGTGCGCAGCCGGTTCGGCGGCCCGCGCATGCAGTCTAGACATTCAAGACACATCCCCCGGAGCGACATTTTTCGATCGTGATAACGCACGGTTATCACGTATTTTTCCCGGCGCCATCGCAGGTAGGATACGAGCGTCGCAACCGCCGCCGCGCCCCGCCACGCCACGCCGTGAAACACCATCAGCTCCGGGCGCTTACCGCCATCGCCGAACACGGCAGCCTGCGCGCGGCCGCACGCGCGATCCATCTGTCGCAGCCCGCGCTGACGAAGGCGATCCGCGAACTCGAACTCGATCTCGGCGTGCCGCTCGTCACGCGCAATGCGCGCGGCGCACAGCTCACCCGCTTCGGGCAGGCCGTCTATGCGCGCGCCCGGCTGATCCTCGCGGAAATGCAGCACGCGCGCGACGACGTGATCCAGTTGTCGGGCGGCACGGGAGGCGCGCTCGCCTGCGCGCTGACGCCGCTGATCTCGCTCGGCTTCCTGCCGGCCGCGCTCGACGCGTTCCGCCAGCGGATGCCGGCCATTCGCCTCGACGTGCGCGAAGGGTTTCTCGACACGGCGCTGCCGCGCCTGCGCGACGGCTCGCTCGATTTCGTGATCGCGATCGTCGACGCGGCGCGGCTGTCGCCCGAATTCACGTTCCGGCCGCTGCTCGAATCGGAGCTGATCCTGATGACGCGCGCGAGCAATCCGCTGCGTCATTGCACGTCGCTCGCGCAACTGCAGGCGGCGCAGTGGATCCTCAACACGTCGCCGGAAAGCATCGGCCGGCTGCTGCAGGACGTATTCGTCGCGCACGGCTATCCGGCGCCGCAGCCGATCGTCGAATGCACGTCGTTCAGCGCGGCGTTTTCGCTGTCGGTGCATACCGACACCGTGTCGTGCGTGCCCCAAAGCTTCATGGCAATCGACTGGATTCGCGAACGGATGGTCGCGATCGACGTGGCGGAAACGATTCCCGCCGTGTCGGTCGGCGTACTCACGCGCCGCGACGCGTTGAACACGGTGGCCTGCGACTACCTGATTCACTGCTTCGCCGAGGCCGTGCGGCGGCACGATCGCGCGAAGCTGCTATGGCGATAGGGACGCGTCTCGTTCGCTTCAAATCGCGTCGATAAAACCGCACGCGTTCACTTAAATATCGACCAATATTTTCGTACAATTACTAAATACAAATTCCGCAAAAAGGATTAAAGGACAAATCAATGTGCGACGGGCAACATGCGCTTCAAACCCACCATTCTGGGACCTTTCGCACACCAGATAAATATTCGATTCCATAATAATCATTCGCCTAAACGAGTCGTTCAAGTCATCAAATCGATAGATAGAATTCAATTGTTACTTTCTCTTTATCGATAAAAAAATGGACGAACTCCTACCGATGCGGTTATTTGTCAAGGTCGCCGAACTGCACAGTTTTGCGCGCGCGGCCACGGAACTGAACATCTCCAATTCGTCGGCCACCCGGCTCGTCATGGGCATCGAGGACCGGCTCGGCGCACGCCTGCTGAATCGCACGACCCGCAGTTTGTCGCTGACCGACGCGGGCCACCTCTATCTGGCGCAGATCCGTCACGTGATCGAGGAAATCGACCGGGTCGAGGAAACGATCGCATCGATGCACCACGAGCCGATCGGATCGCTGAAAATCGCCGCGCCGGTCATGTTCGGCATGCACGTGCTCGCGCCGGCCATCGACGCGTTCAAGGCACGCCATCCGGCCATCGTGCCCGAAGTCACGATCGTGGACCGTCACGTCGACCTCGTCTCCGAGGGCTTCGACCTCGGGCTGCTGCTGTCCCAGCACATCAGCAACAACACCCTCGTGAAGCGCCCGCTCTCGCGAATCCACCGGATCGTCTGCGCTGCGCCACACTATGTCGAACGACATGGCGCGCCGGCCCATCCGCACGATCTCGCGTCGCATGCGTGTCTCGCGTTCCATGCCGATTTCGCCGGCGAATACCTGTCGTTCGACCACGAACAGACGCGCATTACCGTGCGGCCCAACAAGTCCGCGTCGTCGAACAACATCGGACTGCTGCGCAACTGGACGCTGTCGGGCATGGGCATCGCGGTCCTGCCCGACTTCCTCGTCCAGCCGGATCTCGATACAGGCCGATTGATCGCGCTGCTTCCGGGCTATCTGCTGGAGGAACTCGAGATGAATGTCGCGTACCCGAGCCGGCGGCACTTTCCGCGCAAGGCCCGGCTTTTCGTCGATCACCTGATCGACCATTTCGTCAGTTGAATGAGCCGTGGAATCGCGCACCATTTTTTCACGCCGACTCACCGCTGCCCGCTCGACCCTCGCATGGCCGTGGCGGCGCGCCGGCAGGCGCTCCGACGGCCGTTGGCCCGTCGCCCGGCTGGCCTGGGCACGCCTGTTGCGCCGGCGCATCTCGGTAGTCAACCGCTCTTGGCAGCCCGCCGCGGAGGACTACACTAATCCTTAATGGGGTGCGGCCGGATAACCGCGTCCCTCAGGGAGACGCCGCCATGAATCGGCCGCTGAATCGTATCCTGCCGCGCGTGACCGGTGCCGCATCGGTCTGGACGTGGGTCAAGTGGTCTTTGCTCGCCGCACTGCTGATCGCGGTGGCGATCGTCGCGCGGCTCGTGCAGACCGAGATCGAAACGTCCCGGCTGCAGGCGCGCTACCTGTCCGAGCTCACCCGCGACGTCGGCTACACGGTCGAGGCGGGGCCGAGCGATCACATCCGCTTCCCCGCGAACGGCCCGTACGACCAGCGCTTCGGCTACGCGATGATTCCCGCGTTCCAGCAGCGGCTGCTCGCGCGCGGCTTCGTCGTCAGCGAACAGGCGCGCGATTCGCAGCGGATGCTGTCGCTCGGTCAGCGCGGGCTGTTCCTTCCTTACGAAGAGAAAGACCAGACTGGCCTGATGCTGTTCGATTCGACCGGCTCGCCGCTGTTCGCGACCGTGTTCCCGCAGCGCGTCTATGCCGACTTCGACACGGTACCGCGCGTGATCACCGATTCGCTGCTGTTCATCGAGGATCGCTACCTGCTCGATGCGAACGAGCCGAACCGCAACCCGGCACTCGACTGGGGGCGCTTCGGCCGCGCGCTCGCCGACCAGGCGCTGCACGTCGTCAACCGCCACCAGGCGCGCCCGGGCGGCAGCACGCTCGCGACGCAGATCGAGAAGTTCCGCCATTCGCCCGAGGGCCGCACCGCGACGCCGCCCGAGAAGCTGCGGCAGATCGCCTCCGCGTCGGTGCGCGCCTACCTGAACGGCCCGCAGACGATGCTCGCGCGCCGCACGATCGTGGTGCGCTACCTGAATTCGGTGCCGCTCGCCGCGCGGCCGCACGTGGGCGAAATCACCGGCATCGGCGACGGTCTCGCCGCGTGGTACGGCCGCGACTTCAACGACGTGAACCGCGTGCTGTCCGCGCCGACCACCGGCGACAACGTCGACCAGCAGGGCAAGACGTTCCGCGAGGTGTTGTCGCTGCTGATCGCGCAGCGCGCGCCATCGTACTTCCTCAATCGCGGCTATCCGGCGCTGCAGAAGCTGACCGACAGCTACCTGCGGCTGCTGTCGAACGGCGGCGTGATCTCGCCCGCGCTGCGCGATGCCGCGCTCGCCGCGCAGATCGAACGCAGCGCGCCGCCGCCGGCCCCGCGCGTGCAGTCGTTCGTGTCGCGCAAGGCCGTCACCTCCGCGCGCGCGTCGCTGCTGTCGGCGCTCGGCATCAGCGACCTGTACCAGCTCGACCAGCTCGACCTCCAGGCCACCAGCACCCTCGACAACGGCGTGCAGCAGGCGGTCGCCGAGCGGCTCGCGCGGGCGTCGACGCGCGACGGCGCGCAGGCCGCCGGCCTGTATGGTTTCGAGATGCTCGCGCCGAAGGACGACCCGTCGCACCTCACGTACAGCTTCACGCTGTACGAGCACCGCAACGGCGCGAACCTGCTGCGCGTGCAGACCGACAGCGTGAACCAGCCGTTCGACGTGAATCGCGGCGGCCGCATCAACCTCGGCTCGACCGCGAAGCTGCGCACGCTGATCACGTACCTGCAGATCGTCGCCGACCTGCATGCGCGTTATGCGAACCTGTCGAACGCGGAGCTGGCGCGCGTGAAGCCCGATCCGATCGACGCTCTGTCGCGCTGGGCGCTCGACTACCTGTCGCATACGCGCGAACGCTCGCTGCAGGCGATGCTCGATGCAGCCGTCGAACGCAAGTATTCGGCGAGCCCGGACGTGTTCTACACGGGCGGCGGCGCGCAGGTGTTCTCCAACTTCGAGAAGTCGGACAACGGCCGCATCCTGACGCTGCATGCGGCGTTCGAGCACTCGGTGAACCTCGTGTTCGTGCGGCTGATGCGCGACATCGTCCACTACGAGACACTGCAGGCGGCCGGCCCGTCGTCGTCGTGGCTCAACGATCCCGCGCAGCGCCAGCATTACCTCCAGCAATTCGTCGACGGCGAAAGCCAGGTCTACGTGAAGCGCTACTACACGCGCTATGCGGGCAAGTCGCCCGACGACGCGCTCGCGCTGATGCTGCGCGACGTACGCAAGTCGCCGCCGAAGATCGCGACGGTGCTGCGCAGCGTCGCGCCGAACGAATCGCTCGCGTGGTTCGATGCGCAGATGCGCGCGCAACTGAAAGGCACGCCGGCCGCGACGCTGTCCGACGACGATCTCGCCGCGCTCTATGCGAAGTACGCGATCGACCGCTTCAACCTCAACGACCGCGGCTATATCGCGAGCGTCCATCCGCTCGCGCTGTGGACGCTCAACTACCTGCGCGCGCACCCGGGCGCCGCGCTCGCCGACGTTCAGCGCGACAGCCGCGATGCGCGTTTCTACACGTATTCGTGGCTGTACAAGACCCGCTACCACGCGACGCAGGACCGGCGCATCCGCCGCATGGTCGAGCTGCGCGCGTATGCGGAGATCACGAAGTCGTGGCGCGCGCTCGGCTACCCGTTCGCCGAAGTGACGCCGTCCTATGCGGCCGCGATCGGCGCATCGGGCGACCAGCCCGACGCGCTCGCGAAATTGATCGGCCTGATCGCGGACGGCGGCCAGAAGGCGCCGACCGAGACGATCACGCGGCTCGATTTCGCGAAGGGCACGCCGTACGAAACCCGCTTCGTGCGCGCGGCCGCGCAGCCGCAGCCGATGCTGGCGCCGGAGATCGTCAACGTGACGCACACGCTGCTGCGCGACGTCGTGCTCCACGGCACCGCGCGCCGCCTCGCGGGCGGGCTCACGCTGCCGGACGGCAAGACGCTCGACGTGTACGGCAAGACGGGGACGGGCGACCAGCGCTTCAACGTCTATGCACGCGGCGCGCGGCTGATCGAGTCGCGCAAGGTCAACCGCAGCGGCACCTTCGTGTTCGTGATCGGCGACCGGTTCTTCGGCGTGCTGACGGCGACCGCACACGAGCCGTATGCGGCGCGCTACGACTTCACGAGCGCGATGGCCGTGCAGTTGCTGAAGTCGATGGCGCCGGCGCTCGCGCCGCTGATCGAACGCCCGGCCGACGCCGGCACGCGCACCGCGGGGCCCGCACCGCAGGCGGAAACGCCGGCGCCGAACGCGGCCGCCGTGCAACCGTCGTAATCCGATTGCGGCGCGCAGGCGCCCGCACCGACGCGCCGCTCAGCGCGAGCGGCCGTCGTAGTGCGTGACGGGCAGCGCGTCGAGGTCGACGCCCTCGAGGCAGCGCACGTTGATCGCTGCCATCGCGGTGCCCTTCGGATCGACGCCTTCGCCGAATGCATGAATCCCGCAGCGCTTGCAGAAGCGATGCCGGATCACGTGCTTGTTGAACATGTAGGTCGCTAGATTCTCGTCGGGCGTCAGCAGCTTCATGTGGTCGCGCGGCACGAACCACATCAGCGCACCCTTGCGCTGGCAGATCGAGCAGTTGCACGCCATCACGCCCTGCAGGTCGCCTTCCGCCTCGAACGTCACGTCTCCACAATGACAGCTTCCGCGATAAAGCATGGTCGTCTCCCGGTGCAGCCCGTGCGCATCGCCGGCGCCCGGGCGGGACGCCGTTGGCCGGGCCGATCCAAACGCGTACAGTAGCGCTCGCATGCGCCGCACGCAATGTCCGGGCGGCGCCCATCCCCACCGACCCAGGAGACCGTCATGCTCGAACTACGCCCCGGCTGCGAATGCTGCGACAAGGACCTGCCGCCCGATTCGGCGGAAGCGCGCATCTGTACATTTGAGTGTACGTTTTGCGCGACCTGCGCGGACGACGTGCTGAAGGGCCGATGCCCGAACTGCGGCGGCGACCTGGTCGCGCGCCCGCGGCGACCGGCGAGCCTGCTCGCGAAGTATCCGCCGTCGACGGAACGCATCCACAAGCCGGGCGGCTGCGCGAACGCCTGACGGCGCGGCACCCGCCCGCCCGTTCCCGTCACGACATCTCGATCCGCGCGCGCGTCACCGCGAGCAGCGTTGCCATCGCGCGGCGCGCGCCGTCCTGGTCGCGCACGCGGATCGCATCGCTGACGGCCGTATGCTCGGCGAGCGACGCGTTGTACACGTCCGCCCGACGCGCGTTCAACTGCAGTTGCGCCTCGAGCGTGCGATCGATCAGTGCGCCGAGCGGCACCAGCAGCTCGTTGCCGCCGGCCTCCAGCACGCTCAGGTGAAAACGCAGGTCGGCGCGCACCCATTCGTCGACGTTGCGCGCGGCGGCCATCGCGCGCGCCGCGCCCTCGATCGCGTCGAACGCGTCGGGTGTATGGGTACGCGCGGCCAGCGCGGCCGCGTACGGCTCGATCATCTCGCGCATCTCCTGCAGCTTCAGCGCGAACGCGAGCGGCGGCGCGACGCGCGCATACCAGTCGAGCAGATCGGCATCGAGCAGGTTCCACGCACGGCGCGGCCGCACGCGCGTGCCGACTTTCGGCCGCGATTCGACCAGCCCCTTCGACGTCAGCGTGCGCAGCGCCTCGCGCATCACCGTACGGCTCACGCCGTACATCTCCATCAGGTCGGGTTCCCTCGGCAGCAGCGATTCGGGCGGATAGTCGCCGCGCAGGATCGCCGTCGCGAGCCGGAAGGCCGTCTGTCCATGCAGGTCGCGTTGAATGATCGTTCTCCGTTGCGCCGGCATGCCGGCTGCCCACTATCTGCACAATAGTGCTATTAATACTATTTTTTATCGGGCTACGCTAGGATAACCGTGAAAGCACGCGACCGTGCGCCGCGCCCGAGCGCCCGCGCCGGTCAACCATGGAGACTCGCATCGTGAAAATCACCCGCCTCGAAACTTTCGTCGTGCCGCCCCGCTGGCTGTTCCTCAAGATCGAAACCGACGAGGGTATCGTCGGCTGGGGCGAGCCGGTCGTCGAAGGCCGCGCGCACACGGTCGAGGCCGCCGTGCAAGAGCTGGCCGACTACCTCGTCGGCCGCGACCCGCTCCTGATCGAGGATCACTGGCAGGTGATGTACCGCGCGGGCTTCTACCGCGGCGGCCCGATCATGATGAGCGCGATCGCGGGCGTCGACCAGGCGCTGTGGGACATCAAGGGCAAGCATCACGGCGTGCCGGTGCACGCGCTGCTGGGCGGCCAGGTGCGCGACCGCATCAAGGTGTATTCGTGGATCGGCGGCGACCGGCCGAGCGACGTCGCGAACAATGCACGCGCGGTCGTCGAGCGCGGCTTCAAGGCCGTGAAGATGAACGGCTCCGAAGAGCTGCAGATCGTCGACACCTACGACAAGGTCGAGCAGGTGATCGCGAACGTCGCGGCGGTGCGCGACGCGGTCGGCCCGCACGTCGGGATCGGCGTCGACTTCCACGGCCGCGTGCACAAGCCGATGGCGAAGGTGCTCGCGAAGGAGCTCGATCCGTACAAGCTGATGTTCATCGAGGAGCCGGTGCTGTCGGAGAACGCCGAGGCGCTGCGCGACATCGTCAACCAGACCAACACGCCGATCGCGCTCGGCGAACGGCTGTACTCGCGCTGGGACTTCAAGCACATCCTCGCGGGCGGCTACGTCGACATCATCCAGCCGGACGCATCGCACGCGGGCGGCATCACCGAGTGCCGCAAGATCGCGACGCTCGCGGAAAGCTACGACGTCGCGCTCGCGCTGCACTGTCCGCTTGGGCCCATCGCGCTCGCCGCGTGCCTGCAGCTCGACGCGGTCAGCTACAACGCGTTCATCCAGGAACAGAGCCTCGGCATCCACTACAACCAGGGCAACGACCTGCTCGACTACCTGCGCAACCCCGAGGTGTTCCGCTACGAAGACGGCTTCGTCGCGATCCCGCAGGGCCCGGGGCTCGGCATCGACGTGAACGAGGAGAAGGTGCGCGAGATGGCGAAGACGGGCCATCGCTGGCGCAACCCGGTGTGGCGCCACGCGGACGGCAGCGTCGCCGAGTGGTGATGAAGGGGTGAGACGAGCCGGGATGCGCGACGATCACGCCGCGCACCGGCTTCGGCACACGGCCGCCCGACAGGCGGCCGTTTTTGCTTCTGCGATCCGCGGGGCGTCGACAGGGAGCGTCGCTACCCTGCCCCGCACGGCCTCCCCGGTCAGCCGAGCGCCGCGAACCCCGGCACGCTGAACGACAGCACGGCCGCCGCGACGAACACGCCGATCATCGTCATCCCTTCGAGATGCAGGATGTTGCGGAACGTGTGCGCGTCCTCGGTCGACGCGGTGCGGCGCAGGCGCGGCAGCGCCGAGAAGCGGTTGAGCCCGCCGAGCACGAGCGCGAGCGCGACGAGCAGCAGCTTCAGCAGCAACACGCGCCCCCACGTGCTGCCGTCGAGCGGCGCGAGCGAGCCGCCGAGCCCGCGGATCGCGTTGAGCACGCCGGTGCCGAGCACGAAGACGACCGCGACGATCGACGTGCGCGACAGGTGCTGGCCGATGCGGATCAGCGCGCCGCGCGCGACCGACGCCCCCAGCGCCGGCAGCACCGCGAGCCCGCCCGCGAGCACGAGGCCGCCCCATACGGCGGTGGCCAGCAGGTGCAGCGTCTGCACGCCGACCGCCGCGGACAGCACGCCGCTATCGGCCGCATGGCCGAGCGAGGCCTTGCCGGCCGCGATCACGATCACCGCGAGCCACAGCACCGCATGCGCGACCGGGCCGTCCGGCTTCGCGAGCGCGACGATCGCGAGCACTACCGCGCCGGCGAACGCGACGCTCCACGCGAAGCCCGTGTGCGTCTGCATCAGCATGACGGGCATCGCGGCGAACGCGCCGCCGAGCCCCGCGCCGCTCATCGTCGCGGCCTCGTAGACGAGCCAGCCGAGATCGGCGAGCACCAGCGCCAGCGCCGCCGCGACCAGCGAATGTTGCGCGCGCAGCCATGCGGGGTGCGACGGCGCGACGAGCGGCCGCGCGCCGTCCTTGCCGAGCCACGCCTTGAGCAGCGCCGAGCCGACCGCCATCGCGAACGCCGCATCCATCAGCGCCGCGAGCGCGACCTGACCGATCCACAAGCTGTCGAACTTCATCGCGCATTCCCTCCCGCAAGCGGCAGGCCGGCAATGCGGCGGCAACGGGACGGACAGCGTGAGGCAGGCAACGGCAGGGTAAGAAACGTCATCGATGAATCCGGAAACGGGAGAAATGACTGGACCTGCGGCGGAGGCGGCGCCGCGCGACCCGCGAGTGTACGGTCTTCGAGGGTGAAAGCGCACGCCGGTTCACTCGAGCGTCGCGCGATGCGCGTCAAATTGTCGCAAGTCGCAAACAGACAGGAACCGATGTCCTTTCGTCAAATAGCCGTCATTACCCATCGATGATAGAATGCCGCGTCGCAGCAGCCCGGCTGTCCTGCCGTCCATGCGCCGAGCCGATCGTAGCCCGGACAAGGTCCCCGACGAATAAACATGGAGTCTCGTGTGTCTTCAAGACGCCTCTTCCGTCCGCTGCTCGCCGTTCTGATGATCGGCGGCGCGGGCCTTATGAGCGCTGCCCAAGCGCAGACCAAGCCCACGGAGCAAGCGCACGCCCAGCAGGCGCCGCTCAAGGCACCCGATACCATGGCCGAGCGCGTGCGCGGCTGTACCGCATGCCACGGCGTTCACGGCCAAGGCACGGACAACGACTATTTCCCGCGTCTTGCCGGCAAGCCGGCCGAGTACCTGTACAACCAGCTCGTCAACTTCCGTGACGGCCGGCGCAAGTACCCGCCGATGAACTACCTGCTGACGTACCTGAACGACGACTACCTGCGCGAAATCGCCGAGCACTTCTCGGCCGAGCGTCCGCCGTACCCGACGCCGGCGAAGCCGACGCTGCCGGCCGCGACGCTCGCACGCGGCAAGCAGCTCGTCACGCAGGGCGACCCGTCCCGCAAGCTGCCGGCCTGCGTGGCCTGCCACGGCGCAGGGCTGACCGGCATGCAGCCGGCGATCCCGGGCCTCGTGGGTCTGCACGCCGATTACCTGAGCGCGCAGCTCGGCGCATGGCGCTCGGGCAACCGCCACGCGAAGGCGCCCGATTGCATGCACGACATCGCCGCGAAGCTTTCCGACGAAGACGTGACGGCTGTGACCGCATGGCTCGCCGCGCAACCGGCGCCCGCCAACCCCGTGCCGGCCCCGGCGCGTTCGATGAAGACTCCGCTCGCCTGCGGCAGCGAACCGCAATAAGGCAAGGGAGACAGACACAATGAAACGCAAGTCCCTGTTTGCACTCTCGGCCGTCGCGATCGTCGCGGCCGCCGCCCTCGTGCCGGTCCTGTGGCCGGGCAACGACACGCTGCACGGCGCTGCCGCCGTCGCGGCCACGCCGGCCGACCAGGCCGCGCTGATCAAGAAGGGCGAATACCTCGCGCGCGTCGGCGACTGTATCGCGTGCCACACCGTGCGCGGCGGCAAGTCGTTCGCGGGCGGCCTGCCGATGGCGACGCCGTTCGGCACGATGTACACGCCGAACATCACGCCGGACGACCAGGCCGGTATCGGCAAGTGGACGTCGGACGACTTCTACCGCGCGATGCACACGGGTCGCTCGAAGGACGGCAGCCTGCTGTACCCGGGTTTCCCGTTCGCGAGCTACACGAAGGTCACGCGCGCCGATTCGGACGCGATCTACGCGTACCTGCGCTCGGTGGCGCCGGTGTCGGTGCCGAGCCGTCCGCACGAACTGAAGTTCCCGTTCAACAACCGCAACCTGCTGATCGGCTGGCGCACGCTGTTCTTCAAGGAAGGCGAGTACAAGCCGGATCCGACGAAGTCGGTCGAATGGAACCGCGGCGCGTATCTCGTCGAAGGCCTCGGCCACTGCTCGATGTGCCACACGTCGATCAACATGATGGGCGGCCCGGTGAGCTCGTCGGCGTTCGCCGGCGGCCTGATCCCGCTGCAGAACTGGTATGCGCCGTCGCTGACGAACGACAAGGAACTCGGCCTCGGCGACTGGCACGTGCAGGAGCTGTCCGACCTGCTGCAAGCCGGCGTGTCGCAGAAGGGCGCGGTATTCGGCCCGATGGCGGACGTGGTCCACAACAGCCTGCAGTACATGACCGACGAAGATACGCGCGCGATGTCGACGTACCTGAAGTCGATCCCGCAGAAGGCTGAAGCGCCGAAGAACATGCAGTACGAGCCGTCGAAGCAGTTCGGCAACGCGCTGTTCGACCAGGGCAAGAAGATCTACGCGGACAACTGCGCGACCTGCCACGCCGAAACCGGCGCCGGCAAGCCGCCGGCCTATCCGCCGCTCGCGGGCAACCACTCGATCATGATGGAATCGGCCGTCAACCCGATCCGCATGGTGCTGAATGGCGGCTACCCGCCGAGCACGTTCAAGAATCCGCGTCCGTATGGGATGCCGCCGTTCGCACAGTCGCTGTCGAATCAGGAGGTCGCGGCGGTCGTCACGTATATCCGGATGTCTTGGGGTAACAACGGTACGCCGATCTCGCCGCAACAGGTGAGCGATCTGCGTTCCGCGCCGCTCGACTAAGAAGCGGCTCACACACACGGGGCGCGGCTGCGGGAAACCGCGGCCGCGCCCTTTTGCTTTTTGGCTGTTTTGCGATGCAGGTTTGCCGCGCGGGCCGCGCGATGCATCGCCGATCATAAAACTCAAGAGTGGTATCTATGTCTTTCGAATCTCTCGGCCTGGCCGAACCGCTGGTCAAGGCGGTCAACGAGCTCGGCTACACGTCGCCGACCCCGATCCAGCAGCAGGCGATCCCGGCCGTCCTCGGCGGCGGCGACCTGCTCGCCGGCGCACAGACCGGCACCGGCAAGACCGCCGGCTTCACGCTGCCGATCCTGCAACGCCTGCACACGTTCTACACCGAGCAACGTGGCGCGAAGCGCGCGGTGCGCGCACTGATCCTCACGCCGACGCGCGAACTCGCCGCCCAGGTCGAGGAAAGCGTGCGCGCGTACAGCAAGTACGTGAAGCTGCGCTCGACCGTGATGTTCGGCGGCGTCAGCATCAATCCGCAGATCGATGCGCTCAAGCGCGGCGTCGACATCGTCGTCGCGACGCCGGGACGCCTGCTCGACCACATGCAGCAGAAGACCATCGACCTGTCGAATCTCGACATCCTCGTGCTCGACGAAGCCGACCGGATGCTCGACATGGGCTTCATCCACGACATCAAGCGCGTGCTCGCGAAGCTGCCGCCGAAGCGCCAGAACCTGCTGTTCTCGGCCACCTTCTCCGATGAAATCAAGGCGCTCGCCGACAGCCTGCTCGACTCGCCGGCGCTGATCGAGGTCGCTCGCCGCAACACGACCGCCGAAAGCGTCGCGCAGAAGATCCACCCGGTCGACCGCGACCGCAAGCGCGAGCTGCTCACGCACCTGATCCGCGAACACAACTGGTTCCAGGTGCTCGTGTTCACGCGCACCAAGCACGGCGCGAACCGGCTCGCCGAGCAGCTGACGAAGGACGGCATCAGCGCGATGGCGATCCACGGCAACAAGAGCCAGTCGGCACGCACGCGCGCGCTGGCCGAGTTCAAGAGCAACACGCTGCAGGTGCTCGTCGCGACCGACATCGCCGCGCGCGGGATCGACATCGATCAATTGCCGCACGTCGTCAACTTCGACCTGCCGAACGTGCCCGAGGATTACGTGCACCGGATCGGCCGCACGGGCCGCGCAGGCGCGACCGGCGAAGCCGTGTCGCTCGTGTGCGTCGACGAGAAGCAGCTACTGCGCGACATCGAGCGACTGATCAAGCGCGAGATTCCGCAGGAAGTGATCGCGGGCTTCGAACCCGATCCGAACGTGAAGCCGGAACCGATCCAGCAGCGCCGCGGGCAGCAGCAGCCGCGCGGCGGTGGCGGTGGTGGTGGTGGTGGTGGCGGCAATCGCCAGCCGCGTGGCGGCGGCTCAGGCCAGCCGGCCGCGAAACGCGACGGCAACGCGCAACCGAAGGCCGGGCAACCGAAGGCAGCGCAGAAGGCCGCGAAGCCGCGCGCGCAAGGCGGCGCCGGTGCCGGTGGTAATAGCGGCGGACGTCCGGCGGGCGGCGGCAACAGCGCCCGCCCGGCAAGCGGCAACGCTGCGCATCCGAACCGCAACCGTTCGTCGCGCAGCGGCCAGCGCGGTCACTGAAGCCGCGCGGCCGCGCGCCGCAGGTGCTCGATCTGGCGTTGCCAGCGTGCGAGCACCGCGGCGCGCTCCCCTTCCAGCGTGAACGTGACGCCTGTCGCGAGACGCGCATAGCCGACCCGCTGCGCATCGCCTTGCGCGATCGTCGCAGCGAATCCGGCCAGTCCGCCGAAGTCTCCTTCGAGCGGCGCCATCTCCAGTTGCGCCTGAAAGAACGCACCGTCCGCGACGAGCGTCAGCGCGGCCGTGCGCCGTTGCGCGATCGCGCGCGCCGCCCGCGACTGCGGCCAGAGCGCGATCAGCAGCGTGCGCGCATCGTGTGCATAGATCTCCCCGACGCCGAGCAGCGTCGTGCGCAACTGGCCGTCGTCGGTCGCGACGATCAGCGACGCGGCGATATCGGCATGACGCTCGAGTGCGGTGCCGTCGAACAGCGACACGACGGCGGACGGCCACGCGTCGAACGTCCATTGTTCGAGCGCGTGGCGATGGGTATCGGTCATGATGGCGTGGCCCGGGTGCGGATCGGATGAGGATGCGCCAGCATACGCGCGACGGGCCCCGCCGCAGCGATCAGCGCAGGAACACGTGCCGCGTGATCTTCGTGAGCGGATAGTGGACGCCCGGCTGGATCTTCGCGGGCAGGTCGAGCGGCTTGAGCAGCATCTTCACGCACATGTCGGCCGACAGGTTGCGCCGGACCAGCGAATTGATGCGCGCGGCGCGCTCGCGGTTGTACTGGCTGTCGCCGACGCGGTCCGGATAGCGGATCGCGAATACGTGGCGCAGCGCGATCTCGGAATCCTCGTTCTTGATTTCCATCACGCGGCGCGCGAGGGCCCCGAGCACCGCGAGCCGGCCGTTGCCTTCGACCTGGTTGTACTTCTTGAAGAACTTGAAGAAGTGCTTGTAGTGACGCACTTCGTCCGTGCGGATGTTGTCGGTGATTTCCTTCAGCACCGGCTCGTCCGAGCATTCGTTGATCGCGCGATAGAGCGTGGCCGTGCCCGTCTCGACGACGCAGCGTGCGACCATTTCGAGCGCGCGGGTTTTTTCGAACGCCTCGACCGAGCAGGTCTTCGAATACTCGGCAAAGAAATTCGCGAAGGCGGTATCCCAGTCGAACTCGGGCCACACGTGCGCGATGTACGCCTTCAGCGCGCGGCCGTGCTGCAATTCTTCGTGCTCCCATGCATTGTTGAGCCATGCGGAGACTTCCGGATCGTCATTGAAGAATTCGCTCAGATTGCTCGTATAGAGATCCGAGCCGCTTTCGATGAACGACGACGCGCACAGCAGCAGCAGCAGATCCTCGTTCGCGGCGGCACGCTGACGATCGATCCGGTTCAGATCGATGTCCTCGATACGCCACGGCATCACATGCGTCGTTTTGGTGTCCATGGTGGTGCGCTCCCAGTCGTCGCGCGGAGGCCGGCCCATGCCTGGGGCACAGGCGCCAGCCGATCCGCGGGCGGCGTTTTACATGCGTTTATAGTGAATCGGTCCGGCCGAACCATCCTGGCATCTTAGCCGGACTTTGATGTTCGTGCTCCAAAGCACTGACCATCCCCGACAGGCGCAGTTCCACGGCGCCTGTTGCCGTTCGTTAGACGAGACCTTCAAACCGCTTGCGCGCATTCGATGGTATGCGCCGCGCCAAACGAAACGGGCGGCCGCCGGGCCGCCCGTGATGCGGGAAAACTGCCGGGAAAGCTGGAAGCGATCCGTCAGAAACCGGCCGCCAGCCCGTCGCGACGGCTGTCGCTCGCGGCCACGTAGCCGCGCTCCGGATCGTCGGGATCGAGGCGCCACACGAACTGCCCCGAACCGAAATCCATGTAAGGATCGTCGATCGACTTGATCGTATGGCCGCGGGCGGCCAGCGCGTCGACCGTCGCGCGGTTCATCGTCACCTCGACGTCGAGCGTGAAGTCGCGGTTGACCTTCCAGCGCGGCGCGCAACACGCGGCCTGCGGCTGCTGGCCATAGCCGAGCATCCGCACGATGGTCTGCAGGTGGCCCTGCGGCTGCATGTCGCCGCCCATCACGCCGAAGCTCATCACGGCCTCGGTGCGGCCGTTGGCTTCCTCGGTGACGAACGCCGGGATGATCGTGTGGAACGGCCGCTTGCCGCCCGCGACGACGTTCGGCGAAGCCGGGTCCATCGAGAAGCCGTGCCCGCGATTCTGCAGCGCAATGCCGGTGCCGGGTACCACGAGCCCCGAACCGAAGCCCATGTAGTTCGACTGGATAAAGCTCACCATCATCCCGCGTTCGTCGGCCGCCGACAGGTAGATCGTGCCGCCGGAATGCGGGCGGCCGGCGGCGAAGTGCGTCGCACGTGCAGGATCGATCAGCTTCGCGCGTTCGGCGAGATAGCCATCGTCGAGCATCTGTTCGGGCGTGACGCCCATCGCGCGCGGATCGGCGACGTAGCGATAGACATCCGCGAACGCGAGCTTCATCGCCTCGATCTGCAGATGCTGCGAATCGACCGAGTCGACCGGCCATTCGGTCGCGCCCGCATGCTCGGCGATGCCGAGCGCGATCAGCGCGGCGATGCCCTGCCCGTTCGGCGGGATCTCGTGAATCGTGTGGCGGCCGAAGCGCTTGCCGATCGGCTCGACCCATTCCGGCCGGTACGCGCGCAGGTCGGCTTCGGTCAGCGCCCCGCCGCCTTCGCGCGCGAACGCGGCGATACGCTCGGCGAGCGCGCCTTCGTAGAACGCGCGGGCGCCGTCCTTCGCGAGCGTGCGCAGCGTCTGCGCATGACCGGGCAGGCACACGCGTTCGCCGACGAGCGGCGCGCGGCCGCGCGGCATGAAGGTGTCCGCGAAGCCCGGCAGGCCCTGCAGCTCGGGAACGGCCGCCGCCCACTTGTGCGCGACGATCGGCGGCACCGCATAGCCGCGCTCCGCGATCTCGATCGCCGGCTCGAGCAGGTCCGCGAACGGCAGCGAACCGAACTTCGCGTGCAGCGCTTCCCAGCCCGCGATCACGCCCGGCACGGTGACGGTGTCCCAGCCGCGCGTCGGCTTGTTCGCGATGCCGCGCGCGTCCTCGCCATGGCGCTTGCGGAAGTAGTCGACGTTCCAGGCGGCCGGCGCGACGCCCGATGCATTGAGCCCCGACAGCCGCTCGCCGTCCCACACGAGCGCGAATGCATCGCCGCCGAGCCCGCACGACACGGGCTCGACGACCGTGATCGCGGCGGCGGCGGCCAGCGCCGCGTCCACCGCGTTGCCGCCCTTCCACAGCATCCGCAGCCCGGCCTGCGCGGCAAGCGGGTGCGACGTCGACACGACGTTGCGCGCGAACACCGGAATACGGGTCGACGGATACGGGTTGTGCCAGTTGAAATCAGTCATCGATACCACCTCGTCGAAAGCCGAATGAACCCGCCCGCATGAGCGGGCAATCCGCCATTGCAGCGCGATCAGCGCAATCGCACAAATTCATTTGTCACATGAATCCATGCAATTTCCACATTAATGATGCGCACCGACGTCCGGCGGGCCGGCCGAACGCCGTTGCCGCCCTTACAATACCCGCTCCGTCTCACGACACGACCATCGAGCCATGACCCGAGATCCCCGCCTCACCCTCAACGCGCGCCAGCAGGAACTGCTCGAATGGGTGCAGCGCGACGGCTTCGTGACCGTCGACGATCTCGCCGCGCACTTCGCGGTGACGCCGCAGACGATCCGCCGCGACGTGAACTGGCTCGCCGACCTGAACCTGCTGCGCCGCTACCACGGCGGCGCGAGCCTGCCGACCAGCTCGGAGAA
This sequence comes from Burkholderia sp. BCC0397, assembly GCF_902832865.1. NCBI lineage: Bacteria > Pseudomonadati > Pseudomonadota > Betaproteobacteria > Burkholderiales > Burkholderiaceae > Burkholderia > Burkholderia sp. BCC0397. Next base: position 546,068 of record NZ_CADFDL010000004.1, on the reverse strand, counting down.
CGTGTCGTACACGGCGCGCCAGCGGATGTTCCACGACGAGAAGCGGCGCATCGCGGCGCTCGCGGCGTCGCACATCCCCGACCAGGCGTCGCTGTTCATCAACCTCGGCACGACGACCGAGGAAGTCGCGCGCGCGCTGAACCGCCATCACGGGCTGCACGTGATCACGAACAACCTGAACGTCGCGTCGATGATGAGCGGCTACCCCGACTGCGAGGTGCTGATCACGGGCGGCATCGTGCGGCCGTGGGACAAGGGCATCGTCGGCGAGCTCGCGATCGACTTCATCCGCCAGTTCAAGGTCGACTACGCGATCATCGGCACGTCGGCGATCGAGGCCGACGGCACGCTGCGCGATTTCGACACGCGCGAGGTGCGCGTCGCCGAGGCGATCATGCAGCATGCGCGCACGGTCTACCTCGTGACCGACCATTCGAAAGTCGGCCGCCCGGCGCTGGTGCGCCAGGGCCATCTGAGCCAGGTGCACGCGCTTTTCACCGACAAGCCGCTGCCGCCCGACATGGCCGATACGGTGGCCGCCGCCGGCACCCAGGTGTACGTCGCGGAATGACGCTTGCGATGCTGCACCGCACCTGAAACTTCAAGTGAAATCAAGAAGTTGGCGCCGCGCGCGGACCGCTTGTGGTGGCCCTTTCTGTCAAACGGAAAATTAACGGGGCACGATTTGTCGTTGCCTGCGCGCTCGACTAGACTCCAGTTCCCCGGCCCGTTCGCCGAGCCGCCTGTGCCAGGGCGGTGCGAATTGCAGGGCCGGCGAATACAGCTTTCCCCCCAAGCCATACCCCTGCGGGGTATCGCGCGGCGGCGTATGCGCCGGCCGCGCGGGCAGTCCGATTGCCATGGAGAGAACGATGCTGAGTCCGCATGAATTCGCCACGCTCTTGCTTGTAAAGGACGCGCCTGACCAGCGCGACATGGATCGGGATGAACTGGACATCCTGCTCGAACAACAACTCGTCCGCCTGGAAGGGCTCGGCTCGGGGCGCAAATACTGCGTGACCGAGACCGGCGACGCCGCGCTGCGATCCATCAAGTACCGCTATTCGTAAGCCCCGCTGTTCCTGACCTGACCTGATCGCGCGGCCGGACTCCGGCCGCGCGGTCGTTCCTGCCATCCCTCTGCCCGTTCGCCGCCGCCGGCTTCAGCCGCCGCGCAGCGTCGGATCGACCGCCGCCCGCCAGCTGATGGCCTGTGCGCGTGCGCCGTTGAAATACGCGATCCAGCCGGCGCGTGCCGCCGCGTCGGGCGCCACATAGTGGGTCGAAAGTTCGTTTACGAACGCGCAATAGTTCGCTTCGGTCAGCCCGCGATACCGTTTCGCCACGTACGCGTCGTACAGCGTCGAATAGACCGGCTGCGCGTCCGCGCCCCAGTCGCGCGCCGTGCCGCCGCACAACGTCTGCAGGTCGACGAACGACGGCGCCCGCCAGTTGCCGGCGAGCGGCGGCGTCCCCGCGCTGCAGCCCGCCAGAAGGACGGCGCACATGCCGGCCCACATCCCAATACGCATGATTCACCTCGCGAAACGGTCGACTCCGCCAGTATCGTCCGGGATCGTGTCGCGCGCTACTGGCCCCGCTTTTTCGAACTTTACTTTTTCGATTCCGTTCGTTAAATTTCGAATTCGAACATTTCATGTTCGCCATATTTCAACAGACGATAAGGACAGCAGGTGACCCAACCGAATCGCTACGATCTGCTCGTCGTCGGCGGCGGCATCAACGGCGCGGGCATCGCGCGCGATGCGGCCGGCCGCGGCCTGTCGGTCATGCTCTGCGAGCAGGACGACCTCGCGTCGCACACGTCGTCGTCCAGCACGAAGCTGATTCACGGCGGCCTGCGTTACCTCGAGTACAACGAGTTCGGGCTGGTGCGTAAGGCGCTGCAGGAACGCGAGACGCTGCTGCGCGCGGCGCCGCACATCATGTGGCCGCTGCGCTTCGTGATGCCGCACATGCCGAACCTGCGCCCGGCCTGGCTGATCCGCATCGGCCTGTTCCTCTACGATCACCTCGCGAAACGCGAACTGCTGCCCGGCTCGCGCGGCATCGACATGCGCCGCCATGCGGCCGGCGCGCCGCTGATCGACTCGATCAAGCGCGGCTTCGTGTATTCCGACGGCTGGGTCGACGACGCCCGCCTCGTCGTGCTGAACGCGATGGATGCAAAGGAGCGCGGCGCCGAGATCCTGACGCGCACGAAGCTCGTTTCCGCCGAACGCCGCGGCGACGAATGGGAAGCGCGGCTGCAGCAGGCCGACGGCTCGGTCCGCGTCGTGCATGCGCGCGCGATCGCGAACGCGGCCGGCCCGTGGGTCGGCGACGTGCTGCACGGCGCGCTCGGCCGCGGCGCGCATCATAGCGTGCGGCTCGTGAAGGGCAGCCACATCATCACGCGCCGCCTGTTCGACCACGATCACGCGTACATCTTCCAGAATCCGGACAAGCGGATCATCTTCGCGATTCCATACGAGCACGACTTCACGCTGATCGGCACGACCGACGTCGAATACACGAACGATCCCGCGAAGGTCGCGATCGATCGCGACGAGACGCAGTACCTGTGCGATTCGATCAACCGCTATTTCAAGCGCAAGATCTCGCCGGCCGACGTGCACTGGACCTATTCGGGCGTGCGCCCGCTGCTGGAAGACGAGAATGCGGCGAACGCATCGGCCGTCACGCGCGACTATCGCCTCGAGCTCGACGACGGCGCGGGCGCCCCGCTGCTGTCGGTGTTCGGCGGCAAGATCACGACGTTCCGCAAGCTCGCGGAAGAAGCCGGCGACATGCTGTGCCGCGCGCTCGGCCGCGACGCGAAGACCTGGACGGCCGGCGTCGCGCTGCCGGGCGGCGACATCGCGAACGCGAAGTTCGACGCGTTCGCCGGCGCGTTCGCGAAACGCCACCCGTGGCTGCCCGCCGCACTCGCGCGCCGCTATGCGCGCGCGTACGGTACGCGTGCGGAGCGCGTGATCGACGGCGCGAAGTCGCTTGCCGATCTGGGCGCCGAAATCGCGCCGGGCATCCACGACGCGGAACTGCGCTACCTGCGCGACGCCGAATGGGCGACCTGCGCGCAGGACGTGCTGTGGCGCCGCTCGAAGCTCGGGCTGCACGTCGCGCCCGGCACGCTCGACGCCGTGACCGCCGCGGTCGATGCGTGGTTCGCCGCCGCGCATGCGCCGCACGCCTGATTCGAATGCAGTTGCAGTTGCCTGACCGACGTTGATTCACCGACGCGCCGCCCACATGCGGCGCGCATCACAACTAAGCCAATCCACGGATGGAGATGAGAGACATGCAGGACCAGTACATCCTCGCGCTTGACCAGGGCACCACGAGTTCCCGCGCGATGCTGTTCGATCGCCAGGGCAATATCGTATCGATCGCCCAGAAGGAATTCGAACAGATCTACCCGCAACCCGGCTGGGTCGAGCACGACCCGCAGGAAATCTGGTCGACGCAAGCCGGCGTCGCCGCGGAAGCCGTCACCCGCACGGGCCTGAACGGCACGTCGATCGCCGCGATCGGCATCACCAACCAGCGCGAAACGACGATCGTCTGGGATCGCGAGACGGGCCAGCCCGTCTACAACGCGATCGTCTGGCAGGATCGCCGCACGGCCGACTTCTGCGATTCGCTGAAGAAGCAGGGCCTCGAAGCGAAGGTGCGCGCGAAGACCGGCCTGCCGATCGACTCGTACTTCTCCGCGACGAAGATCCGCTGGATCCTCGACAACGTGCCGGGCGCGCGCGACAAGGCGCGCCAGGGCAAGCTCGCGTTCGGCACCGTCGACAGCTGGCTCGTGTGGAACTTCACGAAGCACGAACTGCACGTGACCGACGTGACCAACGCGTCGCGCACGATGCTGTTCAACATCCACACGCGCGAGTGGGACAGCGAGCTGCTCGAACTGCTCGACATCCCGCGCAGCATGCTGCCGGAAGTGAAGGCATCGTCGGAAATCTACGGCCACACGAAGACCACCGTGTTCGCGTCGAAGATCCCGCTAGCGGGCATCGCCGGCGACCAGCACGCGGCGCTGTTCGGCCAGATGTGCACGACGTCGGGCATGGTGAAGAACACCTACGGCACCGGCTGCTTCCTGATGATGAACACCGGCGACAAGCCGATCGAGTCGAAGAACAACCTCGTCACGACGATCGCATGGCAGATCGGCGACGACGTGCAGTACGCGCTCGAAGGCAGCATCTTCATCGCGGGCGCGGTCGTGCAGTGGCTGCGCGACGGCGTCGGCATCATCAAGACGGCCGCGGAAATCGAAGCGCTCGCCGCGAGCGTGCCGCATACCGACGGCGTCTACCTCGTGCCCGCGTTCGCCGGCCTCGGCGCGCCGCACTGGAACGCACGGGCGCGCGGCTCGGTGTTCGGCGTCACGCGCGGCACGAGCGCCGCGCATCTGGCCCGCGCGGCGCTCGATGCGATCGCGTACCAGTCGCTCGACGTGCTGGCCGCGATGGAAGCCGATTCGGGCATCAGCATCGGCGAGCTGCGGGTGGACGGCGGCGCGAGCGCGAACGACCTGCTGATGCAGTTCCAGGCCGACCTGCTCGGCGTCGACGCGGTGCGTCCGCAGATCACCGAGACGACCGCGCTCGGCGCGGCCTACCTCGCGGGCCTCGCGATCGGCTACTGGAAGAACCTCGACGAAGTGCGCGACCAGTGGCAGCTCGATCGCCGCTTCGCACCGTCGATGCCGAAGGAGCAGGTCGAGCAGCGCATGGCCGGCTGGCAGCGCGCGGTACGCGCCGCGAAGGCATGGGCCGACGACACGCAGTAACCGCAACACCCTCGAACGAAATACAACAACACCGGCGGACCGCGCAGCGCGCGAGTCCGCCGCAATCTACGAGAGACAACATGTCACCTTATATTGCGGAATTCATCGGCACGGCGATCCTCGTGCTGCTCGGCAACGGCGCGGTCGCAAACGTGCTGCTTGCCAAGACCAAGGGCAAAGGCGCGGACCTGATCGTGATCGTGATGGGCTGGGCGATGGCGGTGTTCGTCGCGGTCTACGTGACCGCGTCGTTCAGCGGCGCGCACCTGAACCCGATCGTCACGATCAGCCTCGCGCTCGCGGGCAAGTTCGCGTGGTCGAAAGTCGGCGGCTACATCCTCGCGCAGATGCTCGGCGGGATGGCAGGCGCGTTGCTCGTGTGGCTCGCGTATCGCCAGCACTTCGCTAAGGAAGCCGATGCGGACCTGAAGCTCGCGGTGTTCTGCACGGCGCCGGCGATCCGCAGCGTCACGCACAACGTGCTGACCGAAGCGATCTGCACGTTCGTGCTGATCCTCGGCGTGCTGTATCTCGCGTCGCCGCAGGTCGGCCTCGGCGCACTCGACGCGCTGCCCGTCGGCCTGCTGGTGCTCGGCATCGGCATCTCGCTCGGCGGCCCGACCGGCTATGCGATGAGCCCCGCGCGCGACCTGTCGCCGCGCATCATGCATGCGCTGCTGCCGATTCCCGGCAAGCGCGACAGCGACTGGCGCTATGCATGGGTGCCCGTCGTCGGCCCGCTGCTCGGCGGCGCGGCGGCAGCCGGGCTGTATCTGCGCCTGCACGCGATGGCCTGATCGCGGTCTGAACGAAGCGCGCGGCCTGCACTGCCGCGCGCTTCACTCGCCTCTTTTCTCTACCGGCCGTCACGAGCCGCGTCCCGGGCGCGCCGCCGGCCGACTACACTCGCAACTCGGGCGGCATCGCGACGGATGTGCCGGAGCCGTTCTTCCTCGAACGCTACCGGCACGCGTACGCGGCCGAGATCGCGCATTTCGTCGACGCGCTGCGCGACGGCACGCCGGTCAGGACGACGATCGACGACGGGCTCGCCGCGCTCGAACTGGCCGAAGCCGCGATGACGTCGTGGAAAACGGGGCGCGTGATCGAGCTGTAACGCGGCAAACGGCGGCCGCGATCCGGGCAAGCAGGCCGCCGCCGCGCGATCGGCGGCACACCGGCACGGCATGCCGCACCGGCGCAGCCGCATCGGGCAAATTTGCCGCCACGTCGCGCGGCCTGCGTGTGAAAGCACGTATGATGGCGAATCGATCGGCGTCGCCGATTTCCCGCGTTTTCATCATCATGCTCGATCACCTCATCTGCGACTGCGACGGCGTGCTCGTCGACAGCGAAGTCATCGCCGACCGCGTGCTGCTCGACACGCTGTCCGCCACGTTCCCGAACCTCGATTTCGAAGCCGCCGCGAAGTCGGCATTCGGCCAGCAGACGTCGCGTTTCCTCACCGGCATCGAATCCCGCTTCGGGATCGAGATGCCCGCCAACTTCATCGAGACCATCGAGCACAACATCGAAGTCGCGCTCGCGCAATCGCTCGCGCCGATCAGCGGCGTGCGCGACGCGCTGCTGAAGGTCACGCTGCCGGCCGCCGTCGTGTCGAACAGCCGGCTCGTGCGCGTGCGCAGCTCGCTGAAGCGCGCATCGCTCACCGAGATCTTCGGCGAGCGGGTGTTCAGCTCCGAACAGGTCGCGCGGCCGAAGCCCTACCCCGACGTCTACCTCCACGCGGCGCACACGCTCGGCGTCGCGCCGGCGCGCTGCGTCGTCGTCGAGGACAGCATCTCGGGGTTGAATGCCGCGCGGGCGGCCGGGATGAAGACGATCGCGTTCGTCGGCGCGAGCCACATCCCCGACAACTACGCGGACGCGCTGCGCGCGATGGGCATCACGCGGATCATGCGCAACATGGATGAACTGCCGGCGCTCGTCGAAGCCGGCATGCGCGGCGAGTTCGGCGACGTGCAGTCCTGATCGTCATTCGGGCCGGATCGGGTCCGCTTGGATCGATCCGGCCGCGCCATGGGCGCGCGAACGCGCCCGCCCTTGCTTCGCTCAGGCCGGCTCGCAGCAGCGTTCGCGCGCCGCCGCCAGCGCCTCGCGGAACGCGACGAGCTCCGCGATCGTCAGCATCGGCAGCCCGTGCCGTTGCGCGAAGCGCTCGACATCGTCGCCGCGCGTCATCGTGCCGTCCGGATTCATCAGCTCGCACAGCACGCCGGCCGGCTTCAGCCCCGCGAGGATCGACAGGTCGACCGTGCCCTCGGTGTGACCGCGGCGCGCCAGCACGCCGCCCGGTTGCGCACGCAACGGAAACACGTGGCCGGGGCGCACGATGTCGTGCGGCTTCGCGCCGTCGGCGATCGCCGCGCGGATCGTCGTCACGCGATCGGCCGCCGACACGCCGGTATGCACGCCTTCGCGCGCCTCGATCGACACGGTGAATGCGGTGCCGTTGCGGCTTTCGTTGGTCTGCACCATCGGCGGCAGCTCGAGCGCGCGCACCGTGTCGTCGGTCAGGCACAGGCACACGATGCCGCTGCACTCGCGGATCAGCAGCGCCATCGTCTCGGGCGTGATGCGCTCGGCGGCGACGATCAGGTCGGCTTCGTTCTCGCGGTCGTGGTCGTCCTGCAGCACGACCGCGCGGCCAGCGCGCATCGCATCGAGCGCAGCGGCGATGCGCGGCGGCACCGGTTCGGAATCCAGCAGAGGGAGATCGGCAAAGGCGTCGGCGGGTGCCGACGAAACGGACATCAAGGACATGTGAAACGCTCCTCGCAAAGACGATTTGGGCGAAAAACGTTTCAGGGCATTGCAAACAGACAGAACGACAACCCGCTTCGCATGCAGCGCGAAGCGGCCCTGACGGACATGACTATCTGCACATCTTCTCTCATCCGGACTGTGACCGTCGGCTCTGGCATTCGACCAGATCTGCTGACCCCGCGCGGATGCGCGGGCGCTCGCGGGCTCGCCGGCTTACGCCAGCCTACCGCCGGTGGGGAATTTCGCCCCGCCCTGAAGACGCACTGATTGCCGGACGGGAACGCCCCGTCACCGGCGGGCCAAGCATACAACAGCCGCGCGCGACGCGCAGCGTAAAACCTTACTGACGACCCCGTCTAACGGCGTCGTCCGAACGGCCGACGGGCGAACCCGCGATCCCGCGACAGTCGGGGAACGCAGTCGCGCCGCGCGGCCCGCGCGATCAGTTGACGGCCGCGTGCGCCGCATCGGGCACGAGCCAGCGCGGCGGCACCTCGGGGCTCACCGTCACGCGGAACGCACGCGCCTCGCTGTCGCCCGGGTTGCGCAGGCTGTACGGCTGATCGGCATCGAATACGATCGCGTCGCCGGTCGCGAGCAACTGGCGGCGGTCGTGCACGCTGACTTCGAGCGTACCTTCGCTGACGACGAGGTTGACCGTCGTGCCGGGTGCGCGACGCGCGCCGGGCTCCGTATGCAGCGGCGCGATCCGCAGCTCGTGGAATTCGGCCGCGGCCGGCTCGCCTTCCGGATACAGCGCACGTGCCGAGAAGCGGCCGTTCGAGCTGACGACGCGCGACGCGCGCTCGGCCGCCAGGTGCTCGAAACCGTTCACCGCATGGCGTCGCAGGAACGCGGCGACCGACACCTTCAGCGCCGCGGCGATCTTGCAGAGCACCTTGATCGACGGCACGCTGCGCGCCGATTCGATCTGCGCGAGCATCGCGCGCGACACGCCGGACAGCCGCGCGAGCGCATCGAGCGACAGTTGCCGCTCGGCGCGCAAGCGCGCGAGATTCACGCCGACGACCTGCTCGAGCGCGTCGAGCGACGCGGACGCGCGCGGGTCGGCAGCATTGCCGGACTCGAAGGAAGACACGTCGCGCACGAGCGCCAGGGATGAAGACATAGCATTGCCTCCGGGCCGCTGCGCGGCCCTGCGTAGGGGGTAAGCCGGAATGGAATCGGGTTGCGCCAGTCATGGCGCGTATCGAGACGCTATCACCCGGCCTGGCACGGGCAAACGAAGTTATCTTCACACCGTTATCAGCATCGCGGAGGAATGCGTTTCTCGCGAACCTTTTCCTGCCGCTATGGCGTCGCCGCGCACGGCGCCACGGCGACGCTCACTGCGCCGCCTGCGCCGCGCCGCGCGCCGGGCCGCGCGCGTCGAGCCGCATCGCGAACCACGTGACGAGCAGCGCGACGAACGTCACCGCGACCGCCACCCACGGCAGCGCATCGAGCGCGAAGCCGTGTTCCAGCGCGAGGCCGCCGAGCCACGCGCCGCCCGCGTTGCCGACGTTGAACGCGCCGATATTCAGCGTCGACGCGAGATGCGGCGCGCTCGCGGCCTTCTCGACCACGCGCGCCTGCAGCGGCGGCACCGTCGCGAACGCAGCGATCCCCCAGACGAATACGGTGACGGCGGCCGCGACCGGCAGGTGGCTGGTCTTCGCGAACACGGCCATCACGGCCATCAGCGCGACGAGGATCGCGATCAGCGACGGCATCAGCGCGCGGTCGGCGAGCTTGCCGCCGATCGTATTGCCGACGGTCAGCCCCGCGCCGAACAGCACGAGGATCAAGGCGACCGCGCGCGGCGAATAGCCCGACACGGTTTCCAGAATCGGCGCGATGTACGTGAACACGACGAACACGCCGCCGAAGCCGAGCACGGTCATCAGCAGCGCGAGCCACACCTGCGGCTCCTTCAGCACGCGCACTTCGTGGCCGAGGCCGACCGGCCCGCTGTCGTGGCGGTTCGGCACCAGCGCGGCGACGCCGCCGAGCGCGAGCACGCCGAGCGCGGCGACGATCCAGAACGACGCGCGCCAGCCGAGCAACTGGCCGACGAACGTGCCGAACGGCACGCCGAGCACGTTCGACAGCGTGAGCCCGGTGAACATCAGCGCGATCGCGCTCGCGCGCTTGTCGGCCGGCACGAGCGACGCGGCGACCACCGCGCCGATGCCGAAGAACGAGCCGTGCGCGAACGACGTGACGACGCGCGCGACCATCAGCATCGCGTAGCCGGACGCGGTCGCGCACAGCACGTTGCCGACGATGAAGATCGCCATCAGCAACTGCAGCGCGGCCTTGCGCGGCATGCGGCTCGTCAGCACCGCGAGCAGCGGCGCGCCGACCGCGACGCCGAGCGCGTAGCCGGTGACGAGCAGGCCGGCTGACGGCAGCGACACGGCCAGGTCGTGCGCGACTTCGGGCAAGAGGCCCATGATGATGAATTCGGTGGTGCCGATGGCGAACGCGCTGATCGCGAGCGCCAGTAACGGAATGGGCATGACGTTCTCCGGAAGGCGGCGGCCGCGGCGCAGGATCGGTGCCGCACCGCACAAGAAAGCGGGATGTGCGCGCATTGTCCCGAAGACGCCTATATTTGATAATTGGCGTGGCTTTTGAACCATTTTCAAATATTTCTGGAAAATCGCATGGATCGACTGGGCGACATCCGGCTGTTCGTCGAGGCGGCGGAGCTCGGCAGCCTGTCCGCCGCCGGGCGCAAGCTGAACCTCACGCCGGCCGCCGCGAGCGCGCGGCTCGCGAAGCTCGAGGCGAAGATCGCGACGCGGCTGTTCGAACGCTCGACGCGGCAATTGCGGCTCACCGACGAAGGCAAGCTGTACCTGAACTGCTGCCGCCAGGCGCTGCAGGCGCTCGACGACGCGGATGCGATGCTGCAGGAAGGCCGCAACGTCGTGAGCGGCAAGGTGCGGCTGTCGTCGACGTCCGATTTCGGCCGCCACCAGCTGCTCGACTGGCTCGACGAATTCACGACGCTGCATCCGGGCGTCACGTTCTCGCTGACGGCGTCCGATTCGTCGTCGAACCTGTGGCAGGACGAGATCGATCTCGCGATCCGCTTCGCCGCGCCGCCCGACGGCGCGCTGATCGCCCGCCGACTCGCGACCAACCGGCGCGTACTGTGCGCGGCGCCGTCGTTCGTCGAACGTCATGGCGTGCCGGCCGATCCGCACGATCTGGCCCGCTTTCCGTGCAACGTGATCACGATCGCGTCCGGTCCGATGAACACCTGGCACTTCACGCGCGGCGACGAAGTGCAGATCCACACGGTGCCCGTCGCGACCGCGTTCGAGACCAACGACGGCGGCCTCACGCGCGAATGGACGCTGCGCGGCCACGGCATTGCGCTGAAGTCGCTGTGGGACATCGCCGACGACGTCCGCGCGGGCCGGCTGCGCGTGCTGCTGCCCGACTGGCGGCACCAGGACGCGCCGCTGCACGCGATCTATCACAGCAAGCGCTACATGGCGCCGCGCGTGCGCGTGCTGCTCGACTTTCTCGCCGAACGCTTCGCGCGCGAGGAAGCCGCGCTCGACGACCTGCTGAACGCATGCCGCTGACGGTCGACCCGCCGCCATCGAGGGGTCGGAACCCGGAAGCCGGCGTCGCGCGCCCGCAACCGGCCGCCCGTCCGTCGTGGCGTGAAAAGCTATAATGGAAGGCTTTCCCGACGGCCTCTCCTGCTGGATGCGCGCGATTCGCGTGCAGCGCACGGCCGTCCCGATTCACTCTTGACGACGCCCCCAGGTCAACCACTGCGAACGGCGAATCCCCATGACCAAGAAAGTTTACGTAAAGACCTTCGGCTGCCAGATGAACGAGTACGACTCGGACAAGATGGTGGACGTCCTCAACGCGGCCGAAGGCCTCGAAAAGACCGACACGCCGGAAGACGCGGACATCATCCTGTTCAACACGTGCTCGGTGCGTGAAAAGGCGCAGGAGAAGGTGTTCTCCGATCTCGGCCGCGTGCGCGAGCTGAAGGAAGCGAAGCCGGGCCTGCTGATCGGCGTCGGCGGCTGCGTCGCGAGCCAGGAAGGCGCGTCGATCGTGTCGCGCGCGCCGTACGTCGACCTCGTGTTCGGCCCGCAAACCCTGCACCGCCTGCCGCAGATGATCGACGCGCGCCGCGCGAGCGGCCGCGCGCAGGTCGACATCACGTTCCCCGAAATCGAGAAGTTCGACCACCTGCCGCCCGCGCGCGTCGAGGGGCCGAGCGCGTTCGTGTCGATCATGGAAGGCTGCTCGAAGTACTGCAGCTACTGCGTGGTGCCGTACACGCGCGGCGATGAAGTGTCGCGCCCGCTCGACGACGTGCTGACCGAAGTGGCCGGCCTCGCCGACCAGGGCGTGCGCGAAGTCACGCTGCTCGGCCAGAACGTGAACGCCTACCGCGGCGCGCTGACGGCCGGTTCGACCGACATCGCCGATTTCGCGACGCTGATCGAATACGTCGCCGACATCCCCGGCATCGAGCGGATCCGCTACACGACGTCGCACCCGAAGGAATTCACGCAGCGCCTGATCGACACCTACGCGAAGGTGCCGAAGCTCGTGAGCCACCTGCACCTGCCGGTCCAGCACGGCTCCGACCGCATCCTGATGGCGATGAAGCGCGGCTACACGGTGCTCGAATACAAGTCGGTGATCCGCAAGCTGCGCGCGATCCGCCCCGACCTGTCGCTGTCCACCGACATGATCGTCGGCTTCCCCGGCGAGACCGAGGACGATTTCGACAAGATGATGGCGCTCGTGCACGAGATGAGCTACGACACCAGCTTCTCGTTCATCTACAGCCCGCGCCCCGGCACGCCGGCCGCGAACCTGCACGACGACACGCCGCGCGAGGTCAAGCTCAAACGCCTGCAACATCTGCAGGCGACGATCGAGGAGAACGTCGCGCGCATCAGCCAGTCGATGGTCGGGAAGGTCGAGCGGATTCTCGTCGAGGGCCCGTCGCGCAAGGACCCGAACGAACTCGCGGGCCGCACCGAGAACAACCGGGTCGTGAATTTCCCGGCGCCGCTCGCGTCGCACCCGCGCCTGATCGGCCAGATGATCGACGTGAAGATCAACCATGCGTACCCGCACTCGCTGCGCGGCGAGCTCGTGCTCGTCAGCGACGACGCGAGCACGGCCACCCACTGACCGACTGACGCCCGACAGGAGCCCGACGCTACTTTGAAGACCGTCCAAGCACTGGAATTCACCGCCCCGCGCGACGACAACGCGCGCCTCGCCAACCTCTGCGGCCCGCTCGACGAAAACCTGCGGCAGATCGAACAGGCGCTCGACGTCACGCTCGCGCGGCGCGGCCACCGGATCACGATCCGCGGGCGCGGCGCCAAGCTCGCGCTCGCCGCGCTCGAAAACTTCTACAACCGCGCGCGCGATCCGCTGTCGGTCGACGACATCCAGCTCGCGCTGGTCGAAGTGCGCCACACGGCCGGCAACGGCCGCCAGGAACCGCTCGACGTGCGCTTTCGCGGCGACCCCGACCATCCGTTCGACGAACCCGTCGCGCAGCTCGACGCCAGCGAGCCGGACGAAGAGCCGGGGCCGAAGCTCTACACGCGGCGCGCCGACCTGCGCGGCCGCACGCCCGCCCAGCGCGAATACCTGAAGCAGATCCTGTCGCACGACGTGACGTTCGGCATCGGGCCGGCCGGCACCGGCAAGACCTACCTCGCGGTCGCGTGCGCGGTCGACGCGCTCGAGCGCGACCAGGTCAAGCGGATCGTGCTGACGCGCCCGGCCGTCGAGGCCGGCGAGCGGCTCGGCTTCCTGCCGGGCGATCTCGCGCAGAAGGTCGACCCGTACCTGCGGCCGCTGTACGACGCGCTGTACGACCTGCTCGGCTTCGACAAGACGGCCAAGATGTTCGAGCGCCAGATGATCGAGATCGCGCCGCTCGCGTACATGCGCGGCCGCACGCTGAACCACGCGTTCATCATCCTCGACGAGGCGCAGAACACGACGCCCGAGCAGATGAAGATGTTCCTCACGCGGATCGGCTTCGGCTCGAAGGCGGTCGTGACCGGCGACACGAGCCAGGTCGACCTGCCGCGCGGCCACAAGAGCGGCCTCGTCGAGGCGCAGCAGGTGCTCGGCGGCGTGCGCGGCATCGCGCTCACGCGCTTCACGAGCGTGGACGTGGTGCGCCATCCGCTCGTCGCGCGCATCGTCGAGGCGTACGACGAATTCCACGCGCAGCATCAGGACGGCTGAGCGGCGGCGCCCGCGCGCAGCCCCCCCGGCCTGCCGGCCCGGCCCGCCAGACGGCGCGCCGGGCTTTTTTTCGCCCGCGCGCGGCCCGGGCGAATTCGGGCGCGATCGGCCGTTTGGTGTATCCTCAACGCGTCCCAATCGCCGCACGCGTCATGAAATCCTCCCGTTCCCGCAAGTCCGGCCGCGCCCCGTCCGCCGCGTCCGAATCCCCCCGCCTTTCGCTGTTCGACGCGAAGGGCAAAGCCCGGACCGTCAACGCGCAAGGGCTGCGGATCGACTTCCCGGACGGCCGCAGCCTGATGTTCGACCTGTCGGGCAGCTCGGGCGATGCGGCTGTCGCGATCGTCGCGCAGCACAACGATCCGGCGATGCGCGCGAAGCTCGCGCTGCAGCCCGAGCATTACGACAGCGTGACGCTGCACGTCGGCGCCGAATTCGCGCCGCGCGAGGACGACCCCGAAGACGAGCCGCGCGCGCTGGAATTCGACCTGTCCGTGCAGTACGGTGACGAAATCACGAGCGACGTGCGCAAGACGCTGCCCAAACGCAAGCTGATCGCCGAATGGATCGAGCCGGCGCTGTTCGCGAGCGCGCAGCTCACCGTGCGCTTCGTCGGCGAAAACGAAGGCCGTACGCTGAACGCCGGCTACCGCCACAAGGACTATCCGACCAACGTGCTGACCTTCGCGTACGACCCGGCGCCCGACGGCACCGTGATCGGCGACCTCGTGCTGTGCTGCCCGGTGGTCGAGAAGGAAGCGCACGACCAGGGCAAGCCGCTCATGGCCCATTACGCGCACCTGCTGGTGCACGGCGCGCTGCACGCGCAGGGCTACGACCACGAGACGAGCGACGAGGACGCGGCCGAAATGGAAGCGCTCGAAGTCGACATCCTCGCGAAACTGGGTTTCCCGAACCCGTACCAGTAAGCCGTTCGCCCGATGCGTAACCCCGCGATGCTGCCGCCCGCCTACCCGCCATCGATCGGCGAAGGCCGTCTGCTGACGGAAGACGAGCTCGCGGCGTCGCTCGCGCACACGATGCGCGACTGGGACGGCCGACAGGATCTCTGGCTGTTCGGCTATGGCTCGCTGATCTGGAACCCCGGGCTGCCGACCGTCGCCGCCGTGCGCGGCAAGGTGCACGGCTATCACCGCGGGCTCTACCTGTGGTCGCGCGTGAACCGCGGCACGCCCGAACGGCCGGGCCTCGTGCTCGCGCTCGATCGCGGCGGCTCGTGCTCGGGCATCGCATTCCGGCTCTCCGGGCCGACCGCGCAGCCGCATCTCGAGACCTTGTGGAAGCGCGAGATGCCGATGGGCTCGTACCGGCCCGCGTGGCTGCCGTGCTCGCTCGAGACCGGCGAACGCGTGAACGCGCTCGCGTTCGTGATGCGCCGCGACGCACCGACCTATACGGGCAAGCTGACCGACCCCGTCGTGAAGGAAGTGTTCGGCTGCGCGGCCGGCCGCTACGGCACGACGCTCGACTACGTGAGCCGCACGGTCGACGCGCTGCGCGCGAGCGGCATCCCCGACCGCGCGCTGGAAGGGTTGCTGGCGCGATGCCGGTGATCCGACACGACGCGCGGCCTGCCGGCCCGCGCATCCGCACGAGGACACGCCCGATGAAACCGTCACGCTGGTCGCGTTGCAGGATCGCCGCGCTGCTCGTCGCCGCGAGCGTCGCGCTGTCCGGCTGCGGGATACTCGGCTGCGGCGGCGCCGCGACCAACGGCGCGGCCGCCGGCGGCTGCTCGGCCGGCATGCGGTTCTGAGCATCGGCGCCGGCGGCGCCCGCCTGCGGCAGAATGCCGCCGTCACCGGCCGTTTCCCGCGTCGGGACGCGCTGCCGTTCCCGCCGCCGTTTTTTGGCCGCCGCGCCCCGCCAGCTCTTTCTGCGATAGGATGGACCCGAGGACGACGTCGCGCCCGGCGCGGCCGTCCGCGAGCGGGGCCCGCGCGAGCCGCCCATCCTGGCCGTGCGGCCGGGTGACACGGCCGCGTCGTGCCCTTGGTGTATCCTTGCCTACTCCGTGACCGCGCGCCCCGGCATGACCCGGGCGCACCACCATGAACGATTCGTATCCCAGTCGTAAGCCAACCGACAAACCGCAAGAAAAGCGCTCGCTGCTCGAGCGCCTGACCGACTTCATCTCGCCCGAGCCCGAATCCCGCGGCGAGTTGCTGGAAATCCTCCAGGACGCCCACGAACGCAACCTGATCGACGCCGATTCGCTGTCGATGATCGAAGGCGTGTTCCAGGTCTCCGATCTGTGCGCGCGCGACATCATGGTGCCGCGCGCGCAGATGGACGCGATCAACATCGCCGACAAGCCCGAGGATTTCATCCCGTTCGTCCTCGAAAAGGCGCACTCGCGCTATCCGGTGTACGAGGAGAACCGCGACAACGTGATCGGCGTGCTGCTCGCGAAGGATCTGCTGCGCTTCTACGCCGAGGAAGAGTTCGACGTGCGCGGGATGCTGCGCCCGGCCGTGTTCATTCCGGAATCGAAGCGCCTGAACGTGCTGCTGCACGACTTCCGCGTGAACCGCAACCACCTGGCGATCGTCGTCGACGAATACGGCGGCGTCGCGGGCCTGATCACGATCGAGGACGTGCTCGAACAGATCGTCGGCGACATCGAGGACGAATACGACTTCGACGAGGAAGCCGGCAACATCATCTCGGGGCCGGACGGCCGCTACCGCGTGCGCGCGCTCACCGAGATCGAGCAGTTCAACGAGGTGTTCGGCACCGATTTCCCCGACGACGAAGTCGACACGATCGGCGGGCTGATCACCCATCATTTCGGACGCGTACCGCACCGCGGCGAGAAGCTGCAGCTCGGCAACCTCGTGTTCGAAATCCAGCGCGGCGATGCGCGCCAGGTTCATGTGCTGCTGGTGCGCCGCAACCCGCTCGCCAGCCGTCGCGCCGAAACCTCGCACGAAGACTGACCGTACCGCGCCAGCCGCGCCTCCTTCAACCGTTCGCCCTCTTCCGCTTCACATGGACGATCCGATCCCGTCCCGCCCGGCTGGCGGCCTTCTCGCGCCGGCGCCCGGCCGCGCGCTGCCGCGCTGGCACTATCCGGCCGCGCTGCTCGCCGGCGCGGCCAATACGCTCAGCTTCGCGCCCACGCCGCATGGCGGCTGGCTGCAACTCGTCGTATTCGTCTGGTTTTTCGCGCAGCTGACGCGCACGTCGAGCTGGCGCGGCGCCGCGCTCACCGGCGGCGCGTTCGGCTTCGGCAACTTCATCAGCGGCGTCTGGTGGCTCTACATCAGCATGCACGTGTACGGCGAGATGGCCGCGCCGCTCGCGGGCGGCGCGCTCGTGCTGTTCTCGCTGTACCTGTCGCTGTACCCGGCGTTCTCGGCCGGGCTGTGGTCGTTCTGCGCGGGCCATGCGTGGCATCGCCGCGACCCCGACCCGCGGCCGTTCTCGCCGACCTGGCACGGCGCGTTCGCATTCGCGAGCGCGTGGGCGCTCGGCGAATGGCTGCGCGGCACCGTGTTCACCGGATTTCCCTGGCTCGGCAGCGGCTACCCGCAGGTCGACGGCCCGTTCGCGGGCTTTGCGCCGGTGGTCGGCGTGTACGGGATCGCGTGGGTGCTCGCGCTGTTCGCCGCACTGGTCGTGCAGGCGCTCGCCGCCGCCCGCCCGTCGCCGGTGCGTGACAGCGGAGCAGGCGCATCGAACGGCAACGCCCGCGTGCGCATCGCGGCGCCGGCCGGCATCGCCGTCGCGCTCGTCGCGGCCGGCCTCGGGCTGTCGCAGGTCACGTGGACCGTGCCCGCGAACGCACCGCTCACCGTGCGGCTGCTGCAGGGCAACGTGAAGCAGGACATCAAGTTCGAGCAGGAAGGCATCGACGCGGCGATCAAGATGTACCAGCAGATGATCGTCGAGAAGCCGGCCGACCTGATCGTCACGCCCGAGACCGCGATCGCGGTGATGATCCAGGAACTGCCCGAACCGTTCGCCGTCGCGATCCGCAAGTTCAGCGACACGACCGGGTCGGCCGTGCTGTTCGGCGCGGTCGGCGCGTCGGTGACCGAGGACCGCCACTACGTCGACTACACGAACAGCCTGTACGGCGTGACGCCGAATTCGCGCGACATCTATCACTACGACAAGCATCACCTCGTGCCCTTCGGCGAATTCATTCCGTGGGGCTTCCGCTGGTTCGTCAACCTGATGAAGATGCCGCTCGGCGACTTCGCGCGCGGCGCGCCGGTGCAGAAGCCGTTCCTCGTGCACAACCAGCCGGTAATGGCCGACATCTGCTACGAGGACTTGTTCGGCGAGGAAATCGCCGCGACGATCCGCGACAACCCGCAACCGCCCGGCGTGCTCGTCAACGTGACGAATCTCGCGTGGTTCGGCGACACGATCGCGCTCGACCAGCATCTGCAGATCGCCCGGATGCGCTCGCTCGAAACGGGCCGGCCGATGCTGCGTTCGACCAACACCGGGATGACGGCCGCGATCGACGCGCACGGCCGCGTGCTCGGCCAGTTGAAGCCGTTCACGATCGGCTCGCTCGACGTGCGGATCGAAGGCACGAGCGGCTTCACGCCGTACGTGACGAGCGGCAACAACATCGTGCTCGCGGTGTCGTTCGTGCTGCTCGCGTTCGGCTTCACGTTCGGGCCCGGGCTGCGCCGGCGCAATAGCCGGCAGCCCGGCGACGACGAAGCGCAATGACGCAACGGGGCCGCTGCCGCGCGCGGCGGCCCGTGACCGCGAACCGGCCGGCCGTTCAGGCCTGCCGGGCCGACCGGTCCGATTGATCCAATCGATCCGGCTGCGCGGCGAGGCCCCGCAGGTCGCGGCTCACTTCTTCCAGCACCGGCGCCCACGCGCCGAACGTCGGCTGCCGGTACAACGTCGCGGTCGGATACCACGGGCTGTCCCGGCGATCGAGCAGCCACGGCCAGTGCGGATTCACGTCGAGCAGCACCCAGGTGCGCGCGCCGAGCGCGCCTGCCAGGTGCGCGACCGACGTGCACACGGTGATCACGAGATCCAGCGCGCCGATGAACGCGGCCGTATCGTCGAAGCGCTTCAATTCGTCCGTGTAGTCTTCGATCGCGAAACCGGCCGCGCGCACGGCGGCGACATCCTCGTCCGCCCCCGGCTGCAGCGAATAGAACGTGACGCCATCGAGGCCGCGAAACGCGTCGGCATAGCGTTCGAGCCCGACGCGCCGGAACGGATTGCGCTGATGGCCCGCGCTGCCCGTCCACACGAGCCCGACCTTCAGCCGGCTCCCGCCCGCGAGCCGCGCGCGCCATGCGTCGCGTGCGCCCGGTTCGGCGCGCAGGTACGGCACCGACTCGGCGAGCGTCGATGCCGCCATGCCGAGCATCAGCGGCAGGCCGATCAGCGGCACTTCGTAATCGAATGCCGGCAGCGCGTCGACGCCGCCGCCCGCGCCGAACGCGTCCGCGTGCGCGCCGAGGCTGCGCTGCATCAGCGCGCCGAGCGCCGGAAACGTATTCCACGCGAGCCGGCCGCCCTCGCGATGCACGCGTTCGGCGAGCGGCGCGACGAAGCGGCAGAACTGCAGCACGTCGCCGAGCCCCTGCTCGCCCCACACCAGCAGCGTCTTGCCGGCGAGCGACTCGCCCTGCCAGCGCGGGCCCGGCAGCGCCGGCCGGCGGCCGCGCAACTCGCCCGCGCCGTCCCAGCGCGCCTCGTGGCCGCGCCAGCCGGCCGCGTAGTTGCCGCGCACGAGCTGGATGATCGCGAGGTTGAAGCGGAACGACGCATCGTCGGGCGCCAGCTCGCACGCACGCGCCGCATGGCGCTCGGCATCGTCCCAGCGCTGCGCCTCCTTCATCGCCATCGCGACGTTGTTCATCGCGAGCGCGTTGTCGGGCGCGAGGTCGGCGAGCCGCGCGGCGCACGCGAGCGCACCGTCCAGGTCGTGCGTCGCGATCCGTGCGACGACGAGGTTGATCCACGCCTGCACGTCGCGCGGATCGTGCTTCACCGCCGCGTCGAGCAACGCGATCTCCTCCGCGCGATCGGCGCCCGACAAGCGCAGCGCAATCGCGAGGTTGTTGCGCAGCGACGGCCAGCCGGCATCGATCGCGAGCGCCGCGCGGTACGGCGCGACCGCATCCGCGTGACGGCCGGCCATCTGCAGCGCGTAGCCGTGGTTGAAATGCGTGGCCGCGCCCGGCTGCGCACGCGCCGCGCATTCGGCAAGCGCAACCGCGTCGGCCGTGCGCTGTCGAGCAACCAGCGTGGCCGTGAACTGCGCGATCGCCGCCGCATCGACCGCATGCAGATGGGCGGCGGCGGCCAGCCACAGATCGTGCGCGGCGCGCTCGCCGCGCGCGTGCGCGTCGGCCGCCTGCCCGAGCAGCGCGAGGAACGGCGGAAGCAGCGGAATCAGAATGTCGGTGGGTTCGTCCATGCAATCGGCATCGGCAAGCGGTGACGCGGCACGCATCGCGCGCGCCGCAATACGCGCATCTTACCGCCCGCACGAAGCGCCGCGGCATGGGCCGCCACGCCCGTGTGCGCACGCTGCCGGAGCGGTGCGGCGGTGCCCGCATCCGCCTTCCGGCCGCATCCGGCCGCCGATCCGGTAAAATTACGCGTTTCAGCACACTAACAAGCCGCGCCGCCGCGCGAGCCGACCCTCCGGGCCCGCCCGGAGCGCCGCCCGCAACGGAGCGCCAGCGCCACGAAGGCTCTTCATGCTTACGTTTCAGCAAATCATCCTGACGCTGCAGTCCTACTGGGACAAGCAGGGTTGCGCCCTGCTCCAGCCCATCGACATGGAAGTCGGCGCGGGCACGTCGCACGTCCACACGTTCCTGCGCGCGGTCGGCCCCGAGCCGTGGCGCGCCGCGTACGTGCAGCCGTCGCGCCGCCCGAAGGACGGCCGCTACGGCGAAAACCCGAACCGCCTGCAGCACTACTACCAGTACCAGGTCGTGCTCAAGCCGGCGCCGGAAAACATCCTCGACCTGTACCTCGGCTCGCTCGCAGCGCTCGGCTTCGACCTGAAGCAGAACGACGTGCGCTTCGTCGAGGACGACTGGGAGAACCCGACGCTCGGCGCGTGGGGGCTCGGCTGGGAAGTGTGGCTGAACGGGATGGAAGTCACGCAGTTCACGTATTTCCAGGAAGTCGGCGGCCTCGAATGCAAGCCGGTGCTCGGCGAGATCACGTACGGCCTCGAGCGCCTCGCGATGTACCTGCAGAAGGTCGAGAACGTGTACGACCTCGTGTGGACCGAGTGGGAAGAGCAAGGCCCGAACGGCCCCGAGCTGCGCCGCCTGTCGTATGGCGACGTGTACCACCAGAACGAGGTCGAGCAGTCGACCTACAACTTCGAGCACGCGAACGTCGACCTGCTGTTCACATTCTTCAACAGCTACGAAGCGGAAGCGAAGAAGATGATCGACGCGCAGCTCGCGCTGCCCGCGTACGAACTCGTGCTGAAGGCCGGCCACACGTTCAACCTGCTCGACGCGCGCGGCGCGATCTCGGTCACCGAGCGGGCAGCGTACATCGGCCGCATCCGCGCGCTGTCGCGTCTCGTCGCGCAGGCTTACTACGACTCGCGCGAGAAGCTCGGCTTCCCGATGCTCGGCAACCCGCCGGGCGTGCCGGGCCTCACCACCGACGCCCAGGACGCCGCGCAACCGGCATGGGCGCCGCCGCTCAAGGTCGAACGCAAGATCGATCAGGACTGACGAGACGAGATTCATTCCAACCATGACGCATAATCATCCCGCCCCCCTGCTCGTCGAACTGCTGACCGAAGAGCTGCCGCCGAAGGCCCTCGCGCGCCTCGGCGACGCATTCGCCGAAGGTCTCGCGCAACGCCTCGCGGCGCGCGACCTCGTCGAAGGCGAACTCGTGTTCGAACGCTACGCCACGCCGCGCCGCCTCGCGGTCGTCGTGCAGAACGTACGCGCGGTCGCGCCTGACAAACAGGTCCGAGAAAAGGTCCTGCCCGTATCGGTCGCGCTCGACGCCGAAGGCAAGCCGACGGCCCCGCTCGCGAAGAAGCTCGCGGCGCTCGGCCACCCGAACGCGTCGATCACCGATCTCGAGCGCGCGCAGGACGGCAAGGCCGAAGCGTTCTTCATCAACTATTCGGCGGCCGGCGCCACGCTCGCCGACGGCCTGCAGGCCGCGCTCGACGAAGCGCTCGCGAAACTGCCGATCCCGAAATTCATGACGTACCAGCGCCCGGACGGCTCGGACGTGAAGTTCGTGCGCCCGGTGCATCGCCTGACGGTGCTGCACGACGACCGCGTCGTGCCCGTCACCGCGTTCGGCGTCGACGCCGGCGACACCACGCTCGGCCACCGCTTCCTGTCCGACGGCCTCGTCGCGATCCAGCATGCCCGCGCGTACGCCGACACGCTGCGCGACAAGGGCCGCGTGATCGCGCACTTCGCCGATCGCCGCGAAACGATCCGCACGCAACTGAACGAACATGCGAACGGCGACACGGTCGTGATGCCCGAATCGCTGCTCGACGAAGTGACGTCGCTGGTCGAATGGCCGGTCGTCTACCCGTGCCGCTTCGAGGACGAATTCCTGCAGGTGCCGCAGGAATGCCTGATCCTCACGATGCAGACGAACCAGAAGTATTTCGCGCTGACCGACGTCGCCGGCAAGCTGCGCTCGCGCTTCCTGATCGTGTCGAACATCGAGACGAAGACGCCGGGCGAGATCATCGAAGGCAACGAGCGCGTCGTGCGCCCGCGTCTCGCCGATGCGAAGTTCTTCTTCGAGCAGGACAAGAAGAAGCCGCTCGCCGACCGCGTGCCGCAGCTCGCGAACGTCGTCTATCACAACAAGCTCGGTTCGGCGCTCGCACGCGTCGAGCGCCTCGAGGCGCTGGCCGGCGAAATCGCCCCGGCGATCGGCGCCGACACCGCGCACGCGAAGCGCGCCGCACGTCTCGCGAAGGCCGACCTGCTGACCGACATGGTCGGCGAGTTCCCGGAACTGCAGGGCACGATGGGCACGTACTACGCGCGCCACGACGGCGAAGCCGACGACGTCGCGCTCGCCTGCGCCGAGCACTACCAGCCGCGCTTCTCCGGCGACGCGCTGCCGACCACGCCGGTCTCGACCGCCGTCGCGCTCGCCGACAAGCTCGAAACGATCGTCGGCATCTGGGGCATCGGCCTCGCGCCGACCGGCGAGAAGGATCCGTTCGCGCTGCGCCGCCACGCGCTCGGCGTGCTGCGCCTGCTGCTCGAAAAGCAGCTGCCGCTCGACCTCGTCGCGCTGCTGCGCACGGCCTACGCACGCTTCGACGGCGTGCCGGGCGTCGCCGAATCGACCGACGCCATCTTCGCGTTCTTCATGGATCGCCTGCGCGGCCTGCTGCGCGAGCGCGGCTATTCGGCCGGCGAAATCGACGCGGTGCTGAGCCTGAACCCGACGCGCATCGACGATCTCGTCGCGCGCCTCGACGCGGTGCGCGAATTCACGCGCCTCGCGGAAGCCGAAGCGCTCGCGGCCGCGAACAAGCGGATCTCGAACATCCTGAAGAAGTCGGAAGGCGGCGCGAACGGCACGGTGCAGCCGGCGCTGCTCGTCGAGGCCGCCGAGAAGGCGCTGCACGAACAGCTCGCGGCCGTCACGCCGCACGTGCAGTCGCAGCTCGAGGCGCGTGCGTACACGGGCGCGCTGTCGGCGCTCGCCGCGCTGCGCGCGCCGGTCGACACGTTCTTCAACGACGTGATGGTCAACGCGGAAGATCCGGCACTGCGCGCGAACCGTCTCGCGCTGCTGTCCGCGCTGCACCAGCAGATGAACTGCGTCGCCGACATCTCGAAGCTCGCCGCATAAGGGCCGCACGATGCCGATCAGCCCCAACCGAAAGCTCGTCGTCCTCGATCGGGACGGCGTGATCAACGTCGATTCGGATGCGTTCATCAAGACGCCCGACGAATGGATCGCGCTGCCCGGCAGCTTCGAGGCGATCGCCCGGCTCAACCACGCGGGCTACCGCGTGGTCGTCGCGACCAACCAGTCCGGCATCGGTCGCGGGCTGTTCGACATGGCCGCGCTCAACGAGATGCACCTGAAAATGCATCGCGCGGCGGCCGCGGTCGGCGCGCGCATCGACGCGGTGTTCTTCTGCCCGCACACGGCCGAGGATCACTGCGACTGCCGCAAGCCGAAACCCGGCATGATGCAGATGATCGCCGAGCGCTTCGAGATCGATCCCGCTCACACGCCGGCCGTCGGCGATTCGCTGCGCGACCTGCAGGCCGGCGTCGCGGTCGGCTTCCAGCCGCACCTCGTGCTGACCGGCAAGGGCAAGAAGACGCTCGCCGCGGGCAATCTGCCGGACGGCACGACGGTCCACGACGACCTGCGCGCGTTCGCGCTCGACTTTCTTTCACACGAACACGAGTGATGCGGCTGCCGCGCGCATCCTCCCCAACGACAGACTCACGCCGATGCGCTTCGTCCGCTCCCTGCTGCTGCTGATCTACTTCATCGTGTACACGGTGCCGTACGCCACCGCGTGCTTCATCGCGTTCCCGTTCATGCGCCCCGACGCGCGCTACTGGATGGCGGCCGGCTGGTGCAAGTCGACGCTGTGGGTCGTGCGCTGGCTGAACGGCATCCGCTACCGGATCGAAGGGTTCGAGAACCTGCCCGACGGCCCGGCCGTGCTGCTGTCGAAGCACCAGTCCGCGTGGGAGACGCTCGCGTTTCCGGCGCTGATGCCCAAGCCGCTCTGCTACGTCTTCAAGCGCGAGCTGCTGTACGTGCCGTTCTTCGGCTGGGCGCTCGGGCTGCTGCACATGGTCAATATCAACCGCAAGGAAGGCAAGAACGCGTTCACCTCGGTGATCCGCCAAGGCAAGAAGCGCCTGTCGGAAGGCGCATGGATGATCATGTTCCCCGAAGGCACGCGCACGCCGGTCGGCAAGCAGGGCAAGTACAAGACGGGCGGCGCGCGCTTCGCGATCGAAACCGGCACGCCGGTCGTGCCGATCGCGCACAATGCAGGTCGTGTGTGGCCGCGCAACTCGTTCACGAAATTCCCGGGCGTCGTCACGGTGTCGATCGGCAAGCCGATCCCGAGCGACGGGCTGACGCCCGACGTATTGAACTCGCAGGTCGAAGCCTGGATCGAAGCGGAAATGCGCCGCATCGATCCCGATGCGTATCGTCAGGCGGGCAACGCCGGCACCCGCGATGCCGCGCGCGCCTGAAGCCCCGGATTGCAGCCGTTGCGTACGACAAAAAGAAGCGAACTGATGAAACAGCGTCCGCGGCCACGGCCTGCCGTCGTGGCCCTCGATCATCGACAGATGGATCTGCCGCTCTTCGACGGGCCGGCCGCGGCGCCGTCGGCGCCGGCCGCCCCGCCGGCGCCGCCCGAAGCCGCCCCCGCCGCGCCGCTCGATCCGGGCCCGGCCCCCGATCGCTCGCGCGTGCGCACGTTCGCGCTCGACAGCCGCGTGCTCGAATACCGGCTGAAACGCTCGGCGCGCCGCACGATCGGCTTCACGATCGACGGTAGCGGGCTGTCGATCACCGCACCGCGCTGGGTCACGCTCGCCGACATCGAAGCGGCGATCGCCGAGAAGCAACGCTGGATCTTCGCGAAGCTCACGGAGTGGAAGACGCGCACCGAGCAGCGCGCGCTGCCGCAGATCGACTGGCGCGACGGTGCGCAGCTGCCGTATCTCGGCAAGACGGTGACGATCGCGCTCGGCGCGGGCGCCGTCGCCTTCGACGCCGATGCGCTGCGGCTGTCGCTGCCGCTGCCCGTGCAGGCCGACATGCAGCAGATCAAGGATCGCGTGCAGGGCTGGCTGCAAGGCGAAGCGAAACGCATCTTCGGCGAACGCCTCGTGGTCTACGCGGAAAAGCTCGGCGTCACGTATTCGATGTATGCGCTGTCGTCGGCCGCGACGCGTTGGGGCAGTTGCTCGAGCGACGGCAAGATCCGCCTGAACTGGCGGCTGATCCATTTCCCGATGT
Organism: Burkholderia sp. BCC0397; assembly: GCF_902832865.1. Lineage (NCBI taxonomy): Bacteria > Pseudomonadati > Pseudomonadota > Betaproteobacteria > Burkholderiales > Burkholderiaceae > Burkholderia > Burkholderia sp. BCC0397. The sequence goes on along the minus strand of NZ_CADFDL010000004.1, from coordinate 520,183 downwards.
CGATCATCGACTACGTCGTCGCGCACGAGCTGTCGCACCTGCGCGAAATGAACCACAGCCCGGCCTTCTGGCAGACCGTCGAATCGATCTTCCCCGAGTTCCGCGAAGCGCGGCACACGCTCAAGCATCACCCGCCCGAGCTGCTGCCGTCGCTGTAACGCCGTCAGTCACGACGTAAACGCCAAACGGGCGATGCGGATCACGCCGCATCGCCCGTTTTCGTTGCCCGCGACGCGCAACGCGCCGCGAACCGCTCATCCGGCGCTTACTTCTTCTGGATGAACTCGATCTTGTAGCCGTCCGGATCCTCGACGAACGCGATCACGGTCGTGCCGTGCTTCATCGGGCCCGCCTCGCGCGTGACCTTGCCGCCTTGCGCCTTGATCTTGTCGCAGGCCGCGTATGCATCGTCGACCGCCACCGCCAGATGGCCGAAGCCGTTGCCGAGATCGTAGGACGGCGTCTCCCAGTTGTGGGTCAGCTCGATCACGGTGCCCGTGCTCTCGTCTTCATAGCCGACGAACGCGAGCGTGAACTTGCCTTCCGGATAATCCTCGCGACGCAGCAGCTTCATGCCGAGCAATTCGGTGTAGAACTTGATCGAGCGGTCGAGATCGCCGACTCGCAGCATCGTATGCAGCAAACGCATGTGTTGTACTCCTGTGGGGACTTTCCAGAGCCGAGAATTCTACCGGAGTCGCCGAAAATCCGCTGGCCGCGGGCCTCCGCGAGACGTGACAGCCTTGTGGCCGCATGGATGACGCGACAACTATTGGCTCACGTGGGAAATAAAGAAAATACGAGGATTAACAGGAAATCTGCAGCACCGACGCAGCAAAAAGCGCATCGCATCAGCGATATTATTCAGATAAATCCACACAATATCGAGATATTTAAATATCTCAAAATAAATCAGATTGCCATCCCCAGAAACAATACATTATTATTGCAATTTCATTTTCATATCGCCATGCAAAACACATATGCATATGGGATACACAACAACCTCACACCTGCAGAACTATTCTTTTTGATCGCGGTCGATAAAACCATGGATGAATTGGGAGTTAGCGATGCAGCAGGTGTTGCAATGATACTTGCGGGCTCACGGTTTCTCTCAACACGAGGCAAATTCGCTGGTGCAGTAAAAGGGACCTCGGTTGCGTCGAAGGTCTCTCGCTCACTATTGCCCTATGAGATAAAATATCGGATCTTACCGACCTTCACCTCATGGACCAGTGTAGCGCGATTACGAGTGAAGTTGACGAACCATATTGGTGTATTCGTCGGCCGGGCGATTCCGGGAGTCGGCTGGGCGATTACTGCCGTCGACGTGGCAATGATCGGGTACAAATCGGTTATGGAATACAACCGACGAGTAAAACGTGAGGATCGACTGTAATGGACGATGCGTGGCCCCAACTTCAGCAATTCATACGGAAAGTACGCGCCGCCGGAGTATTCGGGCTGGACGATGAATTAACTCGCGATATGGATCTGTATCACGATCTCGACTGGGAACCACCCAAAATCGTGAACATCATACAGATGTGGGGCGAACGATTTCACGTCGACCTCAGCGACTTCAATGTCGCCTACTACGTTCCATCCGCGAGTATGCGAAGGCGTGACGTAGTGCTGGCTGCGTTGAAGTCGCCGTTCAGCGCGAAGGCGCGAGAATCGCTAGGAGGGCGATCGCTCACACTGGGAATGTTGGAAGAAGCAATGAAGCGGGGGCGATGGGAACGGCGTTAACGACGCCGCGCCGCAAGCGTCTGTGCGACGCCGACGTATTCGGCCACGCTCACGTCCTCCGCCCGGCGCGCGAGATCGAAGCCGAGCGCATCGAAATCGATCGTCTCGCGGTACTCGCCGAGCGTATTGCGCAGCATCTTGCGGCGCTGCGAGAACGCGGCCGTGACGATTTCGCCGAGCAGCACCGGATCGACGTCCGGCAGTTCGTGCGGCTCGTACGGAATCATCCGGACGATCGCCGAATCGACCTTCGGCGGCGGCTGGAACGATTCCGGCGGCACGTCGAGCATCTTTTCCATCACGTAGCGGTACTGCAGCATCACCGACAGCCGCGAGAACGCCTTGGTGCCCGGCTCCGCGACCATCCGCTCGACGACTTCGTTCTGCAGCATGAAATGCTGGTCGATGACCGCATCGGCGAACGTCATCAGGTGAAATAGCAGCGGGCTGGAGATGTTGTACGGCAGGTTGCCTACGATCCGCAGCGACGGCTTGTCGCCGGGCGCCGCGAGCGAACGGAAGTCGAACGCGAGCGCGTCGCCCGCGTGCAGTTCCAGCAGCGCGCCGAAGCGTTGCTGCAGGCGCCCGATCAGGTCGCGGTCGAGCTCTACCGCGTGCAGCGGCGACTCGGGCGTCGCAAGGCGCTCGATCAGCGGCCCGGTCAGCGCGCCGAGCCCGGGGCCGATCTCGACCATCCGCTGGCCGCGCGCGGGGCCGATCGTCGCGACGATCGAGTCGATCACGCCGTGATCGACGAGGAAGTTCTGCCCGAAGCGCTTGCGCGCGAAATGGCCTTGGTGCTGTCTGCTGTTCGACATCGACTGAGTAAAACGAAAAATACGACGAATGGGGTAAACCGGCAGCGTCAGGCTGCGCGGCGATGGCGCGCCATCGTGACGGCCGTATCGAGCGCGGCGATCATGCTGCCCGGATCCGCGCGGCCCGTGCCGGCCAGATCGAGCGCGGTGCCGTGATCGACCGACGTGCGGATGATCGGCAGCCCGAGCGTCACGTTGATGCCCTCGCCGAACGTCGCGTACTTCAGCACGGGCAAGCCCTGGTCATGGAACATCGCGAGCACGCAGTCGGCATCGGCCAGATGGCGCGGCTGGAACAGCGTGTCGGCCGGATACGGGCCGCGCGCGTCGATGCGTTGCGCGTTCGCGCGGGCCAGCGCCGGCGAGATCACGTCGATCTCCTCGCGGCCGAGATAACCGTTCTCGCCCGCATGCGGGTTCAGGCCCGTCACGAGGATGCGCGGCGCGGCGAGACCGAAGTCGCGCCGCAGGTCGCGATCGATGATCGCGAGCGTCTCGACGAGCCCGTCGATCGTCAGCGCGGCCGATACGTCCTTCAGCGGCAGGTGCGTGGTCGCGAGCGCGACGCGCAGCGGCCGGTCGCCGGTGCCCGCCAGCATCATCACGACGCGCGGCGTATGCGTGCGTTCGGCCAGGTATTCGGTATGGCCGGTGAACGGCACGCCCGCATCGTTGATCGTGCTCTTCTGCAGCGGCGCGGTGACGATCGCGTCGTACCGGCCGGCCAGCGCGCCGTCGATCGCCGCGTCGAGCAGCCCGAGCACGTAGCGGCCGTTCGCCGCGTCCAGCTTGCCCGCCTGCGCGGGCACGGCCAGCGCATGATGCGCGACCGACACCTGCGCGCCGCCGGCCAGCGCGGCCGGGTCGGCGCCGACCGCCGCCGCCCGCGCATCGAGCAGCGCTGCATCGCCGAGCACGGTGAAATGCGCGTCGGGCCAGCGCTGCGCGGCGTCACGCAGCGCCTGCACGGTCAGCTCCGGGCCGACCCCCGCGGGTTCGCCGGTCGTGATCGCGATCTGCAGCGCGGGCGTGGTCATCCGATGCTCGCTCAGTTCGCCGGGCCGACGCCGCCGATCTTGTACTGCACGTACGACGAATCGCGCAGCTCGCGCAGCCAGTCGGCATACGCCTGTTCGGCCTTGCGCTGGCCGATCGCCTGACGGGCGATGTCCATCTGCTGCTGCACCGAGCCTTCCGCCTCGCGGCGGTTCAGCACCTGGATCAGGTGGTAGCCGTACTCGGTACGAATCGGCTGGCTGATCTGACCGTCCTGCAGGTTGTTCATCGCGCGCTCGAATTCCGGCACGGTCTCGCCCGGGCTGATCCAGCCGAGATCGCCGCCCTGCGATGCGGAACCGTCCTGCGAATAGGTGCGCGCGAACTTCGCGAAATCGCCGCCGGCCTCGACCTGGTTGCGGATGTCGACCAGTTGCTGACGCGCCTGGCCTTCCGACTTGCCTTCGCCGACGCGCAGCAGGATGTGGCGCACGTGCGTCTGGACGATCTTCGGTGCCGCGGCGGTTGCGCCCTGGCTCTGGCGGCGATCGACGAGGCGCACGATCTCGAAACCGTCCGGCACGCGGATCAGCGTCGGGTTGACCTGGCCCGGGCGCAGCTTCGACGCCGCGTCGACGACGTCGGGCGGCAACGCGCTCGGCGCCTTGAAGCCGAGATCGCCGCCCTTCTTCGCGTCGTTCGCTTCGGAGTTGTTCTTCGCGAGCCGCTCGAAATCGGCGCCCGACTTCGCCTGCTGCAGCAGCGCGTCGGCCTTCTTCTGCGCGGCCTCGATGTCGGCCTGCGGCGCGTTGGTGGGCGCCTTGATGAAGATGTGCTGGAAGCGCAGGTCCTGCTGCTGCGACGCGTTCGGCCCACGCTGGCTCGCGATGTAGTTCGCGACCTCGGCGTCCGACACCGTGATCTTGCCGTCGACCTCGCGCTCGCGCAGCTTCGACAGCATCAGCTCGGTGCGCGCGTCGTTCGTGAAGATGCTCCAGGGCACGCCCTGCGCCTCGAGACGCGCGCGGTACTGGTCGAGCGTCATCCCGTTCGCCTGCGCGAGACGCTGCAGCGTGGCCTGCACGGTCGCGTCGTCGATGCGGATCCCGTCGTCCTTGGCCTTCTGCACCTGGATACGTTCGAGCACCATCTGGTTCAGCACCTGCGCGCGCAGCTGGTCGGCCGGCGGCACCGGCGCGTTCTGCTGCTGCAGCCGGCGTGCGATCAGGCCCACGCGCTGGTCGAGTTCGCGGCCCGTGATCACGTCGTTGTTGACGACCGCGACGACTTCGTCGGCGAGCTGCGCACCTTGCGAACCGAGCGCCTGCGCCGCGGCCGGCGCGGCGGCGAGCAGCGCGGCGGACGCGGCGAGGCTGGACACGACTGCCGCGAAACGAAGGGTTTTCTTCATTGCCACTGAAACTCCATTGAAATCGTGCTGACCGGTGCAGACATGCCGGCGTTACTCGTAGTTGCTGAAGCGGGACATCGGCGGCGGCGGCGGCGGCAACGGCGTGTAGCCCGGCACCCCGGCGCGGAATGCGGACACGAGGCCGTTGTCGACGGTCGACAAGCCCTTGAGCGTCAGCTGCATCATGAATCGCGTCGACGAGTTCTGCTGTCCCGACGTATTGATGCCGTTCGCGGCCCGCTGCACCCCGACCCCGAGCGCCCAGCAATCCGCGTCGTATTGTAAGCCGACCAGACCGTCGACCACGCGATCTCCGGCGAGGTCGTAGTTGAAACGGCCGATCGCATACAGGCGGCGCGTGAGCGGCCATTGCGCGGACACCAGGAACTGGTTGATCGGCTGGTTGTCGAGCGTGGTGTTCGCGCGCGTATAGCGGTAGCCGACGTTGATCACGCGGCGCTCGCCCGGGCTGTAGCCAAAACCGACGCTCGATTTCACGAGCTGATTGTTGTTCTGGTTGTACTGGAACGCCGTCTCGGACATGAAGCCCGAGCCGAGCTTCAGCGCGGCGCCGACGATCAGGTCCGAGTGGCGCGCCAGCACGGCGCTCTGCCCGGGGGTCAGCGTGACGCGCTGATCGGCGAAGTAGTACTGCTGCGCGATCACGAAGCGCGCGCGCTCGTCGCCGGTGCGCGGATCGATGAAGCGCGACGTGAGGCCGGCCGTGATCCGGTTCGCATCGGCGATCCGATCGTTGCCGACGAACGTGTTCGGCTGGTAGATCTCCGCGAGGCCGAAGTCCGATTCCGCGGTGTCGAACAGCGGCGCGTTCGACTGATTGCGATACGGCGTGTACACGTAGTACAGGCGCGGCTCGAGGGTTTGAATGAAGTCCTGGCCGAACAGGCGCACCGAACGATCGAAGATCAGGCCCGAATCGAAGCTCACTGTCGGGATCGACTCGGTGAAGCGCTTCGGGCTGTTCGGCGTGGTCGACGACAGGTAGTTCAGGTCGTACGACGCGAAGTGGTACTGGACCTTCGGCACGGCGAAGTAGCCGGGACCGTATACGCCGTAAGAGATGTACGGGTTGAAGACGATCCGGTCGCCCTGGGTCGCATCGGCGGTCGTGATGCGGAACCGCGAATAGTCGGCTTCCGCGCCGAAGTCGAAGCCGCCGACGTTGTACTTCGTGTACTTCACGTTCAACTGCGGCTCGCGGCTGTACGGCGCGATCGACGGCGGCAGCGTCTGCCAGTGCTGGTAGCGCGCGAGCACCGACCACGGGCCGTTGTTGTACGTGAGGCCGGCCTCCTGCTGGTACAGCGTCTGCGTCCCGTTGATGAACTGGTTCGTCGACCCGAGGTCTTCGGGATACGTGTTGTCCGAGACCTTGTTGAAGTAGACGTAGCCGCCGAAGCCGCCGCCGAAGTTCTGCTGGTGCTGCCAGTAGATCGCGTAGCGGTTGCGGTGCGCGAGCCGGTCATCCGGCAGGTAATTGGCCGTAAACGTGCCCGAATACGACGGCGACAGGTAGCGGAACGTCGCTTCGGTCATCACGCCGCGCCGCGAGATGATGCGCGGCGTGAGCGTCAGGTCGCGGTTCGGCGCGATGTTGAAGTAGTACGGCAGCGACAGCTCGAAGCCGTTGTTCGAGTTCATCGAGAACGTCGGCGGCAGCAGGCCGCTGCGCCGTTCGCCCGACAGCGGGAACGTCATCCACGGGCTCGCGAAGATCGGCACGCCCTGGAAGAACAGCACACCGTTGCGCGCGGTGCCCTCGTCGGCGCCCGTATCGAAATCGAAGCGGCTGCCCTTGATGTACCACGCGGGGTCCGTCGAGCACTGGCACGCCGTATACGTGCCGTTGACGAACACCGAGCGCTCGTTGTCGACCATGTCGACGCGCTCCGCGCTGCCCGATCCGCCCGTCATGTTGAAGTGATACTTCGGCGCGGTCATGAAGCCCTGGCTCGCCTCGATCTTCAGGTGCGCCTCGGGGCCCGCGAACGACGTACCGCCATTGACCACCTTGACCTGGCCGTACGCATCGGCCATGTCGGTATCCTGATCGTAGTGGATCGCGTCGGCCTTCACGACGGCGTCGCCGCGCCGCAGCTCGGCGGAACCCTTCGCGGCGAGGTCCTGCTCGGCGGTGCCGCTCGTATGGTCGGCGATCACGAAGGCGGCCGGCTTCGCGCCGTCCTTCAGCGGATGATCCTCGAGCTGGGGTGCGAGACGCAGATCCCACGGCGAGTCGAGCGGCTGCGGCTGCGCAGCCGCGCCCGACAGCTGCGCGTACGACACGGCCGGCACGAGGCCGGGCACGGCCAGGAGCGCGAGCGCGAGCCGCCGTTTGCGCGGCGCCCCGTCACCGGGGAAAACATTCGGGAATAGCGGTTTGGGCGGCATCTATCGTTTGGCGAATCGCCCCTTGTCAACCGCGCCTGCACGGCACCTTCGCGCGCGGCGGGCCGCGCCGTCGAGCCGCGACTGCGGCTCTTCGCAAACCGGGGAGGCGATCGGGCGGACGGCGCGACAGGCGGCGGGCCTGCACGGCGGAAGCTGACGCGGGGCGCGTCAAAAAAGTCGTGGGGTATTATATGGCAAGACGTTCCCCCCTCCGCCGAGTTTCATGACGCCCCCATCCGCCGCATCCCAGCCCGACGCCCGCCTCGAAGCGCTCACCGCGTGGCTGCACCCGCTCGCCGGGCGCTACGCGCTCGATCTGTCGACCCTCGCGCCCGCGTCGTCGGACGCCAGTTTCCGCCGCTATTTCCGCGTCGCGTCGGCCACGAGCCCCGGCGGCACGCTGATCGCGGTCGATGCGCCGCCGCCCGAGAAGTGCCGCGAGTTCGTCCAGGTCGCGCAGCTGCTCGCCGCGGCCGGCGACCACGTGCCGGACGTGCTGGCCCACGATTTCGACGCAGGCTTCATGCTCGTGACCGACCTCGGCCGCACGTCGTACATCTCGGTGCTCGATCCGGCCGACCCGGCCGCCGCGCGAGCGCTGATGCGCGACGCGCTCGACGCGCTGATCCGCTTCCAGCTCACGTCGAAGCCCGACGTGCTGCCACCGTTCGACGAAGCGTTCCTGCGCCGCGAAATGGAGCTGCTGCCCGAATGGTTCGTCGGCCGCCACCTCGGCAAGCCGGTCACCGACGCGATGCGCGGCACGCTCGACCGCACGTTCGCGCTGCTGGTCGCGAGCGCGCACGCGCAGCCGCAAGGCTTCATGCTGCGCGACTTCATGCCGCGCAACCTGATGGTCTGCGAGCCGAACCCGGGCGTGCTCGATTTCCAGGACGCCGTGTACGGGCCGCTGACGTACGACGTCGTGTCGCTGCTGCGCGACGCGTTCATCAGCTGGGACGAGGAGTTCGAGCTCGACTGCTTCGCGTACTACTGGGAGAAGGCGAAAAAGGCCGGCCTGCCGGTCGATCCCGACTTCGGCGAGTTCTACCGCCAGCTCGAATGGATGGGGCTGCAGCGCCATATCAAGATCCTCGGCCTGTTCGCGCGCATCAACTACCGCGACGGCAAGCCGCACTACCTGAACGATCTGCCGCGCTTCCTGACCTATGCACGCAAGGTCGCGCTGCGCTATCGCCCGCTCGTGCCGTTCGCGAAGCTGCTCGACGCGCTCGAGGGCACCGCGCCGGCCGACGTCGGCTATACGTTCTGACCGCCCTCACACCCAGTCGAACATGAGCACTACCCTGACCACGGCGATGATCTTCGCCGCCGGGCGCGGCGACCGGATGCGCCCGCTGACCGACACCCGCCCGAAGCCGCTGCTCGAAGCCGGCGGCAAGCCGCTGATCGTGTGGCAGATCGAGGCGCTCGCGCGTGCGGGCATCGACACGATCGTGATCAACCACGCATGGCTCGGCGAGCAGATCGAGGCCGCGCTCGGCGATGGTTCGCACTGGGGCGTGCGGCTCGCGTATTCGGCCGAGGGTGACGCGCTGGAAACCGCCGGCGGTATTGCGCAGGCGCTGCCGCTGCTCGAGCGCGACGGCCGGCCGACCGTGTTCGCGGCCGTCAGCGGCGACGTGTACTGCGCGTTCGACTACCGGACGCTCGCACCGCGCGCCGCCCGGATGGCCGCGCTCGACACGCCGGCGATGCACCTCGTGATGGTGCCGAACCCGCCGTTTCACCCGGCCGGCGACTTCGCGCTCGGCGACGACGGCCGTCTCGCGCTCGACGGCGCCGCGCGCTTCACGTTCGGCAACATCGGCCTGTACGACACGCGGATGTTCCGCGACCTCGCGCCCGGCACGCGGCGCGCGCTGACGCCGTACTATCGCGCGGCGATCGAAGCCGGCCGCGCGAGCGGCGAACTGTACGAAGGCATCTGGGAAAACGTCGGCACGCCCGCGCAGCTCGGCGAACTCGACGCGCGGCTGCGCGCCGCCGCGGGCTGATCGTTTCGCGGCTGACTGCCGGTTCGCCGGTGCGGCGGCCGATGGGCTGACAGGCCGATGACGGCGCCCGGTCAACCGACCGCGAACCGATCCGGAATCGAATGCCGGGAACGCCCCGCCGGCTCACCCGGCCGTGACGGCGCCACGCTGCACGCTGCCGGACAGCCGGCACACCGCCCGCCCCCGCCGCGCGCCGCGTTGCGCGACACCCGCGCTCACGCGGCCTCGGCCTCTTCCCCGCCGGCCGCCGCGCGCTGCTGCTGCAACGCCCACATCTGCGCATACAGCCCGTCGGCGCGCACGAGTTCGTCGTGCGTGCCGCGCTCGACGATCCGCCCGTGGTCCATCACGAGGATCTGCTGCGCGTGCACGACCGTCGACAACCGGTGTGCGATCACGAGCGTCGTGCGATGCCGCGCGATCTGGTCGAGTTCGTGCTGGATCGCGCGTTCCGAGCGCGAATCGAGCGCCGACGTCGCTTCGTCGAACAGCAGCACCGGCGGATCCTTCAGCAGCGTGCGCGCGATCGCGACGCGCTGCTTCTCGCCGCCCGACAGCTTCAGCCCGCGCTCGCCGACCGGCGTGTCATAGCCCTTCGGCAAGCTTTCGATGAAGTCGTGGATGTGCGCGGCGCGCGCAGCCGCGACCACCTCGTCGCGGCTCGCCGTCGGCCGGCCGTACGCGATGTTGTAGTAGATCGAGTCGTTGAACAGCACGGTGTCCTGCGGCACGATCCCGATCGACGCGCGCAGCGATTCCTGCGTGACGTCGCGGATGTCCTGGCCGTCGATCCGGATCGCGCCGCCCGCCTGCCGGTCGAGATCGTAGAAGCGGAACAGCAGCCGCGACAGCGTCGATTTCCCCGAACCGCTGTGGCCGACCACCGCGGTCGTCGTGCCGGCATCGATCGTAAACGTCACGTCGTGCAGGATCTGCCGCGACGGCTCGTACGCGAAGTTCACGTGCTCGAAGCGCACCTGCGCGCCGGCCACCACGAGCGGCGGCGCATCGGGCCGGTCGGCCACTTCCTTCGGCGCCGACAGCAGCCCGAACATCCGGTCCATGTCGGTCAGGCTCTGCTTCAGCTCGCGATAGACGACGCCGAGGAAGTTCAGTGGAATGTACAGCTGCAGCATGAACGTGTTGATCAGCACGAGATCGCCGAGCGTCAGCTTGCCCGCGAGCACGCCCTGCGTCGCGCGCCACAGGATGAACACGAGCCCGGTGCCGATGATCGCCTGCTGGCCGAAGTTCAGCACCGACAGCGAATTCTGCGAGCGGATCGCGGCCTTCCGGTAGCGCTTCAGGTTCTCGTCGTAGCGCTGCGCCTCCCACTCCTCGTTGCCGAAGTACTTCACCGTCTCGTAGTTGATCAGCGAGTCGATCGCCCGCGAGTTCGCGCGCGAATCGAGTTCGTTCATCGTGCGACGGAAGTGCGTGCGCCAGTTGGTGACCTTCACGGTGAACACGATGTACGTGACCAGCGCCGCGAACGTCACGTACGCGTAGTAGGCCTCGTACTTGACCACGAAGAAGCCGAGCACGAGCCCGACCTCGACGAGCGTCGGCAGGATGCTGTACAGCGAGTACGAAATCAGTTGCTGGATGCCGCGCGTGCCGCGCTCGATGTCGCGCGACATGCCGCCCGTCTGCCGCTCGAGATGGAACCGCAGCGACAGTCCGTGCAGATGCCGGAACACCTGCAGCGCGAGCTGCCGCACCGCGCTCTCGGTGACCTTCGAGAACAGGATTTCGCGCAGCTCGGTAAAGAGCGACGTCGACAGCCGCACGAACGCATACGCGACCACCAGCAGGCCGACGCCGCCCGCGAGCACGATGCCGGCCGACTGCTCGGCACGGCCGAGCGCGGTGAGCTGCTGCACGTAGGACAGATGGTCGACGATGCGCTTCATCACGACCGGCACGCCGAGGTTGGCGACCTTCGCGCCGATCAGGCAGGCGAGCGCGAGCGCGACGCGCCATTTGTAGGTGGTCAGGTACGGCAGCAGCGACCGGATGGTCTGCCAGTCGTTGCGAGGCCCGGTCGAAGCCGGCGCGGGCTCGCCGGAAGCGGGAAATCGGCGCATGGGGGAAGGGTTATGCGGCGACACCGGACGCGCGTATCGGCGGCCGGCTCGCGCGCTTTCTCGTACAATTTGCGAACGTTGTATTGTCGCAGAAGCCGCTTCGCGCCGCTGCCGGCGCCCTCGCCGGCCAGGCTGCGCGCGGCGGCCCATTTATTACAGGATGAAAGCCCCCGCCATGACCGATTCGACCCTCGATCTCCCGCAGAAGCAGCCCGCGCTGCGCGTCGTCCCGCAACCGCACGACGCGAACGTCCACGGCGACGTGTTCGGCGGCTGGATCATGTCGCAGGTCGACATCGCCGGCTCGATTCCCGCGAGCCAGCGTGCGAACGGCCGCGTCGCGACGGTCGCGGTCAATTCGTTCGTGTTCAAGCAGCCGGTATTCGTCGGCGATCTGCTGAGCTTCTACGCCACCATCATGCGCACCGGCAACACGTCGATCACGGTCGACGTCGAGGTGTACGCGCAGCGCATGCGCCTGATGGGCGAAGTCGTGAAAGTCACCGAAGCCACGCTCACCTACGTCGCGACCGGCTCGGACCGCAAGCCGCGGCAACTGCCGCCGCTCTGACGGGCAGGCGCCGCGCCGCAGCGCGGCATGCGGGCGTCAGTGCGTGGCCGTCAGCCCGAATTCCCGCATCGCGGGCAGGAAATCGTGATTCAGCGTCGGCTTGCGCGACAGCTTCACCAGCACGTAGCGCTGGAACGGCGCGAGCCGCTGCCACTGCGCGAGCGCGGGCGCCGGCAGCCCGGCTAGCGCGCTTTGCTGCACGAGCGACTCCGGCACCATATCGACGGCGCGCCAGGCCGGCTGCTCGTCCGGCTGGAACCATGATGGCTCCAGATCAGCGTGCGTGCGCAGCATTTCGAACAGCGCATGATCGAAATTGGGCTCGATCGCGGTGTCGTCGTCGGCCGGAAAGCGCGCGAGCAGCTTGCGGTCCTCGAGCGGCAGCAGTTGCCACTGTTCGAGCGAAATCCGCAGCCCGAAGCGGTCGAGATTGAAACGCACGATCATCGGGATGTACGTGAAGTTTTCCGACGAATCGTGTTCGAAGTTGAAGAGCAACGGAGCGTCGCTGAGTCCCATGGTCGTTACCTGACGTGGCGGATGCCGGCGCGGCCGGCTTGCCTGGGGTATTTTAGAACCTCTGCGCGCGGGCGGCGGCACGATCGTCGCCGGCCGTGCCTCGAATCAACGGGAGTGCTCGTGAATCCGACCCAATCAGACGAACTGCGCGACGAGCTTCGCGATGAACCGCGCGGCGCGATCGAGCTGCCCGTGCGCCGCACGCGCGGCGGCGCGGTCGAAACCGCGCACGACTTCGTCGGCCAGGAATGGCCGGTCGCACTCGTCTTCAACGGCATCTCGCACGCGGTGATGATGTGTACGCCATGCGACCTCGAAGCGTTCGCGGTCGGCTTCGCGATCTCGGAAGGGATCGTCGCGCGCGGCAGCGACATCAAGGACATCGAGGTGATCCTGCACGCCGACGCGCCGCTGCCGCATGCGGAAGTCCACCTGGAAGTCGTCCAGCAGGCGTTCGCCGCGCTGAAGGACCGACGCCGCGCGCTCGCGGGGCGCACGGGCTGCGGCGTCTGCGGCATCGAAAGCATCGACCTGCTCGACCTTGCGCCCGAACGCGTGCCCGATACCGGCTTTCTCGCGCGCCTCGCCCCCGACGCGCTGGCGCGCGCCGCGCATGCGCTGCCGGCGCATCAGGCGCTCACGAAACTGACCGGCGGCCTGCATGCGGCCGCGTGGTGCGACGCAACAGGCGCGATCCGCACGGCATTCGAGGACGTCGGCCGCCACAATGCGCTCGACAAGCTGATCGGCTCGCTCGTGCTGTCGCGCGCCGATACCACCGACGGCTTCGTGTTCCTGTCGAGCCGCGCGAGCTACGAGCTCGTGCGCAAGGCCGCGCGGGTCGGCATCCCGCTGGTTGCGACCATCTCCGCGCCGTCGTCGCTCGCGATCCAGATCGCGAAGGCGGCCGGCTTGCGGCTCGTCAGCTTCTGCCGCGAAACGGGTTACGTCGACTACGGCACGGCCTGATCGCACGTCCGGCCGCGCACCGGCGATCCACCGTCGGCGCGGCCTGCTCCGTCAGTCGAACTGACGGAAATCCGGCTTGCGCTTCTCGAAGAACGCCGTCATCGCCTCGCGCGCTTCCGGCGCGCGCAGCATCGCGGAGAAGTGGGCCGCCTCCTCGGCCATCCGCGCGGCGGTAGCCACGCCGCCCGTATCCTTCAACAGCGCCTTCGTCACACGCAGCGATGCCGCCGGCAACGCCGCCAGCTTCGCCGCCTGCTTCGCCGCGAACGCGTCGAGCTCGGCCGCCGGCAGCACGCGATTGACGATGCCGATCCGGTGCGCTTCCAGCGCGTCGAACGCCTCGCCCAGCAGCAGCTTCTCGGCGGCGACCTGATGGCCGGCCAGGCGCGGCAGCAGTGCGCTCGACGCGGCTTCCGGGCACAGCCCGAGCTGCACGAACGGCAGCAAGAACGTCGCGGTATCGGCCGCGTAGACCAGATCGCAGTGCAGCAGCATCGTCACGCCGACGCCGACCGCGACGCCCGGCACCGCCGCCACGACCGGCTTGCTCGCGCTGCTGATCCGCGCCAGAAACTGGAACACCGAGGCGGTGTCGTCCTTCGGCGGCGACTTCAGGAAATCCTCGAGATCGTTCCCCGCGCTGAAATTGCCATCGCTGCCGCGCAGCAGGATCACGCGCGTCGCCTTGTCTTCCTGCGCGTCGGCGAGCGCATCGGCCATCGTCTGGTACATCGCCGCCGTCAGCGCATTCTTCTTCGCCGGGCGCGCGATCGTGATCGTCATCACGCCGTCGGCGCGTTCCACTTGAATGTCGGCCACAACCGTCTCCTTTGACTTTCCTCTATCGGAACAAAAAACGGTGCGCGAGCTCGTGGCCCGCGCACCGTCGTCGCTTTTCGTCGCGTCCCGCTTACAGGCGTTCGATGATGCCCGCGGCGCCCATGCCGGTGCCGACACACATCGTGACCATCCCGTACTTCAGGTTGCGGCGGCGCAGGCCGTGCACGACGGTCGCCGCGCGGATCGCGCCGGTCGCGCCGAGCGGGTGACCGAGTGCGATCGCGCCGCCCATCGGGTTGACCTTCGACGGATCGAGGCCGAGATCGCGGATCACCGCCAGCGATTGGGCGGCGAACGCCTCGTTCAGCTCGATCCAGTCGAGATCGTCCTGCTTCAGGCCGGCGGCCTTCAGCGCGGCCGGAATCGCTTCCTTCGGGCCGATGCCCATGATTTCCGGCGGCACGCCGCGCACCGCGAAGCTCACGAAGCGCGCGAGCGGCGTCAGGTTGAACTCCTTCAGCACCTTCTCCGACACGACGAGCAGCGCGCCCGCGCCGTCCGACGTCTGCGAGCTGTTGCCGGCCGTGACCGAGCCCTTGTTCGCGAACACCGTGCGCAGCTTCGCGAGGCCTTCGATCGACGTATCCGCGCGCGGACCTTCGTCGAGCTTGATCTCGCGCGTCTTCACATCGACTTCGCCGGTCGCGAGGTTCGGGAAGCGCTCGGTGATCGTGTACGCGGCGATCTCGTCGTTGAACTCGCCGGCCTGCTGCGCGGCGAGCGCCTTGCGGTGCGACTCGACCGAGAACGCGTCCTGGTCGTCGCGGCTCACCTTCCACTGCTCGGCGACGCGCTCGGCCGTCAGGCCCATCCCGTACGCGATGCCGAAATCTTCGTTGCGATCGAAGATGTGCGGCGACATCGACGGCTTGTTGCCCATCATCGGCACCATGCTCATCGACTCGCAGCCGCCCGCGAAGATCGCGTCCGATTCGCCGACGCGGATGCGGTCGGCCGCCATCGCCAGCGCGGTGATGCCCGACGCGCAGAAGCGGTTGACCGTCACGCCGCCGACCGTCTGCGGCAGGCCGGCGAGCAGCGCGCCCATCCGGGCGACGTTCAGGCCCTGCTCGGCTTCCGGAATCGCGCAGCCGATGATCGCGTCCTCGATCAGCTTCGTGTCGAAGCCGGGCACCTGCGCGACCGCCGACCTGATCGCGTGGACCAGCAGTTCGTCCGGCCGCGTGTTCTTGAAGACACCGCGCGGGGCCTTGCCGATCGGCGTGCGGCTGGCGGCGACGATGTATGCGTCTTGCAATTGTTTGCTCATTTCAGACTCCTTGTCCGCTCTGTCCGCTCGCTCAGTTACGCACCGGCTTGCCGGTCTGCAACATGCCCATGATCCGTTCCTGCGTCTTCTGCGTGCCGAGCAGCTCGACGAACGCGCGGCGCTCCAGCGCGAGCAGCCACTGCTCGTCGACGAGGCTGCCGGCCTCGACGTCGCCGCCGCACACGGCTTCGGCGATGCGGCTCGCGATCAGGTAGTCGTGGTCGCTGATGAAGCGGCCGTCACGCATGTTGACGAGCGATGCCTTGATCGTCGCGATCGCCGAGCGGCCTGCCACCGGCACGTCCTTCGCGCGCAGCGGTGCGCGGTAGCCGGTGGCGGCCAGCGCACGCGCTTCCTTCTTCGCGGTGTCGAGCAGTTCGAACACGTTGAAGACGATCGTGTCGGACGGCTTCACGTAGCCCATCGCACGTGCGTCGTGCGCGGACGCCGACACCTTCGCCATCGCCGCGTTCTCGAACGACTTCGTGACGAACTTCAGGATGTCGGTGGTCGCGTTCGCGGCCGTCGCGGCGTCTGCTGCGCGCAGCGCCGCTTCCTTCAGGCCGCCGCCCGCCGGCACGAGGCCGACGCCCACTTCGACGAGACCGATGTAGCTCTCGACGTGCACGACGCGCTTCGCGCTGTGCAGCATCAGCTCGCACCCGCCGCCGAGCGCGATGCCCGACACGGCCGCGACAACCGGCACGTTCGCATACTTCACGCGCAGCATGCCTTCCTGGAACTTCTTCACGAACGGCTCGATGCCCTTCGCGCCGCCCATCATGAACGCGGGCATCGCCTCTTCGAGGTTCGCGCCGGCCGAGAACGGGCCGCCCGGCGTGCCGAGCTTCAGCGACGTCGGCTGCCAGATCACCACGCCCTTGTAGTCCTTCTCCGCGAGTTCGATCGCCTGCACGAGGCCGTCGATCACGCTCGGTCCGATCGTGTTCATCTTCGACTTGAACGACACGATCACGACGTCGTCCTCGCCGGCACGGTCGTCGACCCATGCACGCACCGCATCGGTTTCGAACAGCGTCTTGCCGTACGCCTTCGGATCGGCTCCCGCTTCGCCGAGCAGCGGCGCGCGGAACACCTGCTTGCCGTACACGGCCAGGTCCGAACGCGGCACGAAGCGCTTCGATGCCGGCGCCCACGAGCCTTCGGCCGTGTGCACGCCGCCCTGCTCGGCGACCGGGCCTTCGAGCACCCACAACGGCAGCGGCACGTTCGCGAGCGCCTTGCCGGCCGCGATGTCTTCCTGCACCCACTCGGCGACCTGCTTCCAGCCGGCGGCCTGCCAGCCTTCGAACGGGCCTTCGTTCCAGCCGAAGCCCCAGCGGATCGCGAGGTCGACGTCGCGCGCGTTGTCGGCGATCGATTCGAGATGCACGCCGATGTAATGGAACACGTCGCGGAAGATCGACCACAGGAACTGCGCATGCGGATGATCCGTCTCGCGCAGCAGCTTCAGGCGTTCCCCCGGCGGACGCTTCAGGATGCGGCCAACGGTTTCGTCCGCCTTCGCGCCCGAATCGACGTAGGTACCCGTCTTCGCGTCGAGCACCTTGATCGCCTTGCCTTCCTTCTTGTAGAAACCGCCGCCCGTCTTCTGGCCGAGCGCGCCCTGCTTCACCAGCTCGGCGAGCACGGCCGGCGTCTGGTAAACCGGGAAGAACGGATCGTCGGCGAGGTTGTCCTGCATCGTCTTGATCACGTGCGCCATCGTGTCGAGGCCGACCACGTCCGCGGTGCGGAACGTCGCCGACTTCGCGCGGCCGAGGCGGCTGCCCGTCAGATCGTCGACTTCGTCGAAGCGCAGGCCGAACTTCGCGGCCTCGGTGATCACCGCGAGGATCGAGAAGATGCCGACGCGGTTCGCGATGAAGTTCGGCGTGTCCTTCGCGCGCACGACGCCCTTGCCGACGACGCTCGTCAGGAAGGTTTCGAGCTGGTCGAGGATGTCCGGGCGCGTATGCGCGGTCGGGATCAGCTCGACGAGGTGCATGTAGCGCGGCGGATTGAAGAAGTGCACGCCGCAGAAGCGCGACTTCAGCTCGTCCGAGAACCCTTCGGACAGCTTCGTGATCGACAGGCCCGACGTGTTGGTCGCGAAGATCGCGTTCGGCGCGATGTGCGGCGCGACCTTCTTGTACAGGTCGTGCTTCCAGTCCATCCGCTCGGCGATCGCCTCGATCACGACGTCGCATTCGGCGAGCTTCGCGATGTCGTCTTCGTAGTTCGCCGCTTCGAGGTACTTCGCATCGTCCTTCACGCCGAACGGCGCGGGCGACAGCTTCTTCAGGTTCTCGATCGCCTTCAGCGCGATCGCGTTTTTCGGGCCTTCCTTGGCCGGCAGGTCGAACAGCAGCACCGGCACGCGCGCGTTGACGAGGTGCGCTGCGATTTGCGCGCCCATCACGCCGGCGCCCAGCACGGCGACCTTGCGAATCAGGAAATTGCTCACGGGATGTCTCCGGATAGTGTCGTGCAGCGCGGAATGTGAGGGCTGCACGGCGAAGTGAGTACCAGGAACCGTTGCGTTCGGGCGGCGCGCGGCGCGCACCGCCCGGACTCGCGTCAGAACAGCGATTCGTCGACTTCCATCAGCGTCTTCGAACCGGCGCGCGCGGCGCGGATCGTCGATGCCGTTTCGGGCAGCAGACGCGCGAAGTAGAAGCGGGCCGTCGCGAGCTTCGCCTTGTAGAACGGGTCGCCCGATGCTTCGTTGTCGAGCGCGAGGCGCGCCATGCGCGCCCAGAAGTACGAGAACACCAGATGGCCGACGGTACGCAGGTACGGCACGGCCGCGGCACCGACTTCGTCCGGGTTCTGCATCGCCTTCATGCCGATTTCCATCGTCAGCTTCTGCACCTTGTCGCCGATGTCGGCGAGCGGGTTGATGAACTCGGCCATTTCCGGCTTCACGCCTTCGGCTTCCGCGAATTCGGTGACGAGCTTGCCGAACTTCTTCAGCTTCGCACCCATGTCGCCGAGCACCTTGCGGCCCAGCAGGTCGAGCGACTGGATCGAGTTCGTGCCTTCGTAGATCATGTTGATCCGCGCGTCGCGCACGTACTGCTCCATGCCCCACTCGGAGATGAAGCCGTGACCGCCGTAGATCTGCATCGCATGGTTGGTCGACTCGAACGCGTTGTCGGTCAGGAACGCCTTGATGATCGGCGTGAGCAGCGCGACGAGGTCGGCCGCTTCCTTGCGCACCGCTTCGTCCGCGTGCGACAGTTCCTTGTCGATCTGCAGCGCGGACCAGTACGTGAACGCGCGCGCGCCTTCCGCGTAGGCCTTCTGCGTGAGCAGCATGCGGCGCACGTCCGGGTGCACGATGATCGGGTCGGCCGGCTTGTCCGGCGCCTTCGGGCCCGTCAGCGAGCGCATTTGCAGGCGTTCCTTCGCGTACGTGAGCGAGTTCTGGTACGCGACTTCCGTGAGGCCGAGGCCCTGCATGCCGACGCCGAGGCGCGCGGCGTTCATCATCACGAACATCGCGTTCAAGCCCTTGTTCGGCTCGCCGACCATCCAGCCCTTCGCGCCGTCGAGGTTCATCACGCACGTCGAGTTGCCGTGGATGCCCATCTTGTGTTCGATCGAGCCGCACTTGATGCCGTTGCGCTCGCCCGGCTCGCCCGACGCGTCCGGAATGAACTTCGGCACGATGAACAGCGAGATCCCCTTCGTGCCTTGCGGCGCGTCCGGCAAGCGCGCGAGCACGAGGTGGACGATGTTCTTCGACATGTCGTGCTCGCCGCTCGAGATGAAGATCTTCGTGCCGCTGATCGAGTACGAGCCGTCGCCGTTCGGTTCGGCCTTGGTGCGCAGGATGCCAAGGTCGGTGCCGCAGTGCGGCTCGGTCAGGCACATCGTGCCCGTCCATTCGCCCGACACGAGCTTCGGCAGGTATTGCTGCTGCAGTTCCGGCGCGCCGTGCGCGTGCAGGCATTCATACGCGCCGTGCGACAGGCCCGGATACATCGTCCATGCCTGGTTCGCCGAGTTCAGCATTTCGTAGAGCGCGTTGTTCACGAACGCGGGCAGGCCCTGGCCGCCGTAGTCCGGATCGCAGCCGAGCGCCGGCCAGCCGGCCTCGACGTACTGCTGATACGCTTCCTTGAAGCCGGTCGGGGTCTTCACGACGCCGTCGCCTTCATACGTGCAGCCTTCGCGGTCACCGACCTGGTTCAGCGGGAACAGTACCTCGGAGCAGAACTTGCCCGCTTCCTCGAGGACCTGGTTGATCGTGTCGGCGTCGAGGTCCGCATGCTTGGGCATTTGCTTGACTTCGGCTTCGACGTTCAGAAGCTCGTGCAACACGAATTGCATGTCGCGCAGCGGCGCGGCGTACTGTCCCATGACTCTCTCCAAAGGTGGGCAACGGCTCGAGCTCCTGGCGGGCGGATCACGCGCCGCTAACGGCTCTCGCTCTGATACGAAACAATCGTCTTTTCCAGCGCGGCCCACGTGAGGCGCACGGCGTCCGGCGAATGCAGGAAGCGTGCGTCGTGATGCAGGCCGAGCGTGAAGCTGTACAACTCGAAGAGCATCAGGTCCGGATCCGTATCCGTGCGCAGATGCCCTTCGTCCATCGCCTGCGAAATGGCGCGCAGCAACGCGGCACGCCAGGCGGTCACGCTCGCGATCAACTGCTCGCGCACGGGGCTGTCCGGCCGGTCGTCGTACTCCACTGCGCCGCTGATGTAGATGCACCCGGTCGTCACCTCCTGGATGCGCTTCTCGATCCAGCGCGCCAGCATCGCCCGAAGACGCGGCAGACCGCGCGACTCGCGCAGGCTCGGAAAGAACACCTCGTTTTCGAAACGATGGTGATACTCGCGGACGACCTCGACCTGCAGGTCTTCGCGCGATCCGAAGTGCGCGAACACGCCGCTCTTGCTCATCTGCATGCGCTCGGCCAGCAGGCCGATCGTCAGCCCCTCCAGCCCGTCACGGCTGGCAAGGTCCAAAGCAGCTTCAAGTATCGCGGCACGCGTCTGTTCGCCTTTTCGCATAGCTATTTCTGTAACCGTTCGGGGGTTCGAATAAAATCGAACGGCCGTACTATTATTGAGTGCGGCCGCTCGCGAAACAAGGAAATTATTAGAAACCGGTGTCTAACCGAGCCGCTATTTTGCGCGATTCCGGCGGGACCGGAGCGGCTTTTCCGCACGAACGTGCGGACAGATTTTTTGAAGCGAATACTTAGTCGGCGTCAGTCGTAACCGCCGACCGTCAGCGCCTTCATCACGAGGCGGTACGTGTTGTACGCAAGCCAGTTCAGCAGCCGCTCGATGCGCGGGCGCGCGGCGTAGTGCGCGGCATCGATCTCCCGGCCTTCGGCGAACGCGGTGGCGATCGCGTCACGCAACTGGTTCGTCACTGCATCGTAGCGCACCAGCACGACGTTCGCTTCATTGTTCAGCATCAGGCTCAGCGCGTCCAGATTCGACGAGCCGACCGTCGCCCAGTTGTCGTCGATCACGGCGACCTTGCCGTGCAGGATCGTCTTGTCGTATTCGGCGACGCGCACGCCCGCGCGCAGCAGCGAGTGATACAGGAACGGCACGGCCGTATCGAGCGCCGTGAATTCCTTGCGGCCGATCAGCACCCGCACGTCGACGCCGCGCCGTGCCGCGCCCGTCAGCGCGCGGCGCAGCTTGCGGCCCGGCATGAAATACGGATTCGCGAGCAGGATCCGCTGGCGTGCCTGGCCGATCGCCGCGAGATAGGCCTTCTCGATCGCACGGCGGTTCACGACGTTGTCGCGCGCGACGAACGCGACGCTCGGCTCCGTCACGACCCGCAGCGCGCCGGCCTTGATCCACCGGTGGCTGCGCATCCAGCGCCGGAACATGTCCGGGAACGCTTCGCCGCCGTGCAGCCCGGCCGCGTACTGCGCATACGGCTTGTGGCCGAACTGGATCCGGTGCCACTGCAGTTCGAATGCGGCGCGCACGTCGGACACCGCGGGCCCGGCCATCTCGACCGCGAAATCCCAGCGCGGGAACGGCAGCGTCGCGCTGCCCTGCGTGTAGTCGTCGACGATGTTGATGCCGCCGCAGAACGCGACCGCGTGATCGATCACCGCGAGCTTGCGGTGCGTGCGCGAGAAGCCGAAGCGGCCGAACAGGAAGCGGTTGTAGATGCAGTGCTCGACGCCGGACTCGGCCCACGTGTCGAACAGCGGCAGGCGCGCGGTGCCGATGCCGTCGGTGATCACGCGCACGCGCACGCCGCGCTGCGCCGCGCGGATCAGCGCGGCCGACACCGGGCGACCGGCCTCGTCGTCGCAGAAGATGTAGGTTTCGAGCATCACCTGCTCGCGGGCGGCGTCGATCCGTTCGATCAGCGCGTGGAAGAATTCGCCGCCGGTTTCGCACAGCCGCACCGTATTGCCGGCCGTAAACGCGAGCCGCGACGCGGAGCCGCGCTCCTGCAGGAACATCTGCCGCAATTGCGCGAAGCGCTTGCGGGTCTCCGCATTCATGCGGACGAGCCGTGCGGCGCACGCGTGAGGGCCATGCGCGCGGGCAATTGCAGGATCGCCTCGGCGTTCGACGGCGAGAAGCAGCGCGCGGCCGCCTCGCGGAACGGCAGCCACGCATGATCGACATGCTCGCGCGGCGACAGCGTCACGTCGGCGCGATGCGGCACGCACAGGCCGAACCAGTGCTCGACGTTGCGCGTGACGCCCGGCGCATAGCGATGCAGGTATTGCGGATAGATCGTGTATTCGATCCGGTGATGCCAGTCGACGAGCGCGGTGGCCGGCACGTCCGGCGTGCCGATCGCGATGCCGGTCTCCTCGGCCACTTCGCGCGCGGCGGTGAGCGCGAGCGGCTCGTCGAGCGCGTCCTTCGAGCCGGTGACCGATTGCCAGAAATCGGGCTGGTCGGCACGCTTGATCACGAGCACATCGAGGTCGGGCGTGTAGATCACGACGAGAACGGATTCGGGGATTTTCGGCGGCTTCGTCATCTTTGTTTCATGCGGCACAGGGCCGTGCGCCGGGCCTGCGCCCGAACGTGCGGCAAGTGCTGCGACTGTACCGCAAAAAACGAAAAAGGCGCATCACTGCGCCTTTTTCGTGGGTGTCGTGTGGGCGTGACCGCACACACGACCGGGTGCGCAAACGCGTTACGCCTTCGGCTGTTCCGGCTGACGCAGACGGATGTGCAGCTCGCGCAGCTGACGCTCGTCGACCGGGCTCGGCGCCTGCGTGAGCAGATCCTGCGCACGCTGGGTCTTCGGGAATGCGATCACGTCGCGGATCGAATCGGCGCCGGCCATCATCGTGACGATGCGGTCGAGACCGAATGCGATACCGCCGTGCGGCGGCGCGCCGTACTGCAGCGCGTCCAGCAGGAAGCCGAACTTCAGTTGCGCTTCTTCCGCACCGATCTTCAGCGCGCGGAACACCTTGCTCTGCACTTCCTCGCGGTGGATACGCACCGAGCCGCCGCCGATTTCCCAGCCGTTCAGCACCATGTCGTACGCCTTCGCGAGGCAGCGGCCCGGATCGGTCTCGAGGTACTCGAGGTGCTCGTCCTTCGGGCTCGTGAACGGGTGGTGCGCGGCGACGTAGCGCGCATCTTCGTCGTCGTATTCGAACATCGGGAAGTCGACGACCCACAGCGGCTTCCAGCCAGCCTGGACGAGGCCGTTCGCCTTGCCGAATTCCGAATGGCCGATCTTCAGGCGCAGCGCGCCGAGGCTGTCGTTGACGACCTTCGCGCGATCGGCCGCGAAGAAGATGATGTCGCCGTCTTCAGCGCCGGTGCGCTCGAGGATCGCCGCGATCGACGCGTCGTGCAGGTTCTTGACGATCGGGCTTTGCAGGCCGTCGCGGCCCTTCGCCTTCTCGTTGACCTTGATCCATGCGAGGCCCTTCGCGCCGTAGATGCGCACGAATTCCGTGTAGCCGTCGATGTCGCCGCGCGACAGTTCGCTGCCCTTCGGCACGCGCAGCGCCGCGACCCGGCCGTCCTTCGCGTTGGCCGGCGTGCTGAACACCTTGAAGTCGACGTCCTTCATCGCGTCGGTCAGCTCGGTGAATTCGAGCTGCACGCGCAGGTCCGGCTTGTCCGAACCGAAACGCGCCATCGCTTCCGAGTACGGCATCACCGGGAACGTTGCGTCGAGTTCGACGTCGATCGTCGTCTTGAAGATATGACGGATCATGTCTTCGAACAGGTCGCGGATTTCCTGCTCGCCGAGGAACGACGTTTCGCAGTCGATCTGCGTGAATTCCGGCTGACGATCGGCGCGGAGATCCTCGTCGCGGAAGCACTTGGTGATCTGGTAGTAACGGTCGAAGTTCGCGACCATCAGCAGCTGCTTGAACAGCTGCGGCGACTGCGGCAGCGCGAAGAACTGGCCCGCGTTCGTGCGCGACGGCACGAGGTAGTCGCGCGCGCCCTCCGGCGTGCTCTTCGTCAGCATCGGCGTTTCGATGTCGATGAAGCCCTGCTCGTCGAGGTACTTGCGCGCCTCGATTGCCACGCGGTAGCGCAGGCGCAGGTTGTGCTGCATCTGCGGACGGCGCAGGTCGAGCACGCGATGCGTGAGACGCGTCGTTTCCGACAGGTTGTCGTCGTCGAGCTGGAACGGCGGCGTGACCGACGCGTTCAGCACGTTCAGCTCGTGGCACAGCACTTCGATCTTGCCGCTCTTCAGGCCGGCGTTGACCGTGCCTTCCGGACGGTTGCGCACGAGGCCCTTGATCTGCACGCAGAATTCGTTGCGCACGCCTTCGGCGGTCGCGAACATCTCGGCGCGATCCGGGTCGCACACCACCTGCACGAGGCCTTCACGATCGCGCAGGTCGATGAAGATCACACCGCCGTGATCGCGGCGGCGCTGCACCCAGCCGCACAGCGACACGGTTTGGCCCAGCAGGTGTTCGGTCACGAGACCGCAGTATTCAGTACGCATCGACATGATGTTTGCTTTCGTTCGGTTTGATCAACGGGCGCCGCAACGCGCGGCCCGGGCGATGATTCTTTACTTACAGCGGCGGCTCGACGGGACGGCGGGCGGGCGCCGGAGCCGGCGCCGAAGGCGCCACGACGCCCATCGAGACGATGTACTTGAGCGCGGCATCGACCGACATGTCGAGTTCGATGACTTCGCTCTTCGGCAGCATCAGGAAGAAGCCCGACGTCGGGTTCGGCGTCGTGGGCACGTACACGCTCACGTACTCTTCCGTCAGATGGTTGACCACGTCGCCGCCGGGCGTGCCGGTCAGAAACGCGATCGTATACGAGCCGCGGCGCGGGTATTCGATCAGCAGCGCCTTGCGGAACGCGTTGCCGCTGCTCGACAGCAGCGTGTCCGATACCTGCTTGACGCTCGTGTAGATCGGCCCGACGACCGGGATGTGACGCACGACTGCGTTCCACCACGTGACGAGCTTCTGGCCGATGAAGTTCTGCGTGGCCAGCCCGACGACGAAGATGAACGCGAGCGTCAGCACCGCGCCGATCCCCGGCAGATGGAAGCCGAGCATCCGCTCGGGCTGCCACGATTCGGGCAGCAGGAGCAGTGTCTGGTCCATCGTGCCGATGATGAGGCCGAGCACCCACAGCGTGATCGCGAGCGGGACGAGAACCAGCAAGCCGGTCAGGAACACCGTTTTCAGGGTCGTCTTTTTCATCATCTGCCGTCAATGAACCGCGCCGGAAGCGCGGGTTGGTCGCGACCCGGTCGGGCCGCGACGGTCAACTGCCGGCGGCGGGCGTTGCGGCCGGAGCCGGCGCGGCGCTCGTCGTCGTGGTGCTGCCCGAACTGCTCGCCGCAGCCGGCGCGGCCGCGGCGGGGGCGGCTTCCGCCGCCGGTGCGGCCGGCGCCGCGTCGCCCGACGCCGCCGCCGGTGCGCTGGCGCCGCCCGAGCCGCCGCGGAAATCGGTGACATACCACCCCGAGCCCTTCAGCTGGAAACCGGCGGCGGTCACCTGTTTGCGAAAAGCATCCTTCCCGCATTCAGGGCATTGCGACAGCGGCGCGTCGCTCATCTTCTGGAGCACGTCCTTCGCGAAACCGCACGCTTCGCATCGATAGGCGTAGATCGGCATGATTATTTTTCCCGCAGAAACTGGAAACGGCTTGCAAAACCTTGAATTATAGCTGAAACCCCGGCGCGCTCCGGCAATGGCCGCGACGCCCGCGCATCAGCGGCGACGCCACGTGAGCCAGCGCTCGTGCCCGTCGAATACGGCCAGCGAATCGGTCACGGGCAAATCCTCGAGCAGCTCGAAGTGCGGCGCGAGCAGCGCGTCGAGTTCCGCACGCTCGATCCCGAACGGCGGCCCCTTCGGTTTCGTCGCCAGGAAGAAATAGCCGGCCAGCAATCCGTCCGCGGGCAGCAGCTCGGCCATCCGCGCCGCATAGCCGGCGCGCAGGCTCGGCGGCAGCGCGCACAGGAACGCACGCTCGTACACCCACTGCACGTCGAACGGAGGCCGGTACTGGAAAAAATCGGCCTGCTCAACGACGTCCGCATGCGCGCCGAGCTGCGCCTTCGCAGCAGCGACCGCCTGCGCGGCGAAATCGATCGCACGCACCGGCCACCCGGCCTGCGCGAGCCATCCGGCCTCCTGCGCACTGCCGCAGCCGGGGATCAGCACCGCGCACGGCTCGAGCCGATGTGCGAACACGCGAAAGCCGTCCGGCACGCCGCCGAACTCCCACGGCGTCACGCCGCGCTCGAAGCGCTCGTCCCAGAACGACGCGCTGCCCGGGTCGCGCGTCGAGAAATCGGCGGCCGACGGTGCGGCCGGTTGCTTCGGATCGGACATCGCCCTGCTCCTTTCGGTCAAGCGCCGTACGCGAGCGCGAGCAGCACGCGCGCGACGAGCGCCCCGACGCCGACGGCCAGGCCGAAGATCAGCAACGCCTGCAGCAGCCGGTTCGTCCGTTTCTGCTCGACGAGGACCTGACGCATCAGATCCTCGCTCGCGGCGCGCGGCGCATCGTGGCGCGCGGCCATCGCATGGTGGATCAGGCGCGGCAGTTGCGGCAGCGTCTTGCTCCACTGCGGCGCCTCGACCTTGAACCGCTCGTACCAGCCGCGCAGGCCGATCTGCTCGGTCATCCAGCGCTCGAGATACGGCTTCGCGGTCTTCCACAGGTCGAGTTCGGGGTCGAGCGAGCGGCCGAGCCCTTCGACGTTCAGCATCGTCTTCTGCAGCAGCACGAGCTGCGGCTGGATCTCGACGTTGAAGCGGCGCGACGTCGAGAACAGGCGCATCAGCACCTGGCCGAGCGAGATGTCCTTCAGCGCACGGTCGAAATACGGCTCGCACACCGCGCGGATCGCGCTTTCGAGCTCCTCGACGCGCGTCTCGGGCGGCACCCAGCCCGATTCGAGGTGGAGCGTCGCGACGCGGTGGTAGTCGCGCTTGAAGAACGCGAGGAAGTTCTGCGCGAGGTAATTCTTGTCGAAATCGGACAGCGCGCCGACGATCCCGAAATCGAGCGCGATATAGCGGCCGAACGTGTTCGGATCGAGGCTCACCTGGATGTTGCCGGGGTGCATGTCCGCATGGAAGAAGCCGTCGCGGAACACCTGCGTGAAGAAGATCTCGACGCCTTCGCGCGCGAGCTTCTTGATGTCGACGCCGGCCGAGCGCAGCGTCTCGACCTGGCTGATCGGCACGCCGGTCATGCGCTCCATCACGAGCACCTGCGACGTCGAGAAATCCCAGAACATCTCGGGCACGAGCAGCAGGTCGAGGCCCGCGAAGTTGCGGCGCAGCTGGCTGCCGTTCGCGGCCTCGCGCATCAGGTCGAGCTCGTCGTGCAGGTACTTGTCGAATTCGGCGACGACCTCGCGCGGCTTCAGCCGCCGGCCGTCGGCCCACATCCGCTCGGTCCAGATCGCGATGTCGCGCATCAGCGCGAGATCCGAATCGATCACCGACAGCATGTTCGGGCGCAGCACCTTGACCGCGACGGCCTTGCCCGCGTGCACGCCCTGCTTCAGCTTCGCGAAATGCACCTGCGCGATCGACGCGCTCGCGATCGGCTCGCGCTCGAATTCGTCGAACAACTCGTCGACCGGCGCACCGAGCGACTTCTCGATGATCGCGATCGCGACGGCCGAATCGAACGGCGGCACCTGATCCTGCAGCTTCGCGAGTTCGTTCGCGAAATCGACCGACAGCAGGTCGCGGCGCGTCGACAGCACCTGGCCGAACTTCACGAAGATCGGCCCGAGGCTTTCGAGCGCGTGACGCAGCCGCACGGCGGGCGGATCGGAGTAGCGGCGGCCGATCGTCGTGATCCGCAACAGCAGCTTCACGCGCCGGTCGTCGATCCGGGACAGCATCACTTCGTCGAGACCAAAGCGGATGACGGTGTAGACAATCTTGATGAAACGGAAAATGCGCATGCCCTGCGGCCCTCAGTGCGCGCCGCGCGGGCCGGAACCCGTGCGCGCGCCGATTTTTTGTTCGAGTCGCTCGACCCGCTTTTCGACCCGCGCGAGCGCATCGCGTGCGCGCGCCAGTTCGGCGTCGAAGCCGCCGAGCGACGCGCGCCGGACGACTTGCGGGTTCTCGTCGAGCCAGTATTCGGCGACGGAATCGAGCACGTTGCGGCCGGTGCGGCGCGCGCGCGCGCCAGCGTCGCGCACGACCGTCGCGATCCGGTACGCCGCCGCGTCGCCGACCAGCTTCGCGAGATCTTCTTCCGGTTCCCAGCGCAGGTGCTCGGCCAGCTTCGCGATCTGCGTCGCGAATTCCGCGTCGCCTTCGATCTTCACGTGCTTCATCACGGCCGCCTGGCCGCCCTGCAGGAACGCGGCGACCGTGTCGCCGGCAAGCGCGATCGACACGTCGACCTGTTGCGCATCGTGCGCGTCGACGGCCGACAGATAGCCGTCGGGCTGCACCAGCAGCGTGAGCGTGACGGGGGACACGTCGATGCGGGCAGTCTTGCCCGCATAGGGAATCAGGCGGTCGCGCGCCCACGATTCGCGCGCGAGCAGGTGATTGACGGCAGCAGCAAAAGGCTTGGCGGCAAAGGTCATCGGGCTGGGAAAGAAAAAACCCGCGCGGGCCGGGCGCCCACGCGGGTTTCTATTGTAACGTCGGATCGGCGGCAGACCGTGCCTGACCGTACACCTGGGCGGCAAGCGGTCGCAGTGCGGCGGCCGCTGCCCGGGTGCCCGGCGGCACGGGCCGCCGGCCACGCTCAGTGCGTGTTGATCTGCTGGATACCCGCGAGCAGCCAGCCCTGACTGCCCGACTTCGACAGGTTCCACACCTCGTCGAACGGCGCGGCCGACGTATTCGCCGATTCGCGGATCAGCCCGTGGAAGCGCACGCTCGCCGACTGCTCGATGCCGCGATCCTCGATCGCGACCAGTTCCGCGTCGAGCTGCACGACATCGGTCTGGTTCGCGTCGTTGCCGCGCGAGTCGAGGTCGATCTTGATCTCGGCGAACATTTCGGGCGTCGTGAACTCGCGGATGTCGGCCAGGTTGCCCTGGTCCCACGCCGCCTGCAGGCGCACGAAATAGACTTTCGCGCTGCGCAGGAACGCTTCGGTGTCGAAGCCGGCCGGCACCTGCAGCGGCGCCGCTGCCGCCGCAGCCGCGCCGGCGGCCGCTGCACCGCCGCCGAACACGCCCTGCGCTTCGTTCGCATAGCTGCTGCCGCTACCCGCGTAGTTGCTGCCGGTGTTGCCCTGCTGGAACGACGGGCTTTGCGAGTAGCCGCCCGACGACGACGCAGCACCGCCGACCGAATACGCCGGCTCTTGCGAGCGACGGCGATTCATGAACTTGCGGATCAGCCAGATGCCGACCATCGCGAGCAACGCGATCACGATGACGTTCGCCATCATGCTCGCGAATGCGCCGCCGAGGCCGAAGTGCGACAGCAGCGCCGCGATGCCGAGACCGGCCGCGAGACCGGCGATCGGCCCGAGCCAGCGCGAGCGGTTGGGCTGCGCGGCCGGCGTGGGCGCAGCCGGGTTCGCACGCTGCGCCTGCGACGGCGCGGCCTGCTGCATCGGCTGCTGCGCAGGCGGCGTGGCCTGGCGCTGCGTGACGGTGGAATTCTGGCGGCCGATGCTGCGCCCGCCGCCCATGCGCCGGGCTTCGGCGTCGAGCGATGCGAACGTGCCGGCCGTGAGCAGGCCGACCATCAGCAGCGTGCCGACCCGTCGAGCCCACGGCTTCGACGGTTTGCTACGGTTGAACAACGAACGCGATTCAGACATCAGCTTCTCCGAATGTAAGACGAATGTAGGGAAAGAACCCCTTAGTACTTGGTCCCTAGGTGTAAAGCTACCACGCCACCTGACAAATTGTAATATTTGACGGCATCGAGGCCCGCTTGTTCCATCATCGTCTTCAGCGTGTCCTGATCGGGGTGCATCCGGATAGATTCAGCAAGATACCGATAACTTTCAGCATCTTTCGCGAACTTGTCGCCAAGCCACGGTAATACTTTGAAAGAATACAGATCGTACGCTTTTTTCAGCGGATCCCAGACTTTCGAGAATTCCAGCACCATCACGCGGCCGCCGGGCTTCGTCACGCGGCGCATCTCGGCGAGCGCGGCATCCTTGTGCGTCATGTTGCGCAGCCCGAACGCGACCGTGACCACGTCGAAGTAGTTGTCCGGAAACGGAATTTTCTCGGCGTCGCACAACAGCGACGGCGTCACGACACCCTTGTCGAGCAGCCGGTCGCGGCCGACGCGCAGCATCGATTCGTTGATGTCGGTATGCCAGACCTCGCCCGTCGGCCCGGCCGCCTTCGCGAACGACCTGGTCAGGTCGCCGGTGCCGGCCGCGATGTCGAGCACCTTGAAGCCGGGGCGCACGTTCGCCTGCGCGATCGTGAACGCCTTCCACGCGCGGTGCATGCCCGCCGACATCAGGTCGTTCATCAGATCGTAGTTGCTCGCGACCGAATGAAACACGCCCGCCACTTTCTTCGCTTTTTCGTTTTCCTCGACGCTTTCGAAGCCGAAGTGGGTTTTGCTCATCGCGTTGATCCTCAGTAAATGGCAAGACGGCGCCGAGCGGGCGCCGTCGATTTCAGTGGCAGTGGCCGTGCGGCGCGCTGGCCGCCTGCATCGGCGCGTCGCGCTCGACGCCCGCCGCCTTCAGTTTGTCGAAATAGTCGCGCCACAGCGCGTCCTGCTGCGTCGCCAGTTCGTACAGCAGGTCCCACGAATAGATGCCGGTCGAATGGCCGTCGGAGAACGTCGGCTGCAGCGCGTAGTTGCCCACGCCCTCGAGCGCGGTGATCGTCACCTCGCGCTTGCCGGTCTGCAACGTCTCTTGGCCGGGCCCGTGGCCGCGCACCTCGGCCGACGGCGAATAGACGCGCATCAGCTCGAACGGAACCCGGAAGTTCTCGCCGTTCGGGTACTGCAATTCGAGCACGCGCGATACCGCGTGCACGACGACGCCGGACGGAATCGGCGTCGTGGAAGTCAAACCGCTCATGGCTGCCTCGAATCGGTCATGCGTTGAATTTCCTCGCGCACCGCATTGTGCAGCAGCGAGGCCTGCGCCGCACGCGAGCGCAGCAGCGCCTCGGACACGCTGCGCTGGCGCGGCGCCCACACGGGCTGCGGGAAATGGGCATCGTTGGAAAAGCGCGGAATCACGTGCCAGTGCACGTGCGGCACCATGTTGCCGAGGCTCGCGAGATTCACCTTGTTCGGCTGCATCACGCGGCGCACGGCCCGCTCGACCGCGTAGACCACGCGCATCAGGTGTACCCGCTCGGGCTCGCCGAGATCGGAGAACTCGGCCACGTGCGTGCCCCAGATCACCCGGCAGAAGCCCGGGTAGTCGTGCTCGCCCGTCGCGAGCACGACGCGCAGCGCGTCGTCCTGCCAGAGCACCTCGCCGCCGTCTTCACGGCAAAACACGCATTCCATCGTCGCTCCCATGTGGACCGGCCGGCATGGCCGCGCCGGCGCCCGCTCATTCCCGGCCCGGTCGGGCGGTCGTCATGCCCGCATTAGACCAGCACGCGCTCGATCCCGCCATGGTTCGCCCGTGCGACATAATCGGCCATCCAGTTCTCGCCGAGCACCTGACGCGCGATTTCGACCACGATGTAGTCGGCTTCGAGGTTCGCGTCCTCGTTGTAGCGCGACAGGCCCTGCAGGCACGACGGGCAGCTCGTCAGGATCTTCACGTCCGGGCCGTTCGCGGCCGCGGCGGCCGGCGCCGCCGCATCGCCGGCCACGACGGGGATCGCACGCAGCTTCGCGGCGCCCTTGCGGATCTCCTCTTCCTTGCGGAAACGAACCTGCGTGGAGATGTCCGGCCGCGTGACCGCCAGCGTGCCCGACTCACCACAGCAACGATCGTTCTTCTCGATCTGGTAGCCGTCCTTCTCCGCGCCCATCAGCTCGTTGACGAGCTTCACCGGGTCCATCGTCTTGATCGGCGTATGGCACGGGTCGTGATACATGTAGCGCGTGCCCGTCACGCCGTCGAGCTTCATCCCCTTCTCGAGCAGGAACTCGTGGATGTCGATGATCCGGCAGCCCGGGAAGATCTTGTCGAATTCGTAGCCCGCGAGCTGGTCGTAGCAGGTGCCGCACGACACGACCACCGTCTTGATGTCCAGGTAGTTCAGCGTGTTCGCGACCCGGTGGAACAGCACACGGTTGTCCGTGACGATCTTCTCCGCCTTGTCGTACTGGCCCGAACCGCGCTGCGGATAGCCGCAGCACAGGTAGCCCGGCGGCAGCACCGTCTGCACGCCGGCTTCCCACAGCATCGCCTGCGTCGCGAGCCCGACCTGCGAGAACAGGCGCTCGGAGCCGCAGCCCGGGAAGTAGAACACCGCTTCCGAATCGACGGTCGTCGACTTCGGGTCGCGGATGATCGGCACGATCTTGTTGTCCTCGATGTCGAGCAGCGCGCGCGCCGTCTTCTTCGGCAGGTTGCCCGGCATCTTCTTGTTGACGAAGTGGATCACCTGCTCGACCGCGGGCGGCTTGCCGGTCGTCGCCGGCGGGTGCTGCGTCTGCTTCGTCACGACCTTCTTCAGCATGTCGTTCGCGAAGCGCTGCACCTTGTAGCCGACGCCCATCATCACGCCGCGCGCGAGGTTGATCGTCTGCGGATTGGTCGCGTTCAGGAAGAACATGCCCGCCGCATTGCCGGCGTTGAATTTCTTCTTGCCCATCTTGCGCAACAGGTTGCGCATGTTCATCGTAACGTCGCCGAAGTCGATCTTCACCGGGCACGGCGTCGCGCACTTGTGGCACACGGTGCAGTGGTCGGCCACGTCGTTGAACTCGTCCCAGTGCTTGATCGACACGCCGCGGCGCGTCTGCTCTTCATACAGGAACGCCTCGACCAGCAGCGATGTCGCGAGGATCTTGTTGCGCGGGCTGTACAGCAGGTTCGCGCGCGGCACGTGAGTCGCGCACACCGGCTTGCACTTGCCGCAGCGCAGGCAGTCCTTCACCGAATCGGCGATCGCGCCGATGTCGGACTGCTGCATGATCAGCGACTCGTAGCCCATCAGCCCGAAGCTGGGCGTGTACGCGTTGCGCAGATCGGCGCCGTCGAGCAGCTTGCCCTTGTTGAAGCGGCCGTTCGGGTCGACGCGCTGCTTGTACGCGCGGAATTCGGCGATCTCGTCGTCGGTCAGGAACTCGAGCTTCGTGATGCCGATCCCGTGCTCGCCGGAGATCACGCCGTCGAGCGAGCGCGCGAGCGTCATGATACGCGCGACCGACGCATGCGCGTCCTGCAGCATCTCGTAGTTGTCGGAGTTGACCGGGATGTTGGTGTGGACGTTGCCGTCGCCCGCGTGCATGTGCAGCGCGACGAACACGCGGCCGCGCAGCACGCGCTTGTGGATCGCCTGCGCTTCGTCGAGGATCTGCTTGAACGCGCCGCCGTTGAAGATCGCGCGCAGCTCCGCGCGGATCTCCTGCTTCCACGAGATGCGGACCGTGCGGTCCTGCGTGATGTGGAACACGGTCGCGCCCGGCTGCTCGTCCGCGCGATCCGCGAACTTCTCGGCGAGCGCCTCGTAGCCGAGCTGCACCAGGTAGTGCTGCGCCTCGCGCAGCGGCTGGTCGAGCCGGTCGCGCACGAACTCCCAGCGCGCACGCACGCGCTTGAGCAGCTCCAGCGCCTGCTGGACGCGATCCTCGAGCAGTTCGGCGCTCGGGATCTCGTTCGCGTCGTCGGTCTTGCCGAGCGGCAGGTTGCCGCCGCGGAAGAATGCCTCGAGCGCGTCGACCAGCTGCAGCTTGTTCTTCAGCGACAACTCGATGTTGATCCGCTCGATGCCGTCGGTGTACTCGCCCATCCGGTTCAGCGGGATGACGACGTCCTCGTTGATCTTGAACGCGTTCGTGTGCTTCGCGATCGCGGCCGTGCGGCTGCGGTCGAGCCAGAAGCGCTTGCGCGCCTCCGCGCTGACCGCGACGAAGCCTTCGCCGCTCTTGCCGTTCGCCATCCGGATCACTTCGGACGTCGCCTGTGCGACCGCGTCGGCATCGTCGCCGACGATGTCGCCGATCAGCACCATCTTCGGGAAGGAATTACGCTTGCTCTTGGTCGCATAGCCGACCGCGCGCAGGTAGCGCTCGTCGAGGTGCTCGAGGCCCGCGAGGATCGCACCGCCCTGCTTCGACGTCTCGAACAGGTAGTCCTTGATCTCGACGATGCTCGGGATCGCCTCGCGCGCCTGGCCGAAGAATTCGAGGCAGACGGTGCGCGTGTGCGCGGGCATCTTGTGCAGCACCCAGCGCGCGGACGTGATGAGCCCGTCGCAACCTTCCTTCTGCACGCCCGGCAGGCCGGCGAGGAACTTGTCGGTCACGTCCTTGCCGAGGCCTTCCTTGCGGAACCGGCGGCCTTCGATCTCGAGCATCTCGGTACGCAGCAGCTTCTCGCCCGGCGCATACGCGCCGTCGAACCACTTCAGCTCGAAACGCGCGACCGCGATGTCGTGGATCTTGCCCTGGTTGTGCTCGTGGCGCGTGACTTCGAGCCAGTTGCCGTCCGGGTCGACCATTCGCCACCAGGCCAGGTTGTCGAGCGCGGTGCCCCACAACACGGCCTTCTTGCCGCCCGCGTTCATCGCGACGTTGCCGCCGATGCACGATGCGTCGAGCGAGGTCGGATCGACCGCAAACACGTAGCCGGCCGCTTCCGCCGCTTCCGTCACGCGGCGCGTGACGACGCCCGCGCCGGAAAAGATCGTCGGCACCTTGTGCGCGACGCCCGGCAGTTCGGTGAGTTCGACCGCGCCGAGCTGTTCGAGCTTCTCGGTGTTGATCACCGCGGAGAACGGCGTGAGCGGCACCGCGCCGCCCGTGTAGCCGGTACCGCCGCCGCGCGGGATCACGGTCAGGCCGAGCTCGAAGCAGGCCTTGATCAGCGCCGCAATCTCGGCTTCGGTATCGGGGGTCAGCACGACGAACGGGTATTCGACGCGCCAGTCGGTCGCGTCGGTCACGTGCGACACGCGCGACAGCCCGTCGAAGCGGATGTTGTCCTTCTGCGTGCAGCGGCCGAGCGCCTTGGTCGCGCGGCGGCGCAGGTCGGCCATCTTGTCGAATTCGTCGGCGAACTCGTTGACCGCGCGCTGCGCGGCCGTCTCGAGCATCTCAACGCGCGACGCGCGCTCGCGGCCCGCGTCGTCGCGGTGCGCGGTGAGATCCGCGCTGCGGCGCTTGCCGATCTCGGTCAGGCGATGGTTCAGCGCCTCGATCAGCAGCGCGCGGCGCTTCGGGTTGTCGAGCAGGTCGTCCTGCAGGTACGGATTGCGGCGCACGACCCAGATGTCGCCGAGGACTTCATACAGCATCCGTGCCGAGCGGCCCGTGCGGCGCTCGGCGCGCAGTTCGTCGAGCACCGACCACGCCTCTTCGCCGAGCAGGCGGATCACGATCTCGCGATCCGAGAAGGACGTGTAGTTGTAGGGAATCTCGCGCAACCGGGGCGCGGGGTCGGCGGCAACGGCGGCGGCCGCGCCATTCGGATCGAAAACTTGTGGTGCGTTCATGTTCGGACGACTCGGAGGGCCGATATCCCGTGCACGGGCGTCGGCAAGCGCGTGGGCGCAATCTTGGGGAAATCTGTTCTGTTACCAGGCGCGCGGCTGTCCTTCATGGGGCCGGAGCGGGCGACTCGCCCCTCCTGGCCGGCGACAGGGCCTGGCGGCACTCGGAATCATCAGCACGATCGCGCGCGGCGCGCATGCCGTTCGGCCGCGGGGCTGGCTGCGCGCGGCGTCGGCTTCAACGGTGCGATCCGAGGGTGCCTCTGCATCTTCCGAATCCTTGATTCAAAACGGAATTCTAACCCATGATCGGGCCGCCCGTGACACGCCGGACAGGTCGTGGGGCTATCGCCGCGAGCCGCGCCGGGCGGGGTTCCGCGCGGTTTCGCGCGATCATTCGCCGTCCGTCCGGTCGGTAACCGTGCGGTTAAACCGGTAAAAGGCGCCGGTAAAAAGCGGCACCCGACGGCGCGAATGCCCTGCCCGCACGCGCACACGACCGCCGACGACCAACCGCCCGGCATGCCGCTTGCGTGCAGGCGGACCCTTGGCGCTATCATTGACCCTTTACCGTCTGCATCCGCACTGCACGCGAGCGCCCATGGCATCCCACGATTACCTGAAGAAAATCCTCACCGCGCGCGTCTACGACGTCGCGATCGAGACGGAACTCGAACCGGCCCGCAACCTGTCGGCCCGGCTGCGCAACGCCGTTTACCTGAAGCGCGAGGACAACCAGCCGGTGTTCTCGTTCAAGCTGCGCGGCGCGTACAACAAGATGGCGCACATTCCGGCGGACGCGCTCGCGCGCGGCGTGATTACCGCGTCGGCCGGCAACCACGCGCAGGGCGTCGCGTTCTCGGCGGCCCGGATGGGCGTCAAGGCCGTGATCGTCGTGCCGGTCACGACGCCGCAGGTGAAGGTCGACGCGGTGCGCGCGCACGGCGGCCCGAGCGTCGAGGTGATCCAGGCGGGCGAATCGTACAGCGATGCATACGCGTACGCGGTCAAGGTCCAGCAGGAGCGCGACCTCACGTTCGTCCACCCGTTCGACGATCCGTACGTGATCGCCGGTCAGGGCACGATCGCGATGGAGATCCTGCGCCAGCACCAGGGCCCGATCCACGCGATCTTCGTGCCGATCGGCGGCGGCGGGCTCGCGTCCGGCGTCGCCGCGTACGTGAAGGCGGTGCGCCCCGAGATCAAGGTGATCGGCGTGCAGGCCGAGGATTCGTGCGCGATGGCGCAGTCGCTGGACGCGGGCGAGCGTATCGAGCTGAGCGAAGTCGGCCTGTTCGCAGACGGCACCGCGGTGAAGCTGGTCGGCGAGGAAACCTTCCGGCTGTGCCGCGAATTCCTCGACGGCGTCGTGACGGTCAACACCGACGCGCTGTGCGCGGCGATCAAGGACGTGTTCCAGGACACGCGCAGCGTGCTCGAGCCGTCCGGCGCGCTCGCGGTCGCGGGCGCGAAGCTGTACGCGGAACGCGAAGGCATCGAGAACCAGACGCTCGTCGCGGTCACGTCCGGCGCGAACATGAATTTCGACCGGATGCGCTTCGTCGCCGAACGCGCCGAGGTGGGCGAAGCGCGCGAAGCCGTGTTCGCGGTCACGATCCCCGAGGAACGCGGCAGCTTCAAGCGCTTCTGCTCGCTGGTCGGCGATCGCAACGTCACCGAGTTCAACTACCGGATCGCCGATGCGCAATCCGCGCACATCTTCGTCGGCGTGCAGATCCGCCGTCGCGGCGAATCGGCGGAGATCGCCGCGAACTTCGAGTCGCACGGCTTCAACAGCGTCGACCTGACGCACGACGAGCTGTCGAAGGAACACATCCGCTACATGGTCGGCGGCCGCTCGCCGCTCGCGCTCGACGAGCGCCTGTTCCGCTTCGAATTCCCGGAACGGCCAGGCGCGCTGATGAAGTTCCTGTCGTCGATGGCGCCGGACTGGAACATCAGCCTGTTCCATTACCGCAACCAGGGCGCGGACTACAGCTCGATCCTCGTCGGGCTGCAGGTGCCGCAGGCCGATCGCGCCGAATTCGAACGCTTCCTCGCGGCGCTCGGCTATCCGTATGTCGAAGAGAGCGCCAACCCGGCTTACCGCCTCTTCCTGTCGTAAAGGCGTCACACGATGAATCCCGAACATTCCCCGCTCGGCAAGGCCACCGTCTACGCGGCGCAGTACGACGCGTCGCTGCTGTTCCCGATTCCGCGCGCCGGCGCGCGCGAGCAGCTCGGCATCACGTCGGCGCTGCCGTTCTTCGGCACCGACATCTGGAACGCGTACGAGCTGTCGTGGCTCAATGCGCGCGGCAAGCCGCAGGTCGCGATCGCGACGTTCTACGTGCCGGCCGAATCGCCGAACATCGTCGAATCGAAGTCGTTCAAGCTGTATCTCGGCTCGTTCGCGCAGTCGAAGTTCGACTCGGTCGACGCGGTGCGCGACGTGCTGAAGCGCGACGTGTCGGCCGCGTGCGGCGCGAGCGTATCGGTCCAGCTGGTGTCGGCGCACGATTTCCGCAAGCTGCAGATGGACGAGCTCGACGGGCTGTCGCTCGACCGGCTCGATCTCGACACCGACGTGTACGAACCCGATCCGTCGCTGCTGTCGGCCGCCGACGCCGAGAACGAAGCGCCGGTCGAGGAGACGCTCGTGTCCGACCTGCTGCGCTCGAACTGCCCGGTCACGGGGCAGCCGGACTGGGGCAGTGTGCAGATCCACTACGTCGGGCCGCAGATCGACCATGCGGGGCTGCTGCGCTACATCATCTCGTTCCGCAACCACACGGGCTTTCACGAACAGTGCGTCGAGCGGATCTTCCTCGACATCCTGCATGCGTGCAAACCGGTGAAGCTCGCGGTGTACGCGCGCTATACGCGCCGCGGCGGGCTCGACATCAACCCGTTCCGCACCAACTACAACCAGCCGATGCCGGATAACGCGCGGACGGCACGGCAGTGAGGGTGGGCAGCCGGCGCGCCCAAATGACTCGCGTGCCGATGCTCTCTGCCCACCCGGCCTCGGCATGCGCTCTTCGGGCTGTAGTTGTTGGTACTTAGCTCTTGTCATTCACTGCGCGTTACCGAACGGCAAAGCATGAGCTTCAAATTTGAGGCTGCCTAATATTTCGGCATTGGCGAGTTGACCGTAGCGGTGCCAATAATTGGCATCAAGAATACCAATTACTTACCTACCCTGTTGATCGGGCTCGTCAACCGAGTCTGCCACTCCATACTCCAACCCGCGCCGGGCAGCATTACCGAATGGCTTATACGTGCTGCCTTTGCAAATTTTGTCAAAGACGATCTTCCCGTCCTTTTCGACGTAAACTTCTCCCGGAACGAGCGCATTTGAAACTACGTAGGTATAACGCCCGTCCACGAACTTCAGGTGGCTTCCCAAACCATCCGACAACCTCGAAACATCTACGATGGAAATTTTTCCGCGAGGAGGCAGAAGCCTGCTTGGAAATCTATATTCAACGTAATCGTGCGTTCCGAAACGATACTGCACATATCCGTGATCGGGCGAAACATTACCAGCCGCACAAACAGATGCTATCCTATTGATATCTTGCAGTTCACAGCCAAAATACTCTACCTCGCCTTGGCGACAAAGGCTCGTCGCCCCAAGAAAATCAGCAGCCTTGGCCGACACCAAAGCATTGGCAATTGCAATTACGGTCAAGATGAACAATATTATAGATTTCTTCATGCGAGACCTCCCCATTTTCGGACCTCCTCGAAGTTTCCTCGTCTACCACCGATACTCTCCGTCTTCATCTTGTTAGGCTTCCCCTTGAACAATCCTGGATTGATCACCTTGCTTATAGAATCGACAACATTTTGAGCATCGCCTTGGTCCGCGAGGCTATATAGATTATGGGCAACCCAAAAGAAACATGCTGATCGGACGGCATATTTTACTTGCCCGACGCTTTCGGGATTGACCTCGAAATCCTCTGCCACATCTTCCGGCCACGCTTCGGCATTTGCTTTATGCCACTTCGTGAAACGCTGGTACCCACCTCGATGCGTCAACTGAATCATGCCTCGGCCGCGATAACGGTAACCGTCACCGCTTTCCGGCGGTCCATTACCATCCCGGTCTGCATAAACCCGGTTAGCGATAGCTTCCTCGTTCGCAGGATGATCTTTTGTCCTCCCATATTCTTTTGCCTCTTCCGGATGCTCTGAAAAATAGGAAAAGGTTCCGGATGTGAGCGCCTCGGCAGCATAATTTAGGCTTTCGTTGTGCAGCAGCAAAGCCGATCCTGTTTCTTGTTTTACTTGAGCAAAGAAATGCTCTCGTCTCAAAGAATTATCCAACTTATACAATGCGATGCGCCCATTCAACTCATCAACGACCTCCTGAAGCGTGTTTTCCGACGCATTGTGAAATATATGTTTGAGCATTGACAGCGTGAATTGGAATGCTGACGAAAAATTCGCGATCAAGCTGATCGGATTGATGTGAAAAACGTCAGGTTCCGGAAAGGCCGGTACGCCGGCCTTCACCTCATCCCACCACGCAAGCGC
This sequence comes from Burkholderia sp. BCC0397, assembly GCF_902832865.1. Taxonomy (NCBI): domain Bacteria; kingdom Pseudomonadati; phylum Pseudomonadota; class Betaproteobacteria; order Burkholderiales; family Burkholderiaceae; genus Burkholderia; species Burkholderia sp. BCC0397. The sequence continues at coordinate 479,949 of NZ_CADFDL010000004.1, read as the reverse complement.
CTCGATCCGCTTCTGCTCCTCCTCATGCTCTGCCTTCGACCCTGTTTGCTTTTCCAACTCGGCGATCAGTTGCTTCCATTTCGACGGATTGGCCCACTCGCTCTCATGCTTAACAATCAGCCGCGACGCGCCCTGCATCAACCCCGGATATTGGCCACGCTTGATCTGCGACAGCGTACAAAGTTCATCAGCTGCCTGCTTGCCATCGCCCTTGCTGAACAGGGCGTCGTACACTTTGAGCATCAATGGGCTGAGATTCGTACGCGAAGCGAGGTCGGCAACGTCGGCACCGCTCGCATAATCAACCCACTTCTGGGTTGTCGCAAAAATCGTATGTGTCGGATCATGAGCATCTTCCAAGCACTCGAAGTCGACCCACTTCTGCGCGAACTCCCGCGTTACCCGACCGCTCGCGTGGTTGAAATCACATACCCAACCGTCGATCGGTTGATCTTGCGCATTCACGCCCTCAACGTGCCACCAGTTCACCGGGTAACCCGGATCGGGGTTCGGACGCGGCTCCGGGATACGCCGCTTTGAGTCACGCGCCAGTTCGGCAAGCGAATACACATGCACGGCGCCCGTCTTTCTCGACTGTGGATCAGCGCCCGGGACGAATTTCTTCTTATCAGCGGTACGTTGATATAGCACCGTACCCGGTGCGATCCGCAGCATCGTCGGCTCGGGTGGCAAGCCCAATGCCGTCCAGTCCTCCTTGCGCGGACCGTGTTCGTTGACCCATGCCCGCCCCTGTTCGAGAAATGACTGGACGCTGTCGTCACAAAACACCTCGATGTGCGCCATCCGACTTCCAGCCGTGCATTGGTTCAGCGAATCATATCGGCCGAGGTGGCCGATCAATTCGCCCGCCTTGATCGAGATACCCTCGTGTGGAGAGGTCGTTGTCACAATCACCCTATCGAATATCGAGTCGGGGAATACTTCCTGGACAAGGGGCCCGCCGTTTTCCTGACCGAGATAGACCCATCCGCCGATGGCATGGGACGGCTCGACGTAGCCGCCGGCTTCGGCCGGGTACGGCGATGCGCCATGCAGCTCTGTCACCTGCCCCCAACCTTTCTCTCGCTTACCGATGCTGAAGCTCGCTCCTTGCGGGAGAATACCGATCGTTTCGCCGCGGGGATGACTTTTGCGAACTCGCAGCCCCTGCTGAGCCGGATCCGGCACCTGCCCGCCACGGCCCGGCGTGGGCTTGTCCTGAGCATGCTGCGTCACTTGCCACTGCCTTGACCAATATGCCGCTTTCTCCCGCTTCGGAAAGTTCGCGTAGTCTTCATGAGACATCAGGTGCATGTAAAGGCTGTAGAACGTCAGCGTCTTGCCCTGTGGAAATTCCGTCGTGTGCCGCACCAGCGCAAAGCCTGTACTGTATGGTGCCTGAACCGGTGCTTCGCTACTGGTCGATGCGATCTGGCCAACCGGATAGGTCTTATTGATGCGAAACGCGATCAACACGCCGTCGGCAATGCAGCGCAATCCCGCCTCGAGATCCAGGGCCTGCCCCACGCCCGCCTCCGTGATGTGGATCCCGCCGTGCCACATCGCCTTGCGGCTGACGAGATACGTGCCGGCCAGCTCGTGTTCAGCAAGCAGTCGGTAAATCTCATGCTCGTCGGTAAATCGTGAAGACGCCTCGGATTTGCTTTGTCCTTTGCGCAGGAAAGGAAAGGCAAACGACAATTGCTTCAGGCGGCCAATGGCGGTCTCGGGAGTTGGCGATGCCTTGTTTGGTGCGCGCTTGTTGGTCACGATCTAACTTATCCAGAGAATTTTTATCGTGACAAGACCATACAGTGCAATTTCCGGATCTCGCTTATCCAGAATTGTCGACGCGCCCCCAGAACAACATCGCCACCTCTGTCCTTTCCGCCAAGCGAAAGCGTTCCACCTATTCCACTGCTCAGAACAGCATTGTTATGAAATGCTAAATCCCGGGATCAACGCGAAAGACAAGCAATCAAGCCCGCGTCAACGCAACGGGGCCGGTGCATTTGCATGCATCGGCCCCGTCGAACAACGATTCGTATCGCCGCGTTACTTCACCGGCGCCTTGTAAGCGATGCAATCGACCTCGACCTTGCAGTCGATGACCATGCTCGACTGCACGCACGCGCGTGCCGGCGGGTTCTCGCCGAAGTACGACACGAACACCTTGTTGAACGACGCGAAATCGCGCGCGTCGTCGAGCCACACGCCGCAGCGCACGACGTGCTCGAGGCCGTAGCCGGCTTCCTTCAGGATCGCGATCACGTTCTCGATCGTCTGCTTCGACTGCGTGACGATCCCGCCTTCGACGACCTCGCCGTTCACCATCGGCGTCTGGCCCGACACGTACAGCCAGCCGTCGGCCTCGACCGCCCGCGCGAACGGCATCACCTGGCCGCCGGTTCCCTTCGCTTCGCCTACGCCATATCGCTTCATCGTTTCACCCCTCGTTTGTCGGCCGGAGCCGGCGCTTCAGCGCCGGCTCCGGCCCCATGCAACGCACGGTTGCGGATGCACGCGCCGGCTGCTGCGGCGCGCACGGAAGATCGGAATGCGCGCGTTCAGAACGCCGCATCGGCACTGGCTGGCACGCGCTCGCCGCGCGCGACGAAACCGCCGGCGCGCTCGCCGGTCGGCTGGCCATTTTCGTAAGTCAGCACGCCGTTCACCCACACGGCGTCGATCCCGTGCGCGGGCTGTTGCGGCTTCTCGAACGTCGCGGCGTCGATCACGCGCGCCGGATCGAACAGCACGAGATCGGCGTGGTAGCCGACATGCACCTCGCCGCGCCGCGGGATTCCGTAGCGGCGCGCGGACAGCGACGTCATCTTGCGGATCGCTTCCTCGAGCGGCAGCAGGTTCGTGTCGCGCACGTAATGGCCGAGCACGCGCGGGAACGCGCCCCACAGCCGCGGATGCGGCAGCGGATCGTTCGGCAGGCCGTCGGAGCCGACCATCGTCGCCGGATGCGACAGGATCCGGCGCACGTCGTCCTCGGACATGTTGTGATACACGGCGCCCGCCGGGCGGATGCGCTGCGCGGCTTCCTGCTCGGTCATGCCCCAGTCGGCCGCGATCGCCTTCAGCAGCTTGCCCGCGACTTCCGGGTGCGACTCCGACCACGTGATCGTGATGTCGATGTCGCCCGTCACCTGCTTCAGGTCGAGCGTCGACGAACTGCGGCTGTACGGATAGCAGTCGCAGCCGACCGGCTGGTAGCGGCGCGCGCCTTCGAGCGACGCGAGCACCTCGGTGCTGCGCCCCCAGTTCGACGGGCCCGCGCACTTCAGGTGCGAGATCACGACCGGCACCTGCGCGTGGCGGCCGACGCGATAGGCCTCGTCCATCGCGTCGAGGATCGCGTCGAACTCGGTGCGCATGTGCGTCGTGTACAGCGCGCCGGCTTGGGCGAGCGGCTCGGCGAGCGCCATCACTTCCTCGGCCGGCGCCGCGAACGCGGAGCCGTACGCAAGGCCCGACGACAGGCCGAGCGCGCCGTTCGCGAGCGCCTCCTCGAGCTGCGCGCGCATGCCGGCGATCTCGCCGTCGGTCGCCGCGCGGTCGAGGCGGTCCATCTGGTTGTTGCGCAGCGCCGTATGGCCGACGAGCGCCGCGACGTTCACGGCCGGGCGCGCATCGTTCACGGCCGCGACGTAAGCGGCGAAGGTCGGGTACTGGAACGCGCCGCGCTCGCCGAGCAGGTTCATCGGGTCGGGCGGGTCGCCCGCGAGCGTCACCGGCGAGGCGCTGATCCCGCAGTTGCCGACGATCACGGTCGTCACGCCCTGCGAGATCTTCGGGATCATCTCCGGCGCACGGATCACGTGCGTATCGTCGTGCGTGTGGACGTCGACGAAACCTGGCGCCAACGCACGGCCGTTCGCGTCGACGACGTGCTCGGCGAGCCAGTTCGACAGGTTGCCGATCGCCGCGATCACGCCGTTGCGGATCGCGACGTCGCGCGTGACGGGCGGTGCGCCGGTGCCGTCGTACAGCTGCGCGCCGACGATCAGCGTATCGGCCGCTTCGGGATGCGAATGCATGGTCAGTCTCCTACCGGTTGACGGTCTCCGCCGCCGCGATGCGCATCGAGTGCGTGTTTGATGCGGCGCAGCGATTCCCGGCCCGCATCGCCGAGCCGCAATGCGACTCCGGTGACGAGCACGTCGATCGCCATCATCATCGCGTAGCGCGATGTCGACGGCTTGTAAATGAAATCGGTTTCGAATGCGACGACCGGGATCAGGTGGTCGGCGAGCTTCGCGAGCGGCGACGCCGGCGCGGTGATCGCGATCAGCTTCGCGCCGTAGCGCTTCGCGAGCCGGCAGCTCTCGAGCAGTTCGGGCACGCGCCCGCTCACCGACAACGCGACGACGACGGTGTCGCTCGACAGCGTCGCGGCCACCATCCGCTGCAGCAAGCCGTCCTGATAACTCGCGACCGGCCGGCCGAACCGCACGAGCCGGAAGCGCAGCTCGTCGGCAAGCGCGGTCGAGCCGCCGCCCTGCCCGTACACGTAGGTCATCTTCGCGCCGGCGAGCAGGTCGGCCGCCGCGTCGAACGACGTGTTGCGCAGCAGCTGGTGGTTGTGCGCGAGCGCCACGCGAATCTCGTCGTAGACCATCGACGCGGGGCTCGCGTCGTCGGCCGGCGCGTCGTCGGTCGGCACCAGGAAGCGCCGACCGACGGCCGCCGCCTGCGCGACGAGCACCTTCAGTTCGCGCACGTCACGGCAGCCGACGGCCTTCGCGAAACGCGTGACCGTCGCGACGCTGACCTCCGCGTCGCGCGCGAGCGCGCCGATGCTCGCATGCGCGGCGCGCGCCAGATCGGCGAGGATGAACGCGGCGACCTTGCGCTCGGCCTCGCGCAGCTCGGGCGCGCACTCGGCGATCCGCGCGACGATGTCGAGGACCGGCGGGGCGGCTTGAGCCGGATAAGGCTCGGCGGCAGGCGAAGCGGACGGGGAAGCGGACGTATTCATCGGCGGAAAAGGGTGCGAAACCTGATGTTATTAAATAACATCACCGCGCCGATGCTACTTTCTGTACCATCGGCATGTCAACTTCAGTGCAATGCATAGTGATGATGGAGCGGGATGACATGAAAGTTACAAACTATCAGGAAGCGACGATCGATCCGTTCGGCAAGGGCCTGGGCAATGTGCCGAGCGCGAGCGTGCCGCTCGGCGACGCGGGCCGGCTCGAATGGAACCTGCTCGCGGAAGACGTCAGCCTGCCGGCCGCCGTGCTTTACGAGGATCGCGTCGAACACAACCTGAACTGGATGCAGGCGTTCGTGCAGAAATACGGCGTCAAGTTCGCGCCGCACGGCAAGACGACGATGGCGCCGCAACTGTTCCGCCGCCAGCTCGACGCCGGCGCGTGGGGCATCACGCTCGCGACCGCGCACCAGACGCAGGCCGCGTATCACGGCGGCGTGCGGCGCGTGCTGCTCGCGAACCAGCTGGTCGGCCGCCAGAACATGACGATCATCGCCGGGCTGCTGTCCGATCCCGATTTCGAATTCTTCTGTCTCGTCGATTCCGCGGAGAGCGTCGATCAGCTCGGCCGCTTCTTCGGCAACGCGAAGAAATCGCTGAACGTGCTGATCGAGCTCGGCGTGCCGGGCGGCCGCGCGGGCGTACGCGATGCCGCGCAGCGCGAGGCCGTGCTGGCCGCGATCGCGCGCTATCCGGACACGCTGAAGCTGGCCGGCATCGAGCTCTATGAAGGCGTGCTGAAAGAGGAAGGCGAGATCCGCGCGTTCCTGCAGCAGGCGGTCGCGCTCACGCGCGAGCTGGCCGAAGCCGGCCGCTTCGCGCGCACGCCGGCGATCCTGTCCGGCGCCGGTTCGGCGTGGTACGACGTGGTCGCGGAAGAATTCAAAAAGGCGTCCGACGCGGGCTTCGCGGAAGTCGTGCTGCGCCCGGGCTGCTACCTGACGCACGATGTCGGCATCTACAAGAAGGCGCAGACCGACGTGTTCGCGCGCAACCCGATCGCCCGCTCGATGGGCGAAGGGCTGCTGCCGGCGCTGCAGCTGTGGGCGTACGTGCAGTCGGTGCCGGAGCAGAATCGTGCGATCGTCGCGCTCGGCAAGCGCGATGCGGCGTTCGACGCGGGCCTGCCCGAGCCGGCGCGCCACTTCCGTCCGGGCCGCGACACCGCGCCGCGCGACGTCGCCGCCACCGAAGGCTGGGCCGTCACCGGGATGATGGACCAGCACGCGTACCTGCAGATCCCGCCGGGCGCGGACGTGAAGGTCGGCGACATGGTCGCGTTCGACATCTCGCACCCGTGCCTGACGTTCGACAAGTGGCGCCAGGTGCTCGTGCTCGATCCGCAGTTCCGCGTGACGGAAGTCGTCGAAACGTTCTTCTGACGCACGCCGCGCGCGGCGCCGCCCTGCCGCTCGCGCAGGGCGGCCGTCACGCGCGCTTCAAGCGGCCGGAGTACACTGCGCTTTCGTCCTCGGGGCCCGTCGTCGCCGTCATGCACGGTGCGGCCGGGCCCTCAACGCTGCTTCACTGGAGAAAGCCATGGCCGCGAAGAAGATCCTGTTCCTGACCGGTGATTTCGCCGAAGACTACGAAACGATGGTGCCGTTCCAGGCGCTGCAGGCCGTCGGCCATCACGTCGACGCAGTCTGCCCGGGCAAGCGCGCGGGCGACAAGATCAAGACCGCGATCCACGATTTCGAAGGCGACCAGACCTACACCGAAAAACCCGGCCACAACTTCACGCTGAACGCGGCGTTCGACGACGTCGATGCGGCGCGCTACGACGCGCTCGCGATCGCGGGCGGCCGTGCGCCCGAGTACCTGCGACTGGATCCGAAGGTGATCTCGCTCGTGCGCGAGTTCGCCGAAGCCGGCAAGCCGATCGCCGCGATCTGTCACGCGGCGCAGCTGCTCGCGGCCGCCGACGTGATCCGCGGCAAGCGCATTTCGGCCTACCCGGCCTGCGCGCCCGAAGTGAAGCTCGCGGGCGGCGAATACGCAGACATCCCGGTCGACGCGGCCGTGACCGACGCGCCGTTCGTCACCGCCCCCGCGTGGCCCGCACATCCGGCCTGGCTCGCGCAGTTCCTCGTGCTGCTGGGCACGCGCATCGAGCTGTGAACGAAGTGAAATGAGTTGAAGTGAAAAGCCGGCCGGCGGCGGGTACGTGCGACCCGCGTGCCGCGCCGGTCATGCTCGGCCGGGCGCGCGCCCTTCCTGCCGCTTCCTGATGCTTGTTGCGGGTTCCCTTCCCACCCTTCAGCGCGACGCCGGCGTCGAGCCGACATCCGCGATGCGCGTTTCCAGCATCGCGAGCGCGCCCGACAGCGCATTCAGCACGTCGTCCGGCAGTTGCGCCATCGTCTGTTCGAGAAACGCCTTGCGGCGCGGCAGGCACGCATCGAACGCCGCGCGGCCTGCGTCCGTCAGCGTGACGTTGGTCACGCGGTTGTCGCGCGCGTCCGATTCGCGCTCGATCCAGCCGAGCGCGTCGAGCGACTTCAACTGGCGCGTGAGCGCGCCCGGATCGATGCGCAGCACTTCGACGAGCTTCTTCTGCGACGAATGCCCGTCCATCGTGTGCAGCGCGACCATGATGCGCCAGCGCGGCATCGGCTGCCCGACGTGCGCTTCGAACGCGGTCATGAATGCGCGATACGTGCGTCCGAATTGCTGCAAGATCGCGACGCGGTCCTGTTCTTCCATGCGCTGATTTCGTTCCGGTGAATCGTTGAGTCGTCGAATCGCTCGACCGCCTGATCGGTCAATCGGCCGCGACGTGCGGTTCGATCTTGCGCCGCAGCGCGATCGGCGGCACGCGACGGCACTGCCACACCGACACCACGGCGACGACGGCCGCCATCGCGACGCCCAGGTGAATCGCGCCGACCAGCGATTCGCGGGCCGCTTCCAGCAGCAGCGCGCCATTATGCCCGGCACGCGTCAACTCCGCGACGAGACCGCCCTGCGCCGCGCGATCGATCAGGATCTGCGGATCGGCGAGCCGCGCGTGCCACTGCATCGCCTGGTCGGCCGACAGCGCGTTGCGCACGCCGCCCGAATACATCTGGTTGACGAGCGTGCCCGTGAGCGCGGTGCCGAGCATCCCGCCGACCATCCGCAGCGACTGCAGCAGCGCCGTCGCGATGCCGAGGTGCTCGCGGCCGGCCGTCTGCTGCGCGAACACGGTGAGGTTCGGCAGCACGAAACCGAGCCCGATGCCGCCCGCGACCATCAGCGCCATCAGCATCCAGGTCGGCGTCGTGTGGGTCGCCACGACGATGCCCGCGCACGCGACCGCGAACAGCACGAAGCCGACGTGCAGCATCGCGTTCGGATTTCGGATACGCGTGACGACGCGGCCGTTCATGATGCTGCCGATCGTGATGAACACGACGAGCGGCGTGATCACGAGCCCGGCCTCCTTCGGCGACATCCCGAAGCCGCCCTGGAACAGCAGCGGCGCGTAGAACAGCAGCGAGAACATCGAGAAACCGGCGAGGATCGCGAGCACGAACAGCGCCGACAGCGCGCGGTTGCCGAACATGTCGAACGGCAAGATCGGCTGCGCGCAGCGCTTCTCCCAGTGCCACAGGCCGACGCCCGCCGCGACCGCCACGACGAGCAGCAGCGACGCCCAGCTCGCGACGCCGTACTTCGGCAGCCATTCGACGAACAGTTGCAGCGCGCCGAGCGACAGCGCGATCAGCAGCGCGCCCGGCCAGTCGAGCCGCATCTTGCGATCGTGCTCGACGTGGCGCAGATGCGGCAGGTAGCGCCACACGAACAGCAGCGACAGCAGGCCGACCGGCAGATTCACGTAGAACACCGAGCGCCAGCCGAACGACTGGGTCAGCACGCCACCGAGCGACGGGCCCACCGCGTTCGCGATGCCGAACGCGGAGCTCATCAGCACCTGCCAGCGCAGCCGCACGACGGAATCGGGGAACAGGTCGGGAATGCACGCGAACGCGGTGCCGACCAGCATCCCGCCGCCGATCCCCTGCAGCCCGCGCGCGAGCACGAGGGTCAGCATGTCGTTGGCCATCCCGCACAGCACCGACGCGCCGGTGAACACGACGATCGACGCGATCACGAACGGCTTGCGGCCGTAATAGTCGCCGAGCCGGCCGAAGATCGGCACCGTGATCACGGAACTGAGCAGGTACGAGGTCGCGACCCACGCGTACAGGTCGAAGCCGCGGAGTTCGGCGACGATGGTCGGCAGCGCGGTGCCGACGACCGTCTGGTCCAGCGCGACCAGCATGGTGACGAACGAAAGTCCGATCATCGCGAGCAGCGATTCGCGGAACGGCAGGACTTGCCCGCTCGAATGGTGGGCGGCAGTATGGACGGCCATTTTTTGTCGACGCAACTTTTGCCGAGTCAAATAATCTCAAAATTCTAGCATGCCGGAGTAATCTAGGCTGGCGATGGTTCAGGGCCCGTTCACGCCAAGGAGAAAGATGGAACCGATTTCAATCACCCCCGCCACGACGCTGTCGCTGGAGGACCGGGACGCGCTGCGGCGCGCGAAGCAGGTGCTGGAAAGCCCGTCGCTGACGATGAAGCTGACGGGCGTGCTCGGCGCGCCGGTCGAGAAAATGATCGCGCGGCTGCCGGACTTCGCGACCGGCAAGATCAACGATGCGACGCAGCTCGCGCTGCGCAAGTGCCTGAACATCGCGCTGCGCACGCTCGGCAAGCCGCAGTCGCCGGACGCCGAGCCCGAGAAGCCCAGCAACCTGCTGCACAAGCTCGCGGTCGCGACGACCGGTGCGGCGGGCGGCGCGTTCGGCTTTCTCGCGCTGCCGGTCGAGCTGCCGGTGACGACCACGCTGATCTTCCGCTCGGTGTGCGACATCGCGCGCAGCGAGGGCGAGGACCTGGCGTCGGTCGATACGCAGCTGCAATGCCTGGCCGTGCTCGGCATGGGCGGCAACCCGGACAAGCAGGAGGAGGACGCCGATCTCGGCTATTTCGTGCTGCGCGGCGCGCTCGCGCAGGCGATCTCGAAGGCGTCCTCGGACATCACGGCGAAAGGCATCGCCGCGCACAGCTCGGCGGCCGTGTTCAAACTCGTGCAGACGGTGGCCTCGCGCTTCTCGGTGCAGGTGACCGAGCAGATGGCCGCGAAGTCGATCCCGGCGATCGGCGCCGTGCTCGGCGCGACCGTCAACACGCTGTTCATCGACCACTTCCAGCAGATGGCGCACGGCCACTTCACCGTGCGCCGGCTCGAACGCAAGTACGGCTCGGTGGCCGTCAAGGCCGCCTATCAGGCGATCGACGCCTCGCCGGCGCGCTGAACCGCCCGCTCGACCGCGACGCGGCGCAGGAACGCGGCCGCGCGGTCGAGCGCGTCGCGCGCTTCCGGCACCATCGGCGCGTACAGCTGCCACACGTGCGGCATGTCGGGCCACACTTCGATCTCCACCGCCACGCCGGCCGCCTGCGCCTTCTCGGCGACGCGGCGCGAATCGTCGAGCAGCACCTCGGTGCTGCCGGCCTGGATGTACAGCGGCGGCAGGCCCGCGAAATCCGCATAGAGCGGCGATGCGTACGGATTCGTTGCCGGCGCGTCGCCGAGATACAGCTTCGCGGCCTTCGGCAGCGCCGCGGCCGCGAACATCGGGTCGAGGCCGTCGTTGCTGCGCATCGTGCCGCCGGTGCCGGCCAGGTCGGTCCACGGCGAGAACAGGATCGCGCCGGCCGGCAGCGGCTCGCCGCGATCGCGCAGCGCGACGAGCGTCGCGAGCGCGAGGCCGCCGCCCGCCGAATCGCCGCCGAACACGATCGACTCCGGCGGCGTGCCGAGCGCCAGCAGTTGCCGGTACGCGGCGAGCGCATCGTCGAGCGCGGCCGGGAAGCGGTTTTCGGGCGCGAGCCGGTAGTCGAGCGAGAACGCGCGCACGCCCGCGCGCTTCGTCAGGCCGAACACCAGCGGCCGGTGGGTTTTCGTCGAACAGAAGTAGTAACCGCCGCCGTGGAAATACAGCAGCGTACGGCCGGGCCCGCGCGCCGCGCCCGCATCGGTGCGTTCGAGCCATTCGCCGCGCAGCGGCGCGTCGCCCGGGCCGTAGCACTGGCGCAGCCGATAGCCCGACGGCGGCCGGCGCGGCACGATCATCCGCAGGTCGGTAAAGCGCCGGGCACGCGCGGGGTCGAGCACCTCGCGCGTGGTTTCGGGACGAAACTGCCAGCGCAACAGCCAGCAGGCGAACTTGCTTTGCCAACTCATCGGACGCACTCCGTCATCGCAGTGTGACGATGGTACGTGCGAACGTTCCCGCGTCGCTCGAAGGGTGCCTCTATATCAAACGCTCAGTTCGCCGGCATCACCTGGCCGCGGATCTCGCCGGACGGGTGTTCCTTCGTATGAATGTTGAAGTACCACTTGCCGCCCATCAGGTCGGTGACCTGCGCGTCGGTGAGTTCCTTCGAGCCCTTGATCGGGCTCGTCAGCTCGTCCTTCGGAACCGGCACCTGCACGCCGGCGTTCTGGCCGACCGGCGCGGGGCCGTGGAAATGCGCGGCCGTGGCCGGCCCCGTGAGGTGTTCGTAAGTAGCCGTCCACTGCAGCATGTGGGTGGCCGTGTCGTAGGTGGCGGCGACGGCGCCCGAGCCCTTGGTCGCCGTCGGCGGCACTTCGCTCGACGGCTGCAGACTGGCGGACAGCCGCACCGTTTCGGCAGCGGCGCTGCCGGCGGCCAGCACGCCCGCGAACAACGCGACCTGGAGCAAACGCAGCTTGAGCATGGATTCTCCTTGTACGACGGGGTACGCCGCCCGGGCGGCGGCGTCACACAGGATGGTAGTCGATTGCCGCCCAATCCGGCAGCCTGCCGAAACCTGGAAGAGACCTTTGCAGCATGGCCCCTGAATCCGTGCACGGCCTTTCGCTACACTTCGTTTCACAGTTGCTTGTTTCCTTCGTCCGAAGGAGTCTGCGAGTATTCACGCGGCCGCCCCGGCCGCGTTTTTTTTGCGTGTCTCCGACGGCAAGCCGGCATGCCGCGCACGTATGCCGCTTTCCAGAATACCAAGCATGACGAATCATTTTTCGTCTCGCTCACATCGCGATCGGCGCGCGTGCCGACGATTGCCGAGACCCGACCGCGTACCCGCATGTTGTCACGATACGTGTAATACGTTATTGCGCGAACCCGGGTCGACACGTGTTTTCCCGCGCAGGAAAATCATCGCGTGTTGTCGTGACTGGAAAGTGAACCGTGCCGGCCCGTCTCCCGATGCCCTGCCCGCCCCTCCCCGTCCGCCCGTTGCTGGCGGGTCTCTGCTCCGTCGCCGCCCTCTACGGCGCGCCCGTCGACGCGCAGGAATTCTCGCTGTTCGCCGGCCCGCTGTGGGGCGGCGGCCAACGCACGTATTCGTGGGCGTTCGATTACCAGGAAGGCTTGAGCGCGCATACCGCGCTCGGCTTCACGTGGTACAACGAAGGGCACATGCCGAATCACCACCGCGACGGCCAGGCGGTGCAGTTCTGGGGCCGCGTGCCGCTCGAGCACCGCCGCCTGGTGCTGTCGGCCGGCGCGGGCCCGTATCGCTACTTCGACACGGTGCCGGCCGCCGAAGGCCGCGGTTACTCGAATACACACGGCTGGGGCGTGCTGATGAGCGTGCGCGCCGCGTACTACACGTCGCACCGCTGGATCACGCAGCTTCAGGTCAACCGCGCGCAGGTGTTCGGCGGCCCCGACACGACGTCGGTGATGTTCGGCGTCGGCTACCAGCTCGATGCGCCCGACACGCCGGGCCCGCGCGACACCGCGCTGCCGCGTATGCGCAAGGTCACGCACAACGAAGTCACCGCGATGCTCGGCGAGACGATTCTCAACAGCCGCTCGTCGCCGTCGACGCTCGGCGGCAGCCTCGAATACCGGCGCGGCCTCACGCGTTCGATCGACTGGACCGCGACGTGGATGTACGAAGGCGCGAAGCAGGCGGTCCGCCGCAACGGGATCGCCTCGGAGCTGTGGCTCACGCGCGCGTTCCTGAACGACAAGGTCACGTTGTCGGCCGGCGCCGGCGCGTATTTCACCGTCAACCAGCGCAACCGCGAAGGCCAGCCGGGCCCGGGCGACGGCCGGTTATCCGGCATCGTGTCGATCTCGGCCAGTTACCGGATCTCCGAGCGCTGGCTCACACGCATCACGTGGAACCGCGTGGTCACGCGCTACGATCGCGACACCGACGTGATCCAGGCCGGCGTCGGCTACCGGTTCTAGTCGGGCGCGCTCATCGGGCGCGCCGCCCGCGTCACGCACGATAGCCCGGATCGATCCGGTCGACGATGCGCTGCAGCGCGTCGAACGCGTCCTGCCCCGCGCCATGCTTCGGATCGAAATTCAGCGAATCGCGCACGCACCCTTCGAGCACGGCCGGCGCAATCGGCAGCGCATCGCCGATCGCATGCGTCGCGACCTGCACCTCGCACGCGCGATTGAGCAGCCACATCAGCGAGAACGTCTGCGCGAGCGTCGCGCCGATCGTCACGGGCCCGTGATTGCGCAGCAGCAGCACGGGCCGCCCGCCCGCGCTGTCGACGATGCGCCGGCCCTCCTCGAGATGCACGGTGATGCCTTCGAAGTCGTGATACGCGACCTTCCCGTACAGCTGCGCCGAATAGAAATTCGAGAACGACAGCTCGTCGCGCGAACAGCACACGGCCATCGTCGGCGTCGTGTGCACGTGCATCACGCAGTGCGCATCGGGCAGCGCCGCATGGATCGCGCTGTGGAACGTGAAGCCGGCCGGATTGATCGGCCAGTCGGAATGACCGATCACGTTGCCGTCGATGTCGATCTTCACGAGGTTCGATGCGCACACCTCGCGGTAATGGAGCCCGAACGGGTTGATCAGGAAATGTCCGTCCTCGCCCGGCACGCGCAGCGAGATATGGTTGTAGATCAGCTCGGTCCAGCCGAGGGTGTCGAAGATGCGGTAGGCGGCCGCGAGCTGCACCCGCGCCTGCCATTCGGCTTCGGAAAAGCGCGCGGGACGCGTGAACGGCTGGTTCGGTACACGTTGCATGGAGAACTCCGGTTGCGGGCCGTGCGGCCACCGCGCGTGGCGGTGCGCATCGTCCATCGTCTGCCGGCGCCGCGCGGTGTGTATCGCACAGGTGCGGCGGCGCGTCGTTCGGCGCTGTTCCGTCCCGCATTGCGTGAGTGGTCCGGCGGCGCGCTTCACGATACACATATCGTTGCGCGCACAACCATATCACCTTTCCCCGCACACCGGTATCGCGGGTTTTGCCGGAGCCGTCCCGCCCTTACAACTGGTCGTCGACCGGCAGCAGCGTGAAGATGCCCGTCATCACGTTGCGCAGCAGCCCCGCATGCGGGTCGACGTGATAGGTGGCGGCCTGACCGCCTTCGGTGCCCGTCCATTCGAGCGCGGGCGGGCTGCCGTCGGTCCGCTTCGCGAGCGTGACGCGGTAGCTTTCGTCCGGCTGCGTCACGCGCGCGAAGATCGCCGCGGTCTGCTGCGCGAGCACCGGGCTATGGATCACGAGCGCGAGCTCGGTGTTCAGGTGCGCGGAACGCGGGTCGAGGTTCAGCGAGCCGATCACGAGGATTTGCCGGTCGATCACGTACGCCTTCGCATGCAGGCTCGCGCGCGAACGCGAACCGAACAGCCGCGCGGGCTGCTGGTCCGGCTGCGACTTGAATTCGTACAGCTCGACGCCGCGCTGCAGCAACGGCACGCGATACGGCGCATAGCCGGCCTGCACCGCGACCGCGTCGGTCGCCGCGAGCGAATTCGTGACGATCGCGACGCGCACGCCGCGCGCGGCCGTGTCGCCGAGGATCTTCACGCCGGCATCGTGCGGCACGAAGTACGGCGAAAACGCGAGGAATTCCTTCTGCGCGCCGCGCGTCAGCTCGGCGAGGCGCCGCATCGGCGGGCTCACGTAGGTGTCGGTCGGCCGCGCGATCTTGTCCGGTGCGTCGACCTTGAATTCGGCAGGTGCCCACACGAGTTCGAGTTCGTCGCGTGCGATCTGCCGCGCAAGCGGCGTCGCGTTCAGCGGCTTCGCATTGTACGGATCGGCATTCTTGCGCCAGTGGTCGCGCAGCTCGTCGCGCATCGCGTCGAGATCCTTCGGATCGAACGTCTGATGATTGAGCACGCGCAACGGATAGCTGCTCGCGCTCGCCCAGTAGTCGTCGAAGCTCTTCGAGACGTCGTTCGTCACGGGGCCCGCCGCGAGCACGTCGAGATCGCGAAACTGCAGCGTCGGACTCGCACTGAAGTACTCGTCGCCGAGATTGCGGCCGCCGACGATCGCGAGCTGGTTGTCCGAGATCATCGCCTTGTTGTGCATCCGGCGCGTGAAGCTGTCGATCCGTGTGAAGAAGTTGGCCGTGCGCTCCATCATGCCGCGCTGCGACGCGCCGAACGGGTTGAACACGCGGATTTCGATGTTCTGATGCGTATTCAGCGCGGCCATCACGCGGTCGATATCGTGGAAGTTCAGGTCGTCGACCAGCATCCGCACGCGCACGCCGCGATCGGCCGCGTACAGCGCCGCGCCGAGCAGCAGCTTGCCGGTCGTATCCTCGGTCGCGATGTAGTACTGCATGTCGAGCGTCTTCGTCGCCGCCCGCGCGAGCGCGATGCGCATCTGCAACGCGGTGGCGCCGTCGGCCAGCAGCCGGAAGCCCGACTGCCCCGGATGCGCGGCTTCCGGCGCGGCCAGCGCATCGCGCAACGGCGTCGCGGTATCGGCCGACAACGCGTGGGAGACGGGACGATCGAGCGAAGTGGCGGGCGGATGCGTCGCGCACGCGGCGAGCGGCAGCAGCGCGCAGACGACCAGCGCGCGGGCCTGGCGGCATACGGCGCGCCACGACAGCGCGGCCGGTGCGCGCCGGATCAGGGACGTGAGCACGGAAGCTTCCTCGACAGTCGGATCAATGGGCACGTCATCGCCGCGGCGCGCGGCTGACAGGCGGTTCCGGTCGATTCTAGTGGGCGCCCGACGAACCGGTCAATTGGGCCGGGCCGCGAGGCCGCCACCTGCACCGTGCAGGGCGGCCCCGCCGCTGGTCCGACCAATCTCACGACGTATCGCCGCTGCGCTCGAAATGGCTGCGCACGTAGTCGATATGCGTCTGCATCGCGGTGCGCGCCTCTTCGGGCCGGTGCGCGCAAATCGCGTCGCACACGACCCGGTGCTGCAACAAGAGCAACTCGGATGCCTGCTCGTCCCCCGTCGTCATCCCGGCCACGTTGATCGAGATGTGCTCGCGCAGCATCCCGATCACGCTCGTATGCAGGTGCAGGAACATCGTGTTGTGCGACGCGAGCGCGATCGCCTCGTGCAATTTCGCGTCGGTCGCGGCTTCGACGGCCGCGTCGTCGTTCGCGTGCGCGGTTTCGAGTTCGCGCAGCAGCGCGCGGATCCGGCGCCGGTCGTTCGCATCGGCCCGCAGCGCGGCGAAATAGGCGGTCGCGCCTTCCAGCACGCGGCGGAATTCGAGGATGTCGTCGCGCAGCGCCGGATGATCGGCGACCAGCTGACCCCACGGCGAAGCGATGCCGGCGCGCAACTGGTCGGTTACGTAGACGCCCGCGCCGCGCCGGCTCTGCAGCAGCCCGCGCGCGACGAGCCGCTGGGTCGCCTCGCGCACCGTATTGCGCGCGACGCCGTACTGCTGCGCGAGCACGCGCTCGGCCGGCAGCCGCGCGCCGGCCGGCCACGTGCCGTCGAGCAGCGCCGTCTCGATCTTGCGCATCACGCCTTCGGTCCGGCCCCGTGCCGTCATCGCTGCCATCGTCGCGTCTCCCCGCGGAATGCGTACCGCGCCGATTGGCCCAACCAATTTGAGCTGCGGCGCGGACGCGGGAATTATGCAGCGAAATCGACGCTCCGCATGCCGGGCCGTCGCCTCTGGAGCGAGACATGAACCCAAGGCCGTACCCCACCGCCCCCGCGCACGTGTATCTGTTCGCGACCTGCCTGGTCGACCTGTTCGTCCCCGAAGCGGGGCTCGACACGGTCCGCCTGCTGGAACGCGAAGGCTTGACCGTCCACTATCCGCGCGGCCAAAGCTGCTGCGGGCAACCGGCCTACAGCAGCGGCAATCCCGACGAAGCGCGCCGCGTCGCGGCCGCGCAGCTCGACCTGTTCGCGCAACCGTGGCCCGTGATCGTGCCGTCCGGTTCATGCGCCGGCATGATCCGGCACCACTGGCCGGCGCTGTTCGCCGACGATCCCGTGCACGGCCCGAAGGCGCATGCAATCGCGGAGCGGACGTACGAACTCGCCGAATTCCTCGTCCACGTGCTCGATGTACAACTCGATGCGGTCATGGCCGACGCCGGGCCCGACGAACGCGTCGTGCTGCACACGTCGTGCGCGGCACGGCGCGAGATGGGCACGCGCGTGCACGGCGTCGCGCTCGTCGACGCACTGCCGGGCGTGACGCGCATCGAACACGAACGCGAATCCGAATGCTGCGGCTTCGGCGGCACGTTCTCGCTGAAGCATCCGGACATCTCCGGCGCGATGGTGCGCGACAAGGTCGCGTCGGCATGCGCAACCGGCTGCGACCGGCTCGTGTCCGCGGACTGCGGCTGCCTGCTGAACATCGGCCACGCCGCGACCAAGGCCGGCGCGGCGCTGCCGGTCGAACATCTCGCGAGCTTCCTGTGGCGCCGCACGGCCGGCGCCGGCTCGCTGCGCGGAGATTCGCAATGAGCGCGCGCGACACGATCCTCGCGCGGCTGCGCGCCGCCGCGCCGGGCGTCACCGCGGCGGCCGCCCCCGCGCTCGACGCACGCATCGACACGCATTACGACACCCGTCGCGCATCGGTTGGGCACGCTCCCGATGCACGCGTGCAGGCGATGCAGGCCGCGCTCGCCGCGTCGCACGCCGAAGTCTGGTGCGCGAGCCCCGACGCATGGCCCGTGCAGCTTGCCGCACGCCTCGCCGACGCCGGCGTGCGCCGCCTGCTGCTCGACCCGGCCCGCGCCGAATCCGCGGCACTCGCCCGCGCGCTGCCCGATACGGTCGCGCCCGTGCCGTTCGACCGGCCGATCGATGCATGGAAGGCCGAGCTGTTCGACACGATCGACGCGGGCTTCACCGTCGCACGCTCGGGCATCGCGGCCACCGGCACCGTCGTGCTCGCGCCCGATGCCGGCACGCCGCGCACGGTATCGCTGGTGCCGCCGCTGCACATCGCGCTCGTTCACGCGAACACGCTGCATGCTGACCTGCACGCCGCCGTGCACGCGGAGCGCTGGCAAGCCGGCATGCCGACCAATCTCGTGCTGGTATCCGGCCCGTCGAAGACCTCCGACATCCAGCAGACGCTCGCCTATGGCGCGCACGGCCCGCGCCGCCTGTGGGTCGTGATCGTCACCGATTCGGCCGCGCCGCCGGCTACCCCTGCTTCCGAGGATCTGCCGCGATGAGCGACCACACGCTGCAATTCGTCGCCCCCGGCGACTTCAAGACCCGCGCGCGCGCCGCGCTCGACGATCCGGCGCTGCGCCAGAGCTTTCGCGGCGCGATGGACTTCCTGCAGGGCAAGCGCGCGACCCAGTTTCCCGACGACGCCGAGCTTCAGCAGCTGCGGGATCTCGGCGAAGCCGTCCGGCAGCATGCGCTCGCGCAACTGCCCGCGCTGCTCGAACGGCTGGAGACGAAGCTCACCGCGGCCGGCGTGCACGTGCACTGGGCCGAGACGGCCGCCGATGCGAACGCGATCGTACTCGGCATCGCGCAGGCGAAGAAGGCGCGCCGCGTGATCAAGGGCAAGTCGATGGCGAGCGAGGAAATCGAGCTGAACCATTACCTCGCGGAGCACGGCGTCGACTGCATCGAATCCGACATGGGCGAATTCATCGTGCAGCTCGCGGGCGAGAAGCCGTCGCATATCGTGATGCCGGCGATCCACAAGACCCGCGGCGATATCGCCGAACTGTTCGAGGCACACCTCCCCGGCACGCGCTACACGGAAGACGTCGACGAACTGATCCAGACCGGCCGGCGCGCGCTGCGCCGCGCGTTCGCGGAAGCGGACATCGGCCTGTCCGGCGTGAACTTCGCGGCGGCCGACACGGGCACGCTGTGGCTCGTCGAGAACGAAGGCAACGGCCGGCTGTCGACGACGGTGCCCGACACGCACGTGGCCATCATGGGGATCGAGAAGGTCGTCGAGAAACTCGAGCACGTCGTGCCGCTGTCGAGCCTGCTCACGCGCTCGGCCACCGGCCAGGCGATCACGACCTACTTCAACCTGATCTCGGGCCCGCGCCGCGCCGGCGAACGCGACGGCCCGCGCGAGCTGCATCTCGTGCTGCTCGACAACGGCCGCACGCAGGCGTATGCGGACGAACAACTGCGCGCGACGCTGCAGTGCATCCGCTGCGGCGCGTGCATGAATCACTGCCCCGTCTATACGCGGATCGGTGGCCACGCGTACGGCACGACCTACCCGGGCCCGATCGGCAAGATCATCTCGCCGCACCTGCTCGGCCTCGCCGCGACGGCCGACCTGCCGACCGCGTCGACGCTGTGCGGCGCATGCGGCGAGGTGTGCCCGGTGCGGATCCCGATCCCGCAACTGCTCGTGCGGCTGCGAACCGAAGCGAACCGCAAGCCCGACGAGCCGGTCGCGCATCCGCTGCGCGGCCAGGGCGCGAACTACCACCGCGCGGAAGAACTCGTGTGGCGCTTCTGGTCGGGCGCGTTCGCGCATCCGCGCGCGTACCGCGCATTCCGCTGGACCGCGACGCGCCTGCGCGCGCTGACGCCCGCGAAACAGATGGGCTGGACGCAGCACCGCACGCCGCTCGAACCGGCGCCGCGCAGCCTGTCCGACCTGCTGCGCGCGCGCGGCCAGCCCGAATAGCGCATCCGCTTTCAAACCCGTACCCCTATAAATCCATGGAGGAGACACCCATGCAGGCTTGGCATCAGATCTACACCCCGCTCGGCAGCCTCGGGCTGTCGGCGTTCGTCGCCGCGATTCCGATCATCTTCTTTTTCGTCGCGCTCGCCGCGCTGCGGATGAAGGGCCACGTCGCGGCCGCGATCACGCTGCTGCTGGCGCTCGGCGTCGCGATCGTCGCGTACGGGATGCCCGTGCCGCAGGCGCTCGCGGCAGCCGGCTTCGGCTTTGCGTACGGCCTGTGGCCGATCGCATGGATCATCGTCGCGGCCGTGTTCCTGTACAAGATCGTCGTGAAGACCGGCCAGTTCGACATCATCCGCGCGTCGGTGCTGTCGATCACCGACGACCAGCGGCTGCAGATGCTGCTGATCGGCTTCTCGTTCGGCGCGTTTCTCGAAGGCGCGGCCGGCTTCGGCGCGCCCGTCGCGATCACGGCCGCGCTGCTGGTCGGCCTCGGCTTCAAGCCGCTGCATGCGGCCGGACTGTGTCTGATTGCAAACACCGCGCCGGTCGCGTTCGGCGCGATGGGCATTCCGATCATCGTCGCCGGGCAGGTGACGGGCATCGACCCGTTCCACATCGGCGCGATGGCCGGCCGCCAGTTGCCGCTGCTGTCGCTCGCGGTGCCGTTCTGGCTCGTGTTCATGATGGACGGGCTGCGCGGTGTGCGGCAGACGTGGCCGGCCGCGCTCGTCGCGGGCGGCAGCTTCGCGGTGACGCAGTACTTCACGTCGAACCACATCGGGCCCGAGCTGCCGGACATCACGTCGTCGCTCGTCAGCCTCGTGTCGCTCGCCGCGTTCCTGAAGGTGTGGCAGCCGAGCAGCGCGAAGCAGACGGCAGGCGGAATCGTCGCGTCCGGCGGCGGTGCGGCGCTCGCGGGGTTCGGCGCGGGCGGCAACGGCTCGGGCGCGAGCCGGCAGACGTCGCCGTACACGCTCGCGCAGACCGTGCGCGCGTGGTCGCCGTTCCTGATCCTGACGGCGGTCGTCACCGTGTGGAGCATCGCGCCGTTCAAGGCGCTGTTCGCCGCGCACGGCGCGCTCGCGTCGACCGTGCTGAAGTTTCACGTGGCCGGGCTCGACCAGCTCGTCGTGAAGACCGCGCCGATCGCCGCGACGCCGAAGGCGCTCGACGCGGTGCTGAAGCTCGATCTCGTGTCGGCGGTCGGCAGCGCGATCCTCGTGACCGCGCTGATCTCGATGGCGCTGCTGCGGATGAAGCCGCGCGACGCGCTCGTCACGTTCGGCGAGACGCTGAAGGAACTGACGCGCCCGATCCTGTCGATCGGCCTCGTGCTCGCGTTCGCGTTCGTGGCCAACTACTCGGGGATGTCGTCGACGCTCGCGCTAATGCTGGCCTCGACCGGCGGCGCGTTCCCGTTCTTCTCGCCGTTCCTCGGCTGGCTCGGCGTGTTCCTGACCGGCTCCGACACGTCGTCGAACGCGCTGTTCTGCTCGCTGCAGCAGGCCACCGCCCATCAGCTCGGCGTGCCCGAAACGCTCGCGGTCGCCGCGAACACGACGGGTGGCGTGACCGCGAAGATGATCTCGCCGCAATCGATCGCGGTCGCGTGCGCGGCCACGGGCCTCGTCGGCAAGGAATCCGAGCTGTTCCGCTTCACGGTGCGGCACAGCCTGCTGTTCGCGGTGATCGTCGGGCTGATCACGCTCGTGCAGGCGTACGTGCTGCCGGGGATGGTGCCGTAAGCGGCGGCGTGCACGCCGAAAAAACAAAAAACCCACGCCCGAACGAGCGTGGGTTTTTTCATGTCGCTTGCCGATCGCCGGCGCTGACGACCGGCGATCCGTTGCGCGAACAGCTACGAGATCAGCTGCCCTTCGTGATGCGATCCTCGATGTGCTGCGCACGGCTCGACGACGACGGGTGCGAGCTCATCATCGAGCTCTTGCCGCCGTCCAGCTGCGCAAGCTTCTGGAACGCGGTGACGAGGCCCTTCTGGTTCATGCTCTTCTGCTTCATCAGGTCGAACGAGTAGTCGTCCGCCGCGCTTTCCTGCGTCTGCGAGAACTGCGCGTTGATGAACTTCTCGGTGATGTCGCCGAGCTGCGAGCTCGACAGTGCCGCCACGCCCGGCGATGCCGCGCCGGCCGCGCTGCGCGCCGCGCTCACCGCGTACGCCGTCTGCATCGCCTTCTTCGAGTGACCGAGCGCGACGTGGCCCATTTCATGGCCGATCACGCCGCGCAGCTCGTCGTCGTTCATCATGTCCATCAGGCCGCTGTACACGCGCACGCAACCGTTGCCCATCGCCCACGCGTTGACGTCCTTGGTCATGTAGACCTTGTAGTTGATCTTCTGGCCGTTCAGCGTCATGTCGCCGAAGCCCTTCATCACCTTCGTCAGGCGCTTCGCGTATGCGCTGTTCGCCGGCGCGATCTTCGATTCGGCGTCGCTCGACTTGCACGATTCGTTCGACAGCGCGGCGATGTCGCTGTCCGACAGCGTCGCTGCCTTGTACAGGTTGGTCCCCGCCGACGTCAGGCTGTTCGCGTCAAGGCTCTGTACCCCGCCGCATGCGCTCAACAGAAACGCCACGCCACACGCCGCCACCGCTTTTTTGAGTTGCATCCCGGAATCCCTCGATAGTTGTATTTGGGAGCGCCGATTTTGCATAATCCGGCAGAAAATTACCAGATGTTTACATCAGATGACACGTTAATTACTCAGCGGATTGAAATGACGCGGCGATCCGGCACCGTATTCGTGACAAAAATCGTGGCAATCGCCGCACGCGAGGGCGGCGAGCGGGAAGGAAAACGGACGGGGCCTGCACTCAGGCCGTCTGGTCGCGGCGCCGCGTCAGGCGGCGTGCGACCAGCATCGGCAGCCGTATCGCGAAGCCGGTGAACAGGCGCAGGTGCATCCAGGCAAGCAGCGCGTTGTCGCGACCGTAGTGAAAGTGCGACACGCCGCCTTCATGCCGGCCGAAATAGCGCACCGGCGCGTCGATGCGGATCGGGCGCACGCCGGCCCAGCACAGCCGCACGGCCGCTTCGGGATCGAAGTCGAAGCCGCGCATCCACGGCTGGCGCCGCATGATCGCCGCCAGCGGCGCGACCGGATACACGCGAAAGCCGTACAGCGAATCGCCGATCCCGGCCCACAGCGTCTCGAGGTCGGCCCACGCGTTCGACAGCCGGCGCCCCTGCACGCGCAACTGCGGCGCGCTCGCGTCGAACTTCGGCACGCCGAGCACCATCGCGTCGGGCTCGGCCTGCGAGGCCGCCATGAAAGCGGGGATCAGGTCGGCCGGATGCTGGCCGTCGGAATCCATCGTCAGCACGTGCGTGAAGCCGCTCGCGGCTGCCGCGTCGAGCCCCGCGAGCACCGCGGCGCCCTTGCCGCGATTCTCCGGCAGCACGATCACGCGCAAGCCGGGATCGCGCTCGGCCATCGCCTGCAGCCGTTCGGCGCTGCCGTCGGTGCTGCCGTCGACGACGACCCACACCGGATTCCACTGCGCGCGGGCATGGCGCACGGTGGTGTCGACCTTGGCGCCCGGGTTGTAGCTCGGAATCAGGACGAGATGGGTGGACGACGCGTGCAGCTTGGACATGGGAACAGCCGATGGCGAAGACGGGGATCCTGACAAAAGTGTATGACTTGCCGACGAACGCCGGCACGCTTCGTCGACACCGGCCGCAGGCTGGACCGGTTGCCGGATCGTGAGACTCTCGCGCTTCATGACAGCCACTCCATGGCATGACCGGCGCTGGCCTCGATCTCGACCAGCAGGTCGTCGCGACACACGTCCGCATGAACGAACAACGGCCGCACGTGAGGACCGGCCGCGTCGCGCAGCACGCGCCCGATCGCGGCCAGCGCCGCGGTATCGCCGGCGTTGCGCACGTAGACGCGATAGCTCAGGTCCGCGAGCGAGAACGGGCCGTGCCCCTGCCGCGCGGCCTGCTCGAGCACCGCCGCGAGGTTCGCGACCGTCTCGCGCGTCTGCGCGACGACGTCGCCGCGATGCACGGTGCGGTGCCCGACGATGCTCGCGGTGCCCGATACGAACAGCACCGGGGTCGCCTCGCCGTCCGCCCACGCGGCGGCGCGCGCGAACGTCGGCGCACGCGGACCGTACTGCGCCGGATAGTGATACGCGCTGACCTGGCGCGGATTCTCGACGGAATCGGCCAGCGTGCGGCTCGCGAGGAAGTAGATCGCGAGCGGCGCGGCCGGCGGCGCATCGCCCGCGACCGGCACGACCGAGCCGAGCGCGCACGCGGCCGGCACGCCGCCCGTCAATGCACGGCGGCACGCGTCGAACGCATGCTGACGGCCGATATTGAACTGACGATAGCGCTCGATCCCGCCCTGCATCGCATTGATCGCCGGCACGGTGTTCCAGATCCGCAGCGGATGCGGCATGCCGAGCGTATCGAGCAGGTCGAACAGCGTGCGGTACGCGTCGAACGTCGCGCGTTCGAGCGGCGTGCCGCCGTCGCGCGGGGCATCGTACGCCGCGTCCGTCTCGTGCACGACGAGGCTGCCGAACACGAGCCCCGCCGCTTCGCTGTAGCGATAGTGCAGCGCACCGCGCCGCGCGCTGCGCAGATCGTGCGCGTCGCATTGCCACAGTTCGCAGACGGCATCGCCCGGTGCGACCTCGGCGCCGAGCAGCGCCATCTGCACCGGCGCGACCGGCAGGCCGGGCACGGCATCGGTCAGCATCCGCGCCATCGCGTCCGCGCGCGACTCGTCCGGTGTTCCCGCTGCGCCGATACACACCGCGCCCAGCGCGCCGGGAAACACGCGGTCGAGTCCGTCGCCCCGGCTGCGCGCATCGTGCAGCAGCGCGACGAGCCGCGCATCGCTCATCTGGACGAGCTGCAGCGCGCGGCCGCCGCCGTGCGCGAACGGCGCGGCCGCAGGCGCGGCGGCGGGCAACAGCGAACACGGGCGCCGTTCGGCGTCGACTGGATGCACGGACACTTCGATTTCCTCACTATATGGCGCAGGCCGCGCGACACCGCGGCACTGCACCGCGTTGCGTGACGTCAGGCCAACGCGGCGCGCTTCGTCATGCGAGCCCGCCGTTGACGGACAACACCTGCCCCGTCACATAGGCCGCGGCGTCGGATACCAGGTACGCGACCATCGCCGCGACTTCGTCGGGCCGGCCCGCGCGCTGCGCGGGCACGAGCTGCTTGATGCGCTCGGCGGGAAACGCCTGTTCGGCCATCGGCGACGCGATGATGCCGGGCGCCACCGCGTTCACGGTGATGCCGCGCGACGCGAGCTCCAGCGACAGCGACTTCGTCGCGCCGATCAGCCCCGCCTTCGCGGCCGCGTAGTTGGCCTGCCCGCGATTGCCGGTCACGCCGGCCACCGATGCGATGTTGACGATCCGTCCGCGCCGCGTGCGGATCATCGGCAGCAGCAGCGGCTGCGTGACGTTGAAAAAACCGTTGAGCGTCACGTCGATCACGCTGTGCCATTGCCGGCGCGACATGCCGGCCATCGGCGCATCGTCGTGAATGCCCGCGTTGTTGACGAGGATCTGCACCGGCGCATCGTCGATGAACGGCTGCAGCGCGGCGAGCGTCGCATCGGCATCGGTCACGTCGAACGCGATTGCGTGCGCGGCACCGCCGGCCGCGACGATCTGCTGGGCGACCGCCTCCGCCTGCGCGAGATGGCGGTTCGCATGCACCCACACTTCATGGCCGGCCTGCGCGAGCGCCGTGCAGATCGCCTGCCCGAGTGCGCCGCTGCCGCCCGTCACGAGCGCCCGCATCGAATGACTCCGTTCATCGCGTTTTCACCTCGATCGACGCGGCCGGCGCATCGTTTGTCGAACGCCGCCGCGTACCGTCTTCACCGTTGCGCCGCACCCATGCGCGATGCCCGTGCGCTACGCCCGTGCGCGACGCCGTCACTTCGTGCGATGCGCGGCGACGTAGGCAGCCAGCGCACCGAGCGTCGCAAAGATCTTTTGGTTGTCCGGATTGTCCGAGCGCAGTTCGAAGCCGTATTTCTTCGAAATCAGCAGCGCGATTTCCAGGATGTCGATGGAGTCGAGCCCGAACCCTTCGCCATACAGCGGGGTGTCGGCCGTCACTGTGTCGAGCGGGACGTCTTCGAGATTCAGTTCGCCGATGATCAGCGTGGCGAGCTCTTGTTCCAGTGCGTTCATCATGCGTGCGGGCAGGCGGCCCATGGCAGCGGGAGGCGCCCGGAAACGGCAACCGTCGTGCACGCCCGGCGCGTGCCAATCTCCGTCCCTCCGGCGTCTGCCGGTGTCCCCGCCTGCGTCATTTGGGGATCGTTTGTAAAAGTTACGCGGATTCTAGACGAAGGGTATCGGGCCGTATACCGCGAATGGTTACAAGACTGGCGAGCTACCGCAGCGGCCCGTTTCGAACACGAATGCACGAGACGCTTGAGCCGCTTTGGATGGAAATGGACCGACCCTGCGAAACCGTTCGTCCGGTGCCATACAATCGGTTACAAAACCCGGTCGCGGCCGCCCCGAACCGGCGCTGCCGCGGCCCTAAAATGAGCGTGCCTGACCACCGGCCCGGACCCGCGTCCCGGCCGCCATTCATATGATGTTTGACGGCCCGACCCCGCGTCCGGCCACGATCCGCCCGATGTCTCCAGTGATACCGCGTCCGCCCTTGCGCTCCGTTCCGGTTCGCCCGCCCGTCAGCCGCTGCGCCCCGGCCGCCGGCCGAGGTGCGCGCCGCGCGTTCGGAGGCCGTCGATGAACCGGCTGCTGCCCGTCGTGCGCGGCGTCGCAGCGGTCGGCGCCGTGGCCGCCTATCAGATCGGCGCCCACTACGCGACCGCGACACCCGGCGCGCACGGCTTCGGCCTCGCGATGGCGCTCGTGCCGCCGCTGCTGCTCGCGCTGGGCGTGGCGCTGCGCTCGCCGCGGCGTGCATGGCTCGTGCCGGCATGGCTGCTGGTTGCCGGCGCGCTGTGGGCCGCGCGCGCGCCGCTCGCGCAGCACTTCGAATGGGGCCTGTATCTGGAACACGCGAGCTTCAACGTCGCGATGGCGCTGCTGTTCGGCCGCACGCTCGTGGCCGGCGACGTGCCGCTGTGCACGCGCTTCGCGGCGATGATCCACGGCACGGTCACGCCGGCCGTCGCGCGCTACACGCGGCAGATCACGCTCGCGTGGACGCTGTTCTTCGTCGCGATCGCCGCCGTATCGACGCTGCTGTTCGCGACCGCGCCGATCGTCACGTGGTCGACCTTCGCGAACTACCTGTCGCTGCCGCTCGTCGCCGTGATGTTCGCCGCCGAGCATGCGTGCCGGCGTGTCGCGCTGCCGCACGAGCCGCGGCCGCGGATGGTCGACGCGGTGCGCGCGTATCGCGCGACGACCCACGCATCGCAGGCCTCGCGATGAATTCATGAACGGCGCGGCCCCACGGCCGCGCCGGCCTTCGTTTCCGTCTTGACCGATTTATGCCGACTCACCCGCTGGTATTCCATGCCTCGCCCGACCAGACGATCGCCTGGCGCGACGGCTCGCCCGTCACCGTGCGCGCGTTCGTCGCCGACGTCGCGCGCGTGGCCGCCGCGCTGCCCGCCGGCGGCCACGTGTTCAACGTGTGCCGCGACCGCTATCGCTTCGCGGTCAGCCTGTGCGCGGCGCTCGTCGCCGGCAGGATCAGTCTGCTGCCGTCGACGCACACGCCGGAAATGGTCCGCCAGCTCGCGTCGTTCGCGCCCGACGCGTTCTGCCTGCACGATGCGCCCGATTGCACGATCGACCTGCCGCGCTTCGCGTATCCCGATGCCGCGCCGGGCGAACTGGCGAGCGATGCGCCGTCCGCCGTCCCGCGGATCGACGCGGCGCGGATCATGGCCTACGTGTTCACGTCCGGCTCGACCGGCGCGCCGGTGCCGCACCGCAAGACCTGGGGTTTCCTGGTCGGCTGCGTGCGCGCGGCGGCCGATCGCCTCGGGCTGCTCGACGGCCGCGCGGCCACGCTGATCGGCACGGTGCCCGCGCAGCACATGTACGGCTTCGAATCGACGGTGCTGCTCGCGCTGATCGGCGGCCTCGCGTTCAGCAACCGCCAGCCGTTCTACCCGAGCGACATTCGCGACGAACTCGACGCGATCCCGCAGCCGCGCGTGCTCGTCACGTCGCCGATCCACCTGCGTGCGCTGCTGTCAGCCGGCCATGCGCTGCCGCGCGCGGCGCTGGTGCTGTCGGCCACCGCGCCGCTGTCGGAAAAGCTCGCATGCGAAGCCGAGGCCGCGCTCGACGCGCCGCTCGTCGAGATCTACGGCAGCACCGAGACCGGCCAGATCGCGACCCGTCGCACGTCGCAAGGCGCGGCATGGGAACTGTTCCCGGACATCCGGCTCGACGCACGCGACGAACCGGACGGCGACGACAGCGGGCCGACCGTGTGGGTGTCGGGCGGGCACGTCGAGGCGCCCGTGCCGATGGGCGATGCGCTCGAGCTGCTCGGCGACGGCCGGTTCCTGCTGCACGGCCGCAAGGCCGATCTCGTCAACATCGCCGGCAAGCGCACGTCGCTCGCGTACCTGAACCATCAGCTCAACGCGATTCCCCAAGTAGTCGACGGCGTGTTCTTCATGCCCGACGAAGCCGCGCCGGCGCACGGCGACACGGCACTCGAGCCGGTTACGCGCCTCGTCGCGCTGGTCGTCGCACCGACGCTCGCGGCCGCCGAGCTGCAACGCGCGCTGCGCGAGCGGATCGATCCCGCGTTCATGCCGCGCCCGCTGGTGTTCGTCGATGCGCTGCCGCGCAACGAAACAGGCAAGCTGCCGCGCGACGTGCTGGCCGCGCTCGTTGCCCAACATGCGCGCGCCGCGGCCACGACGGCCGCGCCGCCGGCCGAGCACGGCCCGGCCGGGCCGCCCGCGCTCGCGTTCACGATCGCCGCCGACCATCCCGCGCTGCCCGGCCACTTCCCCGGCCATCCGGTCGTACCGGGCGTCGTGCTGCTCGATCACGCGATCCACACGATCGGCGCGGCGCTGAACCGTCCTCTGCACGCATGGCGGCTCGGGTCGGCGAAATTCCTGAGCCCGGTCGCACCCGGCGAACCGCTCGCGCTCGCGTACGACGCCGCGGCCAGCGGCGCGATCCGCTTCACGGTGCGCGCCGGGTCGCGCGAGGTCGCGACCGGCGTGCTGTCCGCGCCGCCGGCCGCGCAGGAGG
The DNA here is from genome assembly GCF_902832865.1 of Burkholderia sp. BCC0397. NCBI lineage: Bacteria > Pseudomonadati > Pseudomonadota > Betaproteobacteria > Burkholderiales > Burkholderiaceae > Burkholderia > Burkholderia sp. BCC0397. The sequence goes on along the minus strand of NZ_CADFDL010000004.1, from coordinate 450,824 downwards.
GTGCGCAGCCATGAAGCGCACCGCATGGGCCGAGCGCCAGGAACGCAGCAACGCGGGCCTGCTGCGCACGATGACGTGGATCTCGCTGCGCTTCGGCCGACAGCGCGCGCGCATCGTGCTGCACCTGATCGCGACGTATTTCGTGCTGTTCTCGCCGGTCGCGTGCGCGGCGTCGCGCGACTACCTGCGCCGCGTGCTCGGCCGCCCCGCGCGCTGGCGTGACGTGTACCGGCACGTGTTCACGTTCGCGGCGACGATCCACGATCGCGTCTACCTGATGAACGGGCGCTTCGACCTGTTCGACATCCGGCTGCACGGCGAGACGCTCGTCGACGACGCGCTCGCGGGCGGACGCGGCGCGTTCCTGATGGGCGCGCACCTCGGCAGCTTCGAGGTCGTGCGCGCGATCGGCCGCACGCATCCGGACCTGCGCGTGGTCGTCACGATGTACGAGAAGAACGCGCGCAAGATCAATGCGACGCTCGCCGCGGTGAACCCGGCTGCGCAGCCGGAAGTGATTCCGCTCGGGCAGGTCGACTCGATGCTGAAGGTGCGCGAGCGCCTCGACGCGAACTGCATGGTCGGCATGCTCGCCGACCGCACGCTGCTCGACGACGCGGCCGGGTCGCTGCGACGCTTGCCGCTGCTCGGCGCGCCGGCCGCGTTCCCGCTCGGGCCGCTTTACATGGCCGCGATGCTGAAGCGCCCGGTGATCTTCATGACGGGCCTCTATCGCGACGGCAACCGCTACGATGTGCACTTCGAGACGCTCGCCGATTTCTCCGACGTGCGGCGCGACGCGCGCGCGGCGGCGGTCGATGCGGCACTCGTGCGCTACGTCGCGCTGCTCGACAAGTACTGCCGCATGGCGCCGTACAACTGGTTCAACTATTTCGATTTCTGGCAAGGCGGCGATGCCGCGGCCGCGCGCCGCGAGGCGGTGCAGGCCGGCGCCGACCTGCCCGCCACGAGGGATTCCGACGCATGACCGCCGTTCGCCGCTGCCTGTTCCCGTTCTCGTCGCACCGCATCGCCAGCGTCGCCCGCATGCTTGCCGCCAGCGCCGGCGCGATCGCGCTGGCCATGCCCGCGCACGCGGCGGACGCCGGCTCGGCCTGGACCCTCGACCGGCTGATGTCGACGCTCGCGCAGCACAAGTCGGGCCGCGCGACCTTCACCGAAACGAAGACCCTGTCGATCGCCACGCAGCCGGTCGAATCGTCTGGTGAACTGATTTTCGTCGCGCCCGACCATCTGGAAAAGCACACGCTGAGCCCGAAGCCCGAACACCTCGTCGTCGACGGCGACATGCTCACCGTCGAGCGCAACAACCGCAAATACACGCTCGCGCTCGCGCGCTATCCGGAACTCAGCGCGTTCATCGACAGCATCCGCGCGACGCTCGCCGGCAACCGCTTCGCGCTCGAACAGGTGTACAAGGTCGCCCTTTCCGGACGCGGCGACGACTGGACGCTGACGCTCACGCCGCTCGACTCGCGGATGCTGAAGGTCGTCAGCACGATCACGCTCGACGGCACGCGCGACGTGTTGCGCAGCGTCGCGATCCGGCAGGCCGACGGCGATCGTTCGGTGATGCGCCTGCAACCCGTCGCGGCGAACGCGAACTGATGGACGATCGTACGCGCCCTTCCCCCGTCGCCCGCCGCCTGCCCGCATGGCGGCAGCGCGCGGTGCTCGTGTGGCTGCTCGCGCTCGTCGCGTGCGGCGTCGCGATCGGGCGCGCGCACTTCACGGCCGACCTGTCCGCGTTCCTGCCGAATGCGCCGAGCGCCGGGCAGCGCGTGCTCGTCGACCAGTTGCGCGACGGCATCGTGTCGCGCCTGATCCTCGTCGCGATCGACGGCGGCGATGCGGGCACGCGCGCCGCGCTGTCGCGGCGCGTCGCCGGCACGCTGCGCACCGACCCGCAGTTCGCGGCCGTTCACAACGGCGAGGCCGCGAACGACGCGCGCGACCGGCAATTCATCTTCGATCACCGCTATCTGCTGAGCCCGGCCGTCACGCCGCAACGCTTCAGCGCCGACGGCCTGCACCAGGCGCTCGGCGACAGCCTCGACCTGCTGAGCTCGTCGGCCGGCCTCGTCGCGAAGGCGATGCTGCCGCGCGACCCGACCGGCGAAGTCGCCGCCCTCGTCGACGGGCTCGACAGCGCGGCAGAACCGGCGAGCCGCGACGGCGTGTGGGCGTCGCGCGACGGCACGCGCGCGGTGTTGGTCGTGCAGACGGCCGCCGCCGGCTCCGATACCGATGCGCAGGCCCGCGCGATCGACACGGTGCGTCGCGCGTTCGCCGCTGCGAAACGGGCCATCCCGAATGCAGCGGCAAACACGCTCGCAATGACGGGCCCCGGCGTGTTCTCGGTCGACACGCGCGACACGATCCGGCACGACGTCGAACGATTGTCGACGGCGAGCGTCGTGCTGATCGTCGCGCTGCTGCTCACGCTGTACCGTTCGCCGCGCACGCTCGCGCTCGGCTTGCTGCCGGTGCTGACCGGCGTCGCGGCCGGGATCGCGGCGGTCAGCGTCGCGTTCGGCACGGTCCACGGGCTCACGCTCGGGTTCGGCACCACGCTGATCGGCGAAGCCGTCGACTATTCGATCTACCTGTTCGTGCAATCGGCGCAGGCCGGCACGCGCGGCGCCGCGCGCCCGGCCGACGCGACGCGCGCGTGGGTCGCCGCGTACTGGCCGACGATCCGGCTCGGCGTGCTGACGTCGGTGTGCGGGTTCGCGTCGATGCTGTTCTCCGGATTCCCGGGCCTCGTGCAGCTCGGGCTGTATTCGATCGTCGGGCTGACGGCCGCCGCGCTCGTCACGCGCTTCGTGCTGCCGCACCTGCGCGGCGAGCATGTCGCGATCCGCGACGTATCGCGCGTCGGCGCCGTGCTCGCGCGCGCGGCCGACGCCGCGCCGCGGCTGCGCTGGCCACTCGCGGTGCTCGTGGTCACCGCGTGCGCGACGCTCGCGCTGCATCGCGACGCCCTGTGGAGCCGCGAGCTCGCCGCGCTCAGCCCCGTGCCGGCGCCCGCGCAGGCGCTCGACGCACGGCTGCGCGCCGATGTCGGCGCGCCCGACGTGCGCTACCTCGTCGTGATCGCCGCGCCGACCGAACAGGCCGCCCTCGAAGGCGCGGAAAAAGTCGCCGCGCAATTGCAGCCGCTGGTCGACCGGGGCACGCTCGGCGGTTTCGAGAATCCTGCCCGCTACCTGCCGAGCGACGCCGCGCAGCGCGCGCGCCAGGCGAGCCTGCCGGATGCGAACGTACTCGCCCAACGGATGCGCGATGCCGTCGCGCACCAGCCGATCGCGGTGAAGCCCGACCTGTTCACGCCGTTCCTCGCCGACGTCGACGCCGCGCGTCACGCGCCGCTGCTGACGCGCGCGGACCTGCGCGGCACGTCGATGGCGCTCGCCGTCGATGCGCTGCTGACCGAACGCGACGGCCGCTGGAGCGCGATGCTGCCGCTGCGTGCACCGGACGCCGCGCGCGCCGCACAGCCAGCGTCGAGCCTCGACGCCGCGCCGATTCGCGCCGCCGTCGCGCGCGCGGGCGTGCCCGATGCGCTGTTCGTCGACATGAAGGCCGAAGCCGATCGGCTGTACGTGAGCTACGTGCACGAGGACATCCGGCTGTCGCTCGCAGGGTTCGCCGCGATCGCCGTGCTGCTGCTGATCGCGCTGCGCTCGCCGCGCCGCGCCGTGCGCGCCCTCGCCCCGCTCGTCGCGGCCGTGCTGGTCGTGACGGCCGGCTTCGCGCTCGCCGGCGTGCAACTGACGATCCTGCACCTCGTCGGTATGCTGCTGATCGTCGCGGTCGGCTCGAACTACGCGCTGTTCTTCTGCCGGCGCGACGACGCGCAGCCCGTCACGCCATCCACGCTGGTGTCGCTGCTGATCGCGAACCTCGCGACGGTCGCCGGCTTCGGGCTGCTCGCGTTGTCGCGCGTGCCGCTGCTCGAAACCTTCGGGCTGACCGTCGGCCCCGGCGCGATGCTCGCGCTCGCGTTCGCGGCGATTCTCGCGCCGCGCGCGGCGGCGGCAGTCGGCAATCGTGAACAAGGAGGCTGCGCATGAACGTGCCGCCCTTCATTCCGCCGCGCGATACCGGCAACGCACGCCGCTGGAAGCCGACGCCGCTGATCGCGGGCGCCACCGCGCTGCACGCGGGCGCGGCCGCCGCCGCGATCGCGCAACCGGCCACGTGGCCGTGGGCCGTCGGCGGCGTGGTCGCGTCGCATCTCGCGTTGACCGCGGCCGGCCTGTGGCCGCGCAGCACGCTGCTCGGTCCGAACTGGACACGCCTGCCGCCTGACACGGGCCGCCGCATCGCGCTGACGATCGACGACGGCCCGGACCCGGACGTCACGCCGCGCGTGCTCGACCTGCTCGATCGTTACGACGCGCGCGCGACGTTCTTCTGCATCGGCGATCTCGCGCGCCGCCATCCACGGTGGATCGAGGCAATCGTCGCGCGCGGCCATGCGGTGGAGAACCACAGCCAGCGGCACCGCCATACGTTCTCGCTGTCGGGGCCGGCCGCGCTTCGACGCGAGATCGCGGCGGCGCAGCAGACGCTGACCGACATCGCCGGCACGCGCCCGCTGTTTTTCCGCGCGCCAGCCGGCCTGCGTAATCCGTTTCTCGAACCGGTGCTGTGCGAATTCGGGCTGCAACTGGCGAGCTGGACGCGGCGCGGCTTCGACACGCGTGCGCGCGACGCCGCGACCGTCACGCGCCGCCTGCTGCACGGCCTCGATGCGCGCGACATCCTGCTGGTCCACGACGGTCATGCGGCGCGCGATGCGCGCGGCGAACCGGTCGTGCTCGACGTGCTGCCCGCGGTGCTGCGCGCGGCCGCCGACGCGCGGTTGCGCTGGACCACCTTGCGCGCGGCGCTCGCGCCCGAACCGTCCGGCCAGCCGGGCGTTCCGGCACCCCCGTTTGATAAAATCTGACCTCGAACGGCGCGCCTGCCAGCCCCGCTGCAGCGCCCGTTCCGGCCACCGGATGCGACCCTCGTGAACCCTCTCCTGCTCTCGTACTTCACCGCCACCAGTTGCATCGGCCGCGGCCTCGACGCGACCCTCGATGCGCTACGCCACGCCCGCGGCGGGCTCGTGCCGTGCAACTTCGAGCGTGCGGACCTCGACACGTGGATCGGCGCGGTGGACGGCGTCGATGCGCAGCCCGTGCGCGCCGATCTCGCCGACTTCGAATGCCGCAACAACCGCCTCGCGCAACTCGGCCTGACGCAGGACGGCTTCGACGCACGCGTCGCGGCGGCGGTCGCGCGCTACGGCGCCGCACGCGTCGGCGTGTTCGTCGGCACGAGTACGGCCGGCATCCTCGAAACCGAACGCGCGTACCAGCGCCGCGACCCGGCGAGCGGCGCGCTGCCGGCCGACTTCCGCTATGCGCACACGCACAACCCGTTTTCGCCGGCCGCGTTCGTGCGCGCGTATTTCGCGCTGCGCGGGCCGGCGATGGCGATCTCGTCCGCGTGCTCGTCGGGCGCGAAGGTATTCGGCTCCGCGCGCCGCATGATCGAGGCCGGGTTGATCGACGCGGCCGTCGTCGGCGGCGTCGATTCGCTGTGCCTGACCACGCTGTACGGCTTCAATTCGCTCGAACTGCTGTCGCGCCAGCCGTGCCGGCCGTTCGACGTCGCGCGCGACGGCATCTCGATCGGCGAGGCCGCCGCGTTCGCGCTCGTCGAACGCGTCCCTGCCGCGCCCGCCGCGCTCGACGGCGACGCGATCCTGCTGCTCGGCATCGGCGAATCGAGCGACGCGCACCACATGTCGTCGCCGCATCCGGAAGGGCTCGGCGCGCGCGCCGCGATCGAGCAGGCGCTCGCGTCCGCCGGCCTCGGCGCGCCCGATATCGACTACGTGAACCTGCACGGCACCGCGACGCCGAGCAACGACGCCGCGGAAAGCCGCGCGCTCGGCGCGTTGTTCCCCCGCACGCCATGCAGCTCGACGAAGGGCGCGACCGGCCACACGCTCGGCGCGGCCGGCGCGCTGGAGGCGATCGTCGCCGCGCTCGCGCTGCGCGAGCAGTTCGTGCCGGCCGGCGTCAACACGACGCAGCCCGACCCGGCGCTCGTCGCCGATTACGTGCTCGCGAGCCGCGACACGCGCGTGCGCGCCGTCCTCTCCAATTCGTTCGGCTTCGGCGGCACGAATTGCAGCCTGATTCTCGGCCGCGCCCAGCGTGTGGCCAGTCGCGCCCGCCGTTGAGGCCCGCCATGACACTGACCGCCTTCATCGAAAGCATCGGCCTCGTCGGGCCGGGATTGAACGACTGGCCGCACGCGGCCGACGTGCTCGCGGGCCGCGCGCCCTATGCGCCCGCCCGCACCGAGCTGCCGCCGCCGGCCGGCCTGCCGTCCGCCGAACGGCGTCGCACGGGCCCCGTCGTGCGCGCCGCGCTCGCGGTCGGCCACGAAGCGGTAGCCGCGAGCGGCCGCGACGCCGCGACGCTCGCGACCGTGTTCAGCGCATCCGGCGGCGACGGCCAGAACTGCCACGCAATCTGCGAAACGCTGGCCGGCGACGATCGCCAGCTGTCGCCGACCCGCTTCCACAACTCGGTGCACAACGCCCCGGCCGGCTACTGGAGCATCGCGACCCGCGCGACGGCGACGTCGAACGTGCTGTGTGCGCACGACGGCAGCTTTGCCGCCGGCCTGCTCGAAAGCCTGTGCCAGGTCGTCGTCGATCGCGTGCCGAGCCTGCTGATCGCGTACGACACCGACTATCCCGAACCGCTGCGCACGGTGCGACCGATCGACGACGCGTTCGGCGTCGCGCTCGTGTTCGCGCCGCAAGCAAGCGAGCGCACGCTCGCCCGCATCGACGTGCAGCTCACCGATGCACCCGCGACAACGCTCGCGCATGCCGGACTCGACGCACTGCGCGCCGGCAATCCGGCTGCCCGCGTGCTGCCGCTGCTCGATGCGCTCGCCGCGCGGCGGTCGACTCGGGTCGTGCTCGACTACCTGGACGATACGCGCGTGCAGGTCGACGTCGCGATGCCCGAATCTTTCGCGGAGCGCGCGCGATGACCGCAACGGTCGTATTGACCCCGCCGCTCGACCACGCGTGGATTGCCGCGCACATTCCGCACGCCGGCGCGATGTGCGTGCTCGATTCGGTCGATGCGTGGGATGCCGAACGAATCCGCTGCACCGCGACGAGCCACCGCGATCCGCACAACCCGCTGCGCGCGCACGGCCGGCTCGCGTCGGTCTGCGGCATCGAATACGCGGCGCAGGCGATGGCCGTGCACGGCGCGCTGCTCGGCGCGCACGAAGCGCATCCGCGCGTCGGCTATCTCGCGAGCGTGCGCAACGTCGACGCGTTCGTCGGCCGGCTCGACACGTTCGAGCAGCCGCTCACCGTCGACGCGCAACGCGTGAGCGGCGATGCCCGCTCGGTGCTGTACGGCTTCGCGCTGCGCTGCGGCGAGCGCGTGCTGCTGTCCGGCCGCGCGGCGGTGATGCTCGACGCATCGGCCGCCGGCGCGTTTCGACCGGCGCCTGTCGGCAACCCGAATCCTCGATGAAGAGGCTTACCTCAAGGAAACCCGTCGTGAAAGTTCGTCAGTTCATTGGCGCCGCGCTCGTCCTGGCGCTGCTCAGCCCGCTCGCACACGCGGACATGTCGGAAGTGAAGCAGGACATCAAGCGCGATTCGAAGGAAGCCGCGCACAAGACCGGCGACGCGGCGCGCAGCTTCGGCCATGCGACCGCGAGCGCCGCGAAGGCGGTCGGGCACGGCGTCGCCCATGCGTCGCGCGAAGGCTGGGACGCCACCAAGCGCACGACGAAACGGATCTTCCACAAGAACGACTCGGGCGAGTCGGCTGGAAAGAGCGAAAAGAACGACTGATCACGCGTCCCACGCGCGTTGCCGACGGCATGCGCGCGGGGCGTGATCGTTCACCGATCGCTCACCGATTGCGACGCGCCGGCGCCGCCGTCAGCGTGCGCCGCGCATGCGGCGCAGCGACCTCGCCGGCCGGCGCGCGAAGCACTTGCCGTACGCGACGAGCCAGCAATCGCGATGATCGAAATTCCGCAGCAGCCTCGCGCGGCGCCGCTCGAGCCAGTAGAGCGAGATCGCCATCGTCAGCGCGACGGCCAGCGCCGAGCCGCCGATCACGAGTCCCATCCAGGTGTCGCCCATGCGTTCTCCGGAATGCGAGGCCGAAGCGGCGCGCCTGCCGCCGCTCCGGCACGGGATAGTGGGGAACGCGGCCCGCACGGGCGCGAACGCCGTGCGGGCCGCCGCGCGTCAGTGCATGTGCTGGCCGCCGTTGATCGCAATGTTGGAGCCCGTCACGAAGCCGGCCTCCTCCGAGCACAGGTAGGCCACCAGCGCCGCGACTTCCTCGGGCTTGCCGAGCCGGCCCGCCGGAATCTGCGGGAGGATCTTCGTGTCGAGGATGTCCTGCGGGATCGCGGTAACCATCTTCGTCGCGAGATAGCCCGGCGACACCGTGTTCACCGTCACGCCCTTGCGCGCAACCTCGAGCGCGAGCGATTTCGTGAAGCCGTGCATGCCGGCTTTCGCGGCCGCATAGTTGGTCTGGCCGACCGAACCCTTCGAGCCGTTCACCGACGAGATGTTGACGATACGGCCCCAGCCGCGCTCGACCATGCCGTCGCAGACCGGCTTCGTCATGTTGAACACGGAGTCGAGGTTCGTGCGGATCACCGCGTCCCAGTTGACCTTGTCGAGCTTGCGCAGCGTCATGTCGCGCGTGATGCCCGCATTGTTCACGAGAATGTCGACCGGGCCGATGTCCCGCACGATCTTCTCGATGCATTGCTGGCACGAATCGTAATCGGCCACGTCCACCGGGTACGCATGGAACGCGCGGCCGGCCGCATGCATCTCGGTCAGCCAGCGGTCCGCGCCGGCGTTGTTCGGCGAATACGTGACGACTACCCGGTGACCCGCGTCGTTCAACCGGATGCTGACCGCTTCGCCGAGGCCACCCATCCCACCTGTCACAATTGCAATTCGCTTAGTCATCCTATTAATTACCGACAAAAAAGTAATCGATGAAAGGCGGGGCGACGGCATCGCACATGCTGCCGCCCCACCGCTTCGATGCGCATCCGCCCGCGTCGCAGGCGGCACGCACCGGCACCTCGCGCGTTATTGTTGATTGCCTGTCTTGCGCGAAAACCGTCTGGCTCGCCCGCGGCGCTGACCCGCGCCGCGAGCGAACCGTGTCGTCAGCCCCAGCTCAGGCGCGCTCGACCGCGAGCGCGACGCCCATCCCGCCGCCAATGCACAGCGACGCCAGCCCGCGCTTCGCATCGCGCTTGATCATCTCGTGCAGCAGCGTCACCAGGATCCGGCAGCCCGACGCACCGATCGGGTGGCCGATCGCGATCGCCCCGCCGTTCACGTTCACCTTCGACGTGTCCCAGCCCATCTGCTTGTGCACCGCCAGCGCCTGCGCCGCGAACGCTTCGTTGATCTCCATCAGGTCCAGGTCGCCCGGCGTCCAGCCCGCGCGCTCCAGCGCACGGCGCGACGCCGGCACCGGGCCCATGCCCATCACGCTCGGATCCACGCCCGCGTTCGCGTATGCCTTGATCCGCGCAAGCGGCGTCAGGCCCAGCGCCGCCGCCTTCTGCGCCGACATCACCAGCACCGCCGCCGCGCCGTCGTTCAGCCCCGACGCGTTCGCCGCCGTCACCGAGCCGTCCTTCGAGAACGCCGGCTTCAGCCCGGCGAGCGACTCCGCCGTCACGCCGTGACGCACGAACTCGTCGGTCGCGAACTGCAGCGGCTCGCCCTTGCGTTGCGGGATCGACACCGGCACGATCTCGTCGTTGAAACGGCCGGCCTTCTGCGCGGCTTCCGCCTTGTTCTGCGACAGCGCCGCGAACGCGTCCTGCTCTTCGCGCGTGATCCCGTATTCCTTCGCGACGTTCTCCGCCGTGATGCCCATGTGGTACTGGTTGTACACGTCCCACAGCCCGTCGACGATCATCGTGTCGACCAGCTTCGCGTCACCCATCCGGAACCCGTCGCGCGAGCCCGGCAGCACGTGCGGCGACGCGCTCATGTTCTCCTGGCCGCCCGCGATCACGATCTCCGCGTCGCCCGCGACGATCGCGTTCGCCGCCAGCATCACGGCCTTCAGGCCCGAGCCGCACACCTTGTTAATCGTCATCCCCGGCACGGCGCTCGGTAGCCCCGCCTTGATCAGCGACTGCCGCGCCGGGTTCTGCCCGGAGCCGGCCGTCAGCACCTGGCCCATGATCACTTCGCTGACTTGGTCGGGCTTCACGCCCGCACGCTCCAGCACTGCGCGGATCACCGTCGCGCCCAGTTCGGGCGCCGCAATCTTCGCCAGCGAGCCGCCGAATTTGCCGACCGCGGTCCGCGCGGCCGATACGATCACTACATCCGTCATGTTCAATCCCTGCATTGAAATCAGTTCGTCGTTCTGACGCCGGCGCGAGGCGGCTGCACGTGCGATGCGCGCATCGGGCCACCCGGCGCGATTGCGGTCGCATGCCGCCGTATGGCGGGCAGCACCTGTTCGCACCGGCGGCACGGCACGCCGCGGCACGGGCAACCGTGCACGGTCGTCTTGCGGCGCACCGGACGTTGGCCGGCCCCCGCGTGGCACACGCGGCGCCGGCGCCATCCGGCGCCGATCAATCGTGTCGCGCCTGCGCGCGACACGCACTCACGCAGTTACGCAGCCGATTCGCGCGCAGCCGCTGCGTCCTTGCGGGCGGCAGCCGCCGTCTGCTTCGCGCCGCGCGTGGCCGTTTCGCTGACCGCATCGAAGCCGCTCTGCGCCGCTTCGATCGCCTGCCCCGTCGCTGCGCGCACGGAGTCGGCCGCGGCGCTCGCCGCGGACCACGCCGAATTCAGCGCGGCCACCACCGGCGCCGAGCCGGCCGGCGCATGCTTTGACAGCTCTCCGAGCACGTCCTTCAGGCGCTTGTCGTTCTGCTCGTACTGCGCCTGCGCGACCTTCGCCCATTCCGACTGCGTCGACACCGCGATGTCGAACAGATGGCGGCCGTACGACACGACCTTGCCGGCCGCTTCCTGCGGCACGGCAACCTGCTGCGCGAAGCCCGCGGCCGGGTTGCTGCTGTTGAACGCGTTCTTCAGCTTGTCCTCGTATTCCTCGAGCGCCGTCCGGGCCGCTTGCAGGTTGAGTTCGACGACAGCCTCGAAACCTTGGATCGCCGGACGGGCGATCGCGAACCACGCGGAGATACCGGACTGATAATCGGCGGTGAGTTTTTCGGGGGCAAATACGGACATCGGGCACGCTCCTGTTGGCAATGCGAGAGACAACTTGAAGAAAAAATGGAAGCTTGATCGACGGCAGCTTCCTTATTGACAACCCGTCACCTGTTTGAGCACGGGCAGCTGAAGGAAATCATTCTAGATCGATTAATTGTCAATCAAATGGCATTAATGATAGGTATAAACCCTTATCACTCTTTGGCGCGACCGCTGAAGCCCAAGGCGCGTCGAAATATCAGGCAGGATATCGCCCGTTCCGGCCCGCAATGCCTTTTTACCTTTTTACAGCATAACGCAACATGACGTCGCGCAATATTTGCCAAATTCACTATTCCGATTATTAGAAAAATGGCCGCCATTGAGAATGAAGCAATCGCTTATGTAATCGTTTTTTCTGGATTTATTGTGAAATCGTTTTCTGCATTATTAATGACGAAATCAATAATCGGACGAATTTAGGGTCGCGATAAAAAACGAGGCCGCTCGAAGCGGCCTCGGTCGACGCGGTCGGGCGCGGGCTCAGCCGGCCAGTTCGCGATGCAGCGCGCGGAACTCCTGCGCGAGCTTGTGCGTCGGCTCGAGATGGATCACCGGCGTCGACTGCTGATGCGATTCGCGGATCTTCACCGATGCGGACAACCGCGACGCAAGCACCGGCAGCCCTTCGTCGACGAGTTCGTCGACCAGCCGTTGCGGCAGGCTCGCGCGCGGCTGGAACTGGTTGATGACGATCCCCTCCACCTCGAGCGCGGCGTTGTGGTCCTGCTGGATTTCCTTCACGTTCTCGAGCAGCGTGTACAGCGCGCGGCGCGAGAAATCGTCGCAGTCGAACGGGATCAGGCAGCGCTCGACCGCGATCAGCGCCGAGCGCGTATAGAAATTCAGCGCGGGCGGCGTGTCGATGTACACGGCGTCGTACATGTCGAGCTCGTTCAGCGCATCGCGCAGCTTGTAGATCTTGTAGCGCGATTCGAGCTTGCCGTGCAGCGTGTCGAGATCCGGATGCGCGGGCATCACGTCGAGCCCGTCGAACGGGGTCGCGTGGATGAACGACGTGACGTCGACCGGACGGAAATTGAAGGTCAGCGCGGTTTCGAAGAAGCCGGCGACGCCCGGTTGCGCGTCGGCCGCGGCGTCGCCGAGCAGGTAGCGCGTCGAGTTTGCCTGCGCATCGAGATCGATGACGAGCGTGCGCAGTCCTTCGCTCGCGCTGATCGCCGCCAGGTTGCAGACGATCGTCGACTTGCCCACGCCGCCCTTCTGGTTGAATACGACCCGCCGCATGGTGTCTCCTCGATCGAAACGTCGAAACCGCCAGCTTAGCCGATCAATAATGGCGACCGCGTGACGCAGGTCGAATTGGGCGCGGCATGCGTTACGTGCGCGGCACCGCGCCCGATACGTACCGGTTGCCGGGCACGCTCCACCGCCACGGGAGATCCTGGCCGACGCGAATGCCGATGCGCGGCCCGCCCGCCAGATCGGCGGGCGGCGCCATGCCGTCGTCGACGATCGCGAACCCTTCATGCGCGCCGATCAGGTCGACGCCATCCTGCGCGCCGCCGATCCCCATCGCCTGCGTCAGCCGCGCCGGCCCGCGGCACAGGTCGCGATCGCGCGTGCGCGGCGGCCGCGCCGCACGCATCCGTTCGAGCCCGTGCAGCGGCTCCAGCGCACGGATCAGCACGCCCGTTCCCGCGCCGTCCGGGCCGCACACGCAGTTGCAGCACCAGTGCATGCCGTACGTGAAATAAACGTAGAAGTGCCCGGGCGGCCCGAACATCGTCGCATTGCGCGGCGTCTTGCCGCGATAGGTGTGCGCCGCCGGATCGAGCGCGCCCGCATACGCTTCCACTTCGACGATGCGGCCGGCCCGGCCGTCCGCTGCCGCGAGGATCTTGTTGAGCAGTTGCGGCGCCACCTCGGTGGCCATGCGGTTGAAGAATGCGCGCGGCACGATGGCGCCGGGCCACGGAGCCGCCGTCTTATAGCGTCGCATCGTGTCCCTCCGTCATCGTCGCGAGATGGAGCTCGCGATACGCATCGACCAGATCGTCGAGCCCGAATGCGAGGTTCCTCCCGCTGGGGTTGGGCAGCACCCACACCCGCGTATGCTGGATGCGTGATGGCTGCAATCCCCACGTGACTTCGCGCTGCCCCGACAGCGCCGCATACGCCGCCTTGCCGAGAAACGCGACGAAGCGCGGCGCATGCTGCGCGACCTTCTGCTCGAACCCGGCGGACGCGACCGCGAATTCCGCGCGCGAAAGCTGATCGGCACGCGCGGTCGGCCGCGGCACCACGGCCGTCAACCCGCAGCCGTAACGGAGAATCGCGCGATCGTCCTGCGGCGAAATTTCCGTCGGCGTGAAGCCCGCGAGATGGATCACGCGCCAGAAGCGGTTGTTTCTCCCCGCGAAGTGATGGCCGGTCGCGGCCGCGATCAGGCCGGGATTGATCCCGCAGAACAGGACGTCGAGATGGGGCGCGATGAGGTCGGGGAGTGCGTCAGCCACGTTTCATCCGGAGTGCGGCGTGCAGGAGCGACGTAAACGAAGCAAGGCCCGAAAACCCGGGCCAAGCGACTCGCTTGACTCGGACATTCGGGCCCATCGTGATGCGGGGGTGCGACTTGCGATCAGAACGGGATATCGTCGTCCATCTCGTCGAAGCCACCGCCTGCCGGCGCGCTCGGACGGCTCTGCGCGCCGCCACCCGCACCGCCACGCGCTGCGCCGCTGGCACGACCGCCGCCGCCACCGCCACCGCCGCGCTCCGCCTGCTCGCCGCGACCGCCGCCGCCACCACCGTAGCCGCCGCCATAACCGCCTTCGTCACCGCCGCCACCGCCGCCGCCCGCACCACCGCGGCCGCCGAGCATCTGCATCTGTTCGGCGACGATTTCGGTCGAGTAACGGTCCTGGCCGTCCTGGCCCTGCCACTTGCGCGTGCGGATGCGGCCTTCGATATAGACCGACGAACCCTTCTTCAGGTATTCGCTGACGATTTCCGCCAGACGGCCGAAGAACGCGACGCGATGCCACTCGGTCATTTCCTTGAAATCGCCGCTTGCCTTGTCCTTGTAGCGGTCGGTCGTCGCGAGACGGATGTTCGCAACCGCGTCGCCGCTCGGCAGGTAACGGACTTCAGGATCGGCGCCGAGGTTGCCGACGAGGATGACCTTGTTGACGGATGCCATGTGTTTCTCCAGTAAATTCGATGCGGGGCCGCCCGCGAAAGCGTCGGCGCGGCCCGCCGGGCGAGCCGGCGAACGCCGCCGGTGCCTGCCCGACAATCAGGTTCAGGCCTTGCGCGGCGGCGCTTTCATGCTGGCTGCGATTATAAGCCACGCGGCAACGAGCCCAGAACACGTGTAGAACACCGTGTTCGCACCGCCGTGCTTCAGCAGCCAGCCGCCCACGATGCCGCCGAGCGCGAGCCCGATCGACTGCGTGGTGTTGTAGACGCCCGTGGCCGCACCCTTGCGCGAACCCGGCGCGAGCTTCGACACGAGCGACGGCTGCGACGCTTCCAGGATGTTGAACCCGAGGAAGTACACGAACAGGATCGCCGCCACAATCAGAATGGTATGCGGTGCGCTGCCGAGCAACAATTGGCCGATCAGGATAGCCAGAATGCCGCCGAGCAGCACCGGCTTCATCTTGCCCCGTTTTTCCGCGACGATGATCGCCGGCACCATCATCACGAACGCGAGCCCCATCACCGGCAGGTAGACCTTCCAGTGCGCGGCGACCGGCAGCCCGCCGTCGACCAAGAGGCGCGGCACGACGAGGAACAGCGCCGTCTGCGTCGCATGCAGCACCAGCACGCCGAAGTTCAGGCGCAGCAGCTCGACGTTGTGCAGCACCTCGGCGAACGGCGCGGGCACGTGCACGGGCTTCGCCGCGTCGGGCACGATCCACAGCACGACGCCGATCGCGAGGATCGACAGCACGCCGACGATCGCGAACAGCCCGTTCATCCCGACCCAGTGGAACACGATCGGCGCGCCGACGATCGCGACCGCGAACGACACGCCGATCGAGCCGCCGACCATCGCCATCGCCTTCGTGCGGTTCTGCTCGGAGGTCAGGTCGGCGATGAACGCGAGCACCGCCGACGACACGGCGCCCATGCCCTGGATCACGCGGCCGACGATGATCCACGTGATGTCGTGCGCGAACGCGGCGACGAAGCTGCCGAGCGCGAAGATCACGAGGCCCGTGGCGATCACCGGCTTGCGGCCGAACTTGTCGGACGCCCAGCCGTAGAAGATATAGAACAGCGACTGCGTGACGCCGTAGGCCCCGAGCGCGACACCGACGAGCAGCACGTTGTCGCCGCCCGGAATGGTTTTCGCGTAGACCGAGAACACCGGCATGATCATGAACAGGCCGAGCATGCGCAGCGCGAAGATCGCCGCGAGCGACGTGGTCGCGCGCAGTTCGGGCGCAGTCATGCGGGAAGACGTGGCAGACGGATTGGACATCGGGAATGAATTTCGAATGATCGGAATGTCCGCCCGGCAGCGGGCGGCGGAAGATCAGGACCGGCGGCCTGGCGGCCTTTCGGGCGACACGTCGGGGCCGGATGCAGGCGGCCTGCGGGCCGTCCGAAACGCGCGGCGCGACCGCTTTCCCCGGCGCGGAGGTCGCCTTGCTGCCACCTGCTGTAAAGGCTGGGGGCCGTAAACGACGGTCTCGAAAAGCCGTTATAGTAGCAGGTTTGGTTCCCTCCATTTTCGCCAGGTTCATGGAACAGATCCGTATCCGTGGGGCACGCACCCACAACCTGAAAAACGTCAATCTCGACCTGCCGCGCCACAAACTGGTCGTGATTACCGGGTTGTCCGGGTCGGGCAAGTCGTCGCTCGCGTTCGACACCCTTTATGCCGAAGGCCAGCGCCGCTACGTGGAAAGCCTGTCCGCGTACGCCCGCCAGTTCCTGCAGCTGATGGAGAAGCCCGACGTCGACCTGATCGAGGGGCTGTCGCCAGCGATCTCGATCGAGCAGAAGGCAACGTCCCACAACCCGCGTTCGACCGTCGGCACGGTCACGGAAATCCACGACTACCTGCGACTTTTGTACGCACGTGTCGGCACGCCGTACTGCCCCGACCACGACATCCCGCTCGAGGCGCAGAGCGTGTCGCAGATGGTCGACGCGGCGCTCGCGCTGCCCGAGGAAACCAAGCTGATGATCCTCGCGCCCGTCGTCGCGAACCGCAAGGGCGAGCACGCCGAGCTGTTCGAGGAGATGCAGGCGCAGGGCTTCGTGCGCTTTCGCGTGCGCTCGGGCGGCGGCACCGCGAACGAAGGCGTCGCGAAGATCTACGAGGTCGAGTCGCTGCCGAAGCTGAAGAAGAACGACAAGCACACGATCGACGTCGTCGTCGATCGCCTGAAGGTGCGCCCGGACATGAAGCAGCGGCTCGCCGAATCGTTCGAAACCGCGCTGCGCCTCGCCGACGGCCGCGCGATCGCGCTCGAGATGGATACCGACCGCGAGCACCTGTTCAGCTCGAAGTTCGCGTGCCCGATCTGCTCGTACTCGCTGCAGGAGCTCGAGCCGCGCCTGTTCTCGTTCAACAACCCGATGGGCGCGTGCCCGGAATGCGACGGCCTCGGCCAGATCACGTTCTTCGACCCGAAGCGGGTCGTCGCGCACCCGTCGCTGTCGCTTGCCGCCGGCGCGGTGAAGGGCTGGGACCGGCGCAACCAGTTCTATTTCCAGATGCTGCAGAGCCTCGCGGCATTCTACGAATTCGACATCGACGCCGCGTTCGAGGATCTGCCCGAAAAGATCCGCAAGGTGCTGCTGTTCGGCTCGGGCAAGCAGACGATCCCGTTCTCGTACATCAACGAGCGCGGCCGCACGACGATCCGCGAGCACGTGTTCGAAGGGATCATCCCGAACCTCGAACGCCGCTACCGCGAGACCGATTCGGTCGCGGTGCGCGAAGAGCTGTCGAAATACCAGAACAACCAGCCGTGCCCGTCGTGCGACGGCACGCGCCTGCGCCGCGAGGCGCGCCACGTGCGGATCGGCACTGGCGACGACGCGCGCGGCATCTATGAAATCAGCGGCTGGCCGCTGCGCGACGCGCTCGGCTATTTCGACGGGCTGACGCTCGAAGGCGCGAAGCGCGAGATCGCCGACAAGGTGATCAAGGAAATCGTCGCGCGCCTGACGTTCCTCAACAATGTCGGCCTCGACTACCTGTCGCTCGAGCGCAGCGCCGAAACGCTGTCGGGCGGCGAGGCGCAGCGGATCCGGCTCGCGTCGCAGATCGGCTCGGGGCTCACGGGCGTGATGTACGTGCTCGACGAGCCGTCGATCGGCCTGCACCAGCGCGACAACGACCGCCTGATCTCGACGCTCAAGCACCTGCGCGACCTCGGCAACTCCGTGATCGTCGTCGAGCACGACGAGGACATGATCCGCACGGCCGACTACGTCGTCGACATGGGCCCCGGCGCGGGCGAGCACGGCGGCGTCGTGGTCGCCGAAGGCACGCCGAAGCAGGTGCAGTCGAACCCGCAGTCGCTGACCGGCCAGTACCTGCTCGGCAAGCGCGTCATCGAGTACCCGGACGAGCGGCTCGCGCCCGATCCCGAGCGGATGCTGCGCATCGTCGACGCGCACGGCAACAACCTGAAGCACGTCGATCTGGAGCTGCCGGTCGGCCTCCTGACCTGCATCACCGGCGTGTCGGGCTCCGGCAAGTCGACGCTGATCAACGACACGCTGTATCACGCGGTCGCGCGCCACCTGTACGGCTCATCGGCCGAGCCGGCGCCGCACGAGGCGATCGAGGGCCTCGAGCATTTCGACAAGGTGATCAACGTCGACCAGTCGCCGATCGGCCGCACGCCGCGCTCGAACCCGGCCACGTACACGGGCCTGTTCACGCCGATCCGCGAGCTGTTCTCGGGCGTCCCGGCGTCGAAGGAGCGCGGCTACGATCCGGGCCGCTTCTCGTTCAACGTGAAGGGCGGCCGCTGCGAATCGTGCCAGGGCGACGGCGTGCTGAAGGTCGAGATGCACTTCCTGCCGGACGTCTACGTGCCGTGCGACGTGTGCCACGGCAAGCGCTACAACCGCGAAACGCTCGAAGTGCAGTACAAGGGCAAGAACATCAGCGAAGTGCTCGACATGACGGTCGAGCACGCGTACGAGTTCTTCAGCGCGGTGCCGGTCATCGCGCGCAAGCTGAAGACGCTGCTCGACGTCGGCCTCGGCTACATCCGCCTCGGCCAGTCGGCCACGACGCTGTCGGGCGGCGAGGCGCAGCGCGTGAAGCTGTCGCTGGAGCTGTCGAAGCGCGACACCGGCCGCACGCTGTACATCCTCGACGAGCCGACCACCGGCCTGCACTTCCACGACATCGCGCTGCTGCTGGAAGTGATCCACCGGCTGCGCGACCAGGGCAACACGGTCGTGATCATCGAGCACAACCTCGACGTGATCAAGACGGCCGACTGGGTGATCGACCTCGGCCCCGAAGGCGGCGCCGGCGGCGGCCAGATCATCGCGCAGGGCACGCCCGAGCAGGTCGCGAAGACGAAGGCGAGCTTCACCGGCAAGTACCTCGCGCCGCTGCTCAAGCGTCCGACCCGCAAAGTCGCGGCCGGCTGACACCCGTCCGCCGGTTCCGCCCTTCCCCGCGCGCGGCCGCCCGGCCGTGCGCGCGTCGAGGGCGGGCCGCGTCCCCTCGTTTTCCCTTCTGCGTTTACACCACGCGCCAAACGGTCCGTTTGCGGACCATAATGGCAGCTATACTTTACGGTCGTAAGGTTCGCCATCCGCACCAATCCGGTGCGGTGCCGGGCGACCGGCGCTCTGCCGCGCGCTGCGCGGCACGACACACGGACGACAGGAATCCACGATGGAGAAGCAACAAGAGTCGCGCGACACGCAGAACCGCGAGCCGCACCTGCGCAGCGTGCGGCTGACGAGCGACTTGAGCCTGCCGAAGCTGTCGGCACTCGAGGTCGGCAGCTATCTCTTCGCGCTCGTCATGATGTGGCTCGTCCTCGAGCTCCGGCTGCTCGGCGGGATGCTGGCCGGCCTGCTCGTCTATCAGCTGATCCACACGATCGCGCCCGTGATCGAACGCCATACCACCAGCATGCGCGCGCGCTGGGTCGCCGTCGTGCTGCTGTCGATCGCGATCGTCGGCGGGCTCACCGGCCTGACGCTCGGCATCATCGAGCATTTCGAGCACACGGTGCCGAACCTGCAGAGCCTGCTCGACCAGTTGATGCAGATCGTCGAGCAGACCCGCGCACGCACGCCGGCCTGGATCGCGAACCTGCTGCCCGTCGACGTCGAACAGATGAAGACGAAGGCGGCCGTGCTGATGCACTCGCACATGGACCAGCTCCAGCAAAGCGGCAAGAGCGTCGCGCGCGGCTTCGGCCACGTGCTGTTCGGGATGATCATCGGCGCGATGATCGCGATCGGCGTCGAGCAGGGCAAGGTGCGCCGGCCGCTGTCGACCGCGCTCGTCACGCGCGTGTCGCGCTTCGCCGACGCGTTCCGCCGCATCGTGTTCGCACAGATCAAGATCTCGGCGATCAACGCGACCTTCACCGGCATCTACCTGCTCGTCGCGCTGCCGATCTTCCACCAGCGGCTGCCGCTGTCGAAAACGCTCGTGCTCGTCACGTTCATCGTCGGCCTGCTGCCCGTGATCGGCAACCTGATCTCGAACACGCTGATCGTCGCGGTGTCGCTGTCGGTCAGCATGGGCACCGCGATCGCGTCGCTCGCGTTCCTCGTGGTCATCCACAAGCTCGAATACTTCCTGAACGCGAAGATCATCGGCGGCCAGATCGAGTCGCGCGCGTGGGAGCTGCTGCTCGCGATGCTGATCATGGAAGCCGCGTTCGGGCTGCCGGGCGTGATCGCCGCGCCGATCTTCTACGCGTACCTGAAACGCGAGCTGTACCTGCTGCGGCTGATCTGAAGCCGCCCGCTCACCAACGGCGATAAAAAACGCCGCGCCCCGTGAAGGGCGCGGCGTTTTTGCTCGTGGAGCCAGCCTGTCAGGGCCGACGGATCAGCGGAACACGACCGTCTTCGTCCCGTTCAGCACGATCCGGTGCTCGACGTGCCACTTCACCGCGCGCGCGAGCGTCACGCACTCGACGTCGCGGCCGATCGCGGTCAGCTGGTCGGGCGTCATGCTGTGATCGACGCGCTCGACTTCCTGCTCGATGATCGGGCCTTCGTCGAGATCGGTCGTCACGTAGTGCGCGGTCGCGCCGATCAGCTTCACGCCGCGGTCGAACGCCTGGTAGTAAGGCTTCGCACCCTTGAAGCTCGGCAGGAACGAATGGTGGATGTTGATCGCGCGCCCGGCGAGCTGCTCGCACATGTTCGGCGACAGGATCTGCATGTAGCGCGCGAGCACGACGAGATCGGCCTGGTGCTCGTCGATCACTTCCAGCACGCGCGCTTCCTGCGCGGCCTTCGCGGCATCGGACGAACCGCCGATCAGCGGGAAGTGATGGAACGGAATGTTGTAGCTCGCGGCAAGCTGGTAGAACTCCTTGTGGTTCGACACGATCGCCGGAATCTCGATCGGCAGCTGGCCGGTGCGATAGCGGAACAGCAGGTCGTTCAGGCAGTGGCCGATCTTCGACACCATGATCACGACGCGCGGCTTCACGGCCGCATCGTGCAGCTCCCAGCGCATCGAGAACTGTTCGGCGAGCGGCGCGAATTCGTTGCGAAGCGTGTCGAGCGCCGACGCGGCATCCACGCCGCCGCCGTCCTGCTCGAAGTGCACGCGCATGAAGAACTCGCTGGTGCGGCTGTCGCCGAACTGCGCGGAATCGAGGATGTTGTTGCTGCGCTCGAACAGGAAGCCCGAGACCGCATGGACGATACCGTGCCGGTCGGGGCACGACAGTTTCAAGATAAAGCTGTGATCGGTCGGCATGACCGCGACTCCCATTGTTTCCGTATTCGTCAAATTGCCCGTTCGCGCCGCCGGACTGCGCGCGCGGCGCGCGTCACGCGGCCGGCACGAACAGCGCGTCGATACCGGCCGCGTCGGCCGCCGGAATCCAGCGGTGGCGCAGCAGCGTGTCGAGCGTCGCGAGGCTCGCATCCATCGTCGCGCGGCCTTCGCGCAGCCAGCCGATCACCTCGGGCACGCCGGCCAGCAGGTGCTCGGCCACTTCGCCGTCCTGGTTGCGCGGCGCGAAGTCGTGCGGCAGCGGCAGGTCGTACACGAAGATCAGTTCCGACTGCGTGCCTTCCGGCAGCGCGTTCAGCACCTGTACCGTGCGGCCCGCGATCGCGCGCGCCGCCAGATCGGCCGGAATGCCGGCTTCTTCCCAGCATTCCTTCGCGAGCGTCTCGTGAACGCCCAGCCCCCAGCCGATCCCGCCGGCGACGACGTTGTCGAGCATGCCGGGGTCGGTGGCCTTGGTCGCGCTGCGGCGGCCGAGCCACATCTTCGGCGCGGCCGCGGCGGGCGGCTCGCCCGGCGTAACCGCGTATTCTACGATGCCGTTCACGTGCACCGCATAGGTCTGCGTGCCGAAGAAGCGCGACGCGGCGCGCTCGATGTACGCGAGCGGCGGATCGTCGAAGCGGTTGCGGATCGCGTAGATCTCGTCGCGCCAGCCGGGAATCGCGCCTTCGGCCGCGAGCGCGCCGATCGCGCTGGCCAGCGCCATGCTGCGCGCGTCGACCGAATCGTAGCGCGCCGACAGCACGACCCGCTCGCCGGTCAGCTCGAACACGTCGGGCCAGCGCGCGAGCTTCGCGACGTCCTGGCGGCGCACCCAGCCGACCGCGTGGCCGGCGATCTCGAAACGCAGATGCGCGGCCGGATCGAAGCGGCGCGCGGCCGCGATGCACGGAAACGTCATCGCGCTCAGTCCTTCAGCGCGACGCGGATGCCGATCGCGATGAACGTCGCGCCGGCGATCCGGTCGAGCCACACGCCGGCCTTCGGGCGGCGCTTCAGCCATGCGCCGATCATGCCCGCGCCGACGCCGAACAGCGAGAAGACCGCGGCCGTCTGCAGCATGAACAGCGCGCCGAGCTCGAACATCTGCAGCGTCACGCCCTGCGTGCCGTGCGGATCGACGAACTGCGGCAGGAACACGACGAAGAACAGTGTGACCTTCGGGTTCATCAGGTTGCCGATCACGCTCTGCCGGAAGATCGTGCCGAGCGGCTGCGGCGGGCGCGCATGCGCGTTCGCGAGGCCCTGGCTGCGCAGCGCCTTGATGCCGATCCACACGAGGTACGCGGCGCCCGCGAGCTTCAGGATCTGGAACGCGACCGGCGACGAACGCAGCACGGCCGCGACGCCGAGCGCCGCGAGCGTCGTGTGGAACAGGATCCCCGCCGTGAAGCCGAGCGCGGCGACGAAGCCGGCCGCGCGGCCCTGCGAGATGCCGCGGGCGAGCACCTGCAGGTTGTCGGGACCCGGCGCGAACGTGATCGCGATCGACGTGGCGAGAAACAGCATGAAATTGGGCATCGTGACCTCGCTGCGGAATGTGAACCAAGCATGAACCAGGCGTGAACCCGGCAAGCCGGAGCGGCAACCCCCGGCGGACCGGCGTTCAGTGGCCGGCGAATTCGGTAACGGTATAGACCGGCAGTCCGGCATTGCGCAGCAGCGCCGAGCCGCCGAGATCGGGCAGGTCGATGATCGCCGCGCCTTCGACGACCACCGCGCCGAGCCGCTGCAGCAGGTTGCGTCCCGCCATCATCGTGCCGCCGGTCGCGATCAGGTCGTCCATGATGATCACGCGATCGCCGGGCTTGCACGCATCTTCGTGGATCTCGACCGTCGCGCTGCCGTATTCGAGGTCGTACGATTCCGAACGCGTCTTGTACGGCAGCTTGCCGACCTTGCGGATCGGCACGAAGCCGACGCTCAGCTCGTACGCGACGATCGGCGCGATGATGAAGCCGCGCGCGTCGAGGCCCGCGACGTAGTCGAGCTTCGCGTCGACATAGCGTTCGACGAACAGGTCGACGAGGATGCGCAGCGCCTTCGGGCTCTGCAGCAGCGTCGTGATGTCGCGGAACTGCACGCCCGGCTGCGGCCAGTCGGGCACCGTGCGGATCTGGCTGTGGAGGAAGGCGACCGGATCGAGCGGTGTGCCCGGCGACGAATGCGGCATGAAACTCTCCGAAAAAAACGGTGCGCGAAGATCGGGCACCGTTTCTGATCAATACGGGTCAGGTTGTGAATCGCGGCTCACGCAGCCGCGGCCGGCGGATCGCGCCGATGGCGCGACAACCGCTCCTCCGCGAGCGCGAGCGCCTCGGGCAGCCCGCGCAGCACCACGATGTCGCTCGCGCGCAGCTTGGTCTGCGGATCGGGTTCGACGCCGCGGATGCCGTGCCGGCGGATCGCCGTGACTTCCAGGCCGAGCGCATACAGCCCCAGTTCTTCCAGCGAACGCCCGACCGCGTCCGCGCGCGCATCGACCGGCACCGATTGTAGCCGCACCTGCTCGTGATCGTCGTCGTCCGCGTCGTCCGCGCCGCGGAAATAGCCGCGCAGCAGGCTGTAGCGCTCGTCGCGCATCTCCTCGACGCGCCGCACGACCTTGCGCATCGGCACGCCGACCAGCACCAGCGTATGCGACGCGAGCATCAGGCTGCCCTCGACGATCTCCGGAATCACCTCGGTCGCGCCAGCCGCGAGCAGTTTCTCGAGATCGGCATCGTCGACGGTGCGCACGATCGCCGGCAGCGTCGGCTCCAGCTCGTGCACGTGATGCAGCACGCGCAGCGCGGACGGCGTGTTCGCGTAGGTGATCGCAACGGCCGCCGCCCGGTGGATACCGGCCGCGACCAGCGACTCGCGGCGCGCCGCGTCACCGAACACGACCGATTCGCCGGCCGTCGCGGCCGCGCTCACGCGATCGGGGTCGAGGTCGAGCGCGACGTACGAAATGCCTTCCTGTTCGAGCATGCGCGCCAGGTTCTGGCCCGCGCGGCCGTAGCCGCAGATGATCACGTGGCCGCGCTGCTTCAGGCTTTGCGTCGCGATCCGCGTCATCTGCAGAGACTGCTGCATCCATTCGGTCGACGACAGCCGCATCACGATGCGGTCGGCGTTCTGGATCAGGAACGGCGCGGCGAGCATCGACAGCAGCATCGACGCGAGGATCGCCTGCAGCAGCGTCGAATCGACGAGATGCCGGTCGAGGATCAGGTTCAGCAGCACGAAGCCGAATTCGCCGGCCTGCGCGAGGCCGATGCCCGTGCGCATCGCGACGCCCGGCGTCGCGCCGAAGAGGCGCGCGAGCCCGGCGATCATGGTCGCCTTGAACAGGATCTGCCCGACGAAGAAGCCGAGCACGAGCAACGGATGCTCCCAGATCACGCGCGGATCGAGCAGCATCCCCGTCGTCACGAAGAACAGCCCGAGCAGCACGTCGCGGAACGGCTTGATGTCCTCCTCCACCTGGTGGCGGAACGGCGTCTCGGAAATGAGCATCCCCGCGATGAACGCGCCGAGCGCGAGCGACAGGCCGAACTTGTCGGTGATGAACGCAGCGCCCAGCGTGACGAGCAGCAGGTTCAGCACGAACAGCTCCTGCGAGCGGCGCCGCGCGACGACGTTGAGCCAGCGCGTCATGAAGCGCTGCCCGATGACCAGCAGCAGCGTGAGCGCGATCACGATCTTGACCGCCGCGACGCCGAGCGTGAGCGCGAGGTCCTTCGACGATTCGGCGCCGAACGCGGCGATCACGATCAGCAGCGGCACGACCGCGAGATCCTGGAACAGCAGCACGCCGAAGATGTTGCGGCCGTGCTCGGTCTCGATCTCGAGCCGCTCGGCGAGCATCTTCGACACGATCGCCGTCGACGACATCGCGAGCGCGCCGCCGAGCGCGATGCTGCCCTGCCATGTGAGGTGCTCCCAGCGCTCGAACAGCGCGCCGAGCGCGAGCGCGAGTACCAGCGTCGCGACGACCTGCAGCAGCCCGAGCCCGAACACGAGCCGCTGCATCGACCTCAGCTTCGCCAGCGAGAATTCGAGGCCGATCGAGAACATCAGGAACACCACGCCGAATTCCGCGAGATGCTCGGCCCGTTCGAGATCCGCCGTGATGCCGAGCGCGTGCGGGCCGACCAGGATGCCGACGGTCAGGTAGCCGAGCATCGGCGGCAGGTTCAACGAGCGGAATACGACGACGCCCACCACCGAGGCCAGCAGCAGCAGCAGGGTCATTTCGAGCGGGGAAATCACAGGCGAAGCGTCCTCGTTCGTCGGGGCCACGGCAATGCGGGCGCGGGGTGGTGGCGGTGGACAGGCTGCTTCGGACGAGTCCGAAGGCCGGCGCGGCGAACAAACGCCTTTGCTATACTCCGCGCATGATAGCGAAAATCAATGATGACCGGGCGCTCGCGCTCGCCCGCGACGTGCTCGACATCGAGGCGGACGCCGTGCGCGCGCTGCGCGACCAGCTCGATGGCGGCTTCGTCGAGGCCGTTGCGCTGCTGCTCGGCTGCCGCGGCCGCGTGGTGGTGTCCGGCATCGGCAAATCGGGGCATATCGCCCGCAAGATCGCAGCCACGCTGGCCAGCACCGGCACCCCGGCCTTCTTCGTCCACCCTGCCGAGGCCAGCCACGGCGACCTCGGGATGGTCACCTCCGACGACGTCTTCATCGGCATCTCCTATTCCGGCGAATCGGCGGAACTCGTCGCGATCCTGCCGCTCGTGAAGCGGATCGGCGCGAAGCTGATCGCGATCACGGGCCGAGCGGGGTCGAGCCTCGGCACGCTCGCCGACGTGAACCTGAACGCCGCAGTGTCGAAGGAAGCGTGCCCGCTGAACCTCGCGCCCACCGCGAGCACGACCGCCGCGCTCGCGCTCGGCGATGCGCTCGCCGTCGCCGTGCTCGACGCGCGCGGCTTCGGCTCGGACGATTTCGCGCGCTCGCATCCGGGCGGCGCGCTCGGCCGGCGCCTGCTCACCTACGTGCGCGACGTGATGCGCTCGGGCGACGACGTCCCGTCCGTCGGGCTGAACGCGACGCTGTCGGACGCGCTGTTCCAGATCACCGCGAAACGCCTCGGCATGACGGCCGTGGTCGACGCCGACGGCAAGGTCGCCGGCATCTTCACGGACGGCGACCTGCGCCGCGTGCTCGCGCGCGACGGCGACTTCCGCACGCTGCCGATCACCGAAGTCATGACGCGCGACCCGCGCACGATTGCGCCGGATCACCTGGCGGTCGAGGCCGTGGAACTGATGGAGCGCCACCGGATCAACCAGATGCTGGTCGTCGATGCCGACGGCGCGCTGATCGGCGCGCTGAACATGCACGACCTGTTTTCGAAGAAGGTGATCTGATGAGCGCAGCGCTGACTGCGGCCGAACGCGCGAGCCGCGTGAAGCTGATGATTTTCGACGTCGACGGCGTACTGACCGACGGCGGCCTGCTGTTTACCGCGGCCGGCGACGCGATGAAGTCGTTCAATTCGCTCGACGGCCACGGCGTGAAGCTGCTCGGCGAAGCCGGCATCGCGACCGCGATCATCACGGGCCGCCGCTCGGACATCGTCGCGGCGCGCGCGAAGGAAATGAAGATCGCGCACCTGTTCCAGGGCGTCGAGAACAAGCTCACCGTGTTCGCCGACCTGATCGCGTCGCTCGGCCTGACGGCCGACGCATGCGGCTACATGGGCGACGACTGGCCCGACCTGCCGGTGATGCTGCGCTGCGGCTTCGCCACGGCCCCCGCGAACGCGCACCCCGAGGTGATCGCCCGCGCGCACTGGGTCGCCGAGGCCCGCGGCGGCCACGGCGCCGTGCGCGAGGCCTGCGATGCGATCCTGCGTGCGCAGCGCCGCTACGACGCGCTGCTCGCCGCCGCCTGCGGAGCCTGACCGATGAGCACGCATTTCCGCTGGACCCAGATGCTGCCGCTCGCCGCGGTCGCCGCGCTCGCGGGCGTCACCTGGTGGCTGCTGCAGGCCACGCTGCCGCCGCCCGGCGAGGGCACCGTGCAGCCGAAGCGCCACACGCCCGACTATTTCGCGGACAACTTCTCGGTCACCGAGCTCGACCAGTCCGGCACGACCCAGTACCGGCTGACGGCCGCGAAGCTGGTCCATTACGAAGACACCGAAAGCAGCGACCTGACCGATCCGGCCATGCGCGCGTTCCAGCCCGGCAAGCCCGTCGTGACGACCACCGCGAAGCGCGGCACCGTCAACGGCGACGTGTCGATCGTCGATTTGTACGACGATGCGCGCATCCTGCGCGCAGCCGGCGGCGGCGATCCGCAGATGCAGGCCGATTCCCAGCATTTCCGGATCTTCGTCAATGACGATGTGATCCAGACCGAAAAGCCGGTTAAACTTCAGCGCGGCCTGTCGCTCGTCAACGCGACCGACGGCATGAAGTACAACAACGTCACCCGGGTCATCGAGCTTTACGGCAACGTGCGCGGCACGATTGCCGCGGCGGACACGTCCGGCGGCTCGAAAGGTCAACCCAAGTGACGCATCCCTCACGTGACTGCATGAACGAACCGTTCCCTCGACATATTTCCGGCGGCGCTGCGCGCGCCGTCCGCGCCGCGCTCGCCGCGACGCTCGTGGCGCTCCCGCTCATCGGGCTGGCGCCGCTCGCCCATGCCGAGAAGGCCGACCAGAACAAGCCGATCAACGTCGAGGCCGACAACCTGACCTATGACGATCTGAAGCAGGTCACGGTCGCGACCGGCAACGTCGTGATCACGAAGGGCACGATCATCATCAAGGGCGATCGCGTCGAAGTGCGTCAGGACCCGGAAGGCTACCAGTACGCGACGTCGTTCGGCAGCGGCAAGAAGCACGCGACGTTCCGCCAGAAGCGCGAAGGCATCGACGAATACATCGACGGCGACGCCGAGCGCATCGACTACGACGGCAAGCAGGACCTGACCACGCTGACCACCGCCGCGACCGTGCGCCGCCTGCAAGGCACGTCGACGATCGCCGATACCGTGCACGGCAGCGTGATCACGTACGACGGCCAGCGCGACTTCTACACCGCGAAGGGCGGCAAGGACGTCGCGGCGCCGGGCAACCCGAACGGCCGCGTGCGCGCGATGCTGTCGCCGAAGAACGGCGGCCCCGCGCCGCTGAACGGGGCGCCGGCCAAGCTGTCGCCGTCGACCACGATTCAGGGAGCGCCCGGCCAATGAACGCGCTCCCGAACCGCCAGCCGGCCGGCACCACGAGCTCGCTCGTCGTCCGCAACCTGAAGAAGCGCTACGGCTCGCGCACGGTCGTCAAGGACGTGTCGCTCGACGTGAAGAGCGGCGAAGTCGTCGGCCTGCTCGGCCCGAACGGCGCTGGCAAGACCACGTCGTTCTACATGATCGTCGGCCTCGTGCCGACGGACGCGGGCGAAATCTCGCTGAACGGCAGCTCGATCAGCCTGCTGCCGATCCACAAGCGCGCGTCGCTCGGCCTGTCGTACCTGCCGCAGGAAGCGTCCGTGTTCCGCAAGCTGACCGTCGAGGAAAACATCCGCGCGGTGCTCGAGCTGCAGCACGGCGAAGACGGCAAGCGGCTGTCGAAGGACGCGATCTCGTTGCGCACCGAAGCGCTGCTCGACGAGCTGCAGATCGGCCACCTGCGCGAGAATCCCGCGCTGTCGCTGTCGGGCGGCGAACGGCGCCGCGTCGAAATCGCGCGCGCGCTCGCGACCAACCCGAGCTTCATCCTGCTCGACGAACCGTTCGCCGGCGTCGACCCGATCGCGGTGCTCGAGATCCAGAAGATCGTCAAGTTCCTGAAGCAACGCAACATCGGCGTGCTGATCACGGACCACAACGTCCGCGAAACGCTCGGCATCTGCGACCACGCGTACATCATCAGCGACGGTTCGGTGCTGGCCGCCGGCGCCCCCAGCGAAATCATCGAAAACGAAAGCGTGCGCCGCGTGTACCTCGGCGAACACTTCCGCATGTAACTTCCTCCTCGTGGCTGGCTGCACCCCGCCCGGCATCGCCGCGCGGGGCCGCGCCCCGCTTCGCGGCCATGCCCGCGACCGAGCGGCGCGCCGCGCGTAATCGCGGATGGCTCAACGCGCCTGGGTCGTGGCAAACTGCCGGTATGACTCCCTCCTTGCCATGAAAGCCAGCCTTCAACTCCGCCTGTCGCAACATCTGGCGCTGACGCCGCAGCTGCAGCAGTCGATCCGGCTCCTGCAGTTGTCGACGCTCGAATTGCAGCAGGAAGTCGCGATGGCCGTCGCGCAGAACCCGCTGCTCGAGAGCGACGACGAATGGATCGCGAGCCCGCTGCGTGTCGCGTCGGACGGGTCGCTGATCGCGCAGACGCCGCCCGCCCAGAACACCGAGCCCGCCGCGTCGAACGGCAGCGGCTCGTCCAGCGATCGCGCGGAGCGCGACGAGCCGGCCGGCGCCGACGAATACGACGGTTACGGGTCCGGCGACGGCAATGACGGCCCGCAGTGGAACCTCGACGAATACGGCCGCTCGAGCGGCGCGTCCGACGACGACGACCTGCCGCCGCTGCAGGTGCAGGAAGCCGCGACGTCGCTGCGCGACCACCTGTCCGCGCAGTTGCGCGTCACGCAGGCCGGCCCCCGCGATCGCGCGCTCGTGATGTTCCTGATCGAATCGCTCGACGACGACGGCTACCTGACCGCCACGCTCGACGAAGTGCTCGCCGACCTGCCGCCCGAACTGGACATCGACTGCGACGAACTGAACGCGGCGCTCGCGCTGCTGCACAGCTTCGACCCGGCCGGCGTCGGCGCGCGCTCGGCCTCCGAATGCCTGAAGCTGCAGCTGCTGCGTCTCGATCCGTCCCCGACGCGCACGCTCGCGCTCGAGATCGTGTCGCAGCATCTCGAACTGCTCGCCGCACGCGACTTCACGCGGTTGCGCAAGCACCTGAAGGCGAGCGACGACGCGCTGCGCGACGCGCACGCGCTGATCCGCTCGCTGGAGCCGTTCCCCGGCGCCGCATACGGCAAGGCCGAGGCCGACTACGTCGTGCCCGACATCATCGTGAAGAAGGCCGGCCAGGGATGGCTCGCGGAGCTCAATCCGGAAGTCATGCCGCGCCTGCGGATCAACAACCTGTACGCGAACATCCTGCGCAACAGCCGCGGCGATCCGTCGGCCGGATCGCTGAAGCAGCAGCTTCAGGAAGCGCGCTGGTTGATCAAGAACATCCAGCAGCGTTTCGACACGATCCTGCGCGTCGCGCAGGCTATTGTCGAGCGTCAGAAGAATTTCTTTGCGCACGGTGAAATTGCCATGCGCCCCTTGGTTTTGCGGGAAATAGCTGATACGCTGGGCCTACACGAGTCGACTGTCAGCCGTGTGACAACCGGGAAGTACATGCTGACCCCGTTCGGGACGCTTGAATTTAAGTACTTCTTCGGATCTCACGTCTCGACCGACACCGGTGGCGCCGCGTCGTCGACTGCCATCCGAGCCCTCATCAAGCAACTGATAGGAGCTGAAGACCCAAAATCGCCACTTTCGGACAGCCGCATTGCCGAGCTGCTGGCAGAACAGGGTTTCGTGGTCGCACGCCGCACGGTTGCGAAATATCGCGAAGCCCTCAAGATCCCGGCAGTAAATCTGCGCAAGTCTCTTTAAGCCTGCTGCCTGCTCGGCGGCAGGCGTGTCCCGGCCACCGCGCACACGGGGAACAGGCCGGACGACCTGTCCGCGATACGCCGCCTCGTGCGGCACGGGCAAGTCGACCGGAGCGCCGCCTCGATGCGGCCGGGTGGCCACTCGCTTGGAGAAGCACTATGAACCTGAAGATCAGTGGACATCATCTCGAAGTCACGCCTGCAATTCGCGAATACGTGATCACCAAGCTGGACAGGGTGCTACGGCATAGCGATCAGGTGATCGATGGCACTGTGATCCTCTCGGTCGACAACCACAAGGAAAAGGACAAGCAGCAGCGCGCGGAAATCAACCTGCACCTGAAGGGCAAGGACATCTTCGTCGAAAGTGCGAACGGCAACCTGTACGCCGCGATCGATCTGCTGATCGACAAGCTGGATCGCCAGGTCGTCAAGCACATGGAGCGCCTGCAAACGCACGCGCACGACCCGATCAAGCTTCAACCGTCGATCGACCAGATCGAACTGCCGCCGCAATAACCGTCACTGCAACACGCACGCCGCCCGGTTCGCCGGGCGTTTTTTTTGCGACTCCGCGCGGAGGTGCAACCGGTCCGTCCGTGCTGCGCCACGCACGCGGCTGTGCTCTATAATGTTCCGGTTATCGCCGGGGGGTGTTGGATGCGGTAGCTGCGTTGCAGGTTGCCATGCCACATGCCTTGATATCGCCGAACATGGAAAATCAGTCCGCCGCCGCAAGGAGACCCCAGGCCGCTCAATCGCCTGCCAACATGAATCGCCTAGCCAAAATCCTGCCCATAGAGAACGTCGTCATCGACCTCTCGGTCACCAGCAAGAAACGCGTCTTCGAACAAGCCGGGCTGATGTTCGAGAATCAGAACGGCATCGGCCGCAGCACCGTCACGGACAACCTGTTCGCGCGCGAGCGCCTCGGTTCGACCGGGCTCGGCGAAGGTGTCGCGATTCCGCACGGCCGCATCAAGGGCCTCAAGCACCCGCTCGCCGCGTTCGTCCGCCTGGCCGATGCGATCCCGTTCGAAGCGCCCGACGGCCAGCCGGTCGGCCTCCTGATCTTCCTGCTCGTCCCCGAGCAAGCCACCCAGCAGCACCTCGAGATCCTGTCGGAAATCGCGCAGCTGCTGTCCGATCGCGACGCCCGCGAGCGTCTGCACAACGAAACGGATATCGCCGAGTTGCATCGCCTGCTCACTCAGTGGCAACCTTGAGTTGTTCCGGGCGGAATATTTCCCCGTACGAGGCGGCACACGCCGCCGTCCAGGGCCGCCCGGCGCCGGCCCGGCATGGCGACGTCCGTCGCCGCGCGCCCGCACCGGCCCATTGGAGTGACGAGAGTCATGGATACGTCCAGCATCAACGCCCAGAGCATCTTCGACGACAACGCAGCCACGCTGAAACTGAGCTGGCTGACGGGGCATGAAGGCTGGGAACGCGGCTTTTCGGCCGACACGGTCGGCAACGCAACGTCGAGCGCCGACCTCGTCGGCCACCTGAACCTGATCCACCCGAACCGGATCCAGGTGCTCGGCGAAGCCGAAATCGACTACTACCAGCGGCAGACCGACGAAGACCGCTCGCGCCACATGGCCGAGCTGATCGCGCTCGAACCGCCGTTCCTCGTCGTCGCCGGCGGCGCCGCGGCACCGCCCGAACTGGTGCTGCGCTGCACGCGCTCGTCCACGCCGCTGTTCACGACGCCGATGTCGGCCGCCGCGGTGATCGACAGCCTGCGGCTCTACATGTCGCGCATCCTCGCGCCGCGCGCGACGCTGCACGGCGTGTTCCTCGACATCCTCGGGATGGGCGTGCTGCTGACCGGCGATTCGGGCCTCGGCAAGAGCGAGCTCGGCCTCGAGCTGATCAGCCGCGGCCACGGCCTCGTCGCCGACGACGCGGTCGATTTCGTCCGTCTTGGCCCCGATTTCGTCGAAGGGCGCTGCCCGCCGCTGCTGCAGAACCTGCTCGAAGTGCGCGGCCTCGGCCTGCTCGACATCAAGACGATCTTCGGCGAAACCGCCGTGCGGCGGAAAATGAAGCTGAAGCTGATCGTCCAGCTCGTGCGGCGCCCCGACGGCGAATTCCAGCGCCTGCCGCTCGAAAGCCAGACCGTCGACGTACTCGGTCTGCCGATCAGCAAGGTCACGATCCAGGTCGCGGCCGGCCGCAACCTCGCGGTGCTCGTCGAGGCGGCGGTCCGGAACACGATCCTGCAGTTGCGCGGAATCGACACGTTGCGCGATTTCATGGATCGGCAACGACTCGCGATGCAAGATCCCGACAGTCAGTTCCCCGGCAAGCTGGTGTAACCCGCACGCGCCGGCCGCGCAACGCCGACGCGTCGAGCCGGTGCTATGATGAAACGTCAGGATTCTCCGTTCCCATGCGCATCGTCCTCATTACCGGCATCTCCGGCTCAGGCAAGTCCGTCGCGCTGAACGCGCTCGAAGACGCAGGCTATTACTGCGTCGACAATCTGCCTCCGCACGTGCTGCCCGAACTCGCCCGCTACCTCGCCCAGGACGGCCAGCGCCGGCTCGCGGTCGCGATCGACGCGCGCTCGAGCGCGTCGCTCGATGAAATGCCCGGCCTGATCCGCGAACTGTCCCGCAAGCACGACGTGCGCGTGCTGTTCCTCAACGCGAGCACCCAGGCGCTGATCCAGCGCTTCTCCGAAACGCGCCGCCGCCATCCGTTGTCCGGCTCGCGGTCGCACGATGCGGACGTCGGCCTGCTGTCGTCGCTCGAGGAAGCGATCGAGCGCGAGCGCGAGCTCGTCGCGCCGCTCGCCGAATTCGGCCACCAGATCGATACCAGCACGCTGCGCGCGAACGCGCTGCGCACCTGGGTCAAGCGCTTCATCGAGCAGAAGAACAACGACCTGATGGTGATGTTCGAATCGTTCGGCTTCAAGCGCGGCGTGCCGCTCGACGCCGACCTGATGTTCGACGTGCGCGCGCTGCCGAACCCGTACTACGACCACGAGTTGCGCCCGCTCACCGGGCTCGACCAGCCGGTCATCGCCTTTCTCGACGCACTGCCGATCGTCCATCAGATGATCGACGACATCCATGCGTTCCTGATGAAATGGCTGCCGCACTTCCGCGATGACAACCGCAGCTACCTGACCGTCGCCATCGGCTGCACGGGCGGCCAGCATCGCTCGGTGTTCATCGCGGAAACGCTCGCCGCGCGCCTGGCGCGCAACGCGAACGTGATCGTGCGGCATCGTGACGCGCCAGTGGATGTCGACGCGTCGTCGCGGCTCGTCTCCGAGGTCGACCGACCCTAGCGACACCCGCCCCCACGCCCGCGCGCCATGTCCTCCCTATCGACCACCCTGATCGACCTGCCGCTGTTTCCGCTGCACACGGTGCTGTTTCCGGGAGGGCTGCTCCCGCTCAAGGTGTTCGAGGCGCGCTATCTCGACATGTCGCGCGCATGCCTGCGCGACGACGCACCGTTCGGCGTGTGCCTGCTCAAGAGCGGGCCCGAAGTCGCGCAGGACGGCGCGGTGTCGGTGCCCGAGACCATCGGCTGCATGGCGCGCATCACCGAGTGCGATACCGGCGAGTTCGGGATGCTGTATCTGCAGGCGATCGGCACGCAGCGTTTCGAGCTGCTGTCGTATCGCGTCGAAGGCAACGGGCTGCTGGTCGGCATCGCGGAGCCGCTGCCCGACGACATTCCGCTCGAAGGCGAACAGGCGCTCGCGCAGTTCGGCTCGTGCGCCGAGGTGCTCGAGCGCATCATCGACGCGTTGAAGAAGTCCGATCCGGAGAAGATGCCGTTCGGCGAACCGTTCCGCCTCGACGATCCGAGCTGGGTATCGAATCGCCTCTCGGAACTGCTGCCGCTCGACCTGCGCGCGCGGCAAAAGCTGATGGAGTTTCCGGACGTCGGCGCGCGCATCGACGCCGTGCACCACGTGCTCGATCGGCACGGCTGGCTGTAACGACCGCCGGCTCTGTCGCGCGTCGCGCGTGCCGCCCGCCTGAAGGGCCCTTCCTGCGCGACGGCCAAGCCGCGGCAGCCCGGCGCCTTCCCGAACGCGGCCCGCGCCGCGCCCTTCCCCGTTCGTTACAGCAGCGGCCCGCTCAGCGCATCGAGCAGCTTGCGCACGGGCGCCGGCACGCCATACGCGTCGAGCCGGCTCAGCGGCACCCATGCGGTGTCCGCGTCCCGCGCCGGCGACGGCAGGCCGCCGCCGCCGTCCGCCAGATCGCTCAGCCGCGGCTCGATCTCGAGCCGGAAATGCGTGAACGTATGCGTGAGCGGCGCGAGCGGCACCGTGCCGCCGCCGCCGAAGCCGCGCGCGAGATCCGCGAGCGCGGCATCACCGTCCGCTTGCGGCAGGCTCCACAGCCCGCCCCAGATGCCGGTCGGCGGCCGTCGCTCGAGCAGCACGGCGTCGCCGTCGCGCAGCACGAGCATCCAGGTCTTGCGCGTCGGCACGGCCTTCTTCGGCCGCGCGGCCGGCAGTTCGCGCTGGCGGCCGGTCGATTGCGCGACGCAGTCGCCCGCGAACGGGCAGCGCGCGCAGTCGGGCTTGCCGCGCACGCACAGCGTCGCGCCCAGATCCATCAGCCCCTGCGTATACGCGCTCACGTCGGCCGCGTTCGCGGCATCGGGCAGCAGCGACTCGGCGAGCGCCCACATGTCGTTCTCGACGCGCTTCTCGCCCGGAAAGCCCTCGACGCCGAATACCCGCGCGAGCACGCGCTTCACGTTGCCGTCGAGGATCGTTGCGCGCGCACCGTACGCAAACGATGCGATCGCGGCGGCCGTCGAGCGGCCGATGCCGGGCAGTTCGGCCAGCGCATCGGGCGTCGCCGGAAACACGCCGCCGTGCTCGGCGACGACGACCTGCGCGCAGCGGTGCAGGTTGCGCGCGCGCGAGTAGTAGCCGAGCCCCGCCCACAGCGCCATCACGTCGTCGTTCGGCGCGGCCGCGAGCGCGGCGACGTCGGGGTAGCGGTCGAGAAAACGCGTGTAATACGGAATGACGGTCGAGACCTGCGTCTGCTGCAGCATGATTTCCGACAGCCAGATCCGGTACGGATCTCGGGTGTTCTGCCATGGCAGGTCGTGGCGGCCATGCGCGCGCTGCCACGCGACGAGACGCGTGGCGAACGTGCGGTGCAGCGGCGTGACGGGGAACGGAGCGGGGGCGATGCGGGGCGGCTTCAAGTTATCTGATCGTGGAAAAGGGTTTCAACGCTGGCACGTCGGACAGAAATAGGTCGACCGCTGGCCCTGCACGATCTGGCGGATCGGCGTACCGCATACGCGGCACGGCTGGCCGGCGCGATCGTAGACGAAGCAGTCGAGCTGGAAGTAGCCGCTTTCGCCGTTGCTGCCGACGAAATCGCGCAACGTGCTGCCGCCGCGCTCGATCGCGTCGGCGAGCGTCGCGCGTACCGCGTCGGCCAGCCGCTCGTAGCGCGGCAGCGAAACCTTGCCGGCGGCGGTGGTCGGCCGGATGCCGGCGCGAAACAGGCTCTCCGACGCATAGATGTTGCCGACGCCGACGACCATGTCGCCCGCGAGCAGCGCCTGCTTGACCGACACCGTGCGGCCGCGCGTGCGCGCATGCAGCAGCGCGCCGGTGAACGCCGGCGAGAACGGCTCGACGCCGAGGCTCGCGAGAAGCGGATGCGCATGCACGTCGCCTGCTTCGCGCGGATGCCACAGCACGGCGCCGAAGCGGCGCGGATCGCGGAACCGCAGCACGAATTCGTCGAAGATCCAGTCGATGTGGTCGTGCTTCGCGGCGACCGGCACGCCGGCCGCGGGCAGCACGCGCAACGTGCCGGTCATCCCGAGATGGACGATGAACCAGCCGGCATCGACTTCGAACAGCAGGTACTTGCCGCGGCGCTCGACGGCAAGCACCTCGCGCGCGCGCAACTGCTCGGCGAGCCCCGCCGGCACGGGCCAGCGCAGCATCGCGGTACGGACGTCGACACGCTCGACGCGGCGGCCCGCGACAAAGGGCTCGATGCCCCGGCGCGTGACTTCGACTTCTGGCAACTCTGGCATGTTTTGCGGGTCTGAGGCTACGGTCTGCTTACATAGGGAACGCGCATGCGCCGCCACGAGAACGGACGTTCTCGCGGCGATCCCGAATCAAACACGGGAATGCCCGACCTCGCCCGCCTGGCAGCACGCGAGGCGGGCGAGGTCGGGCATTCGCATGGGGGTTCCACAGGTAAACGGACCCTATCACGATCGTGCGTGTATTGTAGCGAGCGCGTTACAATCGGTTGAAACATCGAACGGATTTCCATGACCCTGCCCTCGAAGCTGCTTCAGAAGCGCCCCGCCGCCGTGCGCGGCGCGCGCGCCTTCCCGGTCCGCCGTGCACTCGGTGCCGCGCTGTTTGCCGCCTGGACCCTCACCGCCTTTCCGGCCCACGCGCAGGCTCCGGCATCGGACGACGCGGAGCCGCAGGGTGCGTTCGAGCATGTGATGCCGGACGAGCAGAAGAATCTCCCCGGCGTGCCGCTGACGAGCCAGATCGTCTACCAGGTGCTCGCCGCCGAGGTCGCGCTCCAGCGCAGCCAGCCGGCGCCGGCCTACCAGACCTACCTCGCGCTTGCCCGCGACACGCGCGATCCGCGCATGGCGCAGCGCGCGACCGAAATCGCGCTCGGCGCGCAAAGCCCGGCCGACGCGCTGTCCGCCGCGAACCTGTGGCGCCAGTACGCACCGGATTCGAACCGGGCGTCGCAGGTCGACGCCGCGCTGCTGGTGCTCGCCGGCAAGCCGGCCGACGCGCAGCCGATGCTCGCGCGCGAGCTGGCCCGCGCGACCGGCGACACGCGCGGCCCGGCGATCCTCGCGTTGCAGGCGCTGCTCGTGCGCGGCTCCGACCGCGTCGGCGGCCTCGCGGTGCTGAAGGACATGCTGAAAAACGACATGAATCGCCCCGAGGCGCAGCTCGCGATCGCGCGGCAGCAGCTCGCGGTCGACGACAAGGAAGGCGCCGCGCAGTCGCTGAAGCAGGCGCTGCAGATTCGCCCCGATTACCTGCCGGCGGCGCTGATGCTGTCGCAGATGGGGCCGGCGGAACGCGCAGCGGGCATCGCGTCGTTCGAGAAGTATGTTCAGCAGAATCCGAAGTCGCGCGACGCACGGCTCGCGCTGTCGCAGCTCTATCTGGCCGACGACCGCCTCGACGACGCACAGAAGCAGTTCGAGACGATGCGCAAGCTCGACTCGAAGGATCCGACGCCGCTGATGGCGCTCGCGCTGATCAAGATCCAGCAGAAGAAACTCGACGAGGCGACCGGCTACCTGAAGCAGTACGTGCAGCTCGGCGACAAGCAGCCGAACCTCGACGTCGGCCAGGGCTACATCTACCTCGCGCAGATCGCGATCGACCAGAACAACGACGCGCAGGCGTCGCAATGGCTCGACAAGGTCGACCAGACGAGCCAGCACTACCTGCCCGCGCAGATCACGCGCGCGCAGCTGCTGCAGAAACAGGGCAAGACCGACGAGGCGCGCAAGGTGCTCGACAACCTGCCGATCACGGATCCGCGCGACGCGGCCGTGGTGGCGCGCACCGATGCATCGATCCTGTTCACGGCGAAGCGCTATCCGGAAGCGGAGGCGCGGCTCGGGCAGGCCGTCCAGGACTTCCCGGACGATCCCGACCTGCGCTACGACTACGCGATGGCGGCCGAAAAGACGGGCCACTACACGACGATGGAAACGCAGTTGCGCGAGCTGATCCGCACGCAGCCCGACAACCCGCAGGCCTACAATGCGCTCGGCTATTCGCTCGCCGACCGCAACCAGCGCCTGCCCGAGGCCAACAAGCTGATCGACAAGGCGATGGCGCTCGCGCCGAACGACGCGTACATCATGGACAGCCTCGGCTGGGTGAAGTACCGGATGGGCGACACGGCCGGCGCGACGAAGGTGCTGCAGCGGGCATACGAACTGCAGCCGAACGCCGAAATCGGCGCACATCTCGGCGAAGTGCTGTGGAAGAGCGGCGCGCAGGACGACGCGCGCAACGCGTGGCGTGCCGCGCAGAAGCTCGAGCCCGACAACGAAACGCTCGTGCAGACGCTGAAACGCTTGCAGATCAACGGCCTCTGATGCAGATGTTCCCGATGTTTTCCCTGTCCTCCCGCGCGCAGCGCATGCTGGCCGCGGCCGGCGCGGCGCTCGCGCTCGCCGGCTGCGCGAGTACGCCGCCGTCGGCCGGCACGCCGACGGGCGCGGCACTGCAGACGGCGGCGACGCATGCGTACCATGGCCGCTTCGCGGTGCGGTACGACGATCGTCTCGGCAACCCGCAGAACGTGTACGGCAACTTCGACTGGCAGGAACACGGCGACGACGTGTCGCTCGAACTGCGCAGCCCGCTCGGCCAGACGCTCGCGGTCGTGAAATCGACGCCGCGCGCGGCGTCGCTCGAATTGCCGAACCGTCCGACCCAATATGCGCCGGACGTCGGCGACCTGATGCAGAAAACGCTCGGCTTCGAGCTGCCGCTCGCGGGCCTGCGCTACTGGCTGCTGCCGACCGCCGCCCCCGCGACGCCCGCGGAAACCGTGCGCGACCCGGCCGACGGCACGCGCCTCAAGCAGCTCCGCCAGGACGGCTGGACGATCGACTACCTTGCCTACGCGGATGCCCCGGCCACGGGCGTCAAACGCGTCAACCTCGTGCGCGCGACGCCGCCGCTCGACATCAAGCTCGTGCTCGATCAGTGAGCACGCGCGCCTAGCCCCGATACCCGCATGACCGATTCGACCCGCTCGCTGCGCAACTGCCTGGCGCCCGCGAAACTCAACCTGTTCCTGCACATCACCGGCCGTCGTCCGAACGGCTATCACGATCTGCAGAGCGTATTCCAGCTGCTGAACTGGGGCGACACGCTGCACTTCACGCGGCGCGACGACGGCCGCGTCGCACGCGTCACCGACGTGCCTGGCGTGCCCGAGGAAAGCGATCTCGTCGTGCGCGCGGCCAACCTGCTGAAAGCGCATACGGGCACCGCGCACGGCGTCGACATCGAGATCGACAAGATCCTGCCGATGGGCGCCGGCCTCGGCGGCGGCAGCTCCGACGCGGCGACGACGCTGCTCGCGCTGAACCGCCTGTGGCAACTCGATTTGCCGCGCGCCGAACTCCAGTCGCTCGCGGTCAAACTCGGCGCCGACGTCCCGTTTTTTATTTTTGGAAAAAATGCGTTCGCAGAGGGTATCGGAGAAGAATTAGCTGAGGTAGAATTGCCGACTCGCTGGTTCTTGGTTGTGACGCCACGCGTTCATGTCCCGACCGCTGAAATATTTTCAGATGAGTTGTTGACAAGAGATACGAAGCCCGTCACAATTGCTGACTTTCTTGCACAGCAAACCAGCGATGCGGAATGGCCAGATAGCTTCGGCCGGAACGATATGCAGGAAGTTGTAACAAGGAAGTACGCGGAAGTTGTGCAGGTGGTCAAATGGTTGTATGATGTGACCCCCGTGAGGATGACCGGCTCCGGAGCAAGTGTGTTTGCAGCGTTTCACAGCAAGCACGAGGCAGAAACGGCGAAAGCCAAACTGCCCGCCAGTTGGAATGGCGCAGTTGCCGAGAGCCTGAACGAGCATCCGCTCTTCGCTTTCGCGTCATAAAGTTTTACTTTGCCGAACGGCCTACACGAGTTCGGTGAAGTTATCAGTTAAGTGTAGGGGAGTCGCCAAGTTGGTCAAGGCACCGGATTTTGATTCCGGCATGCGAGGGTTCGAGTCCTTCCTCCCCTGCCAAAAATTTTCCCGCATTTCCCGCCCAAGCCTGAAGCAGGTGCACGATGAGCAGCCACAGCCATGATGGCCTGATGGTCTTTACTGGCAACGCGAATCCCGCGCTCGCCCAGGAAGTCGTCAATATCCTTGGTATTCCCCTCGGCAAAGCGATGGTCAGCCGTTTCTCCGATGGCGAGATCCAGGTCGAGATCCAGGAAAACGTGCGCGGCAAGGACGTCTTCGTCCTGCAATCCACGTGCGCACCGGCGAACGACAACCTGATGGAACTGATGATCATGGTCGATGCGCTCAAGCGCGCATCTGCCGGCCGGATCACCGCTGCCATCCCCTACTTCGGCTACGCCCGTCAGGATCGCCGCCCGCGTTCGGCGCGCGTCGCGATCTCGGCGAAGGTCGTCGCGAACATGCTGGAAATCGCCGGCGTCGAGCGGATCATCACGATGGATCTGCACGCCGACCAGATTCAGGGCTTCTTCGACATCCCGGTCGACAACATCTACGCCACGCCGATCCTGCTGGGCGACCTGCGCAAGCAGAACTACTCGGATCTGCTCGTCGTGTCGCCGGACGTCGGCGGCGTGGTGCGCGCCCGGGCACTCGCGAAGCAGCTCAACTGCGATCTCGCGATCATCGACAAGCGTCGCCCGAAGGCGAACGTCGCCGAAGTGATGAACATCATCGGTGAAGTCGAAGGCCGCACCTGCGTGATCATGGACGACATGGTCGATACGGCCGGCACGCTCTGCAAGGCCGCGCAAGTGCTGAAGGATCGCGGTGCGAAGCAGGTGTTCGCGTACGCGACGCACCCGGTGCTGTCGGGCGGCGCCGCAGATCGCATCGCCGCATCGGAACTCGACGAGCTGGTCGTCACCGATACGATTCCGCTGTCGGCTGAATCGCTGGCGTGCTCGAAGATCCGCTCGCTGACGAGCGCGAGCCTGCTGGCCGAGACGTTCTCGCGGATTCGCCGTGGCGATTCGGTGATGTCGCTGTTCGCGGAATCCTGATCGCGAATCGACGGAACAAAGCATGCGCAGAAAGCGAAGCGGCAACGCTTCGCTTTTTGCACAATCGGACGGGATAGACGAAACCCCGGCCGTTTCATCGGGGGCCGCTTGATGGCCCCGTTTTACTGCCTGGTCGCGGGCAGCAAATGGAGAATCACATGAAAGTCGTCGCTTTCGAGCGCCAACAGCAAGGTACGGGTGCGAGCCGCCGCCTGCGCAACGCCGGTAAGACCACGGGTATCGTCTACGGTGGCGAAGCAGCCCCGCAAAAGATCGAACTGGATCACAACGCGCTGTGGCATGCACTGAAGAAGGAAGCCTTCCACTCGTCGATCCTCGACCTGGAAGTGGCTGGCCAGTCGCAACAGGTTCTGCTGCGCGACGTGCAATACCACCCGTTCAAGCAACTCGTGCTGCACGTGGACTTCCAGCGCGTCGACGCGAAGAAGAAGCTGCACACGAAGG
Source organism: Burkholderia sp. BCC0397 (assembly GCF_902832865.1). Classification (NCBI taxonomy): domain Bacteria; kingdom Pseudomonadati; phylum Pseudomonadota; class Betaproteobacteria; order Burkholderiales; family Burkholderiaceae; genus Burkholderia; species Burkholderia sp. BCC0397. The sequence goes on along the minus strand of NZ_CADFDL010000004.1, from coordinate 408,609 downwards.
TGCCGCTGCACTTCCTGAACGCTGAAGTCAGCCCGGCCGTGAAGCTGTCGAGCGCGATCGTTTCGCACGTCGCGACGGAAATCGAAGTCGAGTGCCTGCCGTCGGCCCTGCCGGAATTCCTCGAAGTCGACCTGTCGAAGATCGAAGCCGGTCAGTCGCTGCACGCGAAGGACATCGCGCTGCCGAATGGCGTCGCGCTGGTCGCGCACATCGACGCGGAAAACCCGGTTGTCGCATCGGCGACGGTCCCGGCGGGTGCCGTATCGGACGCAGCAGAAGGCGAAACGCCGGCTGCCTAAGCGGCTGTCTGCGCGCCCCATCGATCCGTTTCACGAAACGGTCGACGCAACCCGCCGCGGCTTGCCCGGCGGGTTTTTCTTTTTCTGCGCCCAGGCGGCAGCCGCCGCCTTCGAAACGTCATGATCAAACTGATCGTCGGCCTCGGCAATCCCGGGGCGGAATACACCGCGACGCGCCACAACGCCGGCTTCTGGCTGATCGACCAGCTCGCCCGCGAAGCCGGCACGACGCTGCGCGACGAACGCCGCTTCCACGGCTTCTATGCGAAAGCGCGCCTGCACGGCGAGGAAGTCCACCTGCTCGAGCCGCAAACCTACATGAACCGCTCCGGCCAGTCGGTCGTCGCGCTCGCGCAATTCTTCAAGATCCTGCCCGACCAGATCCTCGTCGCGCACGACGAGCTCGACCTGCCGCCCGGCACCGTGAAGCTGAAGCTCGGCGGCGGCAGCGGCGGCCACAACGGCCTGAAGGACATCTCCGCGCACCTGTCGTCGCAGCAGTACTGGCGGCTGCGGATCGGCATCGGCCATCCGCGCGACCTGATTCCGGAAAGTGCGCGTGCCGGCGCGAAGCCCGACGTCGCGAACTTCGTACTGAAACCGCCGCGCCGCGAGGAACAGGACGTGATCGACGCATCGATCGAACGCGCGCTCGCCGTGATGCCGATGGTCGTCAAGGGCGAACTCGATCGCGCGACGATGCAGCTGCATCGCAACTGATCGCCCGTCGCACCGGCCGGGTGCATCGGCCGTCCGGCGCAACCGGGCGGCCTCCCCCGCCCCACCGCGACGCGCACATGCGGTAATCTCGACGTTTTGCCCGACAGGAGCCACGCGGTGAGCCGTTACTGGAGCGACGTCGTTCAGCAACTCGTGCCTTACGTGCCGGGCGAACAGCCCGCGCTCGCGCACCCCGTCAAGCTGAACACCAACGAGAATCCCTATCCGCCGTCGCCGCGCGTCGTCTCGGCGATCGCACGCGAACTCGGCGACACCGGCGACACGCTGCGCCGCTATCCGGACCCGCTCGCGCGCGCACTGCGCGAGACGGTCGCGGCCCATCACCGCATCCAGCCCGAGCAGGTGTTCGTCGGCAACGGCTCCGACGAGGTGCTCGCGCACGCGTTCCAGGCACTGCTCAAGCACGACCGGCCGCTGCGCTTTCCCGACATCACGTACAGCTTCTATCCGACCTACGCGCGCCTGTACGGCGTCGAGACCACGGTCGTGCCGCTCGCGGACGATTTCTCGATCCGCGTCGACGACTATCTCGACGACGCCGGCGGCGTCCTGTTTCCGAACCCGAATGCGCCGACCGGGCGCGCGCTGCCGCTCGCGGACGTCGAGCGGATCGCGGCCGCGAATCCGTCGTCGGTCGTCGTGATCGACGAAGCGTACGTCGATTTCGGCGCGCAGTCGGCCATCACGCTGATCGACCGTCACCCGAACCTGCTCGTCGTGCATACGACGTCGAAGGCGCGCTCGCTCGCGGGCATGCGCGTCGGCTTCGCGTTCGGCGATGCGGCGCTGATCGACGCGCTGAACCGCGTGAAGGACAGCTTCAACTCGTACCCGCTCGACCGGCTCGCGCAGGTCGCCGCGCAGGCCGCGTACGAGGACACCGATTATTTCAACGCCACCTGCCGGCGCGTGATCGACAGCCGGGCGCGGCTCACGCATGCGCTCGACGCACTCGGCTTCGAGATCGTGCCGTCGGCCGCGAATTTCGTGTTCGCGCGCCATCCCGCGCACGATGCGGGCACGATCGCGGCGAAGCTGAAGGAACGGGAAATTTTCGTGCGGCACTTCCGGCTGCCGAAGATCGATCAGCATCTGCGCATCACCGTCGGCACCGATGCCGAATGCGATGCGCTCGTCGCGGCGTTGCGCGAGCTGCTGGCCTGACACGGAAGAACCGGCGCCGGGCGGCGCCGATCTGAAAGCGCGACGCGCGCGCCGGTCAATCAAAGCGCGCGCGTCAGCGCAGGATCACGATGCGTCGTCGCCTTTCACGGCGATCAACGCGTGGTACTTCTCCATCAATTGCGCGTGCGATTCGTCATGCTGCGGATCGCGCGGAATGCATTCGACCGGACACACCTGCTGGCACTGCGGTTCGTCGAAATGGCCGACGCACTCGGTGCACTTGTTCGGGTCGATCACGTAGATGTCCGGGCCCATCGAAATCGCGCCGTTCGGGCACTCGGGCTCGCACACGTCGCAATTGATGCACTCGTCGGTAATCATCAAAGCCATACTGATCTCACTTCTTCAGGCCGCCGGCCGGCTTCGCAACGAAACCGGCCGGCGCCGCGTCACGCGGCAGGGCCTCCGATCGCGGCGACTTTCTCGGTCAGCCACTTCTCGACGGACGGGAACACGAATTTGCTGACATCGCCGCCCAACTGCGCGATTTCGCGCACGATCGTCCCCGAGATGAACTGGTACTGGTCGGACGGCGTCATGAACATCGTCTCGACGTCGGGCAGCAGATAACGGTTCATCCCCGCCATCTGGAACTCGTATTCGAAATCGGACACGGCGCGCAGCCCGCGCACGATCACGCGCGCGTTGTTGGTGCGGACGAAATCCTTCAGGAGGCCGGTGAAACTCATCACCTTCACGTTCGGATAATGACCGAGCACCTCGTTCGCAATCGTCAGACGTTCTTCGAGCGAGAAAAACGGCTTCTTCGCGCGGCTGTCGGCGACACCCACCACCAGCGTATCAAAAATGCTCGACGCACGCCGCACGAGGTCTTCGTGCCCGCGCGTCAGCGGATCGAACGTACCGGGATACACGGCGACTACCATGTCGCTCCTCCTGTCATCACGCAAACGGGATGGCAGCCGTGCGATGCACGCGCCGCTGCCGAGATGGGCATGCGTCGCCTTTGCGGCGCGCCGCCTCGTATGGAACGCGCATTATTCATCATTTTCGCGCCGCAGCAAATGATAGTGAACCGCACCGGCCTTGCCGTGCTTCACCACCTGCCAGCCCGCGAGCGCGTCGTGCGCGGCCGGATCGAGTTCCGCCCCCGTTTCGACGTACAGCGCGCCGCCTGCCGCGACGAGCGGCGCCGACAGCGCGATCGCGCGCTCGAGCGCGGCCAGGTCGTCGAACGGCGGATCGAGGAACACGACGTCGAACGCGCCCGGCGTGAGCCCGGCCGCGAGCCGCAGCGCATCGGCTTCGGCGATCTCGACCGAGCGGGCGCCGAGCTTGTCCTTGATCGCACGCAGCTGCTGCGCGGCGCGCGGATGGCGCTCGACCATCACGACGCTCGCCGCGCCGCGCGACGCGGCCTCGAAGCCGAGCGCGCCGGTGCCCGCGAACAGGTCGAGGCAGCGCCAACCTTCGAGATCCTGGCCGAGCCAGTTGAACAGCGTCTCGCGTACGCGATCGGGGGTCGGGCGCAGGCCGTCGAGATCGAGCACCGCGAGCGGCGTGCGTTTCCAGTCGCCGCCGATGATGCGGATCGTGTGCGGCTTGCCGCGGCCAGGGGGGGCCGCCGGGCGGCCGGAAGAGGAACGGGACATACGGGATATCGACAACGGGTGGGACCGGGCGCGCGCAGGGGGCGCCGCCAAACAGGCGCACGTTACCACAGCGGCGACGCGCACTGACGCGAGCGCCACGCCGCACTGATAAAATGCACGGTTTCGGCCGCCGAGCGCCGCGCCCGCGCGAACGCAGAACGGCCCGTCCGGCGCCCCGCCCTCGGCGGCGGCCCGCCCTCTTCCCGACGCCAGACCATGTTCAGTTTCTTCAAACGATTCAAGAAAACGCAGGAGCCCGATCCGGCGGAATCGCAATCGGCCGACGCGCAGCAAGCGGACGAAGCGTCCGACGCCGACGCGCCCGCGCTCGACGCGCCGCCCGCGGCCGACGTGCCGCAGGCGAGCGCGCAACCGGCCGCGCCGGCCGTCGTGATGACGGTCACGCCGACCAACGACGGCCGCGACGAAGTCGTCGAGACGGTCGAGATCGTCCCGCCGCCGCTGCAGGACGCGTCCGCGAAGAAGTCGTGGCTCGCGCGCCTGAAAACGGGGCTCGCGAAGACGGGCTCGAACATCACCGGCGTCTTCGTCAACACGAAGATCGACGAGGATTTGTATGAAGAGCTCGAAGCCGCGCTGCTGATGTCCGACGCCGGCGTCGACGCGACCGAGTACCTGCTCGGCGCGCTGCGCGAGAAGGTGCGCGCGGGCCGGCTGACCGATCCGCAGCAGGTAAAGGATGCGCTGCACGACCTGCTCGTCGAGCTGCTGACGCCGCTCGAGAAATCGCTGATGCTCGGCCGCGCGCAGCCGCTCGTGATGATGATCACCGGCGTGAACGGCGCGGGCAAGACGACCAGCATCGGCAAGCTCGCGAAGCATTTGCAGAGCTTCGACCAGTCGGTGCTGCTGGCCGCCGGCGACACGTTCCGCGCGGCCGCGCGCGAACAGCTGGCGGTCTGGGGCGAGCGCAACAACGTGACGGTCGTCCAGCAGGAAAGCGGCGATGCGGCCGCGGTGATCTTCGACGCGGTCAGCGCCGCGCGCGCGCGCAAGATCGACGTGATGATGGCCGACACGGCCGGCCGCCTGCCGACGCAGCTGCACCTGATGGAAGAGCTGAAGAAGGTGAAGCGCGTGATCGCGAAGGCGCACGACGGCGCGCCGCACGAAGTGCTGCTGGTGATCGACGCGAACACCGGCCAGAACGCGCTCACGCAGGTGAAGGCATTCGACGACGCGCTCGGCCTCACCGGCCTGATCGTCACGAAGCTCGACGGCACCGCGAAGGGCGGGATTCTCGCCGCGATCGCGCGGCAACGCCCGGTGCCCGTCTACTTCATCGGCGTCGGCGAGAAGGTCGAGGACCTGCAGCCGTTCAGCGCCGTGGAATTCGCGGACGCGCTGCTCGGCTGAACGCCGCCGGGTCGCGTCGCACAGGGCGCCTTCGGGCGCCCTTTTTCATGCGCGCCCGATCATGCCCGCCACGGGCCCGGCGCGCTCATTCTGCGCTCATTCCGCGTCGGGCTGCACGCCCGGCTCGGCGGCCTTGAACGCATCGATCGTCGCCGCATGGTCGACGATCCGCTGGATCGTCGGGAAACGCGTCGTGTCGATCGAGAAACGGTTCGCGTTGAACACCTGCGGCACGAGGCACACGTCGGCGAGCGTCGGCGTGTCGCCGAAGCACAGCTTGCCGGTGCGCGGATCGTTCGCGAGACGCGTCTCGAGCGTCTCGAAGCCCGCCTCGATCCAGTGCCGGTACCACGCGTTCTTTGCCTCCTCGGGCACCTTCAGCGTGTGCTTCAGGTACTTCAGCACGCGCAGGTTGTTGAGCGGGTGGATTTCGCATGCGATCTGCAGCGCAACCGCGCGCACGTACGCGCGATCGACCGGCTGCTTCGGCAGCAGCGCGGGCTCGGGATGAGTTTCGTCGAGATATTCGATGATCGCGAGCGACTGCTGCAGCGTCGCGTCGCCATCGATCAGCGTCGGCACGACCGCATCCGGATTCAGCGCGCGGTACGCGTCCTTCAGTTGCTCGCCGCCGTCGCGCAGCATGTGCACGGGCGCATAGTCGAACGGCAGCTGCTTCAGGTTCAGGGCGATCCGCACGCGGTACGACGCGGAACTGCGGAAATAGCTGTAGAGCTTCATGGGATGTCTCTCTTTTGGTCGTATTCGGCCGGCGGCGGCGGCACGGGCGCGGCGCAGCCGGTGTGCACGCCGCCGGGAACCAGAGTGTAGCGCGGCACGATGCGCGGCCGCGCCCATGCGATACTCGGGCATTCCTCACCGCTCACCGCGCGGCCCGATGCCGGCCGCCCGCCCCACGTTCCGATGACCGCTTCCCACGATCCCGCCGCCGCTCCGTTCCCTTGCGCCCGCTTCATCAAGGAAATCGGCCGCGGCCCGAACGGCGCACGCGCCCTGTCCGCCGAGGACACGTTCGAGCTTTATCGCGCGATGCTCGATGCGCGCGTGTCGGACGTCGAACTCGGTGCGATCCTGATCGCCTATCGGCTGAAAGGCGAATCCGCCGACGAACTGGCCGCGATGCTCGCCGCCGCGCAGGCGTCGTTCGAGCCCGTGCACGTGCAGGACGCCGCGTTCCGCCCGGTATCGATCCCGAGCTACAACGGCGCGCGCAAGCAGCCGAACCTCGTGCCGCTGCTCGCGCTGCTGCTCGCACGTGAAGGCGTGCCGGTGCTGGTGCATGGGGTGGAGCGCGATCCGGGCCGCGTGACGAGCGCCGAGATCTTCTCGGCGCTGTCGCTCGCGCCGTCGACGTCGCACGATGCGATCGAGGACACGCTCGCCGAGCGCCGTGTCGCGTTCGCGCCGATCGACGTGCTGGCGCCGCGCATCGCGCACCTGCTGTCGATGCGCCGCGTGCTCGGCGTGCGCAATTCGACGCATACGCTCGTGAAGATCCTGCAGCCGTTCGCGCCGGCCGGGCTTCGGCTCGTCAACTACACGCACCCGCCGTACCGCGACAGCCTCGCGCAACTGTTCCGCGACCACCCGGACGCCGCGCTGGGCGGCGCGCTGCTCGCGCGCGGCACCGAAGGCGAAGCGGTGGCCGACACGCGACGCCAGGTGCAGGTCGACTGGCTGCACGACGGCGTGTGCGACACGCTGATCGACGCCGAGCGTTCGTCGACCGACGCGCCGCCCGTCGCGCTGCCCGAGTCGCGCGATGCGGCGACCACGGCCGCGTGGACGGACGCCGTGCTGCGCGGCGAGGTGCCGGCGCCCGACACGGTGGCGCGCCAGGTCGAGACGATCGTGCGGATCGCCCGCGTCGCGCGCTGAGGGTGCCGCGGCGACCCGCCCCTTTATCCCGACATTTGACACGCGAGCGCATCCTGGCATAGAGTGGGCGCCATGCGTTCCTTTCCGAACCCCCTCCGAATTACCTCCGGCCGCCTAGCGCGGCCGCTATCGCTACGACTAGCCTAAGGCTCTCGTAGCGCCGTGTGCTGTCCGCACGGTCCTCCCAGCAGTTCCTCGCCGTACCCCTCTCGCAGTTTTTACAACCCGAAGTCGTCAGCATTCGTCCGTCCATCCGTCGGCCGATTCGCGAAGATCATCCGCATCCGCGGCGCCATCGCGCGCCGGATGCGAGGCAGCGCCAACCGGCGCCCATGCCGCCCGTCTTCGCTCGCGACTTGAGACCCGAGGTCCAGAAGATGATGCGCAATCCGCAAGACAAGTACCGTCCGTTCGAGCCCGTCCGCCTCAATGGCCGCCGCTGGCCGGCCCGCACCATCGAGCGTGCGCCCGTGTGGATGAGCACCGACCTGCGAGACGGCAACCAGTCGCTGATCGAGCCAATGAGCATCGAGCAGAAGCTCGAGTTCTTCGAAATGCTGGTCGCCATCGGGTTCAAGGAGATCGAAGTCGGTTTTCCGTCGGCGTCGCAAACCGACTTCGATTTCGTCCGCAAGCTGATCGACGACAAGCGGATTCCCGACGACGTGACGATCGAGGTGCTCGTGCAGTCGCGCGAAGACCTGATCGCGCGCACGTTCGATGCACTCGAAGGCGTGCCGCGCGCGATCGTGCACCTGTACAACGCGGTCTGCCCGTCGTTCCGCCGCATCGTGTTCGGCATGTCGAAGAACGACGTGAAGGCGCTCGCGATCGACGGCACGCGCATCATCAAGGAACACGCGGCCGTGCGCCCCGCTACGCACTGGACCTTCCAGTACTCGCCGGAAACCTTCAGCATGACCGAGCTGACGTTCGCGCGCGAGATCTGCGACGCGGTCGCGCAGACGTGGCGCCCGACCCGCGACCACAAGATGATCGTCAACCTGCCGGCCACCGTCGAAGCCGCGACCCCGAACGTGTTCGCCGACCAGATCGAATGGATGGACCGCAACCTCGCGTATCGCGACAGCATCGTGCTGTCCGTGCATCCGCACAACGATCGCGGCACCGCGGTCGCGGCGGCCGAACTCGCGCTGCTCGCGGGCGCCGACCGCATCGAGGGCTGCCTGTTCGGCAACGGCGAGCGCACCGGCAACGTCGATCTCGTCACGCTCGCGTTGAACCTCTACACGCAAGGTATCGACCCGGGCCTCGATTTCTCCGACATCGACGCCGTGCGCCGCGTCGTCGAGCGCTGCAACCAGATTCCCGTGCATCCGCGCCACCCGTACGCGGGCGACCTCGTGTTCACCGCATTCTCGGGCTCGCACCAGGACGCGATCCGCAAGGGCTTCGCGCAGCAGCGCCCCGACGCGGTGTGGGAGGTGCCGTACCTGCCGATCGACCCGGCCGACCTCGGCCGCAGCTATGACGCGGTGATCCGCGTGAACAGCCAGTCCGGCAAGGGCGGCGCGACGTTCCTGCTCGAACGCGGGATGGGCTTCACGCCGACGCGCCGCGTACAGATCGAGTTCAGCCATGCGGTGCAGACGCTCGCCGACGCATCGGGCGAGGAAGTGACGGGCGACGCGATCTGCGCGCTGTTCGCGCGCGAATTCTTCGAGACCGACGGCCCGGCCGCACGCCACGGCAGCGGCGCGCGCTGGCAAAACCGCGAGATCGCGGCGGCGAGCGCCGCCGACGCGACGCCCGACGACGCCGTGCGACATTTCGCCGCGGCATTTGCGGCAGCCGCCGGCGCCGCGATCGACGTCGCGTCGTGCGAACACACGCGCGCCGCGGACGGCCGGATCGCGGTATCGGTCGGCTGCCGGGTCGGCGACGCGCCGCTGCGGCACGGTGTCGGCGTGCACGCCGATGCGGCGAGCGCGGCGCTCGATGCGGTCGTCAGCGCGATCAACCGCTCGGCATGGCACTGCGCGGACCGCCGCGCGGCGGCCTGAGCGGCAGGTTTCGATTCACGGTTTGAACGTCAGCGAGCGGGGCGTGACCGCCCGTGCGCCGCGCGATCCGCGCCGCACGGGCCAGTAAAAAGCGGCCCAGAAGGCCGCTCGAATCGGGACATGAAAAGGAGCGCCACGCGCGCTCATGTCTCGGTCGCGCACCGCGTCGCCTGCCACGCAAGCAGGCGCCACTGGCCCTGCTCGTGGGTGTGGACGGCGGTATAGGCGATCGGAAACACCAGCCCGCCGTTGTTCGTTTCCATCTCGACCAGCGCGCGCCCGGTGACGACGCAGGTTGCGTCGCCGACGGGCAGCAGGTCCTGCGACTGGATTTCGATCTGGCGATAGCGGCGGCGGCCGGCGACGATGGCATCGATGAACTGCTGCTTGGTTTCGCGTTTGCCGTTGGTGTGCACGAAGAACACCTTGTCCGACAATTGCGCGTCGAGCGCCTCGCCGTCCCCGTCCACCATCGCCCGGAACCGATCGCGCTCGAGCGCGCGAATCGCATCGACCACCTTCGCCATCGCCTGACTCCTCGGCAACGCGCCCGCCGTGCGCGGGCGTGCGGATCAGAAGTTGTACTGCACGTAGAACTGGTGGAAATTTATACCAGGATTCGGCTCTTTGATACCCGCGTTAGACACATGTTGAAAACGGTAACCGACCTGATATTGTTGCCGTTGTCCGAACTGCGCGCCGACACCGACGACGTCCGCGAACTGGAATGACGTCGACAGCGACAGGTCGTTGGAGATCGTCGGGTGCGTCAGGAACCGGATGCCGGCGCCGGCCTCGATGAACGGCCGAACCTGGCCCGCGCTCTTGATGAAACGGAACATCGGCGTCGCGCCGATCTCGCCGATGTTGCCATGCACGTTGCCGCCCGTGTGCCAGTAGCCGACGTGGCCTTCCAGTACGAACGCGAAGTGCCAGCCGCCGATTTCCCACCAGTTCCAACCGGGATCCCAAACCACGCCGAGATCGGCCTTGTCGATCCCGTGACGGTCGGAAAACCCGCCGCCCGCCTGGATCCCCCATCGATCCGCGAAAGCCGCACCCGATCCGCCCAGAAGAGACGCTGCCAGCATCGCATGCAGGACCAGCCGGCTGCGAGGCCGACGATTCTTCTTATTGTTCATCTGACACTCCAACTTTGTGGGTTGAATGGAGCCTGCCGCAACGGCCGGGCCCGAGCGAACTGAATGGTATGGTAAAGGACTTTTCGGATCGGCATCACGAAGCGAAATTGTTTGCTTCCAAAACGACAAAAATCGAAATCGTCTACCGATTCCCATCTGAAACAACGGCTTACGGAACTTCGTGGCGCGGCCCGTGTCGCAGAATAGACTATCGACTCGACTGATTCGATAGAAAAATGGGGAACTCGGATGCCCCCGCCCGCTCTAAGGAATTAGCACTCGTCTTGCGGGAGTGCTAAGATGGCCCACGGAATCTCATCCGAGACCGGGGTTTGTCCCTGATTCCAAAGGAGTTTTTAGTGAGCAACGCCCTGACCCTCCCGAACACCCTGAGCCCGACGCCGGCCAAGGCCGAATCGGCAGGCTCGCTGGCGCTCGCAGCCCAATCGATGTTGCCCGGCCAGCTCGGCAACATCGACGCGTACATCCAGGCCGTCAATCGCATTCCGCTGCTGACCGCCGAAGAGGAACGCCAGTACGCAACCGAATTCCGCGAAAACAACGACCTCGACTCGGCGCGCCGCCTCGTGCTGTCGCACCTGCGTCTCGTCGTGTCGATCGCGCGCAACTATCTCGGCTACGGCCTGCCGCACGGCGACCTGATCCAGGAAGGCAACATCGGTCTGATGAAAGCCGTGAAGCGGTTCGACCCGGCGCAAAACGTGCGCCTGGTGTCGTATGCGATTCACTGGATCAAGGCCGAGATCCACGAGTACATCCTGCGCAACTGGCGCATGGTGAAGGTCGCGACGACGAAGGCGCAGCGCAAGCTGTTCTTCAACCTGCGCAGCCACAAGAAGAGCATGCAGGCGATGACGCCCGAGGAAATCGACGGCCTCGCGCAGGCGCTCAACGTCAAGCGCGAAGAAGTGACCGAGATGGAAACGCGCCTGTCGGGCGGCGACGTCGCGCTCGAGGGCCAAGTGGAAGACGGCGAGGAGTCGTACGCGCCGATCGCCTATCTGGCCGACTCGCACAACGAGCCGACCGCCGTGCTGGCCGCGCGCCAGCGCGACATGCTGCAGACGGACGGCATCGCGCAGGCGCTCGACGCGCTTGATGCGCGCAGCCGCCGCATCATCGAGGCGCGCTGGCTGCACGTCGACGACGACGGCTCGGGCGGCTCGACGCTGCACGATCTCGCCGCCGAATTCGGCGTGTCGGCGGAACGCATCCGCCAGATCGAAGCAAGCGCGATGAAAAAGATGCGCACCGCCCTCGCCGAATACGCGTAAATCCCCGGCGTTCCAGAGCGCTTCATCGAAAACCGCTGCCCGACCGGCAGCGGTTTTTTTTCGTCCGTTTTTTCCACTGCTTTTCACCCGCTTTTCAGCGCGTTTCACGCGCCGTTTCTGCACCGATTAATTGAACTGATTCATCGGGTATTACGCCATTTGCGGCGCCCTTCCGCATAACCTTGATCTGCCTCAATTTTTGCCCCCTGTTTCGCGACGGTCTGCCGCAGCGCAGCACTCGGCATCGGAAAGCAGTCCTTTTAAAATTGGCATGTCAGGCGCAAAAGGATTAAAACAGCTTCACGGCCGTCATATATCCGACGTAAAGTCGCCCCCAATCCGACCTCAATCGATTCAGGATAATCGCCTTGATCTCGATCAAAAAAGAGCCTGCGCCGCCCTCGCGGCCGGCCGGCACGATCGGCTGGCGGGCGCGCATCGCCGCGTGGGCACGCGGACCGACCCTCGCCCGCGACATCACCCTGGTGCTGATCGTCAAGCTGATCCTCCTGATGTCGCTCAAATACGCATTCTTCAATCATCCGCAGGCCCAGCATATGTCACTGCCGCCTGCTGCCGTCGCCGAGAGGCTGCTCTCGGTGCCGGCGCCCGCCTCTACCGAGGGAGACCACCATGATAAGTAGTGAAGTCGTCGATCTGTCACGTCTGCAGTTCGGCATCACGGCGCTCTACCACTTCCTGTTCGTGCCGCTGACGCTCGGCCTGTCCTGGCTGCTCGTCATCATGGAAGCGGTCTACGTGATGACCGGCAAGCAGGTCTACAAGGACATGACCCAGTTCTGGGGCAAGCTGTTCGGGATCAACTTCGCGATGGGCGTGACGACCGGCATCACGCTCGAATTCCAGTTCGGCACGAACTGGTCGTACTACTCGCACTACGTCGGCGACATCTTCGGCGTGCCGCTCGCGGTCGAAGGCCTGATGGCGTTCTTCCTCGAATCGACGTTCGTCGGCCTGTTCTTCTTCGGCTGGAACCGCCTGTCGAAGGTCAAGCATCTGATGGTCACGTTCCTCGTCGCGCTGGGCTCGAACCTGTCCGCGCTGTGGATCCTCGTCGCGAACGGCTGGATGAACAACCCGGTCGGCGCCGAGTTCAACTACCAGACGATGCGCATGGAAATGACCAGCCTGTTCGACGTGCTGTTCAACCCGGTCGCGCAGGTGAAGTTCGTGCACACGGTATCGGCCGGCTACGTGTCGGCGGCGATGTTCGTGCTCGGCGTGTCGTCGTGGTACCTGCTGAAGAAGCGCGACGTCGACTTCGCGCTGCGCTCGTTCGCAGTCGCGGCCGGCTTCGGCCTCGCGGCCACGCTGTGCGTGATCGTGCTCGGCGACGAATCGGGCTATACGACCGGCGAAGTGCAGAAGATGAAGCTTGCCGCGATCGAATCCGAATGGGAAACCCAGCCGGCGCCCGCGTCGTTCACGCTGATCGGCATCCCGAACCAGGCAGAACAGCGCACCGACTACGCGATCAAGATCCCGTACGCGCTCGGCCTGATCGCGACGCGCTCGATCGACGAACCGGTGATTGGCCTGCGTGATCTCGCGAAGCACAGCGAGGAGCACATCCAGAGCGGGATGATCGCGTACGGCGCGCTGCAGAAGCTCAAGCAGGGCGACACGAGCGACGCGACCCGCGCGCTGTTCGACCAGCACAAGCAGTATCTCGGCTACGGGCTGATGCTCAAGCAGTTCACGCCGAACGTGACCGACGCGACGCCCGAGCAGATCAAGGCCGCCGCGAAGAAGACGATCCCGCCCGTCGCACCGGTGTTCTTCTCGTTCCGGATCATGGTGTTCCTCGGCTTCCTGTTCGTCGCGACGTTCGTTGCCGCGTTCTGGTTCTGCGCGCGCCGCGAACTGCTGCAGGACAACCGCCGCTGGTTCCTGCGCTACGCGGTGTGGGCGATCCCGCTGCCGTGGATCGCGATCGAATTCGGCTGGATCGTCGCCGAGCTCGGCCGCCAGCCGTGGACGATCGCCGGCGTGCTGCCGACGCACCTGTCCGCGTCGAGCCTGCAGCCGAGCGACCTGTACCTGAGTCTCGCCGGCTTCATCCTGTTCTACACCGCGCTGTTCGTCATCGAGATCAAGCTGATGTTCAAGTACGCGCGCCTCGGCCCGTCGTCGCTGCATACCGGCCGCTATCACCACGAACTCGCCGCTGCCGGCGAGCGTGCCGCAGTCTGAGTACGCCCTCGCAACGGAACAAGGAATCGCTATGGACTATGCAACTCTCAAGCTGATCTGGTGGCTGCTCGTCGGCGTGCTGCTGATCGGCTTCGCCGTCACCGACGGCTTCGACATGGGCGCGACCGCGCTGCTGCCGTTCCTCGGCAAGACCGACGAGGAGCGCCGCATCATCGTCAACACCGTCGGCGCGACGTGGGAAGGCAACCAGGTGTGGCTGATCACGGCCGGCGGCGCGATGTTCGCGGCCTGGCCGCTCGTCTACGCGGCGTCGTTCTCCGGCTTCTACTTCGCGATGCTGCTCGTGCTGTTCGCGCTGTTCTTCCGGCCGGTGGGCTTCGACTACCGCAGCAAGCGGCCGGACCCGCGCTGGCGCGCGGGCTGGGACTGGGGCCTGTTCGTCGGCGGCTTCGTACCGGCGCTGGTGTTCGGCGTCGCGTTCGGCAACCTGCTGCAGGGCGTGCCGTTCAAGTTCGACAGCGACCTGCGCGTGACCTACTACGGCGGCTTCTGGGCGCTCTTGAACCCGTTCGCGCTGCTGTGCGGGCTCGTCAGCCTCACGATGCTCGTCGCGCACGGCGCCGCATTCATCAAGATGAAGACCGACGGCGCGATCGCGCGCCGTGCATCGATCGCGCTGCGCGCCGCGTCGTTCCTCGCGGTCGTGCTGTTCGTGCTGGCCGGCGTGCTGGTCGCGTCGTATATCGGCGGCTTCCACATCACCCACGCCGCGCCGACCGACACCGTCGCGAACCCGCTGCTCAAGGACGTCGCCGCCGGTTCGGGCCTGTGGCTCGCGAACTACGGCGAATATCCGTGGATGATCGCGGCGCCCGTCGTCGGGATCGCGGGCGGCGTGCTCGCGCTGCTGCTCGCCGGCTCGAAGCAGGAGAAGACGGCGTTCTTCTGCACCGGCCTGATGATCGTCGGCGTGATCCTGACCGCGGGCTTCTCGATGTTCCCGTTCATCATGCCGTCGTCGCTCGACCCGCGCAGCAGCCTGACCGTGTGGGATTCGACGTCGAGCCACATGACGCTGCAGGTGATGCTGTTCGCGGTGATCGTGTTCCTGCCGATCGTCCTGCTCTACACGAGCTGGGTGTATCGCGTGATGCGCGGCAAGGTCACGCACCAGTCGCTCGAAGAGAACAAGCACTCGATGTATTGATGCATTGAACTGGGCCGGGGCGCGCAGGCGCCCTCGCCCACCGTTTCGCAAGGAGTCGGATCATGTGGTATTTCAGCTGGATTCTCGGTATCGGCGTCGCGCTGTCGTTCGGCATCGTCAACGCGATGTGGCTCGAAGCGCGGCAGAAGACGCAGGAAGCGCCGGTGCGGGCGCGCCGGGACTGACGCACTGACGTGTGCGGCGGATCGCACCGCCGCGGTCCGCAAAGAACCTCGCTTCGCGCGAGGTTTTTTTTCGTCCCGGCCGCGCCGGCACGCGTCAGACATCGATGCCAATTTAGCGCCAGATTGATACCACTTGAATACCAATAAAAGGTTTCATAAGATCGTTGGACACGGCCGCTGACAGGCCGATTCCTTCTGGGTGGGGGAGACATGCGAATCCCGTGTGTGGCGTGCGCCTGCGCGCCGTGTCGACGTCCGCTTGCCACGGCGCGCGCCGTCGTCGCGCTCGTGCGCGGCCGGACGAATGCCGCCGGCTGCGGCCGCGTCGCCGCCGTGGCGATTGCCACGTGCCGTCGATGATTCCGCGCACGCCGCCGCGCCGGTCCGATCGGCACGCATGCCCGCCTCCCGTTCCGTAACGCACGCTCCCGCGTGCCGAATGCGCGCGGGGCAACCGCATCGCCCCGCGTGCTGGTATCTCCCGCAGCTCCACTGAAAGACCCGATCGCAGCGACGTCGCGTCCCGACGCCGCCACGCCCTCTTTTTCTCAGGAGTTCGAATTGAAGCGTACCTTGCCCTCCCTCATTGCCGGTCTGCTGCTCGCGGTGCTGTCGCCGGCTGCGATCTCCGCGGTACCGGCGTCGGCCGCCGCTGGCGCGAACGCCGGCGCCGCGCAATCGGCCGCCGCCCAGGCGGCCGGTCTCGCGGCGCTGCTGTCGAACGGCCTCGCGTTGCGCGTGGCCGTCGACAACAACCACGCGGCCGCGGCCGGCGTGCCATGCGCCGATCTCGGCGCCGACGGCGCCGCCTGCGCGACGGGCCGCCTGATCCTGCAGAACCGCGGCCACCAGGCGATCGCCGACGGCGGCTGGAAGCTCTACCTGCACAGCATCCGCCGCCTGCTGCGGATCGACCGTCCGGGCTTCGCGCTACGGCGGCTCACCGGCGACCTGTACGAACTGACGCCACAGCCGGGCTCGGTGCGGCTCGCGCCCGGCGAGCGCATCGAGCTGCCGTTCGTCGCCGAATACTGGCTGCTGCGCTACAGCGACGTGATTCCGCGCCCGTATGTCGTCGTCGACGGCGCGCCGCCGGCCGTGCTGCGCTACAACGACACCGACAACGAGCTGCGCTACGTCGAATCGCTGCCGGCCGACGCGCAGAACAACTCGACCGGCAACGCGCCGCCGGTGGCCGCACGGCCCGATCCGGGCCGCGCGCTGCCGAGCGTGAAGCGCGAACTGCCGCTGCCCGGCACGCTCGAGCTGCGCGGCGTCGAACTCGCGCTGCCGGACCTGCCTGGTGCACAGGTCGCGGCGCTGCGCGAGCGCGCGACGACCCTCGGGCTCGACGGCGCACGCGTGCCGGTTCTCGGCATCGTCGCGCCGCGCCGGCTGCCGGCCGACCTCGCGACACCGGGCGGCTACCGGCTCGCGATCGGGCCGCGCGGCGTGCTGATCGAAGGCTACGATCGCGCGGGCCTGTACTACGGCGTGCAGACGCTCTACTCGCTCGCGCCGGCCGGCGGCGGCCCGATCCCGGCAATGCTCGTCGAGGATGCGCCGCGCTTCCCGCATCGCGGCATGCACGTCGACCTCGCGCGCAACTTCAAGCACCCGGCGACGCTGCGCCGCCTGATCGACCAGATGAGCGCGTACAAGCTCAACCGCCTGCATCTGCATCTGTCCGACGACGAAGGCTGGCGCATCGAGATTCCCGGCCTGCCCGAGCTGACCGAGATCGGCTCACGCCGCTGCCACGACCCGGGCGAGACGCGCTGCCTGCTGCCGCAGCTCGGCTCCGGCCCCGACAACCGCTCGGGCGGCGGCTACCTGACGCGCGACGACTACGTGGCGCTCGTGCGCTACGCGGCCGCGCGCTTCGTGCAGGTGATCCCCGAGATCGACATGCCCGCGCATGCACGGGCGGCCGTCGTGACGATGGAGGCGCGCTACCGGCGGCTGCATGCGGCCGGCCGCGAGCAGGAAGCGAACGCGTATCGGCTGCTCGACCCGCAGGACACGACGAACCTGACGACGGTGCAGTTCTACGACCGGCGCAGCGACCTGAACCCGTGCGTGCCGGGCGCGCTCAACTTCGCGTCGAAGGTGATCCGCGAGATCGCGGCGATGCACGCGGACGCGCAGGCGCCGCTGCAGACCTGGCACTACGGCGGCGACGAGGCGAAGAACATCTTCCTCGGCGGCGGCTTCCAGCCGCTGAACGGCACCGATCCGAACAAGGGGCGCATCGATCTGGCCGCGCAGGACAAGCCATGGGCGCGTTCGCCCGCGTGCACGGCGCTGCTCCAGCGCGGCGAGATCAAGTCGATCGACGAGCTGCCGACGCGTTTCGCGAAACAGGTGAGCGCGGCCGTCAACGCGAACGGGATCGGCACGATGGCCGCGTGGCAGGACGGCATCAAGCATGCGAACGGGCCGCAGGATTTCAGCACGCGCCGCGTGATGGTGTCGCTGTGGGACACGATCTTCTGGGGTGCGTCGGACAGCGCGCGCGACCTGAGCGGCAAGGGCTACCTGACGGTGCTCGCGCTGCCCGACTACCTGTACTTCGACTTCCCGTACACGCTCAATCCGCGCGAGCGCGGCTACTACTGGGGCTCGCACGCGACCGACGAGTACAAGGTGTTCTCGTTCGCGCCGGAGAACCTGCCGCAGAACGCCGAAGTGATGGGCGACCGTGACGGCAACCCGTTCGAGGTGACGGGCACGGGCCCCGCGCCGCGCATCGAAGGCATGCAGGGCCAGGCGTGGGGCGAGGTGATGCGCAACGACACCTTCCTCGAATACATGACCTACCCGCGGCTGCTCGCGCTCGCCGAGCGCGCGTGGCACCGGGCCGACTGGGAACTGCCGTATGCGGCCGGCGTGCGCTTCAAGCGCGGCGACACGCACCACGTCGACATCGCGGCGCTGCAGCGCGACTGGGCCGGCTTCGCGACGCTGCTCACGCAACGCGAATTGCCGAAGCTCGACCGCGCCGGCGTCGGCTACCGGAAGCCGACCTTCACGCTGACGAATCCGTGAACGGCTGAAGGCGGCGGGTAATGCGCGATGCGGGCAAACGCATCGCGCATCGCCCGCCCCAAAAGAAAAACGGCTTGCGACGCGTACGTCGCAAGCCGTTTTCCTTTGACCGCCGGCCCGAATCCGCCGCGCGGATCGATCAGGCCGGCGTCACCGCATCACGCCGGTTGTGCCGCCGCCCCGCCGCCCGACGGCGGCAGGCGCGCGCCGAGCTGTTCGGCATAGCGAGCCGCCGCGTTGCCGCAGACGATGTGGAACGTGTCGAGCGACACCCATGCGACGTCGAGCGTGCCGAGACGCTCGCGATCGACCGCCGACGGATCGCGCACGACCACGCGCAGGCGCGTGGTGGCCACCGCATCGAGCGACGCGACGTTGGTCGCCCCGCCGAACACCGCGAGCCAGCGCGTCGGCTCCGGATCGAGCGGGCCGGCGGCCGCGCCCGTGACGGGCTGCGCAGCAGCGCCGGTTGCGGTCGATGCGGCACCGGTCGCGCCGCCGCCGATCGCGGCACGCATCTCGTCGGCGATGAGGTCGGCCTCGGGCCCGATGATCACCTGCACGCTGTTGCCGCCGCGCTTGAGCACGCCGCGTGCGCCGATCGACTTCAGTTCCGGCTCCGATACCTGCTCCGGATCGACGACGGTCAGGCGCAGGCGCGTCGTGCACGCGTCGACGACCGACAGGTTGGCCGCCCCGCCGAGCGCGGCGATGTAGCGTTGCGCACGCGGTGCGGCAGCCGTTGCAGCCGCGCCCGCGGCCGGCGCGACGAAGCCGCCCGATGCGTACGATTCCGTGGCCGCATCGGTCGATGCCGGCTCACGGCCAGGCGTGGCCATGTTGAACTTGCGGATGAAGAAACGGAACAGCCCGTAGTACGC
Source organism: Burkholderia sp. BCC0397 (assembly GCF_902832865.1). NCBI lineage: Bacteria > Pseudomonadati > Pseudomonadota > Betaproteobacteria > Burkholderiales > Burkholderiaceae > Burkholderia > Burkholderia sp. BCC0397. Next base: position 389,538 of record NZ_CADFDL010000004.1, on the reverse strand, counting down.
GGCGCCGTACGCGATGCCGAGCGGGATCGCAAGCCAGCCCTTCGTCGACAGCCCGTAGTTCAGCACGTAGTCGATCGCGCCGGCCGAGAACGTGAAGCCGAGCTTCACGTCGAGGATCTGGCAGATCGCGAGCGACAGCCCCGTCAGCACCGCATGGATCACGTACAGCACCGGCGCGAGGAACATGAAGCTGAACTCGATCGGCTCGGTCACGCCGGTCAGGAACGACGTAAGCGCCATCGACAGCAGCAGGCCGCCGACCATCGCGCGGCGCTCCTTCGGCGCTTCGTGCAGCATCGCGAGACACGCCGCCGGCAGGCCGAACATCATGATCGGGAAGAAGCCGGCCATGAAGGTGCCCGCGGTCGGGTCGCCCGCGAAGAAGCGGTGCAGGTCGCCGTGCACGATCTCGCCGCCGGCGGGCGGCGTGAAGTTGCCGAACACGAACCACGCGAGCGAGTTGATGATGTGGTGCAGGCCGGTGACGAGCAGCAGGCGGTTCAGGAAGCCGAACACGAACGCACCGATCGCGCCCGCCGTCGTCAGCCACTGGCCGGCCGCGTCGATCGCATGCTGGACCGGCTGCCACACGTATCCGAACGCGATGCCGAGTACCACGCAGACCAGCCCCGTAATGATCGGCACGAACCGTTTCCCGCCGAAGAACGCGAGGTAGTCCGGCAGCTTGATGTCCTTGTAGCGGTTGTACAGCAGGCCCGCGACGACCCCCGCGATGATCCCGGACAGCACGCCCATGTTCAGCTTGGGATCGATGTCCTTCATGATCGCGGTTTCGATCAGGTAACCGATCGCGCCCGCGAGCGCCGCCACGCCGTTGTTGTCCTTCGCGAAGCCGACCGCCACGCCGATCGCGAACAGCAGCGGCAGGTTGTCGAAGATCGCACCGCCGGCGTCGGCGATCATCTTGATGTTGAACACGTCCGGCTGGCCGAGCCGCAGCAGGATGCCGGCGACCGGCAATACCGCGATCGGCAGCATCAGCGCCCGGCCCAGGCCCTGTATTTTCAGAAACGGATTCCCGTTCATTCAGTCCTCCAATCCTTGTCTCGTCATTAATCGTCGTTGACCCAATTGCCTTCGTCGTGAAACCGGTCGCGAACCTGCCGTCGACGCTCAGTCGAGCGGCCAGACCTCGCGGCTTGCTGCCCTTACCGCCTGTGCCGAATCGAGCGCGAGCAGATCCTGCGCGCGCTGACGGCACAACTGGTAATCGAGACGGCGCACACGCGCCTTGATGCCCGGCACCGACACCGGGTCGACCGACAGTTCGGTCACGCCGAGGCCCACCAGGACCGGCACCGCGAGCGGATCGCCGCCCAGCGCGCCGCATACGCCGACCCACTTGCCGTGCTTCGCGGCGCCGCGCACCGCGATGTCGATCAGGCGCAGCACGGCCGGATGCAGGCCGTCGGACTGCGCGGCGAGATCGGCCTGGCAGCGGTCCATCGCGAGCGTGTACTGGGTCAGGTCGTTGGTGCCGATCGACAGGAAATCCGCGTGCTGCGCGAGCTGGTCGGCCAGCAGCGCGGCCGACGGCACCTCGATCATCACGCCGACCTCGATCGACTCGGTGCGGCCCTGCGCGCGCGCGAATTCGTCGATGCGCTTCCTGAGCCGCACGAGTTCGCCCGCGTCGGTCACCATCGGCAGCAGGATGCGCACCGCGCCGAACGGCTTCACCGCGAGCAGGCCCTGCAATTGATCGTCGAGCAGATCGGGGCGCACCTGCGCGAGGCGGATGCCGCGCAGGCCGAGCGCCGGATTCGGTTCGGGCGGCAACGTCAGGTAGTCGACTTCCTTGTCCGCGCCGACGTCGAGCGTGCGGATGATCGCCGTGCGGCCCTGCAGCGCGTCGACGATCGACTGGTAGCTCTGCTGGTGTTCGACCGCCGTCGGCGCGGCCTGGCGATGGATGAACATCAGTTCGGTGCGCAGCAGGCCGACCGCGTCCGCGCCGTTGTCGACCGCGGTGTTCGCGTCGTCGAGCGTCGCGATGTTCGCGGCCACCTCGATCGCGCGGCCGTCGACCGTCGCGGCTGCCTCACCGGCCTGTTGCCGGTTCGCCTCGCGCACGCCGTCCAGGCGCTGGCGCTCGTGCCGCGCGCGCTCGACGTCGAGCGCGGTCGGCGCGTGTTCGAGCCGGCCCGCGCTCGCATCGACGACGACCTGCGTGCCGTCCGGAATCGCGTACAGCGCATCGCCGACCGCCACCAGCGCCGGGATGCCGAGCTGCCGCGCGATGATCGCCGCATGCGACGTCGCGCCGCCGCGCGCCATCACGAGCGCGGTCACGCGCTGGCGATCGAGCGACGACAAGTCGGACGGCGTGAATTCCTCGGCCGCGAGCACGGCTTCGTCGGGCAGCGCACGCGTCGCGCCGCTCGTATGGCCGAGCGCGCGCAGCACGCGCTTCTCGATGTCGCGCAGGTCGGCCGCGCGTTCGGCGAGCAGCGCATCGTCGAGCTTCGACAGCGTGTCGATCTGCGTGCGGATCGTCGCGCGCCACGCGAAGCCCGCGCCCTTGCCGAGGCTGATCAGGTCGCGCGCCGCGTCGACTAGCGTGGGGTCTTCCAGCAGCACGCGATGCACCGCGAAGATGCCCGCTTCGCCGACCGCACCGCGCGCCGAGGCGTTGCGCACCGTTTCGTCGAGTTCGGCATCGACCGCCTTCAGCGCCTGGTCGAGCTGGCGGCTTTCCGTGGCCGGCGTGCCGGAGGCTTGCTCGGGCGGCAAGATGTCCGCATCGTCGAGACGCACCAGCGTGCCGACCGCGATACCGGGCGCCGCGCACACGCCCGCGAGCGTGTTCGGATCGATGGGCGCGCCATCGCGCGGCGCGCCGGTGTGGCGCGCAACCATCTGCGGCGCGGGCGAGCGCAGCCGCGCCGGCTTTTCTTCCACTTCGCCGTGCGCTTCGCGCAGCAGCTCGTGCTCGACCGCATCGACGGCCTGCTGCGCGTGCGCGCCGCGGCCGACCAGCTCGACCGTCGCGCCTTCGCCGGCGCCGAGACCGAGCAGGCCGACGACGCTCGCGATCGACGCCTTGCGGCCGTCGAACAGCACGTCGACGGTCGCGTCGAACCCGCGCACGGCTTCACGCGCCCGTGCGGCCGGCCGTGCATGCAGGCCGCCCGGCTGCGCGAGCACGATCTCGCGGCGCACTTCGTTGTGCGCGGCCGCACCGGCCTGCGCCGCCTGCGCGGCGGCTTCGCCCTTGCCGCGCAGCGCGAGCAACGGCGTCTCGCCGGCGGTCGCGAAACCGCTCGCGCGATCGACCACCTCGAACGCGTCGGAATTCGCGATCGCGATCACCGACACGAGCGAATGTGCGTGGCGCGCCACCGCGTCCTGGTCGAACTCGATCAACAGCGTGCCCGCTTCGACGCGCGCGCCGGCTTCGACGTGCGCGATGAAACCCTGCCCGTTCAGCTCGACGGTGTCGATGCCGATGTGCAGCAGCACTTCCGCGCCTTGCGGCGTCGTGATCGTCACCGCGTGGCCGGTGCGCGCCAGATGCGACACGACGCCCGCGCACGGCGCGACGAGCCGGCCCGCTAGCGGGTCGATGCCGATGCCGTCGCCGAACATCCCGCCGGAGAACACCGGATCGGGCACGTCGGCCAGTGCGACGATCGGCCCGGTCAACGGGCTGAGCAGAACGATCTGATCGTGGGTGGGGCTCTTCAACTGGGACTCCTCGGCGCGTCTCATCGGCTTTCTCGGCTATCAGTGCGTTTCGGTGACTTTGTTCAGGTGGCGCGGCGTGTCGGGATTGCGGCCGCGTGCGACGGCGAGATCCGCCGCCATCACGTAGAACGAAAGAATGGCGGCGATCGGGTCGAGCGCCGAATGGGCGGACTGCGCGAGCGGCAGCACGGTGCCCGATACGCCGGGCGTCGATACGCCGGGCGTGCCGGCGGGCGCCGCGAGCAGCACCGCGGCGCCGCGTGCGCGCATGTCTGCGGCAAGCTGCAGCAGGCCGGCCTGCTCGGGCCCGGGCGGGGCGAACACGAGCAGCGGATAGTCGCGGTCGATCAGCTCCATCGGGCCGTGACGGACTTCGGCGCTCGAGAATGCCTCGGCCTGGATGCCGGACGTTTCCTTCAGCTTCAGCGCGGCTTCCTGCGCGATCGCGAGGCCCAGGCCGCGGCCGATCACGATCATCCGCTCGACGCCCGCGAGCGCCGCGACGGCCTGCGACCAGTCGAGCCGGCCGGCCTGCGCGAGCACGTCGGGCAGGCCGCGCAGCGCGGTGATCAGCGCGGCGTCGCGCTGCCAGTACGCGACGATCTGCGCGGACAGCGACAGCATCGCGATATAGCTCTTGGTCGCGGCGACCGACAGTTCGGGGCCGGCCAGCAGCGGCAGCTGGTGCTCGCATGCGTCGGCGAGCGGCGACGGCAGCACGTTCACGGCGGCGACGGTACGCGCGCCGGCTTCGCGCAGCGCGGCCATCGTGTTGACGAGATCGGGGCTCTTGCCCGACTGGGAGAACGCGAGCGCGAGCTGGTCCTGCACCTTCAGCGGCGCCTGCTGCAGCGTCGCGACCGACATCGGCAGCGACGCGACCGGCACGCCGAGGCGGCTCATCGTGAGGCTCGCGAAATAGCTGGCGGCGTGATCCGAGCTGCCACGCGCGACCGTCAGCGCGACGGCCGGCGGGTGATCGAGCAATTGCCCGGCGAGCGCTTCGACGCGCGTGGTGTCGGCGATCTGCGCGGCGACGACCTGGGCGGACTCGCGCGCTTCCTTAAGCATATTCGACAATCGATTCTCCTTCGACGTAGGTCGCGGTGAGGTTCAGGTCGCGATCGAATACCGCGAGGTCGGCCCATGCGCCGCGCTCGAGGCGGCCGCGATCGGTCACGCCGAGGTAGTCGGCCGCGTAGCGCGACATCCGGTTCGACACGTCGGCGATCGGCAGGCCGAGCGATACCAGGTTGCGCAGCGCCTGATCCATCGTCAGCGTGCTGCCGGCGAGCGTGCCGTCGGCGAGCCGCACGCCGCCGAGGCACTTCGTCACGTGCTGGCTGCCGAGCCGGTATTCGCCGTCGGGCATGCCGGTGGCGGACGTGCTGTCGGTCACGACGTACAGGCGCGGGATCGCGCGCAGCGCCGCACGAATCGCGCCCGGGTGCACGTGCAGCAGGTCGGGGATGATTTCCGCGTACTCGGCGTGCGCGAGCGCCGCGCCGACGAGGCCCGGATTGCGGTGATGCAGCGGCGACATCGCGTTGAACAGGTGCGTGAAACCGCACGCGCCGTGCTTGAGCGCGGCGACCGCGTCGTCGTAGGTCGCGAGCGAGTGGCCGAGCTGCACGCGCACGCCGCGCGCGGCCATCTCGCCGATGATCTCGATGTGGCCGGCGATTTCCGGCGCCAGCGTGACGACGCGGATCGGCGCGATCGACAGGTACTTCAGCACCTCGTCGAGCACGGCCGACACGGCCGCGTCGGGCTGCGCGCCGAGCTTGCCGGGGTTGATGTACGGCCCTTCGAGATGCACGCCGAGCACGCGCGCGCCGCCCGGCGTGCGGGTGCGCGCGACGGTGCCGAGGTTCGCGACGACCTCCATCAGTTCGTCGCGCGGCGCGGTCATCGTCGTCGCGAGCAGGCTCGTCGTGCCGAATTGCGCGTGCGTGCGGACGATCGTTTCGATCGCGTCGCCGCCTTCCATCACGTCGGCGCCGCCGCCGCCATGCACGTGCAGGTCGATGAAGCCGGGCAGGATGTACGGTGCGTCGTTCTTCGCGGGATCGACGGGCGTGCCGTCGAGCGTGGTGATGCGGCCGTTCTCGCTATCGAGCGAGCCGTGAATCCAGCCGTCGGGGGTGAGGATGTTGCCAGTCAGCATGACGTTCTCTTGATGATCTGGTGACGCGGGCATCCGCGTCGTGATTTGCCAATGCGTTGCGATTCATTGCGCGCGATTGCGTTCCATCGCGCGGGGTGCGCGGACAGTCTCGCGCGTCAGCGTTTCAGTTCGGCGACGAAGTCGTAGTAGTCGTCGCGGCAATACGTTTCGGTCATTTCGATCGCGCGCTGGTCGGCGCCGTAGCCGATCCGCGTGATCACCAGCAGCGCCGAGCCCGGCTTCACCGCCATCCATTTCGCGATCGCGTGCGTCGCGTTCGCCGCGCGAAAGTGCTGCAGCGCGCGCACGACGGTCATGCCGCGCGCCTCGAGGTATTCGTACAGCGACGCGCCGAGCACCTGCGGATCGGGCACCGCCGCGGCGGGCAGCGTCGAATGCTCGACCGCCATCACGATGCCGTCCGCGCGGCGCAGCCGTTCGAGCCGCGCCACCGTCGCGCCGGGCGCGAGGCCGAGATGCGTGATCTCGTCGCGGCTCGCGGCGCGCAGCGTGCGCGACAGCCACACCGAATCGGGCACGAAGCCGCGCTGCTGCATCTTCGCGGTGAAGCCGACGAGCCGCGACAGCGGATCGGCGACACGCGGCGTGATGAAGCTGCCCGCGCCACGCGCCCGCTTGATCAGGCCCTGCTCGACCAGCAGCGCGAGCGCACGACGCGCGGTGATCCGCGACACGCCGACCGACACCGACAGCAGCCGCTCCGACGGCAGCGCCTCGCCGGCGCGCCACGCGCCGGCGTGGATCGCGCTCGCCAGCTTGCGGGCGAGCTGCAGATACAGCGGCGTGTCGTCAAGGGGATCGGGCGCCAGTTCGGACCAGCCGGTTTCCATGTGCCTCCGCGTGTCGGGCGACGATCTCGGACCGTCGAAAGTGAACGCATTATATAACCACCATAATACCAGTCAACGAACTGGTATTAGCGCCGCGGAAATCGCCGAAAGCCTTGCGCGGCAAGCGTTTTAGTGCCGGCAAAGCCTTTGTTTACAACGCAGTGCGGGATAGGGATTTACCCGAAGTGGTATGCAAGGGGACGGTTCCGGTGCACGGTCAAGCCGGATTTCGGGCACGAATATGAGACCAGAATAGAACCAGTTGAGCCAATTGGTATGCACCGGTGAGCGGGCCGGCGCGATGCAGACGTCAATGGAATTCCCGGCTCGACGTGCGCAGGCCGCCGAGCAACGGCGTCAGATCCTCGAAATGCTGCGCGACGAGGTGCCGCACGTCGCTCACGACCTGCCACACGCCGGATGCCGCGAGCAGCCGCGAATCGAGTGTTTCGCGGCGCTGCCGCGCGAGCAGCTCGGGCCGGACGATCACGTTCACGCAGCCCGTTTCGTCCTCGAGCGTCATGAACATCACACCCTTCGCGGTGCCCGGCATCTGCCGCGCGATCACGAGCCCGCATGCGCGCGCGAGCCGGCCGTCCGGACGGTCGCGCAGTTCGGCCGCGGACGACAGCCGCTGCGCGCGCAACGCCGGCCGCAGCAACGCGACCGGGTGGCGGTTCAGCGTGAGGCCGGTGGTGTGATAGTCGGCGAGGATGTCGTCGGCTTCCGACGGCGCGCCGAGCGTGGGCTGCTCCGTTTCGTCGATCGGCGCGACGGCAAGAAGGTCGCGCTCCGGCGCCGCGGCGACGGCCTGCCACAACGCATCGCGGCGATGGCCCGCGAGCGTCGCGAGCGCGTTCGCGGCGGCGAGCGCTTCGAGGTCGCGGCGTTCGAGCTGCGCGCGGCGGGCGAGGGTGTCGACGTTGTCGAACGGGCCGGCAGTGCGTGCGGCCTCGATGCGGCGCGCGGCGGCTTCGCCCAGGCCGCGCACGAGCGACAGGCCGAGCCGCACGGCCGGCTGGCCGTGTGGAGGCGGCTGATTGGGCAGCGCTTCGAGCGACGCTTCCCAACCGCTTCGCGTCACGTCGATCGGCAGCACCTTCACGCGATGACGCTTCGCGTCCTGCACGAGTTGCGACGGCGGGTAGAAACCCATCGGCTGGCTGTTCAGCAGCGCGGCGAGGAAGATCGCCGGTTCGTGGCATTTGAGCCAACTGCTCGCATAGGCGAGTTTCGCGAAGCTTGCTGCATGGCTTTCGGGGAAACCGTAATCGCCGAAGCCCTTGATCTGTTCGAAGATCTGTTCGGCGAATTCGGGCGGATAGTCGCGCTCGCGCATCCCGTCAACGATCTTGCGGCGATATTTCTCGAGATTGCCCTTGCGCTTCCACGCGGCCATCGCGCGGCGCAGTTCGTCAGCCTCGCCGGGCGTGAAGCCTGCCGCGATCATCGCGATCTGCATCACCTGTTCCTGGAAGATCGGCACACCGTACGTACGTTCGAGTGCAGGCTTCAAGTCCTCCTTTGGATAACTGACTTTTTCGATTCCCTGGCGGCGTTTCAGATAGGGGTGCACTGCCCCGCCCTGGATCGGCCCTGGCCGCACGATCGCCACCTCGATCACCAGATCGTAGTAAGTCTCCGGGCGCAAGCGCGGCAGCATTGACATCTGCGCACGCGATTCGATCTGGAACACGCCAACCGTGTCGGCGCGGCAGATCATGTCGTAGGTCGCCTTGTCATCCTGCGGGATGTGCTTCAGCGTGAACGGCTCGCCACCCGGCTCCGGCGGCCCGCGCCACGCGGTACGCATGTCGAATGCGCGATGCAGCGCTGACAGCATGCCGAGCGCGAGCACGTCGACCTTCATCAGCCCGAGCGCTTCGAGATCGTCCTTGTCCCACTGGATCACGCGCCGTCCGTCCATCGCCGCGTTCTCGACCGGCACGAGCCGCGTGAGCTTGCCGCGGCTGATCACGAAGCCGCCCGAGTGCTGCGACAGGTGACGCGGGAAGTTGAGCAAGCGCCCCGCCAGTTCGGCCCATGCCTGAATGATCGGCGTCGCCGGATCTAGCCCGGTCGACGCGAATTGCTGCAGCAGATCGCGGCTGCCGTGGAACCAGCGATGCCCCTTCGCGACCCGATCGACCAGCATCGGATCGACGCCGAGCGCCTTGCCGGTTTCGCGCAGCACGCCACGCGGACGATACGTCGAGACGGCGGCCGCGAGCGCGGCACGGTCGTGTCCGTATTTTTCGTAGATATGCTGAATCACTTCTTCCCGACGCTGATGCTCGAAGTCGACGTCGATATCCGGCGGCTCGCCGCGTTCCTCGCTGATGAAGCGCTCGAACAGCATCGTGCTTTGATCCGGATCGACCTCGGTGATGCGGAGGCAATAACAGACGACCGAGTTCGCGGCCGAGCCGCGGCCCTGGCACAGGATGTTCTGGCTGCGCGCGTATTTGACGATGTCGTAGACGGTCAGGAAGAACGGTTCATACTTCAGTCGGGCGATCAGATCGAGTTCGTATCGGATCTGCTTCTCTACCTTTTCCGGAATGCCCTGCGGATAACGATCGGCCGCGCCTGCGAAGGTTTCCTGTTCCAGATAGCGCGTCGGCGTGAGCCCCTTCGGCACGATTTCGTCGGGATACTCGTAGCGCAGCGAGTCGAGTTCGAAATCGCACGCATCGAGCATCGCGCACGTCTCCGCGATCTCGGCCGCCGAAAACAACTTCGCGATCCGCCCGCGCGAGCGCAGATGCTGCTCCGCATTCGGCGCGAGCGCATACCCGCACTCCGCAACCGGCATGCCGACACGAATCGCCGTCATCACGTCCTGCAGCGGCTTGCATGAGCGCACATGCATCGTCACGTCGCCCAGCGCGACGAGTCGCACGCGTCGCCGCTCGCCGGCCTCACGAATCTCCTCGCGCTGCGCACCGTCCAGCGCACGCTGCAACTGCACGAGCCCGAGCCGCGCACGCTCGCCGAACGTCGCGCGAAACCACGCGACCTGCGCATCGAGCACGTCCGCCCGCACCGGATACGCGGGCACGAGGATCGCGAAGCAGTCGGGCATCCCCCGCAAGTGTGCAAACTCCGCCGGCGGCGCCGACAGCATCCGCGACGTCAGCTTGTAAGTGCCCTTCGGCGATGCCATCCGCTGCCACGAAATCAATTCGGACAGGTTGCCGTAGCCCTCGCGGTTCTGCGCGAGCAACACGAGCCCGAACGCACCGGGGCCCGGATCGTGGCCGGGCGCGACTTCATCCGGCGTGACCTCGAAATACGATCCGATGACGAGCGGCAGCCCTTTCGCTTTCGCCGCGACATGCATGCGCGGCGCGCCGGCGAGCGAACATTCGTCGGTGATCGCGATCCCGCGATAACCGAGCTCGAACGCACGCTCGACCAGTTCCTCTGCATGCGACGCGCCATGCAGGAACGAAAAGTTCGAGCGGCAAAACAACTCCGCGTAATCGGGCAGCCCGCTGAAATCCGCAACCATCTTCGTTCACCCGAACAGGCCGTGCAGTAACCAGTGCGGTTCGGACTCGCTTCCCGCCCGCTCCCTGAACACCCAATAGCACGCACCGGCTTCGTCCTGCGCGACGTGGTAATCGCGTGCAGCGAGCTGACCATCGAACCACCCGGCCTCGATCCGCTCCGGCGACGACATCATCCTCAGCGGCGTATGAAATACCGGCCGCTCCCCGCGCATCAACAGCGGCAGCGGCTCGGCCAGCAACCACGCGGGCCTCGGCGGCACGGCCGGCGGCCCGCCGGCCGGCTTGCCCGTTTGCGCATCGAGCGGCAGCCAGCGGTTCGCCACCTCGGGCCGGTAATCGGCGACAGGCGCCGCGCGCAATACGTTCTCCGCGCCGAGCCGCGCGACCAGCAGTTCGAACAACCGCTCGCGGGTTTCCCGCGTCCCCCCCGGCTCAGGAAAAAGATCGTCGGCCGGCGGCGCGACCGATTCGACGCGCGTGGCCTTCAGGCGCACCGCGATCACCGCGGCCGGCAACTCGACGCGCGCGAGCCGCTCGCCGAGCAGCCGCATGAAATGCCCCTCGTCGCGCACGGGGGCGGCGAACGCGAGTTCGAGCGGGGTCGGCGGCACGGCCTGGCGGCCGCGCTCGTGCTCGAGATCGAACGTCATCGCGGCCAGCGACAGTTGCCGCGCGGCCAGCCAGCCGCACAGCTGCACGACGAGCCGCCGCGCGGCGAACAGCACGGCTTCCGCGTATTCGACGCGCTCCGGCAATTCGAGCCGCACGTCGAACACGGGCGGCACCGCCATCCACGCGAGCGGCTCGACCGCTTCGCCGTACGCACGATCGAGCGCGGCCAGCAGCGCGGGACCGCAGCGCCGCTGCAGCCCCGCGCGCGGCAGGCGGCGCAGATCGGCGAGCGTGCGGCAGCCGAGGCCGTCGAACCAGCCCGCATACGGACGCGCGTCGGGCAGCAGCACACAGGGCAGCCGGTCGAGCGTGCGGACGAGCGAGGCCTGGCGCGCGACGCGGCGCCGGATGCGTGCCCGGGCTGACGTGCGCGCGAGCAACCACGCGCCGCACCCGGTCGGCGCGGCGGACAGGCGCGCCGCATAGCCGAGCGCCGCGAGCGTCGCGCGCACCTGGCGGCACAGCGACGGCAGGCCGCCGAACAGGCGCAGGCTCGGGCCGACGTCGACGATCAGCGTGGCTTCGTCGTCGAGCGCGACGCACGGCGAGAAACGCAGCAACGCGAGCGCGACCGCGCGCAGCGCATCGGCTTCGCGGGCGGGATCGCGTTCGACGAGCTGCGTGTCGGGCGCGAGCGTGAGCACGCCGCCGCGCTTCATGCCCGCGCGCACGCCCTGCCGGCGCGCGGCCGCATCGGCGATCAGCACGACACCCTGCTCGAGCACCGCACTGCCGGCCGCGCCGGCCGCTGCGTCAGACGGCGGCGGGGCGCACACGTCGAGCGGCAGGCGCGGCAGATGGATGCCGAGCAAGACGCGCATAGCGGCTCTCCACGATGGGCGACGGCAAATCGAGCACGAGCGGCTCGCTGCGCGCGGGCCCGCGACGCTTGACGATGTCGAGCGACACGCCGCCCGGCACCGGATACAACGCGACGCGCAGCACGGCCGGCGACGGCTGCCGCGCGGCCGACAGCGGACGCAGCATCACGAACAGCGTGTCGCCAGTGCGCGCGGCCGCGAGATGCAGGCGCCGCAGCGCATCGGGCCGCGCGTCCTGCCAGAGCAGCAGCGCGCCGCAACAGCCGGTCTTGAGCGCCTGCTCGGCGGCCCACAGCGCATCGGTGCGGCTACCGGCGCGCAGCCACAGCAGCGTGTCGGCCGGCACGCCGAGACTGGCGAGCGCGGTGGCATGCGGCGACTGCGGCGGCGCGACGAGCGCGAGCGGCCGCCGGACGCTGACGCTGCGGGCAAGCGCGGGCGCGAGCAGCCGCATCTCGCCGCAGCCCGGCTGCGCGGCCAGCAGTTCGACGAGGCCGCCGACCGGCCAGCCGCCGCCCGGCAGCTCGGCCGACAGCGGTGCGAAGCCCGTCTCGATCGTGCGCGGACCGCCGCGCGCGAGCTGCGAGCCGCGCCAAAGGGTTATTCCCCCCGTCGCTGAATACATATTGGTGTCGAGAAGGGCATCGACGGCGCGAGCCCGTTCATCAGGCGCACGTATCTGCTGAGCATCGGCGGCGGTGCGGTTCACGATCCGGCTCCAAAATACTGTATAAATATACAGTTATTCTAGCGCAAGATTTCGCGATTGGCGCGGCCGCGTCATCAACCTGTCGCTGGTCACGCGGCGTCACGCACGTCGCGCGACGCGGCGATGCAAGTCATCGTGCGAGTGCTTTCACGACCGCGCATAGTGACTGCGGCCGCCTTGCTTTTCCAGTCGCAGCGGCCGAGTGGACTGGCGTCAATGAGCAGGCCTTGGCCGAAAATCGTGGACCTCGATCGCAACGAGAGCCGGAGCCGGCCATGGAGCGTTGCCAACCGGCAACGGCTTCACCGTCCTGCGGGTCGGCACCAGGAACCCCTCGAATTCGCGGAAATCCTCGCAGATATGAGCGGCCCGCGCCCAGCGTCCGACCACCATGGCGGTGTAATCGAGCCTGCAAAGCCTGTGCTGACTATCGAAATAGAAGTCCTGGACCCGGCTGTGCGTTGGAACGTCGGGGGGAAAGGTCGCCCGGATTCTCGACCATGTCCCGGCCGAAGTCACCAGTGGCGGAAGTTCCTGGAACGTAAAGCCGCCGCGCAAGAATAGGAAAGGCGCTGTCAGATAGTTCCAGAACGCGTAGGCGCCGAAAAAGACAAAGTCGAGGTCGTCCCAATAGATTTGCCGTCGCCAGCCGCCAAATGCGGTTCGCGGCCCTTCGCGGCGTGCCAGAACCGCCCCGTCTCGGCCGACGATCTGAACGCGTTCTTCTCCTTGAAGTTCGCTCGTCTCGCCGACATGCGGAAAATCGTCGAAAGCGAATCGAGGCTCATGTGTCGACGCTCGAACCTGCACCTGTCGCAGTACCGGCCGTCGCTTCGCGGTGAACAGGAAGCCGCGGGCGGATACCGTCGCCTCGATCTCCGCCAGTTCGGCCCACCGCGCTGCACCGCCGTGTGCCTCGATCGCCGCCCGGATGGAATCCGGCAATGCATTGCCATGGTCCATGTCGTTTCCTCACCGCCACGCGCCGCCTACGCGCCTTGCCAGCAAGGGCGCATCGCGGCGTTGCACCATCACAAGCAAGCCGCGCTTTGCGCGACCGGCTCTGTCACCCAGACGAATCGGTGACCGCCACCACGTTCACATGGCGCTCAATTTACCATCCGAAGTGACGGCGCGCCGACCCGCAGCATGGCCGACTCGCGCCACCCCCAACGCTCGCGCACTCCCCGATGCGTCGCGGGCGAACCGGATCGCGCGGCCGGACCGGCACGCTGCAACGCGCAGCACGCCAGTCCGCCTGCCGCACGCCGGTCCCGGCGCAACGCGTCAGCCGCGCCGGTGGCTTTACGTTATGCTGTCCGCCGACCCGATCCACACCATCGGAGGAGACATGAAACGGGGAATCCGTGCGATCGCATGCGCGGCCGTCGCGCTGGCGGTGCCGGTAGCTGCATTCGCGCTGACCGACGGCTATGCGCAATACGACGACTGCATGCTCAATGCGCTGCGCGAAAGCCGCAACGGCGCCGCCGCGCAGCTGATCCAGCGCTCGTGCGACGCGCTGTACCGCAACAACGCGATGCTGCTGCCGCGCGAGCGGCGCTTTCACGAGTGCGTCGTGCAATCGCTGCCCGGCGTGCGCGACAACTACGCGATCCAGCAGATCATGTCGATCTGCTCGCGGCGCGGCGAGATGTGAGCGGGCGGCGGACGCCGCGCAGTCGCCCCGCCTTTACGCGTACCGATATGAAGCGATGTTTGCAGCAACGCCGCACAGCGCCCCCTCAGGTCGTAGACAAAATCGGTGAGCGGTCAGTCGTAGAGCCAGCGTCCCGCTTTTGCCGATGCGATCAGCATTCGAACATTCAGATCCGGAACACGATGGATCACTTTTTTCTTAAACGGATTGATCAAGTCAAAAAACGAAGAATCGTCTTCCGGATAATATTTTTTTATATCAAATCCACTTATATCAACATTAAATTTCACTGAATACTCCCGCATCAGATCCTCGACCTCACAATCATCAAAATTCAAGTCCAGATCCAAATCGGTACTTTCCGTTATCTCATCAGCCATGAATGATATAGAGAATCCGGACTTTTTCCTTATAAACTCAATCACCTTTTTCTCAAGATCTACCATAGCCTATCCCCCTCCATTGCAACTCTATTGTAGTGAGCCACCGTCTTGCCGGCAATAATATAAATATCGCTTGCAAGAATTACCCAACCCAGCACGGGGATCGTTCTTCCTACGAAGGTTCCGATGTTTCGGACCAACCTAATTTTCAAATTTCGTACGGGACCGCCTACCAGTGTTGGCAAATTCAAACCAAACGGGAATTGAGCCTTTTGAAAAACTCTTCTTGAGTATTTGCTTGCAAGCGAAGTTCCCTGTATCGCGTCGATCGGCTTTGTCCTGGTCGGCAAATTATTTCTACCAAGCAAGATCATGCCAACCGACACGACATCATCGACGCCCAACTGATTCATTGTTTCGTCGACCATGATCCAGAAGAACAGTTCTCCCGCAGTCAGATTGACCATCCCGTAATAATGGTAGGCCCCATTCAATTGACCGGCAGCATCCATTCAGCATCCTCGCGCGTAATTTTTAAACTGCTTTTTATTCTAACGAAGACATATGGTTATCGCGCCGACAAACTCAGCCGATCTGTCGGCTAATCGCACCGTAACGATGGTGGAATCTCACTCAAAATTAATCGTCATTGGGCTCGGCATCAGCAATGACGGGGCACAACGGGATGCCGGAGAGAGAACGTGCATAACCATTCTGAATTCGAGCGGCGGCGCACACGCTCCATGCCAACGTGACGAACCGTTACCAAAAAGCGTTTATCAATGAACGCAAATGCAATTGCGATGTGTAATCTTCGCGCTGCTCCTGAATCTCGAAAGCACACCGATCGCCCATAAAAAAAGGCCTGCACACGTGCAGGCCTTCGTTCGATCAACCGACCGCGCTCAGAACGACGCGACCATCGAGCCCTTGAACTGCTTCTTGATGTATTCCTTCACTTCCGGCGACTGGTACGCCTTGACCAGCTTCTTCACCCACGGCTGATCCTTGTCCTTCGCGCGCACGGCGATCAGGTTCGCGTACGGGCTCGTCAGCGCTTCGAGCGCGATCGCGTCCTTGGTCGGCTGCAGGTTCGCGGCCAGCGCGTAGTTCGTGTTGATCACGGCCGCGTCGACGTCCGACAGCACGCGCGGCAGTTGCGCGGCGTCGAGTTCGGAGATCTTCAGCTTCTTCGGGTTCTCGGCGATGTCGAGCACCGTCGCGTTGTTGCCGCCCGTGCCGGCGCCCGACTTCAGCTTGATCACGCCTTGCGTCTGCAGCAGCAGCAGCGCGCGGTTTTCGTTCGACGGATCGTTCGGCACCGCGAGCTTCGCGCCCTGCGGCAGATCCTTCAGCGACTTGAACTTCTTCGAGTACACGCCGATCGGCGAGATGTAGGTCAGGCCCGCGCTGACGAGCTTGTAGCCGCGCTGCTTCACCTGGCTGTCGAGGTAGGGCTGGTGCTGGAAGCTGTTCGCGTCGAGGTCGCCCGAATCGAGCGCCGCGTTCGGCTGCACGTAGTCGTTGAACTCGATGACCTTCACGTTCAGGCCTTCCTTCTCTTTCGCGACCTTCTGCACGACTTGCCACACTTCCGAATCCGGGCCGGCGACCGTGCCGACCTTGATCACCTTGTCTTCGGCGTGCGCGCCTGCCGACAGCGTCAGCGCGGCACCGGTGGCCAGCACGGAAAATACCTTCAGGAGACTGCGACGCTTCATCTGTTTCTCGCTTTCTTGCTTACTTGAAATGGGGCGCGATACGGGTATGCCCGGACTCGCAGGGAGGGCCAAATGGTGTCACAGGATCGGCGTGAAGTGAAATACATCCCGCTCATATGGGTATGCACCAGCGCAGTGCTGGCGGCCGCTGCACGGCTCGGCCGTTAGTTGCACTTTCTCCTCGACCGCATCGACCGCATCGACCGCATCGACCCATCGACCCATCGGCCGCCCCGTGTCACGCCGCCACCGTCCCGTCGACCGCCTTCGCGCTACCGAATCCCGGTTCGGCCGCCCGCACACCGGTCCCGCGCGGCGACGGGCCGCCGGTATGGCCGACCCGGAACGCGCCGACCGTATCGCGCAGCCGCGCGGCCTGCTCCTGCAGCGACGCGGCCGCCGCGGCGGCCTCCTCGACCAGCGCCGCGTTCTGCTGCGTCACCTGGTCCATCTGCGTGACCGCGCGCCCGACCTGCGTGATGCCGCTCGCCTGTTCCTCGGACGCGGCCGCGATCTCGCCCATGATGTCGGTCACGCGTGCGACCGCCTGCAGGATCTCGCCCATCGTCGTGCCGGCCTGACCGACCAGCGTCGAGCCGTTGCGCACGCGCTCGACCGAATCGACGATCAGCTCGCGAATCTCCTTCGCGGCCGTCGCGCTGCGCTGCGCGAGCGAGCGCACCTCGCCCGCGACCACCGCGAAGCCGCGGCCCTGCTCGCCCGCGCGCGCGGCCTCGACCGCCGCGTTCAGCGCGAGGATGTTGGTCTGGAACGCGATGCCCTCGATCGTGCCGATGATGTCGGCGATCTTGCGCGAGCTGTCGTCGATCTCGCCCATCGTGCCGATCACGCGGTTCACGACGTCGCTGCCGGTGCGCGCGATGTCCGACGCGTTGTTCGCGAGCCCGCTCGCCTGCCGCGCGTTGTCGGCGTTCTGCTTCACCGTCGCGGTCAGCTGCTCCATGCTCGCGGCCGTTTCCTCGAGCGACGCGGCCTGCTCCTCGGTGCGCTGCGACAGGTCGTCGTTGCCGGCCGAGATCTGGCGGCTCGCCGACGCGATCGCTTCGGCCGACTGGCGAATCCCGCCGATCGTCGCCTGCAGCCGCGCCTGCATGTCGTGCATCGCGGCCATCATGCTCGTGCGGTCGCCCGCGCGCACCGGCACCGGCTGCGTGAGGTCGCCCTGCGCGATGCGCGTCGCGAGCGCGGCCGCTTCGTCCGGCTCGCCGCCGAGGCTGCCGCGCACGTTGCGGATGATCACCAGCATCGCCGCGCTGATCACGAAGCCGATCACGAACACCACGGCCAGGTGGCCGAGCAGCGTCCGGTAGTAGACGGTGTCGATGTCCTTCAGGAATACGCCGCTCGAGATGTTCCAGTCCCACGGCGCGAACCGCGTGACGTAGCTGATCTTCGGCACGGCCGTCTCGCTGTGCGGCAGCCGCCCGCGATATTCGGCGAACCCGCTGCCGGTCGCCTTCGCGGCGTTCAGGATCGTCACGAACAACGGCTTGCCGTCCGGATCGAGATAGTCGCCGACCTGCGTATTGACGAGCTTCGGCAGCGTCGGATGCATCAACACCACCGGCTTCGAATCCATCACGAACACATAGCCCGAATCGCCATAGCGCATCGCGGCGAGGCTCGCGAGCGCGTCGCGCTTCGCGTCGGCCTCGGGCAGCGTGCCGTTCTGCGCAAACGCGTGATAGGCCTTCACGATGCCCGCCGCCGAGTCGACGAGATTCGCGATGCCGGCCTTGCGTTCGGCGAGCATCGTCGCGCGCGTCTCGTAGGCGCTCCATGCGCCGACGCCCAGGAGACCGATCCATACCAGCGCAAGCGCGAGCCACAGCTTGCGGTTCAAACTCATTCTGCTCATCTGCGTGCCTCTGTCGATGTCGATGCAGCCGACGCGCGAACGGCCTGCCGCGCGCAAACGGTTGCTCCTTCATTTACGGCAACGAGGCTTACATCTTGAATACACGTCGCCGCGATGAACCGGCGATCGACAGGCACGCCGCCCGTCGCGAGGCAGCACCGGCGCGACAGCCCGCATCCGCTGTGCTAAAAAGACCGGCTGGCCGGCGCGCGAAGCGCCGGCATCATTCCAGGGCCATCCATGTACGTCATCGACATCCACTACACCGCGTCGCTCGAGCGCATCGACGACGCGCTCGAACGCCACCGCGCGTACCTGCAGCCGCAGTTCGACAAGGGCATCTTCATCGCGGCGGGGCCGAAGGTGCCGCGCGAAGGCGGCGTGATCCTCGCGGCCCGCATCGACCGGGACGAACTCGACGCGATCCTCGCAACCGACCCGTTCGTCACCGAGGGGCTCGCCACGTATCGCGTGACGGAATTCCGGATCACGCGCGCCGCCTCCGGCTTCAACGTGCCGGCGCTGCCGTAACGCCGCTTCGGCGCGACGCGCGCGCATGCCGACGCGCCGCCCGGCGGGCAGCGCATGCGCATAACGAGGAAAGAGGGAAAACGTGACGGCGCGAAAAAGGCCATCACGCGAAACGCCGGGCCGGGCGCCCGGCGGCTGCCGGTCAGTCGACCAGCAGCTTCAGGTCGTGGACCCACGGGGCCGGGCCCTGGCCGTCGCGCACGAACAGGCGCAGCTTGCCGTCGCGGTCGAACACGTAGCTCGCGGCCGTGTGATCCATCGTATAGCTGCCGGGCGTCTTGCCGGGCACCTTCGCGTAGTACACGCGGAAATCCTTCGTGACCTTCTTGAGCTGCGCTTCGTCGGCCGGCCGCAGGCCGATGAACGACGGATCGAACGCGGGCACGTACTGGCCGAGCAGCGCCGGCGTGTCGCGTTCCGGATCGACGGTGACGAACAGCACCTGCACGCGCTTCGCGGCATCCGGCCCGAGCTGCTTCAGCGCTTCGGACAGTTCGGCCATCGTGGTCGGGCACACGTCCGGGCAGTGCGTATAGCCGAAGAACATCACGACCGCACGGCCCTTGAAGTCGGCGAGCGTGCGGACCTTGCCGGTCGTATCGGGCAGCGAGAAATCGCTGCCGAACTGCGTGTTGCCGGTGATGTCGAGATTCTGGAATTTCGGCGCGTTGTCGCATCCGGCGAGCAGCAGCGCTGCCGTGAATGCGCACGCGAGCATCCAGCCTTGGCGCGCGCGGCGCCCGAACCGTGATGGGAGCATTGCGTTCAAACCGTGCGGTTACACGCCGAGCAGCGGGCGTGCATAGTGATCGACGAGCAACGCGGCGAACAGCAGCGACAGATAGACGATCGAGTAGCGGAAGGCCTTGCGGGCGAGTGCGTCCGAATAGTCGCGATGGATCTTCCACGCATACGCGAGGAACACCGCGCCGAGCAGCACCGCGCTCGTCAGGTAGACAGCCCCGCTCATCCCGGAAATGAACGGCATCAGCGTGACCGCGAACAGGATCACCGTGTACAGCAGGATGTGCAGCCGCGTGAACTTCTCGCCGTGCGTGACGGGCAGCATCGGCAGCCCGGCGTTCTCGTAATCCTTGCGGCGATAGAGCGCGAGCACCCAGAAATGCGGCGGCGTCCACACGAAGATGATCAGCACGAGGATCCACGCGTCGCCCGGCACCGCGCCGGTGACGGCAGCCCAGCCGAGCGCCGGCGGCATCGCGCCCGACGCGCCGCCGATCACGATGTTCTGCGGCGTCATCGGCTTGAGCAGCAGCGTGTAGATCACCGCGTAGCCGACGAACGTCGCGATCGTCAGCCACATCGTCAGCGGGTTCGTGAACGTATAGAGCGTCCACGCGCCGACGCTGCCGAGCACGGCCGAGAACACCAGGATCTGCGGCGTCGTGATCTCGCCGCGCGCGGACGGGCGCCACGCGGTGCGGCGCATCATCGCGTCGATCTTCTGTTCGACGAGGCAGTTGATCGCGAACGCGGCGCCGGCCAGCAGCCAGATGCCGATGGTGCCGCCGATCAGCACATGCCACGGCACCATGCCCGGCGTCGCGAGGAACATGCCGATCACCGCGCAGAACACCGCGAGCTGCGTGACACGCGGCTTCGTCAGCGCCATGTACTGGGAAAAGCGGCTACCGGGCGATTGGGAGAGGGTGCTTTGCATGGGGACGGTCACGCCGGGGCGGCGTCGCGCGCGGGCTGCGCGACAAGGCCGGGGCGGCTTGAAAGGATGCGAAAGTTTAACATGACGACGAGCAGCAGCAGGATCGCGGCCCCGCCGTTGTGCGCGACGGCGACGGGCAGCGGCCACTGCAGCACGATGTTGGTCAGGCCCGTCACGAACTGCAGCAGGACGACCAGCAGCACGCCGTTCGCGGGCCGCCGCAGCGATTCGAAACGGCGCATCTTCAGCGCGAACACGACCAGGTACGCGACCACGACGAACGCGAACGTGCGGTGCGTCCAGTGGATCGCGACCAGCGCGTCCTGCGTGATCGCGTCGCCGTCCTTCGTCATCCCGAGCGCGCGCCACAGGTGGAAGCCGTGCTGGAAGTCCATCGGCGGGATCCACTGGCCGTTGCAGGTCGGGAAGTCGGTGCACGCAAGCACCGCGTAGTTGGTGCTCACCCAACCGCCGAGCGCGATCTGCACGACCAGCAGCACGAGCGCCGCGAGCGCGGCCGCACGGTAGCGGCCGGCCTCCGGGTCATACGACGGCAGCGGCGTCTGCCGCGCCGCGAGCCAGCCCAGCGTGCCGAGCAGCGTGAGGCCGAGCAGCAGGTGGATCGTGACGATCACCGGCTGCAGCTTCATCGTGACCGTCCATGCGCCGAACGCGCCCTGCACGAGAATCAGCAGCAGCAGGCTCGTCGGCCACCACGGCGACACGTGCAGCGGGCGGCGGCGCAGCCGCGCGGCCCACGCGATCACCACCTGCGCGATGATCAGCACGCCGATCGCCATCGCGAAATAGCGGTGGATCATCTCGATCCACGCCTTCGTCATGCTGACCGGCCCGGTCGGCATCGCCTGGTGCGCGGCCGTGATCGCGGCATGCGCGATGAACGGCGACGACGTGCCGTAGCAGCCGGGCCAGTCGGGGCAGCCGAGGCCTGAGTCGGTCAGCCGCGTGAAGCCGCCGAACATCACGAGGTCGAGCGTCAGGAACGTGGTGATCCACACGAGCTTGCGGAACTTGTCGTCGTCGGCCTTCACCCACACGTACGACAGCGGCAGCAGCGCGATGCACAAGCCGATCAGGCCGAGTTGCAGTAGATACGACATCGGAATGGTGCCTCGTTCTCTCGCCTTAACCGATGCTCGACCACTTCAGCAGCTTCGTCACATCCGACTTGATCTTGCTGGGATTCGGGTCTTTCGGGAAACGCATCATCAGGTTGCCGTTCGGGTCGACCATGTAGATGTGGTCGCTGTCCTTCGTGCCGGCGTCGGCCGGCAGCCACGCGGCCACCGCGGCCGGATCGGCGACGAGCCGGCGCGTGTCCGGGTACGCATCCAGCACCTTCTGCGGCGTCGCGCCCACATCGCTGCGCAGCCACACCATCGTGATCCGGTGCCGTTCGCCCGCCTGCGTGACGCGGATCTGGCGCATGAAATAGAGCTTCTGCGCGCAGGCGTCGTCGCACGCGCTGCGGTCGGTCATCACGAACAGCCAGACACCGCGCAGCGACGACAGCGGCACCGTCTTGCCGGTTTCGTCGGTGACCTGCAGATCCGCCGGGATCGGGCGCTGCGGCTCGATCAGCGTGCCGTAGTTCGTCGACCCGCCCTTCGGCTTGATCACGTAATAGGTGAAGTACGACGCGATCATCGGTGCGGCGCACACGAGCCCCAGCAGCACGAGCATCCAGCGGCCGCGCTTGCGGGCCGCGGGGGAGATCGGCGCAGCGGCCGGACCTTGACGGGAAGATTGCATGGACAAATCAGACCTCTCGAAACGAACCCGCGGCGCCGGCGCCGCGTCCTGGCATGACGCTCACGCGCCGGCCGACTTCTTCGCCGCACGCCGCGCGGCGTACAGGCCGAAGCCGAGCGCGGCCGCCGCCATCGCCCACCACTGAAACATATAACCGTAATTGCGCTCGACGCCGGTCGTCGCCGCCGGCCAGTCGCGCACGAGCTTGTCGCCGTCGTCGCTCGTCTGCTGGATCACGAACGGCTGCAGCGGCAGCCCGGTTTCCTTCGCATACGCGGCGACGTCGAGGTTCTGCCGGATCTTCTGGTGCGCGGCCGACCCGCCTTCGCCGAGCTCGAACGCGCGCGACGCGTCGGCGCGTGCGATGCCGACGATCTCGACGTCGCCCGCCGGCGTCGCGAACGGCTCGATCGCCGTGCGATCGGCGATGTTGCGCGGCAGCCAGCCGCGGTTCACGAGCACGACGCCGCCGCCCGTGAGTTTAAACGGCATCACGACGTAAAAACCCGGCTGGTCGTTATACGGCCGATTGTCGAGGAACACCGCCTGTTCGGGCATGAAACGGCCTTTTGCCCGCACGCGATGAAACTCGATCGACGCGAGCGGCACCGGCTGCGCGCCGATGTCGACGGGCGCCGCCTGCTCGTAGCGCGCGACGCTCGCCTGCAGCGCTTCCTTCTGGTGCGCGCGATCGCGTTGCCAGAAACCGAGACGGATCGTGACGGCGACGACGACGAGGATCAGCAGCGCAGGCAGCCAGCGGATCTTCATCGTGCGGCCCGCCCGGCACATGCGCGAAAGCGAAGTGCGATAATTATCCTCTTCCTTTCGAATTGCCGTCGTCCGGTTCGTGTCATGCACATCCTCGTTCCCATCGCCTTCGTCCTCATCATTGCCAGCATGGGCTCGGCGCTCTACTTCATGATGCACGACCGCGGCCATACGAAGCGCATGGTCTGGTCGCTCGCCACCCGCGTCGGGCTGTCGGTGTCGCTGTTCCTGCTCATCCTGTTCGCGAACTGGATGGGCTGGATCCATTCGACCGGCCTGCCGATCGGGCGTTGATCCCGTTGCCGCGCCGGCCGCTGTGAGCGCTGTGACATTTCGCCGCACGGCCGCGCCACCAAGCAAAAGCGCCGCCTGACTGAGTCGCGGCGGCGCCCGGGTGGTGTCGCCCGCAGCTTCGCTGCCGCGCCCACACACCAATGAAAACGGCCCGCGCATCGCTGCGCGGGCCGTTTTTCCATTTACAGCCAGTAGACGACGACGTACAGGCCGAGCCAGACGACGTCGACGAAGTGCCAGTACCACGCGGCGCCTTCGAACGCGAAGTGATGATCGGGCTTGAAGTGGCCGCGGATCATCCGCACCAGCACCACCGCGAGCATCGTGCCGCCGAGGAACACGTGGAAGCCGTGGAAGCCGGTCAGCAGGAAGAACGTCGAACCGTACACGCCCGAGTTCAGCGTCAGGTTCAGTTCGTTGTACGCGTGGTAGTACTCGAAGCCCTGCAGGAACAGGAAGCAGATCCCGAACGCGAGCGTCGCGGCCAGCCACGCGATCGCCTTCTTGCGATGATCGTCGCGCAGCGCGTGGTGCGAGATCGTCAGCGTCACGCCCGACGACAGCAGGAACGCGGTGTTCAGCGTCGGGATCGGCCACGGGCCCATCGTCTTGAAGTGACCGGCGAGCGCGGCGGGGCCTTCGTTCGGCCACACGGCGGAGAAGTCCGGCCAGATCAGCTTGTAGTCGAGGCTGCCGAGCTGGTGCAGCGCGATTTCACGCGCATAGAACAGCGCGCCGAAGAACGCGCCGAAGAACATGACTTCCGAGAAGATGAACCAGCTCATGCTCCAGCGGTACGACTTGTCGACGTTCTTGCCGTAATGACCGCCTTCCGATTCGGCGATCGCGTCGCCGAACCAGTGATACAGCGTGAAGAGCAACCACAGCAGGCCGAGCAGCGCCGTAAACGGCGCCCAGTCGTGACCGTTGATCCACAGCGCTACCGACCCGAGCATGACCAGCAGGCCGATGGCCGCGCTGATCGGATGCTGCGACGGATGCGGCACGAAATAGTACGGGGTCTGGTTTTGACCGCTCATGCTTGATTCTCCACTTCAGTCCAATTTGTGTACCGGAAACCGCTCCGGCTTTATTTCTTGCGCGGCGAGACCGCCGCCGCGCTTTCCTGCACGCCGCGCCGTGGCGCCGCGCACTGCATTCTTTCGTGGCCGCGGGCCTCAGCCTCAGCCCACGACCGCACGCACGATCAGGATCAGCACGCCGATGAACACGCCGGCCGCGATCAACGCGACGATCAGCACGTGCAGCGGATTGAGCTGCGTCGCATCGGCCTCCAGGTCGCGCCGCTTGCGCACCCCGAAGAACGACCACAGCACCGCTCTCAACGCCTGGCCGAACGACCCGCTCCGCTTCGTCTCCGTCATCGCCCCGTCTCCTTCGTCATGCGTCCGGCTTCGCCGCACCCTGCGCCGCCGCCGTACTGCGCTGCGCCGGTGCCGGCGTGGCCGGGGTATTCAGCTCGAAGAACGTGTACGACAGCGTGATCGTCTTCACGTCCTTCGGCAATTTCGGGTCGATCACGAACACCACCGGCATCTTGCGCGACTCGTTCGCGGTCAGCGTCTGCTGCGTGAAGCAAAAGCACTCGATCTTCTTGAAGAACTCCGTCGCCTGCTTCGGCGCGTAGCTCGGAATCGCCTGCGCCACGACCGGCCGGCCCTGCCCGTTCGTCACGTCGTACACGATCGTCGTCAGTTCGCCCGGGTGCACGTCGAGACTGTTGTGCTCCGGCTTGAACCCGAGCGGCCCGCGTGCGTTCGCATCGAACTCGACCGACACCGTGCGGCTGGTGTCGACCTGCGAGTTCTTCACCTCGCGCTCGCTGACATCGCGCTGCACCAGGTTGTTGATGCCGGTGATCTGGCAGATCGCCCGATACATCGGGATCAGCGCGAAGCCGAAACCGAACATCAGCCCGGCCACGACGAAGAGCTTCACCAGCATCGAACGATTGAACGCGCGATCCACGGCGCCCTCTTCCGGCTTCGACATACGACGACTTCCTCGCTACTGCGTCAGTTACTGCATCAGTGGGTGGACAGCCACCACTGCTTGATCACGACACCCACAAAAAAAACGGCGGCGATGACGAGCAGGGTGAGGCCGAGCCGCTTGTTGCCCGCGCGGATCTGCTCGGGCGTTCGTCTTTCTTGTGGATTCCGGGTCATCTGCAACTTCGCTGAAACTTCAGTTCCGCGCCCGCCGCGCCTGCCTGCGCGGCAGGCAGCGGCGGAACGCTCGGTGAAACTTATTCGACGTGCGGCGGTTGCTCGAACGTGTGGAACGGAGCCGGGCTCGGCACCGTCCACTCGAGGCCCGTCGCGCCATCCCACGGCTTGTCCGACGCCTTCTCCAGCTCGCCGCCGCCACGGTAGGCCGGCAGCGCGACCGCGAACAGGAAGTACACCTGTGCGAGGCCGAAGCCGAATGCGCCGATCGTCGCCACCTGGTTGAAGTCCGTGAACTGCGCCGGGTAGTCCGCATAGCGGCGCGGCATGCCCGCGAGACCGACGAAGTGCATCGGGAAGAACGTCAGGTTGAAGAAGATCATCGACGACCAGAAGTGGATCTTGCCGCGCGTCTCGTTGTACATCCAGCCCGTCCACTTCGGCGCCCAGTAGTACCAGCCCGAGAACAGCGCGAACAGCGAACCGGCCACCAGCACGTAGTGGAAGTGCGCGACCACGAAGTAGGTGCCGTGGTACTGGATGTCGAGCGGCGCCATCGCGAGCATCAGGCCCGTCAGGCCGCCGAACGTGAACACGAACAGGAAGCCGATCGCGAACAGCATCGGGGTTTCGAACGTCATCGAGCCGCGCCACATCGTCGCGAGCCAGTTGAACACCTTCACGCCCGTCGGCACCGCGATCAGCATCGTCGCGTACATGAAGAACAGCTGGCCGGTGACCGGCATGCCGGTGGCGAACATGTGGTGCGCCCAGACCATGAACGACAGGATCGCGATCGACGCCGTCGCGTACACCATCGAGCTATAGCCGAACAGCGTCTTGCGTGCGAACGCCGGGATCACCTGCGACACGATCCCGAACGCCGGCAGAATCATGATGTACACCTCGGGGTGGCCGAAGAACCAGAAGATGTGCTGGTACATCACCGGGTCGCCGCCGCCTGCCGCGTTGAAGAACGACGTGCCGAAGTGGCGGTCGAACAGCACCATCGTGATCGCGCCTGCCAGGACCGGCATCACGGCGATCAGCAGGTACGCGGTGATCAGCCACGTCCACGCGAACATCGGCATCTTCATCAGCGTCATGCCCGGTGCGCGCATGTTCAGGATCGTCACGACGATGTTGATCCCGCCCATGATCGACGACGCGCCCATGATGTGGACCGCGAAGATCGCGAAGTCCATGCCCGGGCCCATCTGCGTCGACAGCGGTGCGTACAGCGTCCAGCCGGCCGCCGTCGCGCCGCCCGGCGCGAAGAACGAACCGACCAGCAGCACGGCCGCGACCGGCAGCAGCCAGAAGCTGAAGTTGTTCATCCGCGCGAACGCCATGTCGGATGCGCCGATCTGCAGCGGAATCATCCAGTTCGCGAAGCCGACGAACGCCGGCATGATCGCGCCGAACACCATGATCAGGCCGTGCATCGTCGTGAGTTCGTTGAAGAACTCCGGACGCATGATCTGCAGGCCCGGCTCGAACAGCTCGGCACGGATGCCGAGCGCCATCACGCCGCCCGACAGGAACATGATGAACGAGAACAGCAGGTACAGCGTACCGATGTCCTTGTGGTTGGTGGCGAACAGCCAGCGACGCCAGCCGTGCGGGGTTTCGTGCGCGTGGTCGTCGTGCGCGTGGCCCGTGTGGTCCGCGGCTACGTCGTGCCCGATGCTAGACATGAGAATCTCCTAATGCGAATACGTCGACTAACTCAGCGACACGTCAAGCCGCCGGGCCGATCTCGACACGCCGGGCTTCCTTCGTGTCAGCCCCGCCCGTGATCGTTTCCGGCTTTTTGAGAATAATGTGGTCTTCCGCCACGCCTGCTGCCTTCAGCGCATCGCGCACGGCCTGCGCCCGATGCTTCGCCAGTTCGGCGTTCGCGTCGGCCGAGCCCGTCTTGTCGGTGAAGCCCGACAGCGCGAGCTTCGCGTCCGGATGCGCCTTCGCATAGTCGGCCGCGGCGGCGATCGCCGCCTTCGCGTCGGCCGGCAGCACGCTCTTGCCCGTCTCGAAGTAGATCGTCGACAGCGCGGCCGATGCCGCTGCCGCCGGCTGCTCGGCGCCCGACGCGGCTTGCGCCGGCGCCGAAGCCGCTTCTGCCGGTGCCGGTGCCGGTGCCGGTGCCGCTGCCGTTGCCGCGCCCGCCGTGTCTTCCGGCATCTTGCCGTTGCGTGCGTCAGCCACTTGCTTCGGCTGCAGCAGGTCGTTCTTGTGGTTGCCCCACGAGTTGCGTTCGTACGTGACGACCGAAGCGATGTCGAGGTCCGACAGCGACGCCCACGACGGCATCGCGCCCTTGCCGTGCAGCACACGCTCGACGTGGGCCGCGATCGGGCCGTTCACGATCGGGCTGCCGTCCATCGCCGGGAACGCGCCGAGGCCCTTGCCGCTCACCTGGTGGCAGGCCGCGCAGTTCGCCTTGTAGACTTCCTCGCCGTGCGCGACGAGTTCGGCCATCGTGTAGACCTTGTTCGGATCGACCGCCGCGCTGGCCAGCTTGGCCTTCTGCGCGGTGACCCACTTCGCGTAGTCGTCGTCCGACAGGACAACGACCACGACCGGCATGTACGCGTGTTCCTTGCCGCACAGCTCGGTACAGAAACCGCGGAACGTCCCGACCTTGTCGGCCTTGAACCACGTGTCGCGCACGAAGCCGGGGATCGCATCCTGCTTCACGCCGAACGCGGGCACGTACCACGAGTGGACGACGTCGTTCGCGGTCGTGATGATGCGGATCTTCTTGTTGACCGGCACGACGAGCGGATTGTCGACTTCCTGCAGATAGGTGTCGGTGATCGGCTTCTTGCCCATCACTTCGTCGCGCGGGGTGGTCAGCGTCGACAGGAAGCCGATGCCCTCGCCCGGGCCCTTCACGTAGTCGTAGCCCCACTTCCACTGGTAGCCGGTGACCTTGATCGTGAGATCGGCGTTGGTCGTGTCCTTCATCGCGACGACGGCCTTCGTCGCCGGCAGCGCCATCAGCACGACGATGACGAACGGCACGATCGTCCAGATGATCTCGACGGTCGTGCTTTCATGGAAATTGGCGGCCTTGTGGCCCTTGGATTTGCGGTGCGCGAAGATCGAATAGAACATCACGCCGAACACGCCGACGAAGATCACCGTACACAGGATCAGCATCATTGTGTGGAGATCGTAGAGCTCCTCGGCGATTTTCGTGACCGGCGGCTGAAAGTTGATCTCGTTGACACGGGGGCCGCCCGGGCTATCACCGACCGCCAGGGCCGCACCGGCAAAGAGCAATCCGCTGCATGCCAGCACGCCCGCGAGGGCTCGCTTGATTGTTTTCATAGCATCCTTACCCAAAATTTCCATTCAAACCCTCCCCCGTCGCAAGCCGCCGGCCTGTTCCGGCCGGTGACCGCGCCTCGTCAGCCGCAGCGCCTGAGCGACACGCGCAGTTCGTCGGCGAACTGCGCACGCTTGTACTGCGCGAGATGCTGCCCGATTACGACGGTCTGCCCGCGCGATACCAGCCGAATCGGATCGCGTGGCGTCGCACCCGGCTCGACCCGCACCCAGCGCGGGTTGAATTCGATCTGCGTGAGCCGCTCCGCATCCATCCGCTCGATCACGAGCCGGTGCGGAAACAGCCTGATGCGCTCGTAATCGACCGCATGGCGAGCATAGATCGCAAATGCGACACCCACCGCCAGCAACTCGATGCCGGTGAAGGGCATGACGAGCCAGACCCCTCTCCACATCAGCAACGCCGCGATCGCCAGCGAGAAGCCCGCGAGCGACGCGTAAAACAGCACGAACTGGCGTGGCGACACCGAACAGTTGCGTTTCATGAGCCAGTCTTCGAGGACCGGTTCGCTGTCCGCCGTCTCCGCCAAAACCCTCGCTGCTCCCATCGCCGCCTCACGCGAATGGCATGCGATGCATGCCTGCATCGGACTCGCCGCCCCGTATTGCGGGGACCCCGGGACGACAAGCTGACGCATTATAGGCGGGTTCAATGGCATCCACAAGCAAGCGCCTATCGCCCGCCAAGCCAAGCGCGACAAGCTTTCCGGCCGTTTTTGCCGCTAATTCGACCCCGCTTTGCGCCGCTAATTTCGGACATAACAAAACCCCTCTTTACCGCTTTACCGATTCTTCGGACGCCCCTTGCCGATGTCCTCGATGCGCACGATCCCGTGCCCTTCCGCGGTCGTGCGCGGCACGGCCTTCCACGCGTGGCCGTAGATCACCTCGAAGGTCAGCGGGATCGTGCCGTCCTCGCGCCGGCGCGCGTCCAGCGCATCGCCGAGCGCCGCGCGAAAGCGCCGCGTCGCGTGCTGCGGCGCCGTGCGCTCGAACGGATAGGCGCCCCAGCGGCGCACGTCGGCCAGCAGGGAATCGGGGGATTGGTAGGTGACGGTCAGCACTTCCTGGTCCATCACGGGAATCTCGAAGCCGCTCTCGACGAGCATGTCGCCGAGGTCGTGCATGTCGACGAAATCGATCACGCGCGCGGCGGGCGGCGCGATGCCGAGCGCCGCTTCGGCGTCCGCGCAGGCCGCACGCAGCTCGCGCAGCGTGTCCGGGCCGAGCGTGCTGAACATCAGGAGGCCATTCACACGCAGCACGCGCTGCCATTCGGGCAGCACCGCGTCGGGACGCGAATGCCAGTGGAGGGCGAGATTCGACCAGATCAGGTCGAACGCGCCGCCGGGAAACGGCAGCGCGGCGAAATCGGCCTGCGCGACGCGCGGGCCGCGCTGGCCCAGCGCCCGGCCGAGCGACGCCGGCAGCCAGCGGCGCCAGGTGGTCTGCTCGACTTCGCGCTGACCGGCCCGCGCGAGCATCGCGCCGGACAGGTCCACGCCGAACACCGGTGCTTCCGGAAAACGCGCGCGCAGCGCCGGGAGGTCGTCGCCCGGGCCGCAGCCCGCATCGAGCACGGCCGCGGGGCTCACCTTGATGTATTCGAGGCGCTCGTTCATCCGCTGCGCGATCTCGCGCGGCAGGAACGCAACCGCATCGAACGTGGCGGCACGGCGGTCGAAGATCCGCCGCAGGCGCCTGGCGTCATTGGCCGGACGGCCGGTTGAAGTCGAAGCTGGGGACATGTCGGGCACACTGGCGAAGAGCCCGAAGTATACTCGCTCGCCTCGCAAGCTTCATTGAGGCGGCGTGCCAGGAGTGTTGCGATGGTCCGCGGTTCCGCCGAGCGCACGATGCGCGTCGTTTTGTCGCAGGTTCGAACGCTGGCCGTGCGCGTTGCCGTGGTCGCGTTGCCGAATCGCTGCGCGTTGTGCGGCAATTTGTCACACGCCGTGATTTGCGGCGCCTGCGATGCCGCGTACTGGAATGAAGCGCGGCTGCGCTGCGACGTCTGCGCGCTGCCGCTCGGCGTCGGGCAGGCACGATCGCCCGGCGGCAGTCGCACCGGCGCCGGCCACCAAGCCGCGTACCGGTGCGACGCGTGCCGCACCGCGCCGCCGCCGTTCGACGCGACGCTCGCGCTCGCCGATTACCGCGCGCCGCTCGACGGGCTCGCGCGCGGCCTGAAGTTTCATGCGCGGCTCGCGCTCGGCGGCGAATTCGCGGCCCGGCTCGCCCGGCTGGTCGACGATACGCGCGGCGCGCGCGGCTTCGACCTCGTCGCGCCGGTGCCGCTGTCGCACCGGCGGCTCGTCGCGCGCGGCTACAACCAGGCGTGGGCGATCGCGCGTCCGCTCGCGCGCCGGCTCGGGGTGCCAGCGGACGCAGCCTTGCTCGCGCGCGTCGCCGACACCGCGCCGCAGTCGCGGCTCGACCGGCACGCGCGGCGCGACAACGTGATGGCGGCTTTCGCGGTGGCAGGCGGCGTCGCCGGTCGCCACATCGCGCTCGTCGACGACGTGATGACGTCCGGCGCGACGCTCGCGGCGGCCGCGCACGCGCTGAAGGCGGCGGGCGCCGCGCGCGTGACGAATCTGGTTGCGCTGCGCACCGCCAGGGATTAACTAGATAGAAAGGCCGGCCGCCCGCGTGCGGCCGTCACGAACCGGCCGGCCGGATGCACGCGCGCCTTGCGCCGCTCCGGCCGCCCCAGCCAAACCGAAACATGTTCAACGTCGTTCTCGTCGCCCCCGAAATTCCGCCGAACACCGGCAACGTGATCCGCCTGTGCGCGAACACCGGCGCGCACCTGCATCTGATCGAGCCGCTCGGCTTTCCGCTCGACGACGCGCGGATGCGCCGCGCCGGCCTCGACTATCACGAGTATGCGCAGATGCGCGTGCACCGCGACTGGGACGCGTTCGTCGCCGCCGAAACGCCCGATCCCGCGCGGATGTTCGCGTTCACGACGCGCGGTTCGGGCCGCTTTCACGATCATGCGTTCCTGCCCGGCGACTGGTTCGTGTTCGGCTCGGAAACGCGCGGCCTGCCCGCCGAGCTGCTCGAACGCTTCCCGAATGAACAGCGCGTGCGCCTGCCGATGCGGCCGGACAACCGCAGCCTGAACCTGTCGAACACGGTCGCGGTGGTCGTGTTCGAGGCGTGGCGTCAGGCCGGCTTCGAAGGCGGCGCCTGAAACTTGCCGAGCGCAGCCCGCGGCGCCGAATGCGTCAGGTTCGCGCGAGCCGCGCGCGGTACAGGTCGTAGATGTCGGGGGAAAAGCACGCGAACACGACGCGTGCAAGGTTCGGCGCCTGCGCCAGCATCTCGGCGACGGTGCCGACCGCGATGTCGACGGCCTCGCCGACCGGATAGCGGTAGACCCCGCAACTGATCGCCGGAAATGCGATCGACGTCGCGGCCACTTCTTCGGCCAGCTCGATCGCGCGCCGGTAGCACGACGCGAGCAGGTCGGCCTCGCCGCGCGCGCCGCCGTACCAGACCGGCCCGACCGCGTGGATCACGTAGCGCGCCGGCAGCCCGTGGCCGCGTGTGAGCTTCGCGTCGCCGGTGTCGCAGCCGCCGAGCGCGCGGCACTCGGCGAGCAGGCCGGGGCCGGCCGCGCGGTGAATCGCGCCGTCGACGCCGCCCCCGCCGAGCAGCGAGCCGTTCGCGGCGTTGACGATCGCATCGACGTCGAGCGTCGTGATGTCGACGACCTGCGCATCGAGCGTGGTGGAATGGATCTGCAGCATGACAACCTCGCGGAACGCCGGAGACGGTTCAAGCGTAGTCCGCTTTGGCGCCGCGCGCCCGGCGCAACCGTGCCGGGCGATCCCGGCCCGTGCTACTCGGCGCGCGCGTCGCGGCGCAGCAGGCCGCTGACGGCGTCGCGCGGCGCGATGCCGTCGAACAGCACGCCGCACACGGCTTCCGTGATCGGCATTTCGATCGACTGCGCGCGCGCGAGCGCCAGCACGGCCTGCGCGCAGCGCACGCCTTCGGCCACGTGGCCGAGCGCGCCGAGGATGTCGTTCAGCGTGCGGCCGACCGCCAGTTGCAGGCCGACCGTGCGGTTGCGCGACAGGTCGCCCGTCGCGGTGAGGATCAGGTCGCCGAGGCCCGTGAGGCCCGTGAAGGTTTCCGCGCGGCCGCCGAGCGCCACGCCGAGCCGCGACATTTCGGCGAGGCCGCGCGTGATCAGCGCGGCGCGCGCGTTCAGCCCGAGGCCGAGGCCGTCGGAAATGCCCGTCGCGATCGCGAGCACGTTCTTCACCGCGCCGCCGACCTCGACGCCGACCACGTCGTCGCCCGTATAGATCCGCATCGCGCCATGATGGAACGCGGCGAGCGTGCGCTCGCGGCATTCGGCCGACGGGCTCGCCACCGTCAATGCGACGGGCAGCGACTGGCCGACCTCGCGCGCGAAACTCGGGCCCGACAGCACGCCGTTGCTCTGCTGTTCGGGCAGCTCGGCCGCGATCACCTGATGCGGCAGCAGATGCGTGTCGGCCTCGAAGCCCTTGCAGACCCAGACGACGTGCGCGGGCACGCAGCCCGCGTCGCGCATCGCGTGACACAGCGTGCGCAGCCCCGCCACCGGCGCGGCGATCACGCACAGCGCGTCGTCCGCGGCGCCATGCGCGAGCGCGGCGCCGAGATCGGCGTCGTAGCGCAGCGTGTCAGGCAGCGCGATGCCGTCCAGATAGCGGGAATTTTCGTGCCGGGCCTGCAGCCCGGCGATCAGCGCGGCGTCGCGCGCCCACAGAAGCGTATCGTGCCGCGCGGCCAGATGGCCCGCGAGCGCGGTGCCCCACGCACCGGCGCCGAGAACGGCTACTTTCATACCCAGCACCGGTCCGAGCGAAACGTCAGTTCAGCGTCGTGCCATTCGGCGCGCCGTTCGGCGCACCTGCGGCGCCGCCGGCCTGCTGCTGAAGCTGCGCGAGACGCTGCTCGTACAGCGCCTGGAAGTTGATTTCCGCCAGGTGGATCGGCGGGAAGCCGGCGCGCGTGATCGCGTCGGCGATGTTCGAGCGCAGGTACGGGAACAGGATCGTCGGGCACGCGATGCCGACGAGCGGGTCGAGCTGTTCGTCCGGAATGTTGCGGATGTCGAAAATGCCGGCCTGCTTCGCTTCGATCAGGAACGCGACCTTGTCCTTCACCTTCGCGGTGACGGTACCCGACACGACGACTTCGAACACGCTTTCCGCGAGGCGGTCGGCCTTCACGTCGACTTCGACTTCAACCGACGGCATGTCCTGCTCGAGGAAGATCGCCGGCGAATTCGGCTGCTCGAGCGACATATCCTTCAGGTAGACGCGCTGGATGTTGAAGAACGGTTGGTTTTCGACGTCGGACATGGTGTTTCCCTAAAAGTGGTGACGGGGCGGCCCGGCTGTTCGCCGGCCGCCACGGATGAATCCTGCGCGCCCAAGCCGCGGCGCGGCCGGCGGCCATTCTGCCTTAATCAGGCCGCTTGCAGAAGCGGCGCGAGGCCGCCTTCGCGGTCGAGCTTCGACAGATCGTCGTAGCCGCCGACGTGCGTGTCGCCGATATAGATCTGCGGCACCGTGCGGCGCCCCGTGCGCGTCATCATTTCCTCGCGGCGAGCCGGATCGCGATCGATCAGCACCTTTTCGATCTGCTCGACACCGCGCAGCTTCAGCAGGCGCTCGGCCTGCATGCAATACGGACACACCTGCGTGCTGTACATCAAAACCTTGTTCACTTCGCCACTCCTTGTTTGACGACCGGCATCCCGGCCTGCTGCCAGGCGGCCACGCCGCCTTCGAGCACGTGCACCTCGGCATAACCCGCCGCCTCGACCTCGCGCGCCGCCTTCTGCGACTGCTGGCCGTTCTGGCAGACGAGCAGCACCGGGGTGCTCTTGTTCTTCGCGACCTGCGCAATTTTCGCGCCGATCTCGCCCGCCGCGACCTGACGCGCCGACGGCAGGTGGCCGGCGGCGAAATCGGAGGCCGCACGCACGTCGATCACGACCGCGTTGCGACGGTTGATGAGTTGCGTCGCCTCCGCGGCAGACAGGCCGCCGCGGCCACGGCGCAGGGCCGGCCACGCAAGCAGGCCGCCGGAAACCACCAGGATCGCGATAAGGGCCAGGTTGGTGTAATTGGTAAAGAACGTCACGGAATTCCGCCGGAAGAAGAGAAATCGGATGAGGACAATCCCGCCATTATAAAATAACCGCCTTGCGCGATGGCGGGCCCGGTCCGGGTGCCGCGCGACGCGCCCCGCTTCCCTATCACTACCGACCGCAAGATCCATGTACAAACTCGTTCTCATCCGCCACGGCGAATCGACGTGGAACAAGGAAAACCGCTTCACCGGCTGGGTCGACGTCGACCTGACCGAACAGGGTCGCAATGAGGCCTACCAGGCCGGCGAATTGCTCAAGGAGGCCGGCTACACGTTCGACATCGCGTACACGTCGGTGCTCAAGCGCGCGATCCGTACGCTGTGGCACGTGCAGGACAAGATGGACCTGATGTACCTGCCGGTCGTCCATTCGTGGCGCCTGAACGAGCGCCACTACGGCGCGCTGTCGGGCCTGAACAAGGCGGAAACGGCCGCGAAGTTCGGCGACGAGCAGGTGCTCGTGTGGCGCCGCAGCTACGACACGCCGCCGCCCGCGCTGGAGCCGACCGACGAGCGCGCGCCGTTCAACGACCCGCGCTATGCGAAGGTGCCGCGCGAGCAGCTGCCGCTCACCGAGTGCCTGAAGGACACGGTCGCGCGCGTGCTGCCGCTGTGGAACGAGTCGATCGCGCCGGCGGTGCGCGCCGGCAAGCAGGTGCTGATCGCCGCGCACGGCAACTCGCTGCGCGCGCTGATCAAGTACCTCGACGGCATCTCGGACAGCGACATCGTCGGCCTGAACATCCCGAACGGCGTGCCGCTCGTCTATGAACTCGACGAGAACCTGAAGCCGATCAAGCACTATTACCTCGGCGACGCGGATGCGATCGCGCAGGCGCAGGCCGCCGTCGCGAAGCAGGGCAAGGCGGGCTGACGCCCGGCGCGGCGGGCAGGCCGCGTTCCGGCGCGGCGTGCCGGGCCCCGGCCTCAGCCCGGCACTCACGCCGCGCGAACCTTCGCGGCCCTGCTACGGTCGAATCCGCTTTCGAACCCCGCAGCACACCCGGCGGTGCCCCGCCGGGCCCTTTGCGGCCTTTTCGACGCTTTTCGCGCCGTTCCACTGAGTTATCGGACGAACAGTTATACTTGTCCGCTACATCCCCGCTACCGCCACGCGCTTCCCGACCGCACCAGACTCTCTATGCGAATGAATTTGAAGAACATCGGCCTGATTGCCGCGGGCCTCGCCACGGGCGTGTTCGCCACGCTGCAGGTTTCCGCATCGGCCGAGCAGACCGCCACGGCGCCGCTTCCCCTCGACCAGCTCCGCCTGTTCGCGGAAGTTTTCGGGCAGATCAAGCGCGAGTACGTCGAACCGGTCGACGACAAGAAGCTGCTGACGGCCGCGATCAAGGGCATGGTGTCGAGCCTCGACCCGCACTCGTCGTTCCTCGACAAGACCGACTATGACGAGCTGCAGGAGCAGACGAAGGGCCGCTTCGCGGGCCTCGGCATCGAGATCTCGCAGGAAGACGGCCTCGTCAAGGTGATCTCGCCGATCGAGGACACCCCCGCGTTCCGCGCCGGCATCCGTCCGGGCGACCTGATCACGCGCATCAACGACAAGCCGGTGCGCGGCATGACGCTCGACAAGGCCGTGAAGCAGATGCGCGGCGAGCCGGGCACCAAGGTCACGCTGACGATCTTCCGCAAGAGCGACGACCGCACGTTCCCGATCACCGTCACGCGCGCGATCATCAAGGTCCAGAGCGTGAAGATGAAGATGCTCGATCCGGGCTACGCGTATATCCGCATCACGAGCTTCCAGGAGCGCACGACGCCGGATCTCGCGCAGAAGCTGCAGGACATCGCGCGCCAGCAGCCGAACCTGAAGGGCCTCGTCCTCGACCTGCGCAACAACGGCGGCGGCCTGCTGCAGAGCGCGGTCGGCGTGGCCGGCGCGTTCCTGCCGCCCGACTCGGTCGTCGTGTCGACCAACGGCCAGATCCCCGATTCGAAGCAGGTCTACCGCGATACGTACGACAACTATCGCCTGCCGTCCTTCGACGGCGATCCGCTGAAGAACCTGCCGCCGGTCTTCAAGACCGTGCCGATGATCGTGCTGACGAACGCATATTCGGCGTCCGCGTCGGAAATCGTCGCCGGTGCGCTGCAGGATTCGAAGCGCGCGCAGATCATGGGCAAGACGACGTTCGGCAAGGGCTCGGTGCAGACGGTCCGCCCGATGACGGCCGACACCGCGCTGCGCCTGACCACCGCGTACTACTACACGCCGAGCGGCCGTTCGATCCAGAACAAGGGCATCACGCCGGACGTGCCGGTCGATCAGTACGCGGACGGCGATCCGGACGACGTGCTCGTGACGCGCGAGGTCGACTACACGAACCACCTCGCGAACACGCAGGATCCGAACGAGAAGAAGGAACAGGAAGAGCGCGAGCAGCGCCGGCTGGATCAGCTGCGCATTCTCGAAGAGCAGAACGACAAGAAGACGCCGGAGCAGCGCCAGAAGGATCGCGATCGCAAGCCGATCGAGTTCGGCAGCGCCGACGACTTCATGATGCAGCAGGCGCTCAACAAGCTCGAAGGCAAGCCGGTCCAGGCATCGAAGTCGCTGCTCGCCGAGAGCACGACGAAGGGCCCGGCCGCCAAGGCTGCCACGGCCGCGAAGGCATCGGGCGCGAGCGCCGCGAAGCCGGCGTCCGCACCGAAGCCAGCGTCGGCGCCGCAGTAAGCGCCGGCCGGCCATCCAACGGGCCATCGCGGGAAGACCGCGATGGCCCGTTTTTCATGCGCGCCTAAAATAACGAACGTCCGCCCGCCTCGCTCACGCCTCCCCATGAACGACGATCAACTCCTTCGCTACTCCCGCCACATCCTCGTCGACGAAATCGGCATCGAGGCGCAGCAGCGCTTCCTCGACGCGCATGCGATCGTCGTCGGC
The DNA here is from genome assembly GCF_902832865.1 of Burkholderia sp. BCC0397. Taxonomy (NCBI): domain Bacteria; kingdom Pseudomonadati; phylum Pseudomonadota; class Betaproteobacteria; order Burkholderiales; family Burkholderiaceae; genus Burkholderia; species Burkholderia sp. BCC0397. The sequence continues at coordinate 351,792 of NZ_CADFDL010000004.1, read as the reverse complement.
GCGGGCGGCCTCGGCTCGCCGGCCGCGATGTACCTCGCGGCCTCGGGAGTCGGCACGCTCACGCTCGTCGACGCCGATACGGTCGACCTCACGAACCTGCAGCGGCAGATCCTGCACGTGACGGCATCGGTCGGCCGCAGCAAGGTCGAATCGGGGCGCGACGCGCTCGCGCAACTGAACCCGGAGGTGACGGTGAACGCGGTCGCCACGCGCGTCGACGATGCGTGGCTCGACGCGCACGTGCCGCACGCGAGCGTCGTGCTCGACTGCACCGACAACTTCGCGACGCGGCACGCGATCAACCGCGCGTGCGTCGCGCACGGCGTGCCGCTCGTGTCGGGCGCCGCACTGCGCTTCGACGGCCAGATCAGCACGTTCGACTTCCGCGACGCGGCCGCGCCCTGCTATGCGTGCGTGTTCCCGGAAGACCAGCCGTTCGAGGAAGTCGCGTGCGCGACGATGGGCGTGTTCGCGCCGACCGTCGGGATCATCGGCGCGATGCAGGCCGCCGAGGCGCTGCGCGTGATCGGCGGCATCGGCAAGACGCTCAACGGGCGGCTGATGATGCTCGATTCGCTGCGGATGGAATGGACGACGATGAAAATCGCGCGCCAAGCCGACTGCCCCGTGTGCGGGGGTCGGCACTGACGCGCGACGGGCATGCGCCGGGCCGCGCATGCGTGTGACGCTTCGCCATGGTTAGTGGCGGCAAGAACGCCTAAGCAGCCGCATCCGCCCGCGGCTCGGCGACCGACAGCCGCTGCAGCGCCGCCTGCACCTCTTCCGGCTCGAACGCGGCCAGCACGTCGGCCGTCGGCTTCTCGAGCGCCTTCAGGTGTGCGCGCAGGATCTCCTGCTTCACGACCAGCAACTGGCTCGGGTGCATCGAGAACTCGGTGAGCCCCATCCCGAGCAACAGGCGCGTGAGCGCCGGATCGCCCGCCATCTCCCCGCATACCGACACCGACACGCCCGCGCGCTTCGCTTCCCGCAACGTATAGGAGATCAGGTGCAGCACGGCCGGATGCAGCGGGTCGTACAGGTGCGCGACCGCGTTGTCGGCGCGATCGATCGCGAGCGTGTACTGGATCAGGTCGTTCGTGCCGATCGACAGGAAATCGAAGCGCTTCAGGAACAGCGGCAGCGCGATCGCCGCGGCCGGGATCTCGATCATCGCGCCGAGGCGCACGTTCGGATCGTACGCGAGCCCCGCGTCGTCGAGCTGGCGCTTCGCCTCGCGGATCAGGTCGAGCGTCTGGTCGATCTCCTGCGCGTGCGCGAGCATCGGGATCAGGATCTTCACCTGGCCGAACGCGGACGCGCGCAGGATCGCGCGCAACTGCGTGAGGAACATCTGCGGCTCGGACAGGCTCCAGCGGATCGCGCGCAGGCCGAGCGCCGGGTTCGGCGCCGTTTCGTAGCCTTCGTCGAGCGCCTCGAGCGGCTTGTCCGCGCCGACGTCGATCGTGCGGATCGTCACCGGCATGCCCTTCATCCACTCGACGGCGCGCTTGTACGCGGCGAACTGCTCCTCCTCTTCCGGCATTTCCTTCTGATGCATGAACAGGAACTCGGAGCGGAACAGGCCGACGCCGACCGCGCCGGCCTCGACGGCCGTCTTCGCGTCGTCGGGCAGCTCGATGTTCGCGTACAGGTCGATCTTCGTGCCGCACAACGTTTGCGTCGGCGAGAACTTCAGGCGCTGCAGCTTGCGTTGCTCGAGCAGCTTCTCGGACTGGCGGTACGAATATTCCTCGAGGACGATCGGCGCCGGATCGACGATCACGATGCCCTGGTCGCCGTCGACGATGATCAGGTCGTTCTGGCGGATCAGCGAACTCGCATGCTGCACGCCGACCGCGGCCGGAATCCCGAGGCTGCGCGCGACGATCGCCGTGTGCGACGTGCGGCCGCCGAGATCGGTGACGAACGCCTGGAACGACTGCGTCTTGAACTGCATCATGTCGGCCGGCGCGATGTCGTGCGCGACGACGATCATCTCGTTCGTGCCGTTCCTGGCCGCGCGGTCGAGCGCCTGCGACGCGGACGGCGCACCGGCGAGCGCCTTCAGCACGCGCTCGACCACCTGCTCGATGTCGGCCTTGCGCTCGCGCAGGTATTCGTCCTCGATGTCGTCGAAATGGCGCGTGAGCAGTTCGAGTTGCTCGGTCAGCGCCCATTCGACGTTGTAGCGGCGCGTGCGGATCAGGTCGATGGTTTCCTGCACGAGCATCTCGTCGCTCAGGATCATCATGTGGACGTCGATGAATGCGCCGACTTCGCTCGGCGTATCGTCGGTCAGGTCGGCGCGCAGCGCTTCGAGCTCGCGACGCACGACGTCGAGCGCCGTGCGGAATCGCTCCACTTCGGCGTCGGTCTGGTTGGGCTCGATCAGGTAATGGGCGACGTCGAGCGCCGCCGGCGCGATCAGATACGCTCGCCCGATCGCGATACCCCGTGAGACGGGAATGCCATGCAGCGTGAAGGACACGCGCACCTCCTCTGTACAAGTAAAGCCGCGGCACACTGCTGCGATGCGCTTATGACCCCGGTTAGCGATTATAAATTCCGCGACTCCCTGCTGACTGCATGCACCGCAGCATTGCGCATTTCGCATCAATGCTTCCGACGAAAAAAATGCCGCGACATCCGCGGCATTCCGACTGGAAACGGCAACGATCCGACGGCCTGTTTCCATATGGAAACAGGCCCTGGCTCACTGGCCTTCGCCGAACTTGTCGGCGATCAGCTTCAGCAGCGCGTCCATCGCTTCCCGCTCGTCGGACCCTTCGGTCTCGATCGTCACGGTGCTGCCGATGCCGGCCGCCAGCATCATCACGCCCATGATGCTCTTCGCATTGATCTTGCGCCCGTTGCGTGTCATCCACACTTCCGACTGGAAGTTGCCGGCCAGTTGCGTAAGCTTGGCCGATGCGCGCGCATGGAGCCCCAATTTATTGACGATGGTGGTTTCTTGTTGAAGCATGATTCTCGGTCGGGTCGGTCGGGACCGCCGGCGGCGCGCGCCGGCGGGTCGGTCTAAAACGGAAAACGGGGGCTCAGTGCGATTCGGTGCGCGGCTGCGGTTCGGGCGGAATCGGCGCGCACTGGCCGCAGCCGGTTTCCGTCGGCGGCGGCGGCGTGCCGGACGACACCTCGTGGACGCCCTTCGCGCCGCCGGACAGCGCCTTGTCGACCAGCTTGTCGAGCGGCACGGTGCGGTAGCAGACGGCCCGCACGAGCATCGGCAGGTTCACGCCCGCCAGCACGCGCACGTTGTCGAGCTTCGCGAGCTGGCCCGCGATGTTCGCGGGCGTCGCGCCGTACATGTCGGTCAGCACGACCACGCCGTTCTCTTCCCGCAGCCGCGCGAGTTCCGCGTGCGCAAACGCCATCACCTGGCTCGGATCGCTGTCCGCCGTCACGTCGATGCAGCCGATGCGGGCGGGCACGCCGCCGTAGATGTGCGCGATGCAGTCCCGCAGCGCGGTGGCGAGCGGCGCGTGTGCGATGATCAGAATCCCGGCCATGTCAGATCGCTCCCGGCCGCCCCTGGCGGGCCGATACCCCGCGGCGGGGCAGTGAGCGTAGCGAGTGTAGGGAACGTTTCATGTTCTGCCTTGCAACGGTGTCGGCCCGACCGCCGGGCCTTCGGTGCGCCGATTTCGGCACCGGGCGAGCGGGCATTGTAGCAGGCCGGTCAAGCTGCTCCGGCGACGGGGGACCTGCGCGGCCGCCGCCGGGGTTGCGCGGGAGGCGGCCTACGCGGCCGCACGCTCCAGCGCGTCGATGAACATCGCGGCGACGTCGAAGCCCGTCTGCTCCATGATCTCGCGGAAGCACGTCGGGCTCGTGACGTTCACCTCGGTCAGCCAGTCGCCGATCGCATCGAGCCCGACCAGCAGCAGCCCGCGCGCCGCGAGCACGGGCCCGAGCGTGGCGGCGATCTCGCGATCGCGGTCCGTCAGCGGCTGCGCGACGCCGAGCCCGCCCGCGGCGAGATTGCCGCGCACCTCGCTGCCCTGCGGAATCCGCGCGAGCGAATACGGCACCGGCTCGCCGCCGATCAGCAGGATGCGCTTGTCGCCGGCCTTGATCTCGGGGATGAACTTCTGCGCCATCACCGAGCGCGTGCCGTCGTGGCTCAGCATCTCGACGATCGAGCCGAGGTTCATGCCGTCCGGCTTCACGCGGAACACGCCCATCCCGCCCATCCCGTCGAGCGGCTTCAGGATCACGTCGCCGTGCTCGGCGTGGAACGCGCGCAGCCGCTTCGCGTCGCGCGTGACGAGCGTCGGCGCGACGAACTGCGGAAACTCGCCGATCGCGAGCTTCTCCGAATGATCGCGGATCGACTGCGCCTTGTTGAACACACGCGCACCCGCGCGCTCGGCCAGCTCGAGCAGCCACGTCGACGTCACGTATTCCATGTCGAACGGCGGATCCTTGCGCATCAGCACCGCGCCGAACGATTCGAGACGGCGCGCGTCGACCGGGCCCGCGTCGAACCAGGTGTCGCGATGCAGGTCGTCCAGTTCGCCGACGAACGTGATGCGCCGCACGTCGGCCTCGACGGCCGAGCCCGTCCACGCGAGGTGGCGCGGTTCGCACGCGTACACCGCATGCCCGCGCCGAGCGGCCTCCGCCATCATCGCGTAGGTCGAATCCTTGTAGATCTTGAAATGCTCGAGCGGGTCGGCGATAAAAAGAATGTCCATGCGGGTCCTGTACGTAGCGAAGGTCCGAAGGTCCGTTACACCTGGATGGCTTCGGGGTCGGTCTTTTCCAGTTCGATCGACGATGCGATCAGCGACAGCCGCGCGACGACGCCGTACATGTAGAAACGGTTCGGCGGCGCGGCCCCCGGCTTAGCTCCTGCATCCGGCAGCGCGGTGTGCTCGAAGCCGAGCGGCACGTAGTGCATGCCGGGCGCGTTCAGGTTCTGGTCGCGCTCGCGGCCGCCGTGCGTGCGGTAGAAACCGCCGACCACGTAGCGGTCGATCATGTACACGACCGGCTCGGCCACTTCGTCGCCGACGCGCTCGAACGTGTAGACGCCTTCCTGCACGATCACGTCGCGCACCGCGAGGCCGGCCTTCGATTCGGCCATCTGCGCGCGCTCGGCCTTCGTCATCCGGCCGATCTCGGCCGCGTCGTGCACGGTCATCACGCCGCGGCCCGCGGTGCCCGCGTCGGCCTTCACGACGACGTACGGCTTCTCGCTGATCCCGTATTCGCGATACTTGCGCGCGATCTTCTTCAGCACGCCGTCGATTGCGTCGGCGAGCGCCTGCTCGCCTTCATGCGCCTGCCAGTCGACGCCTTCCACGTGCGCGAAATACGGATTCACCATCCACGGATCGACGCCGACCATCTTCGCGAACTTCTTCGCGACGTCGTCGTAGCACGCGAAGTGCGTCGACTTGCGGCGCACGGCCCAGCCCGCGTGCAGCGGCGGCAGCAGGTACTGTTCGTGCAGGTTTTCCAGCACGGCCGGGATACCGGCCGACAGGTCGTTGTTCAGCAGGATCGAGCACGGGTCGAAATTCTTCAGGCCGAGGCGGCGCTGCGAACGCTCGAGCGGTTCGAGCACGATCTTCTGGCCGTCGGCCAGCGTGATCGGCGTCATGTCGGTGATGCTGGGGTCGAGCGAGCCGAAACGCACGTTCAGGCCGGCCTGGCGCATGATCGTCGCGAGGCGCGCGACGTTTTCCAGGTAGAACGCGTTGCGGGTCGGCAGCTCGGGAATCACGAGCAGGTTCTTCGCGTCCGGGCAGATCTTCTCGATCGCGGCCATCGCGGCCTGCACGGCGAGCGGCAGCACTTCGGACGGCAGGTTGTTGAACGCGCCGGGAAACAGGTTCGCGTCGACGGGCGCCAGCTTGAAGCCGGCATTGCGCAGGTCCACCGAACAATAGAACGGCGGGGTGTGTTCCTGCCATTCGAGCCTGAACCAGCGTTCGATCGCAGGCGTCGCGTCGAGGATCTTCTGCTCGAGTTCGAGCAGCGGACCGTTCAACGCGGTAACGAGGTGGGGAACCATGAATCACTCGCGAGCGGGAGAATGAAGATTGTAGAGCAATTGCCCTGCCCATTTGGGGATTGTTCCCGGCTTCGCAAGGGTTTCGAGGATATTTTCGGCTATTGACCCGATAGCGCGCAGGGTTATGCGCTACGGCAGTGGGTGACAGGAGAAAAAAAGCCCGCCGGGTAGGCGGGCCGAAGTCGCTGCGCTCATTCGGAGCGGGCGCCGTCGTCGCGGCGGCCCGCCGTTGATTCGTATGACTTACTCCACGTGCTCGCCGTGCAGGATCACGTCGAGCCCTTCGCGCTCTTCCTCTTCGGTCACGCGCAGGCCGATCGTCAGGTCGATCAGCTTCAGCAGCACGAAGCTCAGCACGCCGCTGTAGACCAGCGTGATCAGCACGCCCTTCGCCTGCAGCAGCAGGCTGCCGTCCATGCCGCCGATGTCCTTGACCGCGAACACCCCGGTCAACAGTGCGCCGAGAATCCCGCCCACGCCGTGCACGCCGAACGCGTCGAGCGAATCGTCGTAGCCGAGCTTCGACTTGAGCCACGTCGCCGACCAGAAGCAGATCACGCCTGCCGCGATACCGATCACGAGTGCGCCCGCCACGCCGACGAAACCGGCCGCCGGCGTGATCGCCACCAGACCCGCGACCGCGCCCGACACGATGCCGAGCACCGACGGCTTGCCCTTCGCGATCCATTCGGCAAACATCCAGCCGAGCGCCGCGCAGGCCGTCGCGACCTGCGTCGTCAGCATCGCGAAGCCGGCACGGCCGTCGGCCGCGACCGCGGAACCCGCGTTGAAGCCGAACCAGCCGACCCACAGCATCGAGGCGCCGATCATCGTCAGCACCAGGTTGTGCGGCGCCATCGACTCACGGCCGTAGCCGACGCGCTTGCCGAGCACGAGGCACGACACGAGGCCCGCGATACCGGCGTTGATGTGCACCACCGTGCCGCCCGCGAAGTCGAGCACGCCGTCGGCCGACAGCCAGCCGGTCGGCTCCCACACCATGTGCGCGATCGGCACATAGACGATCAGCGACCAGAGCGCCATGAACACGAGCATCGCCGAGAACTTCATCCGGTCGGCGAACGCGCCGCAGATCAGCGCCGGCGTGATGATCGCGAACGTCATCTGGTAGACGAAGTAGACCGATTCCGGAATCGTCGACGCGAGATGGCTGACCGTCAGCGTCGTCGCCTTGTCGCCCTTCACGTAGGCCATGCCGTGCAGGAACACGCGCGACAGGCCGCCGATGAAGCCGTTGCCCGGCGTGAACGCGAGGCTGTAGCCGACCACCGTCCACAGCACCGTGATCAGCGCGGTGATCGCGAAGCTCTGCATCACGGTCGCGAGCACGTTCTTCTTGCGGACCATGCCCGCGTAGAACAGCGCGAGGCCGGGGACCGTCATGAACAGCACGAGCGCGGTGGAGGTCAGCATCCACGCGGTGTCGCCCGCGCTGATCTTCGACGAATCGACCGAGAACGGCGCGGTGGGCGCCGCCGGGGCGGCCGGCGCGGAGGCGGCGGCCGATGCGTCGGCCGCGCCCGAAGCGGGTGCGGCAGCGGCGGTGGCGGATGCGTCGGCGGCCGGCGCCGAAGCGGCGGCAGCCGATGCGTCGGAAGCGGTGGCGGCGGGCGTGGAAGCAGCCGCGGTGGAACCAGCCGCGGCGGACGCCGCGTCGTCCGCGAGCGCGGAGCCGACGCCGGCCGCGATCAGCGAGCCGGCCATCAGCAGGGACATCAGAAGTTTGCGCATCTTGGGTTTCCTCTTGTCGCTTGTATTGTCTGTTCTGTTACAGCGCGTCCGCGCCTGTCTCCCCGGTGCGAATCCGGATCACTTGTTCGATCGCCGTGACGAAGATCTTGCCGTCGCCGATCTTGCCCGTGCGCGCGGCCCGCTCGATCGCTTCCACCGCCTGGTCGACGAGATCGTCGGACACGGCCGCCTCGATCTTCATCTTCGGCAGGAAATCGACCACGTATTCGGCGCCGCGGTACAGCTCGGTGTGCCCCTTCTGGCGCCCGAACCCTTTCACCTCCGTCACCGTGATGCCGGAGACGCCAAGCGCCGACAGCGCCTCGCGCGTCTCATCGAGCTTGAACGGCTTGATGATTGCGGTAATGAGTTTCATGAAGTCCTCTCGCTGGGTTGTCCCGTCGACTGAGTTGGAATGTTGTAACGGACTCTTCTCAGCAACTCGCATGCCATGTTGGTCCGAACACCGTCTCGAATGGCTCCGGAACGGGGTCGCATCCCGCGATGTAAGGCGCGGAAGCCCGGCCGAATGGCCAACATGGCCCGGTTTGCTGGCGCGGCGAAAGGATCGTTGCTAGAGTGCACGCACGTCCCGGATCGCCGGGCCATTCACCCATGCGGGCGCCGTGCCCGGAATTCGCGCCCCGCGCGCACCATTTCCGGTCATGCGTGCATCATGGGCACGTACGCAACTGAAGATGCACATTTTTTGTGCAAGGAAGGGGAATCACATGAAGCAACCCAGCGACGTTTTCAACGATCTGCAGTCGCGCGTCAGCGATTTGCTGAAAAACTCGCCGGCCAAGGACGTCGAGCGCAACGTGAAGGCCATGCTGTCGCAAGGCTTCTCGAAGCTCGATCTCGTCACGCGCGAGGAATTCGATACCCAGGCCCAGGTGCTCGCCCGCACCCGCGTGCGCCTCGAGGAACTCGAAAAGCGCGTCGCGGAACTCGAGCAGAAGCTCGCCGCCCCGCAGGCCTGACGCCCCACCCGGCCGCAAGGTCCGGGCGCGGGCCGCCTCGTGCGGCCCGCGTCCGCCACCCTGAAGCCGCGCGTCCGCTCTTCGTCGTCCGTCGTTCTTCGTAGTCCATCGCTCTTCGCAGTCCATCGCTCTTCGCAGTCCATCGCTCTTCGCAGTTCGTCGTTCGCAACACCTCGTTCTTTCCCCGCGCCACGCCGGCAAGCGCGCACCCGATTCCTCCGATTCCCGCGGCATGCGGCCCCGAACGGCCGTCGTCCGCCTGTTTACAGGAGCCTCGCCATGTCGCTCGCCGTGGTGCGCAGTCGCGCGCCCGCCTCCGGCCGCGCGCCGGACGTCACCGTCGAAGTCCATCTCGCCAACGGGTTGCCGTCGTTCTCGATCGTCGGGCTGCCCGATCTCGAAGTCCGCGAAAGCCGCGAGCGCGTGCGCGCCGCGCTGCAGAACTGCGGATTCGAATTCCCGGTGCGCCGCATCACCGTCAATCTCGCGCCGGCCGACCTGCCGAAGGAATCGGGCCGCTTCGACCTGCCGATCGCGCTCGGCATCCTCGCCGCGAACGGCCAGATCCCGGCCGACGCGCTGGCCGGCCGCGAATTCGCGGGCGAGCTGTCGCTGACCGGCGCACTGCGGCCGATGCGCGGCGCGTTCGCGATGGCGTGCGGCGCCGCGCGGGACCGGCGTGCGGAGGAATCCGGTGCGGGCTTCGCCGGCGGCCCTGGCCTGGATTCCGGCGCCCCGCGCGATTCCACCGCGACATCGCGTCCGCCCGAGCTGTACCTGCCGCTCGACAGTGCCGCCGAGGCCGCGCTCGTGCCGGGCGTGACCGTGTTCGGTGCACGCGACCTCCCCGCGCTGTGCGCGCACCTTGCCGATGCGCCGGACGGGCGGCTCACGCCGGTCGCGGCACCCTGTCTCGACGGCCTGCCGGCACCCGCCGCGCCCGACCTCGCGGACGTCGTCGGCCAGCGCGGCGCGCGGCGCGCGCTGGAAGTCGCGGCCGCGGGCGGCCATCACATGCTGATGGTCGGCCCGCCCGGGGCCGGCAAGTCGATGCTGGCGGCACGGCTGGCCGGCCTGCTGCCGCCGCTGACCGACGACGAGGCGCTGACCTCGGCCGCGCTGCTGTCCGCGAGCCGGCTCGGCTTCTCGCCCGCGCAGTGGCGGCGCCGGCCGTTCCGCGCGCCGCACCACTCGTCGAGCGCCGCCGCGCTGGTCGGCGGCCGCAATCCGCCGCAGCCGGGCGAAATCACGCTCGCGCACCTCGGCGTGCTGTTTCTCGACGAACTGCCGGAATTCGACCGGCACGTGCTGGAAATGCTGCGCGAGCCGCTCGAAGCCGGCCGCATCACGATCTCGCGCGCGGCCGAGCAGGCCGACTTCCCCGCCGCGTGCCAGCTGATCGCCGCGATGAACCCGTGCCCGTGCGGCTGGCACGGCGATCCGTCCGGGCGCTGCCGCTGCTCGCCGGACGTGGCCGCCCGTTATCTGCGCAAGCTGTCGGGGCCACTGCTCGACCGCATCGACATCCAGATCGACCTGCCCGCGCTGTCGCCGGCCGAACTCGCGACCCGCGCGACGGCACCCGGCGAGCCGAGCGCGGCGGTGGCCGCCCGGGTCGCGCAGGCGCGTGCGCTGCAGCTCGATCGGCAGGGCAAGACGAATCACATGCTGAGCGGCCGCGAAACCGACGACCTGTGCCGGCCGACCGACGAAGGCGAACGGCTGCTGCGCGAGGCCGGCGAGCGCTTCGGCTGGTCGGCGCGGGCGTATTTCCGCGTGCTGAAAGTCGCGCGGACGATCGCCGACCTGGCCGGCGACCCGCTGCCGACCGCCGCGCAGATCGCCGAGGCGATCCGCTATCGGCGCGCGCTGACGGCGCTGTGAGCGGCTTGGGAGGACAAAATCAGGCTGTCAAGACTTGACTTATGCACAATTTCACGAATCCGGCCCCGGATTGCGGCTCGCCGCGGCCTTTGCCGGACGGAATTCATATCCCATTGTTTTGATTGATTTTTCTCAAAAGGCGAACGGGCGACCAAACGGACCGGAAGGCCGTCCCGCGCGGCTTTGCGGGAAATACCGGCTACTTTTCAACAAAGTTATCCACATGCGCTGTGGATAGCTGAAAAACCCTCGCAAAATCCGGCGATTAGCGTCGAAAGCTGCGAATGAACTTTCAGTTGTCACAGTGTGTCTGAGCGCCCTCGCCGGCCATCGTCAATCGAGTTTGAACGAGCCGAAAAACTGGTCGAACTGCTCCTGCGCGAGCGGCCCGTCGGCGATCACGACGGCCTGGTACGCGTGCCGGCCGCGCGCGGCCAGCCGCGCGACGATCGTCTTGCGTGCGCGATCGCCGCCGGCAGCGGCACCCGCGATGCGCAGCTCGAGCCCGTTCACCGCGCCGCCGGCCGCGAGCGGCACGGGCACCGACGCGGTCTGCGGCGCGCCTTCGAGGTTGCGCGACAGCCCCGCGCGCAGGAATTCGAGTGCCGCTCGGCGCGTGTCGTCCCGGTCGTCGGGCAGCGTCAGCGTGCCGACCGCGAATACCGCGCCGTCGACGTGCGCGGCCTGCATCCGCATCGGCATCGACGTGCCGCCGAGCGCCACCGGCTGTTCCTCGACGGTCGGCTTCGCCGGCAGGTCGATCGTATAACCGGCGTCGTTGTGCAGCGTGCGCCAGTCGTACGATGGCGAGCACGCGGCCAGCGCGGTGCTCAGGCAGGCCAGCGCGGCGAAGTGTCGCAGCGGGCGAAAAAGGGGGCGCAACGAATCGATGACTTCCTTCGGCATGGCGTGGATCGCGGCAGGCAAAGCGGCCATTATCCGCCGAACCTGAAACCCGAGATGTGTGGCCGCCGCCGGTGCGCGCGCCGCATTCGCGCTAAAATGAGCGCCGAATTTCGACGTCCTTTGCATCGATCAGCGTCATCGACTCCGAGAGCACCAGATGAACACCACGCCTCCCGCCCGCCGCAGCACCGGCCCCGTCCGCTACCTCGTCGCGGCCGCCGTCGTCGCGGCGATCGCCGTCGCCGGCTTCTTTGCGTTCAACGGCAAGTCCAGCGTGCCGGACGCGACCTTCACGCTGCTGTCGGGCCAGAAGGTCTCGACCGCCGGCGACCTGAAGGGCAAGGTCTATCTCGTGAACTTCTGGGCGACGAGCTGCGCGACCTGCATGCAGGAAATGCCGCAGATGGTCGAGACCTATAATCGCTTCAAGGGTCAGGGGCTGGAATTCGTCGCGGTCGCGATGAACTACGATCCGCCGATGTACGTCGCGAACTACGCGCAGACGCGCCAGTTGCCGTTCAAGGTCGCGCTCGACGACGGCAGCGTCGCGAAGCAGTTCGGCAACGTGCAGCTCACGCCGACGACCTTCGTCGTCGACAAGGACGGCAAGATCCTGAAGCGCTACGTCGGCGCGCCGCAGTTCGCGGAACTCGACGCGCTGCTCAAGAAGGCGCTCGACGGCAACGCGGCCTGAGCGCCGCCGGATCCGGCTCGAGGGCACGCGCACCGCGCCCTTCCGGCAAAAGAAACGGACCGCATGACCGGGCCCCCCGGTTCCGCGGTCCGTTTGCTTTTCAGCGCTCGGTTTCGCCTTTCGCCGACAGCCCGTAGCGCTTCATCTTCTCGTACAGCGTCGCCTTGCCGACATGCAGCCGGTCGGCCGTTGCCGCGACCGCGCCGCCCGTCTGGTTCAGCGCCTCGGCGATCACCGCGCGCTCGAACTGCTCGATGCGCTCCTTCAGCGTCTGGTCGTTGTCGGCGTCGTCGCCCGCGCCCGTTTCCTGCGGCATGTCGGCCACGCCGAGCACGAAGCGGTCGGCCGCGTTGCGCAGCTCGCGCACGTTGCCCGGCCAGTCGCGCTGCATCAGGCTCGCGCGCTGCCGGTCGGTCAGCACCGGCGCGGGCCGTCCGTAGCGCACGGCCGCATCGAGCATGAAGTGCTCGAACAGCGGCACGATGTCCTCGCGGCGCTCGGCGAGCGGCGGCAGCGCGATCGTCACGACGTTGAGCCGGTACAGCAGGTCGCGCCGGAACGTGCCGGCCGCGACGAGCTCGCTCATGTCGCCCTTCGCGGCCGCGACCACGCGGCAGTTCACGCGGATCGGCTGGTTCGAGCCGAGCCGCTCCAGCACGCCGTCCTGCAGCACGCGCAGCAGCTTCACCTGCAACGCGAGCGGCATGCTTTCGATTTCGTCGAGGAACAGCGTGCCGCCGGACGCGTATTCGAGCTTGCCGACGCGCCGCTTCGCGGCGCCGGTGAACGCACCGGGCTCGTAGCCGAACATCTCCGACTCGAACATCGGCTCGGGCAACGCGCCGCAATTCACCGCGATGAACGGCTTGTCGCGGCGCGGCGACAGCTCGTGCAGGCTGCGCGCGATCAGCTCCTTGCCGGCGCCCGTGTCGCCGTTGATCAGTACCGACGCGTCGGTCGGCGCGACGTTCGCGATCAGCTTGCGCACCTGCTCGATCGCCGGGCTGCGGCCGATGATGCGCGGCGCGACGACGTTCTGCCCGGCCAGCTCGCGCCGCAACGCGTGGTTCTCGAGCACGAGCTCGCGGCGCTCGAGCGCGCGGCGTACCGTCTCGATCAGGCGCTCGGCCGCGAACGGCTTTTCGATGAAATCGTACGCGCCGTCGCGCATCGCCTGCACGGCCATCGAGATGTCGCCGTGCCCGGTGACGAGGATCACCGGCACGTCGGGCACGCGCTCGCGGCACTGCGCGAGCACGTCGAGCCCGCTCGCGCCGGGCAGCCGGATGTCGCTGACGATCGCGCCGGCGGTATCCGCGACGATCGCCTTCTCGGCCGCTTCGGCCGACTCGAAGCCGGCGACGTCGAAGCCCGCCAGTTGAAGGCTCTGCACGCTCGCCCGGCGCACGAGCGCATCGTCTTCGATATAGATCACTTGCAGCCGGTTGGCCATCGTACTCACTTGCTCCTGACAAGCCGCGCGGCGCTATAGCACGCGGCGCTCGTTGATGCCGGTCGTTCGCCGACCGGGCCGGCTCACGCTAATGCGAGCCCGCCGGCTCGGACACGGAGTCCGGATGATGCGTGCGGGCGCGCCGCAGCGTCAAGACGAACAGCGCGCCGCCCGACGGTGCGTTGCGTGCGGTCAGCGCGCCGCCCGCGTCGCTCGCGATCGACGACGAGATCGCAAGGCCGAGGCCGAGCCCGCGCCCCATTTCCTTGGTCGTGAAGAACGGCTCGAACAGGCGCGGCAGCAGATCGGGCGCAATGCCGGAGCCGTTGTCGCGCACTTCGACCGCGAGCGTCGCGGCCGACACCGCGATCGTCACCTCGATGGCCGGCGCCGCGACGCCGGCCACCGCGTCGAGCGCGTTGCCGAGCAGGTTGATCAGCACCTGTTCGAGGCGCAGGTCCTCGCAGCGGGCGACGAGTTCGGGATAATCGCGCGCCAGGTCGAGCGGCGCGTCGTGCGCGGGCGAGACGGTCGCGTCCTGCAGCGTCAGCGTGAGCGCGACGCCGCGCAGGCGCTCGTCGAGCAGCGACAGCACGCTGCGCAGCGCGCGCACGACGAGTGCCTGCTCGTTGCGCGGCTTCGCGCGGCCGACGAACAGCTTCAGCTGGTTGGTGATCTTGCCCATCCGCTCGGTGAGCGCGGCGATCGCCTCGAGATTCTCGCGCGCGGCGGCCTGCTCGCCGCGATCGAGCAGCACGCGCGTGTTGTCCGAGAAGCTGCGCAGCGCCGCGAGCGGCTGGTTCAGTTCATGCGTGATGCCGGCCGCCATCTGGCCGAGCGCGGCGAGCTTGCTCGCCTGGATCAGTTCGTCGTGCGCGGCGCGCAGCTCCTGCTCCGCGCGGATGCGGTCGCCGACTTCCTTCTGCAACTGCTCGTTCGCTTCAGACAAATCGGCCGTCCGCTCCTCGACGCGCCGGTTCAGCTCCGCGTACGCCTGCTGCAGCAGCGCGCGGCCGCGGATCATCTCGCGCACGCGGGCGCGGCGCATCCGCCAGTAGAACGCGAGCAGCGCGACCGATACGAAGCCGAAGCCGGTGACGATCGTCGCGTTGCGCGCATCGGCGTCGATCGGCGCGAGCGGCGCGAGCGTGACGAGCAGCCAGTCGGGCTCGCCGATCCGCCGCTTGCTGGCGAGGAAGCGCGGCGCGCGCAGGCCGGGCCCGAGGCGCACGATCTCCGCATCGGCGCCGAGCGTCTGCTCGACGCGCAGCGGCAGCGGCGTGACCGGTTGCTGCGCGTACTGGCGCGTTTCGTAGATCGACGCGGCGACGGGCCCCGTGAGCGGGCGCAGCGTGTGGTACTTCCATGCGGGCACGGACGACAGGAACACGACGCCGTGATCGTCCACGACGACGAGCGGCTCGGACGCGTCGGCGCCCTGGAACCATTCGAGGTTGAGCTTCACGACGACGACGCCCGCGATCTTGCCGTCGCGCCACACGGGCTGCGAGATGTAGTAGCCGGGATCGCGCGAGATCGTGCCGATCCCGAAGAAGCGGCCGACCCGGCCATTCATCGCATCGAGGAAATACGGGCGGAAACGGTATTCGATCCCGACGAAGCTGTCGGGCGCGCGCCAGTTGCTGGCGGCGACGCACAGGCCGTCCGCGCCGATCACGTAGGTGACGGTCGCGTGCGCGTGTTCGTTGAGATCTTCGAGATAACGGTTGACGCGGGCGGTGTAGTCGCCGCGCTTCGGCTCGGCCAGGAGGTCCTGCACGTACGGATGGCTGCCGAGCAGGTAAGGCAGCGATTCGTAGCGGTCGAGCGTGCTCTTGAGCGCGTTGGTGGTGCGCTCGACGCGCACCGCGGCATTGCGCTGCAGCTCGGCGACGCCGCGCTGCCAGGTGATCGTCCACGTGAGCGCGCACGCCGCCGCGAGCGCGGCGGCAAGCACGACGAGGATGAGCAGGCGGCGCGTCACGGTCGAGGCTTCCTGGCGATGCGGATCGCCTATTGTGTCATAGGCCTGCGCATCGATACCCCGGCCGCCGCGGGCCGCACGGCCGGCGGGCGGTGCCGCCGCCTGCTCGTTCATCGCGTCAGACGCCGGCCGTCTTCTCGGTCGGCGCGACTTCGCCGCCGCCCTTCAGCGCCTGGCGCAGCTTGTTGCGGTCGAGCTCCTTCTCCCACGCGGACACGACGACGGTTGCCACGCCGTTGCCGACGATGTTGGTCAGCGCACGGCATTCGCTCATGAAGCGGTCGATGCCGAGGATCAGCACCATGCCCGACAGCGGAATCGTCGGCACGACGGCCAGCGTCGCGGCGAGCGTGATGAAGCCCGCGCCGGTCACGCCGCTCGCGCCCTTCGACGTCAGCATCGCGACGGCCAGCAGCGTGAGCTGCTGCATCCACGTCAGCTCGATGTTGGTCGCCTGCGCGATGAACAGCACGGCCATCGTCATGTAGATGTTGGTGCCGTCGAGGTTGAACGAATAGCCGGTCGGCACGACGAGGCCGACGACCGAACGCGAGCATCCCGCCTTCTCGAGCTTTTCCATCAGCTGCGGCAGCGCGGCTTCCGACGAGCTCGTGCCGAGCACGATCAGCAGTTCTTCCTTGATGTACGACACGAAGCGGATGATCGAGAAGCCGGTGAAGCGCGCGATCGTGCCGAGCACGACCAGCACGAACACGATCGACGTCAGGTAGAACGTGCCGATCAGCTTGAGCAGCGGCACCAGCGAGCCGACGCCGTACTTGCCGATCGTGAACGCCATCGCGCCGAACGCGCCGATCGGGGCCAGCTTCGTGACGATGTGCACGATGCCGAACAGCACGCGCGTGAGCCCGTCGATGAAGTCGGTGACGACCTTGCCGCGCTCGCCGAGGTGCGCGAGCACGCTGCCGAACAGCAGCGCGATCAGCAGGATCTGCAGGATCTCGCCCTGCGCGAACGCATCGACCATCGTGTTCGGGATGATGTGCAGCAGGAAGTCGACCGTCGACTGCCCATGCGCCTTCGCCGCGTACGACGCGACGGCCTTGCCGTCGAGCGTCGCCGGATCGATGTTGAAGCCGACGCCCGGACGCAGCAGGTGCGTGGCCGCGAGGCCGAGCAGCAGCGCGAAGGTCGACACGATCTCGAAGTACAGCAGCGCCTTGCCGCCGACGCGGCCGACCTTCTTCATGTCCTCCATGCCGGCGATGCCGGTGACGACCGTACAGAAGATGATCGGGCCGATCACCATCTTGATCAGCTTGATGAAGCCGTCGCCGAGCGGCTTCATGTCGGTGGCGATCGACGGGTAGAAATGGCCGAGGATCACGCCGACGATGATGGCGAAAATCACCTGCACATAGAGCACTTTGTAGAAAGGTTTCTTCTTCACGATGATTCCTGCTGAAGTAGATGATGAGCCGGTGGAAACGGCGTCACGCGCGCAGGCGAATGTCTCAGGGGAAAGCCAATCGCCCGCGCGGCTGCCGTGCCGCAACAAGCGATGCCTCAGGACATCCGGAGGGGGAGGAAGGCATTGGTCATCGGTTGTCTCCTTGCTTGCTGTAGTAGTTCGGCCGGGGGATGGCCGTGCGTTTTATATCGCAAGGTCGATGCCAGGTTTCCGGAACCCCTCAAGCCGTTGTTTTCATTGTATTTCCCATAATGCGGCAGGCAAGGAAATCCGGGATTCCGGATTTCCGGAAAATATCCGTCCGGCGATCCGGACGGATCCATCGTTTCGTCATATGAATCAATGCTGCACGGCCTCGCCGGCCAGCAGGCCCGTCTGCGCATAGAACTCCTGCTGCGCGAACGCGTCGCGCTCGCGGCGCGCCCGCTCGCCGCGATCCGCGAGCGAACCGACGACGATCCCGATGAACGCGAGCGGCACCGACACGAGCGCCGGGTTGTCGAGGAATACCGGCGCGTGCGCGTGGTGCAGCACGTCGACCCACACCGACTTCGACAGCACCGTGAGCGCGACCGCCGACACGAGGCCGAGGCCGCCGCCGAGCACCGCGCCGCGCGTGGTCATCCCGCGCCAGAAGATCGACATCGCGAGCACCGGGAAATTCGCGCTCGCGGCCACCGCCGCGACGAGCCCGACCATGAACGCGACGTTCACGTGCTCGAACAGGATCGACAGCGCGATCGCGACGGCCGACAGCACGATCGTCGCCGCGCGCGAGATGCGCATCTCCAGCCGTTCGTCGGGCTTGCCGCGCGCCCACATCTGCGCATACAGGTCGTGCGAGATCGTCGTCGCCCCGGCGAGCGTCAGGCCCGCGACCACCGCGAGAATCGTCGCGAACGTGACGGCCGCGATGAACCCGTAGAACCAGTTGCCGCCGACCGCCTGCGCGAGCTTCACCGCGACCATGTTGGAGCCGCCGAGCAGGTCGTGCGTCAGGTTGAAGGTGCCGTTCGCGCCGAGCTTGAAGAACTCGGGATGCTGCGCAAGCAACACGATCGCCGAGAAGCCGATCACGAAGGTCAGCAGGTAGAAGTAGCCGATGAAGCCGGTCGCGTAGAGCACCGACTTGCGCGCCTCCCTCGCGTTCGGCACCGTGAAGAAGCGCATCAGGATGTGCGGGAAGCCGGCCGTGCCGAACATCAGCGCGATGCCGAGCGACAGCGCATTGGCCGGGTCGCGGATCAGCTTGCCGGGCCCCATGATCGACAGCGCGCCCGGATGCACGGCCACCGCGCGGCGGAACATCGCGTCGATGCTGAAGCCGAATTCGCCGAGCGCGAGCAACGCGAGCAGCGTCGCGCCGCACAGCAGCAGCACGGCCTTGATCACCTGCACCCAGGTGGTCGCGGTCATCCCGCCGAAGAACACGTAGACGACCATCAGCACGCCGACGATCAGCTCGGCCGTGCCGTACGACAGCCCGAACAGCAGCTGGATCAGCTTGCCCGCGCCGACCATCTGCACGACGAGGTACAGCACGACGATCGTCAGCGCGTTCGCGGAGGTCAGCAGCCGGATCGGCCGCTGTGCGAAGCGGTACGCGACGACGTCGACGAACGTGAACTTGCCGAGGTTGCGCAGCGGTTCGGCGATCAGGAACATCACGAACGGCCAGCCGACCAGGAAGCCGATCGAGTAGATCAGCCCGTCGAAGCCGAACATGAACACCATGCCGGACAGCCCGAGGAACGATGCGGCCGACATGTAGTCGCCGGCGATCGCGAGCCCGTTCTGCAGCCCGGTGATGCCGCCGCCGGCCGTGTAGAAGTCGCGCGTCGAGCGCGTGCGGCGCGCGGCCCAGCGCGTGAGCGCGAGCGTCGCGAACACGAACGCGAAGAACATCCCGATCGCGACCGGGTTCAGCTCGACCTTGTCGGGCATCGGGCCGGCGACGCCGGTCGCATGGGCGGTGGAGGAAACGAGAACGGCCAGCGCGCCGAGCGCGCTCGAAATGAATCGCATGGCGGCCTCCGTTACGAACGCTGCAGGATCGCGTCGACGCGGCGGTCGAACGCCCGGTTCGCGCGCAGCACGTAGCACGCGGTCAGGCCGATCGCGACCAGGATGATCGCGACGCCCGCGGCGATCCCGACCGTCGTCGTCGCGCCGCGGTACAGCGGCGCGGCGAGCACGTGCGGCGCGAGCGCGACGAGCAGGATGAAGCCGTAGTACGTGGCGATCATCAGTGCCGTCAGCGTGAAGCTGAAGCGGCGCCGTGCGCGCACGAGTTGCTGGTAGTCACGGCGCGCCGTGACCGATTCGATGACGGAAAGCTCCATGGTGTCTCCTATGTCGACCAGAGTTAGCGCTTCAGCGCTTACTCTGGTCCCATGCTTCGCGGTCGACCGAAGCTGGCGCGCGAGCGCCGACTCCAGTCCTCGCAGGGCGCCTCGTCGTTTCGCGAGGGTCGTCTTGTAGATAGCCGGCGCGTCAACCGATCCGCCCGCGCCGCGGCGGCAAAGATCGATTCAGACCACGCGGTCCGCACGCAGACGCGCCACCTCGTCGGCCGACATCCCGAGCCACCCGCCGAGCACCGCATCCGTATCCGCGCCGAGCACCGGCGGCGCACCGCGCACCGGCAGGCGCGCGCCGTCGAAGCGGTACGGCGGCGCGAGCACGTCGACACCGCCCGCGACCGGATGCGGCTGCCGCGTGACGAGCCCGGCGCGGGTTGCGCGTTCGGACGTCAGCGCTTCGTGCAAGCCAAGCACTTCGCCGCACGGAATGCCCGCGTCGGCGAGCGCCGCCAGCAGCGTCGCACGCGACCGGCGCGCAAGTTCGCCACGAATCTCGGGCAGCAGGTCGGCACGATTCTCCGAGCGGCCGAGGTTGGTCTTGTAGCGTTCGTCGGCCGCGAGATCGGGCCGCTCGATCGCGTCGCAAAAGCGCGCGAACTGCGTGTTGTTGCCGACCGTGATCACGAGCGGGCCGTCGGCCGCGTCGAACACGCCGTACGGCACGATCGACGGATGCGCGTTGCCGTAGCGCGGCGGATCCTCGCCCGTCAGCAGCGCGTCGAGCCCGTAGTACGCGGTAATCATCAGCCCGCAGTCGAACAGCGCCATCTCGATGCGCCGCCCGCGCCCGGTCGCATGGCGTTCGTACAACGCGGCGAGGATCGCCTGCGCCGAATACATGCCGGTGAACAGGTCGACCGCCGCGACGCCGAACTTCAGCGGCGGCTGGCCGGCCTCGCCGTTCAACGCCATCAGCCCCGCCTCGCCCTGCACGACGAGGTCGTAGCCGGGCCGTGCGGCCTCCGGGCCCGAACGGTCGTAGCCCGAGATCGCGCAATGCACGAGGCGCGGATTCAGTTCGGCCAGCGCGTCGTAGCCGAGACCGAGCTTCTCCGCACCGCCGCACTTGAAGTTGTGGATCACCACGTCGGCCTGCGCGGCCAGCTCGCGCGCGATGCGCTGGCCGGCTTCCGTCTGCAGGTCGACGCAGATCGACCGCTTGCTGCGGTTCACGCTGTTGAAGTACGTGGTTTCGGTCTCGCCGATCCGCAGCCCCCAGTCGCGTGTATCGTCGCCGCGCGCCGGATGCTCGACCTTGATCACTTCCGCGCCGAAATCGGCGAGCACCATTGCGCACCACGGGCCCGCGAGCACGCGCGAGAAGTCGAGCACCTTCACGCCGGCCAGCGGCAGCGCGCGCGTGTCGTTCGTCATCGTTGTCTCCTCCATTCGCGTTTCCGCGCTTATTGTTTCGACAGCGCGATGTAGCGCGCGAGGTGGTGATCCTCGTCGCCGAGCTGGTGGTCGATCATCACGAGCCGCTTCGCGTAGTGCGACAGCGGCAGCTCCCACGTCATCCCGATGCCGCCGTGCAGCTGGATGCTTTCCTCGGCGACGAGCGTGCCGATCCGGCCGATGCTGTATTTCGCCGCCGCGAGCGCGCGCTCACGCACCGCGCGCGGCGCATCGAGTTGCGCGGCCGCGTTGATCACGGCCGAGCGCGCCTGCTCGACTTCGAGCAGCAGGTCGGCCATCCGGTGCTGCAGCGCCTGGAAGCTGCCAATCGGCAACCCGAACTGCTTGCGCGTGCGCAGGTAGTCGAGCGTGTGCTCCTTCGCAACGTCCATCGCGCCGAGCGCTTCCGCCGACAGCGCGAGCAGCCCGTAGCCGAGCACGCGTTCGAGCAGCTCGGCGCCTGCTTCGCCGTCGAGCGCATCCGGCGCGCCGAGCGCCGCATCGGCCGGCAGCGCGACGCGATCGAAGCGCACCTCGGCCGCGCGGCCGCCGTCGATCTTCCGGTAATCGCGCAGCGACACGCCCGGCGCATCGACCGGCACGACGAACAGGCCGATGCCGGCCGGGTCGTCGTCGTGGCCGGACACGCGTGCGCTGACGACGAAGAACGCCGCCTGCGCGGCCTGGTCGACGACGCCCTTCGCGCCCGTCAGCACCCAGCCATCGCCCGAACGTTCGGCGCGCGTACGCACCGTCGTCAGTTCGTAGTGCGAGCCCGGTTCGTCGTGCGCGAACGCGGCGCTCGCGCTGCCGTCGATCAGCGCGGCGAGCCGGTCGCGATGCGCATCGCCGCCGGCGAGCGCCAGCGCCCGGCCCGCGAGCAGCGCGCCGAGGAACGGCTCGACGACGAGCCCGCGCCCGAGGCATTCGAACACCACGGCGATGTCGAAGCCCGCGCCGCCGAAACCGCCGTCGGCTTCGGAAAACAGCGCGCCGACCGTGCCGAGCTCGGCGAAGCGCTGCCACATCGCGCGGTCGAAGCCTTCGGCCGACTGCGCGATGCGGTCACGCACCGGGAACGCGTACTGTTCGGCGATGAAGCGGTTCAACGTATCCGCCAGCATCCGGCGGTCTTCTGTGTGCTGGAAATCCATCGTCGCGTCCCTCGTTACAGCCCGAGCATCATCTTCGCGATGATGTTCTTCTGGATCTCGTTCGAGCCGCCGAAAATCGACAGCTTCCGGTTGTTGAAATACTGCTGCGCGGCGCTCGCGGCTTCGTCGGGGCCGACCGGTTCGCCGGCGTAGTCGGCGTCGAGCGCATCTTCGACGAACGGCTGCGCGTACGGCCCCATTGCGCGCCGCATCAGCGCGGTGATCTCCTGGCGGATCTGCGTGCCGCGAATCTTCAGCATCGAGCTTTCCGAGCCCGGCACGCCGCCGCCCGCGACCGCAGCCAGCACGCGCAGGTTGGTCGTGCGCATGTTTTCCAGTTCGATCTCGACGCGCGCGACGCGTGCCGCGAAGAACGGATCGTCGGCGAGCGGGCGGCCGTTCTTCGTGACCTTCGCGGCGACCGCGCGCAGCCGGTCGAGCGCTGCGGTCGAGAAGCCGATTCCGGCGATGTTGGTGCGCTCGTACGTCAGCAGGTATTTCGCGTAAGTCCAGCCGCGGTTCTCTTCGCCGACCAGGTTTTCCACCGGCACGCGCACGTCGGTGAAGAACACCTCGTTCACCTCGTGCTCGCCGTCGAGCGTGATGATCGGACGGACCTCGACGCCCGGCGTGTTCATGTCGATCAGCAGAAAGCTGATGCCTTCCTGCTTGCGCACGTCGGTCGCGGTGCGCACGAGGCAGAAGATCATGTTCGCGTAGTGGCCGAGCGTGGTCCACGTCTTCTGGCCGTTCACGACGTAGTGATCACCGTGGCGCACCGCGCTCGTCTTCACCGCCGCGAGATCGGAACCGGCGCCCGGCTCCGAATAGCCCTGGCACCACCAGTCGGTGCCGTCGAGAATGCGCGGCAGCCAGTGATGCTTCTGCGCGTCGTTGCCGTACTTGATCAGCACGGGGCCGAGCATGTTCACGCCGAACGGCACGATGCGCGGCGCGCCGGCGAGCGCGCATTCGTTGTCGAACAGGAACTTCTGCGCGACGCTCCAGCCGGGGCCGCCGTATTCGCGCGGCCAGTGGCTCGCGAGCCAGCCGCGGGCATTCAGGATCGCGTGCCATTCGCGCATGTCGTCGCGCGTCAGGTGCAGGCCGCCCTTCACCTTGCGCGCGATGCGCGCCGGCAGTTCAGCGGCGAGGAAGCGCTGCACTTCCGTGCGGAAGGCTTCCTCTTCGGGGGTGAAATCGAGGTCCATCTTCGGTCCGTTGCAAATGCGGTTGGCGTTCAGTCGATGCGGTTCAGGCTCGCGAAATCCGCGCCGCGCGCGACGAGATCGACGAGCAGCGGCGACGGCTTCCAGAACAGCGGATCTTCCTTCGCGAACGCACGGATATCGGCGAGCACGTTCGCCAGGCCG
This sequence comes from Burkholderia sp. BCC0397, assembly GCF_902832865.1. NCBI lineage: Bacteria > Pseudomonadati > Pseudomonadota > Betaproteobacteria > Burkholderiales > Burkholderiaceae > Burkholderia > Burkholderia sp. BCC0397. The sequence goes on along the minus strand of NZ_CADFDL010000004.1, from coordinate 328,376 downwards.
ACCGTGTCCGCGTAGTGCATCGGGCCGCCGCGATAGCGCGGGAAGCCGTAGCCGTACAGGAACACCGCGTCGACGTCGAGCGGGCGCAGCGCGATCTTCTCGTGCACGACGTTCGCGCCTTCGTTGATCATCGCGGCAAGGTAGCGGCGCAGGATCTCGTCGTCGGTGAACGTGCGCGGCGTGACGCCCTTCTTCGTGCGTTCTTCCGCGACGATCGCTTCGACTTCCGGGTCGGGCGTGCCGACGCGCGCGCCGTCCGGATACAGGTAGTAGCCGCGGCCGGTCTTCTGCCCGAACCAGCCGCGCTCGCACAGCCGGTCGGAAATCTCCACGTAGCGCGCGTTCGGGTCGCGCGTCGCCGCGCGGCGCTTGCGGGTCGCCCAGCCGATGTCGCCGCCCGCGAGGTCGACGACCTGGAACGGGCCCATCGGGAAGCCGAACTCGCGCACCGCGCGATCGATCTGGTACGGCGACGCGCCGTCTTCCATCAGGTAGTCGGCCGCCGTCCGGTAGACGGCGAGAATCCGGTTGCCGATGAAGCCATCGCATACGCCCGCGCGCACCGGCGTCTTCTTCAGTTGCTTCGCGAGCGCGAACGCGGTCGCGACGACGTCCGCGCTCACGTGCGCCGGCACGACGATCTCCAGCAGCTTCATCACGTTGGCCGGCGAGAAGAAATGCAGGCCGATCACGTCGGCCGGCCGGTCGATGCTCGCGGCGAGCGCGTCGATGTCGAGATACGACGTGTTGGTCGCGAGCACCGCGCCCGGCTTGCACACGCGGGTGAGTTCGGCGAACACGGCCTGCTTCACGGCCATGTCCTCGAATACGGCTTCGATCACGACGTCGGCCTGCGCGAGCGCGTCGTACGACGTGCTGCCCTTGAAGCGCGCGAGCCGCGCCGCATGCGCGGCCGGCGTCATCCGCCCTTTCGCGACGAGGCCGTCGTACACCTTCTCGACGTGCGCCCGACCGCGCGCGAGCGACGCGTCGTCGCGCTCGATCATCGTCACCGGCAGCCCGGCGTCGAGCGCCGCGACCGCGATGCCCGCGCCCATCGTGCCGCCGCCGACCACGCCGATCCGCTCGACCGGCCGTGCGCGCCCGCGTCGCGCCTCGGGTGCCTTCGCCGCTTCGCGTTCCGCGAAGAACGCATGCACGAGGCCCGCGCGCTGCGGGCTGTCGAGGCACTGCAGGAACAGGCTGCGTTCGAACTTCATCCCCGCGTCGAACGACTGCGTGAGCGCGGCCTCGACCGCGTCGACGATCTTCGACGGCGAGAAGAGGCCGCGCGACTTCTTCGGCAGTTCCGCGCGCGCCGCGTCGATCGCGGCCTGCGCGGCCGCGCGGTCGGTCAGGCCCTGCGCGTCGCGCGTGCGGCGCACGGGCGCGCCGAGCGACACGAGTTCCTGCGCGTACGCGAGCCCTTCGGCGAGCGTGTCGTCGCTGTGCGCGATGCGATCGACGAGGCCGAGTGCGAGCGCTTCCTCGGCGCTCGCATGACGACCCGTCAGCATCAGGTCGAGCGCGGCCTTCGCGCCGATCAGGCGCGGCGCGCGCTGCGTGCCGCCCGCGCCGGGCAGCAAGCCGAGCGTCACTTCGGGCAGCCCGAGCTTCGCGCCGGGCACCACGAGCCGGTAATGCGCGGCCAGCGCGACCTCGAGGCCGCCGCCGAGCGTCGCGCCGTGCAGCGCGACCACGACCGGCTTGGCGCCCGATTCGATCCGTTCGCACACGTCGGGCAGCGACGGCGGCACGGGCGGCTTGCCGAATTCGCGGATGTCCGCGCCCGCGATGAAGTTGCGGCCGGCGCCGACGATCAGCACCGCGCGGATCGCGTCGTCGGCCTGCGCGGCGTCGATCGCGTCGGCGAGGCCGCGCCGCACGTCGGCGGACAGCGCGTTGACGGGCGGATGGTCGATCGTGACGACGAGCACCTTGTCGCGCCGTTCGCGCGTGACGGTGCCGGTTTGAGGGGTAGCGAGGGAATTCATGGCGTCTCCTGTCGAAGCTGTCGATGCAGCAGGCATGACCCGATTCTCGATTGATCGAGATTCATTGACAATTCCCTCGCGCCTTTACAAGCTGTCAAGTCTGACTTGACACTGAATGCTTTCGGACCGTTTCGGATCGATTAACGGGACGGATCAGGAGACACCCCGCATGGACCTGAACGCGCTGACGCTGCTCGTCGAGATCCTCGACGCCGGCAATCTCAGCAAGGCCGCGCAGCGGCTCAAGATGAGCCGGGCGAACGTCAGCTACCGGCTGAACCAGCTCGAGCGCTCGATCGGCCAGCAGCTCGTGCGGCGCACGACGCGGCGCATGGAGCCGACCGAGATCGGGCTGAAGCTGTACGAGCACGGCCGGCGCATCCGCAACGAACTGCTCGCCGCGCAGGAATCGGTCACGACGCTCGGCCAGGACCTGCAGGGTCGCGTGCGGTTGTCGGTGCCGAGCGGCTACGGGCAGATCGTGATGTCCGAATGGCTGCTCGCGTTCAAGCGGCGGCATCCGGGCATCGTGCTCGACGTCGTGTTCGAGAATCGCGTGGAAGACCTGATGCGCGACGAAGTCGACATCGCGATCCGCGTGATGTCCGAGCCGCCGCAGAACCTCGTCGCGCGCGACATGGGCGCGGTGCGCTACGTCGCGTGCGCGTCGCCCGCGTTCGCGGCCGCGCACGGGATGCCCGCGAGCCTCGGCGCGCTGGCCGCCGCGCCGGTCGTCACCGCAACCGTGATGGGCCGGCAGCTCCGGATCGCCGCGTATCTCGGCGACGAACGCCACGAGGTGCTGCTCGAACCGACGCTGATTTCGGAGAACTTCTTGTTCCTGCGCCAGGCGATCCTCGCGGGGATCGGCGTCGGCATCGTGCCCGACTACGTGATGCAGGACGACCTGCGGCACGGCACCGTCGTCACGTCGCTCGATGCGTACCGGCTCAGCATCTTCGGCACCCACATGTACATGCTCTACATGCCGAACCGCCACCACACGCGCGCGACGTCGACGTTCATAGAGTTCATCCTCGAACAGGCCGGAAAGACCGGCCGGGGCGGGCCCGGCGGGATGCGTCAGGGTTTCCTGTCGGATGACAAGCCGCCGGGCACGCGGCGACAATAGCCCGCCGGGGCGGGCAGCGCCGTTGCGCCCGCGCCAACGTCAACGCCGCCGTCTCCTTCGAATTCACTGCTGCCGAGGGTTCAATGTTCGACCGGATTCGTCCGCATTCGCGTCCCTGGACGCTGCTCGCCGCCGTCGCGCTCGTCGCGTTCAACGCCGGCTGCACGTCCCCGTCCGCGCCGTCGGGCGCCGTCGTCCCGGTCGCCGCCGCGTCGGGCGCGGCCGTCCCGCTGCCCGGCGTTCACGCGCCCGAACTGTCGTCCGGCTGGACGGACAAGTCGGGCTGGACCTCGCAGCACTTCATGATCGCGGCCGCGAACCCGCTCGCGACGCAGGCCGGCTACGACATGCTGAAGGCCGGCGGCACCGCGATCGATGCGGCCATCGCGACGCAGATGGTGCTCGCGCTGGTCGAGCCGCAATCGTCGGGTATCGGCGGCGGCGCGTTCATGCTGTACTTCGACGGCAAGACGACGCAGGCGTACGACGGCCGCGAAACCGCGCCGGCCGCCGCGACCGACCGGCTGTTCTATGGGCCGACCGGCCAGCCGATGCGCTTCTACGAAGGCGTCGTCGGCGGGCGCTCGGTCGGCACGCCGGGCGTGCTGCGCATGCTCGACGCCGCGCACCGCGCGCACGGCAAGCTGCCGTGGCGCCGGCTGTTCCAGCCGGCCATCCGGCTCGCCGAGCGCGGCTTCACGATCAGCCCGCGGCTCGCGATGCTGATCGCGAACGACAAGTACCTGAACAACGACCCGGCCGCCCGCGCGTACTTCTACAACGCGGACGGCACGCCGAAGGCCGCCGGCACGGTGCTGAAGAATCCCGCGCTCGCGACCGTGCTGCGTCAGGTCGCCGACCGCGGCGCGAACGCGTTCTACAGCGGCGCGATCGCACGCGACATCGTCACGAAGGTGCGCAAGCACCCGACCAACCCGGGGCTGCTGTCGCTGCAGGATCTCGCTCGCTACAAGGCGAAGGTGCGTGCGCCGCTGTGCGCCGACTACCGGCGCTCGGTGGTGTGCGGGATGCCGCCGCCGTCGTCGGGCGGCCTCGCGATCGCGCAGATGCTCGGCATTCTCGAGGCGATGCCCGACTGGCAGCAGATCGGCGCGCAGAAGCCGGTGCGCAACGAGGTCGGCTACGAGCCGACGCCGTTCGCCGCACACCTGTTCAGCGAAGCCGGGCGCCTCGCGTACGCGGACCGCGCGCGCTACGTGGCCGATCCCGATTTCGTGCCGCTGCCGGGCGGCACCTGGGCGAGCCTCACCGACAAGACCTATCTCGCGCAGCGCGCGCGGCTGATCGGCGACAACAGCATGGGCATCGCGCAGGCCGGCACGCCGCAAGGCGCGACGCTCGCGATGGCCGACGACCGCAGCCCCGAATTGCCGTCGACGTCCGACATCGCGATCGTCGACCGCTACGGCCAGGCACTGTCGATGACGACCAGCATCGAGGATGCGTTCGGCTCGCGGCTGATGGTGCGCGGCTTCATGCTGAACAACCAGCTCACCGATTTCTCGTTCGTGTCGAACGACGACGGCCGGCCGGTCGCGAACCGCGTGCAGCCCGGCAAGCGGCCGCGCTCGGCGATGTCGCCGGAACTCGTGTTCGACAAGCAGACGAAGCAGGTGACGATGATCGTCGGCTCGGCCGGCGGCCCCGCGATCATCAACCACGTCGCGAAGACGCTGATCGGCGTGCTCGACTGGGGGATGACGATGCAGCAGGCGATCGCGCTTCCGAACTTCGGGTCGATGAACGGGCCGACGCAGCTCGAGCGCGGCCGCGTGTCGGACGCGCTCGCCGACGGGCTGAAGGGCCGCGGGCACGACGTGCAGGTGGTCGAGATGAACTCGGGGCTGCAGGGGATCCAGCGGCTGAACGTGCAGGGGCAGACAGTGTGGTTCGGTGGGGCGGATCCGCGGCGGGAAGGGGTGGCGATGGGGGAATGACGATCACGCTTGTCGGCCCTGCCCCCGGTCCCACGTGCGCCCGATGTATCGCGGGCGCTTAGTGGAGCGTGGAAGCCGCACCGCAGCATTTCTTGAACTTCTTGCCGCTGCCGCACGGACACGGATCATTGCGACCGATTTTCGGCTCGGAACGCTGCGCTGTCGCGGCAAGGCGCCGCTCGTGCACGGCTTTGCGATACGGCAACCAGTAACGGTAGATACCGGCGATGCCCGCAGGAATCCGGTCGGCCAGAATTTCTCGCCCCACCGGGTCGAGCATAAGCGCCGCCTCGGCGGACGCTGCTTCGCCGGAGGCTGTTTCATCGGCCCCGAGCAGACGAAGCGGCCGCATCCATTCTTGACCTTGCGGATTGTCGAAGAGCGACTGCCAGTATTTCCGCAATAGGGCCACCCCCTGCATGAAACCCGCTGCCCATGCCTCGGCATCGCGATATTCCCGATCGTCATCGGCATAGGTAACCGTGTCGAAAACGGGCCGAAATTCATCGGGATTGCGCTCCAGGCTCCGGATAATGCCGTTGTAATGCCGCATCAGCAAATCGAACACGCGCTGGGCCTGCTCGACCGTATCGAAAGCCGGTGCGTCGTCGGGCGCCGGTCCCCAGATGCCGGGCAGCCATTCGCTCGGCAGTAGCGTTACCGGGCCGGCGACGATCGCGGTCAAGTACCCGTCAACTGCAGGGAGGGTCAGGGTCTCGTCCGACGTGATATCGGAGAGCAGGAATGCATCGAGTTCGTCGAGATCGGCTTGAGCGAGGAGTTTCATCATGCCAGCACTGTACGTCGGCCATCGCCAAACGGACAACTCCGGCCTGACATTCATGCGTAATACAGCGACACAAGCGCGGCCGCGCGCAGCATTACCCCCGCCCCTTCCACGGCACCACCCGCCGCTCGACCCACCGCATCGCGAGATCGAACAGCCACGCGATCGCACCGATGATCAGGATGCCCATCACGACGATGTCGGTGCGCAGGAAGCTCGATGCGTTGAGCACCATCTGCCCGAGCCCGGCCGTCGCGGCGACCATCTCGGCCGCAACGAGCGTCGTCCAGCCGAACCCGATCGCGATCCGCAGCCCCGTGAGGATTTCCGGCAGCGCGGCCGGCAGCACCACGTGGCGCACGATCTGCGCGAAGCTGCCGCCGAGCGAATACGCGGCGTTGATCTGCTCGACCGTCGCCGCACGCACGCCGGCGCGCGCGGCCATCGCGATCGGCGCGAAGCATGCGAGAAAGATCACGACCAGCTTCGCCGTCTCGTCGATGCCGAACCAGATCACCACGAGCGGCAGATACGCGAGCGGCGGCAGCGGCCGATAGAACTCCAGCAACGGATCGAGCACGCCGCGTGCGATGCGGCTCACGCCCATCAGGATGCCGGCCGGCACGCCGATCGCGGTCGCGAGCGCGAACGCACCGAACACGCGGGCAGCGCTCCACAACAGATGTTCGGACAACGGCAGGCCGCCCTGGATGCGGCCGTGCCAAGCATCGACGAACGCGGTCCACACCGCTTCCGGTGCGGGCAGGAACAGCGGCGGCAGCCACTGCAGATGCGTCGCGACCCACCACAGCACGGCCAGCGCCGCGACCGTCGCAGCGCTCAGCGCGGCCGTCTTCCCCTGCCCCGGCAACCGGTAACGATGCGATATGCGTGCGGGGCGCGCGGCGCGATGCCGTTGCGTCGCGCGTTGATCCTGCCCGCGCTCCGCGGCCGTTCGATCGGCCGCCCACGATTCCTGCGTGCTCATGTCGTCCTGCCTGTGCAATGTACTGATCCGGCCACGCCCGACGGACGCACCCTGCCTCGCGAACTCGTGCATCACGCGGTCTCCGCGACCACCTCGTCGCGATGCAGATACGCGATCAGCCGCTCGCGCCACGCGATGAATTCCGGCGACGACTTCACCGCACGCGCATCGCGCAATTCGACGTAGCGGCGCGCGAACGGCAGCTCGAAGGTTTCGGCAATGCGGCCGGGGCCCGGCGTCATCACGACGAGACGCGTCGCGAGGAACAGCGCCTCCTCGACATCGTGCGTGATGAAGAACACCGTCTTGCCGGTGCGCGCCCATACGTCGAGCACGAGCGCCTGCATCGTGCCGCGCGTCATCGCGTCGAGCGCGCCCATCGGCTCGTCCATCAGCAGCACGCGCGGGTCGCTCGCGAGCGCACGCGCGATGCCGACCCGCTGCTGCATCCCGCCCGACAGTTCGTACACGCGCGCATGTGCATGACATTCGAGGCCGACGAGCGCGAGCATCTCCGTCGCCCGCGCTTCGCGCTCGGCCTTCGACACGCGCGCGAAGCGCAGCCCGAGCGCGACGTTGTCGAGCACGTCGAGCCACGGCAGCAACGCGTATTTCTGGAACACGACGCCGCGATCGGCGCCGGGGCCCGTGACCGGCACGCCGTCCACGCACACGTCGCCGGTCGTCGGCGCGACGAAGCCGGCCATGCAGTTCAGCAGCGTCGTCTTGCCGCATCCGGATGCGCCGAGCGCGACGACGAATTCACCGGAATCGATGCGCAGGTCGACGCGCGCGAGCGCCTGCGTCGTCGGCCTGCCGCGCTCGCCCGGATAGGCAACCGATACCTGACGGACTTCCAGCGTGCTCATGATCGACGGGCTCCGCGACGAGTGGGCTGAGTGGCCGCGCTCAGCGCGCGGCCTTCTGCACGAACTGCGGATCGACGCCGGCCGAATAGTCGGCGAGCACCGTCTGGATCGTGCCTTGCGATTTGAGGAACGCGGCCGTGGCCGCGAGCGACTTCGCGGCGCCCGATTGCGCGCCGCCGCCGAGCCACGTCGGCGAAGCCTGCTCCGCCGCCGTCGGGAACGCGTACAGCGCGAGGCTCGCCGGCACGTCCTGCGCGTTCGCGCCCGACACCTTCGCCACCGCCGCGACCTGCGGCGAACCGACCTTCCACGCCGCCGCATGCGCGCGATAGTCGGCATCGGCGGCCGCGAGCACCTTCACGAAGCGCGTGACGAACTCGGGGTTCTCGCGCGCGAACGTGCGACTCACGACGAAGCCGTCGAACGTCGACTTGCCACTTTCTTTCGCAACCTGGCCGGACGTCGTCAGCACGGTGCCCGACTGCTTGACCTTCGCGAGCACCGGGTCCCAGATATAGGTCGCGTCGATGTCGCCGCGCGCCCACGCCGCCGCGACTTCGGGCGGACGCAGGTTGACGATCTTCACGTCGTTCGGATTGACGCCCGCGGCCTGCAACGCGACGAGCGTATGGAAGTGCGACGTCGACACGAACGGCACGCCGATCTTCTTGCCCTTGAGCGCGGCGACGCTGGTTACGCCCGAGCCGTTGCGCGCGACGAGCGCCTCGGCGTCGTTGATGTTGTCGAGCACCCAGAACAGCGAGATGTCGAGCCCCTGCGACAGGCCGGCCGCGATCGGGCTCGACCCGGCTTCGCCGAGCTGTACGGAGCCCGACGCGAGCGCGCGGATCACGTCGGCGCCGCTGTCGAGCTTGCGGAACCTGACCTTGTAGCCGGTCGCCTTTTCGACTTCACCGCTCGCCTGCGCGTAGCGCCACGGCACGACCATGTCCTGGTACGCGATCACGACTTCGCGCGATTCGGCGTGCGCCGCGCCGAGCGCGGCAAAGGCGGTCAGCGCGACGACGGCGCGGCGGATGAAGCTGAAACGGGACATGCGGCTCTCCTTCGGAATGCGGGCATTGCTGCGGGAGAGCCGACTATAGGAGCTTTGCGCGCGGCGGAAGCGAACTTATCCTGCGAAGCTATCGATGCCGTTTCAGCTTTGCTTTTCATGCTCGACCGGATTGCGCGTCCGGTCGGGTGACGATTGCCGTGCGCCTGCGCGGATAGCCGCCGCGCCAACGAAAAAGCCCGCATCGCTGCGGGCTTTCGGGACTGCGGGACTTCTGCAGATGGAGGCGAACGCGACGCTCAGACCACCCCTGCCCCATGCGCCTGCAGATCGGCGTGATAGCTCGACCGCACCATCGCGCCGACGGCCGCGTGCGTGAAGCCCATCTTGTACGCCTCTTCCTCGTACATCTTGAACGTATCCGGATGCACGTACGCACGCACCGGCAGGTGGTGCTCGGACGGCTGCAGATACTGGCCGATCGTCAGCATGTCGACGTCGTGCGCGCGCAGGTCGCGCATCACCTGCAGGATTTCTTCTTCCGTCTCGCCGAGGCCGACCATCAGGCCCGACTTCGTCGCGACGTCCGGATGCAGCGCCTTGAAGTCCTTCAGGAGCTTCAGCGAGTGCGCGTAGTCCGAACCCGGGCGCGCTTCCTTGTACAGGCGCGGCACCGTTTCGAGGTTGTGGTTCATCACGTCGGGCGGCGCGGCGTTCAGGATCGAGATCGCGCGGTCGAGACGGCCGCGGAAATCCGGCGTCAGGATCTCGATGCGCGTGTCCGGCGACTGCGCACGCGTTTCGCGGATGCACTCGACGAAGTGGGCGGCGCCGCCGTCGCGCAGGTCGTCGCGGTCGACGCTCGTGATCACCACGTACTTGAGCTTCAGCGCAGCGATCGTGCGCGCGAGGTTCTTCGGTTCATCCGCGTCGAGCGGATCGGGACGGCCGTGGCCGACGTCGCAGAACGGGCAGCGGCGCGTGCACTTGTCGCCCATGATCATGAACGTCGCGGTGCCCTTGCCGAAGCATTCGCCGATGTTCGGGCAGCTCGCTTCCTCGCACACGGTGTGCAGGTTGTGCTCGCGCAGGATCGTCTTGATCTCGTTGAAACGCGAGCTGCCGGTGGCCGCCTTCACGCGGATCCACTCGGGCTTCTTCAGCTTTTCGATCGGAATGACCTTGATCGGGATGCGCGCCGTCTTCGCCTGCGCCTTCTGCTTGGCGGTCGGATCGTAGGCAGGGGTCGCGGCCGTATCGGCCGGTGCGGGAGAAGCGGTAACGTCAGTCATTCGATTGTTCCAGTGCCTGCGGCTTGTCGGCGGCCGCGGATGCGCCGTCGAGGTTGGCGATCAGACGGCCCACCAGCGTGTGAGCGACGTCGTTCCAGTCGGCGGCAACCTCGAGGCTCGCCATGTCGACGGTTTCCAGTCCGGCATAGCCGCACGGGTTGATCGCAAGAAACGGGCGCAGATCCATCTTCACGTTCAGGCTCAGCCCGTGATAGCTGCAGCCGTTGCGGATCTTCAGGCCGAGGGCCGCGATTTTCGCGCCCTCGTGCACGCCGGACGCCACGTAGATCCCGGGCGCGCCCGCCTTGCGGACCGAAGCGAGATTATACGCCGCGAGGGTTTCGATCACGGCCTCCTCGATCTTCGTCACGAGCGTGCGCACCATCAGCTTGCGCCGGCGCAGGTCCAGCAGCAGGTAGACGACGATCTGGCCGGGGCCGTGGTAGGTGATTTGTCCGCCGCGGTCGACCTTCACGAGCGGCACGCCGCTGTCGGCCACCAGCAGGTGGGCCGGGTCGCCGGCCTGGCCGAGCGTGTAGACGGGCGGATGCTCGACCACCCAGATCTCGTCGCCGGTGTCGGCCGTGCGCGTGTCGGTGAACGCGCGCATCGCGTCGAAGCTCGCCTCGTACGCCTCGCGGCCCCGCCACCGCACGGTGACCGGCTGGACCGGCTGATCCGGGGCTCCGGCGGGCGATGCGGAAACGGCGACAGGCGTGGACACGATGGAAACCGGCGAAACGGACATGGGCGGTAGTTTACCGAAAACCCGTGGGTCTCGCCGGCCTGGGGAGGGGGACGGATCGCCGGTATCCGTCGGATGAAACGATGGTCAGACGGTGCGCCAGCCATCGTGGAACAGCGCGCTCACGCGTTCGCGCAGCCGGGACAGCCCGCCGAGCGCGACTTCCCGCGGCGGCCGCGACACCGAGAACGCGACGCACGCGCCCTCGCGGCCTTCCGCGCTGAGCCACAGCCGCTCGCCACGGCGCAGCTTCAGCGTCTCGCCATCGGCGAGGAAGTAGTCGTCGACGTCGTTGCTGCGCGTCGCCCAGACCGGCCCGCACTGGACGATCAGCCGCGTGCTGCGTTGCACCTTCATCGGCACGGTCTCGCCCGCGGGAATTTCGAAGGTGATGCTTGAAGAGATTTCTTGCATGATCGACTCCGCCAATAAGTGCTTCGATGGCTACAATCGTAGTCATTCAAAGGCGTCCGACCAAACGACCAATTTTCACGTCGATGTGAGGAAAATTAGCAAATGGACCTCCGCCAGCTCCCGGCGCTAAACGCGATTCGCGCGTTCGAAGCCGCCGCCCGCCACGAGAACTTCTCGCGCGCCGCCGACGAGCTGTTCGTCACGCACGGCGCGGTCAGCCATCAGGTGCGCGCGCTCGAGGAAGAGCTCGGCGTGCAGCTGTTCACGCGCAACGGCAAGCGGCTGTGCCTGACCGACGCCGGCATGCGCTACGCGCAGCAGATCCGCACCGCGCTGATGGTGATCGCCGACGCGACGCGCGACGTGCGCGCGAGCGACCGCGACCGGCGGCTGGTGGTGTCGATGCTGTCGTCGTTCGCCGCGCGCTTCATCACGCCGCGCATCGGCACGTTCATCGAGCGGCATCCGGAAATCGACGTCGAGCTGCAGTCGACCAACTCGCTCACCGATTTCGCGCGCGACGACGTCGACCTCGCGATCCGCTTCGGCTTCGGCAGCTATCCGGGGCTCCACGTGGAGCCGCTGTTCGAGGAGGTGTTCTTTCCGGCGTGCGCGCCGACGCTGAACGGCGGCAAGCTGCCGCAGACGCCCGCCGATCTCGTGCACTACCCGCTGCTGCGCTCGGACGACGAGCTGTGGCGGCCGTGGTTCGACGCGGCCGGGCTCGATACGCTGACCGAGCCGAAACGGGGGATTCTGTACCAGGATTCGTCGAACCTGCTGCTGGCCGCGATCGAGGGCCAGGGCATCGCGCTGGTGCGCCGCTCGCTCGCGGTGCACGACCTGCTCGACGGGCGCATCGTGCGCCTGTTCGACATCGACGGGCCGAGCCCGTGGCACTATTTTTTCGTGTGCCCGCCGCCGCTGCTGAACACGCCGCGCGTGCAGGCGTTCCGGACCTGGCTGTTCGAGGAAGTCGCCGAATACAAGCGGCTGTGCGACGAGCTGGACGCGCGGCGCGCGGCAGGGAAATGCCCCGCCGAGTGCGCGCTGGAGGGAGGATGGAAAGGGATCAGCGGACGTTTGCGCTGATCCACGGGCCCTTCCTTAGAGCACGACCTTGACCATCGGATGGCCGGTCAGTGCGCGGTAGATGTTGTCGAGCTGTTCCTGGCTCGTCGCGCGCACGGTAATCGTGAGGCCGGTGTAGTTGCCGCCGCTCGATTCACGCTCTTCGATTTTCTCGACGTCGATCTCGTTGTCGTGGACGGCCACGACCTTGAAGATCGTGTCCTTGAATTCCGGGTGCGCCTTGCCCATGATCTTGATCGGGAAATCGCACGGAAACTCCAGCAGCGACTCCTTCCGGGTTTCGATCGCGCCGGTGACCTCGACGGTTTTGGTCGGTTCGCTCATCATTTTCTCCGGGTTAGGTCAAACTGTTCAAATTCGCGTGCCTTCGCACGCTGGTACGCGTCATACAGCGCCGCGAACACGGGGCCCGGCTTGCCGCCCTGCACGGGCAGATCGTCGAGCGACGTAACAGGCAGGATTTCCTTGGTGGCCGACGTCAGCATGATCTCGTCGGCCGTACGCAGCTCGACCTCGCTGATCTCGCGCGCGACGAACCGGATCCCGCATTCGTCGGCGAGCTGCTCGACCAGCGCGTAGCGGATCCCTTCGAGGATCTTGTTGCTGCGCGGCGGCGCGAACAGTTCGCCGTTCTTCACGATCCACACGTTCGACGACGAGCCTTCCGTCACGTTTTCGTCGCGCAGCTGGATCGTCTCGAACGCGTCGCGTTCGGCCGCATGCTGCGCCATCAATACGTTGCCGAGCAGCGAGATCGACTTGATGTCGCAATGCAGCCAGCGGCGATCCTCGGCCGTCACGCAGCGCACGCCGCGTGCGCGCTCCTCTTCCGACGGCAGGCGCAGCGGGCTCGCCATCGCGAACACCGTCGGCACCGCGTTCGCCGGGAACGCGTGGCCGCGCTTCGCGACGCCGCGCGTCACCTGCAGGTAGACGAGCGCGTTGCCGTCGCCGAGGCCTTCGGCATTCGCCGCGACCACCCGCTCGATCAGCGCGCGCCAGCCCGCCGCATCGTGCGGATTGTCGATGCCGATCTTCTTCAGGCTGCGCGCGAGCCGTTCCAGATGCTGTTCGATCCGGAACGGCACGTGCGCGCCGTCGTGCGCATACACGGGGACGACTTCATACACGCCGTCGCCGAAGATGAACCCGCGGTCGAGCACCGGCACACGGGCTTCGGACAGCGGCACCAGTTCCTCCTGCGACGAGACGCTGAGGTAGACGATCGGTTCGAATTCGGCTTGGCTCATGGCGATGACAGATGGGGATGAAGTCGTGAAAACAAAGGCCCGTCGTGCTTACTTCTTCTTGCTGAACATCAGCAGGATCGAGTCCCAGATACGTCCGAAGATACCCGCTTCCGGCACGGCCTGCAGCGCGACGACCGGGAATTCGGACAGCGTCTTGCCGTCGGCGACGATCTTCACGGTGCCGACCTGCTGGCCTTGCGCGAGCGGCGCGATCAGCGGCGCGTTGACGTCGACTTCGGTCTTGACCTTGTCGCCGAGGCCGCGCGGCACGGTCGCCCACTGGTCGACCTTCACGCCGACCTGCACGGTGTTGTCCTTGCCCTTGTAGAGGCGCGGCGTCGCGATCGCCTGGCCGCCCTTGAACAGGCGCACCGAATCGAACGCGCTGTAGCCGTAGTTCAGCATCTTCATGCTGTCCTGCGTACGGTCGCTTTCCTTCTGCTCGCCCATCATCACCGACACGAGGCGGCGCTGGCCGTCGACACCCGGGATCGCGCGCTTGGCCGACGCGATCAGGCAGTAACCAGCCGCCTGCGTGTGGCCCGTCTTCAGGCCGTCGACCGTCGGGTCGAGCCACAGCAGCCGGTTGCGGTTGCCCTGGCGGATGTTGTTGTACTTGAATTCCTTCTCCGAGAAGATGCCGTAGTACTGCGGAAAATCGCGGATCAGGTGCGCGGACAGCTTCGCGAGGTCGCCGGCCGTCGTGTAGTGGTTCGGGTCGGGCATGCCGTTCACGTCGGCGAAGTGCGTGCCCTTCATGCCGAGGCGCGTCGCCTCGTCGTTCATCAGCGTGACGAACTGCCCTTCGCTGCCGCCGACGAGTTCGGCCAGCGCGATCGCGGCATCGTTGCCCGACTGGATGATCATCCCGTACACGAGGTCATGCACGGACACCGGCTTGTTCGCCTCGATGAACATGCGCGATTCGTCGCGGCCGACGCGGCGCACCGCTTCGCTCGGCGTGACGATCTGCTCCATCGAAATCTTCTTCTTGTCGAGCGCCTCGAACACGAGGTAGGCGGTCATCAGCTTCGTCAACGACGCCGGCTCGACGCGTTCGTCCGCATTGCCCGATGCGAGCACCGTGTTGCTCGTCGCGTCGACGAGCACCCACGAGCGCGCGTTCACGCCCGGCGGCGGCACCGCGCCCGGCATGTAGGTCGCGGGCGCGCCGGTGGACTGCTCGGCGGCCGGCGCCGCATGCGCGGCCTTGGCCTTGGCGGCCGGCTTCGCCTCGGCGACGACGATCGTCGATGCAAGCGCGACAGGCAACATCACGCCGAGCGCGACGTTGCGCGCGGCGGTGCCGAAGACGATGGAGGAAGCGAGGGACTTGAGGCCTTGGGAAGACAGACGCATGATCGATTCAGGCTGATGGCAGAAAGTGCGGTGCGAAACGCGCAGGGTTGAACGGCAAGGCGGCGGGCGTGTCGGGCACTCGCCCGACACCGTCGGGCGACGCGAAACGCGCCGGTTGGACTCGTGCGGACGCGTTCGGTTCGCGGCCGTCGCGAGCGGGCGGACAGGCGGCGAAACGAGCGCCGCATGGGCCCAGCCGGGCCGCGGGCAACGCGAAAGCGGCCATTATACGTGGCCGCGAACGGCGTTTTCGCGAACCTGGCAGCGGACGCCCGCATACCGGCTGCGAGAGCATGGCACGGGAATGCAGCGGGCACGCGTGCTCGAAGCCGCGCGAAAGGTGTGCGCAGGCGGCGTGCAAGTCGGGTTGCGCCGCCGTGCGGCAGGCGGCGCGCGGTGCGGTGCTGCACGAAGTGTCGGGAAGGGTCGCGCATCATCCGGCCGGGCGCCGGTGCGCGGTACGGGCCGCCGGCGCTTACGCCGGCGCCCGCATGCAGGCTAGCGCCTGTTCACGCTAACAACGGGCTTGCGCTGGCCTCAGCGCCACGCGTCGACGATGATGCGCTTCAGCACGTGCAGCTTGCGATGGAGGAAATGCTCGGCGCCGGGGATCACGACGACCGGCAGCTCCTGCGGCCGCGCCCAGTCGTACACCGACGCGATCGGCACCGTGTCGTCGGTTTCGCCGTGGATCACGAGCGTGTTCTCGGGCACGTCGGCCACCTGCCAGCGGCTCGCGGCCGTGCCGACGAACACCATCCGCTCGATCGTCTCGCCCGCGTCGCGCAGCCGCTTCGCGACGTGCGACAGCACGAAGGTGCCGAACGAGAAGCCCGCGAGCACGAGCGGCAGGTCCGCATACGCGGGCTGCGCGCGCATGTGCGCGAGCACCGCGAGCAGGTCGTCGGCCTCGCCCGTGCCGTTGTCGTGCACGCCTTCGGTCGCGCCGACGCCGCGGAAGTTCGACCGGTAGACGACATAGTTCAGCTGCACGAGCGTGCGCGCGAGCGTCTGCGCGACCTTGTTGTCCATCGTGCCGCCGAACAGCGGATGCGGATGCGCGACGAGCGCGATGCCGCGCGGCGCGGCGCCGCCTTCGCGCACGGCGTCGGGCAGGTCGACCGCGATTTCGATCTGGCCGATCGGGCCCGCGATCAGCGATTTCTGCGTATGAACGTTCATTCGGCCGGCCCGCTCAGATCTTCAGGCGGTCGACGACCTTGCCGTCGCGCAGGTGCGATTCGACGATCTCGTCGATGTCGGCCTGATCGACGTACGTGTACCACGTGCCTTCCGGATACACGACCATCACCGGCCCTTCCTCGCAGCGGTCGAGGCAGCCGGCCTTGTTGATACGGACCTTGCCGGGCCCCGCGAGACCGAGTTCCTTCACGCGCTTTTTCGCGTATTCCTGCATGGTCTGCGCATCGCATTGCGCGCAGCTCGGACGCTCGGCGCCCGGTTCGCGCTGGTTCAGGCAGAAGAAGACGTGGTGCTGGTAGTAGGAATCCATGATGGTGACGAGCGGCCCGGCGCAGGGCCGTGCGGAAAGAGGGGCGATGAATTGCCGTTGCGCGAGGCGGCAACGGAGGATGCGGACGATTATAGCGACCGACGCACGCCGCTGCCCGCGGCACGGCCGCCGCCGCACGGTCCGGGCTGCCGCGTCAGCGGCGCAGCGCAGCCGGCAGCCACGCGTGCTCGACGCGCTGGCCGAGCCAGATCAGCGCTGCGTAGGGCCAGATCCATGCGAGCCAGCGCGCGATGCTGTTGAAGTGCACGTAGCGGCCCTGTCGCCACCCCGACAGCGTGAAGTCGAAGAACGGGTTGACCGGCAGCAGGTTCACGAGCGCGACGCCGGCCAGCAGCGCGAGCGCCGCGAGCATCGCGCGCCACGTCGCCGGCACGCGCAAGGCGACGAGCGCCGCCGCGAAACCGAGCTCGATGCCGAGCCGCGCGCCGGGCGTCGCCCACACGACGACGAGGCCGGTGGCCGACTGCATGAACGTCGCGGCCGCCTTCAGCACGAGCGTGGCGACCACCAGCGCGATCAGCAGCCGGATGCGCGGCGCGCGCGGGCGCATCGCGAGCGACGCGATCGCCAGCGCGGCGAACAGCATCAGCGCGCCAAGCACGGCTTCCCACGCGGAATCCGACAACCAGCCGTCGACCCGCTCGGGCCATTCGCTGACGCGCCACGCGGCCGGCAGCCACGCGAGCAGCGCGTCCTGCATCGACGCGTCGGCGCGCTCCCACAGCGCGGCCGGCCAGTCGCCGATGCCGAACAGGAACGGCGACGGAAACACGATCGCGAACGGCCACAGCGCGGCGAGCAGCAGCGGCGTCGACCCATCGGCCTCCAGCCACGCGAAGCGCAGCCGGCGCAGCGCGCCGCGGTCGAGCAGCGCGCCGGTGGCCGGCGCAGCGAGCGCCGCGCCCAGCAGCGCGCCGAGCGCGTTGGCGCCGAGGTCGAGATTCGACGCGACGCGCGTCGGCAGGTAGGTCTGCAGCGCTTCCATCGTCCCCGACAGCAGCACGCCGAGCCCGCCCGCGATCAGCGTCGCGGCCACGCCGCGCCAGCGCGGATGCAGCGCGAGCACGCCGAGCGCGCCGAACGGCAGATAACCGAGCACGTTCGTGACCACGTCGAACGCCGTCACGTAGCGCTGCATCGGCGCGAACAGGTAATCAAACGGACCGATGCCGAGCGACACCCAGCCTTCGAACGGATACAACGACGCATAGACGATCAGCGCCGCGTAAGCGGCAAACGCCTGCCGCGCGAGCGGTGACGCGCGATGCGTGCCGGGCACGCTCATCGCGGCTGTACGTCGGGCGTCACGGCGTGCCCGCGTACGCCTGCACGCCGACCCACGCGGCGATCTGCGACACGAGTTCGTCGCTGGCCGCCGCGAGCGCACGTGCGCCGCCGGCCGCGTCGGGCGTACTCGACGGCGCGCGCGCGACGAACGTGCGCTGGCCGAGCACCTTGCCGTCCTGCATCAGCGTCGCGCGCGCGGTCACCGCGCCGTGGCTTTGCGACTGCCCGTCGAAGACCTGTTCGAATTCGCTCAGGTCGACCTTGAGGGTCGGCGCGCGCACGCCGTCGGTGCCTTCGAGCACCGTGCCGCGCGACGACAGCGCGCCGCGCAGCCGCTGCGTGAGCAACTGCGCGGGCGGCGCGGTCCAGCGGCTGTCGCGATAGACGGCCACGTGCTGCGCATCGGCGTATGCGAGGCGGTAGGCGAACTTGTCCGAATCGAGCGCGTCGGGTGCGGCGACGTCGAGCACCTTCAGCGCGGGGCCCGACCCGGTGGTCGCCACCGACGACGCGGGCCCGAGGTCGTAGCGGATGTTCGACAGCACCGCGCTGTTGCCGGCGCAGCCGGCCGCCAGCGCGAGCGTCAGCACGGCAAGCGCGGCCGCGGCCGGGCGCAGCGCGCGGTCAAGGATTCGTGGCATGGCGTATTCCTGCATGAGGTTTCCGGTTTCGAGGCGCGTCATGGTCCGGCCGCTTCCGGGCGGACGATCGATGGGTTTCCGCTTCACTTCCCGGCCGCCGCATCCGCACCCGGCCAGACGAAGCCCGCTTCGCCGGGCCCCGGCGCCGCGCCGGGCGACCCGAACAACAGACTGCGCGGGTTGCGGCCGAGTTCACCGGCGACGTCCTTCAATTGCCGCGACGCGTCGCCGACGCTGCCGGCCAGCGCATTGAAGCGCGGCAGCGTGTCGTACTGCACGCGCGCGTTGAGCCCGTTCAGCGCGACGCCGACCTGCTCGGCGGCCGTGCCGGCCTTGTTCAGGTTCGACACGAGCGGCCCGTTCGGCTGCAGCAGCGTGTTCGCCGACGCCATCGCGCGGTTCACCTCGTGCATCGTTTCCGGCAGCGCGGTGACCGCCGGGCCGAGCTGCTTCGTCAGCGTCGCGGCGCTGTCGGCCGCGTGCTGCAGGCTCTCGGCGGTCGCGCGCAACTGCTCGCGCATCTCGGGCGACATCAGCGCGTTCGCGCTCTTCGCGGCCAGTTCGAACTGCCGCAGCAGCACGTCGCCGCGCTCCTGGATCTGGTCGAACAGGCTCGGCCGCATCGGGATCTGCGCGATCGACTTCGCGGACGACGGCAGCGGCGCCAGATCGCGCCCCGTATCCTCGAGCTGCACGAACGCGATACCCGTCACGCCCTGGAAGCCGAGGCTGCCGTAGGTCGACTGCGTGATCGGCGCGTCGTGATCGACGAGAATCCGGATCCGGATCTGCCCCGGGTGCGTGCGATCGAAGCCGATCGACTGCACCTTGCCGACGTCGAGGCCGCGAAAGCGCACCGCCGCGTCCGGGAACAGCCCCGTCACGTTGGTGCGCGCCAGCAGGTCGTACGGCACGCGCACGGTGCGGTCGACGTTGAACCAGAACACGGTGCCCGCGATCGCGAGCGTCAGCGCGATCGTGAACAGGCCGGCCCAGAACGCATGTGATTTGTTTTCCATTCGCGGGTTCCTTGCTTCTACAGCTCGACGCTCGACAGCGCCGGTTCGAGGGCCGCCTTCGGCAGCTTCGCGCGCCGCTCGGGCGGCAGCGCCTGCAATGCGCGGCGCCCGCGCAGCCCCAGGAAATATTCGTGGATGAACGGATGGTCGACGTTCGCGACCTCCTCGACGGGGGCGGCGACCAGCACCTTGCGGTCGGCCAGCACCGCGACGCGCGTCGACAGCGCGACCATCGTGTCGAGGTCGTGCGTCACCATCACGACGGTCAGTCCGAGCGTGCGGTGCAGCGTCGCGATCAGCTCGACGAATTCGTCGGACGCCTGCGGATCGAGGCCGGCCGTCGGCTCGTCGAGGAACAGCAGCTCGGGCTCCAGCGCGATCGCGCGCGCGATGCCGACCCGCTTCACCATCCCGCCCGACAGCGCGGCCGGCATCTTCGACGCGTGCTTGCACGGCAGCCCGACCATCTCGAGCTTCAGCATCACGATGTCGTGCAGCAGGTCGGGCGGCACGCGGCCGAGCTCGCGCAGCGGCTGCGCGACGTTGTCGAACACCGTCATCGACGAGAACAGCGCCCCCTGCTGGAACAGCATCCCCGAGCGCGTGCGCATCATCCGCGCGCTCGCGTCGTCGATCTTCGACGTGTCCTCGCCGAACACCTTGATCGTGCCCGACGTCGGCCGCTCGAGGCCGAGGATCTGCCGCACGAGCGTCGTCTTGCCCGAGCCGGAGCCGCCGACGACCGACACGATCTCGCCGCGCCGCACGTCGAAATCGAGCTTCTGGTGGATGATGTTGCGCCCGTAGCGCTTGGTCAGGTTGTGCACCTCGATCACGAGGTCGCCGGCATCGGCGGCGGCGTCCGGCCGGGGGTCGACCGTCCCGGCGCCGATGGCCGCGGCATGCGTGGTCGTTTCGTTCGATGCGTTCATCCGAGCCCCACGTTCTGGAACAGGATCGCGAACACCGCGTCGGCGAGGATCACGACCGTGATCGACGACACCACCGACGTGGTCGTGCCTTCGCCGAGGCTCTGCGAGTTCGCCTTGATCCGGAAGCCGAAATGGCACGCGACCAGCGCAATCAGCATGCCGAACACGACGCCCTTGCCGACGCCGATGTACAGGTTCGCGATCGGCACGACGCCCGGCAGCGAGCGCACGAAATAGTTGACGTCGATCCCGAGCACCAGCTTCGCAGCGAGCGCGCCGCCCGTCAACGCGATGATGTTGGTCCACATCACGAGCAGCGGCATCGCGACGCCAAGCGCGAGCACGCGCGGCAAGACCAGCCGCAGCCCGTGCGGGATGCCCATCACGCGCATCGCGTCGAGCTCCTCGGTCACCCGCATCACGCCGATCTGCGCGGTGATCGCCGAGCCCGAGCGGCCCGCGACGAGAATCGCCGACAGCACGGGCCCGAGCTCGCGGATCACCGACAGCCCGAGGATGTTCACGATGTAGCGGTTCGCGCCGAACGTCTGCAACTGCTGCGCGGACAGGTAGCTGAGCACGATGCCGATCAGGAACGCGACCAGCGCGGTGATCGGCAGCGCCTGCGCGCCGGCGCTGTAGATGTTCGCCGAGGTTTCCTTCCATGGCATCGTCTTTGGACGGCGCAGCACCGACAGCGCATCGAGGATCACGAGGCCGAACATCGCGATGCCGCCCTGCAGGTGTTCGCCGAACGCGAAGATCGCCAGGCCGAGGCGCGTGACGGGACCGAACCGCACGATGCGCTCGGGCGCCTCGCGCTGGCTGTCGAGCCGTTCGATGCGCTCGAAGATCGTGCGCTGCGTGGCGCTCAGCGCGACGCCGGGCGGCAGCTTGCGGCCCCACACGCGCCACAGCGCCTGGCCGCCGACGTGGTCGAGCCGCTCGATGCCGGACAGATCCCATTCGCTCACGCGCCCGGCGGCGATGCTCGCGACGCGGCGCGCCACGGCGCCTCGGTTGCGCGCGAGCGCGAGCGCGGTCCACTGGCCGGTCAGGCGCACCGTCTGGCCCTGGCCGCCGGCGTCGACCGACAGGCCGGGAGGAGTCTCGAAGTCCAAGGGCAGGTTGTTTGCAAAAGGATGACAGCGGCCATTGTAGCGAACCGCCCGATGCCGCGACGTGAGGATTTCCGGCGGAGCGTCGGGCTCGCGGCGCGCAGCCGGGAGCGCCGGGCTCGCGGCGCCGGCCGAGAGCGCCGGGCCGGGGCGCCAGCCGGGACCAGCCCAAGCCGCCGCCGGCCACGGCCCGCTGCCGGCATCGCGACCTTTCATTGTCCCGTCACGTTTCCTTTCGATACTCTCACGCGCCGCACATCAGGCCGTCGGCGCGCCGCGCCGCCATTCGTGCGTACCTCGCGTTTCATAAAACAGAACACCGAACAGGACAACCGATGCGTCTCCCCCCGCTTTCCCGCCGCCACGTGCCGGCCGCCGCCGCGCTCGCCAGCCTCGCCTTCGTCCTCGCCGGCTGCGGCGGCGACGACGTCACCGCCACGCCGCCGTCGCAGCCCGAGGCCCAGGCGCCCGTCGGCACGACGGCCACGCTCGCGCTGCTCGAGACGACCGACCTGCACACCAACGTGCTGTCGTACGACTATTTCAAGCTCGCCGCCGACAATTCGCTCGGCTTCGAGCGCGTGTCGACGCTGATTACGCAGGCGCGCAAGCAGTACCCGAACACGCTGCTGCTCGACAACGGCGACACGATCCAGGGCACCGCGCTGTCGGACTACCAGGCGCTCGTGAAGCCGGTCGGCTGCGACCAGACGCTCGCGATCTACAAGGTGATGAACGCCGCGAAATTCGACGGCGGCGGGATCGGCAACCACGAGTTCAACTACGGGCTGCCGTACCTGTCGCAGGTGACCGGCAACACGTTCGAGGTCGACGGCCTGCCGGCGCCGGCCCAGCAGAAGAAGTGCGCGGGCCCGAACTTCCCGCAGGTGCTCGCGAACGTGATCAGCGCGAAGACCAATGCGCCGCTGTTCACGCCGTACACGATCCTGACGCGCACGGTGACGGCCACGACGCCGGACGGCAAGACGGTCAGCGCGCCCGTGAAGATCGGCATCATCGGCTTCACGCCGCCCGCGATCATGAACTGGGACAAGCGCTGGCTCGACGGCAAGGTCTACACGACCGGGCTGAAGGAAGCGGCCGAGAAGTACATTCCGGAGATGCGCGCGAAGGGCGCCGATCTCGTCGTCGCGATCTCGCACGGCGGCCTCGACAATGCCGCGTACTCGCCGACGATGGAAAACGGCAGCTGGTGGCTGTCGAAGGTAGCCGGCATCGACGCGATGCTGATCGGCCACTCACACCAGGTGTTCCCGGACGCGAACAGCACCGTGTCGCAGTTCAACCTGCCGGGCGTCGACAAGGTCAAGGGCACCGTCAACGGCGTACCGACCGTGATGGCCAACTACTGGGGCAAGCACCTCGGCGTGATCAAGCTCGGCCTGAAGTTCGACGGCAAGACGTGGGCCGTCGACAAGTCGCAGACGACCGTCGAGGCGCGGCCGATCCAGAACGCCGACAAGAGCTACGTCGCCGCCGACCCGTCGGTCTCCGCCGCGATCGCGGCCGAGCACCAGGCGACGATCGACTACGTGAAGACGCCGATCGGCTCGACCGACTACCGGATGAACTCGTACTTCGCGGACGTCGGCGATCCGGGCGCGATCCAGATCGTCAACGAGGCGCAGGCCGACTACGTGAAGACCTACGTGCAGGCGAACCTGCCGCAATATGCGTCGCTTCCGGTGCTGTCGGTCAGCGCGCCGTTCAAGAGCGGCTTCGGCGGCGGCACCGACTACACCGACGTCGCGCCGGGTGCGCTCGCGATCAACAACGCGGCCGACCTGTACCTGTATCCGAACACCGTGTACGCGGTGAAGGTGAGCGGCGCCGACGTGAAGAACTGGCTCGAGACGGCCGCCAAGCGCTTCAATACGATCGACCCGGCCAAGGCGACCGTGCAGCCGCTCGTCAGCACCTTCCCCGGCTACAACTTCGACATGTTCACGTCCGCCGATCTCGCGTATGAAATCGACGTCACGCAGCCGGTCGGCAGCCGGATCAGGAACCTGACGTACAAGGGCGCGCCGATCGACCCGAATGCGCAGTTCATCGTCGCGACCAACAATTACCGTGCGAGCGGCGGCGGCAACTTCCCGGGCCTCGACGGCAGCAAGACGATCTTCGCGTCGCCCGATGCGAACCGCGACGTGCTGATCGCGTTCATCAAGAAGCGCGGCGCGATCACGCGCGCGGCCGACGGCGCGCAGCGCAGCTGGCGCTTCACGAAGCTCGCGAGCTCGGTCGCGCACGTGCAGTTCACGTCCGCGCCGAACCGCCTCGGCGACGCGGCGGCGGCCGGCCTGACCGGCATCACGCAGGTTGCGGCCGACGACGGCTCGGGCAAGAACCTCGCGACCTACGAGATCGACCTCACACAATGAGACACGCGATGCAACCAATCCGGACGATGCGGCCCGCCGAAACCGGCTTCGCCGCTGCCGCGCGGCGCGTGCTGCGCGTGAAACTCCCGCCGGCCGTGCTGCTCGCGACGGCGGCCGTGACCGTCGCGGCCGTCGTCGCGGCGACCGGCCTGCGCGGCGCCGGCCCCGCGCCGAGCGCCGCGCAGCTCGACGAATGGCAGGCGATGGTCACGCAGGCGACCGAGCCGCATGCGCTGGCCCAGCTGCGCACGCTCGCGCGCCGCGGCTCGGGCGCCGCGCAGGCGGCGCTCGGCATCGCGCTCGTCGATGCGCATGAACCGGGGCTGCGCGACGAGGGGCGCGGCTGGCTGGAAACGGCCGCGGCGGCGGACGGCAAGGCCGACGCGCCGGCTGCGCGGCGCGCGCAGCTCGCGCTCGGCAAGGCATTGCTGCTCGGCAGCGGCGATCTCTCGAAAGACTATGCACGCGCTCGTGCGCTGCTCGGCGCCGCGGCCGAACAGGGCGACCCGGCCGCCGCGTATTACCTCGGGCTGATCTACCGCAGCGGCTACGGCATCGCCGCCGACCCGGTGCAGGCGGCGCACTGGTTCGACATCGCGTCGCGCGCGGACATCCCGGCCGCCGACTTCATGCTCGCGAACGCGTATCGCGACGGCAGCGGCGTGCCGCGCGACGACGCGCGCGCGCTCGCGCTGTATCGCCGGGCCGCCGAGCACGAGCTGCCGGAAGCCGTGCAGACGCTCGCGATGGCCTATCGCAACGGCGAACTCGGGCTTCGGCCCGACGCGGACGAATTCCACGCGCAGTGGATCGAGACCGCGCATGCGCTGAAGCACCCGGTCGTCGCGCCGTGACGGCCGTTCGGCCGGGGGACGCGCGAGCGTGACCTGGCCGAACGGATGGCGGCTCCGCGTGCGTCATCCGCGCACCGCGTATTGGTATCGGTCACCGCAACCGGAATCGGCCGCGCAGCGCCCGTGGCACGCCGATCATTCGACCGGTGAAAGATCGTCCGTTCATCACATACGCCACTTAAGCAGACGGGAAACATAGGGCTCAAGGTAGAACAGGCCCGCGAGTAGGGTTCCAGTGCCGAGCACGGCACTCCACCTCTTGCATGACCAGCGCCTATAAGCCAGTACATTGACGATGCAGAAAAACAAGGCAGGCCCCAGCAAGTACGCAAAAAACAATACTCCCTGCCACCATGAGGTCGGGCACTTGTCGATCTCGTAACAACCGCGAGCCGGTGTGCCTGCAAGTTTCGGCCAACTGATATGGCTGTATACGAAGAGGTAAAACCAAGTTAACAGCAAACCGCCAAGCGCCCCCGAGAGCGCAATCGCAAACCGCTTCACTTGATCTCCCAAAACAAGACTGAATTCGATCTTCCGAGATCGGAATAGCTGAGACTTGGGAGGACATTCGCACCTTGCCGAAACGACACCATCCCGATATATCGCCCTATCGTCGACGCGGCGCCCCAGAAGCCATTCATCGTCATTCGAGAGCCATTCCAGAGATCAATGTGCCCACCGCTCGCATTCAATTCCGACTCGCCAGCACGCGCTCCGTAGCCGTCGAACATCACGCGTGCGGCGGCATCATTGCACCTGCTCCGGCAAGACCGCACCGCATGGATTCTCGCAACCATCCGGCAAACACGCAGGGATGAACTCTATCTCTAGCTGATTACGTTCAGTCGAGGAGACAGCGGAGTTGCTTCGCCAGATTTTAGGCTCCACATGAATTCGGTCTTTTGATACGCCGAGATCAAGCAGATATGCTCGGACAGCATGCGCCCGAGTACGGGCGATCGCAATTGCGTCACGTTCGTGCTCATCTGCATATCCGTAGATCACGACGGGACCATTATTGGCCGCACTGTTCCGAACAGTCACCAACAAGCTGGCGAGCGCGATCCGGTCAGAATTCGAAATGGCCATGACGCCGTGGTCGAGCTTACTTGCGTATTGCAAGGAAAAGCTGCATGCAAACACGACGCCTGAAGCACAAAGCCCCGCAAGGCTAATCGATGCACAAGATATACCACGCAATATTGTCCGCATTCCTGATCGCCATTGTCGGGGCCTCTTTGGCGAGCCGCCTGCTGAGAAATTGTCCATAGGTGTTCTTGTAATCAACCGCTCCGAATGTATCCCGAAAATGCACGCACTCGTGAACAATGGTCAGTTGCATCGAGGAAAACGTACCTGCACTCGTATCCGGAAGCTCACAGAACTTCGGGGAAATCGATATCGTGTGCGTGGCGGTATCGGGGCCGCAAACGTGCGCAACTTCGCCGTCTAGATTTTTGGTATTTGGCGTACAGCCGAGGGCCCGATCAAGGTCGGGATCGGAGCGAACGAAATTCCTTGCCTTCAATCCATTCATGACTGTGATCAACGCCACCAATCCCTTCGTCAGCGCACCGCGAGTGGGCTCGTCGGCGATCCCGAACCACTCTCTGACTCTTGCCCGCGCAGGCTCTCTCCAGACATCGAGTTCGTCAATTCGCTGCGTGATTATTTTTACGGCCTCGTCGCGCAACGTCAGGACTTTCTTCCGAAATTCCGCGTCGGTCATGTTTTTACAGATGGGCGGCCCGTCGACTGCCAATAAAAGCTCAACCTTCGAACCACGCGTCGTATTCGTCATGGCCGAGTCATGCACGGTCACGTATTCGTAGTCATCGTGCGGCATGGTTATGCTCGACTATTTCAATTCGCAGTTTCTCCGAATGACGCGTCGCTACGCGCCGTGTGTGCCCGACACGATCAGTCATACCGCTGAATACATGGCCGGAACTGGTATGTATTCGGTACGGCACACCTACCAAGGGCTGCCCCGTCTTCTCGTTTTTCAATACATACTGCTCGTCGCATTCCGCCCCAGCGACGGGTGAGTGAGAATGGTCGTCTCCCAGCCCTTTCCGCTCGGTCGACTCGTCACCGACAAGCATCCGCATGCCCCGCTCGGCATAGAACACAGGCGGCGGACTGCACCCGCATGCATTGATATCCCCACTCAACGCCCATCCCTGACCATTCGGCCCCCTGCCGGGCAAGCGCGGCCCCTGCGGCGCGACAAACCCCACCTGCTCGCAAGCCGTACAGTAGGTTTTCATGTAGAGCGTGGCGATCTGCACACGCGGCGGCGGATCGGAACACGTGACGCATTCCAGTCCCTCGGTGATCGTCGCGCTGCCGCCCCGATCGCCCTTGGCGAGGAAATAGCGGATCATGCGGCGTCACCTCGGCTCATCGCGCCCGAGCAACGCTCATCCGCGAAAGTATCGGGCGCAGCCCATCCGACGGCGGTCGGCCTGCCAGCGGCATACCGGCCTCCGCTAGCCATCAACCGGCCGACAACAGCCAACGAAGACGCGAGTAACCATTGCTTGCCACCATTCATCCGGATTCCCTCTCGTCGCGCTCAGCGCAAATCTCGTCGCACCAAAATGCGCGATCGGCACAAGGAAATCCATCGTACGAATTCGAAATCCCGATCAATCGATATCGGTCGACGATGTTTCGTCAATCGATCAACCGGAATGTCGGAACGGTATTTCTTCCGGCTCGCGTGCCCATGACTACCTGAATGCAACTTCTCTCGATTCGCCACGAGCACATTCGCGCGAAGCGTCGCACATCAATCGGCCCCTGCCGCCCGAGGAAATGACCGTCGCCCCGCTTGCCGACGCGCCAACGCCCCCTGTCGCTACAATAGGCGCCATGAACGCCCCCACCTCCTCCGACACGCCCGAATCCGGCGACGCGCACATCGCGCGCAACCGGCTCGAGGCGCACCTGGACGCCGCGCCGCGCGCGTGGCCGCTCGACATCGTCGCCGCCACCGGCTCGACCAACGCCGACGTCGCAACGCGGCTCAAGGCGCTGCCGCGCAGCGCGAACGCGTTGCCCGCGCCGCTCGTGCGCGTCGCGTTCGAGCAGACGGCCGGCCGCGGCCGGCAGGGCCGCCCCTGGTTCGCGCAGCCCGGCAATGCGCTGCTGTGCTCGGTCGGCTGCATCGTGCCGCGCGCCATCGATGCGCTCGGCGGCCTCAGCATCGCGATCGGCGTCGCGCTCGCCGAAGGGCTGGCCACGCTGCCGCTCGACGCCCGCATGCGCGTCGCGCTCAAATGGCCGAACGACCTGCTGCTGACGACCGACGACGACGGCACGCCGCGCATCGTCGGCAAGCTCGCCGGGATCCTGATCGAAACCGTCTGGACCACCGCCGACGCCACCGCCGTCGTGATCGGCTTCGGCATCAACGTGCGCGGCGCGGAAGCCGTCGCCGCGCAGGTCGACGCGCTGCGCGCGCGCGAAGCGACGCTCGCGAGCGGGCTGCCGCCCGCCGCGCTGTCGATCGCGTGCGCGTCGGCGAACCTCACCGATACGCTCGCCGCGTCGCTGAACGCGCTCACGCCCGCACTCGCGCAATTCGGCGCCGAGGGCCTCGCGCCGTTCCTGCCGCGCTGGCGCGCGCTGCACGCGTACGCGGGCCGCGAAGTCGTGCTGCTCGAACAGGGCGTCGAACGCGTGCGCGGCATCGCGACGGGCATCGATGCGACCGGCCAGTTGCTGCTCGACACGCCGAACGGCGTGCAGACGATCGCGGCCGGCGACGTGTCGCTGCGCGAAGCGCAATGAGCGAACCGCACCTGCTGATCGACGCCGGCAACAGCCGGATCAAGTGGGCACTCGCCGACGCGCGGCGCACGCTCGTCGACACGGGCGCGTTCGGCCACACGCGCGACGGCGGCGCCGATCCCGACTGGTCGCGCCTGCCGCGTCCGCGCGGTGCGTGGATCTCGAACGTCGCGGGCGCCGACGTGGCCGCGCGGATCGACGCGCTGCTCGACGCGCGCTGGCCGGGCCTGCCGCGCACGACGATCCGCTCGCGGCCCGCGCAATGCGGTGTGACGAACGGCTATACGACGCCCGAACAGCTCGGCAGCGACCGCTGGGCCGGCCTGATCGGCGCGCACGCGGCGTTTCCGGGCGAGCATCTGCTGATCGCGACGTTCGGCACCGCGACGACGCTCGAGGCACTGCGCGCGGACGGCCGCTTCACGGGCGGGCTGATCGCGCCGGGCTGGGCGCTGATGATGCGCGCACTCGGCACGCACACCGCGCAGTTGCCGACGCTGACCACCGATATCGCCAGCGGCCTGCTCGCGGGCGCGCAGGCCGAACCGTTCCAGATCGATACGCCGCGCTCGCTGTCGGCCGGCTGCCTGTACGCACAGGCTGGCCTGATCGAACGCGCGTGGCGCGATCTCGTCGAGGCGTGGCAGGCGCCCGTGCGGCTCGTGCTGGCCGGCGGCGCGGCGGACGACGTCGCGCGTGCGCTGACGGTCGCGCATACGCGGCACGACGCGCTGATCCTGTCCGGGCTCGCGCTGATCGCAGCGGACCCGGCCGGCCCGGCAACGGCGCCGGATTGACGCAAAGGCGCCGGCATCGCGCCGGCGCGTGGCGATGCCGGCCGGAGCGGGCCCAAGCGGGCCCGCATCACGCCGACGATGCAATACGCGCGGTGCCGCGCCGGCGGCCCGCACGAACGGTCGACGGAAGCCATGAAAAAAGCCGGCCATGCGGCCGGCTCGACTGAATGACGTGAATCACGTCGATGACGACAAGGAGTTTCGACGATGCTGCGCTGGCTGATCGCTGTTCTCTTTCTCGCCAACATGCTCGCGTTCGTGGTGGCGCGCGGCGTGTTCGGGCCGCTGCCGGCGGCCGGCCCGCGCGAACCCGGCGTGCTGTCGCGGCAGGTACGGCCCGACGCGCTGCGCGTGACACCGCTCATGCGGGCGACCGACCAGCCCGTCGTCGGCGGCCCGATCGCGGCGCCGGCCGTCACGACCGCACCGCTCGCGGCGTCCGCCCCGTGACGGCGCCGCGTCGCGCTCAGGACTGTTGCGCGCGCACCTTCTTCAGCAACGCAGTGGTCGAGCGGTCGTGCTCGAACGGAATCGCCAGCGCCCGGCCGCCCCAGCCGCGCACGAGCGCGGATTCCGGCAGCGCGTCCATGTCGTAATCGCCGCCCTTCACGAGGATGTCCGGACGGACGGCCTCGATCAGCGACACGGGCGTCTTTTCCCCGAACGTCACGACCCAGTCGACGCTTTCCAGCGCCGCCAGCAGTGCCGCGCGATCCTCTTCGCGGTTGATCGGCCGGTCGTCACCCTTGCCGAGCATGCGCACCGACGCATCGCTGTTCACGCCGACGATCAGGCAGGCGCCGAGCGCTTTCGCATCGGCGAGATACGTGACGTGACCGCGATGCAGGATGTCGAACACGCCGTTGGTGAACACGACGGGCGACGGCAGCGACGCACGCAGCGCGACGAGGGCATCACGAGTGATCAGCTTGCGTTCGAAGGTGGCGGACATGATGGAGATCGGACGGAATGAACGACGGCGCACGCGACGGCGGCACCCGATAAAAAGCCCGCCGGACCGGCCGGGCGGGCTTCATGCAACGAACGCGACACGGTGCCGCGGGCCGGGCACGACTCGCGCCGCCGCCGGCACCTGCCGGCCTCAGGCCGGCTGCGCGGCCGACGACGGGCCGCTTTCGGCCTGCAGGCGGCCGGTGACTTCCTTGCGGTAGCGGTTCAGTTCCTGCGCGGTCGCGAACGTGCGCTCGAACAGGATCGACAGGTTGTGCAGGATCCGCTCGACGACCTTCTTCTCCCACTCGCCGTCGAAACGGATCTGCTCGTCGAGCCAGCGCTCGAGCCACTCCGGATCGGGCAGGCGCGACTGCACGGTGTCGCGCGGGAACAGCGCCTGGTTCACGTGCAGGTTGGTCGGGTGCAGCGGCTTCTCGGTGCGGCGCGCCGACGCCATCAGCACGCCGATCTTCGCGAATGCGGCGCGTGCGACGTCGCCGCAGTTGTTCAGCGCTTTCTTCATGTAGCGCAGGTACGCGCCGCCATGACGCGCTTCGTCGCGCGAAATCGTTTCGTAGATCTGCTTGATGACGGGCTCGGTATGCCAGTCGGCCGCGCAGCGGTACCAGTGGTTCAGGCGGATCTCGCCGCAGAAGTGCAGCATCAGCGTCTCGAGCGGCGGCGCCGGGTCGAACTGGAAGCGCACCGCGTGCAGTTCCTCTTCGGTCGGCACCATTTCCGGCTTGAAGCGGCGCAGGTACTCCATCAGCACGAGCGAATGCTTCTGCTCCTCGAAGAACCACACGCTCATGAACGCGGAAAAGTCGCTGTCGTGCTGGTTGTCGCGCAGGAACATTTCCGTCGCGGGCAGCGCCGACCATTCGGTGATCGCGTTCATCTTGATCGTCTTCGCCTGCTCGTCGGTGAGCAGCGAAGCGTCGAACTTGTCCCACGGAATGTCCTTCTCCATGTCCCAGCGGACAGCTTCGAGCGACCTGTAAAGTTCCGGATAAAGCATGGTGTTCATGATGGTCCCACCCCTGTTCTGCGCAATGCGACTTCTCTAAACGTGACTGTTGCCGCGCAAGCGCGCCACGCGCGCTTTTTGCAGCCAAGACTCTAATTTTACGCGGGAAACCGGCCCGCCGGACGTCGATTCCTCGTCCGGCAGCCAGGCGGCCGCGTTGCCGCTGCTGGGCATGCCGCCACCCCGCTCCGTTCGGGCGGAGCCGGGCGCGCGTGCCTGAGTGGGGGCCGGCGCTGGCCGGCTCGGTGGCGCGCCCGTCCCCTGCCCCAGGCGGGTTCCCCGAAAGGTCCCGTGCGGATGCCGGATCGGCGGGCTGCTCGATATGGTGTATACGGCGGCGGCCATGATAGCACGCGTGCATGACGGTTCCGAGACGCCTGGCCGGTCGCGCGCCGCCCACCGCGGTGCGGCGATCTGTCGCGGCCGACCGTCGCGAAAACGCAACCTTACATTGCGCCTGCGCGTGTCAGACCCGCATTTCGCCGGTCGCGAGGCCGTCTTCCGGCGGCGTACCGGCCGCCGGCGCGCTGCTGCCGTCCGCGTGCGCGATCCAGCCGGCGAGCGTCTCGCGCTGCGCCCGGCCGTCGCGGTAGCCGAGCTCGATCAGCTCGCACGTGAAGGCCTCCTCGAACAGCAGGTAGCTGGCAAATGATGCACCGGCCGGCTGGCTGCCGCCGATCGCGCCGAGCAGCCCGCGCATCGTCGCCGGCATCTGCTTCAGATGCTTCGCGGCAATCAGCTCGATGCGCTCGGACGGCGCGATCGCGAGCACGTCGACGTGCCGCCAGCCGCTGTCGACCTCGATCTGGTGCGGCAGGTGCTCGATCATCCGGTTGATGTGCTCGATCCGTTCGATGTCCGAGCCGATCGAATCGAGGAACACGCTCGCGAGCACCTGCTGGCCGATCTGCGCAAGCGTCGGGTAGCCCCGGGGCCGCCCCGCGCCGTTCGCGGCCGGAATCTCGGGCCGCGGATCGGCCGCGCCGACGACGACGATCCGGTGCGCGCCGAAATGGATCGCCGGCGACAGCGGCGCGATCTGCCGGATCGAGCCGTCACCGAAGTACTCGATCTGCCCGTCGAGCACGAGCGGCACGGCCGGAAACACGAACGGAATGGCCGACGATGCGAGCAGGTGCGACGCCGACAGGTCGACGAGCCGCGCGGTGCGCTGCGCGCGCCGCCACGCCTGGATCGGCTCGGCGGCCTGGTAGAACGTGAGGTGCCGGCCGCTCGAATAGCTGAGCGCGGTGATCGCGAGCGCGTGCAGCTGGCGCGCCTCGAGCATCTGCTCGATCCGGTGAAAGCTCAGCTCGCGCTGCAGCAGGTGCGCGAGCGGCGTGTTGTCGAGCAGCCCGCGCGGCGAGCGGCGAGCCGCCCAGCCGAACGTCATCGTCGCGAGCCAGCGCGCGCCGGCGCCCGCGATGCCGAGCCAGTCGGTGCGATACACGTAATCGGCGCGCAGCGGCTCCCAGAATTCGAGCAGGCGCCGCACGCCATGGGAAAAGTCGTCCGCGTGGCTGGCGATCGACGTCGCGTTGATCGCGCCGGCCGACGAGCCGCACACGACCGCGAACGGCAGCGTGTTCCGTTGCGGATCGGCCTCGCGCGCGATCTCGGCCAGCGCCTTCAGCACGCCGACCTGGTATGCGGCGCGCGCGCCGCCTCCCATCAGAACGAGCGCGAGCCGCATGATCGACCTGCTACCTGCGCCGCGTCACGTCGAGCGCTTCGGCGGACGCGTGTCGGGCGACGAAGCGGCCGCCGCGCGCGCCGCGGCCGAACCGGACGGCTTCGCGCGCTTCGCGGCGGGCTTGCGCGGCGCGGTTGCGGCCGCAGCCGGCTTCGCGGCGGGTTCCGGCGCGGCAGCGGCTTCCGGCGGCGCGGCGTCCGGCGCCGCAGGCTGCATGCCCGGCTGCGCCATCGCGAGGCCCGCGAGCTGGTTGAATTGCGTCTGCAGCAGGTTCCACCAGCCGGCCGGGTCGAACGGCTGCTGCGCGGGGTCGCCCGCCGGCGCATCCGCGGCGGACGCCGCGGCATCGGCCGCGGGCGCGGGCTCACCCGCCGCCGCGGTTTTGGCGGCCTGCGCGGCGGCAACGGCCGCCTCCTCGGCCGCCGACATCGAACTTTGCGCAAACGCGCCGAACGCGCGCAGCGTCGCGAGCGTCGCGCGCTGCACCTCGAGCGCCTGGATCGCGGACTGCAGCATCCCGAGATTGAGCTTCAGCCACTGCTCGACCGCGCGCAGATCGGTGATCCGCTTGTCGAGTTCCTCGACGTTCGTGAGCGGCGACATCATGTCGGACATGCTCGACAGCGACGGCGGCAGCCCGTGCGTAGCGCCCGGAAACGGCGCCATCCCGCCGAACGGCGACATCCGCATCATGTCCCACATCCGGTCCATCATGTCGGCGGGCTGGAACCCGGCAAAGCCGGCGAAAGGGTTGGCGCCGGAGGCATCGGTCGTCATACGGGCATCCTGGTTGACTGGGGGAGCGAGGCGGCTGCCGTGCGTCGCGCAGCCGCGCGTGGTTCGATCATAGCGCGCACGTCAGAACGGCGCGTCGCCGGGGAACGCGGGCGGGCGCCGTTCGCGCAGCGAGCGAATGCCTTCCTGCACGTCAGGCCCCGAAAAACCCATGAATTCGAGCGCGAGCGACGTGTCGAAGGTCGGCCCGGCGGTGCGCAGCCAGTTGTTCAGCGCGTACTTGGTCCAGCGGATCGCCGACTGCGAACCGTGCGCGAGTCGCTCGGCCACTTCGTACGCCTTCGGCAGCAGGTCGGCCGGCTCGACCGCCAGCGAGACCAGCCCGATCCGCTCGGCCTCCGCGCCGCTCACGGGCTCGCACAGCATCAGGTAGTACTTCGCCTTCGCCATCCCGCACAGCAGCGGCCACACGATCGCCGCGTGGTCGCCGGCCGCGACCCCGAGCCGCGTATGGCCGTCGATGATGCGCGCATCCTTCGCGGCGATCGAGATGTCGGCGAGCAGCCCGGCGACGAGCCCCGCGCCGACGGCCGGGCCATGCATCGCCGACACGATCGGCTTGCTGCAGTTGATCACGTTGTAGACGAGGTCGCGCGCCTCGCGCCACACGCGGGCGCGCACGTCGAAATCGTTCGCCATCGCCTCGACGAGCGCGAGATCGCCGCCCGCCGAAAAGCCCTTGCCTTCGCCGCGGATCACCGCGACGCGCGTGTCGGGATCGCGATCGACGTCGCGCCAGATGTCGGCGAGCTCGCGATGCATGCGTGCGTTCGCGGTCGCGAGGCCGCTGCGGTTCGCGCCCTCGCCGCTCATCACGATGTCGAGCACGCCATGGTCGCGGCGCGTCACCTTCAGTGCTTCGTAACCGCCATATGCGGCGAGATCGGCCATGCGCAGCTCCCGGGTTCTTAAACGCTTGAAACGCTTGAATCGAGTGTAGCCAAGCCCGCGCGGGCAAACATCAGGCGAAACCCGGCGCGCGGGCCAAAGCGGGGCTTCGCCGCTGCGTTGCGTCCGCCGCGAGGCTTATGCCGCGCCGTCGGGCGGCGCGACCGACTGCTCGATCGCACCGAAGATCGACTTGCCGGCCGCATCGAACATCTCGATGCGCACGGTGTCGCCATAGCGCATGAATTCGGTCTGCGGCGCGCCGTGCTCGATCGTCTCGAGGCAGCGCTTCTCGGCGATGCAGCAGTAGCCGCGCTTCGCGTCCTTGTTCGATACCGTACCGGAGCCGACGATCGAGCCGGCACGCAGGTTGCGCGTCTTCGCCGCGTGCGCGATCAGCTGGCCGAAGTGGAACACCATGTCGGTGCCCGCATCGGGCTGGCCGACCTTCTTGCCGTTCCAATGGACGATCATCGGGCGGTGCACGCGGCCTGCGCGCCATTCGTCGCCGAGCTCGTCCGGCGTGACGGCGACCGGCGCGAACGCGGTGGCCGGCTTGCTCTGGAAGAAGCCGAAGCCCTTCGCGAGTTCGGCCGGAATCAGGTTGCGCAGCGACACGTCGTTCACGAGCGTGACGAGCCGCACGGCCTTCAGCGCGTCGTCGGGCGACGCGCTCATCGGCACGTCGCCGGTGATCACCGCGACTTCCGCCTCGAAATCGATGCCCCATTCCTCGGACGGACACACGACGTCGTCGCGCGGCCCCAGGAAATCGTCGCTGCCGCCCTGATACATCAGCGGATCGGTCCAGAACTCGGGCGGCATCTCCGCGCCGCGCGCGCGGCGCACGAGCTCGACGTGGTTCACGTACGCGGAGCCGTCGGCCCACTGGAACGCGCGCGGCAGCGGCGCCATGCAGTTGGCCGGATCGAACGTGAACGTGTTGCGCGCGCGGCCGTGGTTCAGCGCGTCGTACAGGTCGCGCAGTTGCGGTGCGTAGAACGCCCAGTCGTCGAGGACGCGCTGCAGCGTCGGCGCGATCGCATCGGCAATCGCCGCGGTGTGCAGGTCGCGCGACACGACGATCAGCTGGCCGTCGCGCGTGCCGTCCTTCAGCGAAGCAAGTTTCATAGGGAGGATCTGCCGTTGTAGTGACGATGGAGGGAATCTATTTTACGATGGTGAATCCCTGCGGCGCGCCATGATCGCGCACGCCGTTTTCGCCCCGTTTCCTGTCGCATTTTCGCGCACCCGTTGCCCATGCCCGCCAGCCCGCTTCCCGACGACGATCTCGCCGACTCCGATACCGACGACGCCGCCTCCGGCGAACACGGCGAGAAGGTCCGTTCCGGCATCCAGTCGATCGAGGTCGGCTTCCGCCTGCTCGATGTGCTGACGAGCGAGCCGCGCGCGATGATGCTGCGCGATCTCGCGCAGCGCGCGGGCATGAGCCCGGCGAAGGCGCACCGCTACCTGGTCAGCTTCTCGCGGCTCGGCGTCGTGTCGCAGGATCCCGTCTCGGGCCGCTACGAGCTGGGCGGCTTCGCGCTGCAGATGGGCCTCGCGCGGCTCGCGCGCGTCGACGGCGTGAAGCTCGCGCGGATCGCGCTGACCGAATTCCGCGACCGCCTCGACCAGACGGTCGGCATCGCGGTATGGGGCAACCAGGGGCCGACGATCGTGCACTGGATGGAATCGAGCCATCCGGCGAAGGCGTCGCTGAAGCTCGGCGACGTGATGCCGCTGCTCGGCTCCGCGACGGGCCTGCTGTTCGCCGCGTACCTGCCGCGCAGCAAGACCGCCGCGATGCTCGAGCGCGAACTCGCCGATACGCGCCGCTCGCCGCACCACGGCGGCCCGCGCACGCTCGACGAAGTCGATGCGGTGCTCGCCGACGTGCGCGAGCACCAGGCCGCGCGCGTCGAAGGGATGCTGCTGCCGACGATCCACGCGTTCTGCATGCCGGTGTTCGACGCGGTCGGCGAACTCGCGCTCGCGATCGTCGCGCTCGGCCAGGAAGGCTCGTTCGACATCGCGTGGGGCGGCGAGATCGACACCGCGCTGCGCGCATGCGCACAGAAACTGTCTTACGAACTCGGCTATAGTCCCGACGCACGCGACGCCTGACGCATCCGGTTCACACCACGTCACGCATCGCGAACGCGCGGCGCATCCGACGGTCCGATTCCTGTGGCGCGCGCCGCGCGCCCGACGTCACGCACGCGCCCCGACCCTGCTCCGATGCCCATGCAGCCTGCCGACCTTCGCCCGAGTCACGCCCTGCCCCGCCGCTGGCTGCGCGTGGGCGTCGCGCTCGTCGCCGTGCTGGTGCTGCATGCGCTCGCCGGGTTCTGGCTGATGCGCAACCGCGAATCGTTCACGCCGCCGCCGCCCGCTGACATCCCGGTGCAGATCGAATTGCTGAAACCGCAGCCGATCGAGCGCCAGCCTGCGCCGCCGGAGCCGAAACCGGTCGAACGTCCGGCCGCGCCGAAGGCGGCCCCGCCGACACCCGCGCCGTCGCGCGAGCCGGTCCTCACGTCGACGCAGACGGCCGAGCACGGCGAACCGCCGGCGGCTGCCGCGTCCGCTGCGAGCGGCACACCGGGGGCCGCGGGGGCCTCGGGCGCACACGCCGCGTCGGCCGCCGGCGCCAGCGCCGCGACCCCGGGCTCCGCGACGAGCGGCGTGAAGTTCGCCGCGCCGCCGTCCGGCGACCTGCAGTACGACACGTTCTACAACGGCATGCAGAACATGATCGGCACGATCCGCTGGCGCACCGACGGGCACACCTACGACCTGTCGGTGTCGATGCCCGTGCCGTTCGTCGGCCCGTTCACCTATCGCAGCGAAGGCCGCATCGACGCATTCGGCGTCGCGCCCGACCGTTACGTCGAGAAGCGCGGCAAGCGGCCGGAAGACATCGCGATCTTCAACCGCGAGATCCGGCAGGTCGTGTTCACGCGCACGCCGAACAACGCGCCGCTGCCCGACGGCGTGCAGGACCGCTTCAGCATGCTGATGCAGTTGTCGGGGCTCGTGCGCGGCAATCCCGCCGCCTACAAGCCGGGCGTCACGCAGCAGTTCTTCGTGATCGACAACAACAGCGGCGAGACCTGGCCGATCACCGTGATCGGCGACGAGCAGGTGCAGACGCAGTCCGGCATCATCGCGGCGCGGCACTTCATGCGCCTGCCGCGCCGCGACGGCGATACGCGCCGCATCGACATGTGGCTCGCGCCGTCGCTCGGCTGGCTGCCCGCGCGGCTCGTGCAGAGCGAGCCGAACGGTGCGCAGATCGAGCTGCTGTGGCACGGCCGCCTCGCCGCACCGAACGTGCCTGCCGATGCCGCACCGCCCAGCGGCGCAACGAACGCGCCCGCCGCCGCACCGGCAGCCGATGCATCGCCTGCGCCGCCCGCGGAACCGGCGCAATCGGCACCGCCCGCGACAATGCAACCACCTGCGTCATCGACTGTCACACAATGAACGCGCGTGAATGCGCGCCAATCGGCAATTTCGACCGATTACAGATTTACAAAAAATGGCCGATGACACTCTTTAACAACTATTTCAGTCCACCGGCTCACAATGAGAAACGTTTGATAGACATCGGCTTCTAACCGATACACCCCACGCAAACGGGAGAACGGGGTGTGCAGCGCAAGCCCCTTGAAACCGGCAAGGCTTGCCCCACCTAGGGGACAACAAGGCCAGATGCCACTGCGAAGAGGAGTGCCGCCATGCAAATGATCTACAACAGCCCCAACTACTGCGTCGTCGAATTTGCGCCGCAGGCCGGCCATCACCTGATGAATGCCGGCGGATACGAAATCGTCGACAAGAACGCGCAGCGCGAAATCTTCATCGACGGCGAACTTGCCGAACGATTCCGCGCACACGTGAAGCAGCTGATCGAGGATGAACCGTCGCTCGACGAGGTCGACGAATTCCTCGGACAATTCGACAGCCTGATGATGATGCCCGTCGTGCTGCACTGACGACCCGCGGCCCGGCGCGTCACGCGGCCGGGCCATTCGCCGCGCATCGATGCGGCGCCGCGTGCACTCCGATCATGCCCCCGTCCGGTTCGCCGGCGGGGGCTTTCATTTGGCGGGCCGTCCGGCCGGCGCGGCGAGGGCGGCGACTGCTTGACGCACCGGCTACAATGACGGTTTTCCGTCTTCGCCGGTCTTCCGCCCATGTCTGCGACTCCTCTCGCCGCTTCCGTCCCGCTCGACGCGCCCTACACGCGCGGCGCCGCCCTGCCCGCGCTGCTGAAATCGCGCATCCTGATCCTCGACGGCGCGATGGGCACGATGATCCAGCGCTACAAGCTCGACGAAGCCGCGTACCGCGACGAGCGCTTCAAGGATTTCCCGCGCGACATCAAGGGCAACAACGAGCTGCTGTCGCTCACGCAGCCGCAGATCATCCGCGAGATCCACGACCAGTACTTCGCGGCCGGCGCCGACATCGTCGAAACCAACACGTTCGGCGCGACGACCGTCGCGCAGGCCGACTACGGGATGGAAAATCTCGTCGTCGAGATGAACGTCGAATCGGCGAAGCTCGCGCGCGAATCGGCCGCGAAATACGCGACGCCGGACAAGCCGCGCTTCGTCGCCGGCGCGATCGGGCCGACGCCGAAGACGGCCAGCATCTCGCCGGACGTCAACGATCCGGGCGCCCGCAACGTCACGTTCGACGAGCTGCGCACGTCGTACTACCAGCAGGCGAAGGCGCTGCTCGACGGCGGCGTCGACCTGTTCCTCGTCGAGACGATCTTCGACACGCTGAACGCGAAAGCCGCGCTGTTCGCGCTCGACGAGCTGTTCGAGGACACCGGCGAGCGCCTGCCGATCATGATCTCGGGCACCGTCACCGATGCGTCGGGCCGGATCCTGTCGGGCCAGACCGTCGAGGCATTCTGGAATTCGCTGCGTCACGCGAAGCCGCTCACGTTCGGCCTGAACTGCGCGCTCGGCGCGGCGCTGATGCGCCCGTACATCGCCGAGCTCGCGAAGCTGTGCGACACCTACGTGTCGTGCTACCCGAACGCGGGCCTGCCGAACCCGATGAG
Source organism: Burkholderia sp. BCC0397 (assembly GCF_902832865.1). Taxonomy (NCBI): domain Bacteria; kingdom Pseudomonadati; phylum Pseudomonadota; class Betaproteobacteria; order Burkholderiales; family Burkholderiaceae; genus Burkholderia; species Burkholderia sp. BCC0397. The sequence goes on along the minus strand of NZ_CADFDL010000004.1, from coordinate 288,653 downwards.
CGACACCGGTTTCGACGAAACCCCCGACGTCACGTCGGGCCTGCTGAAGGAATTCGCGCAGGCCGGGCTCGTGAACCTCGCGGGCGGCTGCTGCGGCACGACGCCCGAGCACATCGCCGAGATCGCGAAGGCGCTCGCCGACGTGAAGCCGCGCCGCTGGCCGAACCAGTACAGCGACAACGCCTGACCCGACCGCCCCACGTCCTTCATCACCAGAATTCGCACCGCCATGACCGATCACATGATGCGCCTTGCCGGCCTCGAGCCGTTCAACGTCACGCCCGGGACGCTCTTCATCAACGTCGGTGAACGCACCAACGTCACCGGCTCGAAGGCGTTCGCACGGATGATCCTCAACGGCCAGTTCGACGAGGCGCTCGCCGTCGCGCGCCAGCAGGTCGAGAACGGCGCGCAGGTGATCGACATCAACATGGACGAGGCGATGCTCGATTCGAAGGCGGCGATGGTGCGCTTCCTGAACCTGATCGCATCGGAGCCGGACATCGCGCGCGTGCCGATCATGATCGACTCGTCGAAGTGGGACGTGATCGAAGCCGGCCTCAAGTGCGTGCAGGGCAAGGCGATCGTGAACTCGATCTCGCTGAAGGAAGGCGAGGACGCGTTCCGCCACCACGCGAACCTGATCCGCCGCTACGGCGCGGCCGCCGTCGTGATGGCGTTCGACGAAACCGGCCAGGCCGACACCTACGCGCGCAAGACCGAGATCTGCAAGCGCTCGTACGACTTCCTCGTGAACGAAGTCGGCTTCCCGCCGGAAGACATCATCTTCGACCCGAACATCTTCGCGGTCGCGACCGGCATCGAGGAGCACAACAACTACGCGGTCGACTTCATCGAGGCGACCCGCTGGATCAAGCAGAACCTGCCGCACGCGAAGGTGAGCGGCGGCGTGTCGAACGTGTCGTTCTCGTTCCGCGGCAACGACCCGGTGCGCGAGGCGATCCACACCGTGTTCCTGTATCACGCGATCCAGGCCGGGATGGACATGGGCATCGTGAACGCGGGCCAGCTCGGCGTGTACGCCGATCTCGACGCGGAGCTGCGCGAGCGCGTGGAGGACGTGATCCTGAACCGCCGCGACGATTCCACCGACCGCCTGCTCGAGATCGCCGACAAGTTCAAGGCGGGGGGCGCGAAAAAGGAGGAGAACCTCGAGTGGCGCAACCAGCCGGTCGAGAAGCGGCTCTCGCATGCGCTGGTGCACGGCATCACGACCTTCATCGTCGAGGATACCGAAGAAGTGCGCGCGAAGATCGACGCGGCCGGCGGCCGCCCGATCAACGTGATCGAAGGCCCGCTGATGGACGGGATGAACATCGTCGGCGACCTGTTCGGCCAGGGCAAGATGTTCCTGCCGCAGGTCGTGAAGTCGGCGCGCGTGATGAAGCAGGCGGTCGCGCACCTGATTCCGTTCATCGAGGAAGAAAAGCGGCTGCTCGCGGAAGCGGGCGGTGACGTGCGCGCGAAGGGCAAGATCGTCATCGCGACCGTGAAGGGCGACGTGCACGACATCGGCAAGAACATCGTGTCGGTCGTGCTCCAGTGCAACAACTTCGAAGTGGTCAACATGGGCGTGATGGTGCCGTGCAACGAGATCCTCGCGAAGGCGAAGGTCGAAGGCGCGGACATCATCGGGCTGTCGGGCCTCATCACGCCGAGCCTCGAGGAAATGGCGTACGTCGCGTCCGAAATGCAGCGCGACGACTACTTCCGCGTGAAGAAGATTCCGCTCTTGATCGGCGGCGCCACGACGTCGCGCGTGCACACGGCCGTGAAGATCGCGCCGCACTACGAAGGCCCGGTCGTCTACGTGCCCGATGCGTCGCGCTCGGTGTCGGTCGCGTCGAACCTGCTGTCGGACGAAGGTGCGGCGAAGTATCTCGACGAGCTGAAGTCCGACTACGAACGCATTCGCGACCAGCACGCGAACCGCAAGCAGCAGCCGATGGTCACGCTTGCCGAAGCGCGCGCGAACAAGACCAAGGTCGACTGGGCCGGCTACACGCCCGTGAAGCCGAAGTTCATCGGCCGCCGCGTGTTCAAGAACTACGACCTGAACGAGCTCGCGAACTACATCGACTGGGGCCCGTTCTTCCAGACCTGGGACCTCGCGGGCCCGTACCCGGCGATCCTGAACGACGAGATCGTCGGCGAATCGGCGCGGCGGGTGTTCTCCGATGCGAAATCGATGCTCGCGCGCCTGATCCAGGGCCGCTGGCTGACCGCGAACGGCGTGATCGCGCTGTTGCCGGCAAACACGGTCAACGACGACGACATCGAGATCTACAGCGACGAGTCGCGCTCGGAAGTGCTGCTCACGTGGCGCAACCTGCGCCAGCAGAGCGTGCGCCCGGTGGTCGACGGCGTGATGCGGCCGAACCGTTCGCTCGCCGACTTCATCGCCCCGAAGGAATCGGGCGTCGCCGACTACATCGGGATGTTCGCGGTGACGGCCGGCCTCGGCGTCGACGTGAAGGAAAAGCAGTTCGAAGCCGACCACGACGACTACAGCGCGATCATGCTGAAGGCGCTCGCCGACCGCTTCGCGGAAGCGTTCGCGGAAGCGATGCACGCGCGCGTGCGGCGCGAGCTGTGGGGCTATGCGAGCGGCGAGACGCTCGACAACGACGCGCTGATCGCCGAGAAGTACGCGGGCATCCGCCCGGCGCCCGGCTACCCGGCCTGCCCCGACCACCTCGTGAAGCGCGACATGTTCGACGTGCTGCATGCGGACGAGATCGGCATGAGCGTGACGGATTCGCTGGCGATGCTGCCGGCGGCGAGCGTGTCGGGCTTCTACCTCGCGCATCCGGACAGCCGCTATTTCTCGGTCGGCAAAATCGGGCAGGATCAGCTCGAGGACTACGCGAAGCGCATGGCGCTGTCGCTCGACGACGCGCGCCGCGCGCTTGCGCCGCAGCTGTAACTGATCGAGCCGCGGCACCTCAGCCGCGACTTGCCATCACGCGCCCCGATCCCGGGGCGCGTTGTACATCTTGCCATTCAATCAGGATAACTAATCTCAATATTAGCCGATCAGAGCCGCAGCCTCTCGACCCGACATTCGCCCCGCCATGCCCTCCTTCGAGATCAGGATCACCGACACACCGCTCGACGCCACCGGGCCCTTCCCGCCGACCCGCTACCGCGGCGAAAGCTGGGACCTGAGCCACTTGCGCCCGTTGACGTTCACATGCGATCTGGAAACCGGCTTCGACGTGACGGTCCTGGTCCTGTTCTCCTGTCACTGCTTCACACGCAGCTTCAAATGGGACGGACGCACCCGCGACGCCATTCCGGACGACGAGATCTACGACGACGGCCGCGAGACACGCGGACTCTGCGCGGAACGGTATCGCGCGTCACGGCAGCTGTTGCGCGGCGTGATCGTCGGGCTGGAGACGCGCCGGATCGTTGTCGCGGATGAACGGCAACCCAATTTCGTGACGGTGGAGACGGTCGCAGCGGACGGCACGCAACGCGTGTATGCCGTGTTTTTCGAGGTGGCGAAGGACCGGCTCAGGAAACGCAGGCTCATCCTGCGCGTGCAGTCGGCCTACATGCTGGATGGCGACCTGACCCGACGCCAGCGGGAAGCCCGGAAAGTCGCGTTGCGCACGTTGCTGCGCGCAAGCCTGGAAGGGCGCAAGATTCGAGCGTAGAAAAACCAACGGCCGCCTTTCGGCAGCCGTCGCATGCGGGACTCTCTTTCCGTCTTCCGACGAAATACCCACTCCAGGTGGGACCCGATTGCTCGGGCGGCGCTATGTTTTCGCACCCGCTTTCACATAGTCTTGCATTGAATTATAAGGAATTTTACCTTTCGGTCAAGGCAGGCGCCGCGCTGCCGCCCCGATTTCGCACCCACCTTCTGCTCGGCGCAATTATCATCAGACAAAAGAAAAAGCCCGCTCGAAGGCGGGCTTTTTCCTGTCTGGCGAACCTTTCGATTCGCCACGCAAGGAAGCTCAGAAGCCCCAGTGCACGTCGGCCTCGCCGGCCTTCGCTTCGCGCAGCATCGTCAGGAACGGCGCGACGCGCTGGGCCAGGCTCGGCGGCACTTCGTGGTGCGCGTGGTCGGCTTCGTCCTCGTGGAAATGGCCGGCGTGCTCGGCGCGCTCCTGCTTCGCCTGCGCGACCGCGCCTTCCAGCTTGGCGATCGCGTGGTCCAGTTCGTCGTGCGTAATCACACCGCGCTCGCCCAGCTGCTTGCCGACGAGACCCAGCACATACACGGCGAAATCCTTCAGCACGTCGAGATCCTGTGCCGCCTTGCTCTTGAACGTAATCATGACAATTCCCTTTTCATCTTGTTGTGCCTGCGCGGCGCGGTTGGGGAACGCCGACAGACCGGCGTCCGGCCTCGCGGACGCGGGCCGCCTGAGCGGCATATTAGCACCTGTTAAAATTCTGCGATCCCTGAAACGCGCGCTTAAAAAGCGCGCCGGCAGGCCGGCGTTTCCGGCCGCCACCAACGAAGCCTTCTACCAGCATGCTGCCAGCACACAAACAGACTCTCGAAGCCCTGCTCGCGGATAGCGTCAAGCAGGTCGCACACGCGCTGAAAGGCGCCGACGCGGCATTCGTCGCCCCGGCCATCACGCTGGAGCGCCCGAAGGTCGCCGCGCACGGCGACGTCGCGTGCAACGTCGCGATGCAGCTCGCGAAGCCGCTCGGCACGAACCCGCGCCAGCTCGCCGAGCAGATCGTCGCCGCACTCACCGCGCAGCCGGCCGCGCAAGGTCTCGTCGAAGCCGCCGAAATCGCCGGCCCCGGCTTCATCAACCTGCGCCTGTCGGCCGCCGCGAAACAGGCGGTGATCGCCGCCGTGTTCGACCAGGGCCGCGCGTTCGGCACGTCGGATCGCGAGAAAGGCAAGCAGGTGCTGCTCGAATTCGTGTCGGCCAACCCGACCGGCCCGCTGCACGTCGGCCACGGCCGCCAGGCCGCGCTCGGCGACGTGCTCGCGAACGTGATCGCGAGCCAGGGCTACGCGGTGCACCGCGAGTTCTACTACAACGACGCGGGCGTGCAGATCGGCAACCTGGCGATCTCGACGCAGGCGCGCGCCCGCGGCCTGAAGCCGGGCGACGCGGGCTGGCCGGAAGCCGCGTACAACGGCGAGTACATCGCCGACATCGCGCGCGACTACCTGAACGGCGAAACGGTCGCCGCATCGGACGGCGAGCCGGTCAAGGGCGCGGGCGACGTCGAGGATCTCGACGCGATCCGCAAGTTCGCGGTCACGTACCTGCGTCGCGAGCAGGACATGGACCTGCAGGCGTTCGGCGTGAAGTTCGACCAGTACTATCTCGAGTCGTCGCTGTACAGCGAAGGCCGCGTCGAGAAGACGGTCGACGCGCTGGTCAAGGCCGGCATGACCTACGAGCAGGACGGCGCGCTGTGGCTGCGCACGACCGACGAAGGCGACGACAAGGACCGCGTGATGCGCAAGTCGGACGGCACGTACACGTACTTCGTGCCGGACGTCGCCTACCACGTGACGAAGTGGGAGCGCGGCTTCACGAAGGTGATCAACATCCAGGGTTCGGACCACCACGGCACGATCGCGCGCGTGCGCGCCGGCCTGCAGGGGCTGCACGTCGGGATCCCGAAGGGCTATCCCGACTACGTGCTGCACAAGATGGTCACCGTGATGCGCGACGGCCAGGAAGTGAAGATCTCGAAGCGCGCGGGCAGCTACGTGACGGTGCGCGACCTGATCGAATGGTCGGGCGGCGCGGCGGCGGGCCAGGAAGCGGCCCCCGACCTGATCGACGAGGCGACCATCACGCGCGGCCGCGACGCGGTGCGTTTCTTCCTGATCTCGCGCAAGGCCGATACCGAGTTCGTGTTCGACATCGACCTCGCGCTGAAACAGAACGACGAGAACCCGGTCTATTACGTCCAGTACGCGCATGCGCGGATCTGCTCGGTGCTCAACGAACTGAAGTCGCGCTACAACGTCGACGTCGCGCAACTGCCGGGCGCTGACCTGTCGCAGCTGACCAGCGCACAAGCGGCATCGCTGATGCAGAAGCTGGCCGAGTACCCGGACATGCTCACGCACGCGGCGAACGAGCTGGCGCCGCACGCGGTCGCGTTCTACCTGCGCGATCTCGCTGGCGAATTCCACTCGTTCTACAATGCGGAGCGCGTGCTGGTCGACGACGAAGCGCCGCGCAATGCGCGCGCCGCGCTGCTCGCCGCGACCCGGCAGGTGCTGGAGAACGGTCTGGCGGTGCTCGGCGTATCCGCGCCCGCCAAGATGTAAGGATGTCAGCGCGGCCCCGAACCGGGCCGCGAATGGCCGCGGCAGCGCCCGCCGTCGGATTGCCGTCGTCGGATGCCCGTCGCCGGATGCCCGTCGCAGCCTTTTCACGATTCTTTTTGCAGGTAACTCAAGCAATGGCACAACCACGCCGAACTTCGAAGCAATCGAAACAAGCCGGAGGAACATTTCTTGGAATCGTGCTGGGCCTGATCGTCGGCCTCGCGATCGCCGTGGTGGTGGCGCTCTACATCACGCGTTCGCCGTCGCCGTTCGTGTCGAAGGTCGCGCCGCCGCCGGCCGACAACGGCGCGAGCCAGCCGCAGCAGTTCGACCCGAACCGTGCGCTGCAGGGCAAGACGCCCGGCCAGCCGGTGCCGCAGGCCGCCCAGCCCGCGCCGCCGAACACCGCGCCCGGCCAGGCCGCGAACCAGACCCAGGGCGGCGGCCTGCTGCCCGAGCCGCAGATCGTCGAAGTGCCGCCGTCGGGTAACACGAACGGCGCCACCGGCTCGAGCCCCCCCACCGCGTCGAACAATCCGTCGTCGGGCAACGGCGTCGCCGTCGCACCGAAGCCGGCCGACACCACGCCGCCGCCGAAGAAGACGCAACAGGCGCAGCAACAGCAGCAAGGCGGCGAGGACGACCTCGCGCGCTTCGCCGCGCAGAAGCAGGCGCAGCAGGCCGCCGCGCAAAAGCAGCAGCAACAGCAGCAGGCCGCGAACACGCCGAAGCCGACGTCGTCGGCCACGGCAGCAGCGGCAACAGCGAAGCCGCCGACCGCGAACGACGCGAACACCGGCTACTTCCTGCAGGTCGGTGCGTACAAGACGGAAGGCGATGCCGAGCAACAGCGTGCGCGCCTCGGCTTCCAGGGCTTCGAATCGAAGGTGTCGAAGCGCGACGTCAGCGGCGTGACCTATTTCCGCGTGCGCGTCGGCCCGTTCTCGAAATTCGAGGATATGAACTCGGCCCGTCAGCGCTTGTCCGATGCAGGTGTCGATACGGCGGTGATCCGTTTCACGAAGCAGTAAGCAGCCGGCCGCACCCACGCAGAACCCGTTACGTTTCGTAACCCGAGCAACTGATTCGACGTCCACAACATGAAAAAACTGCTTAGCACGCTCCTTCTGTCTCTCGGCCTGGTTGCCGGCCTGGCCCAGGCATCGCCCGCCGCGCCGGTGTCCGGCAAGGACTTCGAGGTGATGAAGTCGCCGCAGCCGGTGTCCGCGCCGGCCGGCAAGGTCGAGGTGATCGAGTTCTTCTGGTACGGCTGCCCGCACTGCTACGAATTCGAGCCGACGATCGAGGCCTGGGTGAAGAAACAGGGCAACAACATCGACTTCAAGCGCGTGCCGGTCGCATTCCGTGACGATTTCCTCCCGCACTCGAAGCTGTTCTACGCGGTGTCCGCGCTCGGCATCTCCGAGAAGGTCACGCCGGCGATCTTCAATGCGATCCACAAGCAGAAGAACTACCTGCTGACGCCGCAGGCGCAGGCCGACTTCCTGGCCACGCAGGGCGTCGACAAGAAGAAGTTCATGGACGCGTACAACTCGTTCAGCGTGCAGGGCGAGGTGAACCAGTCGGCCAAGCTGCTGAAGGACTACGCGATCGACGGCGTGCCGACGGTCGTCGTCCAGGGCAAGTACAAGACGGGCCCGGCTTACACGAACAGCATCCCGGGTACCGCCCAGGTGCTCGACTTCCTCGTGAAGCAGGTTCAGGACAAGAAGCTCTGATCCCCGCCCACGCGCCGGCATGACTACTCCGCTGAAGGTCTTCATCACCGGCGCGTCGAGCGGCCTCGGCCTCGCGATGGCCGAGGAATACGCCCGCCAGGGCGCCACGCTCGCGCTCGTCGCACGACGCACCGATGCACTCGATGCGTTCGCGCGGCGTTTCCCGAAGCTGTCCATCTCCGTCTATTCCGCCGACGTGCGCGACGCCGATGCGCTCGCGACGGCCGCCGCGTCGTTCATCGCCGCGCACGGCTGCCCCGACGTCGTGATCGCGAACGCGGGCATCAGCCAGGGCGCCGTCACGGGCCAAGGCGATCTCGCGGCGTTCCGCGACGTGATGGACATCAACTACTACGGGATGGTCGCGACGTTCGAGCCGTTCGTCGGCCCGATGACGGCCGCGCGCCACGGCACGCTGGTGGGCGTCGCGAGCGTCGCCGGCGTGCGCGGCCTGCCCGGCTCCGGCGCGTATAGCGCGTCGAAATCGGCCGCGATCAAGTATCTCGAATCGCTGCGCGTCGAGCTGCGCCCGGCCGGCGTCGGCGTCGTGACGATCGCGCCCGGCTACATTCGCACGCCGATGACCGCGCACAACCCGTACCGGATGCCGTTCCTGATGGACGCCGACCGCTTCGCCGCACGCGCGGCGCGCGCGATCGCAAAGCAGCACGCGTTCCGCGTGATTCCGTGGCAGATGGGCGTCGTCGCGAAGGTGCTGCACGTGCTGCCGCGCTGGCTGTACGACCGCCTGTTCGAAAAGGCACCGCGCAAGCCGAAGGCCGGCGCGCACTGAGTGCGTCGTGGATCCGGCGCGCGTCGCGCCGGATCGCTGTCAGGCCTCGGCCTGATCTGCATCGCCATACCGCGCGAATCCGCGCGGGTCTCTACCTTCGTGTCGCATCACGTACCGCGCACCGCTGCCGTGATCCTGTGCGTTCCGTCGCTCACACCGCGCCGCGCATTTCCGTCACGCGTTCGAAGCCGCCCACCCCGTCCCGCCCCCTCGCCTCCCGCGCCGCGCTCGCACTATGCGAACCGCCGCATCAACACCCGTTCCGTCGCTAACGCAGCCGTTTTTCGGTCAATTCGCCGCGTTCCGGCGCCTTTTTTCACGTGTCGCGCGCTTTGACGGTATGCTATTCGCCAGCCGCGCCGGCCCTGCCTGCTTCCGGGTCGCGCCTGCCTCCGTCACCAGCAAAAAACACAAGCCACGTGGGAGATCCTATGCACGTCAAGCTGTTCGCCGCGGCCGCCGCCGCCGCCGCCCTTGCCGCCCCCGGCCTCGCCGCCGCCAAGCCGCTCACCGTCTGCACGGAATCGAGCCCGGACGGCTTCGACGTCGTGCAGTACAACTCGCTCGTCACGACCAACGCATCGGCCGACGTGATCTTCAACACGCTCGTGTCCTACGACGAAGCCGCGAAGAAGGTCGTGCCCGCGCTCGCCGACAAATGGGAAGCCAGCGCCGACGGCCTCACGTACACGTTCCACCTGCGCCCGAACGTCGCGTTCCAGACCACCGACTATTTCAAGCCGGGCCGCACGCTCAATGCGGACGACGTCGTGTTCACGTTCACGCGGATGCTCGACGATGCGAATCCGTGGCACAAGGTGGCCGGCGCGAGCGGCTTCCCGCACGCGCAGTCGATGGGCCTCGTGAAGCTCGTGAAGTCGGTCACGAAGGTCGACGACAGCACGGTGAAGTTCGTGCTGAACGAATCGAACGCGACCTTCGTGCCGATCCTGACGATGGGCTTCGCGTCGATCTACTCGGCCGAATACGCGGACCAGTTGCTGAAGGCCGGCAAGCAGGCCGACCTGAACGCGAAGCCGGTCGGCACCGGCCCGTTCGTGCTGAAGAGCTATACGAAGGACGCGCTGATCCGCTACGACGCGAATCCGACGTACTGGGGCACGAAGCCGAAGGTCGACCGGCTGATCTATGCGATCACGCCCGACCCGTCGGTGCGCCTGCAAAAGGTGAAGGCCGGCGAATGCCAGATCGCGCTGTCGCCGAAGCCGCAGGACGTGCTCGCCGCGAAGGGCGAAAGCGCGCTGAAGGTCGTGCAGACGCCCGCATTCATGACCGCGTTCGTCGCGCTGAACACGCAGAAGAAGCCGCTCGACAACGACAAGGTGCGCGAGGCGCTGAATCTCGCGTTCGACCGCGCGACCTACCTGAAGGTCGTGTTCGACAACACGGCGACGGCCGCGAACAACCCGTATCCGCCGAACACGTGGAGCTACGCGAAGGACGTCGCGCCGTATGCGTATGACCCGGCGAAGGCGAAGCAGCTGCTCGCGCAGGCCGGCTTCCCGAACGGCTTCTCGACGACCATCTGGACGCGCCCGACCGGCAGCGTGCTGAACCCGAACCCGAAGGTCGGCGCGGAACTGCTGCAGGCCGACCTCGCGAAGATCGGCGTGAAGGCCGAAGTCAAGGTGATCGAATGGGGCGAGCTGATCAAGCAGGCGAAGCTCGGCCAGCATGACATGCTGTTCATGGGCTGGGCCGGCGACAACGGCGATCCGGACAACTACCTGTCGCCGCTGTTCAGCTGCAACGCGGTGAAGTCGGGCATCAACTTCGCGCGCTTCTGCGACGCGCAGCTCGACAAGCTGATCGCCGACGGCAAGTCGACCGCCGATCAGGCCAAGCGCGCGAAGCTGTATGAAAGCGCGCAGAAGATCATCCACGATCAGGCGCCGTGGATCCCGCTTGGCTACCCGACCGCGGCCGCGCTCACGCGCACGAACGTGAGCGGCTATCACGTGAGTCCGTTCGGGCGGCAGAATTTCACGACGGTCGCCGTGCAGTAACCGTGCGTGGCGCGCAAGCGACGGCGTGCACGCCGCTCGCTTGCGGCCCGCGCGCCGCGCTTGCTACACTGCGCGCCTATTCCTCCTACCGGACGCCAGCCAAAGTGAACAACTAAGCCTTCCCGAAATGTTTTCGCCGCCCGTGCCACGTACGCTGCGCGCGAAGGTCTTCACGCATTTTTGGAGGTGCTTATGGCTGCAGCCACGCCCACCGGCGCGCTCGTCGCGCTTCATCACGTTTCCTTCCGCTTCGACGACGGCGTCACGCTGTTCGATTCGCTCGACCTGTCCATCGACCGCACGCCGACCGGCATCGTCGGCCGCAACGGCGTCGGCAAGAGCCTGCTCGCGCAACTGATCGCGGGCCGCCGCGCGCCCAGCGCGGGCATGATCGAGCGGCATACGCACGTCGTCTACGTCGCGCAACAGCAAGATCACGACGATGCGGCCGCCGCCCCGCGGAGCGTCGCGCAGATCGCCGCGCTCGATGCGCCGCTCGGCGCGCTCGCGCGTCTCGCGGACGGCCGCGCCGAGCCGCACGACTTTGACCTGATCGGCGATCGCTGGGATCTCGCGGAGCGGCTGCGCACGGCGCTCGACGCGGCCGGCCTGCACGACGTCCACGCCGACACGCCCGCGCACGCACTGAGCGGCGGCCAGCTCGCGCGCGTCGCGCTGACCGGCGCACTGCTGTCCGGCGCCGGCCTGCTCGTGCTCGACGAACCGACCAACCATCTCGACGCACCGGGCCGCGCGTGGCTGCGCACGGCGCTCGACGGCTGGCGCGGCGGGGTCGTCATCGTGAGCCACGACCGTGCGCTGCTCGCCGGCGTGCAACGAATCGTCGAGCTGACGCCGCACGGCGCGCGCTCGTACGGCGGCAACTACGCGCTCTACCGCGCGCAGCGCGACGCGGAGCAGGAAGCCGCGCACGCGGCGCTCGACCATGCGCGCACCGAGCGCGGCCGCGTGCGGCGCAGGCTCGAACAGGAACACGACACGATCCAGCGCCACGCGGCCGCGTCGCTGCGCGACGCGAAGACGGCCAACCTGTCGTCGATGGCGCGCCAGAACCGCAAGGGCGCCGCGCGCGCCATCATGGGGACGGTCCGACGTCATCAGAGCGACTTCAAGGCGACGCTCGACGAGCGCGTGCAGGAAGCGGCCGCGCGCGTCGAGGCCGACGCACCCGTGCTGGTGTCGCTGCCGGGCACGGAGGTCAGCGCGCGCCGCCAGCTGTTCACGCTCGAACGCGCGCACCTTCCATGGCGCGTCGCGGGCGACACCGACGCGATCACTTGGTCGGCGAGCGGCGCCGTGCGCATCGCGCTGACGGGCCCGAACGGCTGCGGCAAGTCGACGTTGCTGAGGATGCTCGCGGGCGAGCTCACGCCGCGCTCAGGTACCTGCACGACGCACGTGAGCGCCGCGTATCTCGACCAGCGGCTCGCGCTGCTGGACCCGGAGCGCTCGATCGTCGAGCAGTTGGGCCTGCTCGATACGCCGCTCGCCGAAGGCGACCTGCGCAGCCGTCTCGCGCTGCTGCAACTCGACGCGACGCGTGCGACGCAACCGGCGCGGCAACTGAGCGGCGGCGAACGGCTGAAGGCCGCGCTCGCATGCGCGTTGTGGCGCGGCACGCCCGCGCAACTGCTGCTGCTCGACGAGCCGACCAATCACCTCGATCTCGAATCGGTGCGCGCGATCGAAGCGGCGCTGGCCGGCTTCCCGGGCGCGATCGTGGTCGCGTCGCACGACGCCACGTTTCTCGCGGCGCTCGAACCGACGCACACGATGCAATGGCAGCGCGACGGATGGCGTTACGAACCCGTCGTGTAACGACGATGAAGCGCGCTCAGTCGGCGGTGCGGAACCGCAGCACCCCGTCGTCCCCCTGCTCCCGCACGAGTTCGCCCGCGAGCCACAGCAGGTTCAGGTGCGCGAGCGCCTCGCCGAGCGCGAACGTCATCTGGTGGATGTCGAGCTCGCGGCGGCGGAACATGATCGGCACGATATCGGCCGCGCTCATCGGCTGCTCCGCGCACGCGACGCGCACTTCGGCCAGACGCGCATCGTGGTGTTCGCGCAGTTGCGCGATGCGCGTGCGCACGCCGCGGAACGGCTTGCCGTGCGACGGCAGCACGAGCGTGTCGGGCGCCATGGTCTCGTAGCGGCCGAGCGATTCGAGGTACAGCGCGAGCGGGTTCGCTTCCGGTTCGAGGTCGAACACCGACACGTTCGTCGAGATGCGCGGCAGCACCATGTCGCCGGAAATCAGCACGCCGTCCGCTTCGCTGTGGAGCGCGCAATGTTCAGGCGAATGGCCGAAGCCGGTGACCACGCGCCACGTACGCGCGCCGATCGTCACCGCGTCGCCTTCGCGCAGGCGCCGGTAGCGCGGCGGCACGGCAGGCACGAGGTCCGCGTAATAGCTGCGGCGGTTGCGCAGCTTGTCGAGCGCGGCCGGATCGGTCAGCCCGTGGCGCGCGAAGTGATCGGCGGCGGCCGCGCCGCCCGCGTTCGAACCGTTGCCGGCCGCCATCAGGCAGCCGAACAGGTATTCGCCGAGCGTCATCCACAGCCGCACGTTCCAGCGGCCTTTGTCGCCGCCTTCGCACAGCCAGTTCGCGAGGCCGAAGTGATCGGGGTGGCAATGCGTGACGAGTACGCGCAGCACGGGCAGGCCGTCGAGCTGCGTGTCGAAGATCTGCTCCCAGTGCGTGCGGATCGCATCCGACGCGATCCCGCAATCGACGACCGTCCAGCCGGCCTGCCCGTCGATCTCGTCGCGCAGCAGCCAGAGATTGATGTGATCGAGCGAGAACGGCAGCGGCATGCGCAGCCAGCGCACGCCGGGCGCGACCTCGAACGTGTCGCCCGCAGCGGGCAGCGTATCGGCGAAGGGGTAGTCGAGTTGGTGTTCCAGGGCATTCATCGGTGGGGCGTCTCGTCGTTATCGGTGCGAATGCGCGCCGGCGACAGGCGCGGCGGGCGGTGCGTCGATTCTATCGCCGTCGCGAAAAACGCGTGCCCGGCGAGCGCCGGGCGGCCCAAAAAAGTTCGTGTCAGAATCGGTTCTATACCCGTATCTTTACGCGAAGATGCACTGAACGGCGCCCAACGGCGATCAACACGCCGATTGGCGATCGTTCGCACATCACCTCAAAAGTCATTGAAACGCCGACTTGGGCGCTAAAATGGCGGGTGCTTACAGCCCCTTCCGAACGAGCCTGCACGCGATGAATCACTTCCCCAAACTGCTGTCGTCGCAGATCGGTTTCGACGTCGCGCAGACGATGCTCGAATACTTCGATCGCCATTACCGGATCTTCCGCGAAGCGGCGGTCGACGCGAAGACGCTGTTCGAGCGCGGCGACTGGCACGGGCTGCAGCGGCTCGCGCGCGAGCGGATCACGTCGTACGACGATCGCGTGAAGGAATGCGTCGAGGTGCTGGAAGACGAATACGACGCGGAGAACATCGACGACGAAGTGTGGCAGCAGATCAAGCTGCACTACATCGGGCTGCTCACGTCGCACCGCCAGCCCGAGTGCGCGGAAACCTTCTTCAATTCGGTGTGCTGCAAGATCCTGCACCGCTCGTATTTCAGCAACGATTTCATCTTCGTGCGCCCGGCGATCTCGACCGAGTATCTGGAAAACGACGAGCCAGCCGCGAAGCCGACCTACCGCGCGTACTATCCGGGCACCGACGGGCTCGCGGTCACGCTCGAGCGCATCGTCACGAACTTCCAGCTCGAGCCCCCGTTCGAGGATCTCACGCGCGACATCGGCTGCGTGATGCAGGCGATCGACGACGAATTCGGCCACTTCGACGAAGCGCCGAATTTCCAGATCCACGTGCTGTCGTCGCTGTTCTTCCGCAACAAGAGCGCGTACATCGTCGGCCGCATCATCAACGCCGACCGCGTGCTGCCGTTCGCGGTGCCGATCCGCCACGTGCGCCCGGGCCTGCTCGCGCTCGATACCGTGCTGCTGCGCCGCGACCTGCTGCAGATCATCTTCAGCTTCTCGCATTCGTACTTCCTCGTCGACATGGGCGTGCCGTCCGCGTACGTGGATTTCCTCTGCACGATCATGCCGGGCAAGCCGAAGGCCGAGATCTACACGTCGGTCGGGCTGCAGAAGCAGGGCAAGAACCTGTTCTACCGCGACCTGCTGCACCATCTGTCGCATTCGAGCGACCGCTTCATCATCGCGCCCGGGATCAAGGGCCTCGTGATGCTCGTGTTCACGCTGCCGTCGTTCCCGTACGTGTTCAAGATCATCAAGGATCAGTTCCCGCCGCCGAAGGAAACGACGCGCGCGCAGATCATGGAGAAGTACCAGCTCGTGAAGCGCCACGACCGCCTCGGGCGGATGGCCGACACGCTCGAGTATTCGAGCGTCGGGCTGCCGCTCGCGCGGCTCGATCACGCGCTCGTGCGCGAACTCGAGAAGGAAGTGCCGTCGCTGCTCGAATACGAGGACGACAAGCTCGTGATCAAGCACCTGTACATCGAGCGCCGGATGACGCCGCTGAACCTGTACCTGCAGAACGGCAGCGACGCGGACGTCGAGCACGGCGTGAAGGAATACGGCAACGCGGTGAAGGAGCTGATGAAGGCCAACATCTTCCCCGGCGACATGCTGTACAAGAACTTCGGCGTCACGCGCCACGGCCGCGTCGTGTTCTACGACTACGACGAGATCGAGTACCTGACCGACTGCAACGTGCGGCGCGTGCCGCCGCCGCGCAACGAGGAAGACGAGATGTCCGGCGAACCGTGGTATACCGTCGGCCCGCACGACATCTTTCCGGAAACCTACGGGCCGTTCCTGCTCGGCGACCCGCGCGTGCGCGGCGTGTTCATGAAGCATCACGCGGACTTTTTCGATCCCGCGCTGTGGCAGGCGAGCAAGGACAAGCTGCTGCAGGGCGAATTGCCCGATTTTTATCCGTACGACGCAGCGCTGCGTTTTTGCGTGCGCTACCCCGCGCGCTTCGGCGCGACGGGCCGGAACGACGGCGGAGGCGACGCGCAGCGCGCCGCCTGACGCCGGCAACACCGAATTCCATATCGACCCGATTTCCGCCAACGGAATCCACACCGATGACTACCCAAGACAATCCGCTTTCACATCTGTTCGACAACAACGATGCCTGGGTCAAGCGCCAGCTCGCCGACGATCCCGATTTCTTCGCACGGCTCGCCGACCAGCAGGCGCCGGAATATCTGTGGATCGGCTGCTCGGATTCGCGCGTGCCGGCGAACCAGATCATCGGCCTGCCGCCGGGCGAAGTGTTCGTGCACCGCAACATCGCGAACGTCGTCGTGCACAGCGACCTGAACTGCCTGTCGGTGATCCAGTTCGCGGTCGACATCCTGCGCGTGAAGCACATCATGGTCGTCGGCCACTACGGCTGCTCGGGCGTGAACGCAGCGCTGCACAACCGCCGTGTCGGCCTCGCGGACAACTGGCTGCATCACGTGCAGGACGTGCGCGAGCGCCATGCGGCGCTGCTCGACGAATGGCCGGTCGGCGAAGCGCGGTATCGGCGCCTGATCGAGCTGAATTCGATCGAACAGGTCGTCAACGTGTGCCGCACGACGATTGTCAACGACGCGTGGGCGCGCGGCCAGTCGCTGACCGTGCACGGGCTCGTGTACGGCGTGCACGACGGCCGGATGCGCAACCTCGGGATGTCCGTGTCGAACTTCGACGCGCTCGACGCAACCTACAGGCGCTGCGTGGCGGCGCTGACCGCACGCGGCCAGCATGCGCCCGACAACGACATGGTCGCGGCGGATGCCGCGCAACTCGACGGCGTCGCGCAGGCGGTCGCCGCCACGCTGAAGCCGTGCGACGACGCGCAGTAACCGGCGTCGATGCAATGCCGACGCGGCGCGCGCGCCGCGCGGCATCCGGCGGGACGCGCACCATGCCCGTGGCCGCGCCGCCCATCTGCGCTACCGGACCGGCACGACCGGCATCGAACTGAGCTGGCACTGGCACTGCCGCGACGGCGGTGCAACGACAAGGAGCGACGAGCATGAAAACCGTATTGATCATCGGCGCATCGCGCGGCCTCGGCCGCGAATTCGTCCGGCAATACCGGCGCGACGGCTGGAACGTGATCGCCACCGCGCGCGACGCGGCGTCGCTCGACGCGTTGCGCGCGCTCGGCGCGCAGCCGCATGCGCTCGACATCGCGCAGCCCGAGCAGATCGCGGCGCTCGGCTGGAAGCTCGACGGCGAGCGGCTCGATGCGGCCGTGCTCGTGTCGGGCGTGTACGGGCCGCGCACCGAAGGCGTCGAGACGATCACCGCCGAGGATTTCGACGCGGTGATGCATACCAACGTGCGCGGGCCGATGCAGTTGCTGCCGATCCTGCTGCCGCTCGTCGAGGACGCGCGCGGCGTGCTGGCCGTCGTGTCGAGCCGGATGGGCAGCATCGCCGAGGCGACCGGCACGACCGGCTGGCTGTACCGCGCGAGCAAGGCCGCGCTGAACGACGCGCTGCGCATCGCGTCGCTGCAGACGCGCCATGCCGCGTGCATTTCGCTGCATCCCGGCTGGGTGCGCACCGACATGGGCGGCGCGCAGGCCGCGATCGATCCGGAAACGAGCGTGACCGGCATGCGTCGCGTCATCGCCGAATCCGGTTCGGACGTGTCCCAGGCGAACGGCCGGTTCTTCCAGTACGACGGCGTCGAGCTCAGTTGGTGAGCGGCGCCGGCAACCAAGCGTTGTTAATTCACATTTCGCATGATTTTGAACCGACCTGACGCGTGCCCGTGCGGCGGCGCGTCACCCGCGCCCGCCGGCAAAGCGCCGGCGCCGCGCTACGCGGCCTGCTGCGGCCGCTTCATCGACGGCGGCGAAGCCGCCCCGACCGCGCTCGAATTGATGCGTTCGCGGTACAGCGCGTACGTGCTCGGCGCGACCGCTTACCTGCGCGCGACGTGGGCCGCGCGCACCTGCCCGCCCGATCTCGACACCGACCCCGCAGCGCCGGACGCGCCGCGCTGGCTGGGCCTCGCGGTCAAACGCCACGTGCTGCTCGACGACCGGCACGCGGAGGTCGAATTCACGGCCCGCTACAAGGTCGGCGGACGCGCGTACCGGCTGCACGAGACGAGCCGATTCGAGCGCGACGAGCACGGATTCTGGCGCTATGTCGACGGCGAAGTAAGTGAACGCTGACAAATAGTTGCCATGTCAGACGCCGGGTAATTCCCGCATTGCACAACCTGATTTTGTCGGGCTACGATGGCCTCGAATTGGTCATGTTGCGTGGCAGGGCTTACGGATGGCGTTCAGCAAGGTATTGGTGGGATGGATGGCGGCCTGTGCGCTGTCGGCCGCTCAGGCCGGTACGCTGCCGAGCGTCAATACGGGTGCAGGCACCCGCGGATCGCTCGCCCATGCCGAGCACTTCGATTACGGCGACTCGAACCTGCCGCAGGTCAGCGCCGACCTCAACGAACAGATCCTCCGCATTCCGGCCGACGCGTCGGGCGCCGTCACGCTCGAGGCGACGCTCTTCAAGCCGAACGGCCCCGGCCCGTTCCCGCTCGTCGTCTTCAACCACGGTAAAAATACCGGCGATCTCCATTTGCAGCCGCGCAGCCGGCCGCTCGCGTTCGCGCGCGAATTCGTGCGCCGCGGCTATGCGGTAATCGCGCCGAATCGCCAGGGCTTCGCCGGTTCGGACGGCACGTACCAGCAGGAAGGCTGCAACGTCGGCAAGAACGGCCTCGCGCAGGCCGCCGACGTCGATGCGACGGTGCGTTACATGTCGCGCCAGCCGTACGTCGATGCGTCGCGCATCGTCGTCGCCGGCACGTCGCACGGCGGGCTCGTGTCGGTCGCATACGGCACCGAAGCCGCGGCGGGCGTGCGCGGCATCATCAACTTCTCCGGCGGGCTGCGCCAGGACCTCTGCGACGGCTGGCAGCGCAACCTCGTCGAGGCGTTCGACCACTACGGCGCGCACACGGCCGTGCGGTCGCTGTGGCTGTACGGCGACAACGATTCGGTATGGACGCCCGCGCTCGTCGCGCAGATGCACGATGCGTACGTGTCGCATGGCACGCAGGCCCTGTTCATCGATTTCGGCCGCTACAAGGACGACGCGCACCGGCTGATCGTCGATCGCGACGGCGTGCCCGTGTGGTGGCCGGCCGTGCACGCGTTCCTCGCCGATCTGAACCTGCCGACCGCGGTGCGCTATGCGGTCGCGGACCCGCACGAGCCGAAGGCCACCGGCTATGCGTCGATCGATGCGGTCAACGCGGTGCCTTATGTCGACGAAGCGGGCCGCGAAGGCTATCGCCGCTTCCTGAACCAGCATCCGAGCCGCGCGTTCGCGGTGTCGTCGGAAGGCGCGTGGTCGTGGGCCGAAGGCGGCGACGACCCGATGGCGCTCGCGCTCGACAACTGCGCGAAACAAGGCGCAGGCGCGTGCCGGCTGTATGCGGTCAACGACCGCGTCGTGTGGAACGCCACCACGACGCAAACGGCCGACAACGGCGACGATCACACTCGCGACGCCGATACGCGCGCACTGGCTTCGCGCTGACGCGCGGCTGTCGTTCTTCCGGCTTCGCTCCCCGTCCATTCAAGGTCATCGCGGCGCGCCACCGCCTGCTCGTCAAATCGAGCACACACTGCGTAATGCTCGTTTTTACGAGCAATCGACTTGAATTCGCGCCGGATTTCGTCCCGTCGCCCGGCCTTGCGCCGCCCCCGTCGATCGGACAATCCGCGAAGCAGGATCGCCCCTTGTCGCCGCAAACACCGCACCCTCATCGCTCCCCATATTTCGCCGCTGAATCGCGCCCGTCCCGCGATTTTTTGCTGTCGGGGGTGTCACTCGAACGTCGTCATCTGCGTGCATTTCGCCCGATCCGCCGCGTTCCGTTCCGAGCACCGCCGAACTGCGGCGAACTCCCGCCCGACAAGGCTTTGCGGCGTTTGTAACCGCTAGTGCAACGTCCGGCGGAACACGCTAATCTCTGCGCGTTTCGTGTCCCGCCGCGCGGCATCCCGTCGATGCCGCGCGGTCGTTTTACCCCCGGAGTCGCCTTGAGTACGCCAGCCACCGACGACTGGGTCGCGCGCAGCCTGCGCGCGGTCTGGCATCCCTGCACCCAGATGAAGCATCACGAGCGCCTGCCGCTCATCCCCGTCGCGCGCGGCGCGGGCGTGTGGCTGTACGACCGTGACGGCCGCCGCTACTTCGACGCGATCAGTTCGTGGTGGGTGAACCTGTTCGGCCATGCGAACCCGGACATCAACGCGGCGCTGAAGGACCAGCTCGACACGCTCGAGCACGCGATGCTCGCCGGCTGCACGCACGAACCGGCGATCGAGCTCGCCGAACGGCTGCATGCGCTCACTGCGCGTACGCTGGGCCATGCGTTCTTCGCGTCGGACGGCGCGTCGGCCGTCGAGATCGCGCTGAAGATGAGCTTCCACGCGTGGCGCAACCGCGGCCGCGCGAACAAGCAGGAATTCGTCTGCGTCGCGAACAGCTATCACGGCGAGACGATCGGCGCGCTCGGCGTGACCGACGTCGCGCTGTTCAAGGATGCGTACGACCCGCTGATCCGCCACGCGCACGTGGTCGCGTCGCCCGATGCGCGCGGCGCGCTGGCGGGCGAGACGGCCGCCGACGTCGCGGGCCGCGCGCTCGCGGACGTGCGGCGCCTGTTCGTCGAACGCGGCGACCGGATCGCCGCGCTGATCGTCGAGCCGCTCGTGCAGTGCGCGGCCGGCATGGCGATGCACGATCCGTCGTACGTGCGCGGGCTGCGCGCGCTGTGCGACGAATTCGGCGTGCACCTGATCGCCGACGAGATCGCGGTCGGCTGCGGCCGCACGGGCACCTTCTTCGCGTGCGAGCAGGCCGGCGTCTGGCCCGATTTCATGTGCCTGTCGAAAGGAATCAGCGGCGGCTACCTGCCGCTGTCGCTCGTGCTCACGCGCGACGACGTGTTCGCCGCGTTCTACGACGACGACACGACGCGCGGCTTCCTGCACTCGCATTCGTACACGGGCAACCCGCTCGCGTGCCGCGCGGCCGTTGCAACGCTCGACCTGTTCGCGCGCGACGACGTGCTCGCGAGCAACGCCCGCAAATCGGCGACGCTGCGCGCGGCGCTCGCGCCGCTCGACACGCATCCGCACGTGCGCCACCTGCGCGAGCGCGGCACGCTGTTCGCATTCGACGTCGCGCTCGACGGCGACGCGGCGCGCGGCTTCTCGCGGCGCTTCTTCGAACAGGCGCTCGCGCGCGAGCTGCTGCTGCGCCCGATCGGCACGACCGTGTACCTGATGCCGCCGTACGTGATGAGCGACGACGACATCGCGTGGCTCGCGCAGCACACGCGCGACACGCTCGACGCCACGCTGGAGGACCTCGGCCGATGAGCCTGCTCGACACCCTGCAACGCGGCCTCGCCGAGCTCGACGCCCAGGGGCTGCGCCGCGTACGCCGCATCGCCGACACCGCATGCGACGCGCGCATGACCGTGAACGGCCGCGAAATCGTCGGCTTCGCGAGCAACGACTACCTCGGCCTCGCCGCGCATCCGGCGCTCGTCGCCGCCTTCGCGGAAGGCGCGCAGCGCTACGGCTCCGGCAGCGGCGGCTCACACCTGCTCGGCGGCCATTCGCGCGCGCACGCCCGGCTCGAGGACGAACTCGCGGGCTTCGCGGGCGGCTTCTCCGATGCGCCGCGCGCGCTGTACTTCAGCACCGGCTACATGGCGAACCTCGCCGCGATGACGGCGCTCGCCGGCAAGAATGCGACGATCTTCTCCGACGCACTGAACCACGCATCGCTGATCGACGGCATGCGGCTGTCGCGCGCGCACGTACAGGTCTATCCGCACGCCGATACGGCCGCGCTCGCCGCGCTGCTCGACGCATCGGAGGCCGAAACGAAGCTGATCGTCAGCGATACCGTGTTCAGCATGGACGGCGATATCGCGCCGCTCGCCGAACTCGTCGCGCTGGCCGAACGCCACGGCGCGTGGCTCGTCGTCGACGACGCACACGGCTTCGGCGTGCTCGGCCCGCAGGGTCGCGGCGCGCTCGCGGCCGCCGCGCTGCGTTCGCCGCATCTCGTGTACGTCGGCACGCTCGGCAAGGCGGCCGGCGTCGCCGGCGCGTTCGTGATCGCGCATGAAACCGTGATCGAATGGCTGATCCAGCGCGCGCGCAGCTATATCTTCACGACCGCCGCGCCGCCGGCCGTCGCGCATGCGGTATCGGCAAGCCTGAAGGTGATCGCGGGCGACGAAGGCGACGCGCGCCGCGCGCACCTCGCCGCGCTGATCGAACGCACGCGTGCGCTGCTGCGCAACACGCGCTGGCAGCCGGTCGATTCGCACACGGCCGTGCAGCCGCTCGTGATCGGCAGCAACGACGCGACGCTCGCGGCGATGCGTGCGCTCGACGCACACGGCCTGTGGGTGCCCGCGATCCGGCCGCCGACGGTGCCGGCCGGCACGTCGCGGCTGCGCGTGTCGCTGTCGGCCGCGCATTCGTTCGACGATCTCGCTAGGCTCGAAGCCGCGTTGACCCAGGCCAGCGAGGGGGCTGCAGCATGACCACCGCCCCGCTCTCCGTCTTCGTCACCGGCACCGACACCGAAATCGGCAAGACCTTCGTGTCGGCCGCGATGCTGCACGGCTTCGCGCGGCACGGCCTGCGCGCGGCTGCGCTGAAGCCGGTCGCGGCCGGCGCGTACGAACGCGACGGCGTGTGGCGCAACGAGGACGCCGACCAGCTCGACGCCGCCGCGAACGTCGTGCTGCCGCCCGAGCTGCGCACGCCGTTCCTGCTGAAAGCGCCGGCCGCGCCGCACATCGTCGCCGCGCAGGAAGGCGTGACGCTCGACCTCGACACGATCGTCGCGTGCCATCGCGAAGCGCTGACGCGAGCGGACGTCGTCGTCGTCGAAGGCGTCGGCGGTTTTCGCGTGCCGCTGAACGACACGCAGGACACCGCCGATCTCGCGGTCGCGCTCGGCCTGCCCGTGGTGCTCGTCGTCGGCGTGCGGCTCGGCTGCATCAGCCACGCGCTGCTGACGGCCGACGCGATTCGCCAGCGCGGCCTCACGCTCGCCGGCTGGGTCGCGAACCACGTCGACCCGGCCATGTCGTTCGCCGACGAGAACGTCGCGACGATCCGCGACTGGCTCGCGCGCGAGCACCGTGCGCCGCTCGTCGGCCGCATCGCGCACATGACGCCGGCCGCCCCCGAATCCGCCGCGGCGATGCTCGACATCGCCGCGCTCGTCGAGTCGCTGCGCGCCGCGCGGCATTGACCCAACCGATCCCCCAATCCCGCCCAGGACAGGAAAACGAAATGACCCAAGCCCAGACCGCCGCCGTGCAACCCGCCGCGATCCCCGTGGCCGCCCCGACGTCGCAGCGCTGGCGCGTCGCCGACGTCGTCGCGCTGTTCGAGCTGCCGTTCAACGACCTGATGTTCCGCGCGCAGCAGGTGCATCGCGAGCACTTCGACGCGAACGCGGTGCAGCTGTCGACGCTGCTGTCGATCAAGACGGGCGGCTGCGAGGAAGATTGCGGCTACTGCTCGCAGTCGTCGCATCACGACACGGGCCTGAAGGCCGAGAAGCTGATGGACGTCGACACGGTGCTCGACGCCGCGCGCGCGGCGAAGGCGAACGGCGCGAGCCGCTTCTGCATGGGCGCCGCGTGGCGCAACCCGAAGGAGCGCCACATGCCGGCGCTGACCGAAATGGTGCGCGGCGTGAAGGAACTCGGCCTCGAGACCTGCATGACGCTCGGCATGCTCGAGGACGAACAGGCGCAGCAGCTCGCCGACGCGGGCCTCGACTACTACAACCACAACCTCGACACGTCGCCGGAGTTCTACGGCCAGGTGATCTCGACGCGCACGTACCAGGACCGTCTCGACACGCTCGACCGCGTGCGCGACGCGGGCATCAACGTGTGCTGCGGCGGCATCATCGGGATGGGCGAATCGCGCCGCGAACGCGCAGGCCTGATCTCGCAGCTCGCGAACCTGAACCCGTATCCGGAATCGGTGCCGATCAACAACCTCGTCGCGATCGAAGGCACGCCGCTCGAAGGCACCGCGCCGCTCGATCCGTTCGAATTCGTGCGCACCATCGCGGTCGCGCGCATCACGATGCCGAAGGCGGTCGTGCGCCTGTCGGCCGGCCGCGAGCAGCTCGACGACGCGATGCAGGCGATGTGCTTCCTCGCGGGCGCGAACTCGATGTTCTACGGCGACCAGCTGCTGACGACGAGCAACCCGCAGACGCAGCGCGACCGCGCGCTGTTCGAGCGCCTCGGCATCCGCGCGAGCCAGGCCGGCGCGCTGGCGGAAAACGCGTAAGCGATAACGGCCGGCGGGCCGCGCCCGCCAACGAAAAAGCCGGGGCGTGCCCCGGCTTTTTTCATCCGATCGTCTGCACCGGATTGCCCTGCGCGTCGCGGATCACCGTCTTCTCCACGCGCCAGCGCACGCCGTCGAGCCCGTCGATCGCATACTCGCCGGCGCGCGGCTTCAGCGTGCGCGCGAGCGCCTGCACCGTCGCGTCGGTGAGCCGCAGCGTCAGCGTGCCGTCTTCGTCGGTCACGCCGTTCGCGTCGCCGCGCACGAACCGCACCGCGCCGTCGTGACCGACGAGGCGAAACGGCCGGTCGAACGGCAGCCGCAGCGGCAGCAGCGTGACGAGTTCGTCGACCTGCCGCGCGCCGACGGTGATCTCGATCACCGGCGCGCGCAGCAGCCGCTTGCGGGTGCCCCATCCGAGCACGTCGGTGAACAGGTAGCCGCTCGCCGAGCCGTCGCGCTGCGTGCCCGCGTCGACCTGCTCGCGCACGTCCGCGCGTTGGAGCAGCGACGCGCGGCCGAGATCGGTCACCCAGAGCGGCATGTGCGGCAGCAGCGTGTCGAGCAGCGCGCGCGTGCGCCAGCGCTTCGCGGCGCGCTCCTCGTCGAGCGTCAGCCCGACGACCTGCAGGAACGCGAGACGGCCGTGCGGTGTATCGATCGCCGGCAGTTCCGGATCGAACGCGAAGCCCATCGAGCAGAGCGCCGTATCGGTATCGAGCGCGATCGGGCCATTGGCCGTCATCCAGTGGCCATCGTCGAACGCGTTGCCGCTCTGGAACACGTAGCGCGCGAGATTCTGCAGGAAGCTGAACACCCAGCGCGGCGGTTCTGCGTCGTCGGCCGCGCATGCGACGCGCATCGTCAGCTCGAATCCGAAGCCGCTGACGGCCGGATCGTCCGATTCCTTCGCATACAGCTCGCTCAGCCCGTACGTGACGAAATGCCAGTGCGGCACGGGCGCCGTGCGCTGCCATACGCTGATCCCATCGAGCGGATCGGGGCCGCCGAACCGCCACTTGACCAGCGTGCCGTAGTGCTTCGGCTCCTGGCCCGGATAGAGGCGATCGAGCGCACCGTCGATCGCGTCCCAGCCCGGCGCGGCATCGTCGTCCGCACCGTCGTGCGTGTCGTGCGTGGCGTCGTTCATGTGGCCTTCTCTCCCCGATGATGTTCTGGCGTGTCGTGTCCGTGCGTGCGTCACACGTGCGACGCCGCGCCGTCGAGCGCCGCGCGCACGCGCTCGACGCGCTGCGCGTCGACGGGCGCCAGCACCTCGCCGCGCGGCCGCACGCCCGAGCCGAAATGCACCGCGCGCACGCCGGTGGCGCGCACGAAATCGCCGACCGCGTCGATCGTGAGCCCCGAGCCGGCCACCACCGTGCAGGTCGTGTCCGCCGCCTGCCGCACGAGCCGCGTGATCGTCGCGACCGCATCGAGCACCGACGGATGGCCGCCCGACGTCAGCACGGACGTGACGGCCGGCACGCGCAGCAGCGCGTCGAACGCGGCGTTCAGATCGCGCGCGACGTCGAACGCGCGGTGGAACGTGAGCGCGCGCCCGTCCGCGGCGGCCGCGATGCGGGCCAGCGCGCCGAGATCGACGTCGCCGCGCACATCGAGCGCGCCGAACACGACGCCGTTCGCGCCGGCCGCGACGGCCGCGCGCACGTCGCGCTCGATCACGCGCAGGTCGTCGGCGTCATAGACGAACGAGCGGCTGTGCGGACGCACGATCACGTTGACGGGAATCGGCACGGCGGCCACGACGGCCTCGATCAGGCCGACGCTCGGCGTCAGCCCGCCTTCGGTGATCGCGGTCACGAGTTCGAGGCGGTCGGCGCCCGCGCGGGCGGCGGCCTTCGCATCGCCGACGGTCGTGGCGATCACTTCGAGGAGAACGGAGGAAGCGGCGTGTCGGTTCATGGGCGGCCCGCGAATCGTCTGGACAATTCGCGCATCCTAGCCGAGCCGCGTGACGGACGCCAGCGTGCCGGCGGCCGCATGCTTCAGCGGCGTGCTTCAGCGGCGTATTTCAGCCCAGTACGTCAGCCGCGCCGCACGAGCCAGACGCCGACGAGCGCGGACAACGCCGTCACGCCGGTGCCGGGCACGAAGCGGAACATCCGCGCGTTGAAGTACGCGCCCTGCTGCTGCAT
The DNA here is from genome assembly GCF_902832865.1 of Burkholderia sp. BCC0397. NCBI lineage: Bacteria > Pseudomonadati > Pseudomonadota > Betaproteobacteria > Burkholderiales > Burkholderiaceae > Burkholderia > Burkholderia sp. BCC0397. The sequence goes on along the minus strand of NZ_CADFDL010000004.1, from coordinate 262,236 downwards.
CACGTCGACGATCGCCGGTGTGAGCACGAGCATCGCCCAGCCGATCATCCCGAGCGCGGTGATCGCAGCCGCGACGAGCAGCGCGACGCCCGCGCCGCGCGCACGCGGCCGGAACGCGCCGGCAAACGCGCCCGCCGCCAGCAGCACCGCCGACACCGCGAACAGCACGGCGACGAATATGACCGTCGCGCCCGCCTGGCCGACTTTCATGAACGCGACCATCTGCGCGGCGATCACGCAGAAGCCGGCGATCGAGAACAGCACGATCGCCAGCGCGTTGCGCACGAAGCTCACACGAGGGCCTGCCTGAAATACGCGGTCGCGGGGCGTCGGAACAGCAGGTAGATGAACAGCGCGAACAACAGGACGCCGGGGATCAGCACCGCGAGCATCGACACCGGCATGTTGATCAACGAGAACGCGATGCCGATCACGAACGTTACGATGTATGCCTTGCGCGACCACTCGCGCCCCTTGAGGATCGCGATGCCGATCACGACGTTCGCGGCTTCGATGATCACGCTGATGCCGAGCGTCGCCCAGACGGGCAGCAGGTAGTGCGACAGCAGCGCCTGGGTGGTCGGCATGCCGATCGAGAACGGTGTATAAACGCAGGTGATCGCGTTGGTCACGATGATGACCCACGCGAGGATGGTCAGCGAAAGCGGTCGCTTCATGGTGTTTTCCTTTTTTTATTCGCCGCCATGGTGGCCCCCGGGACGGCGCGAGCGCGGTCACGATGGCCGCGCTCGCGCCATTGTCGGGGAAGCGCGCGGCGAACGCAACGGCCGCCGCCGCGCGCCGATCGCCGCATGCGAACCGTGCGTCGCTACGCTGCTTCGGCCTCGTCGTCGACCCAGTCGATATCGCCGCACAGCACGCGCTGCGCATCGCCGACGCGCACGGCCACCGACAGCGTCACGCACGGCTGCGCCTCGTTGATCGACAGGTACGGCCGCGTGACCTGCACGCGCCCCGGTTCGGCGATCGCCGAGCGGAAATACGGCCGGCGCAGCCAGTTCGCGCCCTGCGCGTCCGCCAGCGGCGAAAAGCGCGCCTCGGCCAGCGCGCGATCGGCGCGCAGCACGACGTTGCGGCCCGACTGCCGGCCGTGTGCATCGAGCAGGAAACAGCGCGCGGCCGCGTCGAGCGCGAGGAAGTTCCAGCACACCTCGTCGAGCGGCTCGCCGGCCTCGAGACGCTCGGCCGCCCGTTCGAACGCGCGCAGGTACGGTGCGAGCCGCTGCGTGTCGCGCCGCTCGCGCGCTTCGGTCTGCTGACGAAAGCGCTCGGTCAGCTCGCCGATGCAGCCGGTCGCGGCCGCGCTGTCGGGCAGCCCCGGCGCCGGCCGGCCGAAGTAGTAGCCCTGCACGAAATCGGCCTCGCACGACAGCGCGATCTGCGCTTCGTGCTCGGTCTCGATCCCTTCGACGAGCACCAGCTTGCCGGCCTCGTGCAACAGCGTCACGAGCCCGTGCAGGATCGCGGTGAGCCCCGTGCGGTGCGCCGCGTGCGACAGCATGATCCGGTCGAGCTTCACGATGTCCGGGTTCAGCTGCCAGATCCGTTCGAGGTTCGAGTGGCCCGCGCCGAAATCGTCGAGCGCGATCAGGAAGCCGTGCGAGCGGAACTCGCGCACGGCCTCCGCGAGCCGCTCGACGTCGTCCGCGCGCTGTTCGAGCACTTCGAGCACGATGCGCCGCGCCGGCATGCCGAGCCGCTTCAGGTTCGCAAGCAGCGCGGCCGCCTGGAACGGGTCGGTGAGCACGCCCGGATTGACGTTGAGAAACAGCCACTCGCGCTCCGCGCCGAGCAGCGCGAAGTTCTCCAGATGCAGCGCCTGCGCGAGCCGGTCGAGCTGCAGCAGTTCGCCCCGGCGCGCGGCTTCGCCGAATACGTCGAGCGGCGACACGGCGCGGTCGAGCGCATCGTGCGCGCGCAGCAGCGCCTCGTAGCCCACCGCACGCTGGTGCGACAGGCTGAATATCGGCTGGAACACGGTCGTGAGCGTCAGGTCGCGGTGCTGCGTCGCCAGCCGTTCCAAGCCGGAGCTCATCTCCCGCTCGAACCGGTACGGCGACGCGGCGGCCGGACGCTCCTGTTGCACGATCGTCATGCCTTCCTCCTCGTGATGCACTCAGGCGCGACGTCCTGCGTAACGGACGACCAACGGAACGGCGCGCAATGTCATTGGTTGGACCCTCGGTTGCCCGGCGCAAGCCGGACGGCTGCTCTCCCTGAAGCAAGCTCCGTGCGAGGTGCCGACAACCCGTGCGCCACGCGGCTGTGCCGGGCTGCCGCACCACCGTGGCGCGCCTTCGACGCACCATTTCCGTGCGCACGCACCGACCGCTTGAGCGCATCCGTCACGTCGGCACGCTACACTCCGTACGATCGTTTCATTCCGCGTCATTCGCCGTATCGATGGAAATCGTTTTCACAGTCCTCATTCTGCTGCTGACCGTCGCGCTGTCCGGCGCCGTCACGCGCCTCCTGCCGTTGCAACTGCCGCTGCCGCTGATGCAGATCGCATTCGGCGCGATGCTCGCGTGGCCGAAGCTGAACCTGCACGTCACGTTCGACCCTGAAATCTTCATGCTGCTGTTCATTCCGCCGCTGCTGTTCGCGGACGGCTGGCGGATTCCGAAACGCGAGCTTTACCTGCAGCGCCGCGCGATCCTGATGCTCGCGTTCGGGCTCGTGTTCATGACGGTACTCGCAGTGGGCTACTTCGCGCATTGGCTGATTCCCGAGTTGCCGCTGCCGATCGCGTTCGCGCTCGCGGCGGTGCTGTCGCCGACCGACGCGGTCGCGCTGTCCGGCATCGCCGGCCGTGGCCGCATTCCGCCGCAACTGATGCACATCCTCGAAGGCGAGGCGCTGATGAACGACGCGTCGGGCCTCGTTGCGCTGAAGTTCGCGATCGCGGCCGCGCTGACGGGCGTGTTCTCGCTGCGCGCCGCGTCGGTCACGTTCGTGATCGTCGCGGCCGGCGGGCTCGTGACGGGCGCGATCGTGTCGTGGGTGTTCAGCGCGCTGTCGACGCGCTTCCTGAATGCCGAGCAGGAAGGCGACCCGGCCCCCGGCATCGTGATGACGCTGCTGGTGCCGTTCGCGGCCTACCTGTTCGCCGAGCATCTCGACCTGTCGGGCGTGCTCGCGGCCGTGTCGGCCGGGATGATGATGAATTACACGAGCTTCTCGCGCAAAAGCACCGTCGCGTCGCGCGTGCGCGCCGAAAGCACGTGGGCGATGATCGAGTTCGTGTTCAACGGCATGGTGTTCATCATGCTCGGGCTGCAACTGCCGCACATCATCGGCCGCGCGCTCGTCGACGCGCACCATACGAGCGACGCGCTGGTCGGCCGCATGATCTTCAACGTGTGCGCGATGATGCTCGCGCTGTATGCGATCCGTTTCCTGTGGGTGTGGCTGCTGCGCTGGTTCGCGAGCCGCCGCGCCGCACGCCGCGGCCTCGCCGGCACGATGGCCGGCGTGCGCACGATCGCGGTGATGACGGTCGGCGGCGTGCGCGGCGCGGTCACGCTCGCCGGCGTGCTGTCGATCCCGGTCGCGCTGTCCGATGGCACGCCGCTGCCGGGCCGCGACACCGCGATCTTCATCGCGTCGGCCGTGATCCTCGGCTCGCTGATCGTCGCGGTGATCGGCCTGCCGCTGCTGCTGCGCGGCGTGCGCTCGACGCGCAACCCGCTCGGCGACGAGGAACGCATCGCACGCTCGGCCGCCGCGCAGGCCGCGATCCGCGCGATCGATTCGTCGCACGACGCGATCTCGGCCGATCTCGACGAATCGGGCGCGGCACGCTGCGCGGACATTTCCGCACGCGTGATGGACCAGTACCGCCGCCGGCTGGCCGCGCTGGCCGAGGACGGCCCCACGCCGCGCGCGGAAGCGAAGCAGGCCGAAACGATGGAGCTGCAGATGCGGATCGCGGCCGTGCGTGCGGAACGCTCGGCGCTGTACCGGCTGCGCAGCGACAGCAAGATTTCCGACGAGACGCTGACGAAGCTGCTTCGCGAAATCGACCTGTCGGAAACCGCGCTGTCGACGCGCAAGAAAGGCATCGTCTGACCGTGAGGCAGCGCGGCGGCCTGCCGTGCTGCCGCGTTTGAAGCCGGCCCGAGGCCGAGCCCCGTGTTACCCGGGGCTCGGCCTTTTCATTTTGGCTCGTGCGTTCGCAGCCGCGTCTTCAGCAGGTTTCAAAAAAATTAAACAATACATCCTTATTATTTAATGCAGGCCGACACGATACCGGTTCCCGCTCGCGCGTCGACACGGTCGATGCCATGCGGATCGGTCGATTCATGCGTCGTCGGCAACGGGCGACGCCCGGAATCGCTGATCCGGTGCATGCGAAGCTTGCCCCGCCTCATTCCACTTTCGTCGCAATCCTAATCAAGACGCGTACGTCATCGTCCGCGAAACAACCCACCCCATGATCAAACCCCTCTCGCTCCAGAGCCGCCGACGCTTTCTCGCACAAGGCACCGCCATCCTCGGAAGCGGCATGCTGTCCGCCTGCGGCGGCGATTCGATCGACTCCGCCGACGCATCCGCCCGCTTCGCCGACGACTTCGTGTGGGGTGTCGCCACCGCGGCGCCGCAAATCGAAAGCCGCGACGGCCGCGGCCGAAGCAACTGGGACGTGTTCGCCGACCAGCCCGGCACGATCGCCGACGGCTCGACGAACGCACGCTGCATCGAATTCGAGCAGCGCTACCCGGGTGACCTCTCGCTGCTCGCGAACGCGGGCGTCCAGGCGTTCCGTTTCTCGACCGCATGGCCGCGCGTGCAGCCGGACGGCGCCGGCGCGCCGAGCGAAGCGGGCCTCGCCACCTACGACCGCATGGTCGATGCGATGCTGGCGCGCAACCTCACGCCGTACCTGACGTTGTTTCACTGGGACATCCCCGTATGGGCCGGCGATTTCCGCGACCGCGACATCGCGTACCGGCTGGCCGACTACGCGCAGATCGTGTCGCGCCGCGTCGGCGACCGGGTCAAGCACTGGATGATGCTGAACGAGCCGAACGGCGTCGCGCTGTCGGGCTACGCATACGGTGCGTCGCCGCCGCGCGCGCAGTCGATGGGTGCGATGTTCGCCGCGATCCACCATCAGAATCTCGCGCAGGGATTGATGTTCCAGGCCGTGCGCGCGAACGTGCGGGGCGTCGCGCAGGTCGGCACGACGATCAGCGGGCGGCCCGTTCTCGCGGTGACGAATTCGGCCGCCGACCAGGCCGCCGCCGCGCAGTTCGACGCGATCTGGCATCGCGCGTTTCTCGATCCGTTGTACGGCAAGGGCTATCCGGCCGAACTGCAGGCGGCGCTGGCGCCGCTCGTCCAGCCCGGCGACATGAGGACGATCGCCGCGAACCCGGATTTTCTCGGCGTGCAGTATTACAACTGCTTCTACGTGAAGGCCGGCGCCGGCGGCACGGGCTTCACGCTGGCCGCAAGCCCGGCGAACGAAATCCAGACGATGGGCTACCCGGTCGAGCCGTACGGGATGTCCGAGATGCTGCTGCGCGTTCACCGCGACTATGGCGCGCCACGCATCCTCGTCACCGAGACCGGCTTCGCGATCGCCGAACCCGCGCCGAGCGGCGGCTTCGTCGACGACGGCGCGCGCATCGACTATCTCGCCAGCTACCTGAACGCCGCGCACGATGCGTATCGGCAGGGCGTGCGCCTGCACGGGCTGTTCTACTGGGCCGGCATAGACAGTTGGGAATGGTCGAGCGGCTTCGCGAAGAAATTCGGGCTGATCCACGTCGACCCGGCCACGCAGGCACGCCTGCCGAAACGCAGCCTCGCGTACTACTCGCGCTGCATCGCCGGCAATCGCGTCGCGTAGGCGGCGAGAGCGGCAAGAGCGACGCGGACTGCACGGGCAGGCACGCCGCGAACCGATGTGCCCGTCTACCCGCGGCGTCCCGCCTGCCCCTCGCGTGACGCGGTGCCCCGTTGCCGCGCCGGCTTGCCGGCGCGGATCGCCGCGCCCGCACCCCGCGTTCGCGTTACTTCGCGACGACGACCGGAATCCCCTTCAGCATCCCTGCGCCCTTCATCTCGTCGAGTGCGTGCTGCACGGCCGCGCTCGTCGCCGCGTCGATGCCGAGCTGCAACGCGAGCTCGCGTTCCGCGCGCTTCACGCCGGCCAGGTTGCGCACCTTCACGTGGCCGAAGCCGCGCACGCGGGCGTGCAGGTCGGCCAGTTGCACGACCTGCGCCGCATTGCCGGGGGTCATCGCGGCGAACGCACGCGCGAGCGTGGTCTCGTAGTCGTCGGCCAGCGCGCGCTCCATCCTGCGCTCCGCGGTGCGGCCGAACGGATCGAGCCACGTGCCGCGCAGGCTGCGCACGCGCGCCAGCATGCCGAACACCGGCCACATCCACTGGCCGAACACGCGCTTCTTCGGCGCGCTGCCGTCGCCGCCGGCCTTCGCGACCGTCGGCGGCGCCAGGTTGAACTTCACGCGGTACGTCTGCCCCGGCACGCCTTCGAACTGCGCTTCGAGCGCCGTGCGGAACGCGTCGTCCGTGTACAGCCGCGCGACTTCGTATTCGTCCTTCACCGCGAGCAGCCGGTAGAACGTCGTCGCGACCGCGCGCGTCAGCGCGTCGTCGCCCTTCGCGGCCGCCGCGTTCACGAGCGCACGGTAACGCTCGACGTAGCGCGCGCCGCCGTATGCGTCGAGGCGCGCTTCGCGATCGGCGATCAGCTCGGCAAGCGTCTCCGGCGCGGCGTGGGCGGCCACCGCATGCCGCGCGTTCCACAACGCGTCGAGGCCCGCCGCGTCGCCGGCCGCCATCCGGCCGATCGAGAACGCGAGCTTGTTCATCGGCACCGCGACGTTGTTCAGCTCGATCGCACGCATCATCGCGGCGAGCGACACCGGTACGAGGCCGAGTTGCCACGCGTAGCCGAGCATCAGGATGTTCGCGCCGATCGAATCGCCGAGGAACTTCGCGGCGAGCGCCTGCGCGTCGCAGCTCGACAGGTAGCCGTCGCCGGCCGCGTGGCGCATCTTCTCGAGCAGCGCATCCGCGTGCAGGTTCGCGTCGGGGTTCTGCACGAACGACGCGTTCGGGATCCGGTGCGTGTTGACGACGATCCGCGAACGCGCGTGACGCACCGTCTGCAGCGCTTCGGCGCTCGCGCCGACGACCATGTCGCACGCGAGCAGCACGTCGGCCTGCTGCGTGTCGATGCGCACCTGGTTCAGCCAGCGGTCGCTCGATGCGATCCGCACGAACGACAGCACCGAGCCGCCCTTCTGCGCGAAGCCCATGAAGTCGAGCACCGATGCGCTCTTGCCTTCGAGGTGCGCGGCCATGCTGATCAGCGCGCCGACCGTCACGACGCCCGTACCGCCGACGCCCGTCACGAGCATGTCGAACGGCGCCGCGTCGAGATGCGTCGCCGGCACCGGCAGCGCGTCGACGCGCGCGGCGAGCGCCGCTTCGTCGAATGCGGCGCCGGCGGCCTTCTTCAGTGCCGCGCCTTCGACCGTCACGAAGCTCGGGCAGAAGCCGTTCACGCACGAATAGTCCTTGTTGCACGACGACTGGTCGATGCGGCGCTTGCGGCCGAGCGGCGTCTCGAGCGGCTCGACCGACAGGCAGTTCGACTGCACGCCGCAGTCGCCGCAGCCTTCGCACACCGCGTCGTTGATGAACAGGCGCTTGTCCGGGTCGGGGAATTCGCCTTTCTTGCGGCGGCGGCGCTTCTCGGCCGCGCAGGTCTGGTCGTAGATCAGCACGGTGACGCCCGGCGTCTCGCGCAATTCGCGCTGCACCGCGTCGAGTTCGCTGCGGTGATGGAACGTCGTGCCGGTCGGGAACTGCCCGTGATGGCCGTCGTACTTCTCCGGTTCGTCCGACACGACGACGAAGCGCGACACGCCTTCCGCCTCGACCTGCCGCGCGATCTGCGGCACCGAGATGCTGCCGTCGACCGGCTGGCCGCCCGTCATCGCGACCGCGTCGTTGTAGAGGATCTTGTACGTGATGTTCGTTTTCGCGGCGACCGCCTGGCGGATCGCGAGGATGCCCGAGTGGAAGTAGGTGCCGTCGCCGAGGTTCTGGAACACGTGCTTCGTGTTGGTGAACATCGCGTGCGCGGCCCAGTCGACGCCCTCGCCGCCCATCTGGATCAGGCCCGTGGTGTCGCGCTCCATCCACGACGCCATGAAGTGGCAGCCGATGCCGGCCTGCGCGATCGAGCCTTCCGGCACCTTCGTCGACGTGTTGTGCGGGCAGCCCGAGCAGAAGTACGGCGTACGCTTCACCGCGTCCGCCTCGTTCGACAGGATCTGCGGCGCGACGAGATCGACGACGCGTTCGCGGCGGTCGAGCGCCGGCTTGTGCCGCGCGAGCCACGCGGCGAACACCGGCAGGATGCGCGACGGACGCAGCTCGCCGAGCTCGGACAGCAGGCACGCGCCGGCCGCGTCGTGCTTGCCGAGCACGCGCGGGCGCGCGCCTTCGGTGCGGTTGTACAGGTAGTCCTTGATCTGCTGCTCGATGACCGGGCCCTTCTCCTCGATCACCAGCACTTCGGCGAGCCCGTCGACGAAGGTCTCGAGGCGCGTCATTTCGAGCGGATACGACAGGCCGACCTTGTAGATCCGCACGCCGGCCGCGTCGAGATCGGCGACCGTCAGGTCGAGGCGGCGCAGCGCTTCCATCAGGTCGAGGTGCGCCTTGCCGCAGGTGACGATGCCGACGTTCGCGTGCGTGCTCGGCGCGATCCACTTGTCGATGCTGTTGGCGCGCGCGAAATGGCGGACGGCGTCGAGCTTCGCGGCGAGGCGCGCCTCGATCGTGAGGCTCGGCAGGTCGGGCCAGCGATTGTGCAGGCCGCCCGCGGGCGGCGTGAAGCCTTCCGGCGCCGGCCAGCGCGTCTGCAATGCATCGAGGTCGACGGTGGAGCCCGACTCGACCGTTTCCGAGATCGCCTTGAAGCCGACCCACGCACCCGAGTAGCGCGACAGCGCCCAGCCGTACAGGCCGAATTCGAGCATGTCGGCGATGTTCGACGGGTTCACGACCGGCATGTGCCACGCCATCATCGCGAAGTCGCTCTGGTGCGGCATCGACGACGACACGCAGCCATGGTCGTCGCCCGCAACGACCAGCACGCCGCCGTGCGGCGACGAACCGTACGCGTTGCCGTGCTTCAGCGCGTCGCCCGCGCGATCGACGCCCGGGCCCTTGCCGTACCACATCGCATACACGCCCTCGACCGTGCGCTCGGGGTCGGCCTCGACCCGCTGCGTGCCGAGCACGGCCGTACCGCCGAGTTCCTCGTTGATCGCGGGCAGGAAGCGCACGCCGCTCGTGTCGAGCAGATTCTTCGCCTTCCACAGCTGCTGGTCGACCATGCCGAGCGGCGAGCCGCGATAGCCGCTGACGAAGCCGGCCGTGTCGAGCCCCTGTTCGGTATCGACCGTGCGCTGCATCAGCAGCAGGCGGACCAGCGCCTGCGTGCCGGTCAGGAAGATCCGGCCGCGCGTCGCGGTCAGGTTGTCGGTCAGGCGGTAGTCGGACAGGGCAGGCGGGCCGTCGACGGGCAGGCGGGCGGTCATGGGGGGAAGTCTCCGGATTGTGCTGTTCTGGGCCGTGCGCGGCGGAGCGTCGGATGACGCAGGGTGCCGGCAGCGAATGGCTCTATTTTTTCGCGCGCAGCCGAGAATGTTTTTCCTCATCTTGCTCGGACCGGCGCGCAGCGAGAAAAACTGCGCAGCTTTTTGCCGGGATTTGAGAGAGTTTTCGCGCGGGGTGCCGGCGCGCGATGGGTGGCGCGTCGGGGCGGTCGGATGGTTTGGCGGAAAAGGCGGTGTAGGTCGCAACGCTCGCGGTCTGCCCGGCGGATGGCGCTCGAACCCCGGCCGACAAGGGTTTCGGCGGCATCGGGCCGTCACCCTCACCGTTGAAATGCACAGCGTTCCGATTGGTCGGCGGCGACGGATGTCCACAATGCCGCACCCTTCGGCCGATCGGGCTCGCGCGCTCACCGTTCGATTGCACAGCATTTCGAGTGGCGTCGGGGCCGGGATGTCCACATCCGGAATCGGCACGCGGGGCGCTCGGGCAGAGACGCTCACCGTTGAAATTCACAGCTTGGCGAGTGGATGCCGGCGGCGGATATCCACATCGGACACCGCGCGTTTCGTCGGTCCGACTTTCACTCTCACCCTTCGAATACACAGGGTCGAGAGTGGGCTTCCCGATCGAATATCCCCGTCCGAACGCGCATGCCGCGCGCCTGCCGTCCCGCACTCACCGTTGAAATTCACAGGGCTTCGACTGGCTGCGGTGGCAGTTGTCCACGCGCGGATCTGCGTTGTCTCCCGGGCATACGCGGACCCTCACCGTTGAAAACCCCAGCACTCAGAGTGATTGGGCGGGCCGGATATCCGCGTCTGAACACGCAGGCCGCGCGATCGCCGACTCGCTCTCACCATCGAAATACACAGGGCTTCGTCTGGCCGCGGTGCCAGTTGTCCATGTCCGGATCCGCGTTGCCTCCCGGCCATGCGCGGACCCTCACCGTTGAAAACCACAGCGCGTCGAGTGATTAGGCGGGCCCGATATCCACATGGGCGAGCGCTCTCCAATCGATGGCAGAAGTATGTTTCGAAGGGTATCGACGAGGGGCAATCCATGCCGGGAGCGGCTCATCACCGGATCGGGCGCTGATGCTCACCGTCGAAATACACAGTGCCGCGAGTCGTTTCCACGGACGGATATCCACACGGACACGCGCGTCGTCGTTGCTCGCAACCTTGCGCCCGGCCTGACAGGAACACCGCTTCGCGCGGCTTCGGCGGTCGAACGGCCGCATCCTGACGGGCTGCGCGCCGATCGCGGGCTCAAGCTCACCATTGAATTGCACGGCGCGCCGAGTCGCTGGAGAAAGCAGATCGGTGCGTCGAAATCCGCACGTTGCGAACCACGCACCGGCGCTCACCGTTAGAATGCACAGCCCTTCGATTAGGGGCCGGAGCCGGATATCGACGTCGCGAGGCGCGCATCTGGTGGTCACGCACTCGCGCCATTCGGCTAGAATGCGCGGCGCTCCGAACCGCGGCAACGGCCGGAAACCCGCGCTGGTGCAGGCGCGCCGCCAGATCGGGGGCGACACTCACCATTGAATTTCACAGCATTTCGCTTCGTCTTGCCGCGAGTTGTCCACAACCCGCTTCATGTATCGCGCAGCATCCGGTCATCCTCACCTGTGAAAACCACAGGGCGCCGAGTCGTTTCGAGGCCCGGATATCCACAACCGGGCGCGCGACCGGATCTTCATCTGCCGCTCGACGGACGACTCGGGCGCGACAACCAGGAAAAGCCGGAAAGGCTTGTCCGATGGGCCTCGGCGGCACACTCACCGTTCAAATGCACAGCGTTTCGAGTGGCTGTGGCGATGGGTTGTCCACATCCCTCCCGCCGGGGTTTCATCGCGCCGGCGCGCGCCCGGGCGACGTTATTCCGCGATCGACCGGATGATCTTCGCCGGATTGCCGCCGACCAGCGTATTCGGCGGAACGTCCCGGGTGACGACGGCCGCGGCCGCGACGACCGCGTTCTCGCCGATCGTCACGCCGCCGATGATCGTCGCACCCGCACCGATCCATACGTTCCGCTCGATCACGATCGGCTTCGCGACCACGCAGTCGCGCCGCCGCGAAGGCTCGACCGGATGACCGGACGTGATGAGGCTGACGTTCGGGCCGATCATCACGTCGTCGCCGATCTCGAGTCCGCCCAGATCGTAGAACGTGCAGTTCTGGTTGACGAACACGTTGCGCCCGAGCTTCATGCCGGTGCCGCCCGTCGCATGGAACGGCGGGATCAGCACGAAGCCGTCGTCCACCTGCGTGCCGATCAGTTCACCGAACAATGCGCGCACGTCCGCCGCATCGTCGAACGTCAGCCGGTTGAGCCGCGCGGTGATCGCCATCGCCCGTTTGATCTCGGCCACCATGGCCGCCGATTCGGGTGTTCCGCGCGAAATGATCGTGGTGCGATCGTCGTTTGCCATGCGTGACTTGTCTCCGGTGTGTGCGGGGTTGCGTGATGCGTTGGCGAACGCGGGCGGGCGATTGCGTTGCCGTGTGCGGGTACCGCGGGATGGGCCGGGCACATTGTAGTGATGCCGATTTCCGGTGGGATTTTCTAGATTTTTTCATAACTAGTTTCAATATAACTAGTTATTTATCGAACTCCCGTCATATAAGGCTTCACGGCGCATTTCGCCCGCTTCACCGCATGCAACCGAATCGAACGCCCCTGGCCGGGCGCCCCTAGCCGGGCGCCCCTGTCCGAACCTCCTGCGCTCGGGTACGCTTGAGCATCCACCGGATCGACACCTGCATCCAAACGCGGAGGCGCGATGAAGCTCTACTACTGGCCGAAGACCCGGGCATTCCGGGCGCTGTGGATGCTCGAGGAAATCGGCGTGGTGTACGAACTCGTGCCGATCGACCTGCGCTCGCACGAACAGGGCAGCGATGCGTTCGTGCAGGTCAACCCGATGGCCAAGCTGCCCGCGCTCGACGACGGCAGCGCCCCGTTCGCCGAATCGGGCGCCGTGCTGCTCTATCTCGCCGACCGCTGCCCGGGTGCCGGGCTCGGCGTCGCGCCCGACGATCCGCTGCGCGGCCGTTTCCTGCAGTGGATGTTCTTCACGCCGACCTGCCTCGAGCCGGCGATGGCCGAGAAATTCACCGGCGCGTCGAGCAACCCGGTCGCGTTCGGCTGGGGCAACATCACACGCGTGCAGCGCGCCCTCGCGCAAGCGCTCGCCCACAGCCGCTGGCTCGTCGGCGAGCGCTTCACCGCGGCCGACCTGCTGCTCGCCAGCACGCTGAAGATCGCGTTCGACGCGCATCTGCTGCCGCACGAAGGCGTGCTCGGCGACTACGTCGCGCGCGCCGAGGACCGCGACGCGTTCCGCCGCGCGGTTGCGATCGAACAGCGCGAAGCGGCGCGTCTGCTGCACGCGTGACGCGTGAAGGGGCGGCGCCCCGCCGCCCTCGATCACGCCTGCGCGGCCGGCCCCGGCGCCGACGCGCCCGCGTCGATCACCACGCCCGGCGAACCGCGCTCATCGGTATCGACCTCGATCGGCACGACGTCGTGAAAATGCGTGTAATCGATGTGCGTGATGCCGTCCTCGTCGTGCATCAGGTCGACATAACGGTGGCGCCAGCGGATCTCGCCATGCGCCCACGCATGACGCGCCTGCATGACCTGCGCGGTGGTCTCGTCCGAGCCCTCGATCGTGATCAGCAGCGACGCGTCGCGCGCGGCGAGCGATTCGGGCGTCTCGCCGAACAGCGCGCTCGACTCGTCGATCACGTGCATCAGGTTCCAGCCGAGCAGGAAGATCGGATGCTCGTTGCGCACGAGCGGCAGGTCATGAAGCTTGCGCAGCGAGTAGCCCTCGTGCGTGCCTTCGACGCGCATCAGCCGCAGTTTCGCCTGCGCCTCGGCAATCACGTTCTGGCGGGCATTCGCGGCGCGCACCATCAGCGTCATCCGGCCGTTCAGCGGCCGCACGATCGCATAGCGCGCGAACAGGATCTTCGCCTGCGGCCGCGAAAACCGTGCGAACACGAGCCCCGTGGCCAGCGCGATGCCCGACATCCCGACGAAGATCTCGAACGTCGCGACGAGGTGCGCATAGACCGTCTGCGGATGCATGTCGCCGTAGCCGACGGTCGCGAGCGTCTCGACGCTGAAGAAGAACGCACCGCCGAAGCCGGGCGGCGACTGGTTCGCGATCGGCGCATGGCCGAGCAGGTAGAGCATCGCGAAGCCGCCGTTGAGCAGCAGGAACAGCACCGCGAGCGACAGGAAGAAAACGGGCCAGCTCACCGTCAGCGCGCGGTGATAGAAGTCGCGCCAGCCGAGCGGCGGCATCCCGTACGCGATCACCGGGCGGGTGCCCGACCAGATCTTGCGGCCACGGCCGCGGGAGGTTGGGGAGGACGAATCGACGTTCATCGCGCGGCGCCGGTTGCAGGGAGGCGATGAGCGTAGCACGCGCGACAGCGGCCGGGAATGCGGGCCGGTTCGGAACGGCAATCCGCCGCGTAACTACAAAAAAACCGGCCGCACAAGCGGCCGGCTGCATCGTCATGCGGACTCGCGCGTGGCGCGCGCCGCGATCACTTCCGGTCGACGATCACCTGATCGAACGTGCCGCCGTCGGCGAAATGGGTCTTCTGCGCGTTCGCCCAGTTGCCGAAGACCTGCTCGACGCTGAACGTCTTCAGCGCCTTGAACTCGGCCGCATGCTTCTTCAGCACGGTCGCGTCGCGCGGGCGCAGATGGTGCTGCGCGATGATCTCCTGCGCTTGCGGCGTGTACAGGTAGTCGAGATACGCCTGCGCGACCTTGCGCGTGCCTTTCTTGTCGACCACCTTGTCGACGACGGCGACGGGCGGCTCCGCGAGGATGCTCGCCGACGGATACACGGCGTCGAACTGCGCGCCCGATGCGCCCGTGTCCATCAGCGCGACCTCGTTCTCGAACGTGACGAGCACGTCGCCGATGCCGCGCTGCGTGAACGTCGTCGTCGCGCCGCGGCCGCCCGAATCGAGCACCGGCACGTTGCGGAAGATCGCCTTCTCGAAGTCGAGCGCCTGCTGGTCGGTCGCGCCCTTCTGCTTCTGGAAGCCCCATGCGGCGAGATACGCATAGCGGCCGTTGCCCGACGTCTTCGGGTTCGCGATGATCACCTGGACGCCCGGCTTCGCGAGATCGCTCCAGTCCTTGATCGCCTTCGGGTTGCCCTTGCGCACGAGGAACACCATCGTCGTCGAGTACGGCGAGCTGTTGTCCGGGAAGCGCGCGCGCCAGTCCTTCGGCAGCAGCTGGCCGCGCTCGGCGAGCAGGTCGATGTCGTTCGGCTGGTTCATCGTCACGACGTCGGCCTGCAGCCCTTGCAGCACCGACAGCGCCTGCGCGCTCGACGCGCCGTGCGACTGCTTGATCGTGACCGTCTCGCCGGTCTTCTGCTTGTAGGCGGCGGCAAAGCTCGTGTTGATGTCCTTGTACAGCTCGCGCGTCACGTCGTACGACACGTTCAGGATCGACGTGTCCGCATGCGCGGCCGTCGCCGCCACGACCAGCGCCGCCGCCGCGCCCGTGTGCAGCCAGCGGCCGATCCCCTTGATGCTTGCCATCGTGATATGCCCCGTTTCCAGTGGTGGTGAATGTGCGTGACCGCACGCGTACGCGCTGTCATCGAAACGTAAGCGGGCATTCTAGCGGCCGGGCGCGGTGGGTCTTCCAATCAGTCGTGGAAAGCAAATCTCGAATCCTGCTAAACGGCGGCCGGGGCTCGCGCGCGCCGCCGCCCCGGTGTTAAGATCGCCGCTCAGCCCACTCACGGTTCATCCATGTCCGCTCCCCTGCGCTCGCCCTCGATCCTCGCCGCCGTCGCGGCAGGTGCGCGCGCGGCCGGGCTGAAACTGAAAAAACGACTCCTCGACTGACGGGGACGTCGCGTCCCGTCAGGCGAATGCCGGACGGGATGCCCGCAGGTCGTTTCTTTCTCCTTGCACGCACGCCTCGCTCCGGCACGCCGCCGGCGGAACGGTTCCTTCCCACTCCGTTTCCACCATGAGGCTTTGCATGAACACACGTTTCGAAGGTATCTGGCTGCCGATCATCACGCCGTTCCACCACGGCGAGGTCGACCACGCGGCGCTCGCGCGACTCGCGCGCCACTATGCGGCCGCGGGCATCGCGGGCTTCGTCGCGGGCGCGACGACCGGTGAAGGCGTGCTGCTCGACGCGCGCGAACAGGACGCGGTATTCGCGACGCTGCGCGACGCGGCGCCCGGGCTACCGATCGTCGTCGGGCTGACCGCGAGCGCGACGCACTTCGCGGCCGCCCGCGCGCGCGAACTCGCGGCGCTGCGCCCCGACGGGCTGCTCGTCACGCCGCCCGTCTACGTGCGGCCGACGCAGGACGGCATCCGCCGCCATGTCGAGACGATCGTCGACGCGGCCGACCTGCCCGTGCTCGTCTACAACATCCCGTACCGCACCGGCGTGAACGTCGAACTGGACACGCTGCAGGCGCTTGCACGCGATCCGCGCGTCGCGGGCATCAAGGAATGCGGCGGCACGCTCGACCGGATGAGCCGGCTGGTGCACGACACGCCGCTCGCGATCCTGTCCGGCGACGACAACCAGAACTTCGCGGCGATGTGCGCGGGGGCGCACGGCGCGATCGCGAGCAGCGCGCACGTGCTGCCCGACTGGCATGTGCGGATTCATGCGTGGCTGCGCGACGGGCGGCTCGCCGACGCGCGGCGCCTGTCGGTCGCGCTGCAGCCGCTCGTCGCGGCGCTGTTCGCGGAACCGAACCCGGCGCCGGTGAAGGCCGTGCTCGCCGCGCAAGGATGGTGCGAGGACGGGTTGCGGCTACCGTTCGTGCCGGCGAGCGAGGGGCTGCGGGCGCGGTTGGAGGCGATCTGCGCGGCGCTCGAAGCAATCGAGCCGGACGTCGCCACGGCATAGGCCGCTACGCTGCGCATGGTGCCGGGGGCAGATGAATTCCGACCCGACAGATTATTTCAAACTGTCAGAACCAGAGACAGGCCGTACCGTGCAAGATGCGCATCCGCCGTCATGAGTCGAAGCGGTTCGTGTCGCGCCTGCGCGACCAGCAATCGATCGAAAGGATCGCGATGGTGGTGAGGTAAATCGCGCACCGCGGCTCCATGTACGGCCCGAACCGGCAACTCGCGAATCCCGCTTGCGCCGATTGCGCGGATCAGCTTGCCCACGTCGATGTCGAGCTTTCCCAGGCCGGCCTTGATGGCGGCCTCCCAGATGCTCGCGCTGCTGACGAAGCGTTCGTCAGCAGCCGAGATCAGTCTGCGCGCACGCGTGCTGAGCCTGGGATCGTTGGTCACGATCCACAGGAAGATGTGCGTATCGAGCAACAGGCGCATCACCGTCCTTCGAAAGCATCCAGCAGATAATCGGGGAGCGGCGCATCGAAGTCGTCCGCGATCCGGACCTGCCCCTGCAGGAGGCCAAACCGAACGGGTAGCGAAGCAGGGGCGGACTGATCGGCGGATTCCCCGTCACTGCGGCTCGAAACATCCGTCCGTTGCGCAGGATCGATCGCGCCGGCACCAGGAATGTTCGCTTTTTGCATGATGACCTCCGTTTCAGATGATCATCACTGTAGTCAGGTTCGCCCGATCGATCCATTCAGCCAATCGGCAGAGGGGATATCGGACGACCGCCTGCAGCGACCATCGCGAACGTGTCGTCAGGCCGCCAACGCCACGCCTCCCCCCTCCGTCGCCCCCCGCACCGCCTGCGTCACGATCCGTGCAAGCCGGTCGACCGTCGGCGTCGCCGACGACGTGCGCCGCAGCAGGATCAGCGGCAGGCCGGGCAGCGCCGGCAGCCCGCACGACGCGGCATCGAGCACGCGCACCGACGCCGGCAGCCCGTAATGCGAGCGCACCGTCAGCCCGAGGCCGGCCGCCGCGGCCGCCCATAGCCCGGCGAGGCTCGGCGTCGTGAACGCGACGCGCCACGGCACGCCGGCACGATCGAGCGCATCGGTCGCCGCGCCGAAGAACCGGCACGGCCGGTCGAACACGACGAGTGGCAACGGCTCGCCCGTCGCATGCATGGCACGACCGCCGGTTTCGCCCACACGGCGCTCACCCACCGCCCCGCCCTCCCCACCCGCGTCCCCGCCGCCATCCGGCACACCGAAACCGCCGCCCGCCACCGCGCCGATCCATTGCATCGGCACCTGCGCGATCGCTTCGCTGTCGATTCCCGCCCGCGACACGAGCGCCGCCGACACCGGATCGCCCCACACGAGCGCCAGATCGAGCTGGTTCGCATCGAGCCGGTCGAGCAGATCGGCATTGCGCGCCACACGCGCCTCGATCTTCACCTTCGGATGCGCGCGCGCGAACCGCCCGAGCACGTCCGGCAGGATCGCCTCGCCGAAATCCTCCTGCAGCCCGACCCGTACCCAGCCGTCGAGATTCACGCCGCGTACGGCTGCGGCCGCCTCGTCGTTCAGCTCGATCATCCGCCGCGCGTAGCGCAGCATCGCGTCGCCGGCGTCGGTCAGCGCGAGCCCGCGCCCGGCCTTCACGAACAGCGGCGTGCCGGCCTGCTCCTCGAGCTTGCGGATCTGCGCGCTCACCGCCGACGACGAGCGCGCAACGCGGTCGGCCGCCTTCGCGAAACTGCCGAGATCCACGCCCGCGACGAGGCTGCGCAGCGCCGCAACGTCGAAGTTGGGCCGCGCCAGCGTGGCATCGGCCACCGCGAGCGGCTCGCCGCCGTCGCGCGGAATGTCTTGTCCGGGCATCTCAATCATCCTGATTTATCGAACGATTCATCAAAAACTTTCCGATTTTCAGGACGAATGTAGGCCGCCAGACTGTGCACGTCAACTTCGAACCGGGCCTGCCGTCATGGATACCTCGTGCATCGCTTCCCCCTCTTCGCCTGCCCGCGACGTGCGCGGGCCGGCCCATCGCTGGCGCGTGCTGGCCGCCGGCGTCGCCGCGAACATGAGCTTTTCGGCCGCCGCGGCCGGCATTCCGACCACGGCCGTGTGGATGCGCACCGCCTATCGCCTCGACAACGGCGCACTCGGCCTCGTGCTCGGCGCGCTCGGCTTCGGCGTCGCGCTGTCCGAGCTGCCGTGGGGAATCGCCGCCGACCGCTTCGGCGACCGCCGCGTGCTGCTGACCGGGCTCGTCGCGACGGCCGCGATGCTCGCGTTGATGATGGGCACGATCGCCCCGACCGCGCACGCGGTGCCGCCGCTGATGCGCGTCGTCGCGGCCATGGGCTGCGTCGGCCTGCTCGGCGGCAGCGTGAACGGGTCGAGCGGGCGCGCGGTGATGCGCTGGTTCGGCGAGCGCGAACGCGGGCTCGCGATGAGCATCCGCCAGACGGCCGTGCCGCTCGGCGGCGGCTTGGGCGCGGCGCTGCTGCCGTCGCTCGCGTCGCATGTCGGCTTCGCCGCGGTGTTCGGCGCGCTGATGCTGCTGTGCGCGGGATCGGCCGCGCTCACGTGGCGCTGGCTGCACGAGCCGCCCGCCGAGCCGCCCGCGGCGAACCTCGCCACGCGTCACGCCGCCCAGTGGCCGCAGCCCGCCGGGCACGCGCGCAATCCGCTCGCGAGCGGCCCCGTGTGGCGCATCGTGCTCGGCATCGGCCTGCTGTGCGCGCCGCAATTCGCGGTGCTCACGTTCGCGACGGTGTTCCTGCACGACTTCGGCCGGCTCGGCCTCGCCGGCATCAGCGCGGCGATGGTCGCGCTGCAGCTCGGCGCGATGGTGATGCGCGTCTGGAGCGGCCGCCATACCGACCGGCACGGCAACCGGCGCGCGTACCTGCGCGGTTCCGTGTTCGTCGCGGCCGGATCGTTCACGCTGCTCGCGGCGGCGACGGCCGGCAGCCCGCATGTGCCGCTCGCCGCGATCGTCGCGATTCTCGTGTTCGCCGGCATCTGCGTGTCGGCATGGCATGGGGTCGCGTACACGGAGCTCGCGACGCTCGCGGGCGCGAATCACGCAGGCACCGCGCTCGGGATGGCGAACACGATCGTCTACCTCGGGCTGTTCGCGACGCCGCTCGCGATTCCGCCGCTGCTCGCCGCGAGTTCGTGGAGCATGGTGTGGCTCGCGGCGGCGCTGGTCGCGGGCGCGACCTATCCGCTGTTCGCGCGATGACGGGCACGCAGGGCGCGGTCAGAACTTGTACACGGCTGACAGCATTGCCGAACGGCCGTCGCCGAACTCGACCGCCGACGACCGCGACTCGCTGCCCGACACCTGTCGCACGCGTTCAACGTAAGCGCGATCGAACAGGTTGTCCACGTTCAGCTGGATGTGCAGCCGACGGCTCACGTCGTAGCTCGCCATCAGGTTGTGCACCCAGTATGCGCCGAGCTTGCCGTCGCCCTGCGACGTGACGTTGCGCCGGCCGACGAAGTGCGAACCATAGCCGACCGTCCAGCCCGCCGGCAACCGATAGGTCGTCCACACGTTGAACGCGTGCCGCGGCGTGTTGCCGAGCGCCTGCCCGTCGCGCCGCGGCGACGCAGGCGAGCTGAGCGTCACGCTCGCCAGGTACGTGTAGTTCGCGAACACGTCCCAGCGCGGCGTCACCTTGCCGGCGGCACCGAGCTCGATGCCGCGCACGCGTTGCCGGCCCACGAGCGCATAGCTGCCGTCGGCCATTCGTTCGCGCGCGTTCTTCTTTTCAGTCTGGAACAGCGCGCCGTTCAGCGCGATACCCGCGAGCCCTTCCCATTTCGCACCGAGTTCGAAGCTCTCGTTTTTCTCGGGCGCGAGCGCGCCGGTCGCCGCGCTCAGGCCGGAGCCGGTGGTCACGAGAAATTCGGCGGACGGGTTGAACGACGTGCCGTAAGCGAAATACGCGCGACCGTTGTCGGTCGGCTTGAACACGAGCCCCGCGCGCGTGCTCAGATGGCGATCGGCGGTGTCCGCGCGCTCGGTGGGCTTGCCCGCCGCGGTGCCTTCCGACCGGCCGTCGATCCAGTCGTGCCGCAGCCCGACATCGATGTCCCAGTAGCGGCCAACCGCGATCGTGTCGAACGCGTACAGCGCCTTCACGACCAGCACGGTGTCGTTGCGCGCACTGTCCTGGCGCTGCGCCGGGCCGCGCCACACGCCGGGCGGCGCGGCGAGCGGGAAGCCGTCGGCCGGGTAGAAGCGGTTGAGCCCGTACGAATAGGTCGTGCGGCCGTACGTCTCGCGCGAGATCTCGAAGCCCGTGACCAGCGTGTGTCCGATGCCGAACGTCGAGAACGCATTGGTGACGTTCGTCTGGTTCGCCCACATCGCGGTCGACGCATCGCGGCCATAGCCCTGCGGCCCGGCCGGCTTGTAGCGCCCCGGCGGCAGCCCCTGCAGGTTCACGTGCGATGCTGAAATCACCGTGTCGCGATTCAGGTGCGCATAGCGGCTCAGGTTCTGCACCTTCAGGCCGGATGACACGTCGTGTTCGGCCTTCACGGTGAACGTATCCGACGTGATGCGTTCGCGGTCGAGATTGCGCCAGCCGAAATAGCGGTCGCGCGACACGCCGGCCAGCACCTGGCCGTTGTGCGCAGGCAGCCCGTAGTCGGGCAGGTTGTTGTCGTACTGGTGGAAATAGCCGAGCGTGACGCGCGTCGGTGTGCCGAGACCGAACGCGAGCGACGGCGCGATGCCCCAGCGCCGCTTGCGGATGTCGTCGCGGCCCGGCACGTCGTTGACATGCGCCATCGCGTTCAGGCGGAACGCCGCGCGGCCGTCGGTGCCGGGCAGCGGCCGGTTCGCATCGAGCGTCATGCGTCGGTAGCCGGACGTGCCGAGCATCGTGCCGGCCTCGGTAAACACGCCGGCCTTCGGTGTCTTGCTGACCAGGTTCACCGAGCCGCCCGTCGTGCCGGCGCCGCCGAACACGGAGTTCGGCCCCTTGATCACCTCGACCGCCTCGACGTTGAACAGGTCGCTGCGATTGTTCTGTGCGCTGTCGCGCAGCCCGTCGAGCTGCAGGTTCGCGTTCGCGCCGAAGCCGCGGATATTGAACATGTCGCCCGACCCGCCGCCGCCCTCGCCGGCATTGAACGTGATACCCGCCACGTTCGACAGCGCCTCGCGCAGGCTCAGCGCCTGCTGTTCGTCGAGCACCGCGCGCGGCACGACGGTGATCGTCTGCGGCACGTCGAGCAGCGGCGTTGCGTACTTGGCGGAACCCGACCGGTCGACGCGCGAACCGGCGTCGCGCGCGCCATGCACGACGATCGGGTCCAGCCGCGGCGCGTGGCGCGGCTCGCCGTCTTCCGCGCATGCCGGCGCGGCCGCACTGGTCATCATCGCGAACGCGATGGATGCGGTCGCGCGCCGCGGCGGCGTCGCACTCGACTGGAAGCAACAGCTCATGTTCACTCCACTCCATTGATGAGAATGATTCTCATTCAATCGGATTGGGTGCGACATGACAATTGGACACGTCCGAACTTCGCGATCCGAACGAACTGCCGAACGAAACGGCCGGGCCACCGGCCGCCCACGTGCCGTCGCGTCAAACCGCCTCGCGCGCCAGCGCGCGCCGCGCGGCCGGCCGTTCGGCCTCGCGCTGCGCATGAGCCGTCCATGCCGGATGCCGCGTCATGTCCAGCCCGATCGCGACGCCCCAGCGATACAGCACGAGCAGGAACGGATCGACGATCGAATGCGCGCCCGGCTCGGCCCACCTGCGGCCGTCGGCGAGCGCGGTTTCGATCGACGCGTTCGCGGCGTCGATCGTGCCGCGCCCGTGCGCGCTGATCGCGCCGTGCAGGGCCGGATCGTCGATGAAGCGGCCCGGCCGCCACAGCGCGCCGTAGCCGACGCCATGCACCCAGCCGACCAGCCAGGCGAGCCATTCGTGGCACCGCGCCTCGCGCAGCGGATCGCCGAGCGGCAGCAGTTGCGCATCCGGGTAGCGGCGCGCGAGATACGTGAGGATCGCCGGCGTTTCGGTCAGCACGCGCGGCTCGCCCGGAATCGCGAGCACGGGCACGCGCGCCTTCGGGTTGATCGCGAGGTAGCGCGCTTCGAGGTTCTGTTGCTGCCTCACCGAGACGATCTCGACGTCGAACGGCGCGCCGGTTTCCTCCAGCGCGATGTGGGCGGCGAGCGAGCAGGCGCCCGGCGAAAGATAGAGACGATAGGCGTTCATGGTGGTGTGGCCCGACGGGCTGTGGAAGACGGAACCGAGTGTAGGAACGCCTGCCGATGCGCGGCAAACGATGAATTGTCGTGCTCAGACATTAGTGTTACTAATACCCGCATGCGACGCATCCACCTCCCTCCGCTGCAGACGCTGCGCGCGTTCGAGACCGCCGTACGGCTGCAGAGCTTCACGCGCGCGGCCGACGAACTCGCGCTCACGCAGGGCGCGGTCAGCCAGCACATCCGCGCGCTCGAGGCGCAGCTCGGCTATCCGCTTTTCACGCGCGAACGCAACGGCGCGACGCCGACCCACGCCGCGCACGCCCTCGCGCTGCAGGTACGTCAGGGCCTGAGCGTGCTCGAACGCGCGTTCGAGCCGGCGCTGGCGGTACGCCGCCGCCCGCGCACCTGCGACGCGACGCTGAACGTGAGCGTGCTGCCGAGCGTCGCCGAGCGCTGGCTCGCGCCGCGCCTGCCGCGCTTCTCGGCCGCGCATCCGCACATCGCGATCGCGCTGCATCCGGACGTGGCGCTCGCGCCGCTGCGCAAGCGCGACCGCATCGACGTCGCGTTGCGCTACGGGCCCGGCACGTGGCCCGGCGTCGTCGCCGAGAAGCTGATGAACGAGACGATCTTTCCGGTCGCGAGCCCCGCATACCGCAATCGCGACGGCGTCGCACCGCGCACGCCGGCCGACCTCGTGCGCGCGACGCTGCTGCGCCATCCCGCGCAGCCGTGGGAACCGTGGTTCCAGGCCGCGCGGCTCGACCTCACCGAATCCGCGCGCGCACCGCGCTTCACCGATGCGAACGCGTTGATCGACGCGGCGCTGAAAGGACGCGGCGTCGCGCTCGCGCGCCGCTCGCTGATCGAGCCCGAACTCGCGGACGGCACGCTCGTGCGCGTGTCGACGGTGCGCATCACCGACGTGTACGCGCACTACGTCGTGTGGCGTCCCGGCCATCGTCACGAAGCAGCGATCCGCACCTGGCTCGACTGGCTGCGCAGCGAAGTGCGGCGCAGGACGCCGCGGCGCTGACGCCGGGGCTCACGCGCGCATCGGCATCGCCACCTTGTCGAGCGTGATCGGCAGATCGCGCACCCGCACGCCGGTCGCGTGATAGACCGCACTGGCGATCGCGGCCAGCACGCCGGTGATACCGATCTCGCCGATGCCGCGAATGCCGAGCGGATTGAAATGCGTGTCGCTTTCGTCGACGAAACTCACGTCGAACTCGCCGATGTCCGCGTTCACGGGAACGTGATATTCAGCGAGATTCGCGTTCGTGAAGCGGCCGTGCCGCACGTCGGGATGCGAGCCCTCCTCGAGCGCGGTGCCGAGCCCCCACACCATTCCGCCGATCAACTGGCTGCGCGCCGTCTTCGCGTTGAGCAGGCTGCCGACGCTGTAGACCCCGACGATGCGCGGTACGCGAAGCGTGCCGAGCTCGGCATCGACGTGCACTTCGGCAAACAGCCCCTCGCCGTGGCCGGGTCGCGGCGCTGCGCGCCGTGTAAATGCGCGCAGCCTCCTCCGCTGCTGGAAAATTCCGCCACGCGTGCCGGCGGATCGCCGCGAAGGCATTCGGTAGTCAGCCTGACGAAAACATGTCGCGATCGCGCCCCGATCGCAAACGATTCACCGAAACGTCGCATCGCGGCGGCATACTCGAAAGCGTTTCCCGATCAGCCTGCCAGGAGAGAAGTCATGCGTCGCGTTTCCGTCGCCGTCGTTCTGTGTGCCGCCGTGTTCGCCGCCGCGTGCAGCGACGACGCACCGCACGACGCCAACGCGACCGACGCCGCGCCGCAGGCCGGCGCATCGAGCGGCGCCGCCAGCGCGTTCAACAGCGACGCGAGCGCGAACGCCGCCGCGTCCGATGCCGCGCCGCTCGCGCCGCCCGTCGTGCACTACCCGCCCGATGACGACGACGATGCGAAGCCCGCCGCGAACGCGGCCGCATCGAGCAGCGCCGCGTCGTCGCCGGGCTGATTCCGCCGCCGCGTGATATGAGTCAGTACCGCTCGGGGAGAGCGGTGGGCGCTCGCGTCGAGCCACCACGGGCATGACGTAACGGTCGGCGACGGCGCGAACGGCACCGTGTCACGCCGTTTCGCAGGCCACGTCGGGCACGGCCGGCCGAGCGATTCGGACCCGGCCGCCGTCAGGCCTGCCTGCGCGTCGCAAGCGCGACGGCGCGCCATGTCGCGACCGCCACCGCGCAGCCTGCGCCGCGCAACCCGCCGTCAGACCGCGTGCGCGAGCGCGCGGTCGACGAGCGCGGCCTCGAAGCCGTCGTCCGCGTCGCGAAAGCGCAGCGGCGCCGCGCAATGAACCAGCGTGTCGATGAAGTATTTCGCGCGCGGCCACGGCCCGAAGCCGGCCGCCGTGTTGATGTGCCCGGCATCGCCGAGGTTCACGAACGCGCTGCCCAGGCGCTGCGCGAGCGTGCGCGCATCGGCCAGCGGCATCCACGGGTCGGTCTCGCTGCCGATCACGATCGACGGCACCGCGAGCCGGCGCGCGTCGAACGGCCCGGCAAACGTGAATTTCTTCGGGCTGGCCGGCGCGACGAACAGCACGCCTGCCACATCGCCCACATGCGGCCACTGCGCGAGCGCATGCGCGGCCGCGAGGCAGCCGAAGCTGTGCGCGGCGAGCACGAACGGGCCGCGCTCGCGATCGAGCAGCGCGCGCACCGATTGCGCCCAGCCCGCGAGATCGGGCGCATCCCAGTCGTGCTGCTCGACGCGCAACGAGCGCGGAAACTGCCGCTCGAGCCAGGTCTGCCAGTGAGCGCCTTCACTGCCGTGCAGGCCCGGAACGGTGACGAGCCGCGGCGGCCACGCCGATTTGCTGCATGCGCGCATGATTGCCCTCGCTTGCTTGAAGACGAGATTCGATTGTGGCGTCGGGTACGCGGCGGCCGAACCAATATTTTGTGCTTTGCTTTTGCGCGGGGCGGTGACCGGTGGCGGCCCGGCGACGGCGTGACCGCCGCACGTCCCGCGCGGCGGCGCAATGGGCCGCGAAACCGTAGAATGTGGGCTTCCCGTCAGCTTCACACGGAACCGGTCCCGGCGCGTGACGCGCCGGCCGTCGTCAGGAGACGCCCGATGTCCGCTACGTCCGCCGGCGCGCCGCGCCCGGCTTCGCTCGCCGCTCCCGTGACGCGCCTCGCCGGCGCGCGCGCCGTCACGCCATGAAGATCCTGTTCCATTCGCCGCATCAGGATGCCGGCGCGTGGCGCGACGAGATCGCGCGTGCGCTGCCGGAAGCCGAACTGCGCGCGTGGCAGCCGGGCGATACGGCCGCCGCCGACTACGCGCTCGTGTGGCGCGCGCCGCGCGAGTTCTTCGCACCGCGCGACGGCCTGCGCGCGATCTTCAACCTCGGCGCGGGCGTCGATGCGCTGCTCGCGCTCGACCGCGCGCATCCGGGCACGCTGCCCACGCACGTGCCGCTGGTGCGGCTCGAGGATTCGGGCATGGCGCAGCAGATGGTCGAATACGTGACGCACGCGGTGCTGCGCTACCTGCGCCGTTTCGACGAATACGACCTGCAACAGCGCGAACGCCGCTGGCAGCCGCTCGAACCGCATGCGCGCGCGAGCTTCACCGTCGCCGTGCTCGGCCTCGGCGTGCTCGGCGCCGAAGTCGCCCGCGCGCTCGCCGCGCTCGGCCTGCCGGTGCGCGGCTACAGCCGCAGTGCGAAGCAGCTCGACGGCATCGCGACCTTCGCCGGCGACGGCGCGTTCGACGCGTGCATCGACGGCGCGAAGGTGCTCGTCAACCTGCTGCCGAGCACGCGCGACACCGACGGCATCCTGTCGACGCGCGCGTTCGCGCGGCTCGCGCGCGGCGCGTACGTCGTCAACGTCGCGCGCGGCGCGCATCTCGTCGAAGCCGACCTGCTCGACGCGCTCGCGAGCGGCCAGGTCGCCGCGGCCACGCTCGACGTGTTCCAGCACGAACCGCTGCCGGACGACCATCCGTTCTGGCACGCGCCGCGCATCACGATCACGCCGCACAGCTCGGCCGAGACGCTGCGCGCGGAAGCCGTCGAGCAGATCGCCGGCAAGATCCGCGCGTTCGAGCGCGGCGCGCCCGTCAGCGGCATCGTCGACTACGCGCGCGGCTACTGAATTCCGCCCTACACCAAACCGGAGACAACCATGACGTTCCCCACCGCCGTCAAGATCGTCGAAGTCGGCCCGCGCGACGGCCTGCAGAACGAGAAGACCTTCGTGCCGACCGACGTGAAGATCGCGCTCGTCGACCGGCTGTCGCGCGCCGGCTTCCGCAATATCGAGGCCGCGTCGTTCGTGTCGCCGAAATGGGTGCCGCAGATGGCCGACGGCGCCGACGTGATGGCCGGCATCGAGCGTCGTGCGGGCACCGTGTACTCGGTGCTCACGCCGAACCTGAAGGGCTTCGAGCATGCGCTCGCCGCACGCGCGGACGAAGTCGTGATCTTCGGCGCGGCGAGCGAGGCGTTCTCGCAGCGGAACATCAACTGCAGCATCGCCGAAAGCATCGCGCGCTTCGAGCCCGTCGCGAAGGCCGCGAAGGACGCGGGCCTGCGGCTGCGCGGCAGCGTGTCGTGCACGCTCGGCTGCCCGTACCAGGGCGAGGTGCCGGTCGCGTCGGTCGTCGACGTCGTCGAGCGCTTCGCGGCGCTCGGCTGCGACGAGATCGACATCGCCGACACGATCGGCGTCGGCACGCCGAAGCGCACGCGCGAAGTGCTCGCGGCCGTCACGCGCGTGTTCCCGCGCGAACGCCTGTCGGGCCACTTCCACGATACCTACGGCCAGGCGCTCGCGAACATCTACGCGGCGCTGTTCGAAGGGATCGAGATCTTTCACGCATCGGTCGCGGGCCTCGGCGGCTGCCCGTACGCGAAGGGCGCGACCGGCAACGTCGCGACCGAGGACGTGCTGTACCTGATGCAGGGCCTCGGCATCGAGACCGGCATCGATCTCGCGCAGGTCGTCGCCGCCGGCGATTTCATCTCGAACGCGATCGGCCGCGCGAATGTGTCGCGCGCCGGTCGTGCACTGCTCGCCAAGGCGCAGAGCGCGGCCGACGCCGCGAACTGCGTCTGATTACGCCATTCCACGGATTCCTCGACATGACGACACCCGCTTCATTCGATTCCCTGCCCGATTCCGCGCGACGCGTCGCGCTGCTGCTGCGCGAGCGCGGCCATGCGAAAGGCATCGTGATGCTCGCCGAAACCGGCAAGACGTCGGCCGAGGCCGCGGCCGGGCTCGGCTGCTCGGTCGCGCAGATTGCGAAGTCGATCCTGTTTCGCCGGCAGGCCGACGGCGCGCCCGTGCTGGTCGTCGCGAGCGGCGTCAACCGCGTGGATGAAAAGAAGGTCGCCGCGCAGGTCGGGCCGGTCGGCCGTGCGGACGCGAAGTTCGTGCGCGACAACACCGGCTATGCGATCGGCGGCGTCTGCCCGATCGGCCATCTGGTCGAACCCGTCACGCTGATCGACGCCGACCTGCTCGCGCTCGACAGCCTGTGGGCCGCCGCCGGCCATCCGCACGCGGTGTTCAACCTGTCGCCGCACGAACTCGTGTCGCTGACCGGCGCGCCGGTCGCGGACGTCGCGTTGCGGGAGTCCACATGAGCGACGTGATGGTGCCGGTCGCCACGGTCGCGTCGCCGTGCACCGACGTCTGCCGGATCGATCCGCGCACCGACTGGTGCGCGGGCTGCCTGCGCACGCGCGGCGAGATCAAGGGATGGCGTGAGTCGGACGACGACGCGAGGCGCGCGCTGCTCGCGCGGCTGGACGCGCGGCGGCGCCTGATCGCGGGCAGCGAAACATAAAAAAAAGCCGTTCAACCTCACGGGCGAACGGCATCGAGATCGGAATCCTGTGAACGTGATCAACGTCACAGCCCGCATCATACGAGCGACGCGGCCGCATCGCATCGGGTGTTTCCCTACAACTTCTTACAGCGCTTTTCACGGCTGTGCGCGACGGCATTCGGCGCGCAATCTTCATTCCACACACGTCCATTCGACGGGCCGCGGGCGACCGCGCAGCCGCGCCGAATCGTACGACCGTTTCAGTTGCCGACCGCCGCGCGACGTGCCGGCACGATGCGCCAGCCGAGGTTCACGCCGGCCGCCGCGAGCAGGATCAGCAGCGCGCCGAACACCTGCGTCCACGCAAGCGTCTGCCCGAACGCGACGCGATCGACGACGATCGCGACGACCGGATAGACGAACGACAGCGCGCCCGTCATCGCAGTCGGCAGCTTCTGGACCGCGCCGTACAGCAGCACGTACATCAGCCCCGTGTTGACGATGCCCAGCACGATCAGGTCGGCCCATTGCCCGCCCGTCGCCGGCAAGGTGTCGAAGTGCGCGAACGGCGCGAGCAGCAGGACGCCGAGGCCGACCTGCAGCAGCGCGAGCAGATGCGGCGGCGTGCCCTTCAGGTGCTTCGTGATGATCGACGAGATCGCATACAGGAACGCCGCGCCGAGCGACAGCGCGACCCCTTCCAGGTATTCGCCGGGCACCGCGAGCACGGCCGGTTCGACGCGCACCACGAACACCAGCCCGGCAAACGCGAGCACGAGCCACGCGACCGTCGACGCGGTGATCCGCTCGCGGAACACGATGGCGCCGAGCGCGACGAGCATGAAGGGCTGCGTGTTGTAGACGGCGGTCGCCATCGAGATCGACGCGCGCGAATAGGCGGCGAAAAGCAGCAGCCAGTTCGCGACGATCGCGAGGCTGCCGAGCGTCGTGAGCACGAGCATCCGCGGCGAGAACAGCGAGCGGCGCAGGAAACCGAGCGCCGCGCAGACGATTGCGAGCGTCGCGGCACCGAACACGCAGCGGAAGAACACGACATTGGTCAGCGGCTGCTGCGACGACATCACGAGCCAGCCGATCGTGCCGGACATCAGCATCGCGACGATCATCTCGGCGGCGCCGCGGCGAATTTCATTCGAGGCCATCATGAACTCCGTTGAAAAGCGTGGATGAGTTCGATTCTAGAAACTTGCTTTCGCCGCGACCACGGCTAAACTGAAGTGAATCAGCCGATTTACCTTCGAAAGCAAAGCGATCATGCCGAAACGCCTTTCCCCGCCTGCCATCGCGTCGCTCGACGCGACCGACCGCGCGATCCTCGCCGCGCTGGCCGACGACGCACGCATCGCGACCAGCGAACTCGCCCGGCAGATCGGGCTGTCGGCGCCCGCGACCGCCGACCGAGTGCGGCGGCTCGAGGCGCAAGGCGTGATCGCCGCGTTCACCGTCGAGCTCGACCCGCGCGCGCTCGGCTACACGCTGCAGGCGATCGTCCGCGTGAAGCCGCTGCCGGGCCAGTTGCATCTGGTCGAGGAGTTGCTGCGGCGGATCCCCGAATTCGTCGAATGCGACAAGGTCACCGGCGACGACTGCTTCATCTGCCGGCTCTACCTGCGCACGATCGAGCACCTCGACGACATCCTGTCGAAGGTG
This sequence comes from Burkholderia sp. BCC0397, assembly GCF_902832865.1. NCBI lineage: Bacteria > Pseudomonadati > Pseudomonadota > Betaproteobacteria > Burkholderiales > Burkholderiaceae > Burkholderia > Burkholderia sp. BCC0397. The sequence continues at coordinate 231,967 of NZ_CADFDL010000004.1, read as the reverse complement.
ACGGAGCGCGCGGAGACGAGCACCGCGATCGTGAAATCGACGCCCGTGCCGCGCCGCCTGCCGCCGCTCGTCGAGGACGACCACGCGCACCGCTGAGTCGGGGCGGCGCACGTCGCTGAGCCGCAGACGGCGCACGCCGCCCGCTCGCACCGTCACGCGGCCGGGTCGCGCGCCTCGAAGAACGCGAGCAATTCGTCGATCAGCGCGGCGGGCGCCTCTTCCGGAATGTAGTGCCCGCAGTCGAGCGCGCGGCCGCTGACGTCGCGCGCGACGCGCCGCCACTCGTCGAGCGGATCGAAGCAGCGGCCGACGACGCCGTGCTCGCCCCACAGCACGCGCAGCGGGCACGCGACCTTGTTGCCGCGTTCGAGATCCGCACGGTCGTGCTCGAGATCGATCGTCGCCGACGCGCGGTAGTCCTCGCACATCGCATGCACGGCGCCCGGCTGCGCGAGCGCCGCCCGGTACGCGTCGAGCGCCTCGGGTGCGAACGGCGCGAGCCCGGCCGAGCGGTTGCCCATCACGCGCTCGATGTACGCATCGGTGTGCGCGCCGATCAGCGTCTCGGGCAGCGGCTCGGGCTGGATCAGGAAGAACCAGTGGAAATACGCGGTCGCGAATGCGCGATCGGTTTTCTCGTACATCGCGAGCGTCGGCGCGATGTCGAGCAGCATCATCCGCTCGACGGCCTCCGCGTGATCGAGCGCGAGCCGGTGCGCGACCCGCGCGCCGCGATCGTGCGCGCACACGTGGAAATGCTCGAAGCCGAAATGCCGCATCACGGCGACCTGGTCGGCCGCCATCGCCCGTTTCGAATACGGCGTGTGCTGTGCGTCGCTCGGCGGCCGGCCCGATGCGCCGTAGCCGCGCAGGTCGGTGGCGATCACCGTGAAGTGATCCGCGAGCGTCGCGGCAACGCGATGCCAGATCATGTGGGTCTGCGGATGTCCGTGCAGCAACAGCAGCGGCGGACCCGCGCCTCCTTTGACACCGAAAATGTCGGTGTCCTGCACCGTCACGCGAAACGGTGCAAACGCCTCAAACGACATGGTTTGTTTCTCGTTGGTTTGTTATGGCGGCTATTTTATGAGCGCTGGCGCGTCTTCACAGCGGGGTCGCAGCCAGAATCCCTAGAAAGAGAACACTCACTCGATTGCCGCCACACCGCACATTTTGTTAAGCTCGCGTAGAATCGCACGACCGTTCGTATTAATCCCGACGAACGACTTGGTTCCGCAGCTACACTCGAATCACCGTTCGACCGCAAAGCATGGTGTCGGCATCGACGCGACCGCGCCGGCGCCGACCGCCCCCGGAGACTGGAGACATCACATGGCATTGCCCACCGTCCTGCAGAACCTGACGCTCCCCGTCATCGCGTCGCCGATGTTCATCGTCAGCTATCCCGAACTCGTGCTCGCGCAATGCAAGGCGGGCATCGTCGGTTCGTTCCCCGCGCTCAATGCGCGCCCGGCCGAACTGCTGGACGAGTGGCTCACGCAGATCCAGTCGGAACTCGCCGATCACAAGGCGAAGCACCCCGAGGCGGTGATCGGGCCGATCGCGGTCAACCAGATCGTCCACCAGTCGAACGCGCGGCTCGAGCACGACGTGCGCGTGTGCGTCGAGCACAAGGTGCCGATCTTCATCACGAGCCTGCGCGCACCGGCGCGCGAAATCGTCGACGCGGTGCACAGCTACGGCGGCATCGTGCTGCACGACGTGATCAACCTGCGCCACGCGCAGAAGGCGCTCGAAGCCGGCGTCGACGGGCTGATCCTCGTCGCGGCCGGCGCCGGCGGCCACGCGGGCACGACGTCGCCGTTCGCGCTGGTCGGCGAAGTCCGCAAGATCTTCGACGGCCCGATCGTGCTGTCCGGCTCGATCGCGAACGGCGGCTCGATCCTCGCCGCGCAGGCGATGGGCGCCGACTTCGCGTACATGGGCACGCGTTTCATCGCGACGCAGGAAGCGCATGCGATCGACGACTACAAGCACGCGATCCTGAACGCGAAATCGTCGGACATCATCTACACGAACCTCTTCACGGGCGTGCACGGCAACTACATCCGCGAGAGCATCGAGAAGGCCGGCCTCGACCCGGAAGCGCTGCCGGAATCCGACAAGACCAAGATGAATTTCGGCGGCGACAAGACGAAGGCATGGAAGGACATCTGGGGCGCCGGCCAGGGCGTCGGCCTGATGGACGATCTGCCGAGCGTGGGCGCGCTCGTCGAGCGGCTCAAGCGCGAGTACGACGACGCGAAGGCGCGGCTCGGCATCCCGCGCTGACGGATGCGGCGGCCGTCGCGGCCGCCATCGACGCGAGATCGTCGAACCAAGCAAAAAGCGCGAACCGCAGCGGTTCGCGCTTTTTTATTGCCCCGCCGCGGCGGACGATGCGGCTCAGACCGCGCGCTTCATCCGCGTGATCGGCAGCACGCGCAGGCGCGATTCGATCGACGGGCATAGCGACTGCCCTTCGAAACGCGCGGCCAGGAAGTCGACGAACGAGCGCACCTTCGCGGAGACGTGACGACGGCTCGCGTACACCGCATAGATCGGCGCCTCGTGCGGCGGCACCGAATCGAGCAGCACCGGCACGAGCCGGCCCGATTCGATGTCGTCGCCGACCACTTCGGTGCCGAGCAGCGCGATGCCCGCGCCGGCGAGCACGGCCGCGCGCAGCCCTTCGAGATGGTTCACGATCAGGTTGCCGTTCAGGCTCACGCGCGACGCGGCGGCCGCGTCGATCACCAGCGAATCGAGCATCGTCGAATTCGAATCGCGCCGCAGGTAGTTGTGGTTCGCGAGATCGGCGATCGTCTGGGGCGTGCCGTGCTTCTCGAGATACTCGGGCGACGCGACCAGCAGGATGTGCGCGGTCGCGATCTGGCGCGCGACCAGCGACGACGATTTCAATCCGTTCGGCGCCGCGCGCACCGCGACGTCGTAGCCTTCCTCGATCAGGTCGACCACGCGATCGGACAGCGTCATGTCGACGGTCACGTCCGGGAAGCGGCCCGCGTAATCGGTGACGGCCTGCATCACGTGCCGCAGCCCGAACGCGGACAGCGACGTCACGCGCAGCCTGCCCTGCGGCACCACGCTCGCGGCGCCGACGGCCTGGCCCGCTTCGTCGAGTTCGGACAGCGCCTGCACGAGGCGCTCATAGTATTCGCGTCCCGCCTCGGTCGGCGCGACGCGTCGTGTCGTGCGATGCAGCAGCCGCGCGCCGAGCTGCTGCTCGAGGTGCATCACGTGCTTGCTCGCCATCGCCGCCGACATCTGCATGCGCTCCGCCGCGCCGACGAAGCTGCCCACTTCGACGACGTAGCGAAACACATTCATGCTGACGAGGGTATCCATCGAACTAGCTCGCAATCCCGGGGGAATCAACCAATTACGAGATAGGGTAACAAAGGCGAGGAAACAGAAAGGTCAAGAAAGGCAAAACGACGCCGCGAGTGGCGGCGCCGTTTCGGGCGGGAAAACATGCAGCCGAAACGCGCGATTGACGCGCGCGGCCGGCGCACCGATCGCGCGGGCGCGTCAGAACTTCGCGCGGATGCCAGCGCCGAACGTGTTGCCGTTCGACAGGCCGCTGATGTGGTCGTTCATGTAGGCCGCGTAGACGTCGGTGCGCTTGGACAGCGGATAGTCGTAGCCGACGGCCCAGGTCTGGCGCGTCTGGTCGAGGCCGCCCGCGTCGCGCGAGTACGCATACGACGCCATCGCGTTGCCCACGCCGAGCGGCACCGACACGCCGCCCTGCGCGGTGTTCACGTGCCAGCTGCCCGCGACCTGGTCGTTCTTCGTATACATGTACTGGCCGAACAGCTTCACGAGCTTCAGGTCGTAGGTCGCGCCGACCAGCGCGATACCCTGGCTCTTCAGGCCGGTCACGAGCGCGCTCAGATCCTGCGGGCCGTTGTTGAAGTTCACGTACTGATACACGGCGGTCGCCGCGAACGGGCCGTTCGCGTAGTTGAACTGCGCGCTCCACTTCTTCGAACGGTTGTCGCCGGCCTGGTTGCCGAGTGCGTACATCGCGCCGAAATTCAGGCCACCGAACGAAGGCGACGTGTACGACAGCGCGTTGTTCCAGCCCGAATCGCCGACCGCGCCCTGGTCGCTCGGATAGGTCGGGAACGTGCCGAGGCCGAGGAACACGTGGTACACCATCGGCGAGAAGGTGTACGAGTCGTAGAACGGGTTGAACAGGATCGTCGACAGGAACAGGTGCGTGGTCAGGCGGCCTGCCGTCACCGTGCCGTACGGCGAGCTGATGCCGACGTACGCGTTGCGCGCGAAGAACGTGTCGCCCTGGAAGCGGCCGTACTGGCCGTTCTGCGCACGGAAGAAGCTCTCCAGCGTGAAGATCGCCTTGTAGCCGTCGCCGAGATCCTCGGCGCCGTGCAGGCCCCAGTACGAGGTCGACATGCCGCCGCCCGACACGTTCCACGCACGATCGCTGCCCGGGAACTTGGTGGCGCCGACCCATTCGTCGACCTGCCCGTAGAGCGAGACGCTCGACTGCGCATGGGCGGGTGCGGCGGCCGCCACGCAGGCGGCTGCGGCGATCAGCTTGACGGACGTGCGCGACGCACGGCGGGCGAATGCTTTCATTGGATCTCCAGGTTTTGTCGAATAGTCGATAAGTGGCGCGAGCGTTGTTGTTTGGAGCCGAGTGCTTGCGTCGTATGGGGCGCAGCCATCTTTACGGATCATTTGTCCGGTCAAAATTGCGCACACTTATTGCGGGTATAGCGCCGGCATTAACTTCGCGGCATGTATCCATGGCCGGATGGACGGCGGCGGCCCGGCGCGAACGCGGTCGCACGGGCGGCGGCGGCGTGCCATGCGCGCACCGGGCGCGAAAGATAGCGCAATGCGGCGGGAAAATCAGCGGAAATCTGCGCGCGACTGTGGCGAATTCGCATCAGCCGGCAAGGGGACGAGCGCCGGGGCGCTCAGTTTCGGTAGAACGGGGAGAAAGAAGGCGAGTGCGCAGGTTCTTCCTGCGAGCGGGGCGGCGGCATCGGGCGACCGCCGCGCTCCTCGTTGTAGCGGGCGACGTCGGCGCGGATCGAGCCGGCCCGCAACGGGACATTGCCGCCGCCCGGCGGGCGCGGCATCTGGCGGACTTCGGCGCTGATCGGCCGATACGGACTTTGCGCGGCGTAATGGCCGTACGACGGCGTCGGGCGCAGCCCCCAGCGGGAGCCGGAGCCGCTCACGCCGCCGGGACGCATGCCGGCCGGCGGCGGAACGCGGCGCCAGACCGGACCACCGCTGGGGCCGCCGGCCGGCTGACCGTACGCGCGCATGTCGCCGCCGCCGAAGCCGTGGCCGCCGAACCCGTGACCGCCATGGGGCGGCTGGGCCAGCGCGAGCGGCATCAGCAGCGCGCCGAGCACGCCTGCCACCCATCGTCCGATCTTCCGTTTCACCCGTTCCGTCATCGTTCCGTGCCCATCCACGCCCGCCGTCGGCTCCTTTCGGCCGACCCAAGGCTTTCATCAGTAATTTATGAGCGGGCGGAAAGTGTGTCGAGCCAAAAAGTGTTATGTCGCGGGCATCGGTGTAACACCATGTTACTGCTAGGTTTTTCCGCTTCGGGACGCGATCGCGACAGAACATTCTTCTGCGGTTTCACGCTTGGCCGGACAGGTGCGGTGGCCGCCGCCTCATGCGATCGATTCATCAATCGATTTGCACAATGAATTTGTGTAGTGAATCGCCAACCGGGACAATAACGCCATCCGCGCGCGCGACGCGCGCCTTCGCCATTTCCGAATCGAGTTCCCGATGGCCCGTCCCCGTTTTCTTCCCGACAACTTCACGCTCGCGCTCGTCGGCACCGTGGTGCTCGCGAGCCTGCTGCCCTGCCGCGGCCCGGCCGCCCATGCGTTCAACTGGGCGACCAACATCGCTGTCGGCCTGCTGTTCTTCCTGCACGGCGCGAAACTGTCGCGCGAAGCCGTCGTCGCCGGCGCGACGCACTGGCGGCTGCACGCGGTCGTGCTGCTCAGTACGTTCGCGCTGTTCCCGCTGCTCGGCCTCGCGCTGAAACCCGTGCTGCAGCCGCTCGTCACACCGACGCTGTATGCGGGCGTGCTGTTCCTGTGCACGCTGCCGTCGACGGTTCAGTCGTCGATCGCGTTCACGTCGATCGCGAAGGGCAACGTGCCGGCCGCCGTGTGCGCGGCATCGGCGTCGAGCCTGCTCGGGATCTTCGTCACGCCGGCGCTCGTCGGGCTGATGATCACGTCGCAGTCGGCCGCGGCCGCATCGCCGTGGAGCACCGTCGGCAGCATCGTGATGCAGCTGCTCGTGCCGTTCATCGCCGGCCAGTTGCTGCGGCCCGTGATCGGCGGCTGGATCGACCGCAATCGCGGCGTACTGCGCTTCGTCGACCAGGGCTCGATCCTGCTGGTCGTCTACGTCGCGTTCAGCGAGGCCGTCAACGAGGGGCTGTGGCACCAGATTCCGCCGCGCGCGCTCGGCGGCCTGCTCGTCGTCAACCTCGTGCTGCTCGCGATCGCGCTGCTGCTGACCGCGTTCGTCAGCAAGCGGCTCGGCTTCAACCGCGCCGACCAGATCACGATCATCTTCTGCGGATCGAAGAAGAGCCTCGCGGCCGGCGTGCCGATGGCGAAGGTGATCTTCTCGGCGAACGCGGTCGGCGCGATCGTGCTGCCGCTGATGCTGTTCCACCAGATCCAGCTGATGGCGTGCGCGGCGCTCGCGCAGCGCTGGGGCGCGCGCGACACGAGCGGCGAGCACGAGGGCGACGCGACAGCCGCGTCCGGCGCGCTGAGCACGGGCAAGCGCTGACGCGTCCGGGGGCGCGATGGCCGCGGCTTTCCGCCTTCCGCCGCCCGCCTTCCGTCCACCGCCCCTTCCCGCCCCGCCCCCAGCCGTGTCCGGCGCGACGCACCAGCAGCGCCCATCGCGTCACGAAATCTTCATTCAATTCTCCGCGAGCGCTGCCGTTAAGCCGGTCGTCCCGTCGATCCGGCTGCCCTCGCCCATGCCCGCGCCCTCCTCCGATTCCGCCGCCACCCGCACCACGCGCCTGATCGCGGATCGCGCGCTCGCCGCCGTTTTCCAGCCGATCGTCGACCTCGGGTCGGGGACGGTCGTCGGTTACGAAGGGCTGATCCGCGGCCCGCGCGGCACCGACCTCGAGCCCCCCGCCGCACTATTCGCGCAGGCCGCGCGCGAAGGCGCAACCATCGCGCTCGAACAGGCCGCCGCGCTCACCTGCCTCGACGCGTTCGCGGCGCTCGGCTGCGACGGCAAGCTGTTCCTCAATTTCAGCGCGGGCACCATCCTCACGCTCGCCAGCGAACGCGAGCGCGCACGCCAGTTCCTCGGCCGCGCGCGGATCGGCGCCGAGCGCATCGTGATCGAGCTCACCGAGCAGAACGCGATTCCCGATATCGCGGACATCGGGCCGGCGGTCGCGTCGCTGCGCGACGCCGGCATCCAGTTCGCGCTCGACGACTACGGCACCGCGAACGCGAGCATGAACCTGTGGCTGCGCCTGCACCCGGACGTCGTGAAGATCGACCGTTTCTTCATCCACGACATCGCGCGCGACCCGCTCAAGTTCGAAGCCGTGAAGGCGATGCAGCACTTCGCGCACGCGAGCGGCGCACAGCTGATCGCGGAAGGCATCGAGAACGAATGCGACCTGATCGTCGTGCGCGACATGGGCATCTGCTGCGTGCAGGGCTTCCTGCTCGGCCGGCCGAACGCGCAGCCGTCGCGGGTGGTCGCGCCGGCCGCGCGCGACGCGATCCGCGCGCCGCACATCGCGGTGTTTCCCGGCGTGACGCGCGCGGTGCGGCCGGCCGGCACGATCGCCGGGAAGATGCTCGTGCCCGCCCCGGCGCTGCCGCGCGACGCGACCAGCAACGACGTGCTCGACCTGTTCAACCGGATGCCCGACCTGCACGCGGTCGCGCTCGTCGAGCGCGGGCGGCCCGTCGCACTCGTGAATCGCCGCGGCTTCATCGACCGCTTCGCGCTGCCGTATCACCGCGAGGTGTTCGGGAAGAAGCCGTGCCTGCAGTTCGCGAACGATGCGCCGCTGATGATCGACAACGCGACCACCTTCGAGCAGCTCGCGATGCTGCTCGCGCGCCACGACCAGCGCTATCTCGCGGACGGCTTCGTGATCACCGAACACGGCCGCTACGTCGGGCTCGGCACCGGCGAGAGCCTGGTGCGCACCGTGACCGAGATGCGCATCGAGGCCGCGCGCTACGCGAATCCGCTGACCTTCCTGCCCGGCAACATCCCGATCAGCGCGCACATCGACCGGCTGCTCCAGCGCGACGCCGGCTTTCACGCGTGCTACGTCGACCTGAACCAGTTCAAGCCGTTCAACGACCAGTACGGCTACTGGCAGGGCGACGAAGTGCTGAAGTTCGCCGCGACGGTGCTGGCCGGCGTGTGCGACCCGCAGCGCGACTTTCTCGGCCACGTCGGCGGCGACGATTTCCTGGTGCTGTTCCAGCGCGACGACTGGCGCGAGCGCGCCGCCGACGCGATCGCGCGCTTCAACGACGGCGCGCGGCTCTTCTACACGCAGGCCGACCGGCAGGCGGGCGGGCTGCGCGGCGAGGACCGCCACGGCAACCCGGCGTTCTTCGGCTTCGTGACGATGGCGATCGGCGCGGTCGGCGTGCCGGCCGGCGCGCACGGCGCGAAACGCTACGGCAGCGACGAGATCGCGTCGGTCGCGGCGCTCGCGAAGCGGCGGGCGAAGCAGCAGCCGGACGGGCTCGCGGTCGTCGATCTCGATGCCGGCCGCGCCGCGCTACGCCATCGCGGCGAACCGCCGGCCGTGGCGATGGCGGCGGGCTGAACGACGGACAGACAGTCGGCGAGGTGCGCACGGAAAACGCCCGCGCACCATGCGGCCAGCCCGATGCCCGTCCGGCGCAAGACCAGGCTGTTGCGTAACGGCTTCCCGCCGTCGCACGCGGAGGCCGCGGGGCGCCGCGCCCTCCTGCTGGCCCGCAAGCCCACGCGCCGGCTGCCGCCGCTTTTTCCTGCGCTCCGCCGGCACCGCCGGACACCCACACGCCCACCTTGCCTTTTTCGCGTTTTGTTTAGTATTTTTAGTAACGGCGTTTTCGCAGATTAGTGCATTAAAAGCCGTTATTCGCGGGTATTCCCCGGTTATCCGGCCCGAATTACGCGATACGTTTTACTATACAATCGCCTTCAACCTAAACAAACCGGACCCCGAACGATGGGTACGACCATTCGCGATGTGGCGCGGGCGGCAGAGGTTTCGATCGGCACCGTCTCCCGCGCGCTGAAAAACCAGCCCGGCCTGTCCGAAGCCACGCGTGCGCGCATCGTCGAGATCGCACGGCAGCTCGGCTACGATTCCGCCCAGCTGCGGCCGCGCATCCGCCGGCTCACCTTCCTGCTGCACCGCCAGCACAACCGCTTTCCCGCAAGCCCGTTCTTCTCGCACGTGCTGCACGGCGTCGAGGACGCCTGCCGCGAGCGCGGCATCGTGCCCACCCTGCTCACGGTCGGCCCGAACGACGACGTGCTGCGCCAGATGCGCCCGCATGCGCCCGATGCGATCGCGGTCGCCGGCTTCATCGAGCCCGAGACGATCGAGGCGCTCGCCGCCACTGGCCGGCCGCTCGTGCTGATCGACCTGTGGGCGCCCGGGTTGCGCTCGGTCAACATCGACAACGCGACGGGCGCGGCGCTCGCGATGCGCCACCTGCTCGCCACCGGCCGCTCGCGGATCGCATTCATCGGCGGGTCGGCCGCGCACTACAGCATCGCGCAGCGCGCGATCGGCTACCGGCGCGCGTTCTTCGAAGCCGGGCGGCTGTTCGATCCCGCCTACGAAGTGACGATCGATGCGGGCCTCGACCCCGACACGGGCGCCGCGCGTGCGATGGAGCAATTGCTCGACGCGCCCGGCCCACGCCCCGAAGCCGTGTTCGCGTACAACGACGCGGCGGCGCTGGCCGCGCAGCGCGTGTGCATCGCGCGCGGCCTGCGGATTCCGGACGACATCGCGATCGTCGGCTTCGACGACATCCCGGCCGCCGCGCACGCGAGCCCGCCGCTCACGACGCTCGCGGTCGACAAGGAAGCGCTCGGCCGCCGCGGCGTCGAACTGCTGCTCGCGGAAGCGCCCGAGCGCACCGAGATCTCCCTGCCGGTCGAGCTGATCGTGCGGGCCAGCAGCCAGCCCGCCGGCTCCCCGGCATTCGATACCGTAACGGCCACCGAATCATGAACATGCCCCCGGTCCAACCCTGCACGGCCGCGCCGGCCGCCCACACGCAAGCCGCACCGTTCGTCGCGAGCTTCCGCGATCCGTCGTTCCTGCTGTCGCACATCGAAGACACGCTGCGCTTCTACGCAACCAACGCATTCGACCCGACGGGCGGCTTCTACCATTACTTCCGCGACGACGGCAGCGTCTACAACCGCACGTCGCGCCACCTCGTCAGCACCTGCCGGTTCGTCTTCAACTACGCGATGGCGTACCGCCATTTCGGCGATCCGCGCCACCTCGACTACGCGCGCCACGGGCTGCGCTTCCTGCGCGACGCGCACTGGGACGACGCGCTGCAGGGCTACGACTGGGAACTCGACTGGCGCGACGGCGCGAAGCACGCGACGCTCGACGGCACGCGCCACTGCTATGGGCTCGCGTTCGTGCTGCTCGCGGCCGCGCACGCGACGATGGCCGGCATCGACGAAGCGCGCCCGCTGATCGCCACAACCTACGAGCTCGCCGAGCACCGCTTCTGGGATGCGGCCGCGGGCCTGTATGCGGACGACGCGACGCCGAACTGGAACGTGTCGTCGTACCGCGGCCAGAACGCGAACATGCACATGACGGAAGCGCTGCTCGCCGCCTACGAGGCGACCGGCCATCTCACGTACCTCGATCGCGCGGAAAAGCTCGCCTCCCACATCACGCAGCGCCAGGCCGCGCTGTCGGGCGGGCTCGTGTGGGAGCACTACCATGCGGACTGGTCGGTCGACTGGGACTACAACAAGGAAGACAGCTCGAACATCTTCCGTCCGTGGGGCTTCCAGCCCGGGCACCAGACCGAATGGGCGAAGCTGCTGCTGATCCTCGAGCGGCACCGCCCGCTCGACTGGCTCGCGCCGCGCGCGGCCGAACTGTTCGACGCGGCGCTCACGCACGCGTGGGATACCGATCACGGCGGCCTCTGCTACGGCTTCGGCCCCGACTTCACGATCTGCGACCACAACAAGTATTTCTGGGTGCAGGCGGAAACCTTCGCGGCGGCCGCGATGCTCGGCGCACGCACCGGCAGCGAGCGCTTCTGGGACTGGTACGACGAGATCTGGCGCTACAGCTGGGCGCATTTCGTCGATCACCGCTATGGCGCGTGGTACCGGATCCTCACCTGCGACAACCGCAAGTACAGCGACGAGAAGAGCCCGGCCGGCAAGACCGACTATCACACGATGGGCGCCTGCTACGACGTGCTCGCGACCCTCGCGCGCGCGCAACGCAGCGAGCCGACGCAATGAGCGGCGGCACGTTTCCGGCTTTCGTGTCGGCCGGCGACATCCTGACCGACATGGTGCGCGCGGGCGACGCGCAGTGGACCTCGGTGCCGGGCGGCGCCGGCTGGAACGTCGCGCGCGCGGTCGCCCGGCTCGGCGTGCCGAGCGCGCTCGCCGGCTCGATCGGCGAAGACTGCTTCTCCGACGTGCTGTGGCACACGAGCGAAGCGGCCGGGCTCGACCTGCGCTTCCTGCAGCGCGTCGCGCGCCCGCCGCTGCTCGCGATCGTCCACGAGACGCGGCCGCCCGCATACTTCTTCATCGGCGAAGCGAGCGCCGATCTCGCGTTCGATCCCGCGCGGCTGCCGGCCGGCTGGACCGATCACGTGCAATGGGCGCATTTCGGCTGCATCAGCCTCGTGCGCGAACCGCTCGCGGGCACGCTGGCCGCACTCGCGGCCGACCTGCACGCGCGCGGCGTGAAGATCAGCTTCGACCCGAACGTGCGGAACCTGATGACGGCCGCGTACCGGCCGACGCTGGAGAAGATGGCCGCCCTCGCCGACCTGATCAAGGTGTCCGACGAAGACCTGCGGCACCTGTTCGGCGGCGACGGCCCCGACGCGATCGCGGCGGTGCGCGCGCTGAACCCGCAGGCGGCCGTGCTCGTCACGCGCGGCGCGCTGGCGGCGACGCTCCACGCGGACGACGACGTGCACGAGGCCAGCCCGCCGCGCGTCGAGGTGGTCGACACCGTCGGCGCGGGCGACGCGTCGATCGGCGGCCTGCTGTTCAGCCTGATGGCCGCGCCGCAGCGCGGCTGGCGCGAGCATCTCGCGTTCGCACTGGCGGCCGGCGCCGCCGCGTGCCGGCACACGGGCGCGCACGCGCCGACGCTGGACGAGGTCGTCGCGCTACTCGAAGGTTGAAGGGAAGGTGACCGGTCGCTGATCGGTCACCGATAAACCGCACGCACCATGCTGCGCCGCAGTGCTACGATGAAGTGTCCTTTTGCGGGAGAGCACGATGGACACCAACACGTTCACGAAAGGCATCTACACGGCCAAGGCGCATACCCAGCATGCGGGCAACGGCCAGTTCCAGGGTTACGTGATCCTCTCGCGCGACGACGGGGACGACACCGAGAATATGCGCTACGACGTCCACTCGACGAGCCCCAGCGAGGAAGAAGCGTTCGACGAGGCGAAGGCCCTCGCGCACCGGATCCTCGGCGAGATCGAGCTGTGACGCGCGCCCCCTGTTCGGCGCGGCTCAGAGCAGCCGCGCCACCATCGATACCAGCATCGTCAGCACCAGCGTCGACATGAACGGGAACGGGTAGCGCCGCCCGCCGAGCGTCAGCGTGACGTCGCCCGGCATCCGCCCGATACCGAGCTTGCCGAGCCACGGCCAGCAGCGCGTCAGGATCATCACCGCGATGAACGTCGTCAATAGCCAGCGCAGCATCCCGGGTTCCTCGTCAGAGCGCGTGCGAGCGGTCGCCGCGCGCGAATGCGTCGAGCGTGCCGTCGATCCCGCGCGAAAACGCGATCACCTTGAACAGCTCGCCCATCTCGGCCTCCGAGATCAGTTTCTGCACCGCGTTCGCGGCCGGCAGGAAGGCGCGGGTGTCGGACGGGTCGATCGCGGCCAGCGCGTCGGTGATGCCCGCATTCAACAGGAAGCGCGCCTGCGACGTGTAGCCGAGCAGATCGGCGCCGGTCGCGACGCCCGCGTCGTAGATGCCGGTGAATTCGACGTGCGCGGTGATGTCCTGCAGGCCCGGGTACACGAACGGATCGTCGTGCGCGTGGTGACGGTAGTGGCACATCAGCGTGCCGCGGTCGCGCTGCGGGTGGTAGTACTCATGCGCGGGAAAACCGTAGTCGACCAGCAGCACCGCGCCGCGGCCAAGCATCGTGCAGACGGTGCGCGTGAACGCGAGCGCCGCCTCGTGCGTTTCGGTCACGTAGCCGTCGCCGACGTCGAGCGCCTCGAGCACCGCCGGCAGGCCGGCTGCGCCGACCGGCCGGTCGTCGAACACGAACGCCTGCCGCGCGTCGAGCGCAACGCCGCGCTCGCGCCACGCGCCGTCCGCCTTCGCGAACAGCCGCACCGGCATCGCGTCGAGCACCTCGTTGCCGACCACGACGCCGTCGAACCGCTCGGGCAGCGCATCGAGCCAGCGCACCTTCGCGGCCAGCGCCGGCACCGCGGCTTCGATCGTGTCGCGCTGCCGTTCGCGCAACTCGCCGGACAGGTCGACGATCAGGTATTCGTCGAGTTCGACGCCCCGCGCGTCGAGCGCCGCGAGCAGCCCGGCCGCGAGCTTGCCGGTGCCGGCGCCGAATTCCATCACGCGGCGCGTGCCGCTCGCCGCGAGCGCCTCGGCCACCGGTTGCGCGAGCGTCTGCGCAAACAGCGGCGACAGCTCGGGCGCGGTGACGAAGTCGCTGCCGTCGTCGGCGCGGCGCCCGAACTTGCGCGCGCCGCCGCTGTAATAGCCGAGGCCCGGCGCATACAGCGCGCGCTCCATGAAGCGGTCGAACGGCAGCCAGCCGCCGGCGGCCGCGATCTCGTCGCGCAGTTGCGCGGCAAGGGTTTCGGACTGCGCGAGCGCGTCAGGGCCGGGAGCAGGTAAACTAGCGGGTTCGTGAGCTTTCGGGTTCATCCCGGCATTGTAAATGACCGTTTCAGCCGATACGTCGACCCCACGCGTGGTGCTCGTCACGGGCGCCCTGGGCAGCGCGGCCGACGCCGCGTCGATCGGCCGCGCGCTCGCGACGGGTTTCGCGCGCCACGGCTGGGACGTCGCGCTGCAGCGCAGCCACGGCGCGCCGCGCGCGGCCGCCGACGCGCTCGTCGCCGAAGTCGCGGCGCTGGGCCGCCGCGCGGCCGTGCTCGACGCCGATCCGGCCCTGGAAGCCGATGCCGCGGCCCTCGTCGCCGCGTGCGGCGAAGCGCTCGGCCGGCCCGCGTGCGCGGTGTTCGTCAGCGCCAGCGCAGGCGCCGACGACGCGTACACGGTGGACGGTGCGTCGCTCGCCGCCGCGCTCGCGCGCAACGTGACGGCGCCGCTCGCGCTGGCCCGCGCGCTCGCCGACGCGACGCCCGACGCCGCGCGCGAGCACGAAGCGCTGCGCGCATGCGCGATCCACGTACTGGATCAGGCCCTGTTTCACCCGGCACCGGCACAGCTGTCGCACGCGCTGATGCAGGCCGCGTTGAACCGCGCGACGTCGGCGCTCGCACTGGCGCTCGCGCCGAAGGTGCGGGTCGCGGCGCTCGTGCGCGGCCACGCGCCGCACGCGGACGACATCGCGGCGGCCGCCTGCTATCTCGCGAGCGCGCCCGGCATCACGGGCGCGACGCTGACCGTCGACGGCGGCGAGCACCTGGTGCCGCCCGCCGCCGGCCCGAATGAATGAACCGCGCGGGCGCGGCCTGACCGCCGCCGCCCGCGCCGCTTTGCGTGCGCGCACGCCAATTTGACTGGGACGACCATGTTTTCCGCTCTCCTGCACCCCCGCCTCGCGGATTGCCGCAGGCTCTACCTGCGCGACTACGAGGTGCACATCAACATCGGGGCCTTCGAACACGAGAAGCGCGGCGAGCAGCGCGTCGTCATCAACGTCGACCTGTTCGTGCCGCTCGCTCAGTCGACGCCCGTCGACGACCGGCTGCACGAAGTCGTCGACTACGACCTGATGAAGCAGAGCGTCGCGCAGTGCCTCGCGCGCGGCCACATCCACCTGCAGGAAACGCTGTGCGACTCGATCGCCGCGCACCTGCTGGCGCACGATGCCGTGCGCGCGGTACGCGTCCGTACCGAGAAACCGGACGCCTATCCGGACTGCGACGCCGTCGGCGTCGAAGTCTTTCGCATCAAGGACGAGGAGCGCCCATGAACGCCCCCCACATGAACGACACGGCGGCCGACGCCGCCACGCTGGACGAAGCCGCCGCGCCGGCCACCCGCCAGGCGCTGACGCGCCGCGAGCAGAAGGAAGCGTACGAGAACAACAAGCTGTTCAAGCGGATCGTGCGCCAGGTCGGCCAGGCGATCGGCGACTACAACATGATCGAGCAGGGCGACAAGGTGATGGTGTGCCTGTCGGGCGGCAAGGACAGCTACGCGATGCTCGACGTGCTGCTGCGCCTGCGCGAGCGCGCGCCGATCGACTTCGACATCGTCGCGGTGAACCTCGACCAGAAGCAGCCGGGCTTCCCCGAGCACGTGCTGCCCGAATACCTGAAGCAGGTCGGCGTGCCGTTCCACATCGAGAACCAGGACACCTACAGCATCGTCAAGCGGCTCGTGCCGGAAGGCAAGACGACCTGCTCGCTGTGCTCGCGGCTGCGCCGCGGGATCCTGTACCGCGTGGCCGGCGAGCTCGGCGCGACCAAGATCGCGCTCGGCCATCACCGCGACGACATCGTGCAGACGCTGCTGCTCAACATGTTCTACGGCGGCAAGCTGAAGGGCATGCCGCCGAAGCTGCAGTCGGACGACGGCAAGAACATCGTGATCCGCCCGCTCGCGTACGTGAAGGAAACCGATCTCGAGAAATACGCGGAGTTGCGCGAATTCCCGATCATCCCGTGCAACCTGTGCGGCAGCCAGCCGAACCTGAAGCGCGCGGAAATGAAGGCGCTGATCCGCGAATGGGACAAGCGCTTCCCGGGCCGCGTCGAGAACATGTTCAACGCGCTCGCGAAGGTCGTGCCGTCGCACCTGATGGACACGACGCTGTACCCGTTCCAGTCGCTGCGCGCGACGGGCGAAGCCGATCCGCAAGGCGACATCGCGTTCGACGAGGAACCGTGCGCATCGGGTGACGACACCGCCACGCCGGGCGCCTCCCGACCGATCTCGATCGTCCAGTTCGACGACCTGTAAGCAGGGACCGAACACCCGCCGAAACCGGGGCCGGCGGCCTCGTTTCGGCGTTGTCGCCCCACCGCGACAGGCCCGGAGCGCCAGGGGCCGCATGCTAAAATGGACGGCTTCGAACTCCCTGACCAAGCGCGCGCCATGAATATCGTGATTTTGGCGGCAGGCACCGGCAAGCGCATGCGTTCCGCGCTGCCGAAAGTGCTTCACCCGCTGGCCGGCAGGCCGCTCCTCTCCCACGCCATCGCCACCGCGCGCACGCTGCAGCCGTCCCGGCTCGTCGTCGTCGTCGGTCACGGCGCCGAGCAGGTCCAGGCCGCCGTCGCCGCACCCGACGTCCAGTTCGCGGTGCAAGCAGAACAGCTCGGCACCGGTCACGCGGTGCGCCAGGCGCTGCCGCTCCTCGATCCCGCGCAACCGACGCTCGTGCTGTACGGCGACGTGCCGCTCACGCGCGCATCGACGCTGCAGCGCCTCGTCGATGCCGCGCGCGAGGGCCGCTACGGGATCCTGACCGTCACGCTCGACGACCCGACCGGCTACGGCCGCATCGTGCGCGACGCGTCCGGTTTCGTCACGCGCATCGTCGAGCAGAAGGATGCGTCGCCGGACGAGCTGAGGATCGCCGAGATCAACACCGGCATCATCGTCACGCCGACGGCCCAGCTGTCGATGTGGCTCGGCGCGCTGAAGAACGAAAACGCGCAGGGCGAGTACTACCTGACCGACGTCGTCGAACTCGCGATCGAGGCCGGCTTCGAGGTCGTCACGTCGCAGCCCGACGACGAATGGGAAACGCTCGGCGTGAACAGCAAGGCGCAGCTCGCGGAGCTCGAACGCATTCACCAGCGTAACGTCGCCGATGCGCTGCTCGTCGACGGCGTCACGCTCGCCGATCCGGCGCGCATCGACGTGCGCGGCACGCTGCGCTGCGGCCGCGACGTGTCGATCGACGTGAACTGCGTGTTCGAAGGCAACGTGACGCTCGCCGACAACGTGACGATCGGCGCGAACTGCGTGATTCGCAACGCGTCGGTCGGCGCGGGCACGCGCATCGACGCGTTCACGCACATCGACGGCGCCGTGCTCGGCGCAAATACCGTGATCGGCCCGTACGCGCGGCTGCGCCCCGGCGCGCAGCTCGCGGACGAAGCGCACGTCGGCAACTTCGTCGAGGTGAAGAACGCGGTGATCGGCCACGGCTCGAAGGCGAACCACCTCACGTACATCGGCGACGCCGACATCGGCGCGCGCGTGAACATCGGCGCGGGCACGATCACCTGCAACTACGACGGCGCGAACAAGTTCCGCACCGTGATCGAGGACGACGTGTTCGTCGGCTCGGACACGCAGCTGGTCGCGCCGGTGCGCGTCGGCCGCGGCGTGACGATCGCGGCCGGCACGACGATCTGGAAGGACGTCGCCGAAGGCGTCCTCGCGTTGAACGAGAAGACGCAGACCGCGAAGAGCGGCTACGTCCGCCCGGTCAAGAAGAAGAGCTGAACCTTTTGCGGGCGCCCGAGCGGCGCTCGCTTCGACTGACAGGATTGACCATACATGTGCGGCATTGTCGGCGCAGTTGCGCAACGTAATATCGTCCCGGTGCTGATCGAAGGATTGCGGCGCCTCGAATACCGTGGCTACGACTCGTGCGGCGTCGCCGTGCTCGAACCGGGCGCGCCGAAACGCGCGCGCAGCGTCGCGCGCGTCGCCGATCTCGATGCGCAGGTGCGCGAGACGCACCTCGAAGGCACGACCGGCGTCGCGCACACGCGCTGGGCCACGCACGGCGCGCCCGTCACGCACAACGCGCACCCGATCTTCTCGTCGAACGCGCTCGCGCTCGTGCACAACGGCATCATCGAGAACTTCGAGTCGCTGCGTGAAGCGCTGCGCGCGAAGGGTTACGAATTCGTGTCGCAGACCGACACCGAAGTGATCGCGCATCTCGTGCACAGCCTGTACCGCGGCAACCTGTTCGACGCGGTGCGTGAAGCCGTGCACCAGCTGCACGGCGCATATGCGATCGCCGTGATCCACAAGGACCAGCCGCACACCGTCGTCGGCGCGCGCCAGGGTTCGCCGCTCGTCGTCGGTCACGGCGACGGCGAGAACTTCCTCGCGTCCGATGCGCTCGCGCTCGCGGGCAGCACCGACCGCTTCACGTTCCTCGAGGAAGGCGACGTGTGCGAGCTGTCGCTCGACGGCGTGACGATCGTCGATCGCCACGGCGCCACCGTGCAGCGCGAGATCCGCGTCGTCAGCGCCTACGGCGGCGCGGTCGAGCTTGGGCCCTATCGCCACTTCATGCAGAAGGAAATCTTCGAGCAGCCGCGCGCGATCGGCGACACCGTGCCGCAGACGGAAGCGTTCGACGCGACGCTGTTCGGCGACGCCGCGCCCGCCGCGTTCGCGGAGATCGACAGCCTGCTGATCCTCGCGTGCGGCACGAGCTACTACTCGGGCCTCACCGCGAAGTACTGGCTCGAATCGATCGCGAAGATCCCGACCCAGGTCGAGATCGCCAGCGAGTACCGCTATCGCGAGTCGGTGCCGAACCCGCGCCAGCTCGTGCTCGTGATCTCGCAGTCGGGCGAGACGGCCGATACGCTCGCGGCGCTCAAGCATGCGCAGTCGCTCGGTCACACGCATACGCTCGCGGTGTGCAACGTCGCGACGAGCGCGATGGTGCGCCTGACCGACATGCAGTTCCTGACGCACGCGGGCACCGAGATCGGCGTCGCGTCGACGAAGGCGTTCACGACCCAGCTCGTCGCGCTGTTCGTACTGGCCGCGACGCTCGGCAAGCTGCGCGGGCACGTCGATGCTGCGCAGGAAGCGCAATTCCTGAAGGAGCTGCGCCACCTGCCGGCCGCGCTGAACAGCGTGCTCGCACTCGAGCCGCAGATCATCGCGTGGTCGGAGGAATTCGCGCGCAAGGAAAACGCGCTGTTCCTCGGCCGCGGGCTGCACTACCCGATCGCGCTCGAAGGCGCGCTGAAGCTGAAGGAAATCTCGTACATCCACGCCGAGGCCTATCCGGCCGGTGAACTGAAGCACGGGCCGCTCGCGCTCGTCACGGAAGCGATGCCGGTCGTCACGGTCGCGCCGAACGACACGCTGCTCGAAAAGCTGAAGTCGAACATGCAGGAAGTGCGCGCGCGCGGCGGCGAGCTGTACGTGTTCGCCGATGCCGACACGCAGATCGTCAACGACGACGGCCTGCACGTGATCCGGATGCCGGAGCACTACGGGCAACTGTCGCCGATCCTGCACGTCGTGCCGCTGCAAATGCTTGCTTATCACACCGCGTGTGCGCGCGGCACCGACGTCGACAAGCCGCGGAATCTCGCGAAGTCGGTGACGGTGGAGTAAGGCCGGTTTGCCGGACGGGCCGTCGCCGGCCCGTCCGGGCGTCGTATCGGCGTCGTATCAGCGTCGTATTGGCATGCAGCGGCCATTCGGCCAGGTCGAAATATGTACCACGTAGTGGTATATAATCCTGTGCCAACTCGACCGGCTCGACATGTCTGCTTCCGTACGACGCGTCTTCAAGACGAAGTGGTTTCACAAGGCAGCCGGGAAAGCGGGAATCGCCGATGGCGAGCTCTGCCGCGCGGTGCGGGAACTGGCCCGCGGCCAGGGCGTCGATCTCGGCGGCAACGTCTGGAAGAAGCGCCTCGACGGGAATCGGCAACGCGGGATCGTGCTGGGCAAGGTCGGGCACACGTGGGTGTTCGTGTTCCTGTTCGCGAAATGCGACCGCGACAACATCGACGCACGCGAGCTGCGCGCCTTCAGAAAGCTCGCCGCGGACGTGGGTCGACACACCGACAGCGACATCGCGACGCTGGTCGCACTGAAAGAGCTTGTGGAGATTTGCAATGGCTAAGGGTCGATTCAAGAGCGACGCGACGGAGGCGGTCCACAGCGCCGCGTCGGGGCTTTATCGCGCCAGCCTGATCGACAAGAAGACGATGCGGGAATACGACGATCTCTGCATCGAAGCCGCCCCGCAGTTCGATCCGGAAGCGATCGCCCGCATCCGCAAGTCGGTCAACGT
The DNA here is from genome assembly GCF_902832865.1 of Burkholderia sp. BCC0397. Classification (NCBI taxonomy): domain Bacteria; kingdom Pseudomonadati; phylum Pseudomonadota; class Betaproteobacteria; order Burkholderiales; family Burkholderiaceae; genus Burkholderia; species Burkholderia sp. BCC0397. The sequence goes on along the minus strand of NZ_CADFDL010000004.1, from coordinate 211,466 downwards.
CAGCCAGAGCGTGTTCGCGCTCTACCTGAACACGACGACATCGACGATCCGCCAATGGGAACAGGGCGACAAGCGGCCGAGCGGCATCGCCGCGCGCATGCTCCAGATCGTCGAGAAACACGGGCTCGAGGTGTTCTCCTGAGCCGGCTTCCCCGAATGCACAGGGTCGGCCCCGGCCGGACGCGCCGCAACGAATATGACGGAGAGACAATGGTAAGACTGTTTGGATGCGGATTGCTGGCGCTGACGTTCGCGTCGACGGGCTGGGCCGCCGAGCACTATGTCGAGGTCTGGAACCCGCCCGAGGCGCGGCAGCCTGCGGCACGTACGCCGGCTGCACGCACGGGTGCCGATGCGCGCACCGGCAAGAGCGCGGAGAAGCACGCGAGCGCCACGCCGAAAGCCGCCGCGAAACCGCCCAAGCGCCGCGTCGCGCAGGCCGTGAAAGCCGGCTCGCACCGCCCGGCCGCGGCCGCGACCGAAACCCCGGTCGCCCCGCGCCCCGTCGCGCAGCCCGCGCCCGGGCGTCTCACGGTGATGCAGCCTGCCGCGCCGGACGCGACACGCGCGCTCACCTTCTCCAACATCCCGCGTCAATACACGCCGGACGGCAACGTGCTGCAGGTCGGCACGCACGGCCGCTCCGCGGAGGTGACTCGATAATGGAAGCGCAGACCTACCACGGCTACCAGATCTGGGGCCACGCGATCCTGCAGCAGGACGAGATCATGCAGCCCGAGCGTTTCGCGGCGAGCGGCACGATCACGCAGAACAACCGGCTCGTCGAGGCGTCGGGCGTGCTCGGCGTGTTCGACACCGAAGACGACGCGCGCGATGCAGGGCTCGAATGGGCGCGCGCGTGGATCGACAACCACTGCTGATCGAAACCGACTGCATGCATCCCGAATGAAAGAAGGGGCGTCCATGACACCCCTTCTTTCATTCGAACCCGGAAACCCGGAAACAATCACGCCGCGGCGTGCGGCGGCCTCACCGTCTGCTGCGGCCGGCCGACGAGCCGTGCCAGCACGAGGATCGCCACCAGCGTCGCGACGTACGCGGCGATCTGGATGCCCGCCGGACGCGCGGTATAGCCGATCAGCGTATGCAGCGCCTTGCCGACGATGCTCGATTCCTTGAGCAGCCACGACGTGTCCCAGACCGCATCGCCCCACGACGGCACGAGGCCGGCGGCGAGCAGGAAGCCGACGCACTGGCTCGCCATGCCCGCGGCGAGCAGCACGATCAGCGCGTTGGTGACGGAGAACAGGCGCTTCAGCGGAATCTGCAGCAGGCCCGCATACATCGCGTAGCCGAGCCCCGCGCCACCGAGCACGCCGAGCAGCCCGCCGGCGATCATCTGCGGCGTCTGGCCCGGATCGCCTGCCGCGATCCCGTACAGGAACAGCACGGCCTCGGAACCCTCGCGCAATACAGCGACGCCGACCACGATCGCGAGCCCGGTCAGCGGCCGGCTGCCCGCCGCGACCGCCCGCCCGACCTCGCCCATGTGCAGCGCCATTTCGCGGCCGTGCCGGCTCATCCAGATGCAGTGCCACGCGAGCATCAGCGTCGCGACGGCCATCACGCCCGCGTTGAAGACTTCCTGGCCCATGCCGGACGCCCATTGCGAGATCGCGTCGGCGAACGCCGCGATCAGGCCGGCGCCGACCACGCCGCCGACCAGCCCGCCGCCCACCCACCAGCCGCGCCGCGGCACGCCCTTCGTGGCGGCCATCACGATCGAGACCACCAGCGCGGCCTCGAGCACTTCACGAAAGACGATCAGGGCAGTAGACAGCATGTCGGTATCGGCTTACTTGACGGTCAGGTGCGTCTTCGACTGCGCTTCGTGATACTCGTCGTGGAACTCGTAGGTCCCGGCCTTCAGCGGCCCGACCAGGATCTCGACCGACTTGCCGGCCGGCACGACCTTCTCCGCCTTGAAGTCGTCGCTCTCGAATTCCGCGGGCGTCGCGTCGAGGTTCTTCACGACGAACTTCACCTTCTTGCCGGCGGGGATCGTCACGCCCTCGGGCGAAAACTTGTGGTCCTTCAACGTCAGGTTGACGACGTCGTCGGCAGCGAATGCGGACGTGGCCGAGGCGCCCAGCAGGGCCAGTGCGAAACCGATAGCGAAGCGGGTCATGTGCGTAATGAGCGGAAATATAGAAGGGAATCGATACTAAGATCGATTCGCATTTTCACCTCGGAGTACCCTTACTCCGGTCATGGGGATCGTGCGCCATCGATCCCACCCGCTCGTTACCGCACAAGGCTCCGCCGGATTTCGCCCATAATGTGCGGCCGTCAATCGGGAAAAATTCGGACTGACGCGCGCACGCGAATGGCTATTCGTCAGACCTCAGCATTACAAATGGCTGATGCGATGCGCATCGCTGCGTGCGCCGCTTGACCTTCCCACCATGGCAAGCTTCATGCTGAACGTACTCGTCAACCATCCACCCGGGAGAACACGATGGAATTCGAAGTCCAGGACATGACCTGCGGCGGCTGCGCCAACGCAATCACGCGTGCGGTGACGGCCGCCGACCCCGCCGCGAAGCTCGACATCGACGTCGCGGCGAAGCTCGTCAAGGTCGACTCGGCGCAAGGCGCCGAGCGCGTGCAGTCGATCATCGAAGCCGCCGGCTTCCATCCCGCGCTGCGCTCCGCGTAACGCGCGCCGAAGGCCGCCGGTGCAGCGCCGGACGGCGCCGCGCCCGCGCCCGGCGTCGCGTCAGCGCAGCCGGATCAGCGTCGACTTCAGTTCGGTGTACTTCTCGAGCGCATGCAGCGACTTGTCGCGGCCGTTGCCCGACTGCTTGTAGCCGCCGAACGGGAAGTTCATGTCGCCGCCCTCGTCATAGCAGTTCACCCACACGGTGCCCGCACGCAGCCGGCGCGACACGTCGTGCGCGGTCGTCAGGTTCGACGTCCACACGGCGGCGGCCAGCCCGTATTCGGTGTCGTTCGCGATCCGCACGGCCTCGTCGACGTCGTCGAACACGATCACCGACAGCACGGGCCCGAAGATTTCCTCGCGCGCGATCTTCGCATCGGGCTTCACCTCGAACACCGTCGGCTCCACATAGAAGCCGCCCGGTTCCGCGTTCACGCGCGCACCGCCCGTGACGAGCCGGCCTTCGCTGCGCCCCGCGTCGATATAGCCGAGCACGCGCTCGAGCTGGATGCCGTCGACGATCGCGCCCATCGATACCGACGGATCGAGCGGATTGCCCGGCACGTATGCGCGCGCGGCCGCGACGAGCTTCTCGATGAACGCGTCCTTGATGTCGCGATGCACGAGCAGCCGCGAGCCAGCCGTGCACATCTCGCCCATGTTGTAGAAGATCGCGCCGGCCGCCGTCTGCGCCGCGCGGTCGAGATCGGGGCAGTCGGGCAACACGATGTTCGGCGACTTGCCGCCGAGCTCGAGCCACGCGCGCTTCAGGTTCGACTGCGCCGCGTACTGCATGATCAGCTTGCCGACCGCCGTCGAGCCCGTGAACGCGATGCAGTCGACGTCGCGATGCAGCGCGAGCAGCTTGCCCGGTTCGCCCGCGCCCGGCACGACGTTGAACACGCCGGCCGGAATGCCGGCTTCGAACGCGAGCTGCGCGACGCGGATCGCGGTCAGCGGCGATTTCTCCGACGGCTTCAGCACGACGCTGTTGCCGGCCGCGAGCGCGGGTCCGAATTTCCATGCGGCCATCAGGATCGGGAAGTTCCACGGCACGACGGCGGCCACCACGCCGACCGGCTCGCGCGTGACGAGGCCGACGAGATGGTGATCGGCCGGCGCGACCTCGCCGCCGACCTTGTCGATCGCCTCGGCGAACCATTCGACGCAGTAGGCGGCGCCCGGCACGTCGACCGTCGTCGTGTCGCCGATCGGCTTGCCCGCATCGAGCGTCTCGAGCAGCGACAGTTCGTCGAGATGCTCGCGCATCAGCGCGGCCCAGCGCAGCAGCACGGCCTTGCGTGCGCGCGGGTTCAGGCCGGCCCACACCCCTGCGTCGAACGCGCGCCGCGCCGCCGCGACGGCGGCATTCACGTCCGCTTCGCCGCAATCGGCGACCTTCGCCAGCACGCGGCCGTCGATCGGGCTCACGCAGTCGAATGTCCTGCCGCCGTGCGCGTCGCGCGACGCGCCATCGATGAATGCGCGCCCTTCGATCTCGAGCGACGCTGCCTTGTCTTGCCAGTCAGCCAAAGTCAACTTGTTCATCAGGATGCCTCAATGGTTTGACATTCGCGATGCGGCACGCCGCGCGCCTGGCACGCAGCCGGCCTGCAGCGAATGCGGTAACGCGCGGTCAGAAGGTCGCCGGCGAATTGGCCGAGACGACCTCGCAGAGCAGCTCCGCGCTGGGATTGCGAAAACGATGCGGCAAACGGCTTTCGAAGTAGTAGCCGTCTCCGGGGTCGAGCAGCCAGGTCGCGCCGTCGACGGTCAGCTCGAGCCGGCCCGACACGACGACGCCGCCCTCGTGCCCCGCGTGCACCAGCATCTCGGGCCCCGTGTCGGCCAGCGGCTGGTAGATCTCGCGCAGGATGCACATGTTGCGATCCTTCACGTTCGCGCCGACCAGGTGAAACGCAAGCGACTCGTTGCCGAGGTTCGGCATCTCGTCGCGACGCGACACGATCGCGCGCGATTCGACGAGCTCGAACGTAAAGAACTCCGCGAGACTCATCGGGATGCATTCGAGCAGTTTCTTCAGCGAGCCGACCGACGGGCTCACGCGGCCCTGTTCGATCAGCGAGATCGTGCCGTTGGTGACGCCGGCGCGTTTCGCGAGTTCGCGCTGCGACAGGCCATGCTTGTTGCGCACGAAACGCAGGCGCTCGGCGACTTCGGTGGACATCGATTCGGTTTCGGACACGATAGTAGTGCGGTGAAAAAGTGAAACGACGCGTGGAGCTGCCGTTGAATATTCTAATCACTTTATGCCGCACATCAGCGGGGAAAACCCTGAAAGGCGTTCGAAATAATGAACAGCGCGTCGATTATTCCTTTTGCGAATCTTTTGTTCTCACTGCTCGGGAAAGCCCTGATGCAGGACCATTAAAAAACATTTGACGCCGTTATTGGCTCGTATATGCTGGCTCTCAGGTCAGCGTCATCAAGCTTTCACAGGCATCGAAAAGCGTTATCGCAACGCAACAATCGATGCCCGTCAATGTAAATGATGCAGGACCGGCGCCTTGATTATTTTAAACGCCCCGCGCGTCGAAACGATCAGGTGTTCAATACTTTCAACAAACCAGTCGAGTGTAATCGTGAGAGTCCGTGGCCCTCTGGTGAGGTGGGATCGAGGCGATGTGCGAAGTTTGCGCAGCGCCGTTCCCGCTTCCGACGGCAGTTGCGGCTGGCATAGTCCTCGCCTGCTTCACCTGTCGATCTACACCATCCTGTCCCGTCGTTCCGTTCGGCGCCACAACGCCGTTTCCGCACGCGCATTCGTCGCCGTCGATACCGACGAAGTGGCGTCGCTGCTGCCGTAGCGCCTCTCCTTTCTTCACGTCGTTCGTTTCGTCCGTCGATTCGCCAACCGCATTGTCCGTGCGGTGACGGAATGCGTTCGCGCATTCGTTGGCGCGTCGCGTATCGCGATGAAACGAACGACGGCCTGACCGTCGCGCGCAGCGCGGATCGCCACGCCATCCTGTTGCGCCCATTCACCAGCGGCCGTGCGCCCAGCGCCCGGCTGCGGGGTCGTGTCGCGCCTGCGTTTTGCCGCATCCGGCTCGGCGCACGTCACGTCCCTACGGATTACTGATTGACGTCATGGAAAGGAAACCTCTCGTCGGCATCACCGCCGACCTCACCCAGATCGGCGCCCACGCGTCGCATACGGTCGGCGACAAATACGTCGCCGCGATCGTCGACGGCGCGCAGGCACTCGCGATGGTGCTGCCGGCCCTCGGCGAACGCCAGTCGACCGCCGACGTGCTCGACGCGGTCGACGGGCTGCTGTTTACCGGCAGCTACTCGAACGTCGAGCCGCATCGGTATGGCGGCGAACCGAGCGCACCGGGCACGAAGCACGACCCCGCACGCGACGCGACGACGCTGCCGCTGCTGCGCGCGGCGATCGTCGCGGGCGTGCCCGTGCTCGCCGTGTGCCGCGGCTTCCAGGAGCTGAACGTCGTCTGCGGCGGCACGCTGCACCAGCACGTGCACGACGTGCCCGGCTTCGCCGATCACCGCGAGGACGACGACGCGCCGATGGACACGCAATACGGCCCCGCGCACGTCGTGCGCCTGACGCCCGGCGGCACGCTGCATGCGCTCGCCGGCGGCCGCGACGAAGTGCACGTGAACTCGCTGCACAAGCAGGGCGTCGCGCAGCTCGGCTCAGGCCTCGCCATCGAGGCCGTCGCGCCGGATGGCCTGATCGAGGCCGTGAGCGTCGTCGATGCACCCGCTTTCGCGCTGGCCGTGCAGTGGCATCCGGAATGGCGACATGCGCAGGACCCGCTGTCGAGCGCGATCTTTCGCGCGTTCGGCGATGCCTGCCGCGCCCGCCGCGCCGCCCGCCCGTGCGAGACGGCCGCCGCCGCGCTCGCCTGAGCGCGCCGCCCCACAACCGAGAACAGACAGGCAAGACATGGAAGACTTTCTGAAGCAGCACCGGATCACCGAGGTCGAGGCGATCATCCCCGACATGGCCGGCATCGCGCGCGGCAAGATCACGCCGCGCAACAAGTTCACGTCCGGCGAATCGATGCGCCTGCCGCAGGCCGTGATGGTGCAGACCGTCACCGGCGAATATCCGGAAGACGGCTCGCTGACCGGCGTGACCGACCCCGACATGGTGTGCGTGCCCGACACGTCGACGATCCGCCTGATCCCGTGGGCCGTCGATCCGACCGCGCAGGTGATCCACGACTGCGTGCACTTCGACGGCTCGCCGGTCGAGATCTCGCCGCGCTACGTGCTGCGCCGCGTGCTCGACCTGTACAAGGCGAAGGGTTGGAAGCCGGTCGTGGCACCCGAGCTCGAGTTCTATCTGGTCGACATGAACAAGGACCCCGACCTGCCGCTGCGGCCGCCGGTCGGCCGCACGGGCCGCCCCGAAACGGGCCGCCAGTCGTATTCGATCGAGGCCGTCAACGAATTCGATCCGCTGTTCGAGGACATCTACGAGTACTGCGAAGCGCAGAACCTCGACATCGACACGCTGATCCACGAAGTCGGCGCGGCGCAGATGGAGATCAACTTCATGCACGGCGACGCGCTGTCGCTGGCCGACCAGGTGTTCCTGTTCAAGCGCACGGTGCGCGAGGCGGCGCTGCGTCACAACATGTACGCGACGTTCATGGCCAAGCCGATGGAAGACGAACCGGGTTCGGCGATGCACGTGCACCAGAGCATCGTCGACGAGGAAACGGGCCAGAACCTGTTCACGTCGCCGGAGACCGGCGGCGCGACGTCGATGTTCTACAACTACCTCGCGGGGCTGCAGAAGTACACGCCGGCGCTGATGCCGATCTTCGCGCCGTACATCAACTCGTATCGCCGCCTGTCGCGCTTCATGGCCGCGCCGATCAACGTGCAGTGGGGCTACGACAACCGCACGGTGGGGTTCCGCATCCCGCATTCGGGCCCGGCCGCGCGCCGCATCGAAAACCGCATCCCGGGCGTCGACTGCAACCCGTACCTCGCGCTCGCGGCGACGCTCGCGGCCGGCTATCTCGGCATGACGCAGCGCCTGGAGCCGACCGAGCCGCTGGTGAGCGACGGCTACAGCCTGCCGTACCAGTTGCCGCGCAACCTCGAGGAAGGGCTGACGCTGATGGCCGCGTGCGAGCCGCTCGGCGAGATCCTCGGGCACAAGTTCCTGAAAGCGTATTTCGCGCTGAAGGAAACCGAATACGAAGCGTTCTTCCGCGTGATCAGCTCGTGGGAACGCCGCCATCTGCTGCTGCACGTGTAAGCGTGCCAACCGCATACGGAATCACGGAGGAAAACATGACCTACCGCAACGAATCTGCCTGGATCCAGCCGGCCGCGCCGACGGCCGCGGCCGCCGCGCCGCGCGCGACGCAGGCACGCTCGACCGCCGAATACCGCGCGCTCGACGCCGCGCACCACATCCACCCGTTCTCGGACATGGGCGCGTTGAACCGCGCCGGCAGTCGCGTGATCGTGAAGGCCGACGGCGTCTACCTGTGGGACTCGGACGGCAACAAGGTGATCGACGGGATGGCCGGCCTGTGGTGCGTGAACGTCGGCTACGGCCGCAAGGAACTCGCCGACGCCGCGTATCGCCAACTGCAGGAACTGCCGTTCTACAACACGTTCTTCAAGACCACGCATCCGCCGGTGATCGAACTCTCCGCGATGCTCGCGGAAGTGACGCCCGCCGGCTTCAACCACTTCTTCTATTGCAACAGCGGCTCGGAAGGCAACGACACCGTGCTGCGGCTCGTGCATCAGTACTGGCGTGTGCAGGGCAAGCCGCAGAAGAAGTTCGTGATCTCGCGCAAGAACGGCTACCACGGCTCGACGATCGCAGGCGGCACGCTCGGCGGGATGGGCTACATGCACGAGCAGATGCCGTCGAAGGTCGAGCACATCGTGCACATCGACCAGCCGTATTTCTTCGGCGAAGCGCAGGCCGGCGAAACGCCGGAAGCGTTTGGCCTCGCGCGTGCGCAGCAGCTCGAAGCGAAGATTCTCGAACTCGGCGCGGAGAACGTCGCGGCGTTCATCGGCGAGCCATTCCAGGGCGCGGGCGGCGTGATCTTCCCGCCGTCGACATATTGGCCGGAAATCCAGCGGATCTGCCGCAAGTACGACATCCTGCTGGTCGCCGACGAAGTGATCGGCGGGTTCGGGCGCACCGGCGAATGGTTCGCGCACCAGCACTTCGGCTTCGAGCCGGACCTGATCACGATGGCGAAGGGCCTCACGTCAGGCTACGTGCCGATGGGCGCGGTCGGCATTCACGAGCGCATCGCGCGCCCGATCATCGACAACGGCGAATTCAATCATGGCCTCACGTACTCAGGGCACCCGGTGGCGGCAGCGGTCGCGGTCGCGAACCTGAAGCTGCTGCGCGACGAAGGGATCGTCGAGCGCGTGAAGACCGACACCGGCCCGTACTTCCAGGCGCTGATGCGCGAAACCTTCGCGCGTCACCCGATCGTCGGCGAAGTACACGGCCACGGCATGGTCGCGAGCCTGCAACTGGCCGAAGCGCCGGCCGAACGCCGCCGCTTCGCGAACGGCGGCGACGTCGGCACGATCTGCCGCGACTTCTGCTTCAACGGCAATCTGATCATGCGCGCGACCGGCGACCGGATGCTGCTGTCGCCGCCGCTCGTGATCTCGCGCCAGGAAATCGATGAACTCGTATCGAAGGCGAAGAAGGCCGTCGATGCAACCGCCCAGCAACTGGGTATTTCGTAACGGCCTTGCCTACAGGCGTGCGGCGGGCGCCGCACGCTGCCATCACCAGGGGAATTCCACCATGCGTGCCTGCATTCTTCGCCAAGCCTGTTCCGTCGCCGCCCTCGCCGCCGCGGCCGCGTTCACGTCGGTCGCCAGCCCGTCGGCGCATGCCGACGAGCTGAACGTCTACAACTGGTCCGACTACATCGCACCGGACACGATCCCGAACTTCCAGAAGCAGACGGGCATCCACGTCAAGTACGACAACTACGACAGCGACGACACGCTGCAGGCCAAGCTACTGGCCGGCAGCTCGGGTTACGACATCGTCGTGCCGACGTCGAACTACATGGCCAAGCAGATCCAGGCCGGCGTGTACCAGAAGCTCGACAAGTCGAAGATTCCGAACCTCGCGAACCTCGACCCGCTGCTGATGAAGATGATCGCCGACGCCGATCCGGGCAACCAGTACGGCGTGCCGTGGGCCTACGGCACGGACGGCATCGGCTACAACGCGCAGGCGGTGAAGAAGGCGCTCGGCGACAAGGCGCCGGTCGACAGTTGGGCGCTGGTGTTCGATCCGGCCAACATGGAGAAGCTGAAGAGCTGCGGCGTGTCGTTCCTCGACCAGGCCGTCGACGTGTTCGCCGCCACGCTGCAGTACATGGGCAAGGATCCGAACAGCAAGAACCCAGGCGACTACCAGGCTGCATTCGAAGTCCTGAAGAAAGTCCGCCCGTACATCACCCAGTTCAACTCGTCCGGCTACATCAACGACCTTGCGAACAACGACGTGTGCGTCGTGCTCGGCTGGTCGGGCGACGTCGGCATCGCGCACCGCCGCTCGGCCGAAGCGAAGCGCTCGTACGACATCAAGTTCTCGAACCCGAAGGAAGGCGGCCTGCTGTGGTTCGACGTGATGGTGATCCCGAAGGACGCGCCGCACCCGGAAGCCGCGCTGAAGTGGATCAACTACATTTCCGACCCGAAGGTCAACGCGGCGATCACCAACACGGTGTTCTACCCGACCGCGAACAAGGCCGCGCACCCGTTCGTCACGCCGGCCGTCGCGCAGGACCCGACCGTCTACCCGCCCGAAGACGTGCTGAAGAAGATGGTGCTGATGAAGCCGATGCCGGCCGACATCCTGCGCCTCGAGAACCGTCTGTGGGCCCAGTTGAAGACGGGCCACTGATCGCCATGCATCACGGCGGCGCAGGCATCGCGGTACGCCTGCCCGCCTGACATTCGCGGACCTCCGTCCGCCCGCGCGCACCGCGCGCTGTTCCATCCGGCACGAGCCGTCGTCCGCGAGTCGCGTTGCGCGCCTCGCGCGGGGACGCTCACGCCTGCAATCCGTGAAGAACGAATGGTGACTCCCATGCAATCGATACCCTCTTCCGCTGCTGCACGACAGACCCAACCGGCCACCGCGCCCCGCACGCAAAACGACGCGTTCGTGCGCATCGAAAACGTCGTGAAGAAATTCGGCGACAGCACGGCCGTCGACAACGTGAACCTGACGATCGCGAAGAACGAGCTGTTCGCGCTGCTCGGCAGCTCCGGCTGCGGCAAGTCCACGCTGCTGCGCATGCTCGCCGGGCTGGAAACGGCCACCTCCGGCAAGATCTTCGTCGACGGCGAGGACCTCGCGTCGCTGCCGCCGTACCGTCGGCCGGTCAACATGATGTTCCAGTCGTACGCGCTGTTCCCGCACATGACGGTCGAATCGAACGTCGCGTTCGGCCTGAAGCAGGAAGGCACGCCGAAGAACGAGATTAGGGAACGCGTGGCCGATGCGCTCGCGCTCGTGCAGATGAGCAAGTACGCGAAGCGCAAGCCGCACCAGCTCTCGGGCGGCCAGCAGCAGCGCGTCGCGCTGGCCCGCTCGCTGGTGAAGCGGCCGAAGCTGCTGCTGCTCGACGAGCCGATGTCCGCGCTCGACAAGAAGATCCGCCAGAAGACCCAGCTCGAACTCGTGAACATCATCGAGAAGGTCGACGTGACCTGCGTGATGGTCACGCACGACCAGGAAGAGGCGATGACGATGGCGAGCCGCCTCGCGGTGATGAGCGAAGGCAAGATCGTGCAGATCGGCTCGCCCGGCGAGGTCTACGAATACCCGAACAGCCGCTTCTCGGCCGAATTCATCGGCTCGACCAACCTGTTCGAAGGCCGCGTCGTCGAGGACGAGCCCGATCACATCTTCGTCGAAAGCGACGACCTCGAAACCCGCATGTACGTGAGCCACGGCGTGACCGGCCCGCTCGGGATGCCGGTCGGCATCTCGGTGCGCCCGGAGCGCGTGCACGTGTCGCGCGAAAAGCCGGGCTCGAAGCACAACTGGGCGCGCGGCGTCGTCACCGACATCGCGTACATGGGCAGCTATTCGCTGTACCACGTGCGCCTGCCGAGCGGCAAGACGGTGGTGTCGAACCTGTCGAGTTCGCACCTGATGAACGACGGCGCGCCGGCGTGGAACGACGACGTGTTCGTGTCGTGGTCGCCGGCCAGCGGCGTCGTGCTGACGCAGTGAGGACGCCACGATGAGAACCTCCGCTTCCACGCCTTCCGCGCCGGTGCCGACCGGCGCGACCGCCGCCACACCGGCTACCGGACGCCACCGCCGCTTCGCCGCGCTATCGCGCTTCCTGCCGTCGGGCCGCAGCGTCGCGATCGGCGTGCCGTTCCTGTGGCTGGCCGTGTTCTTCGCGCTGCCGTTCGTGCTGGTGCTGAAGATCAGCTTCGCCGACCAGGTGATGGGCATCCCGCCGTACACGTCGCTCGTCGAGTTCAAGGACGGCGTCGTGCACCTCGCGCTGCAGCTGTCGCACTACGCGTTCCTGCTGCAGGACGACCTGTACATCGCGACCTACCTCAGCTCGCTGAAGATGGCCGCCGTGTCGACGGTGCTGTGCCTGCTGATCGGGTATCCGATGGCGTACTACATCGCGCGCTCGGAGCCGAACCGCCGCAACGTGCTGATGATGGCCGTGATGCTGCCGTTCTGGACGTCGTTCCTGATCCGCGTGTACGCATGGATCGGTATCCTGAAGGACGACGGCCTGCTGAACCACACGCTGATCGCGCTCGGCATCATCCACACGCCGCTGCGGCTCTATCACAGCGATGCGGGCGTCTACATCGGGATGGTCTATTCGTACCTGCCGTTCATGGTGATGCCGCTCTATGCGCACCTCGTGAAGATGGACCTGACGCTGCTCGAAGCCGCGTACGACCTCGGTGCGAAGCCGTGGGTCGCGTTCACGCGCATCACGCTGCCGCTGTCGAAGAACGGGATCATCGCCGGCAGCCTGCTGGTGTTCATCCCGGCAGTCGGCGAGTACGTGATCCCCGAGCTGCTCGGCGGCGCCGACACGCTGATGATCGGCCGCGTGATGTGGGATGAATTCTTCAACAACATGGACTGGCCGATGGCGTCCGCGGTGACGGTCGCGATGGTGCTGCTGTTGCTGGTGCCGATGGCGCTGTTCCAGTACTACCAGGTCAAGGAACTGGAGGACGCGAAATGATCAAGCCGAGCAAACCGCTGTCGACGGGCGTTCTCGCCTTCGGCTTCCTGTTCCTGTACATCCCGATCATCAGCCTCGTCGTGTACTCGTTCAACGAGTCGAAGCTGGTGACGGTGTGGTCGGGCTTCTCGCTGAAGTGGTACGCGGCACTGCTGGACGACGACGAGCTGCTGACCGCCGCGTGGCTGTCGCTGAAGATCGGCCTGTTGACGGCCACCGCGTCGGTCGTGATCGGCACGTGGGCCGGCTTCGTGCTCGCGCGCTTCGGCCGCTTCAGGGGCTTCACGCTGTACACGGGGATGATCAACGCGCCGCTGGTGATTCCGGAGGTGATCCAGGGGATCTCGCTGCTGTTGCTGTTCGTCGCGCTGGAGCAGATGTTCGGCTGGCCGAAGGGGCGCGGGATGGCGACGATCTGGATCGGCCACGTGATGCTGTGCGTGTCGTACGTGGCGATCATCGTGCAATCGCGCGTGAAGGAGATGAACAAGTCGCTCGAGGAGGCCGCGCTGGATCTCGGCGCAACGCCGCTGAAGGTGTTCTTCGTGGTGACGCTGCCGCTGATCTCGCAGGCGCTGCTGTCGGGGTGGCTGCTGTCGTTCACGCTGTCGATCGACGATCTGGTGCTGTCGGCGTTCCTTTCCGGGCCGGGGTCGACGACGCTGCCGCTGGTGGTGTTCTCGCGTGTGCGGCTGGGACTGAACCCGGAGATGAATGCGCTGGCGACGCTGTTCATCACCGCCGTGACGATCGGCGTGATCGTCGTGAACCGGATGATGATCGCGCGCGAGCGGCGCCGGATGGCGGACTTGAAGGCTGCGTTCGCGCTGGCCTGACCGCTGGCCTCGTGCTTCAAAGATAACAAGCAGTGCAGACAAGCATGACGCGCTGCCCCAGGGGGGCGCGCGATTCGATCCCGATTTGACAGGCACACGACTAGGAGAATCCGCAATGAAGAAGAAACTGATCTGCCTGCTGGTGGCCGGCGCGTTGCCGGGCATCGCGCTGGCCGGTTCGACATCCGCCGAAATCAAGGCGCTGCAGGCGCAGGTCGCGGCGCTGCAGAAACAGATGAAGGCGATGCAGGCGCAGCTCGCCGCGAAGCCGGGCGGCGCGGCAGTCGCGACGTCCGGCGCGAGCGTCGGCATGGCTGGTGGCGGCAACGCCGTCGCGGTCGCCGCCGATCCGGGCTCGCCGGATTACGGCCGCGCACGGGCCACGCTGACCAACGACGAGGTCAGCGAAATGAAGCAGCAGATCGCGAACCAGCAGCTGAAGGTCGACTCGCTCACGGACGCGGCCACCACGGGCCCGCTCGCCGGCCTGTCGGTCACCGGCTACATCGATCCGACCTACATCTACAACCGCGCGGCCGGCACGTCGTCGTTCCTGTTCGCGAACCACGAGAACGCGTACAACTATTTCAACAGCACGTTCGGCGATCTCTATCTCGACATCAAGAAGACGTTCGGCGTCGGCCCGATGGCGCCGTCGGCCGAGATCACGTTGATGCCGAACCGCGGCAACGGCATCACACTGCTGCAGAACTCGCGCGGCTCGATCACCGACAACCTGCTGAACACGGCGGTCATCAACGTGCCGATCACCGCGGAAACGACGCTGGTCGCCGGCCTGATCCCGAGCTTCGGCGGCTACGAAGTGCAGCAGTCGAACCAGATGCTCACGCTCACGCACAACCTGCTGTACGATTTCTCCGATCCGGGCAGCTACGTCGGGATCGGCGCGAACTACACGAAGGGCGCCTGGGCATGGAAGTTCTTCCTCGGCAACGAGCAGTACCGCACGTACGGCTCGGTCACGCAGACGGGCACCAACGCGCTCGGCGACCCGATCACCACCAGCAACAAGGTGCCGACCTTCACCGCACGCGCGGACTACACGTGGTCGAGTGCGCTCGATCTCGGCGGTTCGTTCAACATCGGCCGGCAGACGCTGTCGAGCGCGATCGATTCGGACGGTGTGGTCCATTACGGCCCAGGCGGCGCGGCGCCGAGCGGCTACGGTTCGTTCTTCTTCGGCGAACTCGACGCGACCTACACGCTCGCCGACATTCAGTACAACGCCGAAGTCGACTACGGCCGGCAGCAGCATGCGGCGTTCAACGGCGGGCTTGCGCAGTGGTACGGGCTGTCGCTGCTCGCGCACCGCAAGTTCAACGCGCCGGTGGTCGGCCGCATGGGCGTGACGCTGCGCTACGACCTGCTCGCGAATTCGAAGAACGGCGGCGGCGGCGGCGGCATCGCGCTGAACGGCAACGGGATGGACCCGAGCAACGGCTTCGGCGTCGATGCGGACTGCCTCGCGCAGTCGAAGGCCGGCGGCGGCCTGGGCTTCGAGTGCAAGGGCGCCGTGCGCCAGGACGTCGCGCTCGACCTGCTGTTCTATCCGACCCAGCAGATCACCGTGAAGGTCGAATACCGGCACGACTGGGCGAACAACAAGGTGTTCCTGCGCAACGACGGCTCGTACGGCAAGTCCAACGACCTGCTCGCGACGCAGTTCATCTATTCGTTCTGATGCAGGACGCGCGGGGCGCCGTGCCGCACGCACGGCGTCCCGCGCCGTTTTCGAGGTGGCTGCGCGCAGGTTGCAGCCTTGTCGAGGGAGTCGGTTTCATGACGCAGTCTTTCACTCGCCGCGCCGACGCGCTCGCGCGCGACTCGTATTACGAAGCCACGGTCACGCGGCCTGTGGCGGATGATCCCGTGCTCGAAGCGGCGATCGACGTCGATGTCTGCGTGATCGGCGCCGGTTTCGCGGGCCTGTCGACGGCGCTCGACTGCCGCGCACGCGGGCTGTCCGTCGCCGTGATCGATGCACACCGGCCCGGCTGGGGCGCATCGGGCCGCAACGGCGGCCAGGCGATCACGGGCTTCGCGAAAGACGAAGTGATCGAGCGACAGCTCGGCATCGACGGCGCACGCGCCGCGTGGTCGCTGTCGCTCGACGGCGTCGCGCTGATCGCCGAGCGCATCGCGCGCTACGGGATCGATTGCGACTTCACGCGCGGCTACCTGACGGTCGCGACGAAGCCGCGCCGCATCGACGATCTGCGCGCGTGGATGAACGCCGCGACGTCGCGCTGGGGCCATCCATCGCTCGCGTGGCTCGATACCGGCGAGATCCAGGCGCGCATTGCATCGACGCGCTATCTGGCCGGCGTGCACGATCCGCTGTCGGGCCATCTGCATCCGCTCAAGTACTGCCTCGGCCTCGCCGATGCCGCGCGCCGCGAAGGCGTCGCGCTGTACGCACACACGCCCGCGCTCGACGTCGTGCGCGGCGCACGGCCCGTCGTGCGCACGCCGTCGGGCGAAGTGCGCTGCCGCTTCGTCGTGTCGTGCTGCAACGCGGGCCCCGGCGGCGTGCTGCCGGCCGCGACCGCCGCGCGCATCGCGCCGATCGCGTCCTACATCATCGCGACCGAGCCGCTCGGCCGCGCACGCGCCGACGCGCTGATCGCGCGGCGCGAAGCCGTGTGCGACAACAACTTCTTCCTCGACTACTTCCGGCTGTCGGCCGACCACCGGATGCTGTTCGGCGGCCGCGCGAATTCGGCCGGCGCGTCGCCCGCCGCGCTCGCCGAAGCGATCCGGCAGCGCATGGTCGGCGTGTTCCCGCAGCTCGGCGACGTGCGCGTCAACCACGCGTGGGGCGGCTTCGTCGACGTCACGCGCAACCGTGCGCCGGACTTCGGCGCGATCGATCCGAACTTCTTCTACGTGCAGGGCTTCAGCGGCCACGGCGTCGCGCTCACCGGCATCGCCGGACGCGCGGTCGCCGGCGCGATCGCGGGCGACACGCGCGCGTTCGACCTGTTCGCACGCTTGCGTCACCGGCGCTTTCCCGGCGGCGATGCATGGCGGCAACCCGCGCTCGAGCTCGGGATGCTGTACCACCGCGTGCGCGAGCTGTTCTGAGCCCTCTTTATCCGTTCTCCTACCATGCAGACATTCGCCAACCAGCCGCACGTCGCGTCGTACTACGCGGCGACCGCCAACGACACGACCCGCCACGCGCCGCTCGCCGGCACGACCGACGCCGACGTATGCGTGATCGGCGCGGGCCTCACGGGCCTGTCCGCCGCGCTCAACCTCGCCGAGCGCGGCCATTCGGTGACCGTGCTCGAAGCGTCGCGGGTCGGATGGGCGGCGAGCGGCCGCAACGGCGGCCAGTTGATCGGCGGCTTCGCGTGCGGCATCGACACGTTCGCGCAGTTCATGCCGGAAGGCGACGTGAAGCGCATCTGGGACATGGGGCTCGAAACGCTGTCGCTCGTGAAATCGCGCATCGCGCGGCACGACATCGACTGCGCGCTGGTGCCCGGCTACCTGACGGCGGCCAACACCGAACGCGACGCCGATGCGCTGAGACGGTGGCGCGACGAAGCCGCGAAGCGCTTCGGCTACGACCGCTTCCACTTCGTCGAAGCCGACGCGCTCGGCGACTACGTGCAGTCGGCCCGCTATTGCGGCGGCCTGTACGACCCCGACAGCGGCCATCTCCATCCGCTCAACTACACGCTCGGCCTCGCGCGGGCGGCCACCGATGCGGGCGTGCGCATCCACGAGGACAGCTGCGTGACGCGCGTGCGCGACGTGTCCGGCGGCCACGTCGTCGAGACGAGCGGCGGCAACGTGCGTGCGCGCTTCGTCGTGCTCGCCTGCAACACCTACGTCGGCACGCTCGCGCCCGCGCTGTCGAGGAAGATCATGCCGGTCGGCACCTACGTGATCGCGACCGAGCCGCTCGGCGAAGCGCGCGCCGCCGCGCTGATGCCCGCCCGCGCGGCGATCTGCGACAGCCGCTTCGTGCTCGACTATTTCCGGCCGGCGCCCGACACGCGGCTCGTGTGGGGCGGCAAGGTCAGCTATTCGACGCGCGAGCCGCGCGACCTCGCGGCGGCAATGCGCGCCGACATGCTGAAGACGTTCCCGCAGCTCGCGGACGTGAAGGTCGACTATGCGTGGGGCGGCTTCGTCGACATCACGATGAACCGCGCGCCGCACTTCGGCCGCCTCGCGCCGACGACGTACTTCGCGCAGGGGTTCTCAGGGCACGGCGTGAACACGACCGCGCTCGCGGGCAAGCTGATCGCCGAAGCGATCGACGGCCAGGCGAGCCGCTTCGACCTGTTCGACAAGATCCGGCATCGCGACTTCCCCGGCGGCGAGGCGCTGCGCACGCCGGCGCTGGTGCTCGCGATGAGCTGGTACCGGCTGCTGGATGCGTTCGGCGTGCATTGAGCGCGTCGCGCACTATTGCCGCGCAGAAGCAGAACGGCCGCTCGTTCGAGCGGCCGTTCGGTCGGGCGGCAGGATTTGCGTGTAGCAGCCGCGCGTCAGTCGGTACCGTACTTCGGCGAGCGCGGCCCGTACAGCAGCCCGTTCGGCGGGCCGGCCGACAGCAGCCGGGTGCTCGTCAGCCCGGCGACGTCATGCGCTTCGTCGGTCAGCGAATGCGCGACCTGCTTGACGGCCGCCTGCACGAGCGCCCCGACGACCCCGAACGCATTGACGCTCATGTTGTTGCCGATTTCCTTGCCGGTCGCCCGGCCCTCGCCCTGCCACAGCACGTCGCCGCTCTTCAGGTCGACGAGCTTCGCCGACGCGGAAACGATCGTCGTGCTGTCTACCAGCTGGTAGACGGAGCCGTACTGCGTGACCTTCGAATACAGCGCGGCGTCCGCGCCGAAGATCTCGCGCAGCTTCGCCGGCGACGTCGCCTGGATGTCGGTCGCATTCGTCAGGCCGTTCTGCTTGAACGTCTCGTCCATCACCGCGACAGGCACCACGTAGTAGCCCGACTCGGCGAGCGGCAGCGTCATTTGCGACAGCACGCCGTAAGTCGCGCCGACGTCGGTGGTTTCGTTGACCGGCGGCAGCACGAGGATCGAGCGCGGCTGGCTCTTCTTGAACGCCGTGTAGTCGGGACGTTGCACCGGCTGCGCGCACGCGCTCAGCAGCGCGGCGATCGACAGCACGGACAGCAGCTTGAATGAAAGTGTCTTGAACATGGCGGGCGTGTCACTGTTTGGCAGGGTTCGAATCGGCATTCTTCTGACCGGCAACCGTCTGGCCGGCTGCCGTCGGATTTGCGGCTTTCGATGTACCGCCCTTCTTCTTCATCAGGAAATCCATATACGACGCGGATTCCGGGAACAGTTGCTTTTCGGCCTGCAGTTCCTGCTCGGCCTGCTGCTCGTTGCCGACGCTCGCATACAGCATCCCGAGATGCGCATGGAAACCCGGCGGCGGCGTATGGCCCTTCGCGCGAATCTCCTGCAGCGCTTTTTCGAGCGCATCGATCTGCTGCTGCGGCGCTTGCTGCCCCTTGAAGTATTCGTACACCTGCGGCTGATAGCCGGTCCACTGATACAGCGGCGGCGTGGTCGGCGCCGCGCAGCCCGCGAGCAGCAAGGCAGCCGCCGTCGCCGGCAGCCAGATTCCCCGTTTCATGGTCTTGTCTCTTCTGGTTGGTGAGATGATTCGTTCGTCCCGCATCGCGCGCGGCACTTACTGCGCCGCCTTCAGCGCGCCGGCGTCGACCTGGTCGACGAGATGGTTGACGGCTTCCTGGATCGCGAGGTCCAGCACCTTGCCGTTGAGCGTCGAGTCGTAGCCGGCCGTGCCGCCGAAGCCGATCACCTCGCGGTTCGACAGGCTGAACTCGCCCGCCCCCTGGCTCGATGCGATGACTTCCGACGTCGTCGTATCGACGATGTTCAGGTTGACCTTCGCGTACGCGACCTGTGTCTTGCCGCGGCCGAGAATGCCGAACAGCTGATGATCGCCGACGTCCTTGCGGCCGAACTCGGTCACGTCGCCGGTCACCACGTAGTTCGCGCCCTTCACGGCCTGCGCTTTCTTCATGAAGCCGGCTTCCTGCTTGATCTCGTCGAGGTTCTCGCGATCGAGCACGTTGAAGCGGCGGCTCTGCTGCAGGCGCGTGACGAGGATCGTCTTCGCCTGTCCGCCGAGGCGGTCGATGCCGTCGGAGAAAATGCCGCGCATGTAGCTCGAGCGGTTGTCGAACTTGCCGACGGCGATCGCAACGGGCTTGCCCGCGTACGGCTTCTGCGCGCTGCTGACGGCCGGCACATCGAGCGTGCGCGACGATTCGGTCGCGCAGCCGGACAGCGCTGCGACGACCGCTGCCGCCACGAGGACGGTGCGTCGTGTCTGAATGTTCACTGCTGGTCTCCTTGCTGGAAAAGAGGGCACTACGCGGGCACGCGTTCATCGCCGGTTCGGCGATCGCGGTCAGTCATGGAGGGCGCGCGCAACGGATGCGTTACGGCAAAAAGAGGATGGGTATTGCGATGCGCGCCTGCATCGCGCGCACGGATGACTCCGTTATTCTGGTTACCGCGCTGTTGATCGCGCATGGTCGGCCCCGTATATGATTTTTCGCGATCATATCAAGCCTGTTTATCAAGACGGCGTATCTTGATAATAATTGACGATTTTCGCACTTATATTAAATACGCGACCCATTCGTGCGCGAAGCCTTGCAAGCACGGGCTCGCGCGACACACGACCGATACGCGTCGGCTTTTCCGTGTCGATATCGCCGGATTAACGAGCAATCCAACGATATCGGCACACGTCATCCGTACATTCGATCCGAACGATCAATATCTCGACAATAAGCCGTCCGGCATGCCAGCCGCACGCGCACCTGCATCGGTGCAAACGCGCGTGCGATTCCCGCTAGTCGGCCACCTTCTGCCGCATCGTCACGAACTCCTCGGCCGCGGTCGGATGAATGCCGATCGTGTCGTCGAACTGCGCCTTCGTCGCGCCCGCGCGAATCGCGATCGCGATGCCCTGGATGATCTCGCCCGCATCGCGGCCGACCATGTGCGCGCCGACCACACGCTGGCTGTCGCGCGCGACGACGAGCTTCATCAGCGTGCGCTCGTCGCGGCCCGACAGCGTGTGACGCAGCGCCTTGAACGACGTGCGGTAGATATCGACGTCACCCAGCGTGCGACGCGCATCGGCCTCGCTCAGGCCGACCGTCGCGACCTCCGGCTGGCTGAACACGGCCGACGGCACGTACGCGTGATCGACCGCGACGCGCGACCCGCCGAACAGCGTGCGCGCGAGCAGCCCGGCGTCGCGCGTCGCGACCGGCGTGAGCTGCGGCCGCGACGTGACGTCGCCGATCGCGTGGATCGACGGCACCGACGTCGCCGAATACGCATCGACGGCAATCGCGCCGCGCGCATCGAGCAGGATGCCCGCCTGCTCGAGCCCGATCCCGTCGACGTTCGGCACGCGCCCCGTCGCATAGAGCACCTGATCGTACGGCCCGTGCCGCGCGTCGCCGACGCGCACGAACAGCGTGCCGTCGCTCGCGCGCTCGATCGATTCGATCACCGCGCGCGGATGAATCGTGACGCCCTGCTTCGTCATCTCGTCGGTCAGGAACTGGCGCACGTCGTCGTCGAAGCCGCGCAGGATTCTTTCGCCGCGATAGAACACGTCGACGTGGCTGCCGAAGCCGTTGAAGATGCCCGCGAACTCGACCGCGATATAGCCGCCGCCGACCACCGCGATGCGTGCGGGCAGCGTCGCGAGCGACAGCGCCTCGCGCGACGTGATCGCATGCTCGATGCCGGGTCGCGGCGGCAGCGACGGCCGCGAGCCGGTCGCGATCGCGATGTGGCGCGCGCGGATCGTGCGCGCGCCGATCGCGACCGTGTGCGCATCGACGAGCGTCGCGCGGCCGGCGTGCATGTCGACGCCCGATTGCTGCAGCAGGTTGATGTAGATGTCGCTCAGCCGGTTGATCTCGCGATCCTTCGCGGCGATCAGCGCGGGCCAGTCGAGCGTGCCGGCGCCGAAGGTCCAGCCGAAGCCCTTCGCGTCGTCGACTTCGTGCGGGTAGTGCGATGCGTAGACGAGCAGTTTCTTCGGGATGCAGCCGCGCAGCACGCAGGTGCCGCCGATCTGCTCTTCTTCCGCAATGCCGACGCGTGCGCCGTATGACGCGGACATCCGCGCGAGCCTCACGCCGCCCGAGCCGGCGCCGATGACGAACAGGTCGTAGTCGAAATCCATCGCATCCCCTCATCGCAGTTCGGATGGAGGCACGATAGCAAGATTCGGGAATTCGTGCGGCGCATGGCGTGTGCGGCGCGCCCAATAAAAAACGGCGAGAGACGAGGCCTCTCGCCGGTCAAACCGGCTGGCGGTTGTACCATGCGTCACCGATCGACCGCATGCCCGACCTGCCGATTGCGCGGCACCGGTCGGCCCGGGCGCGCGAAGGGCGCGCCCGCGGCCGGACCGGCCGCCATGCTCATGCCTGCGACGTGTCGCTGCCGTCCGTCGCCTGCGTATCGTCTGCCTGCTGCGGCTGCTCGTCCTTCTTCTCGAGCAGGCCTTCGATCGCCTCGGCGCCCTTGAAACCGGCGACGGCCGCGGCCGCCTTGGTCAGCAGGCCCGCATCCGGATCCAGCTTTTCCGCGCCTTCGACGGCGGCGACCGCACCGGCGATTTCACCCACGACGTTCAGGATACCCATCGTCATCCCCTTTCAAGAAAATCGTGAGCGCATCGTCCCACGAAAAAAAACCGGCAGACCGTGTTTGTCATCACCGGATACACAAATTACGCACCAGGCCGGCCGCGCTCACCGAACACCGCCGGAACGACACACGCGCGCGCACGGCGGCACGCAGCGGGCGATGCACGCAGCGTAGCGGAAAGCCTGCGCGCGCACTGTAAAAGTATGTTCTGGAATGCCGACGGATCGCTTACGGCGCGGGGATGCCGTGATGAAGCGATTGCCGAATAGTCGTGTGCGCGTATGAATGCCGCATGACGAAAAAAAGAGGCTCCTCGCGGAGCCTCTTCGATGCGCGCCGGACGAAACCGGCGCATGCGTTCCGACGTTCGTCAGAAGATATTGCGCAGGCCGATCGCGATGCCCGTCTGGTTGCTGCGGCCGGGCAGTTCGACGTTCGCCGCGCCGTTCGTCTTGTTGAAGTCGACGGTGCCGTAGATTTCGGTGCGCTTGCTCAGCGCGTACTCGGCGATGCCGACGATCGCGTAGCGGTTGCCGCTCGCGAGCGTGCCGTTCGTGGTCATCGCATTGCGCATGTGGTCGTAGTAGAACGCGCCCGTCAGCGTCAGCGGCGCGCTGACCTGCCAGCTCACGCCCGCGAACGGACCGTCGTCGATGCGGCCGGTGCCCTTCGCGACCGGAATCGTCTGCTGCGCGAGCAGGCTGTCGACGAAGCCCGTGTCATCCTTCGAGCGCAGGTAGCCCGCGTAGATCTTCGCCTTGCTGAACGCGTACACGACGTTCGCGTGGTAGATCGTCTGCTTGCGCGCCGAGTTGTCGCTGTTCTGCTGCGCGCCGGCCGCGATGCTGAGCGGGCCCATCACGTACGACAGCGACACGCCCCACGCATTGCCCTTGCCGAGCGAGCCCGGAATCTGGCCCGAGAAGCCGCCGGCGCCGGTCGATTCGTAGTTGGTGCCGGTCGAGTACATCGCCTTCGCCGTCAGGCCCTCGAACTTGCCCGTGTACTTGATCTGGTTGTCCGCATACAGGCCGCCGCCGAGTGCGACCGGCAGCCATGCGTTTTCGAGGTAGTTGCCGACCGTGAGCGGATCGTAGGTATCCGACAGCAGGTCGAACAGCGGCGTCTTCTGGCGGCCGAGGGTCACCGTGCCGTACGGGCTCTGCAGGCCGACGTACGCCGCGCGGTTGAACAGGCGGCCGCTGTCGGCGAACGCGCCGTTCTGCAGGTTCACGCCGCTCTCGAGGTTGAACACGGCCTTCAGGCCGCCGCCGAGATCTTCCGTGCCGTAGATGCCGAAGCGGCTGTTCGTGATCGCGCCGTTGGTCATCGACAGCAGGCCGTCGTTCTTCGCGTTGGCGTTGGTCAGGTAACGGATGCTGGCATCGGCGACGCCCCAGAGCGTGACCGAGCTTTGTGCTGCTGCGTACTGGCTGGCGAAGGCCAGCGCCGCGCCCCCTGCGATGATTGCGAGTCGGGTGGTCTGCTTCATGAGCTTTCCTTTTTTAGGTGTCTCCATTCATGGCCGGCCGCGTGCGCAGCCGGGTGGCGATCGCGGACGTTCATGGCGGGCGCGATGTGGGCTGAATCATAAGACGAGTACGAACACTGAAAGAAATTGAAATACGCGGCAATCGCGCGATTGTCGTCCGGGAACAACGTTTCCCGCGCCGGGTCCGTCTCGCGCGGCGGCGGGACGGTGGGAGGGTGCGCGACGGCGGGCACGCGCGGCGCCGCAAGGTTCGTCGATGGTGCGGTGCGGTCACGCGGATCGTGGCGAAATGATCGGTGCGATCGTTGCGGCGGCCGGCCGGCCGCTTGCCGCTTGCCGCTTGCCGCTTGCCGCTTGCCGCTTGCCCGCTTGCCCGCTTGCCCGCTTGCCCGCTTGCCCGCTTGCCCAGGTCGCGAGCGTATCGAAGTTCAACAGGCGCAACACCCGCCGTCAGGCCGTTTGCGTCGCCCCGTCGCTGCCGTTGCCCGCGTCACCGTTGCCGCCCGCGTCGCCCGCACCGCCGTTCCCCGCACGCCGCCGAGCCCGCCGCACGATCTCCGCGAATGCGCCGACGAGCAGAAGCACGGCGCCCCACAGCGCGATGTCCGGCGCGAGCCGCGTCACGAGGCCGCCGACCACCGCACCGGCCAGGAAACAGAAACTGATCGTCGCGAGCAGCGCCGAGTCGTGCAGCGCACCGGCGTCGTAGCGCGGAATGAGCCCGACGAACAGCTTCTGCGCGGCGCGCCGCAGGTTGCCGGTCGTCATCACCGACGTGTACGACAGTTCCTCGAGATGGGTGAACGACAGCGTCTGCAGCGTCGCGACGAACGAGATGCCCGGAATCAGCCACGCACTCGACGCACCGACGAGGCCGCTCGCGGCGACGCCGAGAAACGCGATTTCGACGATCAGGCTCACGAACGCCGTATGCCGCATCCAGCCGCGCTGCGCGGCGAGGCCGAACAGGTGCGCGACGAACACTGCGATGACGAAGCCGCCGAGCGGCGGCACGTGATGCAGCGCGGCGGCCCATTCGCCGGCCGACAGGTTGATGCCGAGCAGCGCGACGTTGCCGGTCATCGTGTTCGCGAACACGTGGCCGTGGCCGACGTACGTGTAAGCGTCGAGGTAGCCGCCGGACAGCGTCAGCAATGCGGCGACAGTGAGATTGCGGCTGGCGCCGTCGAGATCCATCGATCCTCCGTGGTGCGCGCCGCCCGGCCGCGCGCGGCGGGCGGCGCGAATGTCAGTCGTGCCGGCAGGTGCGCCGCCGGCACTGCGCGGCCGGGCTTCGCCGCCTGCCGCACGCCAATATGATGTTCGCCGTCGGGGTACGGGCGAGCGCCGCGCATCGCACCCGGCCGGAACGAGCCGACCGCGCGCGTTTCACCGCCGCAAGACCGGCCGAGTATACCGGGCCGACCGGCGCCGGCCGCAGCCGCGCGCGTCGCCCCGCCCCGCTTCACCGGGCCTTCGAATGACACTCGCGAAGTGCTTCCTGCGCTACACGGTCATCCCGTTCGCCGCGATCGTGCTGGTGGCCGTCTGGGCGTTCAACCGCGAATCGGGCGAGATCGATGTGCGCCAGTACGCGGCGCTGGTGGCCGCCTATCCGTCGTTCACGCCGAAGCTGAAGCACGAGGTGGCCGACGCATTGCGCGGCGGCAGGCTTGCGAAGGCCGATTACGGCACGATCATGCGCGACGCGCTCGACGCGGGGTTCGTGATCGACTGGCCGGATCCGACGGACGACGTCGGCCGCGAGCGCAGCCGGCTGCTCGGCCTCGTGAACGGCGACCTGCCGGCATCGCAGTAACCCGCAACCGCCGCGGACAATGGCCGGCGGCACGACGCGCCGATCACTGCCCGATGCCCGTGAGCCCGATCAGCGCGCCGCCCGCGAGCAGCCACAGCGGATGGATGCGCGTGCGCCACGCCAGCACCGCGCACGCGGCCGTGATGCCCCACTGGATCGCGGTGCGGTTCGACGCCTCGGAAATCAGCACCGCGCTTGCCGCGACGAGCCCGGCCGTCACCGGCATCATCCCCTGCTGCACGTAGCGGCGCCACGGCCGGTCGCGAAAACGCTCCCACGCATGCAGCGCGAGCACGGTGACGATCGACGACGGCCCGAACTTCGCGAGCGACGCGACGAGCAGCCCGGCCCAGCCGGCCACGTGCCAGCCGACCAGCGACACGATCATCATGTTCGGCCCCGGCGCCGCCTGGGCCAGCGCGAACAGCGCGGTGAACTCGTGCGCGCTCATCCAGTGATGCACGTCGACGACCTGCCGCTGCATCTCCGGCAGGATCGTGTTGCCGCCGCCGAACGCGAGCAGCGATAGTTGGCCGAAGATCGTCGCGATGGCGATCAGCGTATCGCTCATGGCCGGCCCTCCTGTTGCGAGTGAGGCGAATCGGGCGAGTGGGGCGAGTGGGGCGAGTGGGGCGAGTGGGGCGCGTCAGCCGGCGCCGGCCGCGGCGTGCCCGCGTCGCGGCGGCGCGACGCGAGCCAGATGCTGACGGGCGTCAGCACGAGCATCGTGGTCAGCAGCGGCATGCGCAGCACCGCGATCGCGACGAACGCGACCACCGCAATCGCCGCCGCCGTGCGCGGCGCCCGAAGCAGCGGCTTTGCGACCTTCACGGCCATCGCGACGAGCAGGCCGGCCGCCGCCGCGGCGAGCCCCGCGAACAGGTGCTGCACGCGCGGATCGCTCTGGGTCTTCGCATACAGCACGCCGAGCGCGACGACGACCAGCGTCGGGCCGGCGATCAACCCGAGAATGCCGGCGAACGCACCGGCGACGCCGCGAAAGCGCATACCGACGGCGACCGACAGGTTGATCACGTTGCCGCCCGGCAGGAACTGGCACAGGCCGAGCAGATCGGTGAATTCGTCGGCGGAGAGCCACTTGCGCTCGTCGACGATCGTGCGCCGCGCGAACGGCAATGCGCCGCCGAACGACATCAGGCCGAGCGACAGGAAACCGGTGAACAACTCGGCGAGGCCGACGCTGCGGGAGGACGCGGCAGGCGGCGGGGAGGCAGGCGGAACAGCGGATTGCATGGGGCTCCTCATCAAACGGTGAACCGAGGTTACCGCCGTTCAGGATTCCGGCAAAACGATTTTATCGGCGCGCCCTTGTGATCTAGAATCACAAGCATGGCACGCGATCTCCCGCCCTTTTCCGCGCTTCGGGCCTTTGAAGCCGCGGCACGACATGAAAGCTTCAGCGCCGCCGGCGACGAGCTGCATGTGACTCACGGTGCCATCAGCCGGCAGATCGCCGGGTTCGAGGCGTGGCTCGGCAAGCCGGTGTTCCACCGCTACGGCAAGCGCGTGAAGCTCACCGACGAAGGCCGCCGCTATCTGGACACGGTGCGCGCGGCGTTCGACAGCATCGCGCACGCGACCGAGCAGTTGCGCCACACCGGCGCGGCGCGCGTGCTGCGCATCAATGCGCTGCCGACCTTCGCGATGAAATGGCTGCTGCCGCGCCTGTCGCGGTTCCAGCGCGACGTGCCGAACGTCGAGCTGAAACTGTCGACGTCGAATGCGCCGCTCGACACGCTGGACGGCTTCGACGTCGCGATCCGCCGCGGCCCTGGCCGCTGGCCGACCTGCACGAGCGGCCACTTCCTCGACGAAAGCGTGATTCCGGTGTGCAGCCCGGCGCTGCTCAAGCGCACGCCGATCACCCGCGCGGACGATCTCGCGCGACATGTGCTGCTGCATTCGGATACGCGGCCGGAAGGCTGGCGCGACTGGTTCGCGGCGGCCGGCGTCGCGATGAAGGGCCGCAAGCGGCAGTCGTTCGACCATTTCTATCTGGCGCTGCAGGCGGCCGTCGACGGGCTGGGCGTCGCGCTCGGCCCGCTACCGCTGATCGACGACGAACTCGCGAGCGGGCGCCTGGTGATGCCGCTCGACGGGCCGCGCATCGCGACGCGCAGCTACTGGTGGATCACGCCGGGCGCGCCGGCCGACGATCCGCTCGTCGCGCAGTTTTGCGCGTGGCTCGAAGCGCAGGCCAATGCGAACGCATGACGCGCCGCGCCTTCGATACCTGATCGACACGGCGGCGATGCCGCGCCGCCCGCCCCCGCACGCGATGCAAAAGTGAAACCGATCCGCGCGCAGCGTGTGCGTTTCTCCTGCGGAATCGCCACCGCTCGACACTGCGCTTGCACGGCCATTCCGGCCATTGCGCGCCAGACCTGATTCCCCCCCGACCGCCCCCGCCGCCTCATGTATCGCACCTGAAACATTTGCGCCGCCCCGGCGCTGCATGACGGCACGCAGCTACCGCTCAGCCCCGGTGCGCGCGGCCGTCCGCGTGCTGGCCCGTTGCTTGCTGATGCAGCCGTGCAGACAACGACGACTGCACGGGCAAGCGGCTCGATGCAGACACAAACAAAACATCAAGCGGGTCGGGGAAATCATGTTGACACTCATATCGGCCGTCACACGGCTGCTGTCCTGCATCACTGCTCCTGTTACGCATCCGTGGATGCCGACGGCGCGACTGCGCACCGTCGACGCCCGATGCGCGAACACGGTCCACCCCGTCACCCGACGTCACGACGCCCCGATTCGATAGGCGAACCCCGGAAAGCCCCCCTGCCGGGCGCATACGCGCCACGACGAGCCGCGCCCTTCGCGCGGGCATCGCCGCCGGCGACCGACCCATGCGCGGGCGGCGCCGGCCGCGACGGACGTCGTATGCGCCGCGCCGCGGCCGGGGTGCGCATGCCCGAGCTTCGCACCGGTCCGATTCCGCATACCGACACACAGGAGGTGCCCACCCAGCAAGCGAACCGATTCCGACGCATCCAGAAGATCCATCGCGCATCCGGACGATCGGGATTCCGTCCCGAATGACCCTCTCGTCGCACCGGCTGCACAGTCAGCTTTCAAGGGGAGAAACCCATCATGAAGCAGTCCGTATTGACCCACGCGGCACTTGCCGCATCGCTCGCCTGCGCCGCCGTCGCGGCATCGGCCGGCCAGACCTCCACGACGTTCGGCGTGTCCGCCACCGTCAACGCAACCTGCCTGATCGACTCGGCGGGCGCGATGACCTTCCCCGCCTATACGCCGGGCACCGGCGATCAATCGGCACAGTCGGCGATCACGGTCCGCTGCACGAACGGCACGAATTTCAACATCGGCCTGAATGCGGGCACCACGTCCGGCGCCACGGTTGCCAACCGCGTCATGACGAGCGGCTCGAACCAGCTCAACTACTCGCTGTACCAGGATTCGAGCCGCACGGTCGTCTGGGGCAACACGCCGCCGACCGACACCGTCACGGGCACGGGCGCCGGCATGGCGATGGCCCAGGCGATCACCAAGACCGTCTACGGCAAGGTGCCCGACCAGCCCAATGCGGTGCCGGGCAGCTACGCCGACACGGTGACGGTCACCGTGACGTTTTAGTGCCGCGCGGAGGGCTCGTCGCATCCCGCATGCGCGCGCCCTCCCGACCGGCCGCCGCCGCGCGTGGCGAAGCGAATCTCCTGGAGGTGGATCTGTCATGAAACCGAACGTGTGCAAACTCGCGACCTGGATCGCGGCCGTGACGCTCGCCGCCGCCTGCGTCGACAGCCGGGCCACCGACTTCACCGTATCTCCCGTTCGCGTCGAGCTCTCCGCCGCGCAGCGCAGCGTCGCGCTCATGGTCAGGAACGAGTCGCCCGACCAGCCGGTGATCGTCCAGCTGCGCACCGTGGCGTGGTCGCAGAACGCCGGCGACGACGTCTACGCGTCCACCGGCGACCTGATTGCCGCGCCGCCCATCTTCACGATCGCGCCCGGCGGCTCGCAGGTCGTGCGAATCGGCCTGCGGCACGCACCGGCCGCCGATCGGGAAACCGGCTACCGGCTCTATCTGCAAGAGATTCCGCCCGCGCCGAAGCCGGGCTTCGCCGGCGTGCAGATCGCGCTCGAAATGAGCCTGCCGATCTTCGTCAAGCCGGCCACCGACACCGCCCCGCGGTTGCGCTGGAGCGCGGAGCCGCGCCCGGGCGGCGCGGGCCTGCTCGCGCTGCGCGTGACCAACGACGGCACCGCGCATGCGCAGGTCGCGAACCTCGCGCTGTTCGCGCCGGGCAGCGACCGTCCCGTCGCCACGCATGCGGAATTCGCGTACGTGCTGCCGGGCCAGTCGCGGGAACTGATGTTCAAGCCCGGCGCCGCAACCGCGCCGGCCGTTGCTTCCGGATTGCATCTGGTCGGCTACTCCGATGCGGGCGACATCGACTCGACGGTCGCGCCGAGCGCCCGCTAACGCGGCGCTCCTGATCGCGATTCTCATGAGCGCGCAGACCACCCTCGCGGAAGAACGCCTGGTCACGGCCCCGGCGGTCGCGGCGCATGGCGCGGCGGGCGGCCCGGCCGAGCTGCTGTACCAGGTCGACATCAACCGGCAGGGGCTCGACGAAACCGCGCTGCTGATCAAGGCGGCCGACGGCGCGTTCTACGTGTCGGCCGACGACCTGAAACGCTGGCGGCTCAGGCAGCCGGACGTCCCGCCGCTGGCCGGCAACGACACCCCGTTCTATCCGCTGAAGGCGATTGCGGGGCTCACGTACACCGTCGACGAGTCGGGCCTGACGATGGCGATCAGCGTCCCGGCCCAGGCATTCGTCGGCGCGACCTTCGACGAGACCGACCGGCGCCGCGCGCCCGCGGTCGCGCCGGGCATCGGCGGCTTCTTCAACTACGACCTGCTCGCGGAGCAGGCTGCAGGTCAGACGCACGGCTCGGGCCTGTTCGAGCTCGGCTTCTTCAACCGCTTCGGCGTCGGCGTCGGCACGTTCCTCGCCGACGAATCGGGCCCGACGCGGCGCCTGACGCGCCTCGAAACCACCTGGACAACCGATCGGCCCGACAAGCTCGCCAGCCTGCGCTTCGGCGACGCGATCAGCCGCCCCGGCATGTGGGGCCGCGCGATCCGCTTCGGCGGCATCCAGTACGCGACCAATTTCTCGACGCAGCCCGGGCTCGTCACGATTCCGCTGCAGGGCGTGAGCGGACAGGCCGTGCTGCCGTCCACCGTCGACGTCTACGTCAACAATGCACTCACGTCGTCGCGCGACGTCGCGCCCGGCCCGTTCGCGATCAACAACGTGCCCGTGGTGACCGGCCAGGGCGACGTGCGCGTCGTGGTGCGCGACGTGATGGGACGCGAGCAGGTGATCACCCAGTCGTTCTATGCGAGCGCGAATCTGCTCAAGCAAGGCATGCAGGACTTCTCGTACGAACTCGGCAAGGAGCGGCGGGATTTCGGCCTCGCGAGCAACGACTACGGGCGCTGGTTCGCCAGCGCGACGCACCGGATCGGCATGACCGACCGGTTCACCGGCGAGATCCATGCCGAAGCCGAAGGGTCCCGGCAGAACCTCGGCGTCGGCGGCGTGATGCTGGCCGGGCCGCTCGGCGTCGTCAACGCGTCCGCGGCGGTGAGCCGCAGCGCCAATGGCCCGGGCGCGCTCGCGACGATGGGTATCGAAAGCCAGTCCGGCTTCGTCGAGATCGGCGCGCACGCGCAATGGGCCACGCCGCATTTCGCGCAGATCGGGCTCGAGCCGGGCACGCCCGCGCCGAAGCTGCTGACGAGCGTCAACCTCGGCATCGGGATGGGCCGCTTCGGCTCGCTCGGGCTCGCGCACGTGTTCCTCGACAATCGCGGCGGCTACAAGACCCAGTTGCTGTCGCTGAGCTACAGCGCGCAGCTCGGCCGCTTCGGCTTCGCCAACATCAGCGTCAGCAAGCCGCTGGGCGGCTCGGGCGCGACGCTGGTCGGCGTCGCATGGACGATACCGGTCGACAACCGCACGAGCGCGTCCGTCACGATGACGCACCAGCAGGGCGCCACCGAAGTGCTCGCGCAACTGCAGCGCAGCCTGCCGGTCGGCGAAGGCTTCGGCTACTCGCTGCAGGCCGGCAACGACACGCAGGACGCGAGCGCGACGCTGCAGACGCGCACCGGCACCTACAGCGTCGAGGCGGCGGCGTATCGCGGCCGCGCCGGCGTGCGTGCCAACGTCGCGGGCGGCGTCGCGTTCGTCGACGGCACCGCGCGCCTGTCGCGGCAGATCACCGACAGCTTCGCGCTGGTCAAGGTGCCGGGCTTCGCCAACGTCGGCATCCTCGCGGACAACCAGATCGTCGCGCACACCGACGCGAGCGGCGTCGCGCTGCTGCCGCGGCTGCGTGCGTATGAAAGCAACCCGATCTCGATCGAGCAGGCCGACCTGCCGTTCGACGCGACGATCGGCACGCTGAAGCTCGACGCGGTGCCCTACTTCCGCAGCGGCATGGCGCTCGCGTTTCCGATCACGCGCTCGCGCGGCGCGATGCTCACGCTCGATCTCGAGAACGGCGCGCACCTGCCGGCCGGCGCGATCGTCACGATCGCAGGACAGAAGGACGCATTTCCGGTCGGCCGCGACGGCGTCGTCTACTTGACCGGACTGTCGGAGCAAAACCAGCTGCATGCGGCGTGGCGCGACCGGCAGTGCGACGTGACCGTGCGCTTTCCCGCCGGCGACGACCCGCTGCCGGACCTGGGCACCCATCTTTGCAAGGGAGTCACACCATGAGACATCGCAAGCATGCCGGGCGACCGGTCCGGCTCGCGCGCCTTCGCGCCGCCGCGGCGCTCGCGG
This sequence comes from Burkholderia sp. BCC0397, assembly GCF_902832865.1. Lineage (NCBI taxonomy): Bacteria > Pseudomonadati > Pseudomonadota > Betaproteobacteria > Burkholderiales > Burkholderiaceae > Burkholderia > Burkholderia sp. BCC0397. Next base: position 178,797 of record NZ_CADFDL010000004.1, on the reverse strand, counting down.
CCGGTGCGGTCATGCTGGTCGCCCTGCCCGCGCGCGCGGCGACGACCTGCACGATGAATGCGCCGTCGTCGATGGCGTTCGGCACGTACGACACGCTCAACGCCGCCACCTCCGCCGCCACGATCTCGATCAGCTGCTCCGGCAGCGGCAACGCGACGCCGACGATCACGGCGAGCGCGGGCGGCGGCACCTTCGCGAACCGCCTGATGACGCGGACCGGCGGCACCCAGACGCTGGGCTACAACCTGTATCTCGACAGCGCGCACACGTCGATCTGGGGCGACGGCACGAGCGGCACGTCGGCGATTTCGTGGGGCAAGATCTCGGGCGCCGGCACCTTCAGCGCAACCGTGTACGGGCTGATCCGCGGCGGCCAGAACGTCGTGCCGGGCGGATACGCGGACAGCAACATCACGATCCTGTTCAACTACTAGGCAACGACCCGGTGCGGTGGCAGCGGTGCGTGGCACGTACCGCCGTCGATCGCCACCACGGACTTGGACAACGGGGGCATACCATGAATCGAACCGAGACAGCGAGCGCCGCCGCAGCACGGTGCGGCCGCCGCGGGCCGACCCGCGCGGCGTCTGTCGCCCCGCAGCGGACCGCCCGCCGCGCGCGCGGGCTGCTTGCGGCCATCGCCGCGCTATCGATCGCACTGCTCGGCGCGGCGCCCGGCCCTACCGATGCGAAGCAGGCCAGCCGGTCGGTGCAGGTCGGTGCGACGGTGCAGGCGTATGCGCGGCTCAAGGCGGCCTATCCGGCCAAGCTCATGATCGCGAACAAGGACACGAGCACCGGCTACGTGGCCGTGCCGAACGTCAACAACACCACGGGGACGACGCTCGCGATCCAGACCAACGACCGGGCCGGGTACACGGTGCGGGTGCAGGTGGCCGCCGCCAGCCAGGCGCTGTTCAGTTCGATCGAGATCAGCGGATTCGGCGGCAAGGTCGTGCTGCCGGCGACGGGCGGCACGATCGTCGTGCCCTATACGGCGCTGAACACGACCTTCACGCTGACCTATCGTTTCGTGTTCGCGCCGAAGGCGAAGGACGGGACCTTTGCGTGGCCGCTCACGTTTTCGGTGCAGCCGAACCCGTGATGTCCGCCCTGCCCGTTCCCGTTCCCGCGGCCATGCGCCACGGCGCCGCTCACACCACCGGCCCCGGTTCCTTCTCCTTGCGCAGGATCGCGTACAGGATGATCGCGCCGAAGGTCGCGGTGCCGATCCCGCCGAGCCCGAAACCGCCGATCTTCAGCGAGAAGTCGCCGGCGCCGAGCACCAGCGTGACCGCCGCGACGATCAGGTTGCGGTTGTCGGAGAAGTCGACCTTGTTGATGACCCAGATTCGCGCGCCCGTCACCGCGATCAGCCCGAACACGACGATCGACACGCCGCCGAGCACGGGGCCCGGGATCGTCTGGATCACCGCGCCGAACTTCGGCGAGAAGCCAAGCCCGATCGCGATCAGCGCGGCGACCGCGAACACCAGCGTCGAATAAATCCGCGTGACGGCCATCACGCCGATGTTCTCCGCGTAAGTGGTCACGCCCGTGCCGCCGACGCTGCCCGACACGATCGTCGCGAGCCCGTCGCCGATGAACGCGCGGCCGACGTAGCGGTCGAGGTTGGTGCCCGTCATCGCGCTGACGGCCTTGATGTGGCCGAGGTTCTCCGCGACCAGGATCACCGCGATCGGCGCGAGCATCAGCATCGCGTGCGGATCGAACACCGGCGCGCGGAAGCCCGGTACGCCGAACCACGCGGCCTGCGCGACGATCGCGAAATCGATCGGCTTGCCGAGGCCCATTCCGTTGGTCGCGATCGCGTAGATCACGTACGCGATCACGAGCCCGACGAGGATCAGGAGGCGCTGCATCATCCCGCGCGCGAACACCGCGACGCCGCCGACGCACAGCACCGTGACGAGCGCCATCACCGATTCGAAGGTCGAGCCCGACACGCCCTTGACCGCGATCGGCGCGAGGTTCAGCCCGATCACCGCGACCACCGCGCCGGTCACGACCGGCGGCATCAGCGTCTCGATCCAGCGCGTGCCGATCGCCTGCACCAGCGCGCCGAGCGCCACGTACACGACGCCGCACGCGACGATCCCGCCGAGCGCGACCGGAATGTTCGGGTTCGGGCCGCTGCCGCCGTAGCCCGTCACCGCGATCACGAGGCCGATGAACGCGAAGCTCGAGCCGAGATAGCTCGGCACCCGGCCGCCGACCAGCACGAAGAACAGCAGCGTGCCGATGCCCGACATGAAGATGCACAGGTTCGGGTCGAAGCCCATCAGCAGCGGCGCGAGCACGGTCGAACCGAACATCGCGACGACGTGCTGCACGCCCATCGCGACCATCTGCGGCCACGCGAGGCGCTCGTCGGGGCCGACCACGCGCGCGGTCGCGCCGGTCGATTGGACCCGCCAGCGCGGGAAGTAGGAATCGGACATGGGGAAAGCGCTCCTGTCGGTCGTCGGTCGCCGGCTGCCAAGGATGCGCCGGTCTGGAATCTGGCGCGAGTTTACGGAGCGGGAATGGGGCTGGCAAGCGGCCTGACTCGCGGGGCCGCCAGGCGTGCGACGGCGTGTGCCGCGTGCGCGAACCGGTGCGCGGCCGCGCGGCCCGGCGAAACGGCCGCCCGCGCAGGGCACGCGGGAGGCGGATCGCGCCGGCGGCGACGCAAGCGTGCGCTCACATCGCCACCGGCGCGCCGTGCATCAAGGATTGATGTACTGGAACAGCGACATGTTCTGCAGTTGCACGTAGGCCTTCTGCGCGCCGGTCAGCGCGTTCTGCACCTGCAGGTACTGGCTGATCGTCGTGACCATGTTGGTGCTGGTCAGGTCCGACAGGTTGCTGGTCGTCTGCAGCGCCGCCGTCTGGTTGACGGCCTGCATCGCCTTGATTTCCTGCTCGCGGCCGCCGACCGATGCCTGGATCGTCGTCACGTTGCGCATCGTGTTGCCGAGCTTGATCGAGCCCGTCATCAGCGCGTTCTTCAGCGCCGCGCCCGCCACCGCATTGCCCGTCACGGGCGTCTGCAGCGCCGAGATCATCGCGTCGAGCGTCGAGAACACGTCGGAGCCGCCGCTCGCCTGCGGCGCGGGCGAGACCGCGAACGTGTCGCCCGCGGCCGGCGTGCCCGACACGGGCACCGTCATCCCGCCGCCGAGCGAGATCGCCGAGCCCGCCGAATAGGCCTGCGCCGGCGTGGTGGTCGGCGGGCTGGCCGAGTTGTCGGTCACCGTGTAGGTCGGTGCGGCGGCCGTGCCGCCGAACTTGATCGAATACTGATGGCCGTTCGTCGCGATCGACGGGTTCGTCACCGTGACCGTGCCGATCGTGCCGGTGCCCGTGTTGCCCGCGCCGGCCGACGGCACCGGCGAGCTGCCGATCGCCTGCACCGACATGAAGACGGCCGCGCCCGGGTCGCCCTGCGACACGGTGCTCGAATCGGCGATCTGCACCTGGCGCGTCCCCGTGTCGCCGACGTAGGCGACGCTGCCGCTCGGCGTCGTCGAGAACGGCGCCGCCGAATTCTTCGTGCCGGCGAACAGGTAATTGCCCGCGCCGTCGTTGGTGTTCGCGAGCGTCATCAACTGGTCGCGGTATCCCTGCAGCTGCGTCGCGAGCGCCGAGCGGTCGCTGTCGGCCAGCGAACCGTCGCCGGCGCGCACGAGCAGCGACTGCGCGCCCGTCAGCACGCCGCTGACGCTCTGCAGCGTCTGGTCCTCGGCCTGCAGCGACGCAAGCGCCGCGTTCTGGTTGGTCGCGTACTGCGACAGCGTCGCCGACGTCATCGACAGCTGCACGGCCTGCGCCGCGCCGGCCGGGTTGTCGGCCGCCGTCTGCAGGCTCACGCCGCTCCCGATCTGCTGATACAGCTGCGCGAGCTGGGCCTGCTGGTCGTTCATTTGTGAAACGTTCAGCTGGAAGAACTGGGCGCTGGAAATCCGCATCGCTTCTATCCCTCGAATCCGGTCAGTTGAACAGGCCCAGCACGGTCTGGAACAGCGTCGCCGCCGTCTGGATCACCTTCGCGTTCGCCTGGTAAAGCTGCTGGTACTGCATCAGGTTGGCCGCTTCCTCGTTCTGGTTCACGCCCGACACCGACTGCTGCGCCTCGGTGATCTGGCCGATCAGCCCGGTCTGCGCGGCGCTCGACGATTTCAGCTGGGTCGTCATGTTGCCGATGCCGTTCACGTAGCTCGCATACGCGCCCGTGAGCGTCGCCGTGCCGTTGCCGAGCGCCTTGGCATTGACCAGCTTCGACAGCGCGAGCGCATTGGAACCGTCGCTGGTGCCGCCCGCGTACGGCCCGATCGTGAACGAGTCGCCGGTCGCCGGTGCGCCGGACAGCGTGACGCTCACGCCGTTGAGCGCGCCCGCGGCCGTCCCCGACATCGCCATCGTCGCGCCGGCCGCCGGGTCGTACGGGACGGTGTCCGTCGGGTTGTTGATCGTGACCGACGTCGGCGGCGTGGTGCCGATCGTCACCGTGGTGCCGACCGGGAAGCCCGTCAGCGTCTTCGCCGTCGCGTCGTAGGTCAGCTTGGTCGTCGGCACCTGGTAGCCCGCGGTCACGCCGCCCAGCGCGATCTTGCCCGTGCCGGTGTTAGTGCTCGCCGCCGACGTGACGGCCGGCGACGCAGCCGCGATCGCCGACGCGCTCGTCGTCGCGAGACCGAAGCCGTTCAGCGCGCCGCGCGTCGGCAGCACGGTGAACTTGTCGCCGGCGTTCATCGAGCCGGACGGCGTCGAGAAATTCAGCCCGCCGAGCGAGACCGGCATCGGCCCCGACTTCTGGTCGACCACCGCGCCGCTCGCGCGGTCGGTCAGCGTGTAGTTCGTGCCATCGTACGACAGCGTGTAGTCGCTCGTCGTCGGCTGCGACGCGTTCGCGAACGACACGGACAGCGACGCGTTGCCGGTATTGCCCTGGTCCGAGTACACGGTCGGCGACGGCGTCGTGAACAGGTTGCCGCCCTTGTTGCCCGACAGGTCGATGCCGAGCGCGTTCTGCGCGTTGACCTGCGCGGCGAAGCTGGTCGCGATCGCGCCGAGCTGGGCCTGCGCAGGGTCGAGCGTCTGGCTGCGGAACGCGAGCAGGCCGCCGAGCGTGCCGCCCGACAGCGACGAATCGGGCAGCGCCTGGTTCGGCCCCTGCGGGTTCGCGCCGGCGATCCCCTGCGACACGACGGTCAGCTCGCTCGGGTCCGACGGCGACGTGACGGTCGCGAGGTGATAGCTCTTGTCCGCGACGACGAGCGGCTGGCCGCCCGACAGGAACACGCTGTAGCCGCTGTCGTTGCGCACGACCTGGATGCCGGCGAGGCCCGACAGGTTCGACACCGCGAGGTCGCGCTGGTCCATCAGCTGGTTCGGCGGCTGCCCCTGGCTGTTCGCCGCCCCGATCTGCTGGTTCAGCTGCGCGATCTGCGCGGTGTACGTGTTGATCTGCGACACGGTGCTGGTGAGCTGCGTGTTCACGCTCTGGCGCAGCGCGTCGTACTGCTGGCCGGCCGCGTTGATCTGGTTGGCCAGCGTCTGCGCGTTGCTGATCGCGGTCTGCCGCACCGACGGGTCGGACGCGTTGTTCGCGACGTTCTGCAGCCCGGTGAAGTAGCTCGTGATCCCGGTCGAGATCCCCGCCGTCGGGCTGCCGATGTAGTTGTTCAGCTGCGCGACGAGCGTGTACCACGTCGACAGCGCGCCGCCCTGCGTCTGCGCGGTGTTCAGCTGGTCGCTCAGGTGCTGGCTGTACTGGCGCTGCACGGTGACGGTGCTCACGCCCTGCGGCATGTAACCGCTGCTCGTGTACTGGCCGCTCGTTTCCGCATAGACCGGCCGCTCGACCGAATAGCCGGGCGTCGCGGCGTTGCTGATGTTCTGGCCGGTCGTCGTGAGGCCCCAGAGCGCGGCATTCAGGCCGCTGACGCCGAGGTTCATGAGTGTGTTGGACATGCGCGATCCTGATGAGCCGGCCGCGCTGCGGCCGCCGGGTTGCGTGACTCCCGGTATAACGGCCGCGGATCGAAAAAATTGAGGAAAAAATGCACGCGCGGCACACGGGCGTGCGTCGCCGGTCTAAGCGGCCGGCAGGTGCGCCGGCGCTGCTTTGCGGGCGGCCCGTGCGGGAGCCGCCAGCCGGGTGCGCGTCAGGCCCGCGCGAGCGAGCGGCGCTTCATTTCGAGCTGCGTGATCAGCCGCTGCAACGTGTTCTCCGCGCTGCCCGGCAGCGACATGTAGCGAAAGCCGAGCTGGTAGCGCCGCGACCCGTTCGGCAGCTGCGTCGAACGCTGCGACACCAGTTGCAGGTCGAGCGACAGCTTGCCGTGGCCGGTCAGCTCGAGCTCGACGTCCGGCAGCAGCGTGCCGACCTCGAGCGCCTCGACGCGCTCGTCGGCCGTGCGCAGCCCCACGCCGCCGAGCGACAGGTTGTGCACCTCGAACAGGAAGCCTTCGCCGTCCGGCAGCTTGCCGCGGCACAGAAACGGATCGACGATCGGCGCATCGACGCGGAAATATTCGCGGCGCTGGATGCAGACCAGCACGTCGGGGAAATCGGCGACGAACGCGGGCAGCCCCTCGTAGCGCGTCTCGCGCGGCGTGCCCGTGGTGAATTCGACCCGCACGCCCTCCGGCGCGGCCGCGAACGTGCAGTGCGACGCGCCGAGGATGCCGGCGTTCTGCTCGGACAGCGCGCCCCAGTCGAACGTGAACGTCCGTGCGCCGACATCGACCTCGAGCAGCCGCGTGACGAGCTGGCCGCCCGGGTACTGGACGGTCAGGAAATCGCCGCGATTCACCAGGTTGCGCAGCTGCACGCCGATTTCCAGCGGATTGCGGCGGGCATAGTCGGGCCCGGAGTGGCCTGCATCCAGGCTGGGGTCCGTCGACGTTTCGATATTCATGGCTAGCCGGTCTTTCTTGTCATGGGCGCCCGGGGCAACCGGTGCGCAATAAAACCGGGCCAGAACGGGGGCCCGGTCGCAGGTCTCTCACACTTAGCGGCAGTGCTGACCGAAAGTTTAGATCGAAACGGCGATTTATTTCGCGCAAACGTTGAAACCGCGCGCGGCGGGGTGCCGGGCGCGGTCCGAAGGGGGGATGAACCGGTGGCGGGTGGAGCCCGTCAGCCGATCTGCTGCATGATCGAGATCAGCTTCTTCGCGTAATTCGGGTCGGTTGCGTAGCCGGCCTTCTGCATGCCGTGCGCGAAGCCTTCGACGCTGCGGCTCGCGCTCAGCACGCCCGCGTAGCGCGGATTGTTCTTCAGCAGGTTCGCGTAATCGGTCATCGCGTGCTCGTACGAGTCGTACGCGCGGAACTTCGCGACCACACGGCGCGGCGTGCCGTTCACGTATTCGGTGGTCAGCGCCGATACGGTGCGGCCCGTCCAGCCCTTGTTCGCCTTGATGCCGAACACGTTGTAGCTGCTCGAGCCGTCGGCCGCGCGGATCTCGCGCTTGCCCCAGCCCGATTCGAGCGCGGCCTGGCCGACGATGAAACGCGCCGGGATGCCGGTCGTCGCACTGGCCGCCTGCGCGGGGGCCGCGAGGCGATCGACGAACGCGTCCGCGTCCTGCACGCCGCTCGCGCCCTTCAGCGGCGGCGTCAGCGCGCTGCCGGCCGAGTAGCCGCGCGCGCCGGCGAGCCCGCCGTTGTTCGCCGCGTTCGCATAGGCCTTCGCCATCGCGTTCATCGCGGCGAGGCTGCCTTCGTTGCCGGCCGTGCCGAGGCCGCCTGCGCCCATGCCGCCTGCACCGACGTCGGCCGCCGTGTCGCCGCCCGCGCCGCCGCCCGCATTGCGCAGCAACTGCTTCATCAGCGCGTCGGCGACGCCGATCCCGCGCGTCGACATCTGCTGCGCGAGCTGCTGGTCGAGCATCGACGTGTACATCTTCGACGTGTGCGAATCGAACAGCCCGCCGTCGGGCGACGCGTCGCGCATGCTCTTGAGCATCATCTGCGTGAACATCGCGTCGAACTGGCCGGCCACCGCCTTCGCGCCGGCCTGCGGCGACTGCTTCGCCTGCGCGCGCAGCGCATCGAAACCCTGCACGTCGAGCGCGAAGCGCTGCGTGAGGTCGTTCGCGTTCGGAAGGTTCGCCGCCATTTAGATCACCTCCAGGTCGGCGCGCAGCGCGCCGGCCGCCTTCATCGCCTGCAGGATCGACATCAGGTCCGCGGGCGTCGCGCCGAGCGTGTTCAGCGCCTTCACGACGTCGGCGAGATTCGCGCCGGCCGTCACCATCTTCAGCGCGCCGTTGTCCTGCTTCAGCTGGATCTGCGACTGCTGCGCGACCACCGTCTGCCCGTTCGAGAACGGCCCCGGCTGCGACACCACCGGCTGCGTGTTGACGACCACCGACAGGTTGCCGTGCGCGACCGCGCAGCTTTGCAGCGTGACCATCTGGTTCATCACGATCGAGCCGGTGCGCGCGTTCAGGATCACCTTCGCCGCGGCCTTGTCCGGGCTCACGTCGAGGTTCTGCAGCCGCGCCATGAACGCGACCTGCTGCGCCGAATCGGCCGGCGCCGCGAGCTGGATCGTGCGGCCGTCGAGCGCCGTCGCGGTGCCCGGGCCGAAGCTCGAGTTGACCGCGGACACGATGCGTTGCGCGGTGCCGTAGTCCATGTCGTTCAGTTGCAGTTGCAGCACGCCGTTCATCTGCGCGATCGCGTTCGGCACCGCGCGCTCGACGATCGCGCCGCCGACGATGCGGCCGGCCGCGAGCTGGTTCACCTGCACGCGGCTGCCGTTCGCGCTGGCGCCCGCGCCGCCGACCGCCATGTTGCCCTGCGCGAGCGCGTATACCTGGCCGTCCGCGCCCTTCAGCGGCGTGAGCAGCAGCGTGCCGCCGCGCAGGCTCTTCGCATTGCCGAGCGACGACACGGTCACGTCGAGCGCCTCGCCGGGCCGCGCGAACGGCGGCAGCGTGGCCGTCACCATCACGGCCGCGACGTTCTTCAGCTGCATGTTGTTCAGCGACGACGGGCCGCCGTTGGCCGAACCGTTGTTGATCGAGATGCCGAGGTTCGCGAGCATGTTCGCGAGCGTCTGCGTCGTAAACGGCGTCTGCATCGTCTGGTCGCCCGTGCCGTCGAGGCCGACGACGAGGCCATAGCCGATCAGCGGGTTGTCGCGCACGCCCTGGATCTGCGCGAGATCCTTCAGGCGTTCCGCATGCGCGGGCGCCGTGCCGAACGCGCAGGCGGCGAGCGCCAGCATGGCGGCGAGCCGCACGATTGCATGCGCACGCAACGATAGACGGTGGAAAAGGGGCTTGCGCATCGTCATCACCACGGCGCGATGTTGAGGAAGAAGCGCTGCAGCCAGCCCATCGTCTCGGCTTCGTTGATGTAGCCCTTCGACGAGTATTCGATCTTCGCGTCGGCGACCTGCGTCGAATAGACCGAGTTCGCGCCCGAGATCGTGTTCGGGTTGACGACCCCCGAGAAGCGCACGAATTCGTTGCCCTGGTTGATCAGCATCTGCTTCTCGCCGCTGACCACGAGGTTGCCGTTCGGCAGCACGTTGGTGACGGTCACCGTGATCGTGCCGTTGAACGTGTTCGCCGCGCTCGCGCCGCCGGTGGCCGCGAACTTGTTCGCGCCGGTCGCCGACAGATTCGCCTTCGCGAACAGCCCGCCGAGGAAGCCGGCCGTCGGCACGTTGAAGTCGGTGTTGCCCTGCCGGTTCGTGTTCGCGCCCGACGACTTGGTCGCGTTGATGTTCTCCGCGATCATGATCGTCAGGATGTCGCCGATGTTGCGCGGCCGCTGATCCTCGAACAGCGGCCGCCCCGCGTAGCCGGGGTTGTAGATCGAACCGGGCGCCTGCATCGACATCGGCGTCGGCGGCTGCGCCGTCATCGGCTGCTGGATGATCGGATCGCGCGGAATCTGCGCGCAACCGGCGAGCGCCGCCACCGCGACCGCGCAGGCGGCGCGGACGGTGGCTGACGAGGGGAGGCGAACCTGCTTCATGGCGACGACGGGACGTTCCGGTTAGCTCTTCATCTGCGTGACGGTCTGCAGCATCTGGTCGGACGTCGTCACGGCCTTGCTGTTGATCTCGTAGGCACGCTGCGTCTGGATCATGTTGACGAGTTCCTGCACGACGTTCACGTTCGACGCCTCGACGTAGCCCTGGTTGAGCACGCCCGCGCCGTTCAGCCCCGGCTGCGACACGTTCGGCGCGCCCGACGACGTCGTTTCCGCGAACAGGTTCTCGCCCTTCGCCTCGAGGCCGGTCGGGTTGATGAAGGTCGCGATCTGCAGCGAGCCGATCTGGACCGCGTTGCTCGAGCCCGGCTGCGTGACCGACACGACGCCGTCCTTGCCGATCGTCAGCGACTGCGCGTTCTGCGGCACCGTGATCGCCGGCAGGATCTGGTAGCCGCTCGACGTGACGAGCTGGCCCTGCGCGTTGGTCTGGAACGAGCCGTCGCGCGTGTACGCGTTGGTGCCGTCCGGCATCAGCACCTGGAAGAAGCCCGCGCCGTTGATCGCGACGTCCTTCGAGTTGCCGGTCTGCGTGAGGCCGCCCTGCGTGTACAGGCGCTCGGTCGCGACCTGCTGCACGCCGGTGCCGAGCTGCAGGCCCGACGGCAGCTCGGTCTGCTGCGTCGAGTTCGCGCCGGGCTGGCGGATGGTCTGGTACAGCAGATCCTCGAACACCGCGCGCGACGCCTTGAAGCCGTTCGTGCTGGTGTTCGCGAGGTTGTTCGAAATCACGTCCATCTGCGCCTGCTGCGCATTCATGCCGGTCGCGGCGATGTAGAGCGAACGATTCATTTGTCGATTCTCCTGCGTAAGCTGGCGCGGGCGCTCAGCTGAAGTTGAGCAGCTGGTTCGCCGTCTGCTCGTTCTGGTCGGCCGTCTGGATCAGCTTCGACTGAAGCTGGAATGCGCGCGCGTTGTCGATCATCGCGACCATCGCGGTCACCGGGTTCACGTTGCTGCCTTCGAGCGAATTCGGCGTGACGACCACGTTCGGATCGACGTCGGCCGGATTGCCGTCGGCGGTGCGGAACAACCCGTCGTTGCCGCGCGTGAGCGTGGCCGGATCGGGATTGACGAGCTTCATCTGGTCGACGATCGCGACCGCCGTCGGCGGGTCGCCCGGCATCAGCGCGGACACCGTGCCGTCCTTGCCGATCGTCACTTCCGCGTTCGGCGGCACCGAGATCGGGCCGCCGTTGCCGACCACCGGCAGGTTGCTCGCGTTGACGAGCTGGCCGTTCTCGTCGACATGCAGGTTGCCGGCGCGCGTGTACGCCTCGCTGCCGTCGGCCGTCTGCACCGACAGCCAGCCCGCGCCCTGCACGGCGACGTCGAGCGGATTGCCGGTGCGCGTGATCGGACCCGGCGCGTAATCGGCGCCGGGCGTGGACGCGAGCACGTAGGTGCGCGTCGTCGTCGGGTCGATGTTGCTGCCGTCGCCGAAATTCATCGGCACCGCGCGATACGTCGCGAGCTGCGCGCGAAAGCCCGTCGTCGACGCGTTCGCGAGGTTGTTCGCGACCACCGCCTGCTGGTCGAGCGACTGCGACGCGCCCGTCATCGCCGTATAGATCAGTCGGTCCATGGCTGCCGGTTATCCGCGCTTACAGGTTGATGAGCGTCTGATCGACGGTCTGCTGCGTCTTGATCGTCTGCGCGTTCGCCTGGTAGTTGCGCTGCGCGGTGATCAGGTTGACGAGCTGCGACGTGAGGTCGACGTTCGAGTTCTCGAGCGCGCTGCCCTGCAGCGTGCCGTGATTCGTGCTGCCCGGCGCCGACACCTGCGGCACGCCCGACGCGGAGGATTCCGCGTACTGGTTGCCGCCGAGGTTCACCAGCCCGTTCGGGTTGTTGAAGTTCGCGAGCGCGATCAGGCCGAGCACGGCGGTCTGGCCGTTCGAGTAGTTGCCGGTCAGCTTGCCGTCGGCGCCGATCGAATAGGTGGTGAGCGTGCCGCTCGCGTAGCCGTTCTGCGCGAGGTTGTTCACGCCGTCCTTGCCGCCGTACTGCGTCGTGCCGGTCAGGTCGAGCGTGAGCGATTGCGGCGTCGCCGAGCCGTCGGTGTTCGGCACCGTGAACTGAAACTGGCCGAGCGACGCGGTCGGCGCGGCCGGCGTGCCCGTCGTCGTGCTCTTGATCGCGCCCGACGTATCGAACGTGATCGTGCCGAGATCGGTCGTCGCGCCGCCCTGGACGCCCGCGTACGCTTCCCACGTGCCGGCCGCCGACTTCACGAAGTACATGTTGACCGGCTGCGAACCGCCGAGCGAGTCGTACACCTGGATCGCCGTCGAGTAGTTGTAGGTCGTGTTGTCGGTCGCGCTGAACGGCGTCTTGGCGGGCACCGTGTCCTGCGAGTTCAGGTTGAACTGGCCGGTGATCTTGGTCGTCGCGGTCGGCGCGATGTTGTTGGTCGGCGCCTGCAGCGGCACGGTCTGCGCGGTGTTGATCACGCCGCCCGCGTTGGCCGCGTAGCCCATCAGGTTACGGCCCTGCGAGTCGACGATGAAGCCGTTCTTGTCGCGCTGGAACGTGCCGTCGCGCGAGTACGTCGTCACGCCGTTGTTCGACATCTGGAAGAAGCCGTTGCCGTTGATCGCGACGTCGAGCGACGAGTTCGTCGTATTGATCGTGCCCTGGCCGAACTGCTGCTGCACCGAGTTCAGCGACGTGCCGATGCCGATCTGCGTGTTGACCGACGTCGCGACCGAGTTCGCGTACATGTCGGCGAACTGCGCGGTGCTCGACTTGAAGCCGACCGTGTTCGCGTTCGCGATGTTGTTGCCGATCACGTCGAGCGCGTTCGATGCGCCGGCGAGGCCGCTCAGACCCTGTTGATAACCCATTTCGGTCTCCGTTACGAGAAAACTCGATCAGTTGGTGGTGGTGTCGCCGGACGTGGACGACTTGGTGTTCGGGAAGATCGACGCAACCTGGGTGAGCCCCACCGTCGTGCCGTTCGACAGCACGAGCCCCGCGGTGCCGTCCGCCTGCTTGACCACGCTCTGCACCGTGGCGGCTGCCAGCACGGTCGGCGCGTAGGCCTTGCCGTCGGTGCCGGCGTACTGCGCGCTGACCGTGTACGCGCCGTCCGGCAACGCGTTGCCGGCCGCGTCGGTCGGCGTCCAGTTGAACGGCACCGTGCCGGCCGACTGCTTGCCCGCGTTGATCGTGTTGACGACGACGCCCGAGCTGTTCTTCACGGTGATCGTCAGGTTCGACACGTCGCTCGCGAGCGACACGCCGAACGGCGACGCCGCGCCGCTCTTCACCGCGACCGCGTTGCCCGGCGCGAGCACATTCGTGCCGATCAGCAGCGCCGCCTGCGTCTGCTGGCCGGCCGTGAGCTGCGTCGACAGCGACGTCAGCGACGTGTTCAGCTGCGCGATGCCGCTCACCGTGTTGATCTGCGCGAGCTGCGACGTCATCTGCGAGCTGTCGACCGGGCTCGTCGGATCCTGGTTCTGCAGCTGCGTGACGAGCAGCTTCAGGAACGTCGCCTGGAGGTCGCTCGCCGACGTGCCTTTGGTCGACGACACGTTGTTGGTATTCATCGTGTCGGTCGGCAGGGTCGACACGTTCGTGCCGTTGCTGCCGATCGTCGTGCTGGAGGAAGTCATCCTGGGTGGCCTTCTGTCGAAACTGTCGGGTCTGTGAGGTCGGTGGACGCGCGGCTTACGAGCCGATCGTCAGCGTCTTGAGCATCAGCGTCTTCGCGGTGTTCAGCGTCTCGACGTTGGCCTGGTACGAGCGCGACGCCGAGATCATGTTCACCATCTCCTGCACCGGATCGACGTTCGGCATCTGCACGTAGCCGTTCGCGTCGGCGGCCGGGTTCGCCGGGTCGTAGGTCGACTTCATCGGCGACGGGTCGTCCATCACCTTGGTCACGCGCACGCCGCCCACGCCCTGGCCGGACGCGGTGCGTGCACCGCCCACCGGGTCGGTCGCGAACACGACCTGCTTGGCCTTGTACGGCTTGCCGTCGGGGCCGGTCGCGCTGTCGGCGTTCGCGAGGTTCGACGCGGTGACGTTCAGGCGCTGCGATTGCGCGGACAGCGCCGAACCGGCGACGCCGAAGATGTTCATCAACGAAGGCATGGAGGCTCCTTGTGCTGGGGTCCGGATTCGAAAGCGGCGCTTACGAGTTCGTCGTGATCGCGGCGATCATCGCCTTGATCTGCTGGGTCATCACGGTCATTCCGGTTTCGTAGTGCAGCGCGTTGTTCGCGAACTGCACGCGCTCGACGTCGAGATCGACCGTGTTGCCGTCGAGCGAAGGCTGCAGCGGCATCCGGTATTGCGCGCGGCCGTAGTCGTCCGACGGGCCGCCGGTCGGGATCAGCTTCGCGGTGCCGGACATGTGGCCCGGCGCCGTCGACACCATCGACATGCCGCTCGTCACGCCGGCCGGCGGCGCCATCGGCAGTTGCGCGGCGTTGCTCGGCGCCACGCCGCCGCTCGTCTGCTTCAGCGAGCGCGCGAGCGTCGACGCGAAATCGACGTCGCGGGCCTGGTAGCCGGGCGTGTCGGCGTTCGCGATGTTCGACGACAGCAGTTCCTGCCGGTAGGCGCGCACGTCGAGCGCCTGTCGGCCGAACGCGAATTCCGCATCGAGTTTGTCCAGCATGTGTGCGTCTCTCCGTATGAAGCGCTGCACGCCCCTCGCACCGGATGGCGACCCGAGAGGCTTTTTTCCATGACAGCGATGGTAGGCGCGGGACGCAACTGGCAATCGGACGAATAACGCGGCAAAGGCCCCCTCTATTCATCGTTTGCGCGACGCCCCCGCTCCCTAGAATGCGAAGCGGATCAACGGATCGAGGACACGGCGATGACAGGCGGCGCACTTCGCGACAGGAACGGGCGGCTCACGCACGTCCGGCGTGCGTTCGCGCTCGCCGCGGCGCTGTGGATCGCCGCGCCCGCCGTGCACGCCGACGACGGGATGATCGTGATTCCCGGGCGCGGCGAGACGGCCGAAACCGCGCTCGCGCACGCCAACGCGGCGAGCGGCGGGCAGTTTGGCGGGAATGCGGGAGGCGCTGCGGCTTCGGGCGCGCAGCGCGTGGCCGGCGGGGCGAGCGCCGCGGCCGGCGGCGGCTACGCGGCGCAACCGCCCGGCCCGATGGTCGTGACGAGCGTCCCGCCGCCGGCCGCTGCGCCGGCCCACGCGCCGGCTCCCGTCTACGCAGCCGCCCGCGCGCACGCCGGGTACGGCGCGTCGCCGCGCGCGGCGGACCCTGCCGCCATCGCGACGGTCGTCGCCGGCACGGCCGAGCCGGCATCAACGCCCGCGCGGCCGGCGCCGCAACCGGCAGCCTCAGCCCGCCTGGCGGCGGCTCGCGCCGCGTCGGTCACAGCGGCGCCGCGCACGGCGGCGGCTTCCGCGAACCCGGCCCCGGCTGCCGCCGCGGCCCAGCCCGCGACGCCGCTCGGCCAGCAAGACCCCGAAACGATCCGGCGCGCGGCGCTCGCGTTCCTGCAGCAGCAGATCGCCGGCCTGCCCGGCAAGACCACCGCGACGGTCACGACCGCCTTTCCGCGCGGGCTCGCCGCGTGCACGACGCTCGAACCGTTCTTGCCGACCGGCGCGCGCCTGTGGGGCCGCACGACGGTCGGCGTGCGCTGCGCGGGCGAGCGGCCGTGGACCGTCTACCTGCAGGCGAAGGTCGCCGTGCAGGCCACCTATTACGTCGCCGCGCGCCAGATCGCGCCCGGCGAGCCGCTCTCCGCGGCCGACCTGGTCGCGCGCGACGGCGACCTGACGGTGCTGCCGCTCGCGGTGATCACCGATCCGGCGCAGGCCGTCGGCGCGACCGCGCTCGCGCGCATCTCGGCCGGGCTGCCGCTGCGGCAGGACATGCTGAAGAGCGCGGCGTCGGTGTCGGCCGGCCAGACGGTGCGGGTCGTCGCGGCCGGCCCCGGCTTCACGATTTCGGCGGAGGGCAGCGCGCTCGCGAATGCGGCGCCCGGCCAGTCGGTACGGGTGCGGATGGCGGCCGGGCAGATCGTCACGGCGATCGTCAAGGACGCCGGCACCGTCGAAATTCCGCTGTAGGGACGGTTCTGCCGCAAGAATGTAAAGAATTGTTTATTCGGAGCATTTCGGGCTCGCGATGCTAAAGTTCGGGCCGACCCGGCCGTTATCTGGGTCAAACCGTACAGGAAACCCATCGTGAAGATCGATTCCACTCCGAAACCGAGCCCCCTCGCGCCGACCGGCAACGGCGCGGCCCGTGCGCCGTCCGGCACGGCCCAGTCATCCGGGCAGGCAGCCGACGCAGGATCGACCGGCAGCGACACGACCGTGAACCTGTCGGGTCTGTCCGGCCAGCTGCGTTCGGTATCCGCGTCGGGCGACGCCGATATCGACGCGGGCCTGGTCCAGTCGATCAAGGACGCGCTGAACAACGGCACGCTGACGATCGACGCGAACAAGATTGCCGACGGCGTATTGAACACCGCCCGCGAACTGCTGCAGCAGCAGCGCCCGCAGGGCAGCTAATCCCGGCCTCGTGGCCGGTTCACCCGGTTTGCCGGCGCGCGCAGCACTTGTACGCACCGGCGTGACGAGCATGACGCGATGAGAGAAGAGCTGCTGGCCACGGTCAACGACGAACACGCGACGGTCGAAGCGTTCGCGTCCCTGCTCGTCTACGAGGAAAAGGCGCTGACGACGGCCGAGCCGCTCGAGATGCTGCCCGGGATCGTCGAGAAGAAAAGCGAACTGATCGACCGGCTCGCGCAGCTCGAACGCACGCGCGACACGCAGCTTTCCGCGCTCGGCTTTCCGGCCGGCAAGAAAGGCATGGACCAGGCGGCCGAGCACGATGCGCGCCTCGCGGGCCGCTGGCAATTGCTGCAGCAGGCCGCCGAACGCGCGCGTCAGGCCAACGCGAACAACGGAATGCTGATCCGGATCCGGATGGACTACAACGAACGCGCGCTCGCGGTGCTGCGCTCGGCACCCGCGCCGGCCGGCGTCTACGGCCCGGACGGACGCGTCTCGGCGCTGACGCGCTGACGTCGCGCCGCGCGGCCGCCCGGCGGCCGCGCCCCTGCCTTCCCCTTCGTTACAACAGCGGACACGCGGTGACCTGCGTGCCGCGCTCCACGCACAGCCGCTCGTAGTCGCGCAGGTACGCGCGCTCGGCGTCGTCCAGCAGATCCAGATCGATCAGGTCCCAGTCGTAGCCGACCGTCACGATGTTCTCGAACGTCACGGTGTCGGGCTGCGCGTCGTCCGGCCGCACGATCACGATGTTCTCGATCCGCACGCCGCCCTTGCCCGGCAGGTAGATGCCCGGTTCGACCGAAATCACCGCATTCGGCACCAGCCCGTACTGCGCGCCCGGCGCGAACCGCACGCCGCCCTCGTGGACGTGAATCCCGACGCCGTGCCCGGTGCCGTGGCCGAAATCGTGGCCATGATCGCGGCACACCTGCCGCACCAGCGCATCGACGTCGCCGCCCTTCGCGGTGGCCGGAAAGCGCGCGGCGAGCCCCTTGATGCAGGCCTTCAGCGCGACCGTGTAGATCTCGCGCTGCCACGGCTGCGCGACCGTGTCCGGCTGCGTGCGGCGCAGCACGACGCGCGTGCAGTCCGTCGCGAAGCCGGCTTCGTAGTACGCGCCGCTGTCGAGCAGCACGAGTTCGCCTTCGGTCAGCTCGACGTCGGCGCTCGCCGCCGTGTAATGCGCGAAGGCGCTGTTCGCGCCGTTCGCCGCGATCGACGGAAACGACAGCGCGACCGCCGAACGGGCGCCGTACGCGTCGTTGATCGTGCGCGCGAGGTCGTACTCGGTGTGGCGCACGCCCGGCTCGCCGGTCTTCGCCCAGCGCATCGTCTCGGCGATCGCCGCGGAGCTGCGCGCGAACGCGTCGCGAAAGTGCTCGAGCACGGCCGGCGTCTTGCTCGCCCGCAGCGCCTCGACCGGGTTGAAATCGGCGTGCCGCGCGTGCGGCCACACCCGGTTCACCGCGTCGACGAGCGCGCAGTTCACCGATTCGAAGCCGTAGCACACGTGCTCGACCGCGAACTGCGCGAGGAAGCGCTCGAGCGCCGCGACGTCGCGCCGGATCACGTGCAGCGCCGGATACGAATCGAGCGCGACCTCGCAACGGTCGCAGCCTTCCGGCAAGAACAACGCCACCTGCCCGCCGATCGCGAACAGGAAGCCGAGGTGCGACGACGCATTCGGGATGTGATAGCCGCGGCTGTTCAGCAGATACGCGAGATCGTCCGACGCGCAGGTGAAGAACGCCGTCTTGCCGTCGGCCGCGCCGGTATGCGCGGCGAGCTGCCGGTTCAGCGCGTCGAGGTTTTGCGCGACGCTCAGGCCGGTCATCGCGGCCGGGATCTCGAAGATCGGCCGCTCGACGTTCCAGCCCGGCAGCGCGATCGCGCGGTCGATCTCGCGATCGGCGAGGCTCGCCCAGTCGAGCGACGCGGCCTGCGTCTGCTCGAACAGCCGGTTGCGCTGCGCGACGCTGATCCGCCGCGCGTCGTAGCCGACCCGCGCGAGCCGGCTCGCGTGCGCGACCAGCCAGTCGGCCATCGCCTGCCAGATCGTCACGTTGATGCCGAGCTTCTCGACGCGCACGCGCGCCGGATCGCACTGCTCGTCGGCCTGGAAGTGATAGCGGCCGTCGACGAACAGCACGAACGGCGGCACACCGAGCGCCTGCGCGGTCGCCGCGCTCAGGAATATCCCGCAGCCGGCCGAGCCGTCGAAGCCGGACACCGCGTAGCGCGGGTTGTTGCTGCGCGGCAGGTACTCGGTCACGTATTCGTCCTGCGACGTGATCAGCACCGCATCAAGTCGCGCGGCATCGAGCAGGCGCGACAGGCCGGCCTGCGTATCGGCGACGGACGCGTCGTACGGGGGAAGGCCGGAGAAGCTGTATTTCAGTCGATCGATCATCGGATGCCCGTTATTCATCGTTGTCGGCGGCCGGCGGCGTGTCGCGGCGTCGCGCCTGCCTGACACGACACGTCGCCGCGGCGCAGGTCGCGCATGGCGCGACGCGCGGCCGGGCCGCGCCGCGGTTCCAGCGGCCGCCCTCGGCAAATTTTTGTCTCACTTAACTTTGTTTGATGCGCGACAGAATCTAGAGCAGGCCGAAATCGCGGTCAAGCCAAAATTTTCGTAGGACTAAAATCGGCGCGCGGCCTGCGGATCTCGGCACAGCGTCGTCACTTCGCCCGGCGACGCTGCGCGGTACAATGCGCCGGCCTCGCCGCCCCGGCGACCGCCCGCCGCTGCGCCCGCGCACCGACTCGTTGCCACGAAAGAGATTCATGGATTCAGACCTCATGCGTATCGGCCAGCGCATTCGCCGCCTGCGCCGGGAAGCGAAGAAGACGCTGCTGGAAGTCGCGACCGAAGCGAAACTGTCGGTCGGCTTCCTGTCGCAGGTCGAGCGCCATCTGACGGGCATCTCGCTGTCGTCGCTCGTCAACGTCGCGAAGGCGCTGGGTGTGCCGCTCGGCACGCTGATCGAGCAGCCGCGCCAGGCGCAGCCCGATTCGCACGAGGGCAGCCGCAAGCCGTACGCGCTCGACGCCGCGTCGCAATGGTACGAGCGGCTGTCCACCACGTTCGACGGCAGCCAGATCAATGCGCTGAAGGTGCAGATGATGGCTGGCTACCGGTCGGAATGGGTCGCGCACGGCGGCGACGAATTCGTGTACGTGCTGGCTGGCCGCGTCTGCTACACGGTCGGCAGGAAGGATTACCCGCTGACGTCCGGCGACTCGCTGCACTTCGACGCGCGCAAGCGGCATCGCGTGGCCAATGTCGGCGCGGGGCCGGTCGAGCTGATCACCGTCAGCACGCTGCCGCTGTTCGATGACAGTTCTGCGGAATTCGTGTCCGAGACGATGGATATCGGTCGGCCCGCCGCTGGCGAGCCGCGCGTGAGCCGCCGCGCGCCGGCGCCCAAACGGGATGATCGCGACGACGCCGCGGCACGACCGTCCAGGGCCGGCGCAGCCGACAAGAAGGTGTCGGCGAAGCCGCGCGCCGCTGCCGGCAAGCGCCCGGCGGCCGCGCCCCCGGCACGCAAGAAGAAACCGTAACGGCTGGCGGGCGCACATGCCGCGCGCCCGGTTCCGCGCCGCCTACTCGCCGATCGCGAGCGCCTGCGCGACGGCCTGGATCCGCGCGCGGTGCACGGCTTCCTTGATCTTCTCCGTGTCGTTGCCGATGCCGCGCGCGATCGCGCCGGCATCGACGCTGCGCGCCGCCGCGAGCGCGACGCGTAGCCGCTCGGCCTGTGGATACGGCTGCGCATCGAGCCCGAGCCGCCCGCGCGCATCCGATTCGCAGGCCTGCAGCAGCTCGGCGAAGCGAGCCGGCTTGCGCAGCGCGTCGCTGCGCTCGAACAGCCGCACCAGCGCGGCCGCGCCCATCTCCATCACGCGATGCAGGTTGCCGTGCTCGCGCGCGACCACCAGCGCGAGATCGCGGCATTCGTTCGGCACGCGCAGCCGCTCGCACAACGGCTTGAGCAGCTCGACGCTGCGGCTTTCGTGGCCGACGTGGCGCGGCAGCACGTCCGCGGGCGTCGTCCCCTTGCCGAGGTCGTGCGTCAGCGCCGCGAAGCGCACCGCCAGCGAATAGCCCTGCTTCGCCGCGTAGTCGACGACCATCATCACGTGCACGCCGGTATCGACTTCCGGGTGGTAATCGGCGCGCTGCGGCACGCCCCACAGCGCGTCGACCTCGGGCAGGATGCGCGCGAGCGCGCCGCATTCGCGCAGCACCGCGAACATCCGCGACGGCGTCGCCTCCATCAGCCCGCGCGCGATTTCCTGCCACACGCGTTCGGGCACGAGCGCGTCGACCTCGCCCGCGTCGACCATCCGCCGCATCAGCGCGAGCGTTTCGTCCGCGACCGTGAAATCCGCGAACCGCGCGGCGAAGCGCGCGATGCGCAGGATCCGCACCGGATCCTCGACGAACGCGTCGCTCACGTGCCGGAACACGCGCGCGCGCAGGTCGGCCTGCCCGTCGAACGGATCGATCACCGGGCCGACCAGCGTGCCTTCCGGGCTCACCTCGCGCGCCATCGCGTTGATCGTCAGGTCGCGCCGCGCGAGATCCTCGTCGAGCGTTACATCCGGCGCGTAATGGAACTGGAAGCCGTGATAGCCGGCCGCCGTCTTGCGCTCGGTACGCGCCAGCGCGTATTCCTCCTGCGTCTGCGGATGCAGGAACACCGGAAAATCCTTGCCGACCGGCCGGAAGCCCTGCGCGGTCATCTGCTCGGGCGTCGCGCCCACCACCACGTAGTCGCGGTCCTGCACCGGCACGCCGAGCAATTCGTCGCGGATCGCTCCGCCTACTGCGTAGATGTTCATGGCTGCGGTTCGTAGTCGGCGATCACGTTGGTTTCGCGGCGCGCGGCATCGATCCACCGCTGCACCGCCGGCAGCGCCGTCACGCGCGCCGAATAGCCGGCCGCCTCCGGCGACAGCGCCGGCGCATACGTGTTGAAGCGCATCACGACGGGCGCATACATCGCATCGGCAATCCCGAATTCGCCGAACAGGAACGGCCCGCCCGATGCCTCGATGCATTCGCTCCACAGCCCGTCGATGCGCGCGACGTCGGCGAGCGCATCGGGCGTCGCGCCGCGCCCCGGCATCGACGCGCGGATGCTCATGCCCATCTGCGTGCGCAGCGCGGCGAAGCCCGAATGCATCTCGGCGGATACGCAGCGCGCATGCGCACGCGCGAGCGGGTCGGCCGGCCACATCGGGAATTGCGGATAGCGCTCGGCGAGCGTCTCGGCGATCGCGAGCGAATCCCAGATCGCAAAGCCGTGATCGTCGACCAGGCACGGCACCTTGCCGGTCGGCGAGTATTCGCGGATGCGCGCGGCCGTGTCGTCGCGGCGCAGCTCGACCACGATCTCGTCGAACGGGATGCCGAAATGCGCGAGCAGCACCCACGGGCGCATCGACCACGACGAGTAGTTCTTGTCTCCAATGACGAGCTTCATGACGGGGTTCCGGAAAAAACGCGAAAAAGGAAAAGAAAGGCGCCGGCCCACGGCGCCCCGCGGATATCAGCGACGCGAGCGGAACCAGTCGAACCGCGAGCGCTTGGTCGCTTCGCCGAGATACGCGGGCGCAATGCTTTCGAGACTCGCGGGCGAGATCCCGAGTTCCGGCGCGAGCGGCCCCGACAGCACGTTCGGCACCGACATCGTCGCGAGATTGTCGCGCGTGAGCACCGGCTCGCCGGGCAGACATTCGAACACGCTCGCCTGCAGCCGCGCAAGCGCGTCGGGCAGCCGCACGATGCGTGCCTGCCGGCCGACCAGCGTGCCGCAATAGCGTACCAGTTGCTCGAGCGTGTAGACGGTCGGGCCGCCGAGCTCGTAGGTCTTGCCGTGCGCGCCCGCGAGATCGAGCGTGTTGACGAACGCGCGCACGACGTCGCCGACGAATACCGGCTGGAAGCGCGCGTCGGGCATCGCGAGCGGCAGCACGGGCACCGTGCGCTGCAGGTTCGCGAAAGTGTTAAGGAATGCGTCGCCGGGGCCGAACACGACCGACGGACGGAAGATCGTCAGCGCGAGCGAATCGGTGGCCGCGACCGCATGCAGCGCGGCCTCGCCGTCGCCCTTCGAGCGCTGGTACATGCTCGCGCCGTGCGAATCGGCGCCGAGCGCGCTCATGTGCAGCACGCGCTGCACGCCGACCTCCACGCACGCGGCTGCCAGCGCGGCCGGCAGCGCGACGTGCGCGCGCGCGAAGCCGGGCCCGTACGGCGTGCCGCGGCCGCCGTGCAGCACGCCGATCAGGTTGATCGCCGCCTGCGCGCCGGCGACGAAGCGCGCGAGCGTGCGCGTATCGAGCGCGTCGAGTTCGACGATCTCGACCGGCAGCATCTGCAGGTGGCGCGCGTGGTCGCGCCGGCGCGTGCCGATCCGTACCTGCTTGCCGGCGTCGATCAGCGCATTGACGAGCCGGCTGCCGATGAAGCCGGTGCCGCCCAGCAGCGCGACGGTCTGGCGATCCATGATGTGAGCCTCAAAAGAACACTGCCGCGTCTCGCGCGGCAGTGTGAAGATTGCTTATCAGGGCGAGATCATGCCTAGACGTTTCTTCAACGACTGCGGTTTGCCCTCGAAGAGCGCCGCGTAATAGACGGTGTTCGACAGCACGTTCTTCACGTAGTCGCGCGTCTCGTTGAACGGAATCGTCTCCGCGAAGATCGCGCCTTCGACCGGCTGCGTCAACACCTGGCGCCACTGGCGCGGCCGGCCCGGGCCCGCGTTGTAGCCGGCGGTGGCGAGCACCGGCGAGCTGTCGAAGTTGTTGTAGATGTCAGCCAGATACCAGGTGCCGAGCTGGATGTTGGTGTCGATGTCGTGCATCTGCGCACGCGAGATCGAGCCCATGCCGAGCTTCTTCGCGACCATCTGGGCCGTCGCCGGCATCAGCTGCATCAGGCCGCCCGCGCCCACCGACGAACGCGCGCTGATGATGAAGCGCGATTCCTGACGGATCAGCCCGTACGCCCATTCGACGTCGAGGCCCGTCGACTGCGCATAGCGCTCGACGGTCGTGCGGTACGGCGACGGATAGCGCAGCGTGAAGTCGTGCTCGGCCTTCGTGCGGTCGGCCGTGTTGACCGTGCGATCGAGCAGCTCGACGCGCTTGCCGTATTCGGCGGCCGCGAGCAGCTGGCGATCGGTCATCCCGCGCAACGGCCAGTTCCATTCGCGATTGCCCTCGAGGCGCAGGTTCAGCGCGTAGAAGCGTTGCGCGAGCGCGAAGCCCGGAATCTTGCCCATCGCGTCGATCTCGGCGTCGCTCACCTTCGTGCGCGGCGGGATCATCGTGCGCTGGCCGAGCTCTTCGCCGGCCAACTGCCCGTAGAAGTTGAACTGGCCGGCGACCTGCTCAAATTCCTGGTTCGCCTGCAGCGTGTCGCCGCTCTGCTTGAGCGCGCGCGCATGCCAGTAGATCCACGCCGGATCGTTGCGCAGCGACGGCGGCATCTGCTCGATCGACCAGCGCACCATCGGCCAGTTGCCGGCGAGCAGCGCGGCGCGCGTGCGCCATTCGTAGCCCGGGTTCGACAACTGCGCATTCGCCGATTTCGCGTACCAGACCGACGCCATCGGCGAGCGCTTGATCGCGCCCTGGTAGCCGATCGCGCCCCACGCGATCGCCTGTTCCTGCTTGGTCAGCGAAGGCGCGACCGTCGTCAGCATCCCGGCGGCCGCGTCCGGGTCGTTGCGCGCCATGCGGCTCAGTGCGATCAGCGCGATCTGATGCGACGCGGCATCGGGGCCGACGCCGCGCGCGAGATACAGCGGCGGCGCGCTCGTCGCCTGGTCGAAGCCAACCGGGCGCGGGCCGAGCGCGTCGACGATCTTGCCGCCGAGCGTCGTGTAGTTCTGCTCGTACGCGAGGCGCGCCTGCTGCCACACGTCGTCGCTCGTGAACTGCTGGTTGACGGCGAGCGCGGTGATCAGGTCGACACATGCGTCGCCGTAGTTCTTCGGTTCGACGAGCAGCGCGCGCGCCGCCTCGGCGACGTTCTCGTTGCGCGCCGCGCGCGATTCGAGCGCGTAGCACTTGACCTGCGTGTCGTCGTCGAGCACGAAGCGCTTGTACTGGTCGTCGAAATTGCGCCAGTCGTGGCGCGCGCCGAGCACGAGCAGGTAGTCGTTGCGCAGGCGATCGGCGATCGCCTGGCCATCGTAGCGCTGCAGGAACGACTGCACGGGCGCGTCCGGCGCATCGACGCGCGCGCGGCCCGTCGAATCGAACAACTGCGGCTTGATCTGGAAATACTCGACGTAGGACGGAACCGGATAGTTCGGGATCATCGACGCGAGCTGCGCGGCCTTCGCGGCGTCGTTGCGGCGTGCGGCTTCGCGAAGCTGCACGAAGATCTGGTCATCCCCGGGGAGCGTGTCGTCGTTCGGCGCGGCGCATGCGGCCGTGCCCGCGACGAGCGCGACGGCAGAAAGCGCCAGCGCGACCGCGCGATATACTCGGAAAAGGCTGTTCGACATCGTTTTGAATGGAGCACGAATTGAGCGAAAGCATAGCACGCAACCCTGTGCCGAACCCGAAGGTTGCGCTGCGCAAAACGCTGTCCGGCGCCCGTCGCGACGCCGCGTCGCAGCCCGCCGCGAACGCCGCGCTCGATGCGCGGCTGCGCACGCTGCTCGACCGCCTGGCGCCGCGCACGGTCGGGTTCTACTGGCCGCTGCCGGGCGAATTCGATGCGCGCGACGCGGTGCTCGCATGGTGCGCGGCGGGCGCCGGCCGGTGCGCCGCGTTGCCGGTGATCGGCGAGCGACACACGCCGCTCGCGTTCCACGCGTGGGACGCGCACACGCCGATGCGCGAAGGTCATCACCGGATTCCCGAACCGGCGTCGGGAATCGTCGTCGTGCCCGATCTCTTGCTGATTCCCTGTCTGGGATTCGATCCGCAGCGCTACCGGCTCGGCTACGGCGGCGGCTACTACGACCGCACGCTCGCCGCCTGGCCGGGCGACGCGCTGCCCGTGACGGTCGGCATCGCGTACGAAGCGTGCCGCGTCGATGCGCTGCCGGCCGAAGCGCACGATCTCGCGCTGCGCTGGATCGTCACCGACGGCGCGCTCTACCCGGCCGCCGGATAATGCCGCGCGCGGCGCCGCGATCGTCGCCGCCTGCCCGTGAGCGCGTCGCCGCGCCCGACCGTTTCCGCAATCGTTTACAGCGACGCCGCCGCGCGCGCGGCCGTGTCGTAGAGGCCCGATGCGTGGCGCAGCAACTGCGCCGCGTCGCCGATCTGCGCGTTGGTGAGGCCGCTGTCCTTCAGCGTCTCGATCAGGCAGTGCTCGCGCACCTCGCGATACTTCAGGCACAGGTCGCGACCCGCGTCGGTCGCGAAGAAGAACACTTCCTTGCCGTTTTTCTCGCTCTTCACATAGCCGCGGGCGATCAGTTTTTTCAGCGCATAGGTCGCGACGTGCGTATCCTCGATATTGAGCACGAAGCAGATGTCGGCGAGCTTCTTCTTGCGTTCGCGATGGCTGACGTGATGCAGCAGCGAGACCTCGACCGCCGTCATGTCCTTCGCGCCCGCCGCCGACATGCAGCGCACCATCCAGCGGTTGAACGCGTTGCCGGCCATGATGAGCCCGTATTCGAGCTCCGACAGCTCCGCGCTCGAATCGGAAACGAGGTGTTCGGATGACACGATCTTGGTCGCAGGACGCTTCATGGAAAGGCGGCGCAAGCCGGATGACAGGATGTGCCCGAGTGTACGCCAGAAGCCCCGGCATACGAGCTAGGCGAAAACGCTTATTGAGAAGTTGTCGATATTTTATCGACAATGTGCGCTAACATTGCCGTCCGAACCGTGCCAGTCCGATGACGCAACCCCGCATTTATCCGCTCGGCGATGCCGCCCTCGTCTGCGAGGTGCCGCCACCCGCCACGCTCGATTGCCAGCGCCGCGTCTGGGCCGTGGCCGAGGCCGCGCGCGCGTGGCCCGACGTGATCGACGTCGTCCCCGGCATGAACAACCTGACCATCGTGTTCGACGCGCTCGCCGCGACGGCCGACTCGCTCACGCCCGCGCTGCGCGACGCGTGGGAGACGGCCGACGTCGAGCACGCGGACGGCCGCGAGGTCGAGATCCCGGTCGAGTACGGCGGTGCCGCCGGCCCCGACCTGGCGGCCGTCGCCGCCCACACGGGCCTGTCGGCCGACGAGGTCGTCGCGCGCCACGCGGCCGGCGCCTACGTCGTGTTCTTCGTCGGGTTCCAGCCGGGCTTCGCGTATCTGGGCGGCCTCGACGCGTCGCTGCACACGCCGCGCCGCGCGGCGCCGCGCCTCGAGGTGCCGGCCGGCTCGGTCGGCATCGGCGGCGCGCAGACGGGCATCTACCCGGCCACGTCGCCCGGCGGCTGGCAACTGATCGGCCGCACGTCGCAGTTGCTGTTCGATCCGGCGCGGCCGCAGCCGACGCTGCTGCTGCCCGGCGACCGCGTACGCTTCACCATTGCGGGAGTCGACGCACGATGACCCAGAGCAACGCACCGGGCACCATCGAGGTCGTGCGGGCCGGCCCGCTGTCGACCGTGCAGGATCTCGGGCGCCGCGGCACACGCCATCTCGGCGTCGCGCAGGGCGGCGCGCTCGACAGTCTCGCGCTCGAAGTCGGCAACCGGCTGGTCGGCAACCGCCCCGACGCGGCGGCCGTCGAAATCACGATCGGCCCCGCCACGTTCCGCTTCACGCGCGCCACCCGCATCGCGATCACCGGCACCGAGTTCGGCGCGACGCTCGACGGCAAGCCCGTGCATTCGTGGTGGAGCCTGCCGGTCGACGCCGGGCAGACGCTCGTGCTGCCGGCCGCGAAACGCGGCATGCGCGGCTACCTGTGCATCGCGGGCGGCATCGACGTGCTGCCGATGCTCGGCTCGCGCAGCACCGATCTCGCGTCGCGCTTCGGCGGCCTCGGCGGCCGCACACTGCGCGACGGCGACCGGCTCCCGGTCGGCGTGCCGCCGGCCGGCGCGGGCTGCCTCGCGGCCGATGCGCCCGAATTCGGCGTGAAGGCGCCGGCGTGGTGCGCATTCGTGCGCGTCGACGAGCCGCCGCGCCGTCACCGCCCCGCGCATGCGCCGTGGGCGATGCCCGTGCGCGTGCTGCCGGGCCCCGACTACGCATCGTTCGCGGCCGATTCGCAGCAGGCGTTCTGGAACGAGGAATGGCTCGTCACCGCGAACAGCAACCGGATGGGCTATCGGCTCGCCGGTGCCGAGCTCGTGCGCGAGCGGCCGGTCGAGCTGCTGTCGCACGCGGTGCTGCCCGGCACGATCCAGGTGCCGCCGAACGGCCAGCCGATCGTGCTGATGCACGACGCGCAGACCACCGGCGGCTACCCGAAGATCGGCACGGTGATCCGCGCCGACCTGTGGAAGCTCGCGCAGGCGCGGCTCAACCTGCCGATCCGCTTCGTGCGCACGACACTCGACGCCGCGCGCGCCGCCCTCGTCGCGGAACGGGCGTACCTGCGGCAGATCGACGTCGCGATCGAGATGCGCGAGGAAGCGCGCCGCCGCGCGCAATCGCGCGCGGCGTGACAATGGCGGAAGCAGCAGCGAAAGACGCGCCACGCAACCAGTGGACGAGGAACATCATGGAAATCGATCTGAATGCCGATCTCGGCGAAGGATGCGGATCGGACGAGGCGCTGCTCGACCTCGTCACGTCGGCGAACATCGCATGCGGATGGCACGCAGGCGGCGCGAATGCGATGCGCGACTGCGTGCGCTGGGCCGTGCAGAAAGGCGTGTCGATCGGCGCGCACCCGAGCTTTCACGATCCGGAGAATTTCGGCCGCAAGGAAATGCAGCTGCCGGCCGGCGACATCTACGCGGGCGTGCTGTACCAGCTCGGCGCACTGTCGGCGATCGCGCAGGCCGAGGGCGGCCGCATCGTGCACGTGAAACCGCACGGCGCGCTGTACAACCAGGCCGCGCGCGACCCGATGATCGCCGACGCGGTGGTGTCCGCGATCCACGACTTCGATCCGTCGCTCGCAGTGTTCGGCCTCGCGAACAGCGTGTTCATCGCGGCCGCGCGGCGTGCGGGGCTCGCGGCGGTGGAAGAAGTGTTCGCCGATCGCGGCTACCGCGCGGACGGCTCGCTGGTGCCGCGCAGCCTGCCCGGCGCGTTGATCGACGATGAAGATGCGGTGCTCGCACGCACGCTCGACATGGTGCGCAACCGGCAGGTGCGCGCGTTGAGCGGCGAATGGGTGCCGCTCAATGCGCAGACCGTCTGCCTGCATGGCGACGGGCCGCATGCGCTGGCGTTCGCGAAGCGGATCCGCGCGGCGCTCGAGGCCGCCGGCGTCGACGTCGTGGCGCCCGGCGCGCTGCAGGCCGGCGAAGGCGCGTAACGCAGCATTCGGGAATGCATTCGGCGTATTCGGCGCATTGCCCGCACGCCGCACGTTTTCGCCGCACCAAAGAAAAAAGCGCCCTCGTGGCGCTTTTCCGTTGGCGCAATCGCTGCGGCTTCGCCGTCTGTCGATTCACCCCCCGAAACCGTCTTTCGACGGTGACCGGAAAAATATTCCGGATTAAAAAACGTCCGCCGCCGCCCGATCACTGCCTTCCCCGGTCAGACGACGGAACGTCGCTTATCTGCAAGTCGGCCCGCATGCATGTGTTGTTCGACGACGATTGGCCCCGCCGTGCATGCAGACTCTCCGCGGCCGGCACGTGCTTCACGTGCCGGCGACGCTCACCCCGCGCTTTATTTCTGCTACCCCGTAGAACTTATCTATTCTTTTCATTTTTTCAACTTGTGGGATGAAGAATAGATATCGGCCGAACGGGATGTCAATCGTTTTAAACGCTATTTTCCGACGATTCAAGGGTTTTCCTTATCGAGCGACGCCACCGCGCACGCGCCTCGCGCGGCGCGCGCGACGTCGATCAAACAGGGGAAGATCAATGCGGGCATCCGGGCGCGATCAGTTCGCGTCGACCCGGTATCCTTGCTGGCGCAACAATTCGAGCACGCCGCGCGAGCCGCCCAGATGCAGCGCGCCGATCGCGACGAACAGCGGCCGGTTCGGCGCGGCGATTGCCGTCATCCGTGCAACGAAGCGCCGGTTGCGCTCGTACACGATCTTGTTGTCGAGCGACGCCGACAACGCCTTCGAACGCGCGAGCCGTTCGCTCTTCGCGACGGCCCATGCGGAGATCGCATCGGCGTCGCCAATTCGCCACAGTCGGTGCAGCGCCTTGATGTCGTCGGCGTTCTGCGCGGGCGTCTGCACCATGTCCTGCGCGAGCATCTCGCGCTGCTCGGCGAGCGTCAGCCCGGTGAACGCGCGCATCTGTTCGGCGAGCGTCTCGAGCCCGATCACGCGGCCGCCCTTCTTCTTCAGGAACACGTTCTGCAGTTGCGCCTCGGTGCCGTATTCGGTCTGCAGGCCCGCCGACAGCGAATCGTAGGTCTCGACGACGAGCGCCGCGAGCCACGGCCGCATCTTGCGGATCTCGGCGAGCGCGGCCGGGTTGCCGCGCAGGCGCGCCGCGAGCCGCTGCCACAGCGGCTCGGGCAGCAGGCGCTGCAGGCACGGGTAGCGGCACACGCCGTACTTCGACACGTCGTCCTGCGATTCGAGCAGGTCGTCGGGCGACAGTTCGAGCGCAAGCGTCGGCGACGCGGCGAGCGCCGCGAGGATGCGTGGCCGGAACGGCTGCGCGCTCGGGTAATCGGACGGATCGCCCGTGTGCAGCGTGCCGAGCACGTAGAGCGTGACCTTGCCCTTGGTCGCGACGTAGAACGGCATGCGCGCCGGCTGCACGCGCACGGTGCCGCTCGACACCGTGCCGTCGGACACGGCCGGCGCATGGAAGCCCGGCAGGCTCATGCCGGGCGGCGGAACCTGCGACGGATGAATCGGCGAAGTCGCCGGTGCACGCCCTTCGGCGCGCGCCGGTTCGACGGGCACCACGACGCTGGCCGCCACGCACGCGCCGGCCAGCGCCGCGCCTGTGACGGTACGCACGCTCCAGCGCCGCGCGCAGCGGTACGCGCGCATCGCGCGCGCGCCGCCTGCCCCCGCACGGCGCACGCCGGACACGCGCGCCGCCAACGCTTCAGGCATTCGCCTCCCCGACCTCCTCGGCGCGATGGCAAGCCACGCGCCGGCCGTCCACTTCGCGCAATTGCGGCTCCTCGACGCGGCACCGCTCGACCGCGTACGGGCAGCGCTGGTGGAACGCGCAGCCCGACGGCGGATTGAGCGGCGACGGCAGCTCGCCCTGCAGCTTGATCTGCACGCGGCGGTCTTCCTCGAAGATCGCCGGCGTCGCCGACATCAGCGCACGCGTGTACGGATGGCGCGGATGCGCGTAGATCGTCGCCTTGTCGCCGAGCTCGGCGACGCTGCCGAAGTACATCACCATCACGTCGTCCGCGACGTGCTCGACCACCGACAGGTTGTGCGAGATGAACACGTAGCTCGTCTTGAACTGCTCCTGCAGATCCATGAACAGGTTCAGGATCTGCGCCTGGATCGACACGTCGAGCGCGGACACCGGCTCGTCGGCGACGACGATGCGCGGCTCGAGGATCATCGCGCGCGCGATCGCGACCCGCTG
The DNA here is from genome assembly GCF_902832865.1 of Burkholderia sp. BCC0397. Lineage (NCBI taxonomy): Bacteria > Pseudomonadati > Pseudomonadota > Betaproteobacteria > Burkholderiales > Burkholderiaceae > Burkholderia > Burkholderia sp. BCC0397. The sequence continues at coordinate 147,610 of NZ_CADFDL010000004.1, read as the reverse complement.
GCGCTGCCCGCCCGAGAACATGTGCGGATAGCGCTTCGCGTGCTCGGGCCGCAGGCCGACCGTGCGCATGATCTGCGCGATGCGCGCGGCGCGCTCGGCGGCCGTCAGGTTCGTGTTGATCTCGAGCGGCTCGGAAAGCGTCTGCTCGACGGTCTTGCGCGGGTTCAGCGACGCGAACGGGTTCTGGAACACCATCTGCACGCGGCGGCGCAGGTCGGCGACCGTCTCGCGGCTCGCACCGGCCACGTTCTTGCCGTCGATCGTCAGGCTGCCCGCGGTGGGCGTCTCGATCATCGTGAGCTGGCGCGCGAGCGTCGACTTCCCGCAGCCCGACTCGCCGACGACGGCGAGCGTCTTGCCGCGCTTCAGCGAGAACGACACGCCGTTCAGCGCCTTCACCGTGCCCTGCCCGAACATCCCGCGCTTCACCGAATAGTGTTTCGCGAGGCCGTCGGCCACCAGCACCGCTTCCTCGTCGTGCGATGCGCGAGGCGTTTCATTGACTACGTTCATCGTGAACTCCTGTCGACCGGAGTTTGCGCTTTAGCGCTTACTCCGGTCCCATGCAAAGCCGTCAGGTCGAGGTTGGAAACATTGAGCGGCTTGATGCAGCGCGCCCGCATCGCATCGTTGCCCGACACCAGCGTGTCGAGCGCCGGCCGCGCCTTGCGGCAATCGTCGACGACGTACTTGCAGCGCGGCGCGAACAGGCACCCGGACGGGCGATCATCGCGGCCCGGCACCATGCCGGGCAATGCGGCAAGGCGACGCGCCCCCTGATTGTGCTCGGGAATCGCCGCGAGCAGCGCTTCGGTGTACGGATGATGCGGCGCGCGGAAGATGTCGGGCACGCGGTTGGTCTCGATGATCTCGCCCGCGTACATCACCGCGACGCGATGCGCGACCTCCGACACCACGGCCAGATCGTGCGAGATCAGCACGAGCGCCATCCCGCGTTCCTTCTGCAGCTTCACGAGCAGATCCATGATCTGCGCCTGGATCGTCACGTCGAGGGCGGTGGTCGGCTCGTCGGCGATCAGGAGCTTCGGGTTGCACGCAACCGCCATCGCGATCATCACGCGCTGGTTCATCCCGCCCGACATCTGGTGCGGGAACGACGCGATGCGGTTCTTCGCATCGGGAATGCCGACCTGGTCGAGCAGTTCGAGCGCGCGCCGGTGCAGCGCGTCGCCGCGCAGCCCTTCGTGCAGCTTCAGCACCTCCTTGATCTGGTAGCCGACCGTGTAGCTCGGGTTCAGGCTCGTCAGCGCGTCCTGGAACACCATCGCGATGTCCTTGCCGACGATCTTGCGGCGCGCCTTCGGCGACGCCTTCAGCAGGTCGACGCCGTTGAACGTGACCTCGTCGGCCGTCACCTTGCCGGGCGCGTCGATCAGGCCCATCAGCGCCATCATCGTCACGCTCTTGCCCGAGCCCGATTCGCCGACGACGCCCACCACCTCGCCCGGCGCGACCGACAGGTTGATCCGGTCGACCGCGGGCAGGCCGTTGAAGTTCACCGCGAGATTGCGGATGGTCAGAAGATTCTGGGTCATGTCAGGCCATCCGCTTCAGTTTGGGATCGAGCGCGTCGCGCAGCCCGTCGCCGAGCAGGTTGATCGCGAGCACCGAAATCAGGATCGACAGGCCCGGCATCGTCACGATCCACCACGCGTTGTCGATGTAGTCGCGCGCGGAGGCGAGCATCGCGCCCCACTCGGCGGTCGGCGGTTGCACGCCGAGGCCGAGGAAGCCGAGCGCGGCCGCGTCGAGAATCGCCGACGAGAAGCCGAGCGTCGCCTGCACGATCAGCGGCGCCGTGCAGTTCGGCAGCACCTGCGAGAACATCAGGCGCAGCGTGCCGGCGCCGGCCACGCGCGACGCGGTCACGTATTCCTTCTGCAACTCGCCGAGCGCCGACGCGCGCGTGAGGCGCACGTAGGCCGGCAGCGCGACGATCGCGATCGCGAACATCGTGTTGGTGAGGCCCGGGCCGATGATCGCGACAACCGCGACCGCGAGCAGCAGCGACGGCAGCGCGAGCAGCACGTCCATGATGCGCATCACCGGCGTGTCGGCCCACTTCTGGAAGAACGCGGCGACCAGCCCGAGCACGATGCCGGGGATCAGCGCGAGCACGACCGACACGAAGCCGATCCAGAACGACATCCGCGCGCCGAACATCAGCCGCGAAAGAATGTCGCGGCCCGCTTCGTCGGTGCCGAGGATGAATTGCCAGTTGCCGCCGGCGAGCCACGCGGGCGGAATCTTCACGTAGTCGCGGTATTGCTCGACCGGGCTGTGCGGTGCGATCAGCGGCGCGAGCAGTGCGACGACGATCAGCACGATCACGACGATGCCCGCGCCGACGGCGCCGCGGTTGCGCGAGAAGTTGGCCCAGAACTCGCGCAGCGCGAGCGCACGGCCGCCGGCCGGTGCGGATTCGCTCGGCAGGGTATTTTGCAGATTGCTCATGGGATTACCTCGTGTGGCGGATGCGCGGATTCAGCACGCCGTACAGCAGGTCGACGACCAGGTTCACGACGATCACGAGCGTCGCGATCAACAGGATGCCGCCCTGGACGACCGGATAGTCGCGGCGGCCGATCGCATCGATCAGCCACTTGCCGACACCGGGCCACGAAAAGAGCGTCTCGGTCAGCACGGCGCCCGCAAGCAGCGTGCCGATCTGCAGGCCGATCACGGTGACGACCGGGATCAGCGCATTGCGCAGCGCATGCACGACGACCACGCGCACGGGCGACAGCCCCTTCGCGCGGGCGGTGCGGATGTAGTCCTCGCGCAGCACTTCGAGCATCGACGAGCGCGTCATCCGCGCGATCACCGCGAGCGGGATCGTGCCGAGCACGATCGCGGGCAGGATCAGGTGGCTCACCGCCGACTTGAACGAGCCTTCGTCCGGCGCGAGCAGCGCGTCGATCAGCATGAAGCCGGTCGGGTGCGGGAAATCGTATTCAACCGCGATGCGCCCCGACACGGGCGTCCAGCCGAGAGTCGACGAGAACACCATGATGAGGATCAGCCCCCACCAGAAGATCGGCATCGAGTAGCCGGTGAGCGCGGTGCCCATCACGCCGTGGTCGATCACCGAGCCGCGCCGCAGCGCGGCGATCACGCCGGCCGGCAGGCCGACCGCGAGCGCGAACACGAGCGCGCACAGCGACAGCTCGACGGTCGCCGGGAAGCGCGCGAAGAATTCGCCCGCGACGCTCGTATTGGTGATGATCGACGTGCCGAGGTCGCCGTGCAGCGCCCGGCCGATGTAGTGGACGTACTGCAGGGGCAGCGGCTCGTCGAGCCCGAGGCGTTTCATCGCCTCTGCGTGCATCGCGGGATCGACGCCGCGCTCGCCCATCATCACTTCGATGGGGTCGCCCGGTATCAGGTGAATCAGCGCAAACGCCAGGATGGTGATGCCGATGAAGGTCGGGATCACCATCCCCACGCGGCGCAACACGAATCTGAACATGATGCGTCTCGTATTTTCTTGTGGGAAATGTGCGACCGGCGACGAAGGGCTTTTGGCCCCTCGCCGCCGGATGATTTCAAGCCGGTTTTCTCAATGACGACAGCTTACGCCAGCCCGGTTACTTCACGCTGACACCGTCGAAGCGGGCATAGCCGAGCGGTTCGATACGCATGTCGACCACGGTCTTGCGCACCGGCTGATAGACCGTCGAGTTCGCGATCGGCGAGAACGGCAGCTGTTGCGCGAAGATCTGCTGCGCCTGCGTGTAGAGCTTCGTCCGTGCATCCTGGCCCGTCGTCGTGCGGCCCTTCTGGACCAGTTCGTCGAACGGCTTGTAGCACCAGTGCGAGAAGTTGTTGCCCTTGATCGCTTCGCAGCCGAGCAGCGTGCCGAGCCAGTTGTCGGGGTCGCCGTTGTCGCCCGTCCAGCCGATCAGCATCGTGTCCTGCTCGCCGCCGTGCGCGCGCTTGATGTACTCGCCCCACTCGTACGTGACGATCTTCGCCTTCACGCCGATCTTCGCCCAGTCGGCCTGGATCATCTCGGCCATCAGGCGGGCGTTCGGGTTGTACGCGCGCTGCACGGGCATCGCCCACAGCGTGATCTCGAAACCGTTCGGGAAGCCGGCCTTCGCGAGCAGCGCCTTCGCCTTCGCGGTGTCGTAGGCCGGCATCTTCAGGTTCTTGTCGTACGACCATTGGGTCGGCGGCATCGGCGCGGTCGCGGCCTGGCCGGCGCCCTGGTAGACCGACTCGAGGATCGCCTTCTTGTTGATCGCCATGTCGAGCGCCTCACGCACTTCGAGCTTGTCGACCGGCTTGTGCTCGACGTTGTACGCGAGGTAGCCGAGGTTGAAGCCGGCCTGCGACGGCATGTCGACGTTCGAATCGGCCTTCAGCGTCGCGATGTCGGCCGGGCGCGGATAGCTCATCACCTGGCATTCGTTGCGCTTGATCTTCTGCACGCGCACGCCCGGGTCGGGCGTGATCGAAAAGATCAGCTTCGAGACCTTCACCGCGCCCTTCTTCCAGTAATCAGGATTGCCGTCGAAGCGGATCGTCGCGTCCTTCGTGTAGCTGCGGAAGATGAACGGGCCCGTGCCGACCGGCTTCTGGTTGATGTCGGCGGCCTTGCCGGCCTTCATCAGCTGGTCGCCGTATTCGGCCGACAGGATCGACGCGAATTCCATCGCCATGTTCTGGATGAACGGCGCATTCGGCTCGGCCAGCGTGAACTTCACGGTGTACGGATCGACCTTCTCGATCTTCGTGATCAGCTTGTCGAGGCCCATGTCGGTGAAGTACGGGAACGACACCGGGTACGCCTTGCGGAAAGCATTGTTCGGGTCGAGCATGCGCTCGAACGAGAACACGACGTCGTCCGCATTGAATTCACGCGTCGGCTTGAAGAAGTCGGTCGTGTGGAACTTCACGCCGTGGCGCAGGTGGAACGTGTACACCTTGCCGTCGGACGACACGTCCCACTTCTCGGCGAGGCCCGGCTCGACCTTCGTGCCGCCGCGCTCGAATTCGACGAGGCGGTTGTAGACGGTGAACGTGGCGGCGGTGAAATCGACGCCGGTCGTAAATTGCGCGGAATCGAAACCCGCCGGGCTGCCTTCTGAGCAGTAGACGAGCGTTTTGTTCGGGATCTGTGCGAATGCAGAGCCCGCGACGCCGAGCGATGCCGCTGCCACGCCTGCAATGGCGGTAACACGCAGGGTGTGCAACAGACGGTTGTATTCCATGTTTCCTCCAGGTCTCCAGATCGGAACCGGTCCCGCCAGGGCCCGGCGTACGCGGATATTACTTGAGCTATCGATGTGGCAACAAGCTGGAGAAAAAACTCTTCTAGATGCCCGCCGGGTTTTTGCCGATGTTTAGTGTGGGTAAAAAATGCGACAACGCGCGCGAGCGACAATTCCGTTCATTTCGCGCATGTTTCGTTCGACGACTAAACAATTCGGGTGCGAACACGAAGGGGCGACGCAGCGTTTCGCCCGCGTTCTGCAGCACATCATTGCGTTTTGCGAAACGATTCGATGACCGTCTTCAAATCGTCATGTCGTCACGCCGGCGCATCGAGGTCGGCGCTGCGCGCGGGCACGAACGCGACCGCGACGATCGACAGCGCGAGCCCCGCCATCACGTAGTAGGTCGGCGCGAGCGGCGTGCCCGTCACCTTGATCAGCCACGTGACGATGAACTGGCCGAAGCCGCCGAACAGCATCACCGCGACGTTGTACGCGATCGACAGCCCGGTCGAGCGCACGTTGGCCGGGAACAGCTCGGCAATCATCGCGCCGAATGGCCCGTAGTATCCCGCGAGCGTCACCGACAGTACGGCCTGCACCGCGATCAGCCGCCCGATGCTCGGCGCCGCGTCGAGCCACGCGAACAGCGGATACATCAGCGCGAGCGTCAGCACGAGCGACCACAGCGATAGCCCCTTGCGGCCGATGCGGTCCGACCACGCGCCCGCGACCGGCGACAGCACCATCAGCAGCAGGTTGCCGACGATCACCGCGTAGAACGATTCCGCATAGGGCAGCTTCAGCTGCTTCACCGCGAAGGTCGGCAGATAGCTGATCAGCACGTAGATCGTCACGGTGAGCGCGATCACCGAGCCGAGCCCGCACAGCACCTCGCGCGGGTGGCGCGTGAACACTTCGCCGAGCGTCGCGCGGCGCCCGCTTTGCTGCGCATGCAGGAATGCTTCGGAATCCGCGAGATGGCGGCGGATGTAGAAGCCGATCGGGCCGATCACGAGCCCGAGGATGAACGGCACGCGCCAGCCCCAGCTGCGCAGCGCGTCGCGCGACAGCCCGCGCGTGACGGCCGCGCCGACGAGCGCGCCGATCAGCAGCGCGGCCGCTTGGCTCGCCATCTGCCAGCTGCCGTAGAAACCGCGTTTCGAGAACGGCGCCGCTTCGATCAGCAGCGCCGTCGCGCTGCCGAATTCGCCGCCCGCGGAGAAGCCCTGCAGCAGGCGGCCGAGCACGATCAGGATCGGGCCGCCGATGCCGATCGCCGCATACGGCGGCGCGATCGCGAGCAGGAAGATGCCGGCCGTCATCAGCAGGATCACGAGCGACAGCGCGGCCTTGCGGCCCGCGCGGTCCGCATACAGCCCGAACACGATGCCGCCGATCGGGCGCATGAAGAACGCGACGCCGAACGTCGCGGTGGTGAGCAGCAGCGACGAATATTCGCTGGAGGTGGGGAAGAACAGCTCGGCGATCACGACCGTCATGAAGCCGAACACCGTGAAGTCGTACCACTCGAGCGCATTGCCGATCACGGCGGCCACCACCGCGCGCCGGTTCAGCGCACGCTCGGGCCGGCTCGTTTTCGTTGAATTCGCAATCGTCGCCATGCGTGCCTCGTCCTCGTGAATGCGCCGTGTCGGGCGGTTCGGCGCGCGGGGTGCCGCGGCGCGCTGGTGTGCAGCGAGTGTAGAAAGCGACGGAACCGTTTTCAAGCAATAAAAAACGCCCGCCATCGTTCGATGGCGAGCGTGTTGCGGTTTTCGCCGCAATGCGGCATCGCACGATGCCGCACCGGCCTCAACCCATCTTCGAGAAGGCGCTGCACCAGCCCTTCGCCGACACCTGCTTGCCGGGGAATGCGCCGCACGGGCCCGAAGCCGAGCCCTTCTTGCCCTGGTACAGCATGCAGGCCGCACAATCCTGGCCCGCTACGTATTTCGGGTACTTCGTCTTGTCGACCTTCGTGGCATCGGCCTTGTAGCCGAGCGCCGCCGCGGTCGGATCGGTTTCCGACAGCATCGGCGCATCGGCCAGCGCTTCGCGCGACAGCGCCAGCGCGGACACGGCACCAATGCTCGTAATCAGGAAACTCCGACGGGATGTTTTCATGGGGGACTCGCTCCAACGTTATCGGTTTGAAAGCTGTTCTGGCGACAGCCGTTCGACAGAATAACGCCCAAGCGAATAAATGTGCGCGCCGAAATGCCGGAGATAAGGGATTTCACACGGGTTTCGCGCGGCCGGCCCGCGCGGCGGCGGGCCGTGCGTCACGCGCGCGACACCATGTCGCCGACGCGCTGCGCAAGCGCGAGCGCGGCGGTGAGCCCCGGCGACTCGATGCCGAACAGGTTCACGAGCCCGCGCACGCCGTGCTGCGCGGCGCCCTGCACGATGAAGTCGGCCGGCGGCTCGCCGGGCCCCGCGACCTTCGGCCGGATGCCCGCATACGCCGGCTGCAGCGCATCGTCGGGCAGGCCCGGCCAGAATGCGCGGATCGACGTGTAGAACGCACCCGCGCGCGCCGGATCGACTTCGTAGCGCAGCGCATCGCACCACTCGACGTCCGGGCCGAAGCGCGCCTGCCCGCCGAGATCGAACGTCAGGTGCACGCCGAGCCCCGCGCGATCGGGCATCGGATAGACCAGGTGCGAGAACGGCGCACGGCCCGACAGGCTGAAATAATTGCCGCGCGCGAGATAGAGCGGCGGCACCCAGCGCGGATCGAGGCCGCGCGTGCGGCGCGCGAGCGCCTGCGCGCCGAGCCCCGCGCTGTTGATCACGCAGGCGGCGTCGATCTCGGCCGGCGCGGCGCCGCCGGTGCGCACGATGAAGCGCCCGCCGCTCAGCACGTCGATCGCTTCGACCGGGGATTGCAGCGCGCACACGGCGCCGTCGCGTTCCGCATCGCCGAGCAGCGCGAGCATCAGCTGGTGGCTGTCGACGATGCCCGTGGACGGCGAGAACAGCGCCTCCACGCATTCGAGCGCGGGCTCGAGCGTCTGCGCCTCGGCGCGCGTGAGCGGCAGCAGGTCGAGCACGCCGTTTTCGGCCGCGCGCGCGGCGATCGCCTTCAACTGCTTCACCTGCGCGGCGCTCGTCGCGACGAGCAGCTTGCCCGTGCGCCGGTGCGGCACGTGATGCGTGTCGCAGAATTCGTACAGCAGGTCGCGCCCGCGCACGCACGATATCGCCTTCAGCGACCCGCGCGGATAGTAGAGCCCCGCGTGAATCACCTCGCTGTTGCGCGAACTCGTGCCCGTGCCGATCGCGTCGGCCGCCTCGAGCACGATCGTTTCACGCCCGCGCGCGGCAAGCTCGCGCGCAATCGCCAGACCGACGACACCCGCGCCGATCACGACACAATCCGTCTGCTCCATGGCTGTTCGCGCTGCTCGCGCGTCGAAGGGAGAGATAAGAATTGTACGTCCCGGTTCGCCCGCTTGCCGAACGCATGCGCATCGCGTCGCGACGACGCGGCCGGGCGCGCAACGAACGCCACGCGCGCACGCCGCAGCCGTGCGCGCGTGGCCGCATCAGAAGCCGATCGGCCGGCGCTTCGCCGCGCCTTCGTCGGCGCGGATGTCGGCCGGCCCGATCGCGTCGCGGCCGGCGAGCCGCGCGGCGCCGAACGCGTGCAGCAGCGCACGGCGCATCGTCCGCGGCGGCGTCGCGGCCAGCACGTCGAGCGCATCGTCGCCGAGCGTATCGGGGAAGCGCCGCCCCCACGCATGCGACGTGCGGATCTCGTCGTAGATCGTCTGCGCGATCCGGCGCGCGCCGGCCGCATCGGGCGCCGCGATCTCGTACACGTTCATCCGGTTGAGCAGCGGCTCCGGAATCGCCTGCGCGTCGTTCGCGGTCGCGATCCAGATCACGTTGCCCGCGTTGATCGGCACTTCCGCGAATTCGTCGACGAAGGCGCGCGCGGTGTCGTGCTCGAGCAACGCATACAGCGCGCCGAGCGGATCGTATTGCGCATCGCTGCCGGCCTTGTCGATCTCGTCGACCGCGATCACCGGGTTCGCGTAGCTGCCGTTCACGAGCGCGTCGAACACCTTGCCGGGCTTCGCGTTCTTCCATTGCGACGACGCGCCCGACAGGATCCAGCCGGCCGTCAGCGAACTCATCGGCACGTAGTGGTACGCGGTGCCGAGCAGTTGCGCGAGCGCCTTCGCGAAATGCGTCTTGCCGATCCCGGGCGGCCCGAGCAGCAGGATCGGCATCAGTTCGAGCCGGTCGTCCGTTTCGAGACACAGCGCGATCTGCTTGCGCACGTCGTCGAGCGGCTCGCCGAAATTCGGCAACGCTTCGCCGAGCGCGTCGAACGACGGCATCCGGTTCGGCTTCACGCAGAAGCGCAGATTCCCCGTCTTGAGCATCCTCTCGTAGGTCGAGCGCAGTGCGTCGCTTGCGCTCTCGTTCAGGTCGCTCAGCGCCGTCTCGACCTGCTCGAGGTCGTACACCGTGCTGAAGGACGCCACCGCCAGTTCCTGTTTCACCATCGCCGTCGTCGTCATACCACCCTCGCTGCACTTGCCGTCACATACTCATCAGACCCTTACGATTTCAGTGTAGCGATCCCGCATCGCCATGCAAGCAAGCAGCCGGGCGCGTCTGCTGCTAACAGCGCGCGCACGCTGCACGGCCGCGCGCCGCGGCGTATGATCGAACGTTCACAAGGCTCGCGCCGGGCTCGCCGATCGCGCCCGCGCGCCGCGCACACGCTGCGCCGCACCTCGCCTGACACTTCGCCCGAAGGGTTGCCGATGTCCGTCCCCGCTGCTTCCCCGCGCGTCGATTCCGACGCGATCCGTTCCGTCGATGCCGTCGACGCCGCGCTCAAGTCGCGTCGCTCAGTCCGGGCGTTCCTGCCGACGCCCGTGCCGCGCGATACGATCGAAGCGATCCTCGAAGCCGCGAGCCGCGCGCCGTCGGGCACCAACATCCAGCCGTGGCGCGTGTACGTCGCGACGGGCGCCACGCGCGACGCACTCGCCGCCGCGCTCACCGCGGCCTACGACGATCCCGCCCGCGACGAGAAATACGTCGCCGAATACGACTACTACCCGCGCGAATGGGTGTCGCCGTATATCGACCGGCGCCGCAAGGTCGGCTGGGATCTGTACGGCCTGTTGAACATCCGCCGCGACGAGAAGGCACGCATGCACGCGCAGCACGCGCGCAATTTCCGTTTCTTCGATGCGCCGGTCGCGCTGTTCTTCACACTGGACCGGGTCATGACACATGGCGCGTGGCTCGATTGCGGGATGTTCCTGCAAGGCGTGATGACGGCCGCGCGCGCCCGCGGCCTCGATACCTGCCCGCAGGCCGCGTTCGTGCCGTTTCACCGGATCGTCGCCGAACACCTCGGCATTCCGCCGAACGAACAGTTCGTCTGCGGGATGGCGCTCGGCCACGCGGACCCCGACGCGCTCGAGAACCGCCTCGTCACCGAGCGCGCGAGCGTCGCCGAGTTCACGCGCTTTTTCGCTTGAAAACGCATGACGCGGCCTTACCTGCCGAGCAGGACCGCATCGTGCTGCGAACCTGTCGCGGCACGTCCTGTCCCATCACGACCGCAATCGATCGGGCGTAAGATGTGCGTCCGTTCCCCGCTATTCCGCGTTTCCGGAGACGTTTCATGCTGAAACACGGCCTGGCCGTCCTGCTTGCGAGCGTCGTGCTCGCCGCCCATGCGCAGAGCCCCGCGCCGGCCGTCGTCGCTTGGGAAATCCAGGTGGTGCGCGACGGTCAGACGATCGACACGTTCCAGCAAAACACCACCGTGGGCCAGTCCCGCACCGATACCCATCGCTATCCGGCCTCCGTGCCAGTGGGCTGCGGCAATGCCGCGCGCGTCGTGCCGACCGAGCGCTCGCGCGCGGTGACGGTCGCCCCGCTCGCCGTCGACGCCAACGCGAACACCGTGTCGCTCGGGCTCGACGTGCAGGAAACGCTCGACGACGAAAACGCGACGCGCGGCGATCCGTGCCTGCCCGCGTCGCCGCGGCAAATCGTCGCGAGCCACCCCGGCCTGTCGGCCGGCGCCGACGCGTGGACCGACTGGACGCTCGTCGAGCAGCATCCGCATCTCGTGTACCGCGTGCGCGCGCACGTCGCGAAGGACTGAGCGTCATGTCCGCCGACGCCCTCTCCCTGCCGTTCGCCGAACCGCACGCCGCGCCCGACGAAATCACCGCCGTCAGCTGGAACCTGCACAAGGGCCGCTCGCCGCTCGGCTTCACCGCGTGGAACGCGATGCGCAACTGGATGCAGTCCATGCACGCCGACGTGTATTTCCTGCAGGAAGCGATGGCGCGCCGCATGCCGCGCCCGTTGCTTGCACCGGGCTTCGGCGCGCCGATGGACGACACGGTCGACGACGTGTGGCATTGCCAGGCCACCGAGATCGCGCAGGCGCTCGACTGGCAGATCGCGCTCGGGCCGAACGTGTTCAAGCCGTCGTGGCGGCACGGCAACGCGATCCTGTCACCGCATCCGCTCGACCTCGGCGGCCGCTGGGACATCTCCGCGCACCGCTTCGAGCGGCGCGGGCTGCTGGTCGCGCGCGCGACGCTCGCGGGCGCACGCCCGGTCACGCTGCTGTGCGCGCACCTCGCGCTCACGCGCGCCGCGCGGCTGCGCCAGATGCACTGGATCGCGCACTGGATCGTGCGCAACGCGGGCGACGGCCCGCTGATGCTCGCCGGCGACTTCAACGACTGGCGCAACGATTCGGTCGCGCTGTTCGGCGAGATCGGGCTGTCCGAGGTCGCGACGCTGCTCGGCGAATCGGGCCGCACGTTCCCCGCGTTCTCGCCGGCGCTCGCGCTCGACAAGATGTTCGTGCGCGGCCTGACGCCGCTCGAATGGCGCGCGCCGTCCGGCGAAGCCGCGTGGCTGTCGGACCACCTGCCGTACATCGCGCGCCTGCGCCTCGATCCGCAGTAACGCGGCCGGACGGTCGCGCCTCCCCGGTCACGGCGCCGCCACGGCGCGTCGGCCGCGGCGCGAAACTCGCCGCCGATCACTGAAAGTTCGTTGAAAGGATATGTTGCGCCAAATCCGCGCAGCCGCGGGGGTCAAGCCCGCGATCCGCGTCAACAGGGTAAAATAACGAGTTCCTCAAACGTCTGTCATCGAGAAGGCGCGTGTCCGACGCGCCGGCCGGCCGATCCGCGATCGGGCCGTCGCACTCGGTTTTTTTGCCCGTTTTTGGGCCCGTTACACGCGTTCGCCACGCGCGTCCGTTTTCAAAGCCATGAGCAAATACGACACCGCCACCGTCCAATCCGTCCATCACTGGACCGACACGCTTTTCAGCTTCACCTGCACCCGTGAGGCGAGCCTGCGCTTCAACAACGGTGAATTCACGATGGTCGGCCTCGAAGTCGACGGCAAGCCGCTCGCGCGCGCCTACTCGATCGTCAGCCCGAACTACGAAGAGCATCTCGAATTCTTCAGCATCAAGGTGCAGAACGGCCCGCTGACGTCGCGCCTGCAACACCTGAAGGTGGGCGACACGGTGCTGATCGGCAAGAAGCCGACGGGCACGCTGGTGGCCGACAACCTGCTGCCGGGCAAGACGCTGTGGATGCTGTCGACGGGCACGGGCCTCGCGCCGTTCATGTCGATCATCCGCGATCCGGACATCTACGACCGCTTCGACAAGGTGATCCTGACCCACACGTGCCGCCTGAAGGGCGAGCTCGCGTACATGGACTACATCAAGCACGACCTGCCGGGCCACGAGTACCTGGGCGACATCATCAAGGAAAAGCTCGTCTACTACCCGACGGTCACGCGCGAAGCGTTCGACAACGAAGGCCGGATCACCGACCTGATCGCCACCGGCAAGCTGTTCACGGATCTCGGCGTGCCGGCGTTCTCGCCGGAAAACGACCGCGTGATGCTGTGCGGCAGCACCGCGATGCTGAAGGACACGACCGAGCTGCTGAAGCAGGCCGGCCTCGTCGAAGGCAAGAACAGCGCGCCGGGCCACTACGTGATCGAGCGCGCGTTCGTGGACTGATCCGCCCCCGAAATTTGTGCCGCATCAAGAACCGGAGCAAAAGCTCCGGTTTTTTTTCGTCCGGACTTGGCGAATTCGTAACAAACTGGGACCATTCCATCTCAAATAGTTACATTTGGATACGTCATCGCCCGGTGGTCGGGTGTCAGTGTTTTTCCTACAACACCTTCATTCCGATTATTCACATTTACCCTTAAATGTCCGCCCGACATGACCTTTTCAGAAATTTTGAGATATTATTCGGCGCGCGTGGTTGCCGTTCGGATGAGCGTGAAAGGGTCGGATGCAAGTGTTACAAGACGTAACTTTTGTTACTTCGGCATGGAGCGATTCTCCGGCGGCGACCGTCATCGAAACGGCAGCCAGCCCACGCAGCCAGCCGGTGTCTGAACCGCTTTCTGACAGCAGGGAGAGTCATGGATACGTCGCTTAACGCGCCCTTGGGCGCCCACGCCCCGTTCCCGTCACGGCAGCGCATGGCTGCTACTCCGCCCATGGCCGACGAAGCACCGAAGCGCGACGCGTCCGCCGCGAGGATCGCGGCACTTTCTGCCCAGCTTCTCGCCGCCGACGAAGCGGCCCGCCGCCACCTGGCCGGCGAGCTGCACGACGGGCTCGGCGCCGAATTGACCGCCGCCCGCTTCGCGCTCGCAAACGTTCAAACGTGGCTGCCGGCCGATGCGCCGGAAGGCTGCCTGCGCGCACTGGCGCTGGCGCAGCAGGCGCTCGACGCCGCGACCGACGCGAATCGCCGGCTCATCGACGAGCGCGACACGCCGGCACTCGACGCCGGCATGATCGGTGCGCTGGCGTCTTGGATCGACACCCATGCGGCGCGCACCGGCCTGCGCACGAGCTTCGTGTGCGCGGCCGATGCACGCCTGACGCAGCTCGCCGGCGCCAGCGCGCTCGCGGTGTTCCGCGTCGCGCAGGAAGCGCTGTCGAACGTCGCGAAACACGCGCGCGCGACGTCGGTCGACGTCCGGATCGTCACCGACGGCACGCACCTGTCGCTGAGTGTCGCCGACGATGGGACCGGTTTCGCCGCCCGGCCCCGCCGCAACGGCTACGGCCTGGCCGGCATGCGCGCGCGCTGCGAAGCGTTCGGCGGCAGCTTCGAGACGGCCACGCCGGCCACCGGCCGCGGCACGCGCGTCACCGCGCGCTTCGCGTGGGCTTCGCTGCTCGCGGTGCCGGTCGCGGCCCGTCGCACGTCGCTTTCGTGAGGTCGCGATGAGCCTGAACATCCTGCTCGTGGACGATCACGCAATCGTCCGGCAAGGGATCCGCCAGTTGCTGATCGACCGCGGCGTCGCGCGCGACGTGACCGAGGCCGAGAGCGGCGGCGACGCGATGGCGGCCGTCGACAAGCAGGAATTCGACGTGATCCTGCTCGACATCTCGCTGCCCGACACGAACGGCATCGAGGTGCTCAAGCGCCTCAAGCGCAAGCTGACGCGCGCGCCGGTGCTGATGTTCTCGATGTACCGCGAGGACCAGTACGCGGTGCGCGCGCTGAAGGCCGGCGCGGCCGGCTACCTGTCGAAGACGGTCAACGCCGCGCAGATGATCGGCGCGATCCAGCAGGTCGCGGCCGGCCGCAAGTACGTGAGCCCCGCGATGGCCGAGGCGCTCGCCGAATACGTGTCGTTCGAGAACGAACCGCTGCCGCACGAGAAGCTGTCCGATCGCGAATACCAGACGCTCTGCATGCTCGCGTCGGGCAAGCGGCTCACCGATATCGCGAACACGCTGTCGCTGTCGGTGAAGACGGTGAGCGTGTACCGGTCGCGGCTGCTCGAGAAGATGCGGCTGTCGAACAACGCGGAACTCACGTTCTACGTGATGAGCAACCAGCTCGTCGACATGGCGCCCGCGGCCGGCGCCTGATCTCCCAGCCCACTCGAATTCGTCCGATCCGGCGACGCGGCGCCCGCCGCGCCGCGCTCGAACGCGCCCGTTTCGCGCGCAAACGCTTGTTTTATCGGCCGATTCCGCGGCGCCCCGCTGCGCCGCAGCCGGGCTTGCACGCCAAATCAGCTAAAATTATGGGTTTTCACTCAGTCGGCGCGCCGTGCCTGCGCGTGCTGGCGATCCATCCGCAATGTCTCTCTTCCGCAAGAAAAACGTCGATCGCATGATCGCCGGCGCGCAAGCCGCCGGGCTCAAGAAAGCGCTCGGCGCGATCGACCTCACCTTCCTCGGCATCGGCGCGATCATCGGCACCGGCATCTTCGTGCTGACCGGCACCGGCGCCGTCCAGGCCGGCCCCGCGCTGATGCTGTCGTTCGTGATCGCCGCGATCGCGTGCGGCCTCGCCGCGCTATCGTACGCAGAGTTCGCGTCGACGATCCCCGTCGCCGGCTCGATCTACACGTATTCGTACGCGACGCTCGGCGAGCTCGCCGCGTGGATCATCGGCTGGGACCTGATGCTCGAGTACGGCCTCGCGTCGTCGGCCGTGTCGGTCGGCTGGTCGGGCTACCTGCAGTCGCTGCTGCAGGGCTTCGGGCTGTCGCTGCCGGCCGTGCTGACGGCCGCGCCCGGCGCGGTGCCGGGCGTCGTCACGTGGTTCAACCTGCCCGCGTTCCTCGTGATGATCGTGATCACGACGCTGCTGTCGATCGGCATCCGCGAATCGACCCGCATCAACAACATCATGGTGTTCATCAAGGTGTCGGTCGTGCTGCTCGTGATCGCGGTCGGCCTGTTCCACGTGACGCCCGCGAACTGGAAGCCGTTCATGCCGCACGGCTGGAACGGCGTGTTCGGCGCGGCCGCCGTGATGTTCTTCGCGTTCATCGGCTTCGATGCGGTGTCGTCGGCGGCCGAGGAAGTGAAGAACCCGAAGCGCGATCTGCCGATCGGCATCATCGCGTCGCTCGCGGTGTGCGCGGTGCTGTACGTGACGGTCGCCGCGGTCGCGACCGGCATCGTGCCGTCGGCCCAGTACGCGAACATCTCGCACCCGATCTCGTACGCGCTGCAGGCCGCCGGCGAGAAGTGGGTGGCCGGCTTCATCGATCTCGGCGCGGTGCTCGGCATGCTGACCGTGATCCTCGTGATGAGCTACGGCCAGACGCGCGTGATCTTCGCGATGTCGCGCGACGGGCTGCTGCCGGCCGCGCTGTCGCGCGTGCACCCGCGTTATGCGACGCCGTTCCTGACGACCTGGCTGGTCGGCCTGTTCTTCGGGCTGATCGCCGCGCTCGTGCCGCTCAACGTGCTCGCCGAGCTGATCAACATCGGCACGCTCGCGGCGTTCTCGATGGTGTCGATCGCCGTGCTCGTGCTGCGCCGCACGCACCCCGAGCTGCCGCGCGCGTTCCGCTGCCCGGGCGTGCCCGTGGTGCCGATCCTCGCGGTCGCGGCGTGCCTGTTCCTGATGCTGAACCTGCAGCCCGTCACGTGGGCCGCGTTCGGCATCTGGCTCGTGATCGGCCTCGTGATCTACGCGCTGTACTCGCGGCACCACTCGAAGCTCGCGCACGGCCACCCCGACGCGCACTGAGCGCCGTCATGGCGCGCCTCCGCGGTGCGCCATGACGAACCCCGCGCGGGGCCGGCACCGGCTCCGCACGTCCCCTCTCCCGGCAGCAACCCTCTGCAACCGCGCGATCCCTGTCCGATCGTCGCGATGTCTTGCCCGATCCTCCGGATTTGCCCGCACGGGCCGGCGCGCCGCCTGCACGCGCGCGCCGAGCGGTTCATAATCCCGCCATCGAACGACGGCGCCGCGCGGCGGGCCGTCCGGCAACAGGAAAAAACGATGGAAAGCGTCGATCTCGATGTACTGAAATCCAGCGCGCGCTGGCTCGAAGAAGGCCGCCGCGTACTGCTCGTGACGGTCGTGAAGACGTGGGGCTCGTCGCCGCGCCCCGAAGGCGCGATGCTCGCGGTGCGCGAGGACGGCCTGGTGGTCGGCTCAGTGTCCGGCGGATGCATCGAGGACGACCTGATCGCCCGCGTGCATGCGAGCGGCATTGCGGTCGATGCGCGCCCGGAAGCGCTGAAGTACGGCGTGACGGCCGAGGAAGCGCACCGCTTCGGGCTGCCTTGCGGCGGCACGATCCAGCTGGTGCTCGAACCGCTCACGCGCGACAGCGGGATCGCCGCGCTGTGCGCGGAAGTCGAGGCCGGCCGCCTCGTCACGCGCACGATGACGCTCGCGACCGGCCGCGCGTCGCTGTCGCCCGCGCAGGCGGCCGACGGGCTCGCCTTCGACGGCGAGCGGCTCGTGACGATCCACGGGCCGCGCTACCGGATGCTCGTGATCGGCGCCGGCCAGTTGTCGCGCTATCTGTGCCAGATCGCGGTCGGGCTCGACTACCAGGTGACGGTGTGCGATCCGCGCGAGGAATACACGGATGCGTGGGACGTGCCGGGCACGCGCGTCGTCCGCACGATGCCCGACGATACGGTGCTCGACATGAAGCTCGATGCGCGTTCGGCCGTGATCGCGCTCACGCATGACCCGAAGCTCGACGATCTCGCGCTGATGGAGGCGCTGAAGACGCCCGCGTTCTACGTGGGCGCGCTCGGCTCGCGGCGCAACAACGCGGCGCGGCGCGAGCGGCTGCGCGAATTCGATCTGAACGAAGTGGAACTGGCCCGGCTGCACGGGCCGGCCGGCATCTACATCGGCAGCCGGACACCGCCGGAAATCGCGATCTCGATCCTCGCGGAGATCACCGCCGCGAAGAACAACGTGTCGCTGCCGACGATCCTGCAGGTCGAAGGCGCGAAGGCCGCCCGCGAAATCGCGGCGAACAGCGGCGCGGCCTGCGGCCTCTGACCCGCAGCGGCGGGCGGTAACGCTCGCCGGCCGCCCGCCGCTACCCCGGCGCGAACGTCGATCAGGTCAGGCCGGCTGCCAGCGCGGCGGCAACCGAACCGACCACCAGCACGACGCCGACCGTGCGGCGCTTGTTCAGCTCGGTCCACAGCAGCACGCCCGTCAGCGACAGCAGGATCAGCGAGCCTGCGATCGTATCCATCAGCAGCACCCAGCCGAGATTCATCCCGACGCCGCGATGCAGGTTGTTCAGCGTCGTCAGGAACGTGTTGCCCGTGCGCTTCACCGACACGTAGCCGTTGCCGACCCAGTACTCGGCCTGCAGGTTCTGGTGCGGCCCGAACACGCCGAATTGCCAGTGCTCGGGCTGCATCACGCGCTTGTCGCCCCACGCGACGGCCTGCGCGGGCTCCTTGCGCATGCGGCCCGGCTTGCCGTCGAAATGCAGCTCCTGCTGCAACCATTTCGTCATCGCGGCGGGCGTCTTCGGCACCGGATCGGGCAGCGCGATCTGCATCTCCTCGACCTGCGGCTCGCCGGTCGAAATCTTCAGCGGCGGCGCGCGGTGGTTCAGCAGCACGCCCGTCACGCCGAACAGCAGCCCCAGCACCGCGCCCCACAGCCCGACCCAGCCGTGCACCTTGCGCAGCCATTTGATGAAGGTCGCGCGGCGCGAGCGCTGGCGGCGCGCGGCCAGTTCGTCGTCGTTCAGCGGACGGCCCGCCGGGTGCAGCACGGTGACGCCGGCGCGCGGCATGCCCGTCTTGGGCGGGTCGATCGTTTCGGGCGCGTTCACGCGAAAGTATCCATTCGTTCAAAACGACGGGCGGCGCGCAGGGAGTGCGCGCCGCCCGGGCAACATGAAAATGAGAATGGATATCATTACATAAATCGAAAGCCGGCTCAATCCGTACGCGTACGGAGCGGCAGGTTCGGCGTGTGCGGGAACGCGGACGAAAGGCGCACGTTGCGATGCAATGACGATCGATAGACCGCAAATACCGGCGGAATGATCCCGCAAGCCGCGGACAGCCGTTCGTAAGAAGCCGCCCGTCGGCTGGCCGTTCAGCGCAACGGCGGCAACGGAAAACGCGGCGCGGCGTCGTCCGGCGCGGGCTCGGTGCGATCGAGCGCGTACAGCCACGCGAGCAGGTCCGCGACCGCCTGATAAAGCTGCGGCGGAATCCGGTCGTCGAGATCGACCTGCATCAGCAGCGACACCATCTCCGGCGCCGTATGCACGTACAGCCCCGCATCGTGCGCGCGCGCGACGATCATCTCGGCGAGCACGCCGTAGCCCTTCGCCACCACGCGCGGCGCCGCATCGCCGCCTTTCGGATCGTAGACGAGCGCGGCCGCGCGCTTGCGGGACGTCATGCTCATGGCAGCGCCTCGTCATCGTCGCCCGGCACCCGCGCGTCGGGGCCGCCGGCCGCGCCGCGCGCATACGCGGCGGCGGCTGCCTGGGCGGCGAACAGGTCGAAGCCGTCGGGTCCGTCGTCGACCGCGCGAATCGACAGCCCGCCCACCTTGAGCCCCGAGCCTTCGAGCCGCTGCCGCAGCGCGGCTTCGTGGCGCGTGAGACGGTCGGCGCCCGTCTGGTTCGCGCGCAGCCGAGCGACGAGCTGCGCGCCGTTCAGCACCAGCTCGGCATCGACCGTGCCGAGCGACGGCAGCGTCAGCGTCAGGCGCGTGCGCCATGCGATGCCGTCACCCGCGTCGTCGTCACCGCCGCCGCGCGGTGCGCGGTGGCCCGGCGCGTCGGGTTCGATCGTCCAGTCGAGCCGCGCGCCGGGCCACGCCTCGCCGGCCCAGCGAAACTGGTCGGTCGCGAGCGCATCGAGCTGCTGCCGGACGAGCGGCACGGCGGCCGGGTGCACGGTCGCGAGCGGCTGCGCCTGCGGATCGGACGATGCGGCGGCCAGCTCGGCACGCGCGGGCGTCCAGCGCGTATCGGCGTGCGCAGCCAGCGGATCGGCGGTGTCGGGCGGCAACGACGCGCCCGGCCGGGCGGCCGCCGGTGCGGGCTGCGCAGGGTCGCGCGCAGGCGCGCCGCCCTGGGCCGGCGGTGGCGCGCTTGCTCGCGCGGCGGCCGGCAGCGGCGGGCGCGGCGCGAGCAGTTCGTCGAGCACATCGGTCGATTCGGGCGGGACGGCTTCCGGGTCGGCCGGCGCGAGCGCGGTCGCGAGGCGCGCCTGCGGCTCGCGCAGCAGCGCCGCGAGCGGGCGCTGGCCGGCCAGCCACTGCGCGAGATGGGATTCGTAGAAGAGACCGCTTTCGCTCACGGCCTGCGCGAGCGCCGCACGCAGCGCGGCAACCGGCGGCGGCGCGGCCGCTTCGCGCGCCGCTGCGGCGGACGACGCTTGAGCGGAAGCCGGCGTGGCAGACGCAGCGGGACCGGACGCAGCGGGACCGGACGCAGCCGGCGCGCGCGCCGGCACGGGCGTATCGGTGAGCAGCACGGCGGGATCGGCCAGCAGCGGCAGCCGACCGACGATCGCCGGCGTCGCATCGCCGCCCGAGCGCGAGATCGCGTCGAGCGCGCGCCCGACCTCGGACAGCGCGGTCTGCGTGGAAGCGGGCGGCGCGGCGGGCGGGCTGCCGGCCGGCGGCGAGGACGACGCGCCGGCGCCCGGCGTGCCGACCTGCGCGGTCGCGCCGCCGCCGGCGGGCGCCGATACGGTGCCGGTCAGCAGGCTGTCGAGGCGGCTCGCCAGCAGCGCGGCCGCAACGGAGTCGATACCGGTCATGATCGGAGCCTGCTCACCTTAGGGTCTGTTTCGGGCATTCGCATGCGCGTTCCATATGCAAACAGACCCGACACATCGTTGCGAATCCGGGCGCGGCACGCCGATGCCGCCCGCGGGAACGGCGCGCGCCGCATGCGGCACCGGGCCGGGCGCGTCGCGCCCGTCTCCCGGCACACGGCACTACCCGCGCGCGCGGTACAGATCGGTCAATACCTGGGTCGAGCGCCGCGCCTCGAACAGCGCGGACAGCCGCGCGACGTCCGGGCTCGCGAGATCGCGGATCGCGGCGTCGTCGGCCAGGATGCGGCGGATCAGGTCGAGCTTGCGGCCGAGATCCGATTCGTCGAGCGCGACGCCCGGATCGGCCTCCTTCAACCCGTCGACGAGCTGCATGAATTCGGCCTGCAACCCCGGCAACGCGTTCCAGTCGGCGCCGCGCGCGGCGCACAGCATCCGGCCCGACACGGCGGCGAGCGCCTCGTAAAGCTCGAAGTATTCGGCCTTGTGATTCATCGTGATGCTTCCGCTACCTGTTGCGCAGCCATCCGCGCGACTTCCGGGGCGATGCCCGTCCATGCTTCCTCGAGCGTCGCGAGCAAGCCGTCGACCTCGACCAGCATCGCGTCGCTCGCCTGCGCGTTCGCTTCCAGCAGGCGCCGGCCGATATACGCATACAGCGCATGGAGCCGGTCGGCGATCTCGCCGCCCGCGTCGCGGTTCAACGACGCCTGCAGGCCGCTCTCGACGATCCGGATCGCCTTGCCGATCGCTTCGCCGCGCCCGGCTACGTTGTCCTGCTGCAAATGCATGCGCGCCAGCGCGATCGCCTGCCGCGCGCCCTGGTACAGCATCGCGATCAGCCGGTGCGGGGAGGCGCCCATCACCCCGGTCTCGACGCCGACACGCGCGTACGCACTGGCTCCAGCGTGTCCTGGGGAAAACATGCGCTTCTCCTTGTTATTTGCCTTGGCTAGTCGGGAGCCGCTGCCGTGCGTCGCACGGCGCGGCCTTCACCGGAGTTATCGGAAGGGATTTGAAAAGCTTTAGGTGCGCGGCGGCTGCCGCCGGGCAAGCGATGCCGGCTCGCCGGCCCCGTTCTGCACGCGCCGAACCGCCCCCCTGATGCCCGTCCCTGGATGCCCGTCGCCGGATGCCCGTCGCCGGATAGCCGTCCCCGGATGCCCGTCGTCGGATGGCCGCCCCCGGATGCCCGTCCCCTCACACCGACATCTGCATGATGTCGTTGTAAGCGCTCACTAGCTTGTTGCGGACCTGGAGCCCGAACTGGAAGCCGATATTGGCTTTCTGCATGTCGACCATCACGTCGTTCAGCGAGATGTTCGGCGCGCCGACCTCGAACGCCTTCGCCTCGCCGAGCGCGTGCTGCTGGTCGCCGCTGATCTTGTCGAGCGACGCCTTCATCGCGCTCGCGAACGTGCCGGCCGTCGCCGCACCCGAGCCGGCCAGCGCCGCCGTCGGGCTCGCGACGCCGCCGGACGCCTGCGCGGCCATCGACTGCATCTGTTGCAACACCGAACCGATTCCGCTGACGTTCGCAGTCATGCTGCCCCCAGACATAGAGAAGAGACCCGGACGCACCGGGTGATCCGCCGGCGCCGCACCACGCGCACCATGCCGGATCGCGAAAAAGGATAGCAGCGCGGCGCGCGTCAAAGCCGAGAAAGTACGGGGGAAACCCCGCTCTTTTCGGTCGATCGGAGTACGCCGCGGGTCACGATAATCACATCGTGTCATTGTCCGCCCGCTCGTCCGAGCGAGCTCAGTCGTCCCGCTCCGGAGAAACTCGACGCATGGATTCGCAGGCCAACTCGCTGATCAACCCAGACGCCCGCGCGGGCCTCAGCCCGGCGCCCGGCGCCGCCGCGGCCGCCGCGTTGCCGGGCGCGGGCGGCGCAGGCGCGGACTTCGGGCTGGGCGGCTTCGCCGAACGCATTCCCGGCATCTCGCGGATGAAGGGCAACCCGAAGCTGCCGTTCGTGATCGCCGTCGCGTTCGCGATCGCCGCGATCACCGCGCTCGTGCTGTGGAGCCGGGCGCCCGACTACCGCGTGCTGTACAGCAACCTGTCGGACCGCGACGGCGGCGCGATCATCGCCGCGCTCCAGCAGGCAAACGTTCCCTACAAGTTCGCCGATGCCGGCGGCGCGATCCTCGTGCCGTCGAACCAGGTGCACGAAACGCGCCTGAAGCTCGCCGCGCTGGGGCTGCCGAAGGGCGGCTCGGTCGGCTTCGAGCTGATGGACAACCAGAAATTCGGCATCAGCCAGTTCGCCGAGCAGATCAACTACCAGCGCGCGCTCGAAGGCGAGCTGCAGCGCACCATCGAATCGATCAATGCCGTGCGCGGCGCGCGCGTGCATCTCGCGATCCCGAAGCCGTCGGTGTTCGTGCGCGACAAGGAAGCGCCGAGCGCGTCGGTGTTCGTCGACCTCTACCCGGGCCGCGTGCTCGACGAGGGCCAGGTGCAGGCGATCACGCGGATGGTGTCGTCCGGCGTGCCCGACATGCCGGCCAAGAACGTGACGATCGTCGACCAGGACGGCAACCTGCTGACCCAGACCGCGTCCGCGTCCGGCCTCGACGCGAGCCAGCTCAAGTACGTGCAGCAGGTCGAGCACAACACGCAGAAGCGCATCGACGCGATCCTCGCGCCGATCTTCGGCGCCGGCAACGCGCGCTCGCAGGTCAGCGCGGATCTCGATTTCTCGAAGATCGAGCAGACGTCGGAAAGCTACGGCCCGAACGGCAATCCGCAGCAATCCGCGATCCGCAGCCAGCAGACCAGCAGCGCGACCGAACTCGCGCAGGGCGGCGCGTCGGGCGTGCCGGGCGCGCTGTCGAACACGCCGCCGCAGCCGGCTTCCGCGCCGATCGTCGCCGGCAACGGCCAGAACGCGCCGCAGACCACCCCGGTCAGCGACCGCAAGGACCAGACGACCAACTACGAGCTCGACAAGACGATCCGCCATACCGAACAGCCGATGGGCAGCGTGAAGCGGCTGTCGGTCGCGGTCGTCGTCAACTACCAGCCGATCGCCGACGCGAAGGGCCACGTGACGATGCAGCCGCTGCCGCCCGCGAAGCTCGCGCAGGTCGAACAGCTCGTGAAGGACGCGATGGGCTACGACGCGAAGCGCGGCGACTCGGTGAACGTCGTGAACAGCGCGTTCTCGACCGTGAGCGACCCGTACGCCGACCTGCCGTGGTGGCGCCAGCCCGACATGATCGCGATGGCGAAGGAAGCCGCGAAGTGGCTCGGCATCGCGGCGGCCGCGGCCGCGCTCTACTTCATGTTCGTGCGCCCGGCGATGCGCCGCGCGTTCCCGCCGCCCGAGCCGGCCGCACCGGCGCTCGCGGCGCCGGACGATGTGGTCGCGCTCGACGGCCTGCCGGCACCGGACAAGGCGGCGGAGGAAGCCGATCCGCTGCTGCTCGGCTTCGAAAACGAGAAGCACCGCTACGAACGCAACCTCGACTACGCGCGCACGATCGCCCGCCAGGATCCGAAGATCGTCGCCACCGTCGTGAAGAACTGGGTGTCCGATGAACGCTGAAGGCTTGACCAAGAGCGCGCTGCTGCTGATGTCGATCGGCGAGGAAGAGGCCGCGCAGGTATTCAAGTTCCTCGCGCCGCGCGAGGTCCAGAAGATCGGCGCCGCGATGGCCGCGCTGAAGAACGTCACGCGCGAGCAGGTCGAGGACGTGCTGCAGGAGTTCGTGAAGGAAGCCGAGCAGCACACCGCGCTGTCGCTCGATTCGAGCGAGTACATCCGCTCGGTGCTGACGAAGGCGCTCGGCGAGGACAAGGCCGGCGTGCTGATCGACCGCATCCTGCAAGGCAGCGACACGAGCGGCATCGAGGGCCTGAAATGGATGGATTCGGGCGCGGTCGCCGAACTGATCAAGAACGAGCATCCGCAGATCATCGCGACGATCCTCGTGCACCTCGACCGCGATCAGGCCTCGGAAATCGCGTCGTGCTTCACCGAACGGCTGCGTAACGACGTGCTGCTGCGGATCGCGACGCTCGACGGCATCCAGCCGGCCGCGCTGCGCGAACTCGACGACGTGCTGACGGGCCTGCTGTCCGGCAGCGACAACCTGAAACGCAGCCCGATGGGCGGCATCCGCACCGCGGCCGAGATCCTGAACTTCATGACGAGCGTGCACGAGGAAGGCGTGCTCGAAAGCGTGCGCCAGTACGACGCCGATCTCGCGCAGAAGATCATCGACCAGATGTTCGTGTTCGAGAACCTGCTCGACCTCGAGGACCGCGCGATCCAGATGGTGCTGAAGGAAGTCGAGTCGGAAACGCTGATCGTCGCGCTGAAGGGCGCGCCGCCCGCGCTGCGCCAGAAGTTCCTCGCGAACATGTCGCAGCGCGCGGCCGAACTGCTCGCCGAGGATCTCGACGCGCGCGGCCCGGTGCGCGTGTCCGACGTCGAGACGCAGCAGCGCCGCATCCTGCAGATCGTGCGCAACCTCGCCGAGAGCGGCCAGATCGCGATCGGCGGCAAGGCGGAAGACGCGTATGTCTGATTCGGCGAGCGATCGCGTGGGCACCCTCACCGCGTACCAGCGGTGGGAGATGGCGTCGTTCGACCCGCCGCCGCCCCCGCCGCCGCCCGACGACGCGGCGGCCGCTGCCGCCGCGCTCGCCGAGGAACTGCAGCGCGTGCGCGACGCCGCGCATGCCGAAGGCCATGCGGCCGGCCACGTCGAAGGTCAGGCGCTCGGCTACCAGGCCGGTTTCGAGCAGGGCCGCGAACAGGGTTTCGAGGCCGGCCAGGCCGACGCCCGCGAACAGGCCGCGCAGCTCGCGGCGCTCGCCGCGTCGTTCCGCGAAGCCGTCTCGGCCGTCGAACACGATCTCGCGTCCGACCTCGCGCAGCTCGCGCTCGACATCGCGCAGCAGGTCGTGCGCCAGCACGTGAAGCACGACCCGGCCGCGCTGGTCGCCGCCGTGCGCGACGTGCTCGCGGCCGAACCCGCGCTGTCCGGCGCGCCGCATCTCGCGGTGAATCCGGCCGACCTGCCCGTCGTCGAAGCGTATCTGCAGGATGACCTCGACACGCTCGGCTGGACCGTGCGCACCGACGCGTCGATCGAGCGCGGCGGCTGCCGCGCGCATGCCGCGACCGGCGAGGTCGACGCGACGCTGCCCACGCGCTGGCAGCGCGTCGCCGCCGCGATCGGCAAGGTGAGCACGTGGTGACGCGCTCGCCCGACGCGCTCGCGCACGACGGCATGACGCCGCTCGAACGCGAACTCGCGCTCGCGTCGTTCGGGCCGGCGGCCCCGCACGATCCTGCCCACGACGCCACGCCGCATGCAGCGGCCTCGGCCGGCGCCGCTCCGCGCGCGCCGCACAATCCGC
The DNA here is from genome assembly GCF_902832865.1 of Burkholderia sp. BCC0397. Classification (NCBI taxonomy): domain Bacteria; kingdom Pseudomonadati; phylum Pseudomonadota; class Betaproteobacteria; order Burkholderiales; family Burkholderiaceae; genus Burkholderia; species Burkholderia sp. BCC0397. The sequence continues at coordinate 121,377 of NZ_CADFDL010000004.1, read as the reverse complement.
ATCTCGCGCACTGGCGCACGCACCTGAACGGGCTCGCCGCGCGCAGCCACCGCGCGCTGCCGCTGCGGCCGTGCGGGCGCCTCACGCGCGCGGCCGGCCTCGTGCTCGAGGCGATCGGGCTGCGCCTGTCGGTCGGCGCCGAATGCACGATCGAACTGCCGCCCGGCAGCACGCTGTCGCACGCGGAAGCCGAAGTCGTCGGCTTCGCCGGCGACCGCCTGTTCCTGATGCCGACCACCGACGTCGCCGGCGTGCTGCCCGGCGCACGCGTGTGGCCGCGCGAAAGCGCACCCGTCACCGATCCGCTCGCGGGCGCGAAGCGGCTGCCGGTCGGCTGGGAGATGCTCGGGCGCGTCGTCGATGCGTCCGGCCGCCCGCTCGACGGCCTCGGCCCGCTCGCGTCGAAAGTCGATGCGCCGCTGTCGGCGCCGTCGATCAACCCGCTCGATCGCGAGCCGATCCACCACGTGCTCGACGTCGGCGTGCGCGCGATCAACGCGCTGCTCACCGTCGGCCGCGGCCAGCGGATGGGCCTGTTCGCCGGCTCCGGCGTCGGCAAGTCGGTGCTGCTCGGCACGATGGCGCGCTACACGAGCGCGGAAGTGATCGTGATCGGCCTGATCGGCGAACGCGGCCGCGAAGTGAAGGAATTCATCGAACAGATCCTCGGCGAGGACGGGCTCGCGCGCTCGGTCGTCGTCGCGGCGCCGGCCGACGTGTCGCCGCTCTTGCGGATGCAGGGCGCCGCGTACGCGACGTCGCTCGCCGAGTATTTCCGCGACCAGGGCAAGCACGTGCTGCTGCTGATGGATTCGCTGACGCGCTATGCGATGGCGCAGCGCGAGATCGCGCTGGCGATCGGCGAGCCGCCCGCGACGAAAGGCTATCCGCCGTCGGTGTTCGCGAAGCTGCCCGCGCTCGTCGAGCGCACCGGCAACGGACCCGAAGGCGGCGGCTCGATCACCGCGTTCTACACGGTGCTGACCGAAGGCGACGACCAGCAGGACCCGATCGCCGATTCGGCGCGCGCGATCCTCGACGGCCACATCGTGCTGTCGCGTGCGCTCGCCGAGGCCGGCCACTATCCGGCGATCGACATCGAGGCGTCGATCAGCCGCGCGATGACCGCGCTGATCGACGAAACGCATCTCGACCACGTGCGGCAGTTCAAGCAGATGCTGTCGCGCTACCAGCGCAATCGCGACCTGATCGCGGTCGGCGCCTACGCACCCGGCCGCGACGCGCAGCTCGACCGCGCGATCGCGCTCTACCCGCGCATCGAGGCGTTCCTGCAGCAGGGCTTTCGCGAATGCGCGCCGTTCGCATCGAGCCTCACTGCGCTCGATGCGCTGTTCGACGCTTACGGAGGCTGATCCCGATGGCCCACGGCTTTCCCCTTCAGCTGCTGCTCGACCGCGCGCAGGAAGACCTCGATTCGGCCGCGAAGCAGCTCGGCACCGCGCAGCGCGACCGCACCGCGGCGGTCGAACAGCTCGACGCGCTGCTGCGCTATCGCGACGAATATCACGCGCGCTTCGCGCAATCCGCGCAGAGCGGGATGCCGGCCGGCAACTGGCGCAATTTCCAGGCGTTCATCGACACGCTCGATGCCGCGATCGCACAGCAGCGCACCGTGCTCGCCGCGGCCGACGTCCGCATCGACGAGGCGCGCCCGAACTGGCAGCAGAAGAAACGTACCGTCGGCTCGTATGAAATCCTGCAGGCGCGCGGCGTCGCGCAGGAAGCGACGCGCGAGGCCCGGCGCGAACAGCGCGACGCCGACGAACACGCCGCGAAGATCCTGCGCATGCGGGCCGATGCGGCCCGTTCGTCGTAACCGACCACCGCATTCGAACGAGAGAACCGTCATGCCTCCCCTGCCCCTGCTCGGTGCGCTGCTCGACACCGCCGGCGCCGCACTCAAGGCCGCCCGCGGCTCGGGTGCGTCCGCCGCCAACGATGCGTCGGCCGCCACGAGCGCCGTGCCGTTCGCACAGACGCTGAAGCAAAGCGTCGCCACGCGTGGCGATACGGCCAATGCCGGTACGCCGGACGTGTCGACCAAACAGGCTGCGTCGAAGCCGTCCGGCACGGACGACAAAGACGACGCGACCGACGACACGACCGCGAACGCCGCCGCCAACCCCGACGCCGCAGCGCTCGCGGCCGCTGCCGCCGTGCAGGTGCAACTGCAGGCGCGCGCGGACCATGCGACGCCGGCCGACGCGGCGACCGCTGCTGCCGCTGCCACTGCGCAAAAGACGGCCGTGTCCGGCCAGCCGGACGCCACGGCGACGCTCGCCAACCATGCCCCCCAGGACGCGGCCGCCCAGCCGACCGACCCGGCATCGAGCCGCGACGCGCTGCAAGCGGCGCTCGCCAAGCTGACGGGCGGCGCGGGCGCGATCGCGATGCCTGCGACCGGCACGGCTGCCGCCGCCACGCCGACGGCGCCGGCCGCGACCGCGTCGAACGCCACCGCGCCGCTGACGCCGAAAGTGCCGACGTTCGACCGCACGCTCGCCGACGCGAAAGGCGCGCTCGCCACCCAGCAGACGCCGACTCAGATCACGGCGCAGACGCTACAGGCCGACGCGAACGCGCAGTCCGGTGCCCAGCACGCGCTCACGGCGGCCAGCAACGCGACGGACCCGGCCGCCAGCGCGACGCTCGCGGCCGGCGCCACGGCTGCCGCCGCCGCGCAGGCGAACCTGCAACTGTCGCCGGCCGCCGGGGCGATCGCCGCCGCCAACGCACACGTGCTCGCACCGCACGTCGGCACGGCCGACTGGACGGATGCCCTGAGTCAGAAGGTCGTGTTCCTGTCGAATGCGCATCAGCAGAGCGCCGAGCTGACGCTCAACCCGCCCGATCTCGGCCCGCTGCAGGTCGTGCTGCGCGTCGCGGACAACCACGCGCACGCACTCTTCGTGTCGCAGCACGCGCAGGTGCGCGACGCGGTCGAAGCCGCGCTGCCGAAGCTGCGCGAGGCGATGGAAGCGGGCGGGCTCGGGCTCGGCAGCGCGACCGTCAGCGACGGCGGCCTCGCTTCGCAGCAACAGCAGCAAAACCCGCAGCAAACCTTCGCCGGCGGCCAGTCGTCGCGACGTGGGAACGGCGGACCGTCAGCCGTCGATGCACCCGCCGACGCCGCGCAATCCGCACCGGTCGCCGCGCGCGCGAGCCGCGCCGGCCTCGTCGATACGTTTGCCTGAGCATGGCCGCTGCCGTGCGCGCCGCGTCTAGCGGCCGTGCACCGCGGCAGCCGCCTCGCCGCGCGGCACGCCGCCCCGGCGCGCCGCGACGATGAAGTCCGCCGCGCGTTCGCCGATCATCACCGACGGCGCATTCGTGTTCCCGCCGATCAGCGTCGGCATCACCGACGCATCCACCACCCGCAACCCGTCGACGCCACGCACGCGCAGTTGCGGATCGACGACCGCGCGCGCATCGGCGCCCATCCGGCAGGTGCCGACCGGGTGATAGATCGTGTCCGCATGCTCGACGATCGTCGCGCGCAGCTCCGCTTCGCTCTGGTCCGGCCGCGTGTACAGCTCGCGCCCGCCCTGCGACGCGAGCGGCGCCTGCGACAGGATGCGGCGCATCGCCTGCGTGCCGCGCACCAGCAGGTCGAGGTCGCGTGAATCGCTGAAGAAGCGCGGATCGATCAGCGGCGCGTCGCGCGCATCGCCGCTCGCGAGCGCGACCGTGCCGCGGCTGAACGGCCGCAGCGCGCACACGTGCAGCGAATAGCCGAACCCCCAGTGCATCTTGCGGTTGTGATCGTCGACGAGCGCCGTGCAGAAATGCAGTTGCAGGTCGGGCCGCTCGAGCGACGGATCGCTCTTGATGAAGCCGCCGGCCTCCGCGACGTTGCTCGTCATCATCCCCGTGCGGCTCGAGAAATAGCGCGCGAGCGCCGGCGTCATCTTCGCGATGCCGCGCAGGCACACGCCGACCAGCTCCGACGAATTCACGCGCGTGTTGATGATGAAGTCGATGTGGTCGATCAGGTTGGTGCCGACGTCCGGTGCATCCTGCACGACCGCGATCCCGTGCCGACGCAACTGCTCCGCCGGGCCGATCCCGGAACACATCAGCAGTTGCGGCGAATTGAACGCGCCGGCCGACAGGATCACTTCCGCGCGCGCGCCGAGCGTCTCGACCCGCCCGTTGCGCGACGCGACGACGCCGACCGCGCGCTTGCCGTCGAAGCCGACGCGCAGCACCGTCGCATCGGGGACCACGTGCAGGTTCGGCCGGTTGCGGCCGTAGATATACGCGCGCGCCACGCTACAGCGCGAGCCGTCGCGATGCGTGACCTGATAGAAGCCGACGCCTTCCTGCGTCGCGCCGTTGAAGTCGTCGTTCAGCGGATAACCGGCCGCATGCGCGGCCTGGATGAATCGTTCGGAGAACGGATTGCGAAAGCGCAGATCCGACACCGACAGCGGGCCGTCCGCGCCGTGCCACGCGTCGGCGCCGCGCTCGTTGCCTTCCGCGCGGCGGAAATACGGCAGCACGTCCTGCCAGCCCCAGCCCGTCGCGCCGAGCTGCGCCCACTCGTCGTAGTCGCCCGGGTGGCCGCGCGTGTAGATCATCGCGTTGATCGCGCTCGAGCCGCCCATCCCGCGCCCGCGCGGCTGGTAACCGCGCCGCCCGCCGAGGCCCGGCTGCGGCACCGTCTCGTAACCATAGTTCGTGCCGAGCTTGAACGGCACCAGCGCCGCAATGCCGACCGGCATGTTGACGAGCAGGTTGCGCTCCGTATGCGAGCCGGCCTCGATCAGCGCGATCGTCGCATCGGGGCAGGCATCGGCGAGACGGCCGGCGAGGCTCGAGCCGCCCGAACCGCCGCCGACGATGATGTAGTCGTATTGCATGTCACGTCTCCGTCGTGTCATGGATGGCGCCCGGCACCGCCGCGCGACCGCGTCCCCTCTTGTGTTCGGGCATTGTAGGAATGGCCGTCCCGTGCGCGGCGCGCGGATTCAAGAGCGATTCCTCTAAACGCCCGCGTGAACTAAATTTAAGATGTACCGATGCGTTTCGCGCGATGCACCGGCCACGAGAAGCCGATTCGTCGCGAAACGGGAGGAACGACGATGCAGCGCCGGATTCTGCAGGCCGCGTGCCGACCGGGTGATCCGGAGTTCACGCGCGCGGCCCGCATTTCATTTCAAACGGCGGCCTGCGCGACGATGCACGGCGTCATGCGCGCGGTCGATCGAAATCGAACGGCGCGTGTCGTCGCCGACCGTTTGGACGGTGTGTCGCCGCCGCCGCACGATGCGCGGCGACCCGCCGTCGCGTACCCGTCGCGCTGTCCTGCTGCGGTGCACCGGCAGACGATCGCAAGACGGCATCGCGTGCCCGCTCGTCACCGTATCGGGTCGTGCGCGCAGGCCGTGCGGCACGATTTTCGAACGCGGACACCGTCGCGCGGATACGACGCCTGCCGCATGCCGCAACCGGTTTTCGAGCACCCGTCGCGTCCGGCCCCGCGCCGCGCGACACGCATCACCCGATCCGCGTCGCCGCGCTCGCCGAGCGTGCGCGTGCGGCGTGACGGCCGGCCGATCGGCCAGGCCCAACTGGAGGAGACGACATGAAGAACGACCTGCCCGAACTGGCCCCGCAAGCACTGCCGTCGGTCGATGCGCTGACGTCGCTGCTGCACGACCAGCGCGCGGCGTACCTGCGCGCACCGTACCCGGCATGGGACACGCGTGCGCAGTACCTGCGCGCGCTGCGCACGATGCTGATCGACCACGCGGATGCGCTCGCCGACGCGATCAGCGCCGATTTCGGCCATCGCGCGAAGCAGGAAGTGCTGCTGTCGGAAATCTGGATGGCGAAGGAAGAGATCGACGACGCGCTGAAGCACGGCAAGCGCTGGATGAAGCCGATCCGCAAGCCGATGAACAAGTGGCTGCGCCCGGCGCGCGCGAAGGTGATCCCGCAACCGCTCGGCGTGGTCGGCATCGTCGTGCCGTGGAACTACCCGGTGCTGCTCGCGGCGGGCCCGCTGATCTGCGCGCTCGCCGCCGGCAACCGCGCGATCATCAAGATGTCCGAACTGACGCCGCGCACGTCGGCGCTGTTCGAGCAGCTCATCGGCAAGACCTTCACGCGCGACCACGTCGCGGTCGTGAACGGCGACGCGGAGGTCGGCGCCGCGTTCAGCGCGCTGCCGTTCGACCATCTGCTGTTCACCGGCTCGACGCAGGTCGGCCGTCACGTGATGCGCGCAGCCGCCGACCACCTCACGCCCGTCACGCTCGAACTCGGCGGCAAGTCGCCGGCGATCGTCGGCCCGAATGCGCGCTTCGACGCGGCCGTCGACGCGATCGTCGCCGGCAAGACGCTGAACGCAGGCCAGACCTGCATCGCGCCCGACTACGTGCTGCTGCCGCGCGGGATGGAAGGCGCGTTCATCGAACGCGCGCGGACCCGCTTCGCGAAGCTGTATCCGGACCTGTCGGCCAACGGCGACTACACGACGATCGTGTCGCCGCGTCACTACGCGCGCCTGCAGCAACTTGCGAGCGACGCGCAGGCGGCCGGTGCGCAGTTGCATCCGTTGTCCGACACGCAGTCCGATCCCGCGTCGCGCCGCTTCGTGCCGTGCGCGGTCACGCAGGTGCCGGCCGCGTCGCCACTGATGCAGGAGGAAATCTTCGGGCCGCTGCTGCCGCTCGTGCCGTACGAGCGGCTCGACGAAGCGATCGCGTACGTCAATGCGCGCCCGCGTCCGCTCGCGTTGTACCTGTTCGACGAGGATGGCGGCACGATCGACCGCGTGATGCGCGAAACGGTCTCGGGCGGCGTATCGATCAACGAAACGCTGATGCACATCGCGTGCGGCAGTTTGCCGTTCGGCGGCGTCGGTGCGAGCGGCATGGGCGCGTATCACGGCTACGACGGCTTCGTGACGTTCTCGAAGATGAAGCCGGTGCTCACGCAGGCGCGGCTGAACGCACGCAACCTGCTCGCGCCGCCGTACGGCAAGCGCTTCGCCGCGCTGATCAAGCTGATGCTGACGTTCTGAGCCGGCCGGGCCGCACGCGTTGCGCCGCGGCCCCGGCAATAGCAAGCCTGCCGCGCGGCATCCATGCCGCGCACGCAGCCGTCACACCGGCCAGAGCGGCCCTTCCTGCATCGCGCCGATCTGCTCGCGCAATTCGAGCACGCGCGCTTCCCAGTAACGATGCGTGTTGAACCACGGGAAGGCGGCCGGAAACGCGGGGTCGTCCCAGCGCCGCGCGAGCCACGCCGCGTAGTGGATCAACCTTAGCGTACGCAGCGCTTCGACCAGATGCAGCTCGCGCGGCTCGAATTCGCAGAAATCCTCGTAGCCCGCGAGCAGGTCCGCCAGCGCGCGCGACGCGCCTTCGCGATCGCCGGGCAGCAGCAGCCACAGATCCTGCACGGCCGGCGCCATCCGGCTGTCGTCGAAGTCGACGAAATGCGGGCCGGCATCGGTCCACAGCACGTTGCTCGGATGACAGTCGCCGTGCGTGCGCAGCAGGCGAAGCTCGCCGGCGCGCTCGAACGCAGCCTCGACGCCTTCGAGCGCGAGTGCGACCGCGGTCGCGTACGCCGGTCTTACGTCATCCGGAATGAAATCGTGCGCGAGCAGATAATCGCGCGGCTCGTAGCCGAACGTATTGATGTCGAGCGCGGGACGCGCGACATACGGCTGCGTCGCGCCGACCGCATGAATGCGGCCGATGAAGCGGCCGAGCCATTCGAGCGTGTCGCTGCGGTCGAGATCGGGTGCGCGGCCGCCGCGCCGCTCGAAGATCGAGAAGCGGAAACCGTCGAACGCGTGCAGCGTGCGGCCGTCGAAGGGTCGCGCCGGCACCACCGGAATCTCGCGCGCGGCGAGTTCGGCGACGAACGCATGTTCTTCGAGAATCGCGTCGTCCGACCAGCGCGCCGGGCGATAGAACTTCGCGACGACCGGCGGGCCGTCTTCGATACCGACCTGGTAGACGCGGTTTTCGTAGCTGTTGAGGGCGAGCAGGCGCCCGTCGGTGCGCAGGCCGGCCGGCATCAGCACGCTGTCGAGCGCGTCGAGCACGCACTCGGGCGTGAGGCCGGCGAACGGCGGGCTGGCGGGAGAAGCGGGAGCGGAAGTGGCGTCTGTCATGCCCCGCATTGTGCCGCCAGCCGGACCGAAAGACGAGCGTCCGGTGCGATGCCCGCTTAGTGAAGCGCCGCGCCGGCCGGCAGGACGGATTCGCCGGTGTCGATCAGATCCTCGAGAAAGAACGGCTCGGTGTTGAGTTCTTTCGACTCACCCGGCACGCCCGCGTACCAGGTCACCATGGCCATGTCGCCCAGGATGCGCTGGACGATGCCGCGCGCGCCCTTCGGCACCGCGAGATGGGTAGTGCAGACAATCGACCCGATATGCATGATGGTTCCCCACTCTTGAATCTTGAAACCCGGCCCGCTGGCGAGCCGGCAAATGCACGATCCGCACTGCTCTCGGCGGAGCGTTGCGCGTGATCCCATTGTTCACGGTTTATCGAAGCGCGAAAAGAAGAAGAAGCAGGCGAAGTGCCGCGAATTCGTCGAATGTCTCCAATCAACCACTGCGCCGGGCACGTACTTGCCCGTCCGGTTACCCCCATCATACCCTGTCGAATGTGACTGCCCACCGAATCCGCCCGGCGCCGCCGCGCGCACGTGACTGGCACGTGATTGACGCAACGCGCGTACCGCTTCGCCTTGCCCGTGCGGGATCGTCGGAACACGCGCCGCGACCGCGGCTGACACCACCTCGCACGCGTCGCACCCCGAACGCTTTTCACCGTTCGTCGAATGCTTGCGTACGCACCGGCCGGTGCGCCCGGCGTCGACCCGCTTCGACGCCACCGATCGCCCGCGATGCGCAGCCGCCGACAGTGGTTGCGTTCGATGGCTGCCTTGCGGTACCTTAAGCTTTCATTCGCGTTCAACCGCATTCCGACACGATGTATCCGCACACGTCCGCCCTTGCCAAATCCCGGCCGCAGTTCGACTCGCGGCCGCAGGCGTGCGTGCATCCGTCGGTCCTTCCTCCTCCTGTCGCACCGCCGCTCGTCTGCGCTGCGCCGCCCCCGCCGGCGGCACACGCCGGCTGACCGGCCGGCTTCCGTTTTCGTCTTCCATTCGCCCCGTTGGCTGTAGCTGCGTGCGTCGTGACGCACGGCACGTTGCCGCGCGCGCGGATGGAACGTTTCGATCCGTTCGACAGGTGGATTCACATGGTTTCGTTCAAACGCGCGCTTGCCGCGCATGGCGCGACGTCGCTCTTCGTGCTGCTGTGGAGCAGCGGCGCGATCTTCGCTGAACTCGGTCTGCGTCACGCCTCCGCGTTCGCCTTTCTCACTGCCCGTTTCGCGCTCGCGTCGCTCGTGCTGCTCGCGCTGGCCTTCATGCGCAAGCGCTGGCTGCCGCCGCGCGGCGAGCGGCGCATGGCCGCGCTGACCGGCTTGCTGATGATGGGCGGCTATTCGATCTTCTACCTGCTCGCGCTCGAGCGCGGCATCGCACCCGGCGTGCTCGCGACGATCCTCGGCGTGCAGCCGATCCTCACGCTCGCGCTCGTCGAGCGGCGCTGGCAGCCGGTGCGCATCGCGGGGCTCGCGCTGTCGCTCAGCGGCCTCGCGCTCGTCGTCGGCCGTGGCGTGAGCGGCATAAGCGACGGTAGAGGCGGCCTGTCGGCCGCCGGCATCGCATGCGCGCTCACGGCGCTCGTCGCACTGACCGTCGGCTCGCTGCTGCAAAAGCGCGTGCGTGCGGCGCCCGCCGACGTGCTGCCGCTGCAGAATGCGATCGGCCTCGCGCTGTGCGTCGCGATTGTGCCGTTCCGGCCGGTGTCGTTCGACCTGAGCTGGGCGTTCGTCGTGCCGCTGCTGTGGCTCGGCATCGTGATTTCGGTGATCGCGCAACTGCTGTTCTACCGGTTGATGCAGCGCGGCGATCTCGTCAACGTGACGAGCCTGTTCTATCTCGTGCCCGTCGTCACCACGCTGATGGATGCCGTGTGGCTCGGCAACCGGCCCGAGCCGCTCGCGCTCGCCGGCATGGGCGCGATCATCGCCGGGCTCGCGCTCGTATTCCGCGCGCCGGCCGGCCGCCCGCAACCCGACCGCGCCTGAACGGGCGGGCCGCCGCGCCCGCGGGTGCGGCGGCCCGCATCGGACACATACGACGATTCCGCGAAAATCGAAAGGAACGGGAAAGATACGTGCAAGGCGTTCGTCTTGGTTGCACGAAAGACGCGTGATTCCCGGGGCTTTCCGCTGATTTTTAATGGTTCGGATAGCGAAAAACGCTGCCGGTTGCCTATACTCGAATGGACCGGCCTGCACGCAACGGGCCGGACCCACAATAGAAACCCGGCATGGGACCGGGGTGAGCGCACGCGTGCCGACTTCGGCCGACATCCCGCGAGGATGGAGCCCAGGCAAGCGCTGAAGCGCCCACTTCGGCCGACACTGGAGACACGCATGACGACCTATTTCACGATCGGCGACTTCATCCTGCTGATTCCGATGGCGCTGGCCGGAGCGCTATTTCTCGGCGCGGTGCCGTGCGCTACCCAATTCCGTCACAATCTGCTGCGCGTACTCGGCGTCATTCTCGGCGTCGGCGTCGCGGTGTTGCTCGTTGAAGGCCTGCCTGCGCTGATCTAGCGCCGCGCCCGCGCGTGACGTGCGTCGCTGCACCGCAGCGAGGCGACGGACTGCCCGCGAGCCGCGATACGGCACGCGATGTTTCGCATGCCGTATCGACTTCCGGTCAGATCGCCTGATCCGTGGACGGCTTTTCCCACAGATTGATGCCGCCTTCCGTCGCGTAACGATCGATCTCCGCGAGTTCCTCCGCCGAGAATTCGAGGTTCTTCAATGCGCCGACGTTCTCGCGCACCTGCTCCGCCCGGCTCGCGCCGATCAGCGCGGACGTCACGCGGCCGTTGCGCAGCACCCACGCCAGCGCCATCTGCGCCAGGCTCTGCCCGCGCCGCTCGGCGATCGCGTTGAGCTTGCGCACATGCTCGAGGTTGTCCGCGCTCAGGTGATCCTGCTTCAGCGAGCCGCCGCCCGGCTTGTTCACGCGCGCGTCGGCCGGCACGCCATTCAGGTACTTCGACGTCAGCAAGCCCTGCGCGAGCGGCGTGAACGCGATGCTGCCCGCGCCGACGTCGTCGAGCGTGCCGAGCAGGTCGTTCTCGATCCAGCGGTTCAGCAGGTTGTACGACGGCTGGTGAATCAGCAGCGGCACCTTGTATTGCGCGAGCAGCTCGGCCATCTCACGCGTCTTCGCGGCCGAATACGACGAGATACCGATATAGAGCGCCTTGCCCTGCTGCACGGCCGCGGCCAGCGCGCCCGCCGTTTCCTCGAGCGGCGTGTGCGCGTCGAAGCGGTGCGAATAGAAGATGTCGACGTAGTCGAGACCCATCCGCTGCAGGCTCTGGTCGAGACTCGCGAGCACGTACTTGCGCGATCCGCCGCCGCTGCCGTACGGCCCCGGCCACATGTCCCAGCCGGCCTTCGTCGAGATCAGCAGCTCGTCGCGATACGGCCGGAAATCCTCCTTCAGCAGCCGGCCGAAGTTGATTTCGGCGCTGCCGTACGGCGGCCCGTAGTTGTTCGCGAGGTCGAAGTGGTTGATGCCGAGGTCGAACGCGGTGCGCAGGATCTCGCGCTGCGTCTCGATCGGCGTCGAATCGCCGAAGTTGTGCCACAGGCCAAGCGACAGGGCGGGCAGTTTGAGCCCGGATTTGCCGCAGGTGCGGTATTGCATGCCGGCATAACGTTCGGAAGCTGCTTCGTAGGCCATGAGTCGGTTCCGTCAGGACATCGGGGGAAGGGACGCGCGCCTGCCGCGCACATGGCGCGACGGCGGCGAAGGAGTCATACGACGACTATGGTAGCGAAAGCGGCCGGATCGCGCACGGCGGCACGGCGATGGACGCGACCGCGGCCGTCGCCTACACTGCGGCGTCTCGAATCACCGTTTCAGCGAGGTTGGTATGTCCCGGGTCATCTCGGTTGCACTGCTCGTCGGCGGCATCGTGCTGCTGTATTTCGGCGGCCAGTCGTTCCATTCGATCAACGACAACGTGTCGCGCCTCTTCACCGGCTCGCCCGCGACGAAGACGATCCTGCTGATCGTCGGCGGCGCCGTCGCGTCGTTCGCCGGCCTGATCGGCCTCGCGATGCCGGGCAGCAAGCGCTGATCGCGACGCATCGCTACGCCCGCACGACCCGCGTCAGCGCACGGGCCGCATCAAATGAAACGGGCGGCCAGGCCGCCCGTTGCTTCATTCGCCCGCGATGCGCCGCATCGTCTGAGCATCGCGGCCTCGCCGCGCCGCCGATCCGCGCCTAGAACTGCACTTCCGGCTTCGACGCCGAGCGCGTGCCGGGCACCGGCCGGTTGCTTGCGCCGTGATACGTGTACACGAGCGAGAACTTCACCTGGTCGGAACGGTTCTGCCCGGCCGAATGCAGCGTGTTGCTGTGGAAGAACACGACGTCGCCCGTCTGCAGCGACGGGCACGTGGCCGCGTCGATCATCCTGCGGTTCTCCGGCAGATCGCCGCGGAAGAACTTCGCGTCGTCGAACGCTTCCGGCCCGAATTCGGCCGTATGCGAACCCGGCACGAGCCACAGCGCGCCGTTCTCGTTGGTTTCCGGCCCGAGCGCGAGCCACACCGACACCATGTCCGAGCGCTCGAACGCCCAGTAGCGGAAATCGCGATGCCAGCCGGTCAGGCTGCCGTACGCCGGGTGCTTCGTCATCATGCAGTTGTGATGCGCGCGTGACAGCACGGGCTCCTCCCCGAAATACTCGCGCATCCACGCGCCGATTTCAGGCGCGATCGCGCGCTCGGCAAACGCCGGATCGCGCGAGTACGCATCGAGCAGCCGTCGCACCGTATGCCCGCCCGGCGCATGCTTCGACTCGGGCGCGCCCGGGTAGCGCAGGTCGGCCTCGAACTCGATCGGCTCGGCGGCCTCCCGCAACTGGCGCTCCGCGATCTGCCTGAGCGCCGCGCACTGCGCTTCGCCGACGAGGCCGCGCGCGACGACGAAGCCGCGCTCGCGCAATTCCGCGACTTGCGCGCGGATCGATTCCGACTGCAATGGAGACGACATGGGATGCCAGACGTTTATTGTGTGAATGTGACGATTGTAAATCGGCGTCGGATACCGCGAACAGCACCATTGTCGTGCGCAGGGGCATGCCAATCGCGGATTTGATCCAGCTCAAGGGAACTGTGCGGCGCGGCACCTGCCTCAGCGACAGGCGGTATGCGGCACACGCCTTGCGGCACAAGGGTTTATCGCGACTTTTGCCCGTCACGAATCCCCTGTAGCCTGACGCGGCCTGTCAATTCTGGCGGGCGCGGCGCGCAGCGGGTTTCGGTAAGATCCGTTGCGCCATCCGAGGCCGTTCATACCAGTGCGCTCTCCAGGGCGCCACCCATACAAGCGAAGCATCGTTCACATGCCATTCCGTCTGACTTCCCGTTTCAACCGCGCTGCGAAGCGCGTCGTGCCGTCCGCTCCTGCCCGCTCGCTGCGCCATCACCGCGCACGCACGCAGGCGCTGGCCGAACGTACGCACACGCACAGCCGGCTGGACGGCATCCGTGCGTGGTTCCACGCGTTTTTCTCGATGATGAGCGCGCAGGCGTTCGCACGCCGCGCTGGGCTGCGCTCGCTGCTACAGAAGCCGTCGTCGCTGCGCGCGCTCGCGCTGCGCCGCACGCTCGGCCCGCAGCGCCGTATCAACCGCCCGCGCCGCCTCGCGGCGAGCAACGGCTGGTTCGGGTTCGGCGCGCGCTGATCAGGCGCCGGCGGGCATTGCCCGCACCTATCGCCGCCCTTGCTTCGGCGATCGAAATCCATAAAAAAACCCCGGCTTGGCCGGGGTTTTTCATTTCAGGCGAACGACGCTTACGCGACGCGTGCCGTCGGCTCCACGCCGGCCGCTTCGGCCAGCACGAGCGCCTTGTCGGTCGCTTCCCACGAGAATTCCGGCTCTTCGCGGCCGAAGTGGCCGTAAGCCGCGGTCTTCTCGTAGATCGGGCGCAGCAGGTCGAGCATCTTGATGATGCCCTTCGGACGCAGGTCGAAATGCTCGCGCACGAGCTTCGTGATCACCGCATCCGACACGCGGCCCGTGCCGAACGTGTTGACCATCACCGAGGTCGGCTCGGCCACGCCGATCGCGTACGACACCTGGATCAGCGCGCGCGACGCGAGGCCGGCCGCGACGATGTTCTTCGCGACGTAGCGGCCGGCATACGCAGCCGAACGGTCGACCTTCGACGGATCCTTGCCCGAGAACGCGCCGCCGCCGTGCGGTGCAGCACCGCCGTACGTGTCGACGATGATCTTGCGGCCGGTCAGGCCGCAATCGCCCTGCGGGCCGCCGATCACGAACCGGCCGGTCGGGTTCACGAGGAACTTGATGTCGCCCTTGATCAGGTCGGCCGGCAGCGTCGGCTTGATGATTTCCTCGATCACGGCTTCGCGCAGCGCGGGCAGCTCGATGTCCGGTGCGTGCTGCGTCGACAGCACGACGGTGTCGATCGAATCGGGCTTGCCGTCGACGTAGCGGACGGTGACCTGCGACTTCGCGTCCGGACGCAGCCATTGCAGGCGCCCGTCGCGGCGCAGGCTGGCCTGGCGCTCGACGAGGCGGTGCGACAGGTAGATCGGCAGCGGCATCAGTTCCGGCGTTTCGTCGCACGCATAGCCGAACATCAGGCCCTGGTCGCCCGCGCCTTGATCGAGGTTGTCGTCGTGTGCACGATCGACGCCCTGCGCGATGTCCGGCGACTGCTTGTCGTACGCGACGAGCACCGCGCAACCCTTGTAGTCGATGCCGTAGTCGGTGTTGTCGTAGCCGATGCGCTTGATCGTATCGCGCGCGATCTGGATGTAATCGATGTTGGCCGTCGTGGTGATTTCACCGGCGAGCACGACGAGACCCGTGTTGCACAGCGTTTCGGCCGCAACGCGGGAGTATTTGTCCTGCTCGAGGATGGCGTCGAGAATCGCGTCCGAGATTTGGTCCGCGACTTTGTCCGGATGGCCTTCGGAGACGGATTCGGACGTGAAGAGATAATCGTTTGCCACTTTTTCAGGCTCCTGTGTGGTTACGGTTGGTTTCACGTAGCCAGCTTCGTTGGGCCTGAAGCGGCGACGCTTTAGCGGATTACCAGGACCGGGCAGCGTGTGTCGCGCCAGCCGGCTTCGCCCCGCAAGTTGTCAGTTAACTCGGCGAAGCCCGTATTATAGCGGCTTTCCTGAATTGTCACAGAGCGCCGCCCGTGCTGCATCTTCCGCCGTCTTACCATCCTGTTCGCAACGTGCCGGCCAGCCGGCCCTACGGAGATTCCGCATGCTAGGCCGCCTCGGCACGCACCTCGCCATCGGCTTGCTGAAGCTGCTCGCCCTGCTGCCGTACGGTCTGACCGCACGGTTCGGCGATGGCCTCGGCTGGCTGCTGTATCAGATCCCCAGCCGGCGAAAGCGCATCGTACATACGAATCTGAAACTCTGCTTCCCGGACTGGAGCGACGAGCGGCGCGAGGAAGTGGCCGGCCAGCATTTCCGCCATGCGATCCGCAGCTACGTCGAGCGCAGCGTGCAGTGGTTCGGCTCGGAGAAAAAGCTCGCGAAACTGATCCAGGTCGACAGCGCGGTCGATCTCACCGATCCGAACCTGCCCCCGACGCTGTTCCTCGGCCTGCATTTCGTCGGCATCGAGGCCGGCTCGATCTGGCTGAACCGCTCACTGCAGCGCCGCTGCGGGTCGCTGTACCAGCCGTTCTCGAATGCCGTGCTCGAGGAAGAGGCGAAGAAGGCGCGCGGGCGCTTCGATGCCGAGATGGTCGGCCGCGCGGACAGCGCGCGCGTCGTGCTGCGCTGGCTGCGCGACCGCAAGCCGGTGATGCTCGGCGCCGACATGGACTACGGGCTGCGCAATTCGACGTTCGTCCCGTTCTTCGGCGTGCCGGCCTGTACGCTGACGGCCGTCGGCCGGCTCGCGAAGACGGGCCGCGCGCAGGTCGTGCCGTTCATCGGCGAGGTGCTGCCGAACTACAAGGGCTACCGTCTGAAGGTATTCAAGCCGTGGGATCACTACCCGACCGGCGACGACGATCTCGACGCGCGGCGGATGAACGAATTCCTCGAGGAACAGATTCCGCTGATGCCCGAGCAGTATTACTGGGTGCACAAGCGCTTCAAGACGCGCCCGCCCGGCGAGCCGAGCCTGTACTGACCCTGCCGCGGGACGTTCGCGGGTGCGCCGTCACGCGCGCACCCGCACTCTCGTCACCTTCGGCGCGCCCTTCGCGCGCGCCTGCCAGAGATCGTGGGCCGACTGCTGCGCGAGCCACAGATCGGCCCTTCCGCCGTTTTCCTCGCCGAGCCACGCTTCGAGCCGCAAGGCCATTTCCGGCGAGATGCCGGCATGGCCGTGCAGGATCCGCGACAGCGCGGCACGTGTCACGCCGAGCTGCGACGCGGCCTCGGTGACGGTCAGACCGAGCGCCGGCAGCACGTCGTCGCGCAGCGTTTCGCCCGGATGGGGCGGATTGAAGATGCGGGTCATCGCTTGAATCACCTTAGTGGTAGTCCTGGTAATCGACCAGAACGACGTCGCGGCCCTCGAATCGGAATGTCAGCCGCCAGTTGCCGTTGACGCCGACTGCGTAATATCCGTCCAGCCCGCCGGCGAGGCCGTGAAAACGCCAGCCGGGCACATTCATGTCGTGCGGCGTGCCTGCGACATCGAGACGCGCCAGCATGCGCCGCAGCTTGGGCGCATGATCGGGCCGAATGCCCGCCTTGCTCCCGGTGACGAAAAACGCTTCCAGTCCCTTGTGTACCCACGACTTGATCATGGACCTCCCACACTCGAGCGCGACGTCGACAGCATGGCCCGGATGTGTATAGCCAAACTATACGAATCACTTGATTTCCTCGTCAATCTGACCAGTACGAAAACGTTCGTCCGGGTCGCCTCATACCTTCGTCGTGTGTTCGGGCACGCATCGCCAGTCCCGCCTCCGTTGCACGCGCTACACCACGCCAATTTGTCTGCTCGCCACGCACCTGACCAGTCGACCCATCGACATATGCCGCCCGCCCGGCCCGCAAGGGGCGACCCGAAACCCCGCCCGCGCAGGACGCCCCTGTCGGCTGCATGTATCATTTGCGGTTGAGATCAGCACGACGAACGAGGCCGCCCCGGCATGGCCGCCGGCCGCCCGTGTCGTGCCGACCGCCTTGTTCGCCATGGAATTCCGGACCCAGTGAAACTCTCGTTCACCAAGATGCACGGCGCGGGCAACGACTTCGTCGTGCTCGACGGCTATTCGCGCGCGCTGCCGCCGCTCACCGAAGCGCAGGTGCGCGCCCTCGCCAACCGCCACTTCGGCATCGGTGCCGACCAGTTGCTGCTGGTCGAGAAACCGACCGTCGACGGCGCGGATTTCAAGTACCGGATCTTCAATTGCGACGGCGGCGAGGTCGAGCACTGCGGCAACGGCGCACGCTGTTTCGTGAAATTCGTCAGCGACCGCGGCCTGACCGGCAAGCGCAGCGTGCGCGTACAGGTCATGAAGGGCCTGATCACGCTGACGCTGCAGGACAACGGCGAAGTCGTCGTCGACATGGGCGCGCCCGTGTTCGCGCCGGCGCAAGTGCCGTTCGATGCTTCGGGCCTTGACGGCCGGACCGACGGCAACGACACGCTGTGGCCGCTCGACGTCGGCGGCCAGACGCGCTGGATCTCGACGGTATCGATGGGCAACCCGCACGCGGTGCAGGTCGTCGACGACGCCGAGGCGTATCCGGTGCTGGAAGAAGGCCCGCTGATCGAGCGCCATGCGCGCTTCCCGCAGCGCGTGAACGCCGGCTTCATGCAGATCGTGTCGCGCCACGAAGTGAAGCTGCGCGTGTACGAACGCGGCGCGGGCGAGACGCTCGCGTGCGGCACCGGCGCATGCGCGGCGGTCGCGGCCGGCATCCGGCGCGGCCTGCTCGATTCGCCCGTGACCGTGCACACCCACGGCGGCACGCTGACGATCAACTGGGACGGCGCGCGCGACGAAGCCGCCTCGCTGATGATGGCCGGCCCCGCCACGACCGTGTTCGAAGGCGAGATCGACCTGACCGCCTGACCCTGCAACGTCCTTGATAACTGAACGCTCCAGCCACATGAACGATCGCGAAGTCGCCGACTACCTGCTCGCCAATCCCGAATTCTTCGCGCAGCACGCCGAACTGCTCGCGACGATCCGTCTCGCGAACCCGCACGGCAAGG
This sequence comes from Burkholderia sp. BCC0397, assembly GCF_902832865.1. Lineage (NCBI taxonomy): Bacteria > Pseudomonadati > Pseudomonadota > Betaproteobacteria > Burkholderiales > Burkholderiaceae > Burkholderia > Burkholderia sp. BCC0397. The sequence continues at coordinate 103,023 of NZ_CADFDL010000004.1, read as the reverse complement.
CCGCGATCTCGCTGCAGGAGCGGCAGATGGAGATGCTGCGCGACAAGAACAAGCATCTCGAACGCCGGCTCGCCGAGCTCGTACGCTACGGCCACGAGAACGACAGCCTGTCCGCGAAATTCAGCCGCTGGACCGCGCGCGTGATCGCGGAACGCGATCCGTACGCGCTGCCGCGCACGATCGCCGACGGCATCGCCGACGTGTTCGACGTGCCGCAGACGGCGCTGCGCGTGTGGGACGTGGCCGACACCTACGCGCAAGCCGACTTCGCCCGCCAGGTCGGCGAGGAAGTGCGCCTGTTCACGAACGGCCTGTCGACGCCGTACTGCGGCGCGAACACGGGCTTCGAGGCCGCCCAGTGGCTCGCACCCGCGCTCGCCTCCCCGGCCGCGAGCGCGGCGGAAGGCGCCGAAGCCGCGCCGGCCGGCGACGGCTCGGCCGCGTCGGTCGCGCTGCTCGCACTGCGCGCGCCGCTCGCCGGCAGCGACGCGCCCGCGTTCGGCCTGCTGGTCCTCGGTTCGCCCGATCCGCGCCGCTTCCACGACGGGATGGCCACCGACTTCCTCGCGCAGATCGCGACGCTCGCGAGCGCGGCGCTCACGCGCCTGCTGCCGCATTGATCCGCCGCCCGCGATGACCGACGATCCGATCGCCGCCTACCTGTCGAACCTGAAGCACGTCAGGCAGCTGTCGGAACACACGCTGCGCGCGTACACGCACGAACTCGACGAACTGAAGAAGCTCGCGGCCGGCCGGCCGCTCGAAGCATTGACCGCCGCCGACATGCGCGGCGCGGTCGTGCGCGCGCACGCGGCCGGACTGTCCGCGCGCTCGATCTCGCACCGGCTTTCCGCATGGCGTGCGTTCTATCGCTGGTTCGCGCAGCGCGTCGAGATGCCCGCGAATCCCGTCGCCGGGGTACGCGCGCCCAAACGCGAGAAATCGCTGCCCAAAGCGCTGTCGGTCGACGACGCGGTCGCACTCATGGATACGCCGCTGCCCGACACGACCGAAGGCATCCGCGACCACGCGATCCTCGAGCTGTTCTATTCGTCGGGGCTGCGCCTCGCCGAACTGGTCGGGCTCGACGTCAGGTACACGCAGGCCGACGGCTACCGTTCGACCGGCTGGCTCGATCTCGCCGAAGCCGAGGTCACCGTGCGCGGCAAGGGCAACAAGGAGCGCAAGGTGCCGGTCGGCCGCAAGGCGATCGACGCGCTGAACGCGTGGCTCGCGGTGCGCGGCGAATTCGTCAAGCACGATCCGCATCCGCTGTTCGTGTCGGTGCGCGGCAACCGGATGTCACCGGGCGTCGTGCGCGACCGCGTGAAGCGCGCGGCGCTCGCCGCCGGCATCCCCGCCAACGTCCACCCGCACGTGCTGCGCCACTCGTTCGCGACGCACGTGCTGCAGTCGAGCGGCGACCTGCGCGCGGTGCAGGAACTGCTCGGCCACGCGAGCGTCGCCGCGACGCAGGTCTATACGTCGCTCGACTTCCAGCATCTCGCGAAGATTTACGACAGCGCGCATCCGCGCGCGAAGAAGCGCGACTGACGCGCGTCCCGTGTTACCCGCCGCGCGCGGCGGCCGGCACCGGCCGGCGTCGCGCGCGGCCCCTTTCGATCTCATCATGCAAACCGTCACCCTCAAGCCGTCCAAGGAAAAATCGCTGCTGCGCCGCCATCCGTGGATCTACGCCAATGCGATCGACCGCGTCGACGGCAAGCCCGCGCCCGGCGCGACCGTGCTCGTGCGCGCGCACGACGGCCGCTTCCTCGCGCGCGGCGCGTACAGCCCGCAGTCGCAGATCCGCGTGCGGGTGTGGAGCTTCGACGAAAACGAGCCGATCGATCACGCGTTCTTCAAGCGCCGCGTGCAGCGCGCGGTCGCGCACCGCACGACGATGGTGTCGGGCACGGGTGCGGTGCGGCTCGTGTTCGGCGAAGCCGACGGGCTGCCGGGGCTGATCGTCGACTACTACGTCGCCGATACCGCCGAAGCCGGCGCGGCGCCGCGCGGCCAGCTCGTGTGCCAGTTCATGGCCGCGGGCGTCGAAGCGTGGAAGGACGCGATCGTCGCGGCGCTCACCGGCGCGACCGGCTGCCCGAACGTGTATGAGCGCTCGGACGTGTCGATCCGCGACAAGGAAGGGCTCGAACAGACGACCGGCGTGCTGGCCGGCGACGCGCCGCCCGCGACGCTGATCGCGAACGAAAACGGCGTGCGGTATCACGTCGACGTGCCGAACGGCCACAAGACGGGCTTCTACGTCGACCAGCGCGACAACCGCGCGCTCGTCGCGCAGTACGCGGCCGACCGCGACGTGCTGAACTGCTTCTGCTACACCGGCGGCTTCTCGCTCGCGGCGCTCAAGGGCGGCGCGAAACGCGTCGTGTCGATCGACTCGTCGGGCGACGCGCTCGCGCTCGCGCAGCAGAACGTCGTGGCCAACGGCTTCGACGCGGAGCGCGCGACCTGGCTCGACGCCGATGCGTTCAAGACGCTGCGCCGCCTCGTCGACGAAGGCGAGCGCTTCGACCTGATCGTGCTCGATCCGCCGAAGTTCGCGCCGACCCGCGACAGCGTCGACCGCGCGGCACGCGCGTACAAGGACATCAACCTGAGCGGCTTCAAGCTGCTCCGTCCGGGCGGCCTGCTGTTCACGTATTCGTGCTCGGGCGCGATCGACATGGACCTGTTCCAGAAGATCGTCGCCGGCGCGGCCGCCGACGCGAAGGTCGACGCGCGCATCCTGAAGCGGCTCGGCGCGGGCGTCGATCACCCGCTGCTCGCCGCGTTCCCGGAAGGCGAATATCTGAAGGGCCTGCTGTTGCAAATCGTCTGATCGCCCCGATCTAGCGCGGACAACCGTGCCCGCCCCCGTTGGCGGCACAGCGCTTTCGCCTGTCGTCCGGACGACGGGCGAGGGCTTGACAGGTATGTTTCAATGGATGGTTGTGCGCCCCGGCTGGCAAAGCGCGGGCGCGACGCACATCCTGGTTTTGACCCCGATTCACGAACCACAGGCGACCGACATGGCCACTCCCGTCACCATCCTCACCGGCTTCCTCGGCAGCGGCAAGACGACGCTGCTCAAGCGCATCCTGAACGAACAGCACGGCATGAAGATCGCCGTGATCGAGAACGAGTTCGGCGAAGAGAACATCGACAACGAAATCCTCGTGCAGGATTCGAACGAGCAGATCATCCAGATGAGCAACGGCTGCATCTGCTGCACGATCCGCGGCGACCTCGCCCGCGCGCTCGGCGATCTGGCCGCGAAGAAGCGCGAAGGCAAGCTCGATTTCGACCGCATCGTGATCGAGACGACCGGCCTCGCGAACCCGGGCCCCGTCGCGCAGACCTTCTTCATCGACAGCGAAATCGCCGACGATTTCCTGCTCGACGCGGTCATCACGCTGGTCGACGCGAAGCACGCGAACGCGCAGCTCGACGAACACGAGGTGGTGCAGCGCCAGGTCGGTTTCGCCGACCGCCTGTTCATCACGAAGTCGGACCTGGTCGACGACCAGACCGTCGCCGGCCTCAAGCATCGCCTGATGCACATGAACCCGAAGGCCGCGATCAAGGTCGTGAATTTCGGCGAAGCGGACATCAAGGAAATCTTCGATCTGCGCGGCTTCAACCTGAACGCGAAGCTCGAGATCGATCCCGATTTCCTCGCCGAGGACGATCACGCGCACGACCACCACGATCACGATCACGACCATGCGCACGATCACGCCGGTTGCGACCACGATCACGGCCAATGCGCGCACGATCACGACCACGGCCACCACAATCACCACCACGCGCACCACGACGACAAGATCAAGTCGTTCGTGTACCGCAACGACCGCCCGTTCGACCCGAACAAGCTGGAAGACTTCCTCGGCGGCATCCTGCAGATCTACGGCGAGCGGATGCTGCGCTACAAGGGCGTGCTGTACATGAAGGGCGTCGACCGCAAGGTCGTGTTCCAGGGCGTGCACCAGATGATGGGCAGCGATCTCGCCGCGAAGTGGCTGCCGGTCGAGAAGAAGACCAACAAGATGGTGTTCATCGGCGTCGACCTGCCGCAGGACCTGATCACCGACGGCCTCGACGCCTGCCTCGCCTGACCCGCGGCGGGCGCCTGCCGCCCCCGCTGCCCGGCCGCCTTCGCAGGCGGCTGCGGCGGCCGCGCGACGCCTTTTACGGGCAGGGTTTCGCCGTCATCGCTTTTTCGCGATTTGCGCGTTATATTTTCTAGATATCGGCGCGACCGACGGGGATCGACCCGATACGGCGCCCGCTTGCGATTCAGTTACAATACGTGCCCGCTGGAGTACGGCAACAAACAGGCCCGGTTCTTGCTGAACCAGTTTTCCGGGCATCGCAACCGCGCCGGATCGCCCATCCGCCTCCCGGCCGCGGCCGATGCGATCTGCCGCGCAGCACACCGGTTCGCAGCGCGCGCAAATCCGCGCCAGGCCTATCCTGGTATTTGAGAACCGGTTTTCCAGAGGCTTTCGGCCCCGCGGCGGCAAATCGCAAATGATTGCAAGGGCGGTTGCGGGTAATCCCAAAGTGCAGGCACTATCTCTTGATTTGCCGCACATTGAAGAAGCAAGCAGATGACGAAGAAACTCTTGACCGAAGCCGAAATCCTGAAGATGAGCGACAAGGATTACATGAATGAGGATCAGCTCGCCTTCTTCAAAAATCGGCTCGAACAGTTGCAGGCGGACATCCTCAAGAATGCAGGCCAGACGACCGAGAACCTGCGCGAGACGGTGATCGTCCCCGATCCCGCCGACCGCGCGACGATCGAGGAAGAGCACGCGCTCGAGCTGCGCACGCGTGATCGCGAACGCAAGCTCCTCAAGAAGGTTCAGCAGTCGCTCGCCCGCATCGATTCCGGCGACTACGGCTGGTGTGAGGAAACCGGCGAACCGATCGGCATTCCGCGCCTGCTCGCGCGTCCGACCGCCACGCTGTCGCTCGAGGCGCAGGAGCGCCGCGAGTTGCGCCAGAAGCTGTTCGGCGACTGATCGAGCGGCAATTCCGCTCAGACACGCTGCTTCCCGGAAGCGCGCGGCCTGCCGCGCGCTTTTTGTTTTTCCGGCACCGGTTCCCGGCCCGCCGGCCGATTTGCCTTCCCCTCTTGATATCCCGGCGCCCGCCCTAAAATGAAACGGACGCGCGCCGGGCCGCTTCCCGGCGCACTGCGGATTCACGCGGCGGCGCCTCGCGCCGCCCGACTCTTCCCCGTTTTTCTCAAGGAACGCAGATGGAGCAATTTCACGGCACGACCATCGTTTCGGTCCGACGCGGCGACCAGGTCGCGCTCGGCGGCGACGGCCAGGTAACCCTCGGCAACATCGTCATGAAGGGTGGCGCGCGGAAAGTGCGGCGGATCTACAACAACCAGGTTCTGGTCGGATTCGCGGGCGGCACCGCCGATGCGTTCTCGCTCCTCGACCGCTTCGAGGCGAAGCTCGAGAAGCACCAGGGCAACCTCACCCGCGCGGCCGTCGAGCTCGCGAAGGACTGGCGCACCGACCGGATGCTGCGCCGCCTCGAGGCGATGCTGATCACGGCCGATGCGACCACCACGCTCGTGATCACCGGCAACGGCGACGTGCTCGACCCGGAAGGCGGCATCTGCGCGATCGGCTCGGGCGGCGCGTACGCGCAGGCCGCGGCCCGCGCGCTCGTCGAGAACACCGAGCTGTCGCCGCGCGAGATCGTCGAGAAGTCGCTCGGCATCGCCGGCGACATGTGCATCTACACGAACCACAACCGCATCATCGAAACGATCGAGTAAGGACCGCCCCATGAGCACCATGACCCCTGCCGAGATCGTCTCGGAACTCGACAAGCACATCATCGGCCAGGCCAAGGCGAAGAAGGCCGTCGCGGTCGCGCTGCGCAACCGCTGGCGCCGCCAGCAGGTCGCCGACCCGCTGCGCCAGGAAATCACGCCGAAGAACATCCTGATGATCGGGCCGACGGGCGTCGGCAAGACCGAAATCGCGCGCCGCCTCGCGAAGCTCGCCGACGCGCCGTTCATCAAGATCGAAGCGACCAAGTTCACCGAAGTCGGCTACGTCGGCCGCGACGTCGACAGCATCGTGCGCGACCTGATCGAGATCTCGGTGAAGCAGACGCGCGAATCCGAAATGCGCAAGGTCCGCAGCAAGGCGACCGACCAGGCGGAAGACCGCATCCTCGACATCCTGCTGCCGCAACCGCGCGCGGTGGGCTTCGGCGGCAATGCCGATCACGCGAACGACGACAACAACGCGACGCGCCAGACCTTCCGCAAGCGCCTGCGCGAAGGCCAGCTCGACGACAAGGAAGTCGAGCTCGACCTCGAGCAGCCGTCGGTCGGCATGGACATCATGGCGCCGCCCGGGATGGAAGAGATGACCGAGCAGATCCGCTCGATGTTCTCGAACCTCGGCAGCGGCAAGAAGCAGCGCCGCAAGGTGAAGATCAAGGAAGCGCTGAAGCTGCTGACCGACGAGGAAGCGGCCAAGATGCTCAACGACGAGGAAGTGAAGACGAAGGCCGTGCAGAACGTCGAGCAGAACGGCATCGTGTTCCTCGACGAGATCGACAAGATCACGTCGCGCAACAACGAAGGCAGCGGCGGCGAAGTGTCGCGCCAGGGCGTGCAGCGCGACCTGCTGCCGCTCGTCGAAGGCACGACGGTCAACACGAAGTACGGGATGGTGAAGACCGATCACGTCCTGTTCATCGCGAGCGGCGCATTCCACCTCGCGAAGCCGAGCGACCTGATTCCCGAGTTGCAGGGCCGCTTCCCGATCCGCGTCGAGCTCGATTCGCTGTCGGTCGAAGACTTCGAGGCGATCCTCGATTCGACCGACGCGAGCCTCGTGAAGCAATACCAGGCACTGCTCGCGACCGAGGACGTGCAGCTCGAATTCGCCGACGACGGTATCCGGCGCCTCGCCGAGATCGCGTTCGCGGTCAACGAGAAAACCGAGAACATCGGTGCGCGCCGGCTGTACACGGTGATCGAGAAGCTGCTCGAGGAAGTGTCGTTCTCGGCCGGCAACCACGCCGGCGAGCGCGTGACGATCGACGCGAAGTATGTCGACCGCGCGCTCGGCGAAGTGGCGCAGGACGAAGACCTGTCGCGCTACGTGCTGTAACGCGCGCGGCGTCGGATGAAAAACGGGCGGCCCCTTCGTCGGGGGCCGCCCGTTTTCGTTGGTGCGGCCGGCCGATGCCGCCGCGCCGCTTACTGCCGTACCGGCTTCTTCGCGAGCTTGCGCTGCAGCGTGCGGCGGTGCATGTTCAGCGCGCGCGCGGTGGCCGAGATGTTGTTGTTGTTTTCCGCGAGCACGCGCTGGATGTGTTCCCATTCGAGCCGGTCGACCGACAGCACGACCGGATTCTCGAGTGCTTCATCGGCCTGCACTTCGCTCGCGTTGGTCTGCAGCGCAGCCAGGATCGACTCGATGTTCGCCGGCTTCGCGAGATAGTTGTCGGCGCCTTCCTTCACGGCCTGCACGGCGGTCGCGATGCTCGCGTAGCCGGTCAGCACGAGAATCCGCGCGTCGGGCTGCAGGTCGCACAGCGGCGCGATCAGGCTCAGCCCCGAATCCTCGCCGAGATGCAGGTCGACGGTGATGAACTGGAACTTGCCGCCGGCCGCGAGCCGCAGCGCCGCCTCCTTGTCGTGCGCCTGCTGGACCGCGTAACCGCGGCGCTCGAGGCCGCGCGCGAGCGTACCCGCGAACACCTCGTTGTCGTCGATCACCAGGAAATTGTTCTCGCTCATGTGGTTTCTCCGTCTACGTGTTGGTTGAGGCAGCCGGCGCCGTGATGCGCGCCACCGGCAGGCGCAGCACGGCGCGCGTGCCGCGGCCGGGGGCGCCGGCCGGGCGGCTGTCCGGCGTGGCTGCCGCTCGTTCGGTCGCGCGCTGGCCCGCCGCGGCAGCGGCGTGGCCATTCGCGCCGCCGGCGCGCCCGTTGCCGCCCGCCGTGCGCCGCACGACATCGGACAGCTCGATCTCGCCGCCGAGGCGCACGGCCGCGCTGAACGCCAGGTACAGGCCGACCCCGTGCCCGCCCTGCGTGCTGTCGACCGGCATCGCGCCGAGCGATTCGCGCAACGCGGCCGGAATGCCGGGGCCGTCGTCGCATACTTCGAATTCGATCTGGTCGGCCGCCCGCTCGTTGTGCGCGAGCTTCGCGGCCAGCGTCACGCGGTGCGGGCTCGCGCGCGCGGCGTTGTCGAGCAGGATCGTGAGAATCTGGCCGGCCGCGACCGTGTCGTCGAGCGCGACGCCCGACGGGCGCGCGCCGAGCAGGTCGAACTGCACGTGCGGGTGCCGCAGGCGCCAGTGCTCGACGAACGTGTCGAGCCAGTCGTCCACCGGCTGGCGGCTCGCCGGCGCGCTCGCGCGGCTGCGCAGGCGCGCGAGCGCCGACGTGCAGAGCGTCATCTGTTCCTCGAGCACCTTCAGGTCGGCCTCGTAGCGCGCGAGCCCCGGATCGGCGCGCGCCGCGTCGCGCAACTCCTCGGCAAGCATCGCGATCGTCGACAGCGGCGTGCCCATCTCGTGTGCGACGGTGGCGGCCTGCACGCCGAGCGCGACCGCCCGCTCGTCGCGCAGCAGGTGCGCCTGCGCTTCGCCGAGCGCCGCGTCGCGCTGGCGCAGCGCGTTCGACATGCGCGCGACGAACCACGCAATCAGCCCGACGCTGACCATGAAGTTCGCCCACATCCCGGTGCGGTAGTAGTCGAACAGGTTCGCCGGGTTATCCATGTTGAGCGGCACCGAATCGAAGCCGAGCGCCGCGTAGCAGGCAACCGCGAACGCCGCGAGCCAGATCATCAGGTGCCACGGCAGCACGGCCGCCGCGATCGCGAGCGACGGCAGGTACAGCGACACGAACGGGTTGGTCGTGCCGCCCGACAGGAACAGCAGCGCCGACAGCGCACCGAGGTCGACCCACAGCTGGCCGAGCAGCTCGAAATTGGTCTCGGGCCGCGCGCGGAGCACGCGCACCCAGGTCAGCGCGTTGAAAACGATTTCGAGCGCGATGACCATCAGCATCGCCGGCAGCGGCAGATGCACGCCGAAATAGGTCTGCACGACGCCGATCGTCACGAGCTGGCCGATGATCGCGAGATTGCGCAGCCAGAACAGGTGACTGAGGTTGACGCGCCCGGTGGTGGTGATTCGTTGCATCCGAGCAGTTTACCCGTTTAGCGCCCGGCGCCTCTACCGGGGGCCGGATCGGGACGGGCGAACGGACCGCCGTGCGGGCCGGCGCGGCATCCAGTAGCACCCGCCTGCGCCATCAGCCGGCCGCACCGGCCATGCGCTGCGCGATCTCGGCGGCGAGGCACTCGGGGCAGCAACAGCGCGCGCCGGCCGCGGGCGGCGCGCCGCCGGGCGGGACCGGCATCGACGCGCACCAGCAGTCGAACGGCTCCGTACGCGCGCCGCAGTCGAAGCCGCGCCCGCAGCGCGGACAGCGCGCGCGGTGCGGCTTCGAACGGGCGTCGGCGGCGGAATCGGTCATGGCGGAAACGCGGAAACGGGCATGAAAGTCACCCTACGCGACAAGCATAGCGCGGCGAACGGATTTTGCACGTCGGCCGTCCGGCCGATGCGTCCCCCGACAACCGCCGCACGCGCTGGGCGTCGCCCCGTCCGCACCGCAGCCACCGGCCCCGGCGCCATAGCCGGCGGGCCGCGGCGCGTGGTGCCAGCCCCGCGCGAGCGGCCGTCCGGCCGACCCAAAAACCCGATGCTGCGCTGCGCCACTCCTGTACAATTCGCCCTGTTTCAACCGTTCCCAGCCAGAGCCGCCGCCATGTCCGAGCCCATCGACCTCTCGCAGATCGCCCCGACGCTGAAAGCAGAAATCCTCGCCGAGGCACTGCCGTACATCCGCCGCTACCACGGCAAGACCGTGGTGATCAAATACGGCGGCAACGCGATGACGGAAGAGCGGCTCAAGCAGGGCTTCGCGCGCGACGTGATCCTGCTGAAACTGGTCGGCATCAATCCGGTGATCGTCCACGGCGGCGGTCCGCAGATCGATCACGCGCTGAAGAAGATCGGCAAGGCCGGCACCTTCATCCAGGGCATGCGCGTCACCGACGAAGAGACGATGGAAGTCGTCGAATGGGTGCTGGGCGGCGAAGTGCAGCAGGACATCGTGATGCTGATCAACCACTTCGGCGGCCACGCGGTGGGCCTGACGGGCAAGGACGGCGGCCTGATCCACGCGCGCAAGCTGCTGATGCCGGACCGCGACAACCCGGGCCAGTACATCGACATCGGCCAGGTCGGCGAAGTCGAGACGATCAACCCGGCGGTCGTGAAGGCGCTGCAGGACGACGCGTTCATCCCGGTGATCTCCCCGATCGGCCTCGGCCAGGACGGCCTGTCGTACAACATCAACGCGGACCTCGTCGCGGGCAAGCTCGCCACCGTGCTGAACGCCGAGAAGCTGCTGATGATGACCAACATCCCGGGCGTGATGGACAAGGACGGCAACCTGCTGACCGATCTGTCCGCACGCGAGATCGACGCGCTGTTCGAGGACGGCACGATCTCCGGCGGCATGCTGCCGAAGATCTCGTCGGCGCTCGACGCCGCGAAAAGCGGCGTGAAGTCGGTGCACATCGTCGACGGCCGGATCGAGCACTCGGTGCTGCTCGAAATCCTGACCGAGCAGCCGTTCGGCACGATGATCCGCTCGCATTGAGCACGCGCCGCCCGCCAGCGGGCTCCGATCTGCCGGCGTCGCTGCGACGCCGGCGCATCTCCCGCAGCCGGCCGCGCGCCGGCGCCCCCGTCTGGCTATTCGATCTCGACAACACGCTTCACCACGCATCGCACGCGATCTTTCCCGAGATCGACCGGGCGATGACGCAATACATCATCGACGCGCTGCAGGTCGGGCGCGCCGAAGCCGACCGCCTGCGCAACGGCTACACCGAGCGCTACGGCGCCGCGCTGCTCGGCCTCACGCGCCATCATCCGATCGACCCGCACGACTTCCTGCGCGTGGTCCACACGTTTTCCGACCTGCCCGCGATGGTGCGCGCCGAGCGCGGCCTCGCGCGCATCGTCGCCGCGCTGCCGGGCCGCAAGCTGATCCTGACCAACGCGCCGGAAAACTATGCGCGCGTGGTGCTGCGCGAGCTGGGCATCGAGCGCCTGTTCGAGCGCGTGATCGCGATCGAGCACATGCGCGACCGCCGCACGTGGCGCGCGAAGCCCGATCACACGATGCTGCGCCGGGCGTTGCGCGCCGCGCATGCGCGGCTGTCCGACGCAATCCTCGTCGAAGATACGCGCGGCCACCTGAAGCGCTACAAGCGTCTGGGCATCGGCACGGTATGGATTACCGGCCATCTGCCCGGCCATCTGCCGGCAACCGGACGCCCTCATTATGTCGACCAGCGCATTCGTTCGTTAAAATCGCTCCGACTGGGCACACGATCGGGGCGACAAAAATGCAGCCGACTTACCCGCAGGACCAAGCCGTAACGGAAAGCCAGGCCACACCCTCCCGCCCGCGCCCGAAGCCGGGCGAGCGCCGCGTCATGATCCTGCAGATGCTCGCGGCGATGCTCGAGGTGCCAAAACCCGAGAAAATCACGACCGCCGCGCTCGCGGCGCGGCTCGACGTGTCGGAAGCCGCGCTGTACCGGCACTTCGCCAGCAAGGCGAAGATGTACGAAGGGCTGATCGAGTTCATCGAGCAGGCGCTGTTCGGCCTCGTCAACCAGATCGTCGCGAAAGAGCCGAACGGCGTGCTGCAGGCACGCACGATCGCGTTGACGATGCTCAATTTCGCCGCGAAAAACCCGGGAATGACGCGCGTGCTGACCGGCGAGGCGCTGGTTGGCGAGGACGAGCGGCTGACCGAGCGCGTGAACCAGTTGCTCGACCGGATCGAGGCGACCGTCAAGCAATGCCTGCGGGTCGCGCGCACCGAGGCGAATTCGCCGCAGGACGGCGCGACGCCGTTCGTGCTGCCGGCCGACTATGATCCCGCCGCGCGGGCCAGCCTGCTCGTCAGCTACGTGATCGGCCGGTGGCATCGGTTCGCAAAGGGCGGATTCCAGAAACCGCCCGGCGAGCAGGCCGATGCGCATCTTCGGCTGATCCTGCAGTGAACACGTGACCCGGGTTGCGGCCGAAGGGCCTTTCACCCACTGACGTTGCGCGTATTACCACTCCGTCACGCGCGGGTGCTCGGTCAGACGAACCGGCGTCTCTACCCTATCGCTCTCGTCCGGCGCCGGTAGCGGCTTGCGGGCTTCCCAACGCTTCAGCTCGACCTGCCACGATCGCAGGGTGTCGCCGCATGGCCAGTCGGCGCCGCATTGGTCGTGGGCGCCTGATATCGGCGGCACTGCCTGCGCTGCCGGTCGAGACTTCGCCAATACGCGATGCAACGTGGCCCTTGCGGCTACGGGTCGTCCGGTTTCCCGTTCACGGCCGCGCATGCGTGCCATGTCGGCGGGCTTGGCCGGTATTGGCAGCAACGCGGGCGCTGTTGTGTGCGCATCCGTGTCGCGCGTCTGATGGGGCGACGTGGAAACCGGCGCTGGTGCTGGTGCTGGTGCTGGTGCTGGTGCCTGAGCCTGAGCCTGAGCCTGAGCCTGAGCCTGAGCCTGAGCCTGAGCCTGAGCCTGAGCCTGAGCCTGAGCCTGAGCCTGAGCCTGAGCCGCCGTTGGACGCGGCGCCGCAGCCGCCTCGGGGGCTACAGCACTAGCCGACGCAGATGTCGCGCTCCCCGCAGACACACTTCCCCGCACCGTGTAGCCGAAGCCCGCCTCGTAGTTCACCAGCATTGCGCCGAACAGCGCCGTCAACGCCGCGCCGAGCAATACGCCGCCGACTGCTGCCGATACGGCACGGCCGCGACCGCGCGGCGGCGGCTTGCAGCTCCAGGCAAGATTGTCGTGCCCGAAATCGGCCGCGCGCGCATCGGCGGCAACAGTCACCCCGGCCGACAGGTAGACCGCCCCCACGGACAGACGCGCGAAGCGATCCGTGACGTCGCGCCGAACACCGTAGGGTGCGGGCAGATAGGAAGCCGCCCTCGGCGGAGGCACCGCAAACCAGTTCTCGATCGATCCAGGATTCATGATTTCCCTCGCTGTCCGACCCGCGCCGGACCCGACGCGTCATCCCCCACGCAGCCATTGCATGAACATACCGGCCGAGGCGTAGCCGCGCAGCGTCGCGGCATAGCTGTCGAAGCGGTACGCCACTTCGTTGACGCGATTGTTGTAATCGTCGTTTTCCGCAATCAGCACGTCGAGCAACGAGCGGCGCCCGAGGTGATACCACTGGTCGAAGAACGCGCTGCGCACACGCGCCGACTCCACCGACAGGTCGCGATACTGATCCGCGCGCTCGCCGAACGCATGCGCATCCTCCTCGGCACTACGCACCTGGTATTCCAGATCCAGACGCATCTGCTCGACCTGACGCCAGTTCGCCGATGCGCGGAACGTAGCCGCGTCCGTCGCCGCCGTGGCGGCACCGCCCGTGAATGCGTTCCACGTCAGCGTGAGCATCGTCTGCCACGGCATCCGGCGCCCGATGGCGTCATGTCCGGTATTCGTACTGACGACCCAGTTCAACTGCGGCCTGGACGCCGCCCGCACCGCATCACGGTTCAGTTCGGCCGCACTGGCCTCGGCGCGCGCTTGCTGCAGTCGCGGATTCTCGTCGAGCGCGGACATCAGCCGGTCGAGATTGCCGGGATGCAGCGGCCAATGCGATTCCATCGGAATCGGCACCGGCCGCTCGCCCACCAGCTTGCGAAGATTCAGCTCGGCGGTCCGGCATTTCGCGAGCGCCGTGTCGCGACTCGCCTCGGCCTGCAACAAACGGGCCTTCGCCTGCGTCAACTCGCTGCCGCGACCGCGATCGACCGCGACGATTTCCTCGAGCATCCGCACGAGGCGCGCCATCCGGTCGACGAAGCGCTGACTCAGCGTTGCGATGTTGCGCTGTTTCGAGAGCTCGACGAGCGTGGCCGCGACCTGGTAGGCGGAGTCTTCCATCTGCGCGACGTAGCGCTCCTGGCCCGCACTCGCGAGATCCTGCCGGCTACCGATCGTCTTCGACGTGCGTCCCCAGTCGTACAGCGTCGTCGTCAAGTTCACGCCCAGCGCGTTGCCCGGATCGTAGGCACTGCCGGCGTTGGCGCCGAACTGCGCGGCACGCGTCTGACCGCTCAACTGCAATTGCGGCCAACGCGCGCCCTTCGCCTGATCGACGTCCGCCTGCGCGGCCTGATACTCCGCGTACAGGCGTCGCACCTGCGGACTGACGTCGACCGCCGCTTCAGCCGCGACATACAGCATTCGCCGCAACTCGCGCTCCGTCAGCGTGGATGCGGGGGCGGAGTCGGATACTGCGTCGTCCTGCGTTGGCCCGGAAGCATCCGCGCCCCCCTTCGCGCCGGTGGATGCCGCGCTCGCCCCAGCCGCCTCAACTACCTTACCAACTACCGACGCCGACACCGGCGCCGCAATACGCGGCGACACGACATTGGCGGCGTGCGCGGCCCCGGCCGGCTGCCACATCGACAGCGCGAGCAGCACTGCCGATGCGGCAACACGCAGCGCCGCACGACCTTCACCCGCATCGACGCGCGCGCGAAAAACTCGAAATCCGCTCATGCTCACCGCTCCCTGAAGGCCTCGCGGGCCTTGAAGATCGGCTTGAGCAGGTAATCGAGCACTGTCTTCTCCCCCGTGCGGATATCGACGGTTGCCTGCATGCCCGGCAATACCGGCAAACGCCTGCCGGCCGCGACCAGCGCGTCTGCATCCGTCTCGACCATGAGCCGGTAGTAGTTCGCGTCGGGACGCCCCATCGCCGCCTTCTGATCGTCCTTCAACGTATCCGGACCGAGGCTGACGACGCGCCCCTGCAGCCCGCCGTAGATCGAGAAGTCGTATGCGCTCAGCTTCACGAGCACCGGCAACCCCGGCCGCAGGAACGCGACGTCGGACGGCTTGATCCGCGCTTCGACCAATACCCGGCCGTCGAGGGGCGCGATTTCCATGATGTGTTCGCCCGACTGCACCACGCCGCCCGCCGTGCGGATGCGGATGTTCTTCACCACGCCGCGCATCGGCGCGACGACATCGGTGCGCGCCAGCACGTCCGCGCGCCCAGCCAGCACCTCGTTCGTTTGCGCAAGCTCCTGCTCGAGCCGCGACAACTCGGTACTGGCATCCGCGGTGAAGCGGCTCCGGCGCTCGGCGATTTGTGCGTCGAGGTCCGTCGCCTGCCGCCGCATGCGCAGGATCTCGACTTCCGAGATCAGCCCTTTCGCCGCAAGCGGCTCCGCCATCGCAATCTCGCGCCGCACCAGCGCCTGGCTCTGCCGCAATGCGGCAACCTGCTCGTCGAGCGCCTGGCGGCGGGCACGGTAGGTCGCGGTCGCCTGCGCGACGAGGCCCGGTTCACGCGTCACGTCCTCCGGAAAAGCCAGCGGTGCCCCATAAGCCTCGGCGCGCGCACGCGACACGTTCGCCTTCAGTTCCAGCGCCTTGGTCAACACTTCGCGATAGCTCGATTGCGCGCGCGCCGGATCGATTTTCGCGAGTAATTGCCCCTTTTCGACGACCTCGCCCTCGCGCACCGCCACGGACTGGACGATCCCACCCTCGAGGCTCTGGATCCATTGCTCGCGGCTCGGCGACACGACTGTCGCATCGCTGCGCGTGACCTCCTCGACGCGCGCGAAGTGCGCCCAAACGAGCGCGACGACCAGCACCACGGCAACCACGTACAGAATCGCCTGCGCACCGGCGGACGAGCGCACGAGCAGCGCCTCGCGAATGTCGCTCATGTAGGCGACGTCGCCCGCGCGCAGGCGCGGCGCCGGCTTGCGGCTCAGCATCGATCGCATGCGCTGCATCACGATGCCTCCGCCGCCGACGACGCCACGGCCTGCGCGGAATCCGCGGGCGGCGCGCCCGGTCCGACGCCCCGCTCGACCACCCGTACTGTCGTCGCGCGGCTTCGCTGCGGCCCTGACGACGCGTGACGCTCGGTTGACTCGGGCTGCCCGGACAGCGCTGCCAGCACATGCGCCTTTTCCCCGTCCATCACGACCTTGCCCTGATCGACGATCACGATCCGGTCGACCAGCGTCAGCAACGAGGTGCGGTGCGTGACGACGATCAGCGTCTGGCCGGCGCTCGCCTGCTTCAGATGCTCGATGAAGAGCGATTCCGTCTGCGTGTCCATCGCGCTCGTCGGCTCGTCGAGCAGCAGCGTGCGCGGACGCCCGATCAGGGTGCGCGCCAACGCGACGAGCTGGCGCTGGCCGCCCGACAGGTCGCGGCCGTTTTCGCCAACCTGCAGGTTCACGCCCAGCGGATGCCGGGCGACCAGCGCGTCAAGCCCCGTCAGTTGCAGCACGCGCAGCAGTTCCGCAGCCGGCACGTCGGGATGGCCAATCGTTACGTTCTCGCGCAGCGAACCGTAAAACAGCCGGCTGTCCTGGCCGACGTAGCCGAATGTGCGACGCCAGTCGGCCGGCGCGATCTGCGCGGCATCGAGCCCGTCGGCGAGCAGCTTGCCCTCCGTCGGCTGATAAAGCCGTGCGATCAAGCGCAGCAGCGTCGATTTCCCGCTGCCGACCCGGCCGAGTATCGCGACGCGTTCGCCCGGCCGGATCTCCACCGACACGTTGTCCAGCGCGGGCGCATTTTGCTGCAGGCCAGCCGACGGATAGGCGAACGACACGCCGTCGAGCTTCACATGGCCGCTGAGCGGCGGCTGCGCCAGATAATCCTGGCCCGGCTCATGCTCGACCGGCATCGCCATCAGTTCGTTGAGCGAATGCATGGCGGTCCTGGCCTGCTGAAAACGGAGCGCGAGCCCCATGACTTGGCCGAGCGGCGCCGTCACGCGGCCCGCCAGCATCACCGAGCCGATCAGCGCGCCCTGCGTGAGCTTGCCCTCGCCGATCAGGTACACGCCGAAGATCACGATCACCACCGTCTGCATCTGCTGCAGGAACGCGACACAACTGGTCGCCATGCTGGAGAGCTGACGCGACTGCATCGATGCAGCCGCCGTCTTCGCACTGAACGCGTCCCAGCGATGCCGCATCGCGCCTTCGCCGCCCACGGCCTTCAGCGTCTCGAGCCCGTCGACCGACTCGATCAGCACGCCCTGCTTGAGCGACGCTTCGCGCAGGTTTTCGCGCATCGCACGCGCGAGCGGCCACTGCACGATCGTGCCGAGCCCGACGATCAGCGGGATCATCAACAGCGGAATCCAGCCGAGCGGGCCGCCGACCGCAAACACCACCGCGACGAACAGGAACACGAACGGCAGATCGGAGATCGCCGACAGCGTCGCCGATGTCGCGAAATCCCGCACCGATTCGAACTCGCGCAGCCGGTGCGCGAACGACCCGGCCGACGCCGGCCGGCGCTCCATCCGGATCGCCAGCGCCTGCCGGAACAGCAGGCTGCCCAGCACCAGATCGGCCTTCTTGCCGGCGGTGTCCAGCACATGAGCGCGCACATGCCGCGACACCGCCTCCATCAGCATCGCGAGCACGACGCCGATCGCGAGTGACCAGAGCGTCACGTACGCCTGGTTCGGGACGACGCGATCGTAGACGTTCATCGTGAAGAACACGCTGGCGAGACCCAGCACGTTGATCAGAAACGCACCGAGCGCCGCGCTCGCGTAGTAGCTGCGATAGCGCCACAGCGTCCGCAGCAGCCAGTGGCCGGCCGGTTCGGTCGGCAGGTCGTCGGGACGCGCGTCGACCTTCGCCGCCGGCTTCACGAGCAGCGCGTAGCCGGAGTAGGTCTCGCTCAATTCCGCTTCCGTGCATTCGACCGGCGCCTCGCCGAGCTCGGGCAGCACGACGCGAAACCGGATCCGCGCGTCACGCTCCGTCGCATCGTCGATGCGCCAGCCAAGCAGTACGCACGCGCTGCCGTTACGACGCAACAGCACGACCGGCAGCAAATGCTCGGGCACGTTCGACAGCGTCGTGCCGCCTGCGCCTGCCAGCTTCACCGACTTGTAGTTCGGCGTACCGTCCGCGTTCTTGTCGTACGTCACCGCGGCGACCGACTTGCCATCCTCGCCGATCAGGCCCGACGATTTCAGTTGCGACACGTTCACCGCGTCCAGGTCGGCTTTACCCGCCGCAACGTTCGACAGCTTCGTGCCCGTCTTGCCCGACAGTGTCACCTTGTCCTTCGACGTGCTGTCGTACACCACCGCCAGCGATTCGCCCGTCGTCTTGTCGATGACACCGCCATCCGTCAGCGTGTCCTTCAGATTGCCGAGGTTCTCGTTCGTCGCAAACAGTTGCGAACCGTTCACCGCGTCCGTGCTCGTCGCCGACAGTGTGCCGGCCTTCACGTTCGTCAGCGTCGTGCCGGCCGTACCGGCCAGCGTCACCTTGTCCTTCGTATCGGTGTCGTACGCGACCGCGTTCGGATCGGAGCCGCCGCTCTTCGCCATTGCGTCCAGCGCATCGCCGACGTTGTTGTACATCGTGTCGCCGACCTTGTACGTCGGTGCCTTGATGCTGCCGTCCGTATCGATGCCCGCGCCGCCGCCGAGCGCGTTCGTCACGCCCGTCAACTGGCTCACGTTCACCGCGTCGTTGTTTTGCGTGCCCTTTGCGACGTTAACGATCTGGCGCTGGAGCGAATTCGACCCGACGGAGAGCGCATTGCCACGCTCGGCGATGGAATTGGCGCCCAGTGCGATACCAGCGTTATTGCCCGACTTCACGCTCGCGTTGGCGCCCAGTGCAATGGCATCCGTGACGTTTTGCGCAATGTTCGCAGACTTGCCCATCGCAATGCTGTTCACGGTACCCGCCGCCGCCAACGCCTTGTCGCCGATCGCGATCGAGCTCTTGCCCACGGCTGTCACGCCATTGTTGCCGACCGCCACCGCATTTTCGGCGTTGGCTTTTGCTCGAGAACCGATTGCCAGCGCGCCCGGGCCATTCGTCGTGACCATGCTGCCCATCGCGACCGAATACGGGTGGTCGACGCCGGTCTGGGCAATACTGCCGATCGCCACCGCGTAGTCGGAACTCGCGACCGCCTGCAGACCGACTGCGATCGAATTGATCCCGCCAGCGCCACTCCCCACGCCGATGGCGGCGGACGTTCCCAGACTCGGATCGCGACCGTTCATCGACGCAATATTCGGCATGCTGCCGTCCGCCCCCAACCCTTCGATCGCAACGAAGCTGCCCGGCTTCGATTCGACGTCACGCGTCATCCGCATCATCCGCTTGTCGAGCTGCGTATTGGTGGTGCGCATCGCATCGGCCAACTGCTTCATCGTGACGGCATCGGTTCCGTCGACGCCATCGCCGACGTTGACGAGCCGGCGCGTCGCTCCCGTGTCGCCTACCGACACGGTATTGGCCCCCGTGGCGACCGAGTTGATCCCGATCGCGACGGAGTTCATGCCCGACGCTCTCGAACCCGAACCGATCGCCAACGTATCGACGTTCGTCGCACTCGCTTGCGAGCCGATCGCCACGCTGTTCTTGCCGAGCGCACTGGCCTGCATGCCGGTGGCCCGAACCTTGATGTACTTCATGTCGAGCGCACCGTTGCCGAGATCCTGCTTGATCTCGT
Organism: Burkholderia sp. BCC0397; assembly: GCF_902832865.1. NCBI lineage: Bacteria > Pseudomonadati > Pseudomonadota > Betaproteobacteria > Burkholderiales > Burkholderiaceae > Burkholderia > Burkholderia sp. BCC0397. Next base: position 83,360 of record NZ_CADFDL010000004.1, on the reverse strand, counting down.
CCTTGACATCGCTCAGGCCGCTTTGAAGCTGGGCCACGTTGACGGCGTCGGTGCCGGCCGTGCCCGTCGCGACGTTCTTCAGCGCGACCGGCTTCGTGGTGCCCGTGCCGCCCAGCGTCACGCTCGACTTGTTCGCGCTGTCGTAGTGGACGGCATTCGCATCCTCGCCACCGCCGGCTCCCCCCGTTGCAGCCGCGGCCTGAAGCGCATCGCCGACGTTGTTGTAGGTCTTGTCGCCGACCTGGTAGGTCGGCTTCGACACGGTGCCGTCCGAATTGACGGTCGACGCGCCGCCGAGGGCGGACGCGACGCTCGACGATACGTCGTACAACTGGCCGCCGTTCACGGCGTCCTTGCTGGCCGACATGACCTTGCCCGCCTTCACGTTCGTGACGACGGTGCCGCCCGTGCCGCCCAGCGACACGGTGCTCTTCGTTGCATTGGTGTACGTGACAGCCAGCGATTCGCCGGTCGACGGATCGATCAGGCCGCTATCGTTCAGCGATTGCTCGACGTTGGTCACGCGGTTGTTGGTCGCGAACAGCTGCGCACCGTTGACGGCGTCCGTGCTGTTCGACGACAACGTGGCCGCCCGCACGTTGGTGAGTTTGACCGCGGCCGAACCGGTACCGCCGAGGGTCACTGAACTCTTCGCGTCGGAGTCGTACTCGACCGCGTTTGCCGACCCGCCGCCCGACGTCGAGGCGGCGAGCAGCGCGTCGCCGACGTTGTCGTAGGTCTTGCTGCCGATCGTGTAGGTCGGCTTCTTGATGTTGCCGTCCGCGCCGACGGTTGCGTTGCCGCCCAGTGCGTCGGTCACGCCCTTGAGCTGCGCGACGTTGACGGCGTCGGTCGCCTGCGTGCCGCGCCCGACGTTGACGATCTGGCGCTCGAAGCCGGCGGTGCCTACCGAGACCGTCTGGTTGCGGTCAGTTTCGGAATACGAACCGAGTGCCAGGGAGTCGGCACCGCGCGCCGCCGCGCTCTGACCGATCGCGATCGCGTTTTCCGCTGCGGCCGCAGCCTGCGCCCCGATTGCCATCGTGCCCTGGCGCGTCGCCATCGACGAATCGCCGATCGCCAGCGAGGATTCCGCGGTCGCCTTCGCCTTGCGGCCCAGTGCGTAGGCGCCCCAGCCGGTCGCCTGCGCCTCGTTGCCGAGCGCGATCGACGACTTGCCGCCCGCGTTTGCGCCCGCCCCCAGCGCGATCGCCCCTTCGTCGCCCAGTGCCGACGCGCTGGCGCCGAGCGCGACGTTGTTGCCCGCCGCCGTCGCCGCCCCTCCGATCGCCACCGCGCCGCCGAGGCCCGTCGGCGACGGACGCGTGCTCGCGCTGCTGCCGATCGCGATCGACTTCTCGCCCATCGCCGAGGCATTGTCCGAGCCGTCGCCCCTCGCGTCGATCTTCACGTACGCGCTGGTGTCCGGCACGACTGCCCGGGTGTTCGGGACGCTCCGCTTGAGGGTTTCCCGATCGACCGGCTTCGCGTCGGTCAGCAGAAGCGGATCGTCAACATCGTCCGCATACGCGGAGCCCATGGAAGCAACGATGAGCGCGGTGGCCGCCGCAATCTTCGACTTCGCTGAGCGCGACGACTTCGAGCGTCCGCGCGCAATTTCCGACGCCGCACACCAGGTGCTGGTCGAGGCGTTCCACACGACACGATATGACTTGTTCATACGAACCTTTTCCTTTGGGTAAACCTCTCCACGACGCGCATCGGTTTTGCATAGCGATGCCGATACGACGACGCGGCGAGAGCGGTGACAAGTAGCTCAACGCTTACGGTTTTCCGGAAAGAAATGCGAAACGTGCATGCTGAGAAATCACCCGAACAGGGGTGGAAGATCATGCCGACAAGGCCGCTGAATCGCGCGTTTCAACCGGATAGTGAAAGCTGGTTGAAACTCTATTGGCGAGCGTCCACATCGAAAACAGGACCGTTACTAAATCACCAGAAATTCAACTGGAACTCGTACTAATTGTTTTTGATATTCAATGGAATTTACAAGATTTGAAGGATTTACCCTTTCCAGCTGCCATTTGAATAATTTGATATTTTCTGTATTAAAAAAACGGTAAACGTCGTTTTGCAAACGCGAATCAGCCAGGACGACACGCGTCGACGCCGGACGCGTGCGCGGCCCTCCCGATCGCGCATGCGCCCGTCGGGAAAAATCCGCTATACTCTTCCGACCTGCCGCCTCCTAAGCGGCAGGTCGGAAGTGCGCCGATTTGCTGACTCGATTGCGGGCGCGCGAACCGACGGGGCCTTGATGTGTGAGGGTCCCGGCGGTTCACTACAAATGCGGCTAAAGAGGTCGTCAGCCGCGCACCTTCGCCTCCGCGCATCGCCGACGCCGTTTAGCCGCCCAGTCATAAGGCGGAACGAATGGAATCGATCGGCATCGTCGCTCCACAGACCATGCACTTCGCCGAACCGCTGCGCTTGCAAAGCGGCAGCGCGATCGGCAACTATCAGCTCGTCGTCGAGACGTACGGCGAGCTCAACGCCGCGCGCTCGAACGCGGTGCTCGTCTGCCACGCGCTCAACGCGTCGCACCACGTCGCCGGCGTCTACGCGGACGATCCGCGCAGCACCGGCTGGTGGGACAACATGGTCGGCCCTGGCAAACCGCTCGACACCAACCGCTTCTTCGTGATCGGCGTGAACAACCTCGGCTCGTGCTTCGGCTCGACCGGCCCGATGAGCATCGATCCGTCGACCGGCAAGCCGTACGGCGCGCGCTATCCGGTCGTCACCGTCGAGGACTGGGTGCATGCGCAGGCGCGCGTCGCCGATGCATTCGGCATCGAGCGCTTCGCCGCGGTGATGGGCGGCAGCCTCGGCGGCATGCAGGCGCTCGCGTGGAGCCTGATGTATCCGGAGCGCGTCGCGCACTGCATCGACATCGCGTCGACGCCGAAGCTGTCCGCGCAGAACATCGCGTTCAACGAGGTCGCACGCTCGGCGATCCTGTCCGATCCCGATTTTCACGGCGGCGACTACTACGCGCACGGCGTGAAGCCGAAGCGCGGCCTGCGCGTCGCGCGGATGATCGGCCACATCACGTACCTGTCCGACGACGACATGGCCGAGAAATTCGGCCGCGCGCTGCGCCGCGCCGACGGCGCGCTCGACGCGTACAACTTCAGCTTCGACGTCGAGTTCGAGGTCGAGTCGTACCTGCGCTACCAGGGCGACAAGTTCGCCGACTACTTCGACGCGAACACGTACCTGCTGATCACGCGCGCGCTCGACTACTTCGATCCGGCGAAGGCGTTCGACGGCAACCTGACGGCCGCGCTCGCGCACACGCAGGCGAAGTACCTGATCGCGAGCTTCTCGACCGACTGGCGCTTCGCGCCGGCGCGCTCGCGCGAGATCGTGAAGGCGCTGCTCGACAACAAGCGCACGGTCAGCTACGCGGAAATCGACGCGCCGCACGGTCACGACGCGTTCCTGCTCGACGACGCGCGCTATCACAACCTGATCCGTGCGTATTACGAACGAATCGCCATCGAGGTGGGAGCATGAACCAGCAAGCGCTGAATTCCCTGTCCGCGCGCGCGGACTTCCGCACGATCGCCCGCTGGGTCGAGCCGCGCTCGACCGTGCTCGACCTCGGCTGCGGCGACGGCTCGCTGCTCGCGCTGCTGATGGAGGAGCTGGACGTCACCGGCTACGGGATCGAGCTGAACGACGCGGGTGTGCTCGCGAGCGCGAAAAGCGGCATCAACGTGATCCAGCAGAACCTCGAGGACGGCCTGCGCCTGTTCGAGGACCACAGCTTCGACATCGCGATCCTGTCGCAAACGCTGCAGACGATCCACCAGACGGCCGCGATCCTGCGCGAAACGGCGCGCGTCGGCCGCGAGTGCATCGTGTCGTTCCCGAACTTCGGCTACTGGCCGCACCGGCTGTCGGTGCTGCACGGCCGGATGCCGGTATCGAAATCGCTGCCGTACCAGTGGCACAACACGCCGAACGTGCGGGTACTGACGATCAAGGATTTCGAGGCGCTCGCACCCGAAGTCGGCGTCACGATCCTCGACCGCGTCGTGCTGCACGAAGGCCAGCCGATTCGATGGGGAGCGAACTGGCGTGGTAGTCTTGCTGTCTATCGCGTCAAGCGCAGCTGAGCCGGGGAGCCGTTGACGGAAGATCCGGCCCGCCCACGCGCGCGGCCGCCCCTCCAGTGCCGTCCGCGCCGCCTGCGCTGCCGCCGCCATCAGTCAACGCTACCCAGTTCCAGTCCATGTCGAAAACGCCACACGAGGCGCCCGCACTCACCGCTCACGAGGATCACCCCGGCTGGCGCGCCTATCTGAACACGCACATGCTGATCTGCGTGTTCCTGGGCTTCACGTCGGGCCTGCCCCTCTTCACGCTCGTCTACCTCGTGCAGGCATGGCTGCGCTCCGAGGGCGTGAACCTGAAGGAAATCGGCCTGTTCGCGCTGATCCAGTTCCCGTATACGTGGAAGTTCCTGTGGGCGCCGCTGATGGACCGCTACATCCCGCGCCTGCCCGGCTGGCGGCCGGGCCGCCGGCGCGGCTGGCTGCTGCTCACGCAGTTGCTGGTCGCGGGCGCGATCGCCGCGCTCGGCTTCGTGTCGCCGCGCGACTCGATCTGGACGGTCGCCGCGCTCACGACGCTCGTCGCGTTCTTCGGCGCGAGCGCCGACATCGTGATCGACGCGTACCGCCGCGAGCTGCTGCGCGACACCGAGCAGGGCCTCGGCAACGCGGTGCACGTGAACGCGTACAAGCTCGCCGCGCTGATCCCCGGCTCGCTGGCGCTGATCCTGTCCGACCACATGCCGTGGGACGCCGTGTTCGCGATCACCGGCGCATTCATGCTGCCGGGCATCCTGATGACGCTCGTCGTGCGTGAGCCGGAAGTGGTCGGCGCGCCGCCGCGCAACCTGCGCGACGCGATCGTGCTGCCGTTCCGCGAATTCATCCAGCGCGACGGCTGGACCGGCGCGCTGCTCGTCATCGCGTTCATCTTCCTGTTCAAGATCGGCGACACGATGGCCACCACGCTGTCGACGTCGTTCTTCCTCGACATCGGCTTCACGCGTACCGAGATCGGCATCGTCGCGAAAACCACCGCGCTCGTCGCGAGCGTCGCCGGCGGCATCATCGGCGGCATCTGGCTCGTGAAGATCGGCATCGGCCGCGGGCTGTGGATCTTCGGCGCGCTGCAGATGGTGTCGACGCTCGGCTTCGCATGGCTCGCGCAGCTCGGCCCCGGCTCGCCGGTGCTCGCGATGCTCTACGACTTCACCGTGTCGACGAGCCACGCGGTCGCGTCCGCGCTGTCGGTGTTCGGCGTCGCCGTCACGCCGCAATTCAGCCCGATGACGGTCGCGCTCGCGATCGTCTACGGCTTCGAAACCTTCACGACCGGCCTGACGATGGCCGCGTTCGTCGCGTATATCGCGAGCACGACCGACCCGCGCTATACGGCCACGCAGTTCGCGCTGTTCACGAGCCTCGCGTCGGTGCCGCGCACGCTCGCGTCGGCCGCGAGCGGCTTCGTCGTCGCGAAGATCGGCTGGTACGACTACTTCATCGTGTGTACCGCGCTCGCGATTCCCGGCATGCTGCTGCTGTTCAGGATCGCGCCGTGGAACGGCGCCGCGCGCAACGGCGAGGCCAGCCGTGCGCGGTAGCCGCCTGCATCGTCTCGCACACGTGGCGGCTGCGTTGAGCGTCGGCGCCGCGGCACTCGCCGCGACCGGCGCGCACGCGACCGACACCGGCGCGACGGCGGCAGGCTCCGCATCGGCCGCGGCGCAGGCCTCGCCGCCCGCCCCTGCCACGTCCGCCGCGCCATCCGCCGCCGAAGGCGCGCAGCCGACCGGCGCCGCCGTGCCGGCGAAGGCCTATACACCGACGCCGCAGCAGGTCCGCTACGGCAACGCGATCGCGTTCCGCACGCTGATCCCGTCGCCGCTGCTCGAGCAGCTCACCGCGAACGAATACGCGCAGATCGTGCAGACGGCCACCGACAGCAACCGCCTGCTGCCCGCGAACCAGCCGCGCGTGAAGCGGCTGCGCGCGATCGTCGCGAAGCTCGCGCCGTATTCGGTGAAGTGGAACGACCGCGTGAAAAGCTGGGCATGGGACGTCAACGCGATCCGCTCGCGCGACATCCGCCTGACCTGCCTGCCGGGCGGCAAGGTGCTGGTGTACGGCGGCATGCTCGATCGCGTGCGCCTGAACGACGACGAGCTCGGCGTGCTGCTCGCGCACGGCATCGCGCATGCGCTGCGCGAGCACGCGCGCAGCAACTTCAGCGTGACCTCGCAGACGTCGCTGCGCGCGGCCGCGCTGCCGCCGCTGTTCGGCGTCGGCGATCCGCTGCCGCAGGCGCTGAACCTCGGCGAGCGCCTGCAGTCGCTCCATTACGATCCGACCGACGAGACCGAGGCCGACGTGATCGGCGGCGACATCGCCGCACGCGCGGGCTTCGATCCGCGCGCGGCGATCACGCTGTGGGACAAGCTCGCGGTCGCGACGCGCGCGAACAAGGCGTCGGGCTTCATCTACACGCACCCGTACAGCAACGCGCGCCGCCAGGATCTGCTGAACCGGCTGCCGGACCTGATGCCGCTGTACGCGAAGGCGACCGGCAAACGCGTCGAATCGCTGCCCGACTACGCGGGCATCAGCGCGCAGCGGCGCAAGATCGTGCGGCGCTGAGCCGCCGAGCGAAACGCCGGACGCTACGCGTCCGCGTCGGCCATCGCCGGCCGCACCCCGCTGTCACGCATCCAGCGCACTTCGTCTCCGGGGCTGCGGCCGAACAGCCGCTTGAACTCACGGCTGAACTGCGACGCGCTCGCATAGCCGACCCGCGCGGCCGCCGCGCCGGCGCCCACCCCGTCACGCACCATCATCAGCCGCGCCTGGTGCAGCCGCGCGGCCTTCACGTACTGCATCGGCGACGTCGCCGTCACGTGCTTGAACTGCGCGTGGAACACCGCCAGGCTCATCCCGGCTTCGCGGGCGAGCGTCTCGACGTCGAGATCGGCCTTCAGCTCGGCGTGAATGCGCCGCAACGCCTTCGCGATGCGGCCGAAATGATGCTGCTGCACGAGCGCCGCGCGCATCGCGTCGCCCTGCTCGCCGGTCAGCACGCGATACGCGATCTCGCGCATGATCGCCGGCCCCAGCACGCGCGTGTCGTGCGGCGACGCGAGCGCTTCGAGCAGCCGCACGACCGCATCGGCCAGCGGCGCATCGAGCGGCGTCGAATAGACGCCGAGCGGCTCGCTGACCGCCGCGCCGAGCGTCTCGTCGAGCAGGATCGCGAGTTCGGCGATCACCGCGAGATCGACGCGGATCGAGATCGCGAGAAACGGCTCCTCCATGCTCGCGAAGGTCTCGCATTCGAACGGCAGCGGCACCGACAGCACCAGGTATTGCTGCGCGTCGTACACGAACGAGCGATCGCCGAGATAGCCGAGCTTGCGCCCCTGGCACACGACGATGATGCTCGGCTCGTACAGCACGGGCATGCGCGGCGCGGGCCGGGTCACCCGGATGAAGCGCACGCCGTCGAGCGCCGCGAGCGTGTCGCCCTCGTTCGGCGCGAGGCGCGTGTGCAGCTCGATCATGCGGCGCTGCAGGCGCTCGCCCGCATCGGGCAAAAGGGGCTGGAAGCTCATCGGTGCGGTCCTGTCCGGCAAGAGAATCTGGCTCGCAATGTAGCACCTTGAATGCGTTTTGACGGCTGTTAGCGGGAAATTCGAGAGGAATAGGCAAATCTTCCAGACCTTCGGGTATTTCGCCGCGGCGGTGCGCTCCTTACGATAGGCACCTGTCTCGCCGCATCGCCACATGGTGCGGCGGCAGTCTGTTTCGCCGGATGTTTTCCGGACAAGGAGCCATTGCATGAGCACAACCTATGCCTACGCGGCGACCGATTCGCAGTCGCCGCTCGCCCCGTTCGAATTCGAGCGTCGCGCGCTGCGCGACCTCGACGTCCAGATAGACGTCCTCTACTGCGGCGTCTGCCACTCGGATCTTCACCAGGCGCGCAACGAATGGCGCAACACGATCTACCCGGTCGTGCCGGGCCATGAAATCGTCGGCCGCGTGACCGCGACCGGCTCGCAAGTGTCGCGCTTCAAGGTCGGCGAGCTGGTCGGCGTCGGCTGCCTCGTCGATTCGTGCCGCACCTGCGCGAGCTGCGAAGAAGGCCTCGAGCAGTACTGCGAGAACGGCTTCGTCGGCACCTACAACGGCCAGGATCGCGTGACGGGCGACATCACGTACGGCGGCTATTCGACGCAGCTCGTCGTCGACGAGGCGTTCGTGCTGCGCGTGCCGGACACGCTCGACCCGGCCGGCGCCGCGCCGCTCTTGTGCGCGGGGATCACGACCTACTCGCCGCTGCGGCAGTGGAACGTCGGCCCGGGCAAGAAGGTCGGGATCGTCGGTCTCGGCGGCCTCGGCCACATGGGCGTGAAGCTGGCGCGCGCGATGGGCGCGCACGTCGTGCTGTTCACGACGTCGCCGTCGAAGATCGAGGACGGCAAGCGGCTCGGCGCGCATGAAGTGGTGATCTCGAAGGACGAGGCGCAGATGAACGCGCACCTGAACAGCTTCGACTTCATCCTGAACACGGTCGCCGCGCAGCACGACCTGAACCCGTTCCTGCACCTGCTGAAGCGCGACGGCACGATGACGCTCGTCGGCGCGCCGGAGCACGACCATCCGTCGCCGCAGGTGTTCAACCTGATCTTCAAGCGCCGCCGCCTCGCGGGCTCGCTGATCGGCGGGATCGCGGAAACGCAGGAAATGCTCGACTTCTGCGCGGAGCACGGAATCACGTCCGATATCGAGACGATTCCGATGCAGCAGATCAATGCCGCTTACGAGCGGATGCTGAAGAGCGACGTGAAGTACCGGTTCGTGGTGGATATGGCGTCGCTCAAGCAGTAAGCCGCGCCCCAAGCGAAACGGGCCGCATGTTCGACATGCGGCCCGTTTTGCGTCATCGCGCTATCCGGCTGCGCGCCATGCGCAGCCCCGCGCATCACTTCGTGTAGTCGTAATCGATCGTCAGCGGCGCATGGTCGCTGAACTTGATGTCCTTGAAGATCGACGTGCTTTTCGCGGTACCGGCCACGCCCGGCGTCGCGATCTGGTAATCGATCCGCCACCCGACGTTCTTCGCGTACGCCTGGCCGCGATTGCTCCACCACGTGTACTGCTCGGCGCGCGGGTCGAGCGTGCGGAACACGTCGACGTAGCCGACGTCGTCGAACAGCTTCGTGAGCCACTCGCGCTCTTCCGGCAGGCAGCCCGAGTTCTTCTGGTTGCTCTTCCAGTTCTTGATGTCGATTTCCTTGTGGACGATGTTCACGTCGCCGCACAGGATCACCTCGCGCTTCTTCTTCAGCGCGGCGAGGTGCGGCATGAATTCGGCCATGAAGCGGTACTTCGCCTGCTGGCGCTCCTCGCCGCTCGAGCCGGACGGCACGTACACCGACACGACCGACAGCTTGCCGTAGCGCGCCTCGACGTAGCGCCCTTCGGCATCGAATTCGCTGCTGCCGAAGCCGATGATCACGTCGTCGGGCTCGCGGCGGCTGTACACGCCCGCGCCGCTGTAACCCTTCTTCTCGGCGTGGTGGAAATAGCTCTTGAAGCCGTGCGGCTCGACGAATTCGGCCGGCAGGTCGTCGGCCGATACCTTGATTTCCTGCACGCACACGCAATCGGCGTTCTGCTCGCCGAGCCAGTCGAAGAAGCCCTTCTTCGCGGCGGAGCGGATGCCGTTCAGGTTGGCGGTAATCACTCGCATCATGTCGGGTTCCGTTCAGTTCGATGTTTTTACAGGGTGGCAGCTTAACGGATCTTCACGCCTTCGAGCTCGGGCTTCGGCGGCGGGAATTCCAGCTTCATGTCGGTCATCGTGCGCAGCAGCAGCTCGGCGATCATCACGTTGCGGTGCGTCTTCGAATTCGCCGGGATCACGTACCACGGTGCGTGCTCGGCCGACGTCGCGGCGAGCGCGTCGCGGTACGCGGACTGGTAGGCGTCCCAGTGCTTGCGCGCATCGAGATCGGAGATGTCGAATTTCCAGTGCTTGGTCGGGTCGTCGATGCGCGCCTGCAGCCGCGCGCGCTGCTCGTCCTTCGATATGTGCAGGAAGCACTTGACGATGGTCGTGCCGTTCTCGAACAGCATCGTCTCGAAATCGCGGATCTGCCGGTAGCGGCGCTCGCACTCCTTGTCGCCGATCGCGCCGAGCACGCGCGGCACCAGGACGTCTTCGTAATGGCTGCGGTTGAAGATCGCGAGTTCGCCCGCCGCCGGCACCTGCGCATGCACGCGCCACAGAAAGTCGTGCGCGGCCTCGATCGGCGTCGGCGCCTTGAACGGCACGATGCGCAGGCCGAGCGGATCGACCTCGCGAAACACCGCGCGCACGGTGCCATCCTTGCCGCTGGTGTCCATCCCCTGCAGCACGAGCAGCACGCGCTTCTTCTGCTGCGTGTGCAGGCGCTCCTGCTGCACGTCGAGCTCGGTCGACACGACCGACAGCCGTTCGCGGTCGGCCTCCTTCGAGCCGGACGAAAACGGCTTCGCGGCCGGGTCGAACGCCTCGAGCTTGAATGCGGCGGCTTCCTTCTCGCGCGTGCCGTAGGGCACGCGAAAATCGTCGAGCGACGGTTGTTTCGCCATTCGTTCCTCCGTTGGACGGTGCGATGCATACGATAACGCATCCACCAAACGCAACGGGCCGCCCCGAACTGGTTCGGAGCGGCCCGTCGTCAAGCGCGGTTCAGGCGCGCGCGCATGCTCAGCCGAGCTTCTTCTTCAGCAGTTCGTTGACCTGCTGCGGATTGGCCTTGCCCTTCGTCGCCTTCATCGCCTGGCCGATCAGCGCGTTGAACGCCTTTTCCTTGCCCGCGCGGAATTCCTCGACCGACTTCGCGTTCGCCGCGAGCACTTCGTCGATGATCGCTTCCAGCGCGCCGGTGTCGGAGATCTGCTTCAGGCCCTTTGCGTCGATGATGCGGTCGGCCGCGGCTTCGTCGGTCGCCTTCTCGTCCCAGATCGTCGCGAAGATTTCCTTCGCGATCTTGTTCGAGATCGTGCCGTCGGCGATACGCTGCAGCAGCAGCGCGAGCTGCGCGGCCGACACCGGAATCGCGTCGATCTCGATGTCGTCGCGATTGAGCTGCGACGACACGTCGCCCATCAGCCAGTTCGCGACGATCTTCGCGTTCGCGGCGCCGGCCTTCGCAACCACCGACTCGAAGTACGCGGCCATCGCCTTGCTCGACGTCAGCACGCCCGCGTCGTACGCGGACACGCCGTATTCGTCGACGAAGCGCTGCTGCATCGCGGCCGGCAGCTCCGGCATGCCGGACTGCACGCGCTCGACCCAGTCCCGGCCGATTACGAGCGGCATCAGGTCGGGATCGGGGAAGTAGCGGTAATCGTGCGCGTCTTCCTTGCTGCGCATCGAACGCGTCTCGCGCTTGTCCGGATCGTAGAGGCGCGTTTCCTGCACGACTTCGCCACCGTCCTCGATCAGCTCGATCTGGCGACGCACTTCGTAGTTGATTGCTTCCTCGAGGAACCGGAACGAGTTCAGGTTCTTGATTTCCGCGCGCGTGCCGAACTTCTCCTGGCCGACCGGACGCACCGACACGTTCGCGTCGCAGCGGAACGAGCCTTCCTGCATGTTGCCGTCGCAGATACCGAGCCACACGACGAGCGCGTGCAGCGCCTTCGCGTACGCGACGGCCTCGGCCGCGCTGCGCATTTCCGGCTCGGTGACGATTTCGAGCAGCGGCGTGCCCGCGCGGTTCAGGTCGATCCCGGTCATCCCGGCGAAGTCTTCATGCAGCGACTTGCCCGCGTCTTCCTCGAGGTGCGCGCGGGTCAGGTTGACCGTCTTCTCGTACGCTTCCTTGCCGGCCTTTTCGTTGGCGGGCACCTGGATCGTGATCTGGCCGCCCTGCACGACCGGAATCTCGTACTGGCTGATCTGATAGCCCTTCGGCAGATCGGGGTAGAAATAATTCTTGCGCGCGAAGATGCTGCGCGGCGCGATGGTCGAGCCGATCGCGAGACCAAAGCGGATCGCCCGCTCGACCGCGCCGCGGTTCAGCACCGGCAGCACGCCCGGCAACGCCAGGTCGACCGGGCACGCCTGCGTGTTCGGCTCGGCGCCGAACTGCGTCGATGCGCCGGAGAAAATCTTCGAGACGGTCGACAGTTGCGCGTGCGTCTCGAGACCGATGACGACTTCCCATTGAGTCATGCTTACACCTCCGCCGGAACTTGCTTGTGCCAGTCGGTCGCGCGCTGGAACGCGTCGGCGACCTGCAGCATCCGGGCTTCGTTGAAATAGTTGCCGATGATCTGCAGGCCGACCGGGCGCTTCGCGTTCGCGCCCGCGCCGAAGCCGCACGGCACGCTCATGCCGGGCAGGCCCGCGAGGCTCACCGACAGCGTGTAGATATCCGCGAGATACATCTGCACCGGATCGTCGCCCTTCGCGCCGAGATCCCATGCGACCGTCGGCGACGCCGGGCCCATGATCACGTCGCAGGACTTGAACGCTTCCTGGAAATCGTTCGCGATGATGCGGCGGATCTTCTGCGCCTGCAGGTAATACGCGTCGTAGTAGCCGTGCGACAGCACGTACGCGCCGACGAGAATCCGGCGCTTCACCTCGGGGCCGAAGCCTTCGGCGCGCGACTTCTTGTACATGTCGAGCAGGTCGCCGTACTGCGCGGCACGGTGGCCGAAGCGCACGCCATCGAAACGCGACAGGTTCGACGACGCTTCCGCCGGCGCGATCACGTAGTACACGGGGATCGACAGTTCCGTCTTCGGCAGCGATACCGGCACGAGCGTCGCGCCGAGCGCTTCATAAGCTTTGAGCGCCGCGTCGATCGTCGCGCGCACGTCGTCGGCAAGGCCCGCGCCGAAATACTCGTTCGGCAAACCGATGCGCAGGCCCGCGAGCGGCTTGCCGGCGTCGTTGCCGGCCGCCCACGGCTGGCCGAGATGGCGCGTGAAATCCTCGTCGTCGCGCTCGAGGCTCGTCGAGTCGCGCTCGTCGAAGCCGGCCATCGCGTTCAGCAGCAACGCGCAGTCGGACGCGCTCTGCGCCATCGGGCCGCCCTGGTCGAGCGACGACGCGAACGCGATCATCCCGTAGCGCGACACGCGGCCGTAGGTCGGCTTGATGCCGGTCACGCCCGCGAACGACGCGGGCTGGCGGATCGAGCCGCCGGTGTCGGTGCCGGTCGCGGCCGGCGCGAGGCGCGCGGCGACGGCGGCCGAGCTGCCGCCCGAGCTGCCGCCCGGCACCGCGTTCGTGTCCCACGGGTTCTTCACCGCGCCGAACGCCGAATTCTCGTTCGACGAGCCCATCGCGAACTCGTCCATGTTGGTCTTGCCGAGCGTGACCATGCCGGCCGCCTGCAGGCGGGCGACGACGGTCGCGTCGAACGGGCTCTCGTAATTCGCGAGCATCTTGGAGCCGGCGGTCGAGCGCCAGCCGCGCGTGACGAACACGTCCTTGTGCGCGATCGGCAGGCCGGTCAGCGCGCCGCCCGCGCCGCGCGCGAGTTCGGCGTCGGCGGCTTTCGCCTGCGCGAGGGTGAGGTCGGCGTCGACGTGGACGAACGCGTTCAGGTCGCGCGCGGCGTCGATCCGTTTCAGATAGTGCTGCGCGAGCTCGACGGCCGAGCATTCCTTGGCGGCGAGCGCGGCGCGCAGTTCGGTCAGGCTTTTTGCGTGCATTGAGTGGTTTTCCTGGGAATTCTGGGTGGCGCGCGGCGCTGGACGGCCGGCGCGCTTGTCATCGAATGCTTACTCGATCACCTTCGGCACCAGATAGAGGCCGTCCTGGACGGCCGGCGCCGGACGCTGGTTGTCGTCGCGATTGACGACTTCCGTCACGGCGTCGTCGCGCAGGCGCTGCGCGACTTCCTGGATCTGTTCGATCGGGTGGGCGAGCGGCGCGATGCCGGCGGTATCGACCGCCTGCATCTGTTCGACGAGGCCGAAGAATTCATTGAGCTGGCCGAGCATGTGCTCGGCGTCGGCGTCGGCCATTTCGAGTCGCGCCAGGTGCGCGATGCGTTTCACATCGGTCAGGGTCAGGGCCATGCGATCACCGGAAAAACAAGGCTGCGCAGTGCATCGACAGCAGCACTGCGGCGGGGGGTTGGAGGGTGCGATCCCACCCTCAAAAATCGGGGCCGAAGCGGCAAAAATACCGCCCGTTTCGATTCAAATACCGTGAAATTATAAGGTATCATTACGCGTTCGACCCAAACCCGGCAGCCTTTTCCCGCACCGTTTCGCCCCACTTCGGCAAGCCGTGCGTGCTTCGTGCGATCCCCGGTAGACATCACTCGCAGCTTCGTGCGCCGCGGCGGCCGCTTCCGCCACGCTTCCCGAGGCTGTTATTTTTTCCGCTGCCGCCCTCAGCGCTCGCTATGCAGGGCCGGCCCAGAGCGAAACAGGATTCTGAATGTTCGGTTTTTTGCGCAGCTACTTCTCCAACGATCTCGCGATCGACCTCGGCACCGCAAACACCCTGATCTACATGCGCGGCAAGGGCATCGTCCTCGACGAGCCGTCCGTCGTGTCGATCCGCCAGGAAGGCGGCCCCAACGGCAAGAAGACGATCCAGGCGGTCGGCAAGGAAGCCAAGCAGATGCTCGGCAAGGTGCCGGGCAACATCGAGGCGATCCGCCCGATGAAGGACGGCGTGATCGCCGACTTCACCGTCACCGAGCAGATGATCAAGCAGTTCATCAAGACGGCGCACGAGTCGCGCATGTTCTCGCCGTCGCCGCGCATCATCATCTGCGTGCCGTGCGGCTCGACCCAGGTCGAGCGCCGCGCGATCAAGGAAGCGGCGCACGGCGCCGGCGCGTCGCAGGTCTACCTGATCGAGGAGCCGATGGCGGCCGCGATCGGCGCGGGCCTGCCGGTGTCGGAAGCCACCGGCTCGATGGTCGTCGACATCGGCGGCGGCACGACCGAAGTCGGCGTGATCTCGCTCGGCGGCATCGTCTATAAAGGCTCGGTGCGCGTCGGCGGCGACAAGTTCGACGAGGCGATCGTCAACTACATCCGCCGCAACTACGGGATGCTGATCGGCGAACAAACCGCCGAGGCGATCAAGAAGGAAATCGGCTCCGCGTTCCCGGGCTCCGAAGTCAAGGAAATGGAAGTGAAGGGCCGCAACCTGTCGGAAGGCATTCCGCGCAGCTTCACGATCTCCAGCAACGAAATCCTCGAAGCGCTGACCGATCCGCTGAACCAGATCGTGTCGTCGGTGAAGATCGCGCTCGAACAGACGCCGCCGGAACTCGGCGCCGACATCGCCGAACGCGGGATGATGCTGACGGGCGGCGGCGCGCTGCTGCGCGACCTCGACCGCCTGCTCGCGGAAGAAACCGGCCTGCCGGTGCTCGTCGCGGAAGATCCGCTCACCTGCGTCGTGCGCGGTTCGGGCATGGCGCTCGAGCGCATGGACAAGCTGGGCAGCATCTTCTCGTACGAGTGATCGTCTAAGCTGTTTCGTTGATATGACGCACCCGCGGCGTGGCCGGATCGCTCGTTTAGAACGAACCGCCGCGCCGTTTGCGCGTCTGAGCATTATTTAACCGATCACACGCGCCCGGCGCCGACCATGGAATACAGTCCGCCGCCCCTCTTCAAGCAAGGTCCGCCCGCGCTCGCGCGGCTCATCTTCTTCGTCGCCCTCGCCATCGCGCTCCTCGTGTCGGACGCGCGCTTCAGCACGCTCGAAATCGTGCGCGGCGTGCTCGGCACCGTGCTCTACCCGCTGCAACGCGCGGCGCTCGTGCCGCGCGACCTGTTCATGGGCGCGGCCGACATCGCCGTCACCGGCGCGTCGCTGCGCCACGAGAACGACGACCTCCGCAAGCGCAACCTGCAACTGTCCACGCAGGCCAACCAGGCCGCCGTGCTCACGCAGGAAAACGCGCACCTGCGCGCGGTGCTCGAACTGCGCCAGCACATCGCGACGCAATCGACGCCGGTCGAGATCCAGTACGACACGAGCGATCCGTTCACGCAGAAGATCGTGGTCGGGCAAGGCTCGCAGCAAGGCATCCAGGACGGCTCGCCCGTCGTCAGCGAGGACGGCGTGATCGGCCAGGTCACGCGCGTGTTCCCGCTGCAATCCGAAGTCACGCTGGTCACCGACCGCGATCTCGCGATTCCCGTGCAGGTGCTGCGCACCGGCCTGCGCAGCGTGATCTACGGCACGCCGAAGGGCGATTCGCTCGACCTGCGCTTCGTGCCGACGAGCGCGGATCTCGTCGCCGGAGACGAGCTCGTCACGAGCGGTCTCGACGGCGTCTATCCGCCCGGCCTGCCGGTCGCGAAGGTCATGCGCGTCGACAAGCTCGCCGATACCGCGTTCGCCCGCGTGACCTGCGCGCCGGTCGCGGCCGTGCGCGGCGCGCGCCAGATGCTCGTGCTGCATTACCGGAACGACATCCCGCCGCGCCCGGCCGAGCCCGATCCCGCCGCCGACAAGAACGCGAAGGGCAAGAAGGGCGCGAAAGCCGCCGCGAAGGCCGAGAAAGCCGACGCGAACGCGAAACCGGCCGCCGCGGCCCAGCCCGCCGTCGCGAAGCCGGCGCCGGCTGCCCCCGCCGCGCCGGCCAAGCCCGCCGCCGGGCAATCAGGAGCCCAGCGATGAACCGCCCGCAATACATCCTGCAGCCGGTCAATCCGTACTTCATCGTCTTCAGCCTCGCCGCCGCATTCCTGCTGAACCTGATGCCGTGGGGCCGCCTGCCCGGCGTGCCCGACTTCGTCGCGCTCGTGCTGCTGTTCTGGAACATCCACCAGCCGCGCAAGGTCGGGATGGGCGTCGCGTTCGCGCTCGGCATCCTGATGGACGTGCACGACGCGGGGCTGCTCGGCGAGCAC
The DNA here is from genome assembly GCF_902832865.1 of Burkholderia sp. BCC0397. Taxonomy (NCBI): domain Bacteria; kingdom Pseudomonadati; phylum Pseudomonadota; class Betaproteobacteria; order Burkholderiales; family Burkholderiaceae; genus Burkholderia; species Burkholderia sp. BCC0397. Next base: position 66,384 of record NZ_CADFDL010000004.1, on the reverse strand, counting down.
GCGCTCGCCTATACGCTGCTGTCGTACGGCGCGATCACGATCCACCGCCGCGTGCTGTGGATGCCGATCGGCGTGCAGGTGCTGTACGTCACGCCGCTGCTGGTCGTCGCGCAGCTCGTGCCGTTCGTGATCCGCCTGCTGATGGGCGCCGCGTTCCCGGGCTGGCGCTATCTGGTCGACGGTTTCGTCGAAGCCGCGCTGTGGCCGATCGCGAGCCACCTGCTGCTGATGCCGCAACGCCGCCCGGTCGACCCGGACGATACGCGCCCGATCTGAGCCGGACCGACCTTGAATACCCGCCGCCCCCACGCCCGCCGCGCTCCGCGCTCCGGGGCGGCACCTCGCCCGCGCCCGCGCGCGGGCCAGATTGCCCTTAAATGACCGAATTCAACGACACCCAACAGCAGCTCTCGAAGTTCCGCCTGCGCGTCGCGGCGGCGGGCGTGTTCGTGTTCGTCTGCTTCGGGCTGCTCGCGAGCCGTTTCTTCTACCTGCAGTTGATGCAGCACGGCAAATACGCGCTGCAGGCCGAGGAAAACCGCATCTCGGTCGCGCCGATCGTGCCGAACCGCGGGATCATCACCGACCGCAACGGCGTGATCCTCGCGAAGAACTACTCGGCGTACACGCTCGAGATCACGCCGTCGAAGCTCGACGACACGCTCGACAACACGATCGACAAGCTGTCCGAGATCATCCCGATCGACGCCCGCGACCGCCGCCGCTTCAAGAAGCTGCAGGAAGACTCGAAGAACTTCGAGAGCCTGCCGATCCGCACGCGGCTCACCGACGCCGAAGTCGCGCGCTTCACCGCGCAGCGCTTCCGCTTCCCCGGCGTCGACGTGCGCGCGCGGCTGTTCCGCCAGTACCCGCTCGGCATGACCGCCGCGCACGTGATCGGCTATATCGGCCGGATCTCGAAGCGCGACCAGGATCGCATCGACGCGATGAGCGACGACAACGACAGCGACCAGGAACACTACGATCCGCGCCGCGACGCGAACAACTACAAGGGCACCGACTACATCGGCAAGATCGGCGTCGAGCAGAGCTACGAGACCGAGCTGCACGGGCTGACGGGCTTCGAGGAAGTCGAGGTGACGGCCGGCGGCCGGCCGGTGCGTACGCTGTCGCGCACCCAGGCGACACCCGGCAACAACCTCGTGCTGTCGCTCGACATCGGGCTGCAGCAGGTTGCCGAGCAGGCGTTCGCCGGCAAGCGCGGCGCGCTCGTCGCGATCGAGCCGAAGACGGGCGACGTGCTCGCGTTCGTGTCGTCGCCGAGCTTCGACCCGAATTCGTTCGTCGACGGCATCGACCAGCAGACCTGGGACGAGCTGAACAACTCGCCCGACAAGCCGCTGCTGAACCGCCCGCTGCACGGCACCTACCCGCCCGGCTCGACGTACAAGCCGTTCATGGCGCTCGCGGGCCTGACGCTCGGCAAGCGCACGCCGGGCTGGGGCTTCCAGGATCCCGGCTACTTCACGTTCGGCGGCCACACGTTCCGCAACGACGTGCGCTCGGGCCAGGGCTGGGTCGACATGAACAAGGCGATCATGGTGTCGAACGACACCTACTTCTACATGCTCGCGCGCGACCTCGGCGTGAACGCGATCGCGAACTTCATGAAGCCGTTCGGCTTCGGCCAGATCACCGGGATCGACATCCAGGGCGAGGCGCGCGGGATCCTGCCGTCGACCGACTGGAAGAAGAAGGCGTTCAAGAAGGCCGCACAGCAGAAGTGGTTCGACGGCGAGACGATCAGCCTCGGGATCGGCCAGGGCTACAACTCGTTCACGATCCTGCAGCTCGCGCACGCGACCGCGACGCTCGCGAACAACGGCGTCGTGATGAAGCCTCACCTCGTGAAGGAAGTCGAGGATCCGATCTCGCGGGCGCGCCATCTGACCGTGCCGAAGGAAAGCGAGGTGATCCCGCTGAAGGCGGGCGACATCGACGTCGTGAAGCGCGGGATGGAGAACGTGATCGAGAACCCGTCCGGCACCGCGTACAAGGTGTTCCGCGGCGCGCCGTACCTCGCCGCCGGCAAGACCGGCACCGCGCAGGTGTTCTCGCTGCAGGGCTCGAACTACAAGGGCCACCTGCTCGCCGAACACCTGCGCGACCACGCGCTGTTCATCGCGTATGCGCCGGTCGACCACCCGCAGATCGCCGTCGCGCTGGTCGTCGAAAACGGCGGCTGGGGCGCCCAGGCCGCCGGCCCGATCGCGCGTCGCGTGCTCGACTACTACCTCGTCGAGCGCCAGAACCCGAGGAACGAAGCCGCGGCCGTGGCCGCCGCCGCGTCGGCGACCGAGCCGGTGAGCGCGCCCGTGGTCGGCGACACCGCGAAGCCCGCCACCGTCGCGGCCGGCTTCACCGCGCTGCCGCAGCCGGTCGTGCCGTCGGCGGCCAGCGCGGTCGAGGCGGCATCGGCCGCGTCGGCTGCCTCGGGCGCCTCGGATACGGCCGGCGCCAGCGCCACGGCGCCCGCCGACGCGAGCGCCGCGGCACCGAAGGCCGCGAGCCTGCCGCCGATCCGGCGCCCGCACCGGCCGCGCCGGCCCGCCAGCGACGCGCAGCCGCTCGTCGCCACGCCGCGGGACGACAACCACCGTGCGACGGCCCCCGCGAAAGCGGCGGACGCCGGCACCGCTCATTAACGGAGAAAGGCATGCAATTCGACAAGCGCGCCTGGCTCGACAAGATCAAGCAGATGTTCGCGGGCTTCGACCGCCCGCTCGCCCTCATCGTGTTCCTGCTGCTGTGCGTCGGCATCGTCACGCTGTACAGCGCGTCGATCGACATGCCGGGCCGCGTCGAGGACCAGTTACGCAACATCCTGCTGACGTTCGTGCTGATGTGGGTGATCGCCAACATCCCGCCGACCACGCTGATGCGCTTCGCGGTCCCGCTCTACACGTTCGGGGTCACGCTGCTGATCGCCGTCGCGCTGTTCGGGATGACCAAGAAGGGCGCGAAGCGCTGGCTGAACGTCGGCGTCGTGATCCAGCCATCCGAAATCCTCAAGATCGCGACGCCGCTGATGCTCGCGTGGTACTACCAGCGCCGCGAAGGCGGGCTGCGCTGGTACGACTTCGTCGCCGCGTTCGCGATCCTGCTGGTGCCGGTCGGGCTGATCGCGAAGCAGCCCGACCTCGGCACGGGCCTGCTCGTGTTCGCGGCCGGCTTCTTCGTGATCTACCTCGCCGGCCTGTCGTTCAAGCTGATCGTGCCGGTGCTCGTCGCGGGCGTGATCGCGGTCGGCTCGATCGCCGTGTTCGAGGAACGCATCTGCCAGCCCGACGTGCAGTGGCCGCTGATGCACGACTACCAGAAACACCGTGTGTGCACGCTGCTCGACCCGACCTCCGACCCGCTCGGCAAGGGCTTCCACACGATCCAGGCCGTGATCGCGATCGGCTCGGGCGGCGTGCTCGGCAAGGGCTACCTGAAAGGCACGCAGGCGCACCTCGAATTCATTCCGGAAAAACACACCGACTTCATCTTCGCGGTGTTCTCGGAGGAATGGGGGCTCGCCGGCGGGCTCGTGCTGCTGACGCTGTACATGGCGCTGATCGCGCGCGGGCTCTACATCGCCGCGCAGGGCGCGACGCAGTTCGGCCGGCTGCTCGCGGGCTCGCTCACGCTCGCGTTCTTCGTCTACGCGTTCGTCAACATCGGGATGGTGAGCGGCGTGCTGCCGGTCGTCGGCGTGCCGCTGCCGTTCATGAGTTACGGCGGCACCGCGCTCACGACGCTCGGCATCGCGATCGGGATGATCATGAGCGTCGGGCGGCAGCGGCGGCTGATGAAGAGCTGACCGCGCGGCCTGCACCGCGGCACACGAAAACGGCGCCCCGGGGCGCCGTTTTTCATTGGGCGAGGGCCGCTTACTGCGGCGGCGCGTGCGGCTTGCCTGGCTCCCCGCCGGCGCCCGATGCCGGCCCCGGCGCCTTCAGCCGCGCGCTCAGCTCCTTGAATTTCAGCCCGGCTGTCTCGTCGCCCTGCGCGGCCGCCGCCGCGTAATACGCGCGCGCGATGTTCAGGTTCTGCGCGACGCCGTCGCCGCCGCGCTCGTAGAACGACGCGGTCACGTACTGCGCGATGGGCTCGCCCGCGTCGGCGGCCTGCTTGTACCACGCGAACGCCTGCCGGTTGTCGCGCGGCGTGCCGCGCCCGTCGAGGAACTGGTTCGCGAGCGACAGCTCGGCCTGCACGTGCCCCTGCTTCGCGGCCCGCAGGAACCAGCGATGCGCTTCGGCCGGGTTGCGCGCGACGAACTCGCCGTCGTCGAACATCCGGCCGTACACGTACTGCGCATGCGACATGTTCGCGTCCGCCGCGCGCTTCAGCCAGCGCAACCCTTCGTCGACGTTCGCCGTCACGCCTTCACCCGTCAGCAGCATCATCGCGTAGTTGAACTGCGCGAGGCGATCGCCGCGCTCGGCCGCATCGTGGAATTGCACGAGCGCCGCGCGATAGTCGCCGGCGTTGTAGTCGGCGACCGCCGATTGCGTCTCGTGCGACGGGTCGGGCTTCGCTTGCGGCGCACCCTGCGCGGCGGCCGCCGCACACGCGGCCCACAGGCCGACCATCGCCCCGATCCGCGCGCGCCTGCGGCACGCGCCGTCTGCGCCGTTCATGACCGTACCTCCTGCAACGCCTGCCGCGTCGCGCGCAACAGCCAGCTCACGTCGGCCGACACCGTGATCATCCGGTAGCCGGCCTCGCGATACTGGCGCGCGGCCGCCGTATCGCCGGCGAAGATGCCGACCGCGACGCCGGCCTGCTTGCCGGCCGCGAGCACGCGCGCCATCGCGGTTTCGACGTCCGGGTGGCGGATATCGCCGAGATGCCCGAGGCTCGCCGCGAGATCGGCCGGGCCGACGAACAGGCAATCGACGCCGGGCGTCGCCGCGATCCGCTCGACAGCGTCGACTCCGCGCGCCGATTCGACCTGCACGACCACCGCGACTTGCGCATTCGCCGTCTGCAGGTAGTCGCGGCGCATGCCGAACGCCGCCGCGCGTACCATGCCCGCCACGCCGCGCAGCCCGTCGGGCGATTCGGACGACGGGAAGCGCGTGAGCCGCACCGCGTGCGCGGCGTCGTCGGGCGTCTCGATACACGGGAACATCAGCGTGCGTGCGCCGGCGTCGAGCGCGCGCTTCACGAGCCACGGCTCGCGCGCCGGCACACGTACGACCGGCTCGCTCGGCAGGTGCGCCGCGGCGATCGCGCGCAGTTGCGACGCCACGTCGCGACTGTCGTTCGGCGCATGCTCCATGTCGATGCAGAGCCAGTCGTAACCGGCATGCGCGAGCGCTTCCGCGGCCGAGTCGCTGCCGAGCGACAGCCACAGGCCATACAGCGGCTCGTCACCGTCGCACAGGCGTTGTTTGAGGGAATTGGTGAGCGTGCTCATCGATACGGCCTCCGAAACGGAACGGCAATCGAACGGGGACAAGCAACAGGCGAAGCGAAACGCACGCCGCCGGGCAATCGAAGCATGGCGGCGGCGGCAGATCGCGCGCCGGAGAACGTGAGTCGGCCCGGGGCGGCCGATCTGACAACGCAGGCCGCGCAATGGCTCACGCGAGCGTTTTTCGGCGCCGCACGACGATCATAGCGCGGCGGGGTGCTCAATGCGGGAACAGACGGGGGAAGCCGTACCGATGCGGGACGGAAGGAGGCAAGGCCGCGGTGCGCGGCGACGGGCAGCCCGCGCCGGACGGCGGGGCTGCCTCGCGGGAAGGCAGGATCAGCGGCAGGGCTGGCGCTCGACGTCGGCCCAGCAGTTCGGCGTTTCGTACAGGCGCACGCGCTCGAGACGCAGATTCACGCCGTAGTGCGCGTCGTACACGTTCGCGAGGAGGTCGAACGCGATCGCCGCGAGGTTCTCGACGGTCGGGATCCGGTCGAGCACGACGGTCTTGTGGTCGGCCATCTGCTCGAGGAACGAGCGCACGACCTCGTCGCGCGCATAGACCAGGAACGCGTGGTCCCACTTGCTGACGAGGTGCTCCATCGCGAGCGCCTTCACGTCGGCGAAATCCATCACCATGCCGCGGTCGGGCGCCCCCTCGGTATCGACGAGATCGCCGCGCAGCGTGATTTCGAGCACGTAGCGATGGCCGTGCAGGTTCCGGCACTGGCTGCGGTGATCGGGGATGCGGTGGCCCGCGTCGAATTCGAGTTTTCGGGTAATCAGCACGATGTCAAAAGCCGTGGCTCAGGGAATGTTCAGATATTTATGGGTCTGCATCGACAGCCGCCACTGCGGATGACGCTTGCACCAGTCGATCGCGAGCTTCGTATTGAGGTCGCGCGACGGGCCGTCCATCGGCTGGACCAGGAAGTACTCGAAGTCGAGCTTCGCGTAGTCGGCCAGCCGCTGGTTGTCCTGCGGAACGACGACCTTCAGTTCGTTGCCCTTCGTGACGACGAGCGGCGCATCGGCCTTCGGGCTCACGCAGATCCAGTCGATCGATTCGAGCACCGGCAGCGAACCGTTGGTCTCGATCGCGATCTCGAAGCCTGCCGCATGCAGCGCGTCGACGAGCGGCTGGTCGAGCTGCAGCATCGGCTCGCCGCCCGTGCAGACGACGAAGCGGTGCGCTTCGCCCTCCGGCCACAGGCCGGCGATCGTCGCGACGAGCGCCGCGGCGTCCTTGAACTTGCCGCCGTTCTCGCCGTCGGTGCCGACGAAGTCCGTATCGCAGAAGCGGCACACGGCCTCCGCACGATCCTCTTCGCGGCCCGACCACAGGTTGCAGCCGGCGAACCGGCAGAACACGGCCGGCCGGCCCGCATTCGCGCCCTCGCCCTGCAACGTGTAGAAAATTTCCTTGACCGCGTAAGTCATCGTGCTTCGTCCGGCTCGCGCCGCTCGTTGTCGATCAGAATCCGTTGTCCATCAAGCGCTGCCCGCACAGCCGCGTCACAGCGGCGCTTCGGTCACCCGCTCGCCCTTCAGGTAGGCCTCGTAGCCGCGCTTGCGCAGCTTGCAGGCCGGGCATTCGCCGCAGCCGAAGCCCCAGTCGTGCAGTTCCGCGCGCTCGCCCACGTAGCACGTGTGCGTCTCGACGCGGATCAGTTCGACGAGCGCCTCGCCGCCGAGCTGTTCGGCGAGCTGCCAGGTCTGCGCCTTGTCGAGCCACATCAGCGGCGTCTCGAGCACGATGCGCGTATCCATGCCGAGATTCAGCGCGACCTGCAGCGCCTTCATCGTGTCGTCGCGGCAGTCCGGATAGCCCGAAAAATCGGTCTCGCACATCCCGCCGACCAGCACGCGCAGCCCGCGGCGATAGGCGATCGCCGCGGCGATCGTCATGAACATCAGGTTGCGGCCCGGCACGAACGTGTTCGGCAGGCCGTTTGCCGTCGTCTCGATCTCGATCGTACGCGTCATCGCGGTATCGCTGATCGCGCCGAGCACCGACAGGTCGATCATGTGATCGTCGCCGAGCCGGTCCGACCACGCCGGAAACTTGTGCTTCAGCGCTTCGCGCACGCCTTCGCGACACTCGAGTTCGACGCGATGACGCTGGCCGTAATCGAAGCCGAGCGTCTCGACCGTCTGGTAGCGCTCGAGGGCCCATGCCACGCACGTGGCGGAGTCCTGCCCGCCGGAAAACAACACGAGCGCGCCGTCTTTAGCGTCTGTCCGAATCACCGTGATACTCCGTGAATGTGTAGGCTCGCGTCGCACTGCGCCTCGAGGCCGGCTGCCGCCGGGCGGCCCGACGCGGCCGGCCTGCGCCGGCTCGACCAGTATAGGCAGCGCGATCGGCCGCGAATGCGGTGGCGCGCTTATACCGCTCATCGCGCGGCATCGTTGCCGCGCGCCACGGCAGGCGCGCCGCGGGCAGCCTGCCATGCGCATGAAGCGATGCGCTAAGTCATTGAGCGGGCACGGATTTTATCACGCCCCGGCGAATGCTGCCGGGCTCGCCGCCCACGACACGCGATACCCACCACAAACGAAAAACCCCAAGAACCTTCCGATTCTTGGGGTTTTAAATGCTGGTGGCCTGGGACGGAATCGAACCATCGACACGCGGATTTTCAATCCGCTGCTCTACCAACTGAGCTACCGGGCCAACGAAGAATGAAAGTATATCGAGCCCCTTTCACTTGAGCAAGGGGTTTCACAAAATATTTTTATAGCGCGCCTTCGGACGGCTTCTTGCCGAGCTCGACGCCGAGCTGCTTGAGCTTGCGATACAGGTGCGTGCGCTCGAGGCCCGTCTTCTCCGCGACGCGCGTCATGCTGCCGTTCTCGCGCGCGAGGTGATATTCGAAGTACGCGCGCTCGAACGCATCGCGTGCTTCGCGCAACGGGATGTCGAACGGGATCGCGGCCGTCTGGCCCGCGAGGCCGAGCGCCGACGCCATGTCGTCGCCGAGCGTCGGCAGCGCCGCCGCGGACGCGACCGCCGCCGGCCCCGCGGCCTGCCCGCCGGCCGCCTTCGCCGCCGCGTTCGCGGACACCGGCGCCGCGCCGCGCGCGAGACCGTGCTCGACCGACTTCAGCAGCTTCTGCAGCGCGATCGGTTTCTCGAGGAAATCGAGCGCGCCGATCTTGGTCGCCTCGACGGCGGTATCGATCGTCGCGTGCCCGGACATCATGATCACGGGCATCGTCAGCAGCCCCTGCGCCGCCCATTCCTTGAGCAACGTGACGCCGTCGGTATCGGGCATCCAGATATCGAGCAGCACGAGATCGGGCGCCTGATTCAGCCGGTATTCCCGCGCGGCCTGCGCGTTCTCCGCCGCCTCGACGACATGTCCTTCATCGCTGAGGATCTCCGAGAGCAATTCCCGGATGCCCATTTCATCATCTACCACCAGGATGGTTGCCATTTACGCTGCCTTTGTCTGCTCACTTGCTTTTGTCTTGGCGGGAGTCGCCCCGTCCTGTGCGCCCGGTTCGGCGCCTGGCGTATCGCTCGCCATCTGCAGGAAGAGGATCGACACCTGCGCACCCTCGACGGTCTCGCCGTGCATGCGATTGCGCAGATCGATCCGCGCGCCGTGCTCGTCAACGATTTTCTTGACCGTGGCCAGCCCGAGCCCCGTGCCCTTCGCCTTCGTCGTCACGTAAGGCTCGAACGCGCGGGTCAGGATGCGTGCCGGAAAACCGGGCCCGTTGTCGGACACGGTCAGACGTACCGCGACGCGCGTTTTGCCGTCGGCGTCGGGATCGCCATATTCTACTGTCTTGGTTTCGATCAACACACGCGGATGCGCGGACTCCGCAACCGAATCCAGCGCATTCTGCAGCAGGTTGTGAATCACCTGGCGCAATTGCGTCGCGTCGCCGCGAATCACCGGCAGCGACGGCGCGAGTTCGGCGACGATCGGGTTCTTGCCTTCGCCGACGCCGTACAGCCCGAGCACCTCGCTCGCCAGTTCGTTCAACTGCAGGTTCGCGAGCACCGCCGGCGGCGTGCGCGCGTATTCGCGGAAATCGTCGACCATCCGCTTCATCGCGGCCACCTGGTTCACGATCATCGTCGCGCCGCGCTTGAGCACGTCCGCATCGGACGGCGCGAGCTTGTCGGACAGCTTCATCTGCAGCCGCTCGGCCGACAGCTGGATCGGCGTCAGCGGATTCTTGATCTCGTGCGCGAGCCGCCGCGCAACCTCGCCCCACGCGACCGAACGCTGCGCGGAAATCACGTCGGAGATGTCGTCGAACACGACGACGTAACCGGACGTCTGCGGATCGTCGGCCTGCCCTTCGACCGTCGACACGAGACGCGTGCCGCGCACGAGCAGCGTCAGCGGCTCGGTTTCGCCCGGCACCTCGATCGCGAACTGCTGCTGCCAGTGACCGCGATCCCCACTGCCGCCGTCGGACGCCGCCTCGCGATCGGCGAACGCCTTGCGCACCATCGCGCCGAACCCGGCGGCCACGCCGATCCGGTCGAGCGTCGTGCCGATCAGCGAGTTGAACGGCTGCCGGAAGATCCGCTCGGCGCCGCGGTTGGCCGTCGTCAGCCGGAACTGGCGGTCGAGCACGAACACGCCGGCCGTCAGGTTCGCGAGGATGCTCTCGAGATACGTCTTCGAATGCTCGAGCGCGATGCGGTTCTTCTCGACCGCGAGCCGCGCCTCGGACAACTGGCGCGTCATCGCGTTGAACGACTGCGTGAGGAAGCCGAGCTCGTCGCGCGTCTTGATCTCGCGCTTCGGCGTGTAGTCGCCTTCCGTGATCTCCTTCGTGCCCTGCGCGAGCAGGAACAGCGGCCGCGCGAGCTGCTGGCCGAGCGCGAGCGCGAGCATCATCGCGATGAAGGTCGCGAGGAACAGCGCGAGCGTCAGCGTGCCGATGTACATCTTGCGCAGGCCCGTGCGGCCGAGCGACTTTTCCTGGTACTCGCGGTACGCGCGCTGCACGGCGTCCGCGTTGTGCGCGAGCCCGGGCGGCACCGGCTGCGTCAGCTGCAGGAATCGCTCCGCCGGCTGCAGCAGCGACGTCGTCGCATCGGGAATCGGCCGCACGACGCGCAGCCGCAGCGGGCCCTTCGCGCCATGCGCGCGCGGGTCGCCGTCGACTTCGCCCTCGATCGCCGCATACGCGCCGTGTTCGCGCGCTTGGCTCAGCATCAGCGGCGTCGGCAGGTCGTCCGGAATCAGCGCCGCGAAATTGCCCGACGCCTGCGCGACGATGTGCAGGTCGGGCGCCGCGCCCGAGCCGCCGCGGCTCGGCTCGACGATCGTCGCGTCCTGCATGCCGAACTGGTCGCGCAGCCGCAGCAGCGTGAGCGTCGTGCCGTTCGTGTTCGCATCGACGCTCGCGAGCTGGTCGGACATCAGCCGCGCCTTCGTCTGCAGATCGGACAGCGACGCATCGAGCATCCCGCGGCCGAGGTTCAGCCCGGCCGTCAGTGCCGTCTCGACGTTCACGTCGAACCACGATTCGATGCTGCGCGACACGAACTGGTACGACACGATGTAGATGATCCCGCCCGGCACCACGCCGACGAGCGCGAAGAACACCGCGAGCTTCGCGAGCAGCCGCGTGCCGAACTTGCCCTTCCTGAGGCGCACGACGATCATCCCGATCAGCCCGAGCACCACGAGCAGGAACACGAGCGCGACGACGATGTTCGTCGCGTACAGCCACGAGTAGTAACGGTCGAAGAATTCGGTGTTCGCGCTCGCGGCCGCGAGCAGCACGAGCAGCAGCAGCGCGGTCAGCGCGACGGTCGAGACGATCACGCGAATGAGGAGGCTCTTCCCGCTGGCCGCGCGGCGTACTTTATTTAGCACGTTCGGTCACCGTGAAGTTGAAGCGCTTCCAGTCCGACCCGAGCGTCCAGTCGCGGTTGTTCACGGCATCGACCTGGAACGGCTTCGGCATCAGCGCCGTATCGAGCTGCATCCGCACCGACGCCGTGTAGGTTTCGCCCGCGCGCACCTGGTTGCGGTCGATCACGTGCCACGACGTGATGTGGCGGATCACCGCGAGCGCATCCTTCAGCGACGGGAAGCCGAGTTGCAGGCCGCCCGTCGACACGCGGTACTCGCGCGTGAGCGGCTGGAACGACAGGCGGATCGTCTGCGTGACCGCCACCGGCTGCTCGTCGAACCAGTACCAGCGCGCGCGGCTCAGTTCGAAATCGGTCGTGAAGTAAAGCGGGATGCCCTTGTTGACGGCATCCTCGAGGTTCGGATTCAGCTCGAAGTCGAAACGCGCGTCCAGGCTCCAGCCGCTTCCGTCGGACTGGAGCGACGCGCGCTGCACGGCGATCGATTCGGCATGCGCCGGCCGGACGACGGCCAGGCACAGCGTCAACGCGACCAGCAAGACGGCCGCGAGCCGAAATGGAAAAAGGTGTTTGATCGTCACCGTTTCTGAAACCGCGCGTAGAAAAATCCGTCGTGATCGGTGTTCTGGTCGAGTGCGCCGGCGGCCGCCCGTCCCTGCACGCCGCCCGGCAGCAGTTGGCCGGGGGCGTCCAATCGTACCGCATCTTCGCAGGCCGCTTCAAACCAGCGGGCCTGCAATTCGCCTTCTTCGGGGAAGATCGAACAGGTCACATAAAGCAGTTCGCCGCCCGGCTTCACGAGCGGCCACAGCGCCGACAGGATGCGACGCTGCTCCGCGACGAGCGCCGGGATGTCGGCCTCGCGGCGCAGCCAGCGGATGTCGGGGTGCCGCCGCACGATGCCGGATGCCGAGCACGGCACGTCGGCCAGGATGCGATCGAATGGGCGCCCGTCGTACCACGCGTCCGGCGCGCCCGCGTCGCCGACGCACACGTTCGCCGCGAGCGACAGGCGCACGAGATTCTCGCCGATCCGCGCCGCACGCGTCGCGTCGCTTTCGAGCGCCACGACGTCCGCATCGGCGAGTTCGAGAATATGGCCGGTCTTGCCGCCGGGCGCCGCGCACGCGTCGAGCACGCGCATGCCGTCGCGCGCGCCGAGCCACTCGGCCGCGAGCTGCGCGCCGGCGTCCTGCACCGACACCACGCCGTCGGCGAATCCCGGAATGCGATCCACCGGCAGCGCCGACGCGAGCCGCACCGCATGCCGGCCGATCGCGGTCGCGTCGATCCCGCTCGCACGCAGCGTGTCGAGATACGTATCGACGCTCGCGCTGCGCGCATTCACGCGCAGCGTCAACGGCCCCTGACGCTCGCCGGCCGCGAGGATCGCCTGCCACGCGTCGGGCCAGGCGCGCTTCACCGCATCGACCCACCACGCACGGTAATTCCAGCGCGCGACCGGGTCGTCCTGCATCGCCGCGACGAGTGCGTCGCGCTCGCGCAGGAAACGGCGCAGCACCGCGTTGACCATTCCCTTCGCGAACGCGCATTCGCGCCGCGCACCGATGACGGTGACGGCCTGGTCGACCACCGTGAACGCCGGGTACGCGGCCTCGTCCGCCGGGTCGAGCAGCAGCGCGAACGCGCCGGCGAGCACCGCGTGCACGTGCGCGGGCGGCGCCTTGCTGACGAACTTGCCGATCAGCCAGTCCGCGCTGCCGAGGCGGCGCATCGTCCGGTAGGCGACGTCCTGCGTCGCGCCGCGCGCGAGTGCCTGCGCACCGGACGGCATCTGCACGAATACCGCCGACAGTGCCGCCGGCAACGCGGTGCCGCGTCGCACCGCATCGACCGCCTGCGCGGCCGCGTCGAGCGCGAAGCCGAGCGAATCGGGCGCCAGGTGCAGCGCGGCCAGGCGCGCCGGGCGGCCAGAAGAAGTCGGAGCGGAAGAACGGGGTCGTGTCATCGGTGCGGAATCGGCAAACAGGCGCGGCAATCGGGTGCGGCAAGCAAATGCGGCAAACGGCGGGATCGCAGCCGCCACATGGCCCTGCGATCCCAAACCGCGCATTGTAGCGTGCGGCCATGCTGTCCCTTTGGCCCCTTTACGGCGCGCACAAACGAAACACCCCGCAGCGCAAAGCATGCGGGGTGGCGGGGCGGCCCCCGCGCGGCAACGACCGCGCGGTACGCCGGGGGTCAATCGAAGCGGCCGGTGCGCGCCATCTCCATCAGGCGCGCGATGCGCTCCTCGGTGGCCGGGTGCGTCGAGAACAGGTTCTGCAGGCCGCCGCCATGCAGCGGGTTCATGATCATCATCTGCGCGGTGGCCGGATGCGCCTCGGCCGCCTGGAACGGGATGCCCGCCGCATAGCGATGGATCTTGTCGAGCGCGGTGGCCAGCGACTGCGGATCGCCGGAAATCTGCGCGCCGCCGCGGTCGGCCTCGAACTCGCGGGCCCGCGAAATCGCCATCTGGATCAGCGCGCCGGCGATCGGGGCGAGCAGCGCGACCGCGATACCGGCGATCGGGTTGGCCGGCCGGCCGTTCTCGTCGCGCCCGCCAAAGAACATCGCGAAGTTCGCGATCGCCGAGATCGCGCCCGCCATCGTCGCGGTGATCGTCGAGATCAGGATGTCGCGGTGCTTCACGTGGGCGAGCTCGTGCGCCATCACGCCGCGCATCTCGCGCTCCGACAGCACGCGCAGGATGCCCGTCGTCGCGGCGACCGCCGCGTGCTCGGGGTTGCGGCCCGTCGCGAACGCGTTCGGCGCATCCTCGTTGATCAGGTAGACGCGCGGCATCGGCAGGTTCGCGCGCGTGGCCAGCTCGCGCACCATCCGGTAGAACTGCGGCGCCGTGTTCTCGTCGACTTCCTGCGCGTTGTACATGCGCAGCACCATCTTGTCCGAGAACCAGTACGAGAAGAAATTCATGCCGAGCGCGAACAGCAGCGCGATCGTCATGCCGCGCGAGCCGCCGATCATCCCGCCGATCACGATGAACAGGGCCGTGATCCCGGCCATCAGCATCGCCGTTTTGACCCAATTGAACATACCCACTCCTTATCCGTCAGGGGACCCGCCGCGCTTTACAGCGCACGGCAGAAAATTGTAAGCGATTTGTTAGATAAGGTCTTGCCGGAAAAATTCAATCTCAATGTTGCGAGCTTGCAAGACGCAGGCCGAGGCCGACGAAAGCGCTGCCGACCGTGCGGTCGAGCCACTTCTTGACGCCCGGCTTGCCGGAAAAGCGCTGCGTGACGCTGCCCGCCACCCACGCAACGAGGCTCGTCCAGACCGTGCTCATCGCGACGAACACCGCGCCGAGGGTCAGGAACGCCCATGCCTTGTGCGGGCTATCGGCCGACACGAACTGCGGGAAGAACGACACGAAGAACAGCACGACCTTCGGATTCAGCACGTTGGTCCAGAAACCCTGCATGAACAGCTGGCGCAGCGGCTTGGCGGCCGCGGCCTGCGCGGCTTCGGCGCCCGACGGCGCGGCGGCCTGCTTCGCGATGATCATCCGCACGCCGAGATAGATCAGGTACGCGGCGCCGACCAGCTTGATCACCGTGAACGCGGTAGCCGACGCCGCCAGCAGCGCGGTCAGGCTGAATGCACATGCCAGCGCGTGGACGCAGCAGCCGGCCGAAATACCGAACGCCGACATCAGCCCCGCGCCGCGCCCCTGCGCGACGCTGCGGCCGACGATGTAGGCCGTATCGGGGCCGGGCGTGATGTTCAGCAGGAAAACCGCGAACACGAAGAAGCCGAAATGGGTGATGCCGAACATGAAAACCTCGAAACCGGAGAGCGCAGGGAAATTCTACGCGTGCCTGCGGCCCCGCGCGACTCGGCCGTCCGGCCAGTTGCGCGGCGCCGGCAAACCGGGTCGAATGGCACTCAGGCCGTGTCTCAGTCGACGTCGGGCAGCGCGAACCGCTGGCCCGCGGCGAGCGGCGAACCGGCGAGGAATTCGCGCGCGGGCAGCCGCTTGCCGCCCGGCTTCTGCAACTGGGTGACACGCAGCGCGCCGCTGCCGCATGCGACCACCACGCCTTCCGGCGCGGCTTCGACGATCGTGCCGGGCGCCGCGTCGCCGCGCGCCGCCACGGGCTCGGCCGCCCACAGCTTGATGGCCGCCCCGTCGAGCGTCGCGACGCCGCCCGGGAACGGATCGAACGCACGCACCTGGCGCGCGAGTACGTCGGCAGGCTTGCGCCAGTCGAGCGACGCTTCGTGCTTGCCGATCTTTTCCGCGTAGGTCACGCCGTCGGCCGGCTGCGGCGTCGCCGGCAGCGTGCCGTCGCGCTCGAGCCGCACGAGCGCGTCGACGATCAGCCGCGCGCCGTCGGCGGCGAGGCGGTCGTGCAGCGTCGCGGTCGTATCGTCGGGCGCGATCGCGATGCGCGCCTCCTCGATCATCGCGCCGGTGTCGAGGCCGACGTCCATCTGCATCAGCGTGACGCCCGTCTCGGCGTCGCCGGCCTCGATCGCACGATGGATCGGCGCAGCGCCGCGCCACCGCGGCAGCAGCGACGCGTGGATGTTGATGCAGCCGGCGCGCGGGATGTCGAGCACCTCCTGCGGCAGCAGCAGGCCGTACGCGGCCACCACCATCACGTCGTGCGGCGTCGTGCGCAGCAGCTCGATCGCGTCGGCCGCCTCCGCCGGGTACTTGCCCGCGCGGCGCAGCGACGGCGGCTGCGCGACGGTCATCCCGTGCTCGACGGCGTAGCGCTTCACGGCGCTCGCCTGGAGTTTCATCCCGCGCCCGGCCGGGCGATCGGGCTGGGTGAGCACGAGCGGCACCGGGAAACCGGCCTCGTGGATCGCGGCAAGGGCAGCCGCGGCGAATTCCGGCGTGCCGGCAAAAATCACGCGCAACGTATGGGTCATGACAGCGTTCGGGGTCGGGCTGAGCGTACGCGCATTACATCGCGCGTTCGAGTTTCTTCATCTTCGTCTTGATGCGCGTCTGCTTGAGCGGCGACAGGTATTCGACGAATACGCGGCCCATCAGGTGATCCATCTCGTGCTGGACGCACACGGCGAGCAGGCCTTCGCAGTCGAGCTCGAACGTCTCGCCCTGCTCGTTGAGCGCGCGCACGCGCACGTGGTCGGGGCGTTCGACTTCGTCGTAGATGCCGGGCACCGACAGGCAGCCCTCTTCATAGATCTGCTTCGCGTCGCTCGACCACACGATCTCCGGGTTGATGAACGCGCGCAGCTCGTTCTTCTCCTCGGAGATGTCGATCACGATCACGCGCTCGTGCACGTCGACCTGGGTGGCCGCCAGGCCGATGCCGGGCGCTGCGTACATGGTCTCGGCCATGTCGGCGACGAGCTTGCGGATCCGGTCGTCGACCTTGTCGACGGGCTTCGCGACCTTATGCAGCCGCTTGTCGGGGTAATGAAGAATATTGAGCAAAGCCATGGTGTTCGGTATTCGGTGGAGCGGCGTGCCGCATCGGCCATCCGGCCGGCTGGCGCCGCCGCCGGGATGCAATGAAGATGAGGCGGATGCGTGGCATATCAATGCCGCGGATCGCGCCTCCTGCAATCGGCCGGGCGCCTGTGCGCACGGCCCTGTCGAGTATTTCGGATGATGAAAATTTTATCATGGCGCCACGCACTCCGCTGGCCGCCGCATTCGAGGGCAGCCTCATGTCGCCGCAAGCGCTGACGCCCGCCGCGCTGCGCGCATGGCTGCAGCTCGCGCATGCGCCCGGCCTCCCGCCCGCCGTGCTGCAGGCGCTGCTCACGGCATTCGGCTCGCCGGCGGCGCTGCTGCGCGCGTCCGACGAGGCCATCGGCGCCGTGACCAGCCCCGCCGCCGCGCAAGCCGTGCGCGCGAGCGAGCGCGACGATCTCGATACGCGCACCGAGGCTGCGCTCGCCTGGCTCGACGGGCCGGGCAACGTGCTCGTCACGCTGAGCGATCCGGCCTACCCGCCGCGGCTGCGCGACCTGCACGATCCGCCGCCGCTGCTATATGTAAAGGGGCGGCTCGACCTGCTGCACGCACGCGGCCTCGCCGTGGTCGGCAGCCGCCATGCGACGCCGCAGGGGCTCGCCGACGCAACGCATTTCGCCCACGCGTTGTCCGACGCGGGTCTCGCGATCGTCTCGGGCCTCGCGCTCGGGATCGACGGCGCCGCGCATCGTGGCGGGCTCGACGGCCGGGCGGGCACCGTCGCGGTGATCGCGACGGGCGCCGATCTCGTCTATCCGGCGCGGCACCGCGCGCTCGCCCACGAGATCGCCGCGCACGGCGCGATCGTGTCGGAATGGCCGCTCGGCACGCCGGCCCGCGCCGCGCATTTTCCACAGCGCAACCGGCTGATCGCCGCGCTCGCGATCGGCGTGCTCGTCGTCGAGGCCGCCCCGCGCTCGGGCTCGCTGATCACCGCGCGGCTCGCGAACGAACTGGGGCGCGATGTGTTCGCGCTGCCCGGTTCGATCCACGCGCCGCTCGCGCAGGGCTGCCACGCGCTGATCCGCGACGGCGCAAAGCTCACCGCGGCGCCGCTCGACGTGCTCGAGGAATACGGGCTGGGCGAGCCGGCGGCGCACGCATCAGGCGGCGCGCTGCGGGCCGGCAACCGAGGCCCAAGCACCGGCGACAGCCGCGAATCCGAAGTTGCCGGCGTCGCGCAAGCGGATCGCGCCGTCGCGGCCGCCGCGCCGCCCCGAATCGCAGCCCCGCCACCGGGCGATCCATCGGAACAGGCGGTGCTCGCCGCCTTGGGATACGGCCCCGTGACGTACGAATGGCTCGCAGAGCACAGCGGCCTGTCCGACGACGTGCTGCATGGCGCGCTGCTCGCGCTGGAACTGGCCGGCCGCATCGCGAGCGTCGCCGGCGGACGCTTCGCGCGGCTTGACGCGGCGCCCCCCCCCTCCGCGCGGGGCGTGCTACATTCCCCGCCATAGGGGCGGCCCGGCCGCCGACGCTACCCAAGGAATTCCATGCCCGCGCTGAATCTCGACACCGATGCGGATCGGATCGCCGAGCGCCTCGCCGATCCCGGCACGTTGCTGGTCGCCTGCCTGTGCGCCGAGTGGTGCGGCACGTGCCGCGACTACCGGAGCGCCTTCGACCAGCTCGCCGACGCGCATCCGGACGCCTGCTTCGCCTGGATCGACATCGAAACCCATGCCGACCGGCTCGACGATCTCGACGTCGAAAACTTCCCGACCATCCTGATCGAGGATGCCCATACCGCACGCTTCTTCGGCACGGTGCTGCCGCACGCGGCGATCGTCGAGCGCATGCTGTCCGACCTGAGCGCGGTGCCCGGTGCGCCGCACGCACCGAAATTGCGCGACGTCCTGAACGTCGAAGCCTGAATTCGCGGGCCGGCGCGGCGGTCTTGCGCAGGTTTGCGCGCCCCGCCGCGCCGGGCGCTTGCCGCCGTTGCAGCCCCCCTCTATGATGAGCCGCTTTTTACACGCCGAGCCGCCGTCGCTGCCGCGTGTGCTATAAAGCCGTCGTAAAAGGGACCCACACCGGCGTACCCGGTCTACCAACACACACCTGTCATGTCCAAAGCACTGATCATTGCGGAAAAGCCTTCTGTCGCGAACGACATCGCACGCGCTTTGGGCGGCTTTACCAAGCATGACGAGTATTACGAGAGCGACGATTTCGTCCTTTCGTCCGCTGTCGGCCACTTGCTGGAAATCGCCGCCCCGGAGGAATACGAAGTCAAGCGCGGGAAATGGAGCTTCGCGCATCTGCCCGTCATTCCCCCGCATTTCGACCTGAACCCGATCGCAAAAAGCGAGTCGCGCCTCAAGGTGCTCACGAAGCTGATGAAGCGCAAGGACGTCGACCGCCTGATCAACGCATGTGACGCGGGGCGCGAAGGCGAGCTGATTTTCCGGCTGATCGCGCAGCATGCGAAGGCGAAGCAGCCGGTCCAGCGCCTGTGGCTGCAATCGATGACGCCGCAGGCGATCCGCGACGGTTTCGCGAACCTGCGCAGCGACTCGGACATGCAGCCGCTCGCCGACGCCGCACGCTGCCGCTCGGAAGCCGACTGGCTCGTCGGGATCAACGGCACGCGCGCGATGACCGCGTTCAACAGCAAGGGCGGCGGCTTCTTCCTGACCACCGTCGGCCGCGTTCAGACGCCAACGTTGTCGATCGTCGTCGAACGTGAAGAGAAAATCCGCCGCTTCATCCCGCGCGACTACTGGGAAGTGCGAGCGCAGTTCGTCTGCGCCGGCGGCTTCTACGAAGGCCGGTGGTACGACCCGAAATTCAAGCGTGACGAATTCGATCCGGAAAAGCGCGACTCCCGTCTGTGGAGCCTGCCCGCGGCCGAGACGATCGTCGCCGCGTGCCGCGACCACACGGGCACGGTCTCCGAGGAATCGAAGCCGTCGACGCAGCTGTCGCCGCTGCTGTTCGACCTGACGAGCCTGCAGCGCGAGGCGAACGGCCGCTTCGGCTTCTCCGCGAAGAACACGCTCGGCCTCGCCCAGGCGCTGTATGAAAAGCACAAGGTGCTGACCTACCCGCGTACCGACGCGCGGGCGCTGCCGGAAGACTACCTGTCGACGGTCGAGTCCACGCTCGAGATGCTCAAGGAGAGCAACAACTATCTGCCGCATGCGAAGCAGGTGCTCGACAAGGGCTGGGTGAAGCCGAACAAGCGGATCTTCGACAACTCGAAGATCA
Organism: Burkholderia sp. BCC0397; assembly: GCF_902832865.1. NCBI lineage: Bacteria > Pseudomonadati > Pseudomonadota > Betaproteobacteria > Burkholderiales > Burkholderiaceae > Burkholderia > Burkholderia sp. BCC0397. Next base: position 46,401 of record NZ_CADFDL010000004.1, on the reverse strand, counting down.
GCGACCACTTTGCAATCATCCCGACGCTGCAAGCGCCGAAATCGCTGTCCGAGCCGGAGCAGAAGCTGTACGACCTGGTCGTGAAGCGCTTCCTCGCGGTGTTCTTCCCGGCGGCCGAATTCCGCGTGACGACCCGGATCACCGAAGTCGCCGGCCATCACTTCAAGACCGAAGGCAAGGTGCTCGTCGAGCCGGGCTGGCTGCAGGTGTACGGCCGCGACGCCGAAGGCGCGGACGCGAACCTCGTGCCGGTGCAGAAGGACGAGAAGGTGAAGACGGACGAGATCGCCGCCGTCGCGCTGGTGACGAAGCCGCCCGCACGCTACTCGGAAGCGACGCTGCTGTCCGCGATGGAAGGCGCGGGCAAGCTGGTCGAGGACGACGAATTGCGCGAGGCGATGGCCGCGAAGGGCCTCGGCACGCCGGCGACGCGCGCGGCGATCATCGAAGGCCTGCTCGGCGAGAAGTACCTGCTGCGCGAGGGCCGCGAACTGATCCCGACCGCGAAGGCATTCCAGCTGATGACGCTGCTGCGCGGCCTCGGCGTGAAGGAACTCACGGCGCCCGAGCTCACCGGCGAATGGGAATACAAGCTGTCGCAGATGGAACGCGGCAATCTCGGCCGCGACGCGTTCATGCAGGAAATTGCCCGCATGACGCAGCAGATCGTCAAGCGCGCGAAGGAATACGATTCCGACACGATCCCCGGCGACTACGCGACCCTCCAGACGCCGTGCCCGAACTGCGGTGGCCAGGTGAAGGAAAACTACCGCCGCTTCGCGTGCACGAAGTGCGAGTTCTCGATCTCGAAGATCCCGGGCAGCCGGCAGTTCGAGATCCCGGAAGTCGAGGAGCTGCTGCAGAAGAAGGAAATCGGGCCGCTGTCCGGGTTCCGCAGCAAGATGGGCCGCCCGTTCTCGGCGATCCTCAAGCTGTCCTTCGACGACGAGACGAAGAACTACAAGCTCGAGTTCGATTTTGGCCAGGACCAGGGCGGCGAGGAAGGCGAAGCGCCCGACTTCTCCGCGCAGGAACCCGTCGGCGCGTGCCCGAAGTGCAAGGGCCGCGTGTTCGAGCACGGCATGAGCTACGTGTGCGAGCACTCGGTGGCGAACCCGAAGACCTGCGACTTCCGCTCGGGCAAGGTGATCCTGCAGCAGGAAATCACGCGCGAGCAGATGGGCAAGCTGCTTGCCGACGGCCGCACGGATCTGCTGCCGGGCTTCAAGTCGTCGCGTACCGGCCGCAACTTCAAGGCGTTCCTCGTGAAGCAGCCGGACGGCAAGATCGGCTTCGAGTTCGAGAAGAAGGAGCCGAAAGCCGCCGCCGCGAAGAAGACGGCCAAATCGGCGACGAAGGATGCCGATACCGTGACCGAAGGCGCCGAAGAGAAACCGGCACCGGCCCGCAAGACCGCCGCACGCAAGACGACGGCACGCAAGACGGGTTCGTGACGGCCCGGCCGCCGGGCGCCGCTTGCGGCGCGCCCGGCGCCGGCACGCAGCCATAAAAAAACGCGGATCGATCGATCCGCGTTTTTTGTTTGTGCCGGCCGTCGCGCTGCCGGCGCCGAGCCGTTACAGCGGCGACGGCACCGCCACGCGCGTGCGCGGCGAGCGCGCAAGACGCGGCTGCAGGTTCGGATCGGTCGATTCGGGCTGCTCGGCACGCATCTCGACGCCGATCGGCGGCAGCGTCGCGCCCTGCGCGGCCCACTGTTCGCCGATCGTCGCGTCGGTCGAGTGGCTGAAATGCTCGACGAGGTGGTCGATGAACGTGCGCACCTTCGCCGGCAGATGGCGCCGGCTCGGGTAGGCGATGTTGATCTCGACCTGCGGCAGCCGGAAATCCGGCAGCAGCCGCACGAGCGCGCCGCGCGCGATGTCGCTGCCGATCAGGTAGCTCGGCAGGATCGCGACGCCCATTCCGAGCAACGCGAACTGGCGCAGCATCGCGGTGTTGTTCGCGACGATCACGTTGGTCGGGCGCACGCGCACTTCGCCGTCCGGCCCCGTGAACACGCGCTCGTCGCCCCAGTATTCGGTCGGCAGGCTCAGGGCCGGATGCTCGGCGAGCTGCTCCGGATGAATCGGCACGCCGTGCTTCTCCAGATAGCTCGGCGTCGCGCACACGGTCATGCAACCGGTGGTCAGGCGCCGCGTGACGATGCTCGCGCTGCGCATCTGGCGCGTGACGACGATGCCGACGTCGAAGCCTTCCTCGACGAGATCGACCTGCCGGTCGACCAGCGTGAGATCCGGCACCACTTTCGGGAAATTCTCCGTGTACGACTGCAGCACCGGGGCGAGGTTGTGCAGGCCGAACACGACCGGCGCAACGATGCGCAGCGTGCCGACTGGCTCGTGATTGCGCGCGACGACCATCTGCTCGACATCCTCGAGCTCGTCGAGGATCTGGCGGGCACGCTCCAGATAGACCTGACCCGACTCCGTCAGGGAGAGGCTGCGCGTGGTGCGGTTAAGCAAACGCGTGCCGAGACGGCCTTCCAGATCGGCGACGTGGCGCGTCGCGACCGCGTTGGAGATATCCATTGCGCTCGCGGCCCGCGCGAAACTGCCGAGATCTGCAACCTTGACGAACACGCGCATCGACTGCAAATGATCCATAAATGACTCCTGCCGCTGTTACAACTTCAAAAAGATGAAGCAAATGCGTAATTCTCCTACGACAGCGGAAATGATGCAGAGTTGCTCAACAAGGGGCCGGTTGACGATAAAAATAGTCAAAAATCCTCGGCCTCTGCGGATAGTTGATCCAATTATTCTGCTTGCAGCAACAATTGGGTGAACCTCGTCGAGTAAGTGGCTGAATCAGGAAGGACGTGTTTGATGCGACACAACAGCGCACCCCTCTGCACGGCGCGCGAGCGGCGCCGGGGGTGGCTGGCGCCGATTGCGGCGGAGCGTAACAACCTGTTAAAAAGACACTACGCAGGCGGCCGACGTAGCATCATGTCGGCCCCGGCCGGGCGGAACGGGCGCGCAAGATGCGCCGCCGCCCCCGCCGCTTTCAACGCGCGACACCCCGTTCACCATGAAAATTGCCATCCTTGACGACTATCAGGACGCCGTCCGCAAGCTGAACTGCTTCGAGATGCTCGCCGACCACGACGTAAAGGTCTTCAACAATACGGTGCGCGGCCTGGGACAGCTCGCCAGCCGTCTGGCGGAAGTCGAGGCGCTCGTGCTGATTCGTGAACGAACCCCGATTACTTCACAGCTGCTCACCAAGCTGCCGAACCTGCGCATGATCAGCCAGACCGGCCGCGTGTCGAGCCACATCGATCTCGAAGCGTGTACCGACCGCGGCGTCGCGGTGCTCGAAGGCACCGGTTCGCCGGTCGCGCCCGCCGAGCTGACCTGGGCGCTCGTGATGGCCGCCCAGCGCCGCATTCCGCAATACGTCGCGAACCTGAAGCAGGGTGCGTGGCAGCAGTCGGGCCTGAAGACGTCGGCGATGCCGCCGAACTTCGGCCTCGGCCAGGTGCTGCGCGGCCAGACGCTCGGCATTTGGGGCTACGGCAAGATCGGCCGGCTCGTCGCCGGTTACGGCAAGGCATTCGGGATGAACGTGCTGATCTGGGGCCGCGAGCATTCGCTCGAAGCCGCGCGCGCCGACGGCTATACGGCCGCCGAGAGCCGCGAAGCACTGTTCGAGCAGAGCGACGTGCTGTCGCTGCACCTGCGCCTGCACGACGACACGCGCGGGATCGTGAAGCAGGAAGACCTGATGCGGATGAAACCGACGTCGCTGCTTGTCAACACGAGCCGCGCCGAGCTGCTCGAGGAAAACGCGCTCGTCAACGCGCTGTCGCACAACCGCCCGGGGATGGTCGCGATCGACGTGTTCGAAAGCGAGCCGATCCTGCAGGGCTACAGCCTGCTGCGGATGGAAAACGTGATCTGCACGCCACACATCGGCTACGTCGAACGCGAAAGCTACGAGCTGTATTTCAGTGCCGCATTCCGCAACATTCTCGCGTTCGACGACGGCGACATGTCGAGCGTCGCCAACCCGGAAGCGCTGACGCCGATCCGCAAGCGCTGACCGCACGGGCGGCGCACGTCGCGCGGCCCCGTTGCTTCATTCCCGATCGTCAGGCGGCCACGCGGCCGCCCGTCATCGCGGCGACACGCGTGAGGAAATGCTCGCCGTCGCGCCGCCCGAGATCGTACGCATGCCGCATCTGCGACGGGCTCGTGTAATCCCAGCTCGAAATCGGTACCTTGCTCGACGGCTGCACGTACAGCCGCCGCTGGTCGCCATGCGCGACCGTGAACATCTGCGGACGCGGATACAGCCGCGTGACGAGCACCAGCACGTCGCCCGGCGACGGGTCGAGCGCATCGACCGGCACGTTGTCGACCATCCCGCCGTCGAGCACCGGCCGGCCGCCGCGCCGCAGCACCGGCGTGAACGGCGGCGTGCAGGACGACTGCAGGATCAGGTCGGCGAGTTCGTCGACTTGCGTGCAGGCCTGCGCGCGCACGAATTCGGGCCGAAAGCCGAGCGTGCGCCCGAGCGTCGGGTGCAGCGTCTTGCGCACGTACTTTTCGATGTTGTACGCGACGAGGCCGGCGGCAACCGCGCTGCGCGCGCCGAGCCAGCGCGGCACGTGCGACACGCCGATGCGGATCTCCGGCGCCGCGGCGAGCTTCGCGAACGGCTCGCCGTAGATGTCGAGCAGCGCCTGGCGGTAGATCCGGTAATGCGGAAACACCGGCTCGCGCCCGAACAGGTTGCCCCAGTACGCGTTCTTCCGGTTGTGCCGCAGCGCCTCTTCGTAATAGCGCATCACCCACGCGGCGTCGCGCGTATACAGCATGCACGCGGTGGCCGCGCCGGCCGAGATGCCGGTGATCACGCGCGGGCGCAGGCCGAGGGCCGGTTGCGCTACGTCCCAGAAGCCGGCCTGCCACCAGCAGCGATTGCCGCCGCCCGCAAAGACGATCTGGTCGAACATCGCGCCGCTCAGCTGACGAGCGCGTAGGTCGACGTCGCATGGACGGCCATCTTGCCGTCCTCGTCGAACAGCTCGACTTCGCCGAACACGAGGTTGCGGCCCATCCGCAGCACGCGTGCGGTGACGAGCACGTCGCCCTTGCGCACGGGACGCATGAAGTTCGTGTTCAGCGACACCGTCGTCATCGGCCGGAATTCGCCGAGCGCGGCCGAGATCGCGACCACCATCGCGGTGTCGGCGGCCGCCGTGAACACCTGGCCGCAAATCACGCCGCCCGAATGGCGGAATTCGCCGGAAAACGGCAGGCGCAGCGTGACGCTGTCGTCGCCGATCGACACGGGGACCAGACCCAGCGAGCGGACCCACGGGGCCAGCAGGCGATCCAGCAATTCGCGGACTGCGTTTTCGTCCATCTTCGAATGTCCAGAAAACGTTGCGCGACCGCCGCGCAACGCGTGTGGCGTCATCATACCGGGAGCGCGCAAACTGCGGCCGCTCGTTACCGCGCCGGCAGCCGCCGCCGTCTTGACGAAATATTTTCAGGAAATTTGCAGAAAGGGCTTGCCAAGCCTGAAATACTCACGCATAATCTTTCTTCTGTTGGGGGCGTTAGCTCAGTTGGTAGAGCAGCGGACTCTTAATCCGTAGGTCGAGTGTTCGAGTCACTCACGCCCCACCAGGAATTCCAAAGGCCGGTCAGCGAAAGCTGACCGGCCTTTTCCGTTTGGGCGCGCCGCATTCGCCGCGCATGCCTTTCGCGGGCTATGCCATCGCACGCCCGTTGTGCATCGTTTCCGCTAGAATCGTCCGACAAATATCACACGACCGGCGCGCAGATATCGTCGTTTGCCCGCCGGCACTGAGAGAACATGGGACGTCAGACATGGAAGCATGTGAACGAGACGCGACCATTCAGAGGGCATGGTTGCGCCAATATCGGCCTGTCCGTCGCGATGGGCCGCTCACCCGGGCACACCCGAATCCGCGCGACGCACGAACCGGATCGCGTCATGCCGGGTAAGGACGCGCTGGTCGCGCTGATGATCGGTGTCGTCCTGTTCGTGCTGGCCGGCGTACTCGCCATCACGGCAAGCGGGGAACCCGGCCACCTGGTCCGCGCGCCGGGCACGGTCGTGCGCATCGTCCAGGACAGCGATGCGATACGCGCGTACCGGCCGATCGTCGCGTACCTCGCGAACGACGGCCAGCGCCGCGAAGTCGCCGGCAATTCCGCGTCGACGGTCCCCGCCTACGACATCGGCGAAAACGTCGACGTCCTGGTCGATCCCGACCACCCCGAGCGCCCCGCGCTGATCGACGATTTCACGCAACGCTGGTTTCCGGCGGCCGTGCCGGCGCTGCTCGCCGTCGCGTCGTTCGCGATCGGCGGGCTGCTGATTGCCGGCGAGCGCCGCCGCCGGCAATCGGAGCCGGCGCAGCCCCGCGCCGCCCGCCAGCCGGCACGGCGCCGCTGGGATGTCGCGATCGTGCTGATTCCGATCGCGATCGGCACAGGCTTCCTTGCCGGCGCCGGCGCGGCCGGCCTGCGTGAGTGGCAGATCGTCCACCACTATGCGCGTTCGACCGGCCATGTGGTCGAGATCGCGAAAAACGGGCGGTCGTCGCGGCCGCGCCCGTCGCTGTATTCGGCCGTCGTCGCGTTCACGACCGACAGCGGGCGGCTGATCACGTTCGCCCAGGGCTCGGCGTCGTCGCACCCGGGCCTGCACGAAGGCGACGCGGTCAGCGTGCTGTACGACCCCGTCACCCCCGAGCGTGCGCTCGTCGACCGCTTCTGGGATCGCTGGGGCCTCACGGCCATCCTGTTCGCGATCGGGGCGCCGTTCCTTGCAGCGGGGCTGTTCGTCGCCGCGACGCTATGGCCCGACCACCGGCCGCACGACACCGCTCAATGACGCACGCGCGGTGCGGCAACCGCCGCGACGCGCGCGTCACCGCTCCCTGAACGCCTCCACCTTCGCGCGATTCCCGCACGTGCGCATGTCGCACCACCGCCGCCCGACGCCGCGGCCGCGATCGACGAAAAACCACGTACACCGGCCGCACTGACGCACACGCGCGAAATCGTCGCTGCGCATCAGATGCTCGAAACCGAGCGCGACCGCATCGATCCAGCGCGACGCGGCACGCGCATCGGGCCGCCATGCGAAGCGGCCGCCGACCGCGTCGAACGCGCTGCGCCCGATCGCCTCGCGAATCGCCACCGCGAGCCGATCCGCCGCGCGCGCCCCCGCGCTGCCGCCGTCTTCGGCCGTCAGGTGCGCGATCGCGATGTACGCGTCGTCGCGAAAGCGGTGCAGCGCCGCCAGCTCGTCCGGGCCGTCCTGCCGCGGATGACGCAGCAGCCGTGCCAAATCGTCCGGCCCCAGCAACCCCGCTTTCCCGGCCCATGCGCGCACGGCCGACCAGTCGACGAGTTTCTCCTCGTCGCGCGTCTTGCCGGTGTCGGCCACCGTGTTGAGGAAGTCGAGCGCCGGATGGCCGCCGACGAAATCGGCCGCGCGCCATTCGTGCCCGTGTCGGGCCGGGTCGGATCGAGTAACCATTTATTTTCACCTATCGGTTTCACATCCGGACAATCCGGCGTAACCTGTTAACAACCAAAACAGGTTAGCACGGAGAAGCCGATGCTCGAACTCCCGAACCGCTTCAATTTCGAAGGCCACCGGATCGCATGGGGCACGCTCGGCGAAGGCCCGCCGCTGGTGCTCGTGCACGGCACGCCGTTTTCGTCGCAGGTATGGCGCCGGATCGCGCCGTGGCTCGCACGGCGCCATCGCGTGTATTTCTACGATCTACTCGGCTACGGCCAGTCCGACATGCCGGACGCGGACGTGTCGCTGGGCCGCCAGAACGCGCTGTTCGGCGCGCTGCTGAATGAATGGAAACTCGTGCGGCCGCGCGTGCTCGCGCACGACTACGGCGGCGCAACCGTGCTGCGCGCGCACTTTCTCGACGGCATCGCGTATGCGGATCTCACGCTCGTGAACCCGGTCGCGATCGCGCCGCAAGGCTCGCCGTTCGTGCGTCATGTCGCGCAGCACGAAGCCGCGTTCACCGGCTTGCCCGCGTATGCGCATCGCGCGCTCGTGTCGGCCTATCTCGGCAATGCGGTCGCGCGGCCGTTGAGCGACGACGCGCTGTCGATCTACCGTGCGCCGTGGCTCACGCCGGCCGGCCAGGCCGCGTTCTATCGTCAGATCGCGCAGATGCGCCAGCGCTACATCGAGGAAGCGGAGGCCCGCTACGCGCCGCCGGACTTTCCGGTGCGCATCGTGTGGGGCGAGGACGATGTGTGGATTCCGCTCGAACAAGGACAAACGCTGGCCGATCGCATCGCGAACGGCCAGCTGATCCGGGTCCCGCATGCGGGCCATCTGGTTCAGGAGGATGCGCCGGAAGCAATCGTCGCCGCCGTGCTCGACGGGTACGCGCCGGGCTGAGCCGGCACCGCATCACGCGTCAGAACGCCGGCACGCCTTGCGCGAGCGTCGCGACGAACTTCGCAGTGCGCGGGTCGCGCGGCCGGCCGAACAGGTCGCGCGATGCCCCGGCTTCGACGATGCGGCCGTCGGCGAGGAACACCGCATCGTGTGCGATCGACGCAGCGAGGCGCAGGTCGTGCGTGGCCATCAGCATCGTCGTGCCTTCGCGCGCGAGCTGGCGCAGCACCTCGACCACTTCGACGGACAATTCCGGATCGAGCGCCGACGTCGGCTCGTCGCACAGCAGCACCTGCGGAGACGGCGCGAGCGCCCGCGCGATCGCCACGCGCTGCTGCTGTCCGCCCGACAGCGTGGCCGGCCATGCGTCGGCCTTGTCCGCGATGCCGACCTTGTCGAGCAGCGCGAGTGCCCGCTGGCGCGCCTGCTCGCGCGGCCAGCGCTGCACGGTCACGAGCCCCTCCATCACGTTCTGCACGACGCTCAGGTGCGGAAACAACTGGAAGTTCTGGAACACCATGCCGGTCTGCTTGCGCACCGCAAATACCTCGTCGCGCGACGGCCGGCGCCCCGGCACGAAGTCGATGCGCGCCTCGCCGACCGTGAGTGTGCCTGTCTCCGGCACTTCGAGCAGGTTCACGCAGCGCAGCAGCGTGCTCTTGCCGCTGCCGGACGGGCCGATCAGCGCCGTCACGCCGCCCGGCTGCAACGCGAGGTCGATTCCGCTCAGCACGCGATGCGCGCCGAACGACTTGTCGATGCGTTCGAGGCGGATCATCGCAACTCCGCGTGGAACAGCGCATGCCGGCCGAAGCGGGTTTCGAGGCGACGTTGCAGCGTGGACAGCACCGAGCTGAACAGCAGATAGATCAGCGCGGCTTCGGTATAGAGAATCAGCGGCTCGTAGGTCACGGCCGCGATGCGCTGCGCGGCCTGGAAGATCTCGGGCACCGTCAGCACGGCCGCGAGCGACGTGTCCTTCACGAGCGAGATGAACGAGTTCGACAGCGCGGGCAGCGCGACGCGCGCGGCCTGTGGCAGGATTGCGCGGCGCAACGCCTGCGCGCGCGTCATCGACATCGAGTACGCGGCTTCCCACTGCCCCTTCGGCATCGACTCGATCACGCCGCGGATCACCTCGGCGTTGTACGCGCCGACGTTCAGCGAGAAACCGATCACGGCGGCCGTCAGCGGATCGAGCACGATGCCGACGCTCGGCAATCCGTAGAAGATCACGAACAACTGCACGAGCAACGGCGAGCCGCGGAACAGCCAGATATAGAACCGCACGGCGGCCTGCGCCCAGCGCGGCCCGAACAGCCGCACGAGCGCCGCGCCGAACGCGAGCAACAGGCCGATCGCGAACGACGCGAGCGTGAGCGGGACCGTAAACACGAGCCCCGCGACCAGCAGGGGGCGCAGCGATTCCGCCATCAGGTGCAGCCAGGCCGGCATCGTTCAGCTCCGCGTCACGGCTGCGACACGTCGCGGCCGAAGTACTTCTGCGAGATCTTCGCGTAAGTGCCGTCCGCCTTGATGTCCGCGAGCGCCTTGTCGATCGCGGCCACCAGCGCGGGGCTGCCCTTGCGCAGCAGCACGCCGGACGCGTCGCCCGCGCCGGCCTTGTCGGTCGCCGCGATCTTCAGTTTCGCGTCGGGCTTGTGCTTGCGGAAATCGAGGTACGACAGCGAATCGTTGATCGTCGCATCGACGCGCCCCGACGTCAGCAGGTCGATCGATTCGTTGAAGCCCTGCACGGGCACCACGTCCGCGCCGTGCGCGGCCGCGAGCTTGCCGAAATTGCTGGTCAGCGTATTCGCGGATTTCTTGCCCTTCAGGTCGTCGAACGAGCGGATCGTCGTGTTGTCCGCGCGCACGATCAGCACCGCGTGCGACGTGATGTACGGCGTCGAGAAATCGTATTTCGCCTCGCGCGCATCGGTGATCGACACTTCGTTGACGACCGCGTCGTAACGGTTCACATCGAGGCCCGCGATCAGCCCGTCCCATTTGCCTTCGACGAACTGCGGCTTCACGCCGAGACGCTGCGCGACCGCGGTCGCGATGTCGACGTCGAAGCCCGTCAGCTTGCCGGTTTCGTCGTGGTACGTGAACGGCGCGTAGGTACCTTCGGTGCCGACCCGGAACACGCCGGCCGACTTGATCTGCGCGAGATCGTCGGCGGCGAATGCGCTCGTGGCCGCGACAGCCTGCAGCAGCGCGACGAGCAGAATGGAGCGGAGGAATTTCATGGTGCGGACCCCGAACGATGAAAGGGAGTGAACCCGCCGGCCCGAGCGGCCGCGCGAGAGGTCCGCGAATTCTACCGACGCGCCGATGCCCGGCAAAAACGCAAATCCGCTAACGATATGAGCGCGTCGAATAACGCGCGGGCAGCCGCTCATTGCGCAGACGAAATCCGTCGCGATTCAACGCGACAATCGTCCGACAATTCGTTACCGGCGGTTACAGAAGCGACATTGCGGTATCACCCATTCGGCACGCGCTACGTACCATGAAAACATGATGAACCGACAGGTCGCGGGTTTGGCTCCCCACGATCGGAGTGAACGGCAAATGAAACGCATCCTGTTGCCCTGTGCCCTCGGCATCGCGGCTGCCTGCCAGTCGGCAGGCGCGTTCGCGCACACCGACGTCGGCGTGTACCTGGGCGTGCCGGGGCCGGTGATCGAGGCGCCGCCGCCGGTCTACTACACGCCGCCGCCCGTCGTGTACGAGCCGGCGCCCGCCTATTACGGCCCGTACTACGGCGAATATCGCTACCGCCGTTACCGGCACGACAACGGCTGGCATCGCGGCTGGCGACATCACCGCGGCGACGACGATTGACGGTCGCTCGGCCGCATCCCGGCCGAGGACATTCCACGCGCCGGCCTCCGCGCCGGCGCGTCCGCATCACTCCGCCGCTTACCAGGGCAGCGAATACGTCTTCGTATTCGTGAAGCTCTTCATCGCCTCCTGCACGCCCTCCTTGTACCCGAGCCCCGAATCCTTCACGCCGCCGAACGGCGTCAGTTCCAGTCGATAGCCGGGCACTTCGCGCACGTTCACGCTGCCGACCTCCAGCTCGGTGATGAAGCGCGTGATGTGGTCGAAGCGGTTCGTGCACACCGACGACGACAGCGCGTAGTCGGTGCTGTTCGACATCCGGATCGCTTCGTCGATGTCGCGAAAGCGCATGATCGGCGACACCGGGCCGAAGGTTTCATGCTTCACCAGCGGCATGTCGGGCGTCACGCGATCGACGACGGTCGGCGAATACAGCGCGCCGTCACGCACGTTGCCGACCAGCAGCCGCGCCCCGCGCGCGATCGCATCATTTACCTGCTGCTCGCAGAACTTCGCGGCCGCTTCGTCGATCACCGTGCCCATGTCGACCGACGGGTCGGACGGATTGCCATACGACCATGCGCGCGTCTTCTCGACAACCAGCGCCGTGAAGCGATCGGCCACCGACTCGTGCACGAGCATCCGCTTGATCGCCGTGCAGCGCTGCCCCGAATTCTTGTACGAGCCCGACACCGCGAGCGTGCTCGCCTCGTCGAGATCGGCGTCTTCCATCACGATGATCGGATCGTTGCCGCCGAGTTCGAGCACCGCGCGCCGGTAGCCCATTCGCGCAGCGATCGACTTGCCGATCGACACGCCGCCGGTAAACGTGATCATGTCGATCGCCGGGTTCGTGATCAGCTCGTCGGCGATTTCCTTCGGGTCGCCGGTGATCACCTGCAGCATCTGCGGCGGCAAGCCGGCTTCGTACAGGATGTCCGCGAACAGGTAGCACGACAGCGGCACCTTCTCCGACGGCTTCACGACGATCCGGTTGTTGGTCGCCACCGACGGCACGATCTTGTGCGCAACCTGATTCATCGGGTGATTGAACGGCGTGATCGCCGAAATCACGCCGAGCAGCGGGTCGCGCTGCGTGTACACGCGGCGCTTCTTGCCGTGCGGCGTCAGATCGCACGAGAAGATCTGCCCGTCGTCCTTCAGCACTTCGCCCGCGCCGAACGTCAGCACATCGGCCACGCGGCCGGCTTCGTACGTCGAATCCTTGATGCACAACCCGGCCTCGGCCGTGATCAGCGCCGCGATCTCCGCGGTGCGCGCACGCACGATGTCGGCCGCGCGGCGCAGGATCGCCGCGCGATCGTGGCGCGTGAGCGTCGGCCGGTACGCACGTGCGACCGCGAACGCGCGGCGCACGTCGTCGAGCGTCGCCTTCGGCACGGTGCCGACCAGCGCGCCGTCGTACGGGTTGCGCACGTCGATCACCGCATCCCGCTGAATCCGTTCGCCGTCGATTCGCAGTGCTTCGCGACGAATCTCGCGGACGGCCGTCGATGCTGCAATGGCGTTCATGACTGTATCCCCCAAGGATGCGCGTGCATCACTGCAGATGGTTGAGCGCGATGTCGATGATGTCGAAGTTGCGCAGCCGCGCCCGGCCGGTGACGTCGGTCGCGACCGGCTTGCTGAAGATCAGCGGCACGATCTGCTCGGAGATCCCGCCGTGCGAGCGCAGCGGCACGTCGAGGCCCGACAGGTCGTGCTTGATGCGGCGCGTGCCGAGCACGACGTCCTGCTTCGAGATCACGATCAGGTCGCCCATCCGCGCGGGCGGCAGCTCGAAGCGCGCGCAGCCTTCGGCGCCCGTCAGCACGACCTCGATGCCGTCGACCGCGGCGAGCCGCGCACGCAGCGCATCGTTGTCGGCCGTCGCCGGCACGTAGACGGTCGCGAACGAACCGAGCGCACCGTGGTGCACGACGTACGGATCGGTGATCGGCAGGATCACGCGCGCCGCATCGTGGCCGAGCCATTCGTCGAACAGCTCCTGCAGGTAGATCACGTTCGGCTCGCCGGTCTCGTCGTCGTGCTTCGCGTTCATCCCGTGATCGGCCGTGATCGCGACGATCGCGCCGAGCGCGTCGAGGCGCTGCAGGTAGGTGTCCATCATCGCGTAGAACGCGTTCGCGCCGGGCGTGCCGGGCGCGCACTTGTGCTGCACGTAGTCGGTGGTCGACAGGTACATCAGGTCGATCGGGCGCGTCTCGAGCAGGCGCACGCCGGCGGCGAACACGAACTCCGACAGGTCCGCGCTGTACACGCTCGGCACCGGCTTGCCGACCAGCTCGAGCACGTTGTCGATGCCGTTTTCGTCGACGCTCGCCTCGTCGGCCTTTTCCGACGAGAAGCAGATGCCCTTCAGCCCCTTGCCGAGCAGGCGGCGCAGCTTGTCCTTCGCGGTGACGACCGCGACGCGCGCGCCCTGTTCGGCGAAGGTCGCGAGCACGGTGGGGGCCACGAGGTACTTCGGATCGTTCATCAGCACCTCGGCACCGGTGTCGCGATCGTAGAAGTAGTTGCCGCTGATCCCGTGGATCGCCGGCGGCACGCCGGTCACGATCGACAGGTTGTTCGGGTTCGTGAAGCTCGGCACCACGCACTCGCCCTTGAGCGCCGTGCCCGGCTTCAGCAGCGTGCGCAGGAACGGCGCGACGCCGGCCTCGGCCGCCATCTCGAGATATTCATAGGCGCAGCCGTCGACGCAGACCACCACCACGGGGCGGCTCATCCAGTTGTAGCGGCGGCCGTTCACTTCCACGGATACAGGCGTTTCAGTCATGACGTTCAGTCTTTTCGGTTCGAAGGGACGGGTCGTCGGCGCTCGCGCCGAGGGGTGCTTCCACGCTTGACATTAAAATGGACTGTTTGTAGATTGTCAACAACATGCAGCGAACAGAATGCAAAGTGTGTCGTGCAGCGGAGGCCGGCGCCGCTCATACGGCGCGTGTGACGCGCCTTGAAGACGATCGTGGGCCCGGTGATCCCTGCGCCGGACGATGAGGACAACGGCGTCAAAGCGTTTTATCGAGCGGTCAAAAAGCGCGACTACATTGCGTACCTGGGCACGCGCATCAGGTCGATACGTTTCGCATCGGCTGGGTCGGCGAGGCCGGCGTTCAGGACGCGATCGCCGACACGCTGACGGCGATGGTCGTGCGTCGCGGGTCCGTAGAAGCGGCGGCCTGACGCGATCCGCCCGGCGACGCGCGGCCCACCGCGCGTCGCCGTGAGGCGGTCTCATTTTCATTTCCCCGCCGCGCGCGGCACGACCTACCGACCTTTACTGGCACGACATCCGATGCGACCCTTCTGGATCGAACAAGCGCTGTTCAACGACGGCGATCTCTCCCCCGCGCTGCAGGGTGCGACGCAGGCCGACGTGTGCATCGTCGGCGGCGGCTTCACAGGCCTCTGGACCGCGATCCAGGCGAAGCAGCAGAACCCGGCGCTCGACATCGCGATCCTCGAAGCCGACCTGTGCGGCGCCGGCGCGAGCGGCCGCAACGGCGGCTGCCTGCTCACGTGGTCCGCGAAATTCCTGACGCTGCGGCGCCTGTTCGGCGAAGCCGAGGCGATCCGGCTCGTGAAGGCATCGGAAGCGGCCGTCCAGCACATCGCCGATTTCTGCCGCGCGCACGGCATCGATGCCGAATTGCGGCTCGACGGCACGCTGTACACCGCGACGTCGCGCGCGCAGGTCGGCACGCTCGCGCCGGTGCTCGACGCGCTCGCCGCGTGCGGCATCCACAGCTACGAGCCGCTGCCGCCCGCCGAAGTCGCGCGCCGCTCGGGCTCCGCGCGCAATCTCGACGGCGTCTACTCGCCCATCGCCGCGACCGTGCATCCCGGCAAGCTCGTGCGCGGGCTGCGCCGCGTCGCGCTCGCGATGGGCATCCGGATCTACGAGCGCACGCCGATGCTCGACTTCACGCCCGGCCAGCCGGCCGTCGTGCGCACGCCGTCCGGCAGCGTCACGGCGGGCAAGCTCGTGTTCGCGATCAATGCGTGGATGGCGAGCCGCTTCCCGCAGTTCGAACGCACGATCGCGGTCGTGTCGAGCGACATGGTCATCACCGAGAAATGCCCGGAACTGCTCGAGAAGACCGGGCTCGTGGACGGCGTGTCAGTGCTCGATTCACGGATCTTCGTCTATTACTACCGCACGACCGCCGACGGGCGGCTGATGCTCGGCAAGGGCGGCAACACGTTCTCGTGGCGCAGCCGCATCGCGCCGGTGTTCGACCGCCGCTCGCCGTACGAGGCGCAGCTCACGCACAGCCTGCGCGAATTCTTCCCGTCGCTTGCGGGCGTGCCGGTCACCGCAAGCTGGAACGGGCCGTCGGATCGTTCGGTGACGGGCTTCCCGTTCTTCGGCCGCCTCGATAACGCGCCGAACGTGTTCTACGGCTTCGGCTATTCGGGCAACGGCGTCGGGCCGACCTACATGGGCGGGCAGATCCTGTCGTCGCTGGTGCTCGGCCTCGACAACGCGTGGACGCGCAGCCCGATCGTGCGCGGCCCGCTCGGCCATTTCCCGCCGGAGCCGATCCGCTATGTCGGCGCGCACGTCGTGCGCAACGCGATCCGCCGCAAGGAGCGTGCGGAGGATGAGGGCCGGCAACCGTCGGCTATCGATACGTGGCTCGCGAAGTTTGCGAGCGCGGCGGGGAAGGCCGACAAGGCGTAATTACATCATTCAGATAACGTATCGAATCACCTGCCCTGCCGGCAGACCGCGTTGCGTCACGGTACGATTGGCGATCTCGCCAATACATCTGAAGAAATGCTGCGCTTTCTGCTACTGGCCGCACTGACCGTGATGATCGGCGCGTGCTCGAAATTTAGAGATGGGAAATGGACGGCGCTTCGGGATATGCCGGCCTTCGCCGAACCAAACGACGATAGAACCCACCCGATCTTCACGGTCAGGACAGGTGAATCTTGCGTCCCCGTGACGGATCGGGCTGCAAAGATCTATGCATATACGCAAGTGCGCTGTGAATCCGGAACCGGCTGGGTACTGGACGATTTCTTCGATAAACAGCGCGGCAAATGATCAGTTGCCGGCGATCACCACCTTCGATCGGACATCTCAACGTCGCGCGAAGCGACGGCCGTCCTACTCGACTGCACGAGCGGGCCATGTGCAAGCTGGCGACTCGACCACGAAAGGCCGTGATCCAGCCGCTCCGCGGCCTTTCGTCGTCAACGTGCGGGACAGGTAACGTGTCCACTCACGCGCCGGCCTTCTCCCGCGCCGCCTTGCCCGTCGCGGGCAGCCCCTGCTCGTGCATGCGGCGCATCCGCGCGAGGCCGTGTGCGACGTGCTCGCGCACGAGCGCGACGGCCCTCTCCTCGTCGCCGGCCGCGAGCGCCTGCACGATCTTGTCGTGCTCGGCCGCCGACACCGCGATCGCATCCTCCTCGGCCTCGATCGCCGCCTGGCGCAGCAGGCCAAGCTGGCGCACGAGCCGCCGGTAGGTGTCGATGAGATGCGTATTGCCGACGCCGACCACCATCGCGTCGTGGAACTGCACGTTCAGCTCGGTGTAGCGCGTGACGTCGTGCGTCTTCGCGGCGGCCTTCATCGACTGGATGATGCCCTTCAGCACCTTCAGCGTATCGGGCGAGCTACGCTTCGCGAGCGCGCGCGCGACCGATTCGTCGAGCATCGCGCGCACTTCGTAGATTTCCTCGGCCTCGCGCAGCGGCACGACGCGCACCGTCACGCCGCGATTCTTCTCGTTGCGCAGCAGCCCGGCCTGTTCGAGCGCGCGGAATGCTTCGCGCACTGGGCCGCGCGACACGTTCAGCTTCGTCGCGATATCGACTTCGTTGAGTTTCTCGCCGGGCGCGTATTCGCCGGACACGATCGCGCGCTCGAGCATGTCCTGGACGATCATCGCGAGCGACTGGCTTTGCAGGAGTTCGATGGCGTTGAGCGCGTTCGAGGCAGTCATGGAGCGGCAGGCAGCAACGCTGCGAGTGAAAACGAGGGCGCCATATCGGCGAATGATCGTTGTATACCCTCGGCCCCAAATATTGTCAACAGTTTTCAGTTTCCAAAATCCAATCCTGCGGGCCGGCGCGCAACCGGTATCCAGCCGGCACGCGGCAGTCGCGCGGTGCGGAGGCACTGCCCCGCTTCGCGCGACGCCTGCGCCTCCGTCAGGCCGTGTGCTTCACCGGCCCCGGATCGCTCTGGCTCGGCCGACCCGTCTCGACGTGGCCCGCGAAGCGGCGCACGACCTTGTCGCCGCCGCCGCGCAGCGTCGTCGCGGTGATCGTCAGATCGTACCAGCCGTGGCTTGACGACAGCTCGAAGTGCCCTTCGACGCGCTCGCCCGGCTCCAGCGTGTAGGTGCGCGCATGCGCATGGCTGTACGCGTTGTCGACCGTCACGCGGCACGTCGCGCGCCCGCTGTTGCGCAGTTGCAGGTACACGTGGCGATTGCGCACGTCGTAGCCGATCTTCGCTTCGGGGTTCGCGTGGCGGCCGTCCGCGGCGAGCCGCGTGTTGCCCTGGAATTCGCACAGATAACCGTTCGGGCCGTAGGCGGCGAGATGGTACTCGCCGCGCGCGGCCGACGTGCTCCACGTATCGACGAAGCGGTCGCGCGCGGACACCGCGTAGCGGCGCGGCGGCGTCGCCGGGTTGCGGCGGTCGTACACGTAGAACGCGGCGCCCGCGTCGCCGGTGTTCGCGAAGTCGAGCGACACGGTGTCGTCATGCGCGCTCACGCGGCTGTGCACGAACAGCTCGTACGGCAGCGCACGCGCCGGACGCGTGCCGGGCTCCTGCGCCGGCATCGACTGCTGCGCGGGCACCTGGTACGCCTGGCCGGCCGTCGCGATATGCTGCGGCACCGTGAAGCTCACCGTGCGCGTGTCGGGCCGCGCGGAGAAGTCGAACGCCGACGTGAGGTCGCCGCAGATCGACCGGCGCCACGCGCTGATGTTCGGCTCCTTCACGCCGAAACGCGCTTCGAGGAAACGCAGCACCGACGTATGGTCGAACGTCTCCGAGCAGACCCAGCCGCCCTTCGTCCACGGCGAGATGATGATCAGCGGCACGCGCGGCCCGAGGCCGATCGGCTGAATGCCGCCCGGGTCGGCGCCCGGCACCAGCGGGCTCATTTCGCCCGGGTACTTGTTCAGGTCGAGCAATTCGTCGCCGAGGTTCGACAGCAGGTTCGACGACACGATGCCCTGGCCGCCCACGCCGCTCGTGACGGGCGGCACCGGCGGCACGACGTGGTCGAACAGCCCGTCGTTCTCGTCGTAGTTCAGGATGAACACCGTCTTCGCCCACACTTCGGGGTTCGACGTCAGCGCCTCGAGCACCATGTTGATGTAGAACGCGCCGTCGGTCGGCGACGCCTGCGGGTGCTCGCTGTACTTGTACGGCGACACGATCCACGACACCTGCGGCAGCCGGTTGGCCTGCACGTCGGCCTTCAGTTCGGCGAGCGTGTGGTTCGATGCGCCCTTGTCGACCA
Source organism: Burkholderia sp. BCC0397 (assembly GCF_902832865.1). NCBI lineage: Bacteria > Pseudomonadati > Pseudomonadota > Betaproteobacteria > Burkholderiales > Burkholderiaceae > Burkholderia > Burkholderia sp. BCC0397. The sequence continues at coordinate 27,583 of NZ_CADFDL010000004.1, read as the reverse complement.
GCGGGCCGCTCGCGCCTTCCTTCACCTGGAAGCGCTTGAAGAACATCAGCGAGTTGTCGGTGTAGTTGTCGGTCGGGTCACCCGGGATGCCGGTGCCGCCCTGGTACACCTTCCAGCTGATCTTCGCGTTCTCGAGGCGTTCGGCGTAGGTCGTCCACGTATAGCCGTTCACGTCGTTGCGCTCGCCGATGCCCGGGCCGTTCGGCTGCGTGCCGTACACGTTGCGCGAATCGACCGTGCCGGTCCACAGGTAGATGCGGTTCGGCGCGGTGTCGGCGTGCGCGGAGCAGAAGTACGAATCGCAGATCGTGAACGCGTCGGCCAGCGCGTAGTGGTACGTGAGATCCTGGCGCTTCAGGTAGCCCATCGTCAGCACGTCCTGCTTCTGGTTCACCCACTGGTCCCACTGGCCGTTGTTCCAGGACAGGTGGCCGCTGCTCCAGCCGTGGTTGGTACCCGGCTGGAATTCGGTCGTCTGCTTCGGATCGAGGTAGAACGGCAGCACGTACGGCGCCGACGGATCGAGCCCGCGCGAATGGTAGTTCTTCGTGAACACCGATGCCGGCGGCTGCTGCCACACCGGTGCGCCGTTCGGCAGCAGGTGCGGACGCGGGTCGTCGAAGCCGCGCACGCCGCGCAGCCCGCCGAAGTAATGGTCGAACGAACGGTTTTCCTGCATGAAGATCACGACGTGCTCCACGTCGCGGATCGTGCCGGTGCGATAGGCGGCCGGCATCGCCAGCGCATTGCGGATCGCGGGCGGGAAGCCCGCGTAGGCGGCCATCGCGCCGGCCGACTGCGCGGCGAGGCGCAGGAAATCGCGTCGATTGTTCGAGGACATGAAGAGAACCCTGTGGTCGGTGGGAGTGGGGTCGCCGGGCGAGCGGGGCCGGCGATCTGCGTCGCCGCTATTACCCCGCACCGGCATGTCCCCGCCGTGACCGGTTCCCGCAGGTTTCTTGCGGTCACCCCCAGCTTTTTTTCGAAGTCGCGCCCGACGCGCCTTTCATCCGGCCGACACATGCGTGCGCTACGCTGACGCGCGATGAAGAGGGGGGAGAAGCCGAGTCGTGTTCGATCAGCTGAAGGCGTTCCACGCGACCGTCCGGCAGGGCAGCATCACGCGCGCCGCGCGCCACCTGGGCGTGAGCCAGCCGACGATTGCCGCGCAGATCCGGCAGGTCGAGCAGGTGTACGGCGTCGAGCTGTTCTACCGCAGCGGCCGCAAGCTCGAGGTGACCGAGACGGGCATCGAGCTGCTGCCGCTCGTCGAGAAGATGATCGCGCTCGAGGCGCAGGCCGACATCATGCTGCGCAACGTCGGCGGCCTGTTCGAAGGTCACCTGCGGATCGGCGCGACGGGCCCGTACTACATCATGGACGCGGTCGGCCGCTTCTCGAGCGCGCATCCGTCGATCGCGCTCACGTGCCGGATCGGCAACTCCGAGGAAATCCTGCAGGCGCTGCAGGAATTCCGCATCGATCTCGCGGTCTCGTCGCAGCGCAACGACGCCGACGGCCTCGAGCGCAAGGTGATCTCGACCGATCCGCTCGTGCTCGTCGTGCATCGCCATCATCCGCTCGCGCGGTTCGATTCGATCGACCCGGCGCAGCTCGCCGACGTGCGGTTGCTGATCCGCGAGGAAGGTTCGGTCACGCGCCGCTGCACGGAGACGATCCTCGCAACGGCCGGCGTCGCGGCCACCTCGGTCGCCGAGATCGGCAGCCGCGAAGCGATTCGCGAGGCGATCCTGCATGGGGTGGGCGGAAGCCTCTTTCCGCTCGGCGAGGCCGAGCGCCATCCTGACCTGCGCGTGATCGCGCTGCGCGGCGTCGACACGACCATCGACGAATACGTGTACTACCTGAAAGCGCGCCGCCAGAGCCCCGCGATCGACGCGTTCCTCGCGTGCATCCTGCCGGACGGCGGCGAAGCGGCCGATGCGGTCGAAACCGGACGAACGATGCGGCGGGTGAACGCACGCTGAGCCGCCGCGCGTTCACCGCTTCCGCACACTATCTGGCGCTGTTCCCGCGCCTTCCCTCGTCGTTGTCCTCGTGCCTTCCTTCCGTCGTGGCGCCGTGCGTCACTTCGGCAGCGCCGGGATCATCCAGGTCAGCACGTGCTGCTGCAGGAACACCAGCACGCCGAGCAACAGCGTGAGGATCACGCTGTGCCAGAAGGTGCGCGCGAACACGACGCCTTCCTGCCCTTTCAGATCCGTCGTCGACACGCCCGTCGCGATGTTCTGCGGCGAGATCATCTTGCCCATCACGCCGCCCGACGAGTTGGTCGCGGCCATCAGCACCGGATCGAGGCCGAGCTGCCGGGCGGCGACGACCTGCAGGTTGCCGAACAGCGCGTTGCCCGACGTGTCGCTGCCGGACAGGAACACCGCGATCCAGCCGAGCGACGCCGACACGAGCGGGAACAGCGCGCCCGTCGACGCGACGCCGGTGCCGAGCGTGTAGCTGATGCCGGAGTAGTTCAGCAGGTACGCGAGCCCGACGATCATCATCACCGTGACGATCGCGATCCACGTCTGCCGCCACGTCTTCACCACGCATTCGACGAACGCGCCGGGGCCGGTGCGCGTCAGCGCGGCCGTGATGATCGCCGACAGCAGGATCGCGGTGCCCGTGCCGAGCGGCTGGAAATCCCAGATCGCCGCATACGGCTTGTGGTACAGCGACACGTACACGGCGTTGTGCAGGCCCGGCCACTTGATCTTCACGTCGCCGATCGCCGCGATGTTCGCGTGCACCCAGACGATCACGACCACCGACACGACGAGCCACGGCAGCCAGCCGCCGAAGCCTGCGCGCGCGGCGCCGGCGGCGGCCGGCACGCTGCGCGCGAGCGCATATTGCGGATCGGGCTGCGGCTTCCACACCTGCAGGAAGCCGATCGTCACGATCAGCGACGAAAGCGACGACAGCACGTCGGTGAGCTGGTAGCCGAGGAAGTTCGACGTGACGAACTGGGCGATCGCGAAACTGGCGCCCGACACGAGCAGCGCGGGCCACAGCTTCGCGATCGAGCGCAGGCCGCCATACGCGCCGACCACGTAGAACGGCAGCAGCAGCGCGAAGAACGGCAACTGGCGCCCGACCATCTGCGCGAGCGTCGCGGGCGGCAGCGACGTGACCGCGCCGAGCACGGTGATCGGCACGCCGAGCGCGCCGAACGCGACCGGCGCCGTGTTGAACAGCAGCGTATAGGTGAGCGCTTCGAGCGCGGGGAAGCCGAGCGCGATCAGCAGCGCGCTCGTGATTGCGACCGGCGTGCCGAATCCGGAGATCCCTTCGAGCAGACAGCCGAACGAGAACGCGACGACGAGCAGCACGAGGCGGCGGTCGTCGGGCAGGTTGTCGAGCATCCACTGCCGGAACTGGTCGAAGCGGCCCGACTTCACCGCGATGTTGTACAGCAGCAGCGCGTTGAAGACGATCCACATCACCGGCACGACCGCGAGCGCCATGCCGGCGCCGACCGCGTTGAACGCGAGCCCGGCCGGCATCCCCCACGCGCCGATCGCGACCGCGAGGCCCGCGACGAGCCCGGCGAGCGACGCCTGCCACGCGGGGCGGCGCAGCACGCCGAGCGCGATCAGCGCGACCGCGATCGGGATCGCCGCGACGAGGAACGACAGGAGCAGCGAGTGCGCGACCGGCGTCAACGGTTGCGCGAAGACGATGCCGGGCGGTAGGGCGTCGGTGGGATTCATCGTGTCTCCAGAGTCGACCCGGGTTCGCATGTCGATGCGCCGGGTTCGGTACAAGGCGATGTCCTGCAGTCACGACCGCGCTCGGGCGTTTGCGTACGCAACGACGTTGCGCGGCCAACCGATCGGTCGCTTAAAAGAGGTTAGGAGGCGCGACGCGCTTGTACAAGGGGGAGAAGCCCGATGCGGGCGAGCCGATGCGAACCGGCCACCGCGCGATGACCGGCAGATGGCGCGCAGCTGTCGCGTTCGACAGAAAACCCGTCGCAGCCGGCTCACCGGTGGCCGCGCAATGTTGCGCGACCGGAAAAGGTGACTGCCAGCCGCGAGGATGTTTCGTTTGGCGTCCGAAGCCTAGACTGGCTGCATCGTTTCCGGCCGCGCCGGCGATGGCGCGGCACCGGAACCTCACGGAGCAAACACGATGAAGACGATGAAACACGCGGCATGCGCGTTCATGCTGATCGGCGCGGCGTTCGCCGCTCACGCACAAGCCGCGTCGACGCTCACGCGCGCGCAGGTCCGCCAGGAACTCGTGGAACTGCAGGCCGCCGGCTACCGGACGAGCCTCGCAAGCAGTCCCGACTTTCCGGGGAACATGCAGGCGATCATGCAGCGTGCCGCTCAGGCGCGCGGTGAGGGCGTCGCCGCCGGTTACGGCAGCGACGGCCGGGCCAACGCGGAATCGGGCAAGCCGGCGCTGCCGCACGCGGCCGATCGCGGCACGTACGCGCATCACTGATCATTGACCACTGACGAAACCGGATTGCAATCGCATCGCGGCACGGCGCACCCTGCGCCGGCCGCATGCGCGATCGTCACACGCTGAAGCGGTTCAGCGTATAGGCGCGATAGGCGGCGACGAACGCGTCGAACGATCCGGCCTCCTTCGCTTCGAGCTCGGCCTGCTCGGCCAGCGACTTCGCGGCCAGCGCCTGCTCGGCGCGCAGCGTCTCGGCCGACGGCGGATGCGCGCGGAAATGCGCGGCATGCGCTTCGCTCTGCGCGAGCGCGAACGCGAGGAACGACTGGCCGTTCTCGCGCATCGTGCGCAGCACGCGCGCGGACGGCGTGCGCTCCGGATCGGCGAGCTTCTCGCGCTGCACGGCAATCGCGCGCGCATGCTCGTCGCCGCCGCGGATTTCGTCGAGCCGGCGGCCGACGATTTCGATATCGGCCATCAGCGCGTCCGCCCACGCCTGCAGCGTGACCGGCTGGCCATCGCGCGTCAGCGTGAGCCCCGGCTTGCGGCCGTCCAGCGTCACGCTGCCGAAGTTCGCGTTCGCTTCCTTGTACGCGTCGCAGTCGAGCGGCGCGCTTTCGTCGAGCGCGCAGGCGAGCAGGAACGCGTCGATGAAGCGCGCGGTCTCCAGCGCGATGCCGGTCGGCTCGAACGGATCGATGTCGAGACAGCGCACTTCGATGTACTGCACGCCGCGCGACGCGAGCGCATGCAGCGGCCGCTCGCCCGAATAGGTGACGCGCTTGGGCCGGATCGTCGAGTAGAACTCGTTCTCGATCTGCAGCACGTTCGTGTTGATCTGGATCCACTCGCCGTCGCGATGCGTGCCGATCGCCTCGTACGCCGGATACGGCTCGCTCACGGCCTTCGACAGCGCGTCGAGATAGCCGGGCAGCGTGTTGTAGTCGACGTGCAGCGCGGCCTGGGCCGTCGTGTTCGAGTAGCCGAGATCGCTCATCCGCAGGCTGGTCGCATACGGCCGGTACAGCGTATCGGCGTCGAACGTGTCGAGCTTGTGGGGCTTGCCGCGCAGGAACTTCGTGTCGAGCACCGGCGACGCGCCGAACAGGTACATCAGCAGCCAGCTGCGGCGGCGGAAGTTGCGGATCTGCGCGAGATAGCGTTCCGACTGGTAATCGACGAGCGTCGCCGTCGACCCTTCTTCCGCATGCAGGCGCCGCCACACTTCCTCGTGCAGCGAGTAGTTGTAGTGGATGCCGGCGATGCACTGCATCGTGCGGCCGTAACGGTACGCGAGACCGCGCCGGTACACCGTCTTCAGGCGGCCGATGTTCGACGTGCCGTAGTTGGCGATCGGGATCTGGTCGTCGGCCGGCAGCAGGCCCGGCATCGACTCGTTCCACAGCATCTCGTCGCCGAGCGATGCATACACATAGCGATGCAGATCGTCGAGGCGTTCGAGCGTGAGCGCGGCGTCGCGCTCCGCGGGCGTGATCAGTTCGATCAGCGCTTCGGAATAGTCGGTCGTCAGCGCCGGATGCGTGAGCGCCGAACCGAGCGCGCGCGGATGCGGCGTGAACGCGATCATCCCGTCGCGCGTCACGCGCAGGCTTTCCTTTTCGATGCCGCGCAGGCCGTCGGGCAGATGCTGCCGCGTCTGGCCCGAGCTCAGCGCGTCGAGGCGATTCAGCAGCAGTTCGGACTGGCGGTGAGTCATGGTGTTCGACATGGAGACGCAAGTGCGTGACGGCCGCGCGCAGAACGCCGCGCGCGGCCGGCTGGATTGTTGGTCGCTTCGTTGGTAGCGGGCACTTTAACATCTCGCCGAAAGCCGCGCTTGAGGTGGCTCCGGGCACGGCGCGCGGGCCTGAGCGGGCCATCGGACAGGCCGGGCGCGGGCAGTCCCGGCCGGTATCACCGGTTCCGGGCGAAGCCGATCGGCACGCCGGTCGGCGGAATTCGTCGGACGGAACGCGAACGGCAAACGGGTGGCGGCAGGTGCAACCGTGCCGCTGAATGGATCGCGAAACGACGCGTGTGCAGGCATCGCACGCGCGACATCCGGCCGGCGCCGGATACGTGGAATCACCGTGACGGGCCGCGTCACGCCGGCGCTTGCCGCATGCCGGCACCGCTTGCGCAACGGGTTGCAGCGCTGCCGCCTTGCGGTCGCACCCGGCCGCGGGCCGCCGCGCTTACCCGCCGCGCGCGCCGCCCGCCCGGTCCGCCACTTCGTTCCACAGATGCAGCGCCGCATACGCGCGCCACGGCCGCCAGCCCTCCGTGCGGCGCTTCTGGCTGGTGAGCCGGTCGAGCGCCGGGTCGCGCGTGGCGATCGACTGCATCAGCACGAGATCGGAGGCCGGCCATGCGTCCGGGTCGCGCCATGCGCGCATCGCGATGTATTCGACGGTCCACGGGCCGATGCCGGGCAGATCGAGCCACGCGCTGCGCAGCGTCGCGAGATCGGCATGCGCGCGATCGACCGGCACGTTGCCGGCCGCCACCGCGCGCGCCACGCCGGTCAGCGCCGCCACGCGCTTGCCGGGCATCCCGATCTTGTCGAGATCGCACGCGGCCAGCGCGTCGGGCGTCGGAAAACGCCACGCGGGCGCGCCGTCGTCTTCAGGAATCACGCGCTCGCCGGCCCGTTCGACGAGCCGGCCGACGATCGTCGTCGCGGCCTTCACGCTCACCTGCTGGCCGACGATCGCGCGCACGGCCAGCTCGAACCCCGACCACGCGCCCGGCACGCGCAGCCCCGGCGCGGCCTCGACGAGCGGCGCGAACCACGGATCGCGCGCGAGCCCGCCGCCGATCGCGGCCGGATCGGCGCCGAGGTCGAACATCGTCGCGACGTGCGCGGCGAACGCATCGTCGACATGGCGCGCGACCGCTCCTTCGACGGTCGCGATCAGGCAATGCTTGCGCGGGTGTTTCGTGACGGTGAGCCGGCCCGCATCGCCGTGCAGATCGACGATGCGGCGATACACGCCGTCGGCGACCTGCTCGACGCCCGGAATCGCGCGCCCGCTGAAGAAGCGCAGCACGCGCGCCCAGTCGTACGGCGCCTTGTAGCGCAGTTCCATCTGCGCGGACGGCGGCACGAGGCCGCCGTTCGCGAGGGACGTAATCGTTGTCGTCTCGATGCTCAAACCGCACTGCCCTCCGTCTCGGCTTCGGCTTCATCGTTGTGAACATGACGCGCCTCGGCCGCGAGCAGCGTCGCCTTGCGGCGCACGCCCCAGCGATAGCCGGCGAGCGCGCCGCCCTTTTGCACGACGCGGTGGCACGGGATCGCGAGCGCGACCGGATTCGACGCGCACGCGGACGCGACCGCCCGCACCGCGCGCGGCGAGCCGAGCGCCTCGGCGATCTCCGAATAGCTGCGCGTTTCGCCGTACGGGATATGCGTCAGCGCTTCCCACACGCGCTGCTGGAACGCGGTCGGCGCGATGTCGAGCGGCAGGTCGAATGCATGCCGCGTGCCGTCGAGGTACGCGCGGATCTGCGTGACGAACGGCGCGAGTCGCGCCGACGATTCGACCAGTTCGGCCCGCGCGAATGCGTCCTTCAGCTCGCCGACGAGCGACGCCGCGTCGTCGCCGAACGCGATCCGGCAGATGCCCTGTTCGGTGGCGGCGACGAGCACCGTGCCGAGCGACGTCGGCGCGGTCGCATAGTCGATCCGCAGGCCGGCGCCCTGGCGGCGGAATGCGGACGGCGCCATCCCGAGCTCGCGCGGCACCGACGCATACAACCGCGACGGCGAGTTGAAACCCGCGTCGACGGCCGCCTGCGTGACCGGCTGCCCGCTTTGCAGCGCCTGCCGCAGCGCTGCGCCGCGCTGCGCGGCCTGGTACTGCCGCGGCGACACGCCGACCACGCGCTTGAAGAGCCGCTGCAGGTGGAACGGGCTCACGTGCACGGCATCGCTCAACTGCTGCAGCGTGAGCCGCTCGGCGTGCGCATCGAGCACCGCGCACGCGCGATTGACGATTTCCAGCTCGCGCGGCAGCCCTTCCGGCTGGCAACGCTTGCAGGGCCGGAAGCCGGCCGCGCGCGCGGCCGCCGGATCGGCAAAAAAGGACACGTTCTCGCGGCGCGGCTGCCGCGACGCGCAGGTCGGGCGGCAGAACACGCCGGTCGTGCTGACCGCATAGAAGAACGCGCCGTCCGCATGCGGATCGCGTTCGGTCACGGCGCCCCAGCAGGCATCGTCGGTCGGATAGGCGGTTTTCATCTGAACCTCGCACTCTCTAGTGTAGATGGTGCCTACTCTAGACATCGGCACATGCCGTCGCGCCCTGAATCTTGCTCTGTGATTCGTGCCGGCGAATCGGGGCCGCATCCATAAAAACACATCCGACGAAACCCGCGCGGCGGCCGCTCCAGCGCGGTTTTCGTCATCGTTTCGTCACCATTTTGCTGCAGTGCGGATGCGACAAATCGTCGTCCTGACGTTTTTTTGCAATCGGAATATTGCGTCGCACCATCGCCGTGTGTATAGTTGGAACTGTCTCCTCCATGTCTCCTCCTGATATGGATTAAGCCCGTTCCGCTCTGCGTGAACGGGCTTTTTTTCGTCCGTCGATTGTGCCGCGTTCCGGCCGGCAGCGCAGGCGCGATGCGTCTACACTCGATGCTCGTCGACTGCGAAGGAGTCCCGCCCATGAAGCCCGCCATCCGCGGAATCGACCACATCGTGCTGCGCGTGACCGACATGGCGGCAATGACGCGCTTTTACTGCGACGCCGTCGGTTGCCATGTGGAGAAGGAACAGCCCGATCTGGGCCTCGTGCAACTGCGCGCGGGCGACGCGCTGATCGACCTGCTGACGGTCGGCGGCCCGATCGACCGCCCCGACAGCGGGCCGCCCGGCACCGGGCGCAATCTCGATCACCTGTGCCTGCGCGTCGAGCCGTTCGATCCCGACGCACTGATCGCCCATTTCGCCGCGCATGGCGCGCGGCCGGGCGCGCCGGCGGAACGCTACGGCGCCGGCGGCTACGGGCCGTCGATCTACCTGTTCGACCCCGAAGGCAACATGGTCGAATTCAAGGGGCCGCCGGCCGCGCTCGGCTGAACGCGGCTGGCGCGCGAGCCGTCACGCGTTGGCGCGCGCCTTCAGCACCGTCCACTCGACCGCGATCGGATCGTGGTCGGCGCTCGAGATCCATGCGGTGCCGTCCTGCACCGTGCACTGCAGGCGCATCGTGCGCTCCGCGAGCTGCCCGAGCGCCGCCGCGACGCCGTCGTCGAGCGACAGCACCTGCACGTTGCGCAGCCGTTCGACCTTGCTGCGCACGCCCTGCCACCAGATCTCCGACGTCTTGCCGCCGTACGCGATCACCGTGACCTGCCCGGCACGGCCGGCCGCCTTCGAGATGCGCCGTTCGTCCGGCTGGCCGGCCTCGATCCACACGTCGATCGCGCCCGTCAGGTCCTTCTGCCACAGGTCCGGCTCGTCGACGTCCGACAGTCCCTTGCAGAATTCGAGCCGCTCGTGCGCGAACAGCGCGAACGCGACGATGCGCACCATCATCCGGTCGTCGGTTTCCGACGGGTGGCGCGCCACCGTCAGCGCGTGATCGGCGTAGTAATGCCGATCCATGTCGGCGATTTGCAGTTCGGCTTTGTAGATCGTGGATTTCAGCGCCATGCGGATGCGGCCCGGGCGGGCATTCGGTTCGGTCGGGCCGTGATGATACCGAATGCGCGCCGTCCGGCGTGCGTCATGCGCGATTCACAGCGCAACGGCCCGGCATGGGCCGGGCCGTGTTCGGTTCGCGCCGCCGGCTCGTCGGGCCGGCGCGCTCGCGCGTCGTGCGACGGCGCGGTGAATGGACGATTACTGCTTGACGAAGCGCGAATCGGCCCAAAGGCCTTGCTGGTCGCTGTTGTCGGCGCTGACGAACTGCACGTCGCCCTGGTCGACCGACACCACGCGGAAGCGCTGGCCTTCCGGCACCGACAGGCAGCGGAAGTCGTCGAAGTACTGCTGCTTCGCCTGCGACTTGCCGTCACGTTCGTGACTCAGTACGGAGTCCAGATTGTCTTTCGACAGGCAGCCCCATGCATTCTTCGTCAGCTGGATTTCCTGCTTCGGCTTGACGGCCGAATCGCCGCCGGCCTGGGCGATCGACACAGCACAAAATGCGCCGACAAGGGCAAAAAGGACACCGGTACGCTTCATCATGTTCTGTCTCCAGGCTTGCGGGCACCAGGCTGGGTTAGCTATGTGTTTAAAGGTGATCGTGAACCCACATTTTTCACTTTAGGGGACCGGCAAACGATAGCAAGCACATTTGTTGTGCGACCGCAATAGCGGCGGATTGTCGCACCCCGTGCGCAGCCCGCTTTTGGTGCGATGCGCGCGGGCGGCAAGCGCTGCCGAACGACGCGCCAGCCCGCGCCGCCGGGCGGAAAGCATTACCCGGCAAGGCTTTCAGCAGAATTACAATGCGACGATTGAACGGTTTGGATAATCCATTTCACTATCCTGACCATTTTGATGCGTTGCACATAAAGTCATCCGAAACGATTCGACTTTACCGCAGCGCGGAATCGCATTTACCTGATACAAGAAAAATGCCAGGTATAAGCGCATCCGTATTTATCCGTAGTTCCCCGCATCCATTCGGCGCCCGCGAAGCCCAGCCGCAAGCGCCTTTTACCCGTGTGGCGTTTACCCTGCTTTATTCAGCCCGGTTTGCTGGTGCTCGAAATAATCGCGCTGGAAGATGCACATGCGATAAGCGTTGTGATACGCGCCATTCCCGAAAAATTCTTCCTTCAATTCGGCTTCGTGCTGGAATCCGCATTTCTCGTACACATGGATCGCCGCCGCATTCGACGTATCCACAATCAGGTACAGCTTGCGCATGTTCAGCACCTTGAACGCGTACTCGATCGCGAGGCGCGTCGCCTGGCCCGCGTAGCCGCGCCCCTGGCACTGCGGCGCGATGATGATCTGGAACTCGCCGCGGCGATGGATGTAGTCGAGCTCGATCAGCTCGACGAGGCCGACCAGTTCGTCTTGCGCATCGACCGCGACGAACCGGCGCTCGCGCTGGTCGTGCACGTGGCGGTCATACAGTTGCGACAGTTCCGAGAAGGTTTCGTACGGCTCCTCGAACCAGTAGCGCATGATCTTCGCGTCGTTGTTCAGCTCGTGGACGAAGCGCAGGTCCTGGCGCTCCAGCGGCCGCAGCGCGAGCGTGTTGGTATCGTTCTGGAGTTGCATGTTCATGTCCTTTTTGATGCCGGCGCGCGTGCGGAACACCCGCGCGGCGCGGCCGCGTTCGGGCGCGTTTCGCACTGTAAGAAATTGAACGCGGGCGCAGTTCAGAGCCTAGAATGGGAGCAAGGGTTCCTGCCACCGCAAGGAGGCTATCGTGTTCGAGCAAGTCATACTCGGAATTTTCCTCGTGCTGCCGCTCGTCATCGTGGCAGCGCTGTTTTCCGACGAACTCTGGCAGGAGCATCGCCGCCAGCATCCGCGCGACGAGAACGCACCGCACATCGACTGGAAGCATCCGTGGCGCCACGTGCGACGCGGGCATTGACTTCGATCATCGTCGATCCGCAGCACGCGCCGGCCGGGCCACCCCGGGCCGGGTAACAGGCGGTGCACGCCCCTTGCGCTTCGACCCGATTCCCGCCCAACCCGCGAGACGCCGACGTGAACGACAAGCCCGACCTCCCTCCGCACGATATCCCGAACGAAACGATCGACCTGCAGATCGCCGATGTGCTGGCGGCCGTCCGCTATCCGGCGAACAAGGATGCGATCGTCGACGCCGCACGCGATGCCGGCGCCAGCAACGAGGTGCTGTCGATGCTCGACGGCCTGCCCGAACAGGATTACGCGGACGTCGACGCCGTCACGCGCTGCGTCGCCGGCAACTTCGGTCCGGGGCTCGGCATTTGAGCGGATGCCAATAACGAGATAGGATCGGACCGCACCGGTCGCGCCGCGATCGGATGCGTGCCGCCCGGCGCAAGATCGGGCGTTTCCGCTCGCGTGTCCGGGGGACTCCATGGAAGGCATCCTGATCCAGCACACGACGCAACGTCAGCTGTGGTTCGGCGCGCTGACGGCGCTCGTCATCCTGCTCACGCTCGGGATCGCCGCGCCGCACGCGAACGTCGCGCTGCCGGCCGTCGAACCGTTCATGCCGATGTGCGCGCTCACCGTGTTCACGACCGCGAGCATCGCGGCGTTCTTCCTCGGCGCGCAGTTCACCGTGACACGCCAGCCCGTGCTCGGTGCGCTCGGCGGCGCCTATGCGTTCACCGCGCTCGCCGTCGCGCTGCAGTTGCTCACCTTTCCCGGCGTGTTCGCGCCGCATGGCCTGCTCGGCGCGCGCCCGCAAAGCGCCGCATGGATGTGGATCTTCTGGCATGCCGGCTTTCCGTGCTTCGTGATGGCCGCGCTGTTCGCACGCGAGCGGCTGACGCGCGCACCGGTCGGCGAGAAAGAGACGCGCCGCTGGACGGTCGCGCTCGTCGGCGGCCCGGCCGTCGCGGCGGCGCTCCTGTGCGCGCTCGCGCTGAACGTGTCGCTGCCGCCCGCGTTCCATCCGCCTCGCGACGCAGCCGTGCTGCCCGTCAACGGCATCGCGCTCGTCGTATGGATCCTCAACGTGCTCGCGCTCGTGGCCGTGCTGGTCACGGGCCGGCTGCGCACGACGCTCGACCTGTGGCTCGCGATCGCGGTGCTCGCGTGCCTCACCGACACGACGCTGAACCTGCTGAGCACCAACCGCTTCACGGTCGGCTGGTATGTCGCGCGCGTGTTCAGCATGTTCACGCCCGGCGTGCTCGTGTGCGTGCTGGCGTGGGAAGTGACGATGCTGTATCAGCAGTTGTTCGAAGCGCACGCGACGCTGATCCGCTCTTCCGCGCGCGACGGGCTCACGGGCGCGTTCAACCGCAGCCACTTCAACGACCATTTCCACACGCTGTTCCTGCAGGCGCGGCGGCAGGGCGAACCGCTGTCGCTGCTGATGGTCGACGTCGATCACTTCAAGGCGTACAACGACGCGTTCGGTCACGTGAAGGGCGATGCATGCCTGATCGCCGTCGCGAATGCACTGGCAGGCGCGGTGCGGCGGCCGTCCGATATCGTCGCGCGCTACGGCGGCGAGGAGTTCGCGATCGTGCTGCCGAACACGGGCGCGCGCGGTGCGCGGGTGGTGGCCGACGAAGTGCGCGAAGCCGTGCTGCGGCTCGACCTCGCGATGCCCGACTCGCCGGCCGGGCGCGTGAGCGTCAGCGTCGGCTGCGCGACCGTATCGGCCGACGATCTGTCGACAACGGACGCGTTGATCGAAGCCGCCGATGCTGCGCTGTATCGGGCGAAGGATACGGGGCGAAACCGGGTCGTCGTCGCCTGAAACGTCTGCTGTTTTGGCTAATTGTTACGGTCATTGTGACCGGAATAATCCGCCGTTACGGATTGCGGCGCGGGGAAACGATCGCTTACAGCCTGGGCCGGGGCCGCTCGCTATGCTGGGTTTCATATTGAACCCGAGCAGGTGAACGCGATGAAGAAGGCCCTTTTACTGATTGCCGGCGTCGCCGTGTTGTTGAGCGGCTGTATCGTCGTGCCTGACGGTGGCGGGTATTACGGTGGGGGTGGGTATTACCATCATCATCGTCATTGGGATTGATGGCGGTTTTGGATTTTGCGCAGATAAGGTAGTAGCGGTCGAAGTAGGCTCGTTGTCGCCGAAGATCTGGATGCTTCGGAAGTTGTCTTTTTTAACGACGTCCTGAACCGAACCGCGGGCGGAGCAACCCTCGTGGGCGCCCAGCATTTCTCAGGAACCATCGCAGCACGGAAAGCGATTTGGTGCAGGCCTCGCAGAACACCCCTTCTATCAGTCCGCAAGCCATGCAACTGAGCGGATACGGTGTATCGGAGGCCGCTCGCCCCATAGTCGAGCGCTGTTGATACGTGGCGGCGACCGGAAATCACCCCCGCACGATACTTCGTTGATCCCATTCGTATTGCTCCGCCCCCGATTCGGGACTGACGGCGCTACGAGATGTTCATCTCAACGCTCGCTCCCATTTTAAAATAACAACATCAAGAAATAACGACTCTGATCCTCGTATTCATACGGATGACGAATCACATCTGCATAGTTATTGCGCGACAGACGCGATCTCGCAATACCTAACCAATTTCACATCCACGACACCAGAATTTCGAACTAGTCCGATTGATTTTAGTCGCCTGGCTGCGCTACCGTGGTGGGCGCAATTCAAGCCTCCCAACATCAATCGGAATCGAAAACTGAAATGTCCTCAAGCAATGAAAAAATTCCATATTTCACAATCAATAGATTTTTCTGGCAATGGCGTCTTCATGACGGGGCAGACGGATGCAAGATTGTCCCGAACATAGCGGTGTCGATGGACAAACCCGCACCACTGCCTCCAGCGCAACCGAAACCGAACGCGACAAAAAGTAAACCCATACCCGCAGCCCCAAAGCGCGATTCGCTTGATAAATTGGTGGATGATATAGAAAGAGCAGGCAGGGCACTAGCACGCTTTCAAGCGTGGCTCAATGCGCCAAACCCGCCAAATCCTGTTGCAGCAATAAAATTAAAAAATGACACCTCCCCCCCCCGCGTTCGACATCCAAGAAATACCCGCGGCGATGCGCAAGCTATATCTCCCCGTCTCTGCTCGACTCATGGATCGATGGTTTTCCGGCGAGTTAAATTATTCACCAACCACCGCAGACGAGCGAGCCGAAATCAATCAGAGCGGGAAACCTTACCCGGCTGACATGTATGACACGTCCACCGTCAAATTGGATTGGATTCTTCATTTTCCACGAGCAAAAACACAATTCGACCTTCTAGTCAATGAGCTCATTCAACGCCCCAACTCACGAGATGAGCTCTACAAGCAGCTACTCCCGCACAAGGATGGCCCCCCGAGACTCTATACCGAAGACATCTGCGGAAACGACATACGCGAGCTACATCGCCGCTTTCAATTCCAGTACGCGAGGGTTGATGGTACGTTTGGGCAAAAAATAGGAACTCTGTTGGACGCACGACTTCGCAACAATGGGGCACCCGACGATTTGTCTGGGGCACTCGGATCATTCAATATATATGCGGCGCTCGGAAGCGCCCGCTTTTCGTGGGACGTAGAATCACGCAGAACAACAGCAGAAGTGACTGGCGTATGGGTGTATGTAAAAGATAACTATACATTCACAGACAAACCCGACGAACCGTCTCAATACTTGGGCCACTGGAGCAGCAATGGCGTCATTGTCGTACCATATACTGTCGCCGCAGCGCTCTTGAATTCAGAATACCTTCCATATGTTAAATACGCCGTAGCCAGAGGCGACCCACTGAGCAAAGGAAATGTCTACTATCCAGTCGAGAATCGTGATTTTAGAAAATGGGCCAAGTTGCACAACAGGGGAGGTGATTTTGTCATTTATTCCGACAAACGATACATACCGATTTCCCCAACCATAAAAATCCATCTATGATCAACAACACGGCAAAAAAAGATCAACGCCCTCGAGAATTATGACGAAATTTTTCAAATCGATTCGCACATTGTCTATTATGGCGCTCATTGGATTCTTTCTCTTTGATCGAACGCCTCGCGGTAACGAGTGCACAGGATCGACATCCCCCGATGGAACATATACTGCCGAACTATGCCTTCTAACTCGGGTTCCGGGCGGAAATTCACGATACGTTGCCCGTGTATACCGGGCAACAACCGGTAAATTGCTGGCACAGCATACATTTGACACGCCTACTCCAGAAATATCTTGGCATAGCTATAGCGACGTATACGTGTCCTTTTCAAAAGGCGATGGCGGCGATACCTCTGTTTATGTATCACTGCCCCCGTCGCTCGTCGATAGACTATTAGCAGTCCGTCCACACCTGTGAAAGCGCTCTGTCACGGCTCGCGTAAAGGTCGACATCCCGAGGTCGACACGTTCACCTTTGGAAAAGGTTGTGGCGCTCTCGACCCACTATCTTTTCTTTTTTTTACTTCCCGATACAAAACCTGCTGAAAATCACCCCCAGCAGATCATCCGACGTGAACTCCCCGGTAATCGCATTCAGCTGTTCCTGCGCAAGCCGAAGCTCTTCGGCAAACAGGTCAAGCGACTGAGCGCGTTGCTCCGCATGATCCGCCGCCTGCGCGAGATGCTCCTGCGCGGCCCGCAGCGCGATCAGATGCCGCTCGCGCGCGAGATACACCCCCTCGGCGCCCGCCTGCCACCCCGCAATCCGCAACAGCTCCGCGCGCAGCATGTCGATCCCGTCGCCGCGCTTCGCCGACAAATGCACCTCGGTCAGGTCACCTTCCGCCGCCGGATGCTCGACGCTCGCCGCCACGCCGGTCAGATCCGTCTTGTTCAGCACACGCACCACCGGCACGCCGGCCGGAAACCGCGCCGCGATCGTCCCGTCGTCCGGCGTCATCCCCGTACGCGAATCGAGCAGATGCAGCACGACATCCGCGCGCTCGATCTCGCTCCACGTGCGCGCAATCCCGATCCGCTCGACTTCATCCTCCGTCTCGCGCAACCCGGCAGTATCGATGATGTGCAGCGGAATCCCTTCGACCTGGATCGTCTGCGCCACCTTGTCGCGCGTCGTGCCGGCGATCGGCGTGACGATCGCCAGCTCGGCGCCCGCCAGCGCATTCAGCAGCGACGACTTGCCGACGTTCGGCTGCCCCGCGAGCACGACCGACAGCCCTTCGCGCAACAGCGCGCCCTGCCGCGCATCGCCGAGCACGTGCGCGAGTTGTTCGCGGATCCTAGCGAGCTTGCCGCGCGCGTCGGCCGCTTCGAGGAAGTCGATTTCCTCTTCCGGAAAATCGAGCGTCGCTTCGACCAGCATCCGCAACGTGATCACGTCCTCGACGAGCGCATGGATCTGCCGCGAGAACGCGCCGTCGAGCGAACGCCCGGCCGAGCGCGCCGCCGCCTCGGTGCTCGCCTCGATCAGGTCGGCGACGGCCTCGGCCTGCGCGAGGTCGAGCTTGTCGTTCAGGAACGCGCGCCGCGTGAACTCGCCCGGCTCCGCGAGCCGCAGCCCGAAGCCGCGCCCCGCATCCAGGCAGCGCTGCAGCAGCAGCTGCATCACGATCGGCCCGCCATGCCCCTGCAGCTCGAGCACGTGCTCGCCGGTGTACGAATGCGGCGCCGGGAAATACAGCGCGATCCCGCGGTCGAGCGGCGCGCCGTACGCGTCGAGGAACGGCACGTAGCTCGCATGACGCGGCGCGAGCTTCTGCCCGCACAACGCGTCGATCAGCGGCAGCGCGGCCGCCTCGCCGCCGCGCCCGAACGACACGCGGACGACCCCGATGCCGCCCCGGCCGGCAGCAGTGGCAATGGCGACGATCGGATCGGAATCGGTAGCGAGCATGGGAATCGGAGAAATCGGGTAATCAGCGAGTCAATGGTGCGCCCGCGCAACAGTTCGGGCATCGGAACGCCGGCATTGTAGCGTGCCGGCTCACACGCCACCGGCCGCAACGCCGGATTCGGACTCGCCCGAATTTATCCCGCCGGGGATAAGCCGAGTATGAGTCCGATGTCGTGGCACCCCGGCCATTTCGGACGAGTATGCGTGCCGGAGGGGCTTGGCACTGCGTCCCCCAATTTCATTCCGCATCCTGACCAAGGGCGGGATTCGTCCGAATAGGATATGTTTATCCCATATGGTTGTCTGAGACGCGGCGATGGAATTGCACAATCTCCTCATGCCGACATCCGAAGAAAAAGCCGCGTTCTCGGAACGCCTGAAATTCGCCCTGCGGCGCAGCCCGGAGAAGGTCACGGGCGCGACGGAGCTGGCGAACCGATTCAATCTGCGCCACCGCGGAACGCATCCCGTTTCGCCGCAAACCGCGCACAAATGGCTGACGGGCCGCACGATCCCGACGTCGGACAAACTCGAAACGCTTGCCGAATGGTTGCGCGTCGAAGTGCACTGGCTGCATTACGGGCCGTCGCCGAGCGTGATCGAACATCCGACGCCGCAACCGCTGCCGCGCGACGAACGCTATCCGCCGACACCCGAGACGATCGAACTCGCGTCGAAGATCGAGGCATTGTCTCCACACCAGCGCTACCTCGTACAGGAACTGGTCGAGCAGTTCTACGGCGATCCGAAACTCGAAGCGAAGAAGGCCTGAACGGCAGCAACCGCACGCGAGCCGCCGTCACCAGGAAACAAAAAGCCGCATGGTCATGAACCATGCGGCTTTTTTTGCGAGCATCGCGGGCGGCTGGCCGCCCGCGAATGCGACGGGCGTCAGGCCGGCTTCTTCTTGACGCCGCCGAGCTTGCGCGTGATGTAGTACTGCTGCGCGATCGACAGCACGTTGTTCACGACGTAGTACAGCACCAGGCCGGCCGGGAAGAAGAAGAACATCACCGAGAACGCGATCGGCATGAACTTCATCATCTTCGCCTGGACCGGGTCCGGCGGCGTCGGGTTCAGGCTCGTCTGCACGAACATCGACACGGCCATCAGCACCGGCAGGATGAAGAACGGATCGCGCTGCGACAGGTCGTGAATCCACAGAATCCACGGCGCGCCGCGCATTTCGACCGAGGCGAGCAGCACCCAGTACAGCGAGATGAACACCGGGATCTGGATCACGACCGGCAGGCAGCCGCCGAACGGATTGACCTTCTCGGTCTTGTACAGCTCCATCAGCGCCGAATTCATCTTCTGCGGATCGCTCTTGAAGCGTTCGCGCAGCGCCTGCATGCGCGGCGTGATTTCCTTCATCCGCGCCATCGACTTGTAGCTCGCGGCCGACAGCGGGAAGAACACGGCCTTGATCAGCACCGTCAGCAGCACGATCGCCCAGCCCCAGTTGCCGACATAGCTATGAATCTTCTCGAGCAGCCAGAACAGCGGCTTCGCGATGATCGTCACCCAGCCGTAGTCCTTCACGAGTTCCAGGCCGGGCGCGATGCCTTCGAGCATGCGCTCTTCTTCCGGACCGGCGAACAGGCGTGCCTGCACATCGGCCGACTGGCCCGGCGCGATCGCGGCGACCGGCTGCTTCACGCCGACGCGGTACAGCGTCGGATCGATCTTTTCAGCGTAGATGTCGCGCTTCACGCCCTGCTGCGGGATCCAGGCCGACGCGAAGTAGTGCTGCACCATCGCGACCCAACCGTTGTCGGCGGCCTTCTCGAAGTTCGCCTTGTTCTTGTCGAGGTCGCTGAAGTCGATCTTCTGGAAGTGCTTCGCGTCCGTATAGACCGCCGGCCCGAGGAACGTGTGCGAGAACATCGGCGTTTCGACGGCCGTGTTGTCGCGCACCAGTTCCATGTAGACCGTCGGCGTGACGGGCGCCGTGCCGACGTTGTCGATCTTGGTGTCGACGCCGATCACGTAGCTGCCGCGCGTGAACGTGTAGGTCTTCACGACCTTCACGCCGCCCTTCACCGGCGATTCGAACGACAGCTTCAGCGTGTTCTGGTCACCCGTCAGCGACGTCGGGCCCGCATTGAGCTGCGTGTAGACGTCGTTGTGGTTCGGGAAGTCGCCGCCGAGCAGGCCCGTGCGTGCGAGGTACGTGTGGCCGGCCGTGTGGTCGAACAGCGTGATGTACAGGTCGGGCTGCTTGCCGTCGCCCTGCTTCTTCAGCGTCAGCTTCGCGAGCGTGCCGCCGCGCGTGTCGATTTCGCCGTCGTACACGTCGGTCGAGAATTTCACGAGCTGCGCCTGGGCGGCCGGGGCCGTCGTCGACGGTGCGGCGCCGGCTGCGGCGGCAGGCGCGTCACCTGCGGTCGTCGTCGCGCCCGTGCCCGATGCGCCGCCGGCAACGGCCGGGGCCGTGTGCGTGGCGCTCGGGAAGAACATCGACGGGCGTCCATGGTCCCGCTGCCAGTTGTCGTACAGCATGACAGCTGACATGAAGAAGATCACCCATAGGACGGTGCGTTTGATATCCATGCGTTGTCTCAGAGTCGATGGGACCGCGCGTCGGCTTCGCCGCGAGCGCGAGTGTCGGAGTTGGGCGGCGGGACGAGGTCGATGCCGCCCGCGGAAAACGGATGGCATCGGCACACGCGCCTGACGGCGAGATACGTGCCGCGCGCGGCGCCATGATACTGGATTGCCTCGCGCGCGTAATCCGAACAGGAAGGATAAAAACGGCAACGGTTGCCGAGCATCGGGCTCACGGCAACCTTGTAGAAGCGCAGCAAGGCGATCAATACCGTTTCCATACCTTGGGCGGCGCCGTACGACGCCGCGTCAAAACCGGCCGGGCAGGCGCGAACGCCGCACCGGGCACGGATGCGTCACTCGGACGCGGGCTTCGACGCACGGCGGGCGATTTCCCGAACTGCCCTGTCGAGCAGTTCGCGGATCTCGGCCGCGCACATCGCCGCGAGCGGGGCGGAAGCCGCGCTCGGCAGCGCTTTCTTGTCGAAGCGCGTGTGCTGCCGCAGCAGCAGGTCGTAACCGGCGAACTCGGCGCGGCGCAAGCGAAACGCATCGCGCGCCAGCCGCTTCACGAGGTTACGGGTTACCGCTCGCGGCGCATACTTCTTGCCGATGACGAGCCCCAGACGCGCGGGCTGACCGGTCGGCTTGCCGTAAATCACGAAGTGCGCGGAACGCCGCCAGGGGCGCAAACGAAAAACGGATGAAAATTCATCCGTTTTCAGAAGTCGCGCAGCTTTCGGGAAGGCGGCTTTCGTCTGCGACGGATTCGCACCCGGCTCGACGGCACCTTCCGCAGGACTGCGGACGGCGGACACAGCGCGCAACCTGCCTTAGATGGCGAGGCGCTTGCGGCCCTTCGCGCGGCGAGCGTTGATGACCTTGCGGCCACCTGCCGTCTTCATGCGGACACGGAAGCCATGGGTGCGCTTGCGGCGCGTCACGGACGGTTGGTAAGTACGTTTCATGATGTTCTCACTTGTTCGAGAATGTCGAAATTCAGGGGACCGCGTGCCCTTAACCGGAGGCATTCGGGCGAACGCAATCGCCGGGAATACAGGATTGGTTTTCGCGGAACCCGCTATTTAAACCGTTTTTCTCTTGACGGTCAATACCTTAGGAGTCGGCCGCCTGTGCACGCCCCAGGCGATCCGGCCCCGCGACCCACACAACCAGCCTGTGGATAAGTCCCGCTGTGGCCGCGTTTGGCGTTAGAATCTCGCCTTATCTCCAAGAATCCCGCACGCCGCTTCGGCCCGCGCCTGCCCGTCCAGGACTGTGACGCAGGCGTCCGACGCACGCTCGCACGACCGCTTCGGGCCTTGTTGCGCGACCGCGACAAGGGCGCCGGCGAGCCGCGCTGTGCACGCAAAAAACGACAGCTACTTGATGAACGATTTCTGGCAACACTGTTCCGCACTGCTGGAGCGCGAGATGACGCCCCAGCAGTACGTGACGTGGATCAAACCCTTGGCCCCGGTGGCCTTCGATGCGTCGGCGAACACGCTGTCCATCGCCGCGCCGAACCGCTTCAAGCTGGACTGGGTCAAGAGCCAGTTTTCGGGGCGGATCGCCGATCTGGCCCGCGAATTCTGGAACACGCCGATCGAAGTCCAGTTCGTTCTCGATCCGAAAGCCGGCATGCGCAGCGCCGCAGCGAGCGCCGCACCGGCTGCGCCGCGCGCGCCGCTGACTCCCGGCGGCCCGGCCGCGACGGTCGCCGCGATCGCCGCCAACCTGACCGCACATGCCGCCGCGGCGCCCAGCGCGCCGGCCGACGTGCCGATGACGCCGTCGGCGGCCGCCGCACACCACCTGAACGCCGACGACGCCGACATCGACCTGCCGAGCCTGCCCGCACACGAAGCGGCGGCCGGCCGCCGCACGTGGCGTCCGGGCCCCGGCGCCGCACCCGCGAACGGCGGCGAAGCCGATTCGATGTACGAACGTTCGAAGCTGAACCCGGTGCTCACGTTCGACAACTTCGTGACCGGTAAGGCGAACCAGCTCGCGCGCGCCGCCGCGATCCAGGTCGCGGACAACCCGGGCATCTCGTACAACCCGCTGTTCCTGTACGGCGGCGTCGGCCTCGGCAAGACCCACCTGATCCACGCGATCGGCAACCAGCTGCTGCTCGACAAGGCCGGCGCGCGGATCCGCTACATCCACGCCGAGCAATACGTGTCCGACGTGGTGAAGGCGTACCAGCGCAAGGCGTTCGACGACTTCAAGCGTTACTACCACTCGCTCGACCTGCTGCTGATCGACGATATCCAGTTCTTCTCCGGCAAGTCGCGCACGCAAGAGGAATTCTTCTACGCGTTCGAGGCGCTCGTCGCGAACAAGGCGCAGGTGATCATCACCAGCGACACGTATCCGAAGGAAATCTCGGGCATCGACGATCGTCTGATCTCGCGCTTCGACTCGGGCCTCACCGTCGCGATCGAGCCCCCTGAGCTGGAAATGCGCGTCGCGATCCTGATGCGCAAGGCGCAGTCGGAAGGCGTGAACCTGTCGGAAGACGTCGCGTTCTTCGTCGCGAAGCACCTGCGCTCGAACGTGCGCGAACTCGAAGGCGCGCTGCGCAAGATCCTCGCGTATTCGAAGTTCCACGGCCGCGAGATCTCGATCGAGCTGACCAAGGAAGCGCTGAAGGACCTGCTGACCGTGCAGAACCGGCAGATTTCGGTCGAGAACATCCAGAAGACCGTCGCCGATTTCTACAACATCAAGGTCGCCGACATGTATTCGAAGAAGCGCCCCGCGAACATCGCGCGGCCGCGGCAGATCGCGATGTACCTGGCGAAGGAACTCACGCAGAAGAGCCTGCCGGAAATCGGCGAGCTGTTCGGCGGGCGCGATCACACCACCGTGCTGCACGCGGTGCGCAAGATCGCCGACGAGCGCAGCAAGGACGCGCAGCTCAACCACGAGCTGCACGTGCTGGAACAGACGCTGAAGGGCTGAGCGCGCGGGCGCGCTTGATAATTCGGCCTCCGCCCCAATTTAAGGGGGGCGGTTCGGTTTTGAGGCACAATACTGGTTTGACCGCCCCGGTGGTGGCGGGCCAAGAGCCCGGCCGGCGGGGCGCTGCGAGGCTGCTGCGCTGCAGGCCGTTACTCAACGAAGGAACTCTATGCAACTGGTCAAGACCGAACGAGACACCCTCCTCAGGCCGCTGCAAACGGTCAGCGGCATCGTCGAACGCCGCCATACGTTGCCGATCCTTGCCAACCTGCTGATCACCAAGAACGGCCCGGACGTTTCATTCCTGTCGACCGACCTGGAGCTGCAGATCACCACGCGCGCCGATTTCGGCGTCGGCGGCGACCAGATCGCGACCACCGTCGCGGCCCGCAAGCTGCTCGACATCCTGCGCGCGATGCCTGACGGCCAGGTCACGCTGTCGCTCGCCGACAAGCGCCTCACCGTTCAATCGGGCAAGAGCCGTTTCGCACTGCAGACGCTGGCGGCCGACGAGTTCCCGACCGTCGCGCAGGCGAAGGATTTCGGCGCAACGCTCACCGTCCCGCAGAAGTCGTTCCGCCAGTTGCTCGGCATGGTGCACTTCGCGATGGCGCAGCAGGACATCCGCTACTACCTGAACGGCATGCTGCTCGTCGTCGACGGCGACCAGCTGATGGCCGTGGCCACCGACGGCCACCGCCTCGCGTTCTCGTCGATGAAGCTCGAAGGCGGCACGTTCGGCCGCCAGGAAGTCATCGTGCCGCGCAAGACGATTCTCGAGCTGCAGCGCCTGCTCGAAGACATCGACGACACCGTCACCATCGACATCGCGCAAACCCAGGCCAAGTTCACGTTCGGCCAGGTCGAGCTCGTGTCGAAACTCGTCGAGGGCAAGTTCCCCGACTTCCAGCGCGTGATCCCGAAGGCGCACAAGAACACGTTCGAGATCGGCCGTGAAGAACTGCAGCGCTCGCTGCAGCGCGCGGCGATCCTGACCTCGGACAAATTCAAGGGCGTGCGCTGCATCATCGCGCCGGGCCAGCTGAAGATCATGTCGACCAACGCCGATCAGGAAGAGGCGCAGGAAGAACTCGAAATCGCCTACCAGGGCGATACCGTCGACATCGGCTTCAACGTCACGTATCTGCTCGACGTGCTCGCGAACCTGAAGGTCGACACCGTGCAGGTGAGCCTCGGCGACGCCAGCTCGAGCGCACTGATCACCGTGCCCGAGAACGAAGAGTTCAAGTATGTCGTGATGCCGATGCGCATCTGACGCGCTCGACATCGCGACACACACCAGGGGGCGGCAAGCCCCTTTGGCGTTTTTATGGCGAACCGACAACCCGTCCCTAAGGTGCCTTCCCGGCACCTCGGACGGGCCAGGAAACTGGAGCGGCCTGGCGATTTCCCTCGCTGAAACGCACCGCGCCGCCACAAGAGTGGCCTCGCAGAACCGGAAGATATCCATGAGTGAACAGCACAATTCGCAACCCGATAACAGCAGCTACGGCGCTTCGTCGATCCAGATCCTCGAGGGGCTGGAAGCGGTGCGCAAGCGCCCCGGGATGTACATCGGCGACACGTCGGACGGCACCGGTCTGCACCACCTCGTGTTCGAGGTGCTCGACAACTCGATCGACGAAGCGTTGGCCGGGTACTGCAACGACATCCACGTGACGATTCACGCCGACAACTCGATTTCCGTGACCGACAACGGCCGCGGGATTCCGACCGACGTGAAGATGAACGACAAGCACGAGCCGAAGCGCAGCGCCGCCGAGATCGTGATGACCGAGCTGCACGCCGGCGGCAAGTTCGACCAGAACAGCTATAAGGTATCGGGCGGCCTGCACGGCGTGGGCGTGTCGTGCGTGAACGCGCTGTCGAGCTGGCTGCGCCTCACCGTGCGCCGCGGCGGCAAGAAACGCTTCATGGAGTTCCATCGCGGCGTCGCGCAGGATCGCGTGCTCGAAGTAGTGGACGGCGTGGAAGTGTCGCCGATGCTCGTCACCGGCGACACCGAGAACCGCGGCACCGAAGTGCACTTCATGGCCGATCCGACCATTTTCGGCACGGTCGAGTATCACTACGACATCCTCGCGAAGCGGATGCGCGAGCTTTCGTTCCTGAACAACGGCGTGCGGATTCGTCTTACGGATCTGCGCTCGGGCAAGGAAGACGATTTCGCGTTCGCCGGCGGTGTGAAGGGCTTCGTCGAGTACATCAACAAGACGAAGACCAACCTGCACCCGACGGTGTTCTTCGCCACCGGCGAGAAGGACGGCGTGGGCGTCGAAGTCGCGATGCAGTGGAACGACAGCTACAACGAGAACGTGCTGTGCTTCACGAACAACATTCCGCAGCGCGACGGCGGCACGCACCTGACCGGCCTGCGGGCCGCGATGACGCGCGTCATCAACAAGTACATCACCGACAACGAAATCGCGAAGAAGGCGAAGGTCGAGACGACCGGCGACGACATGCGCGAAGGGCTGTCGTGCGTGCTGTCCGTGAAGGTGCCGGAGCCGAAGTTCAGCTCACAGACGAAGGACAAGCTGGTGTCGTCCGAAGTGCGCGCGCCGGTTGAGGAAGTTGTCGCGAAGGCGCTGGAAGAGTTCCTGCTGGAGACGCCGATCGACGCGAAGATCATCTGCGGGAAGATCGTTGAGGCTGCGCGTGCGCGTGATGCGGCTCGGAAGGCGCGTGAGATGACGCGCCGCAAGGGTGTGCTCGATGGCGTTGGTCTGCCAGGCAAGCTCGCGGACTGCCAGGAGAAAGACCCGGCGAAGTGCGAAATCTACATCGTCGAGGGTGACTCGGCAGGCGGGTCGGCCAAGCAAGGGCGTGACCGGAAGTTCCAGGCAATCCTGCCGCTGCGCGGCAAGGTGCTGAACGTCGAGAAGGCGCGCTACGACAAGCTGCTGTCGTCGGAGCAGATCGTCACGCTCGTGACCGCGCTTGGGTGCGGCATCGGCAAGGAAGACTACAACCTCGACAAGCTGCGCTATCACCGCATCATCATCATGACCGACGCGGACGTCGACGGTGCGCACATCCGGACGCTGCTGCTCACGTTCCTGTATCGCCAGATGCCGGACATGATCGAGCGCGGGTACGTGTATATCGCGCAGCCGCCGCTTTACAAGATCAAGGCGGGTAAGGATGAGCGGTATCTGAAGGATGACGTGGAGCTGAACGCGCATATGCTGCGGTTGGCGCTGCAAGGGTCGGAGCTGGTGCCGGGTGAGAATGCGGCGGCGATTTCGGGTGATGCGCTTGGGGAGCTGGCGCGGTCGTACCTGCTGTCGAAGAGCGTGATCGAGCGGTTGAGCCGGTTGTATGACCCGGCCGCGCTCGAGGCCGTCATGGATGGCGTGGCGATCGATCTCTCCAACGAGGCTTCTACCGAGGCTTCGGCGAAAGCGCTGCACGCTGCGTTGCATGATGAAGCGCTGAAGAACGAAGTGCGTGTGGTGCCTTCGTATGACCCGGTTCGCGAACAGCGGGCGCTGAATGTCGAGCGGACGCATCACGGCAATGTGCGGGTTTCGGTCATCGACCAGGAATTCCAGCACACGGCGGATTATCAGCAACTCGTGACCACCGCGAATACGTTCAAGGGGCTTATTGGGGAAGGTGCGGTTATCAAGCGCGGTGAGCGCAGCATGGCCGTGGGCGACTTCAAGAGTGCGATGAAGTGGCTGCTGGCCGATGCTGAACGCAACGTCTCCAAGCAACGCTATAAGGGGCTCGGCGAGATGAACCCCGGGCAGCTGTGGGAAACGACGATGGATCCGGCAGTGCGGCGTCTGCTGCGTGTGCAGATCGAAGACGCGATTGCTGCGGATGGGATCTTTACTACCCTCATGGGGGATGATGTCGAGCCGCGGCGGGCATTTATCGAGTCGAATGCGTTGCGGGCGGGGAATATTGACGTTTGATTTTTTCGGACCTATCCGTCATTTTGTGGGCGGGGCATATCATGAGAGGCAAAAGTCATGGATATGTCGATGAAGAAGAAGAGGCAAACCGTAGCGCGTCAGGCAGCGGCCCGCGGGCCGCTGCCTGAACTGCCCAAGGAGCTGCTGGACCAACTGGTCAAGGGGCCGATGACGCCGACCGAGGTCCAGGATTTGATGCTGGCGTTCAACAAAGCAGTCATCGAACGCGCGATGGGCGCCGAGATGAATATG